>NZ_LACH01000026.1:0-87069 GCF_000968015.1 Pseudomonas fluorescens
CACGGAGCAGGACCGGAGCGAGGGCACCCTGAGCCTAAGCGAAGGGCCGAACGAAAGGGGCAAAAGCCCTTGGTTACTTGGGGCTCTTCCAAGTGACTCGCTGTAAAAGCGAAATCGTCAGCCGCCATTACCGCAGAAACGGATATGTACCCAACCCAACCCAACCCAACTCCCCAGCAAACCAAACAGAACCACCTCTACCAAGCGTTTTTCCGTTTCAGCACCCACCCACCGCACTGAAAGAGCTGGCGCGTTTCCTGCAAGTCCCCCCGATATCGCCATAAAACGAGCACTTCCGGTGAATCCAGAAGCGCCCTGAGCGGCATTGAAGGTTTTATCCAGAAGGCCTGCGAAAGCTTGATACAGCTTGGCTGAGCCCTGTGACGAACAAGAGGGGAGACGATGAAGGCAGTTATTTTGGCGGGCGGCCTGGGCACGCGCATCAGTGAGGAGTCGCACCTCAAACCCAAGCCGATGATTGAAATCGGCGGCAAGCCAATTCTCTGGCACATCATGAAGCAGTACTCCGCTCACGGGATTCATGACTTCGTGATTTGCCTGGGTTACAAGGGCTATGCAATCAAGGACTTCTTCGCCAACTACTTCCTGCACACCTCTGACGTCACCTTCGACATGTGCAACAACCGCATGGACGTTCACCAGAACTACAGCGAGCCGTGGCGCGTCACGCTCATCGATACCGGCGACGAAACCATGACCGGTGGCCGTTTGCGTCGCGCCAGCCGCTATCTGGAAAACGAAGAAGCGTTCTGTTTCACCTACGGCGACGGGGTGTCCGATCTGAACATCGGTGCTCTGGTGGATTTTCACCTGACGCATGGCAAGCAGGCCACGGTCACGGCGGTGCAGCCACCCGGCCGCTACGGTGCGCTGGATCGTGAGGGCGATCGGGTGTTGGGGTTCACTGAAAAACCGCGCGGTGATGGTGGCTGGATCAACGGAGGCTTCTTTGTATTGTCACCCAAGGTTCTGCGATTGATTGATGGCGATGAAACCTCGTGGGAGTCAGGCCCTCTCGACGTCCTTGCCGAGCGGGGTGAGTTGATGGCCTTCCAGCACGATGGCTTCTGGCAGCCGATGGATACTCTGCGCGACAAAAACCATCTCGAGGCGTTGTGGCAGACAGGGGAGGCCCCATGGAAGCAATGGGACTGAGCCCGGAATTTTGGCGCGGCAAGCGGGTTTTGTTGACCGGTCACACTGGTTTCAAAGGCAGTTGGCTGACGTTGTGGCTGCAAAGTCTGGGCGCGAAGGTCAGCGGGTTTGCGCTTGATCCCTCCACCGAGCCGAATCTGTTCGGCCTGGCAAAGGTGGCCGAAGGCATAAATGATCAACGTGGCGACCTGCGTGACTTGGGCGCCTTGCTGGAACTGATCGCCGATACCCAACCGGAAATTGTCTTGCACCTGGCGGCTCAGCCCTTGGTACGCGAAGGTTATCGAGACCCGCTGGGGACGTACTCCAGCAACGTCATGGGCACCCTCAATCTGCTCGAAGCGATCCGTCAGGTCGGCGGCGTGCGTGCGTGCGTGCTGGTGACTACCGACAAGGTTTACGCGAACAAAGAATGGCTGTGGCCGTACCGCGAAGACGAAGCCCTCGGCGGACACGATCCTTACAGCAGCAGCAAGGCCTGCTGCGAGTTGCTGGCGCAGTCTTACGCCGCTTCGTTCTTCCCGGCCGAAAAGTATGCCGAGCACGGTTTGGCCCTGGCCACCGCCCGGGCCGGCAACGTATTGGGTGGTGGCGACTTCGCGCCGGAACGTTTGATTCCCGACGTACTCAAGGCTTGGTCCGCAAACGAGCCCGTGACCCTGCGCTACCCGCAAGCCGTGCGCCCCTGGCAGCATGCGCTGGAACCACTGGCGGGTTACCTGCAACTGGCCGCCAGCCTCTATGAAAAAGGCCCCGAGTTTGCCGGCGCCTGGAACTTCGGCCCGAGCGAGGCGGACATGTGCAGCGTCGGTGAAGTCGTCGAACTGCTCGCCAACCGCTGGCCACAAGCGCGCGGATTGCGCATCGAACCGAGTGATCTGCACGAAGCAGGCCTGTTGCGCCTGGACAGCAGCCGTGCCCGTCAACTGTTGGCCTGGCAACCGCGCTGGTCGTTGCAGCAATGCCTGACCCAGACCCTGGATTGGCACCTGGCCTGGCAAAACGGCGACGATATGCGTGACTTCACCTTGGGCCAGTTGAACCTGTACCGAGGCGCGCTGTGAGCGAATTTTTGTTGAAAGCGCTGCCGCTGACGGGCTTGTTCAGCGTGCAGCACAAACGCTTCGAAGACGATCGCGGGCACTTCGCCCGGTTGTTCTGCGAGGGCAGCCTGAGTGCCTTCGGCCAAGCGTTTTCCATTCGCCAGATCAACCATTCCTGCACCCGCGCACGCGCGAGTGTGCGGGGCTTGCATTACCAGAATGCCAACGCGCCGGAAGCCAAGCTGATCACCTGCCTGCGCGGTGAAGTCTGGGACGTGGCGGTGGACTTGCGGCCCGACTCCGCAACGTTCCTGCATTGGCACGCCGAACACCTGCGCGCCGGCGACGGTCGCAGCCTGCTCATCCCTGCCGGATTTGCCCACGGCTTCCAGACCCTGACCGACGACGCCGAATTGCTTTATCTGCACAGCGCCGACTATGCGCCGGAGCACGAAGGCGGTTTGTCGGTGAACGATCCCCGGCTGGCGATTGCCTGGCCGTTGCCTGTCAATAATCTGTCAGCCAGGGACGCCAGCCATCCCTTGCTCGATGAACGCTTCGCTGGAGTGCGTTTATGAACTGCCGTGGTTGCGGAACTCCTTTGGCCTTGCCGCTGATCGATCTCGGCACCTCGCCGCCGTCGAACGCCTACGTACGCGCCGATCAGCTGGAACAGGCTGAGCAATGGGTGCCACTGAAGGTGGCGGTGTGTCAGCAATGCTGGTTGGTGCAAACCGAGGATTACACCAGCGCCGACAGCCTGTTCGACGCTGAGTATGCTTATTTCAGTTCGTTTTCCAGCACCTGGCTGGCGCATGCCGATCGCTACGTTGCCGAAATGGTCGAGCGCTTCGCCCTGACCGCCGACAGCCGTGTGGTGGAAATCGCTGCCAACGACGGTTACCTGTTGCAGTACGTCGCCGGTCGCGGCATCCCTTGCCTGGGCGTTGAACCGACCCGCAGCACTGCGCAAGCGGCGCGGGAAAAGGGCCTGGACATCCGCGAGTTGTTCTTCGGCCGTGACACCGCTGCGCAATTGGTCAGCGAAGGCTGGTCTGCGGACCTGATGGCTGCCAACAATGTGTTGGCCCACGTGCCGGATATCAATGATTTTCTCGGCGGCTTTGCGACCTTGCTCAAGCCGACTGGCGTGGCGACGTTCGAGTTTCCGCAACTGCTGACGCTGATGGCCGGGCAACAGTTCGACACGCTGTATCACGAGCACTATTCCTACCTGTCCCTGACCGCCGTGCATGCATTGTGCGAACGCAACGGTCTGGAAGTGTTCGACGTCAGTCAGCTGTCGACCCATGGCGGTTCGTTGCGGGTATTCGTGCAGCGTGTTGACGGGCTTCGTCGCGAAGTGCAGCCCGCGGTTGCGCTTCAATTGCAGGCCGAAATCGTCGCCGGAGTGAAAACCCCCGAGTACTACGCGACCCTTGCGCCAGCCGCCGAGGGCATCAAGCACCAATTGCTGCGCTTTCTGTTGCAGGCGAAAGCCGATGGCAAACGAGTGGTCGGTTATGGCGCCGCCGCCAAGGGCAACACGTTGCTCAACTACGCCGGCGTCAAGCCTGATCTGTTGGCCTGGGTGGCCGACGCCAATCCGCACAAGCAAGGCAAGTTCTTGCCCGGCAGCCGGATTCCGGTGGTTTCACCCGAGCGTATCGCCCTCGAACAGCCCGACTACATCCTGGTTCTGCCATGGAACCTGTTGACGGAAATCACCCAGCAATTCGCCTCGGTCAAAGAGTGGGGCGCTCAGTTTGTCGTTGCCGTTCCGGAGTTGAGTATTCAATGAGCAGAATTCACTACACCAAACCGAGTGTCGGCGAACTGGAAGCCAAGTATGCCCTGGACGCCGTGCAGAACGGTTGGGGCGCGCGTTGCTACGAATACCTGACGCGTTTCGAACACGGTTTTGCCGAGCACCTTGGTGCGACCTACGCCATCGCCACTTCAAGCTGCACCGGTGCGCTGCACATGGGGATGGCGGCGCTGGGTATCGGCGCGGGTGATGAAGTGATCCTGGCCAACACCAACTGGATTGCATCGGCGGCACCGATTACGTATCTGGGCGCTACGCCGGTGTTTGTCGATGTTCTGCCGGATAGCTGGTGCCTGGATCCTGAACTCGTCAGGCAAGCCATTTCGCCGAAGACCAAAGCCATTCTCGCGGTTCACCTTTACGGCAATCTGTGCGACATGGACGCATTGCTGGCGATGGGGCGCGAATTCGGTATCCCGGTCATCGAAGACGCTGCCGAAGCCATCGGCTCGCAGTGGCGCGGCAAGGCTGCCGGCTCGATGGGGGCGTTCGGTGCGTTTTCATTCCATGGCACCAAAACCATGACGACCGGCGAGGGCGGCATTTTCGTCACGTCGGATAAAGCCTTGTACGAGCGTGTCCTGACCTTGTCCAACCATGGTCGTGTCGCGGGCAGCACCAAACAATTCTGGCCGGAGTTCATTGGCTTCAAATACAAGATGAGCAACTTGCAGGCTGCCGTCGGCTGCGCTCAGGTCGAGCGGATCGATGAGCTGATCGAACGCAAACGGACGATATTCGCCAATTACGCCCACGCGCTGTCATCGCTGCCGGGTGTTTCGCTGAACCCGGAACCTGCCCATGCCCGCAACGGCTACTGGATGCCCACTGTGGTATTCGATGCCGGGACCGGGATTCATCGCGACGAGATGATCGCCGCGTTCCAGGCTGCCGATATCGACGCCCGGGTGTTCTTCTGGCCACTGTCGTCGTTGCCCATGTTCAGCGAGCACGTGGTCGACACACCGGTTTCGTTTGCCTTGCCGGAGCGTGCGTTCAACCTGCCGAGTTATCACGACATGACGGACGCCGATCAGGCGCGCGTGGTGGATGTGGTACGTGCGCTGCTGGCAAAAAGGCAATCGCTGTGAAGATGTACTTGCTGGGTGCGGCGAACCCGGAAGCGGTGCGCATGCTGCACGCGGTGAAGCGCAGCACGCCGAACGTCGAGTTTGCGTTTCTGGACAATGACCCGGGCAAACAGGGCACCTTGTTTTATGGCGTGCCGGTTATTGGCGGTTCCCGGCTGGTGAGTGAGCTTAAAGGGCCGGACGTGTGTTTCGTCAACCTGATCACCGGCAGCACCCGACTGCGCTACGAGACCACCCGCCAACTGGTCGAGGCCGGTGCCACGCTGGGCCAGTTCGTCCACCCCGGCATTGACCTGACCATGATTCGCATGGGGCAGGGCAGTTATCTGCAGGAAGGCGTACTCATGCAGGCCGAGGTGACGCTGGGCGACAACACCAGCATCAGCGCCGGCAGCGTGGTGGGGCATGAAGGCCAAATCGGCCACTCGGTGTTCATGGCGCCCGGCGTGTGCATCGCCGGTTGCGTGGAGATCGGCGACGGAACATTTATCGGCACCAACGCCACCATTCTTCCGCGGTTGCGCATCGGTCGCTGGGTAACCATCGGCGCCGGTGCCGTCGTCACCAAAGATGTCCCGGATTATTCAGTCGTGGCGGGCAATCCCGCCAGGATCATCAAGACCAACGTGGTGCCTTACCCCGACGGTAGGGTCTTCAAGTAACCCGTTTCCCTATTTTTTTGGAGCGTTGCAATGAATCCCCATGAGCAGTTTCGCGAAGAAGTAAAAGACAACATCGAAGGCCTGAAAAAGGACAAGGCGTTGCAAGCCGAGTCGCTGGAATGGGTCGGCACAACGGCCAGGCACAAGTACACCTACAACTTCAGCTGGATGGGGCGGCCGATCATTCAGTTCCCGCAGGACATGGTCGCCATGCAGGAAATCATCTGGAACCTGCGTCCGGACGTGATCGTTGAAACCGGCATTGCCCACGGCGGGTCGTTGGTGTTTTACGCCTCGATCCTGGAACTGATGGGTCATGGTGAAGTGCTGGGTGTCGACATCGATATCCGCCAGCATAACCGCGAAGCGATCGAAGCTCACCCGATGAGCAAACGCATCCAGATGATCCAGGGTTCGAGCATCGATACGGCGATTGTCGACCAGGTGCGCGAGCGCATCCAGGGCAAGAAAGTGCTGGTGGTACTCGACTCCAATCACACCCACGAACACGTACTCGAAGAGCTGCGCCTGTATGCGCCGATGGTCTCGGTGGGCAGCTATTGCGTGGTCATGGACACCGTGGTCGAAGACATGCCGGAAGATGCGTTCCCGGACCGTCCGTGGGGCAAGGGTGACAACCCGAAAACCGCGGTCTGGGCCTACCTGGAAGAGAACCGTGATTTCGAGATCGACCAGGCAATTCACAGCAAGCTGCTGATCACTGTCGCCCCAGATGGCTACCTGCGCCGAGTGCGCTAAGCGGCAACTTCATTCGAGTTTTCATCAGGCAATCAGTCAGTGGTGGGGAAGGTTATGCAAGGCATTTACGGTTCAGAAAACACGTTGTCCCTGAGTGAGCAGTTCACTCTGGTGCTGATGACGCACAATCGTCCGGCGTTCTTGCGCCGGGCATTGCAGTTCTACAGCACGCTGCCTTGCAAGATCCTGGTCCTCGATTCATCGGCCATCGCGCTGGACGGCGCGGCTACGGTTGCGGACACCATCGACTATCGGCACTTGCCGCAATTTGGCTACTGGGGAATCCAGTCCAAACTGGCGTACGGCGTCGAGCAGGTCACCACGCCATACATGGTCTTCGCCTCCGACGATGATTTTCTGTTGCACGGCGCCCTCACCGAGTCGGTGAACTTCCTCGAAGCCAACCCCGACTATGGTCTGTGCCATGGCTATTGCCTGATGTACCTGACCCACTCCAACTATGTGCAGTACTACCGTCGTGACAAGAAAGTACACGAGGACTACAACGCCGAGCGCGGTCAGGATCGTGTCCTGGATTTCATGAGCCAGTACATTCCGCCGTTCTACGCGGTCCACCGCACCTCGCTGCTGCGTGACTGGTATGAAGCGATGCCTGAAGGCACGATCTTCCAATGGCAGGAAATCGGTCATGCCTACTACATGCTGGCACGGGCCAAGGCGCGGATTCTCCCGACGCCGTACGTGGTGCGTGAGGTCAACTACGGTCGCTCGGATCACAACACCGAAATCATGACGACCTTGAGCTTCAAGGACGCCCGCTCTGTCGCCGACCGCGAGCGCTTTGCCGGGTTTCTGGCGTCGCTACCGACTGGCATCAGCGGTTTGGACGAAAAGCAGACCGCAGAGGTTGCCCTGCAAAGCTTCGCCACCCTGGCCGAGAGCCTGACAAGCCGTAACGCGTTGACCATCGAGCCGATTTTCGAGTCCTACTGGACAGATCCGACGGTGGGGCCGAAGCGGGTCTTTGGCGCACAGCAGTACGTCGAAATGCCGTTCTACAACAGCGCTTTCTTCGAACAACTCACGCAGTGCGAATTTTTGCTGCATGCGATGCCGGCCGGGCGCTTGCAACTCGAAGAAATGGAAGGCGCATTGCTCAAGCAAGAGGCCTTGCAGCGCACCTACTCCAATGACAGTTCGGCGACGATCCAGAACCGTCTGCTTGAAGCCGTTCGGCTGGGGGCCTTCAACCGTCGGGTGCTGCAAAAGCTTGGGCAGCAGCTCCAGCAAATGGATGAGCCCGCTGATGCCCAAGTGCTGACCGACTGGGTTCAGCGTCTGGACAGTGTGCCAATCTTCGACAGTCGCCAGTTACTCGACACGATGCCATCGGGACGTCTGCGCAACTGGCTGCACGCCCGGCAACCGAACGATACCGCGGTGAGGAAAATCAACCAGCACCTGGCGGCAAACGAAGGGGGGCCTCAGTTCGGCATTCTGCTGCTCGATCTGGACGCAGACATGGACAAACTCCAGGTCACTCTGGATAGCCTCATGGAGAGTGCGTTCCGGGCGTTCAAGGTGGTGGTCTTCACCACGGGCGACTTGCCGGCGGTCACCACGGCACAAAACACGCTGCATTTCGTCAAGGTCACGGCGGCCAATTACGTCGACAAACTGAACCAGATCGCTCGCCAGTCGACGTCGGACTGGGTGCTGTTGGCCGAGGCGGGCGACGAGTTCACCGCTGCCGGTTTCTTGCGTGCCAGTCTCGAGTTGCAGAACGCCGAGGGTTGCCGTGCGGTGGCGATGGACGAAGTTCATCGCCAGGCCAATGGCACGCTGGTCGATGTGTTCCGGCCAGCCTTCAACCTCGACCTGTTGCAGAGCTTGCCGGCACTCGTCGCGCGGCACTGGCTGATCCGCCGCGAAGCGCTGGTGGAGGTCGGCGGTTTTGCCCGCGAACTCACCTCGGCACTCGAGTTCGACCTGCTGCTGCGCTTGATCGAAACCGGTGGCCTGACCGGCCTTGCCCATTTGGCCGAGCCGTTGCTGATCACCGCCGCACCCGAGCCGGCCGCCAATGACCACGAGCGTCAGGCGTTGGTTCGTCATTTGGCGACGCGCGGTTATCAGGCCCAGGTCAACGCCGAAGTGTCGGGTGGTTACAGCATCGACTACCGTCATGCCGGTCGCCCGAAGGTGTCGATCATCATCCATAGCCAGGACAACCTGGAGCACTTGCAGCGCTGCCTGGTCAGCGTTTTGCAACGCACACGCTATCAACATAATGAAATCGTCATTGCCGATAACCGCAGCCAGTCCACCGAGCTGCTCGCCTGGCTCGACAACCTGGAGAAAAACGGCGCAGGCCGGATTCGTCTGGTCAAGACAACGCAACGCCTGAGCACGTCGGCTCTGATCAACCTGGCCGCCGAGCAGGCGCAGGGTGAATACCTGGTGCTGCTGGCAGCAGACGCCGAAGTGGTCAACGCGAACTGGATCGAGGCGTTACTCAATCAGGCCCAGCGTCCCGAAGTCGGGGTGGTGGGTGCCAAACTGCTGGACCGCGAAGGCTGTGTCACCGGTGCCGGCCTGATTCTGGGGCTCAACGGCGAGATCGCTTCGCCCTTCATCGGCGAGAAAAAGGAGGCGCCGGGCTACATGCGCAGACTGCTCGTCGAACAGAATTACTCGGCCGTTTCCGGTGCGTGCCTGATGATTCGCAAGGAGGTTTTCGTTGCCCTCGGCGGACTGGATCGTGAGCATTTTGATGAGGCGTATGCCGATGTCGATCTCTGCCTGAAAGTTGCCGACGCCGGTTTACTCACGGTGTGGACGCCGCAGGTTCAGATTGCCCACCCGGGCGTTTTGCCGAACGAACCTCAGGCAATGGCAGCCTTGCGCGACAAGTGGCAGGCGCGCTTTGCGCACGACGAGGCTTACAACAACAACCTGGCCTTGACCGGCAAGGGCTTTTCCCTGGGTGAACCGACCCCGGTGAACTGGGCGCAGTTGCTCGCATAAGCCTGACTGACAGGTAAAAGGACTCAAGGCATGTTCAACGGTAAATCGATTTTCATCTCTGGCGGCACCGGCTCGTTCGGGCGCAATTTCATCCGCCGGTTGCTGGAGCAATATCAACCGAAGCGGGTGGTGGTGTTCTCGCGCGATGAGCTCAAACAGTACGAGATGCAGCAGACGTTCAACGCACCGTGCATGCGTTATTTCCTCGGTGATGTGCGCGACGCTGACCGTTTGCGTCAGGCCATGCGCGGTATCGATTACGTGGTGCATGCCGCGGCACTGAAACAAGTGCCGGCGGCGGAGTACAACCCCACCGAATGCATTCGCACCAACGTCAACGGCGCGGAAAACATCATCGCCGCGGCCATCGACAACGGTGTGAAAAAAGTTGTCGCGCTGTCCACCGACAAGGCCGCCAGCCCGATCAACCTGTACGGCGCGACCAAGCTGCTGTCGGACAAATTGTTCGTCGCCGCAAACAACATTGCCGGTGACCAGAACACCCGTTTTTCGGTGGTCCGTTACGGCAACGTCGCCGGCTCGCGGGGGTCAGTGGTGCCGTTTTTCAGCAAGCTGATTGCCGAGGGCGCCACGGAGCTGCCGATCACCGATGAGCGCATGACGCGTTTCTGGATCACCCTCGATCACGGCGTGCAGTTTGTGCTCGACAGCTTCGCCCGCATGCACGGTGGTGAAGTGTTTGTGCCGAAGATCCCGTCGATTCGTATCGTCGATCTGGCGCAGGGCATGGCTGAACATCTGCCGCACAAACACGTCGGCATTCGTCCGGGGGAAAAACTCCATGAACTGATGGTGCCGCTGGACGACGCGCGCATGACCCTGGAGTTCGATGATCACTACACCATTCAGCCGTCGATTCGTTTCACCAGCGTTGATGTGGATTTTGCCGTCGACAAACTGGGCGAGCAGGGCAGGCCGGTCAGTGAAGACTTCGAGTACCGTTCCGACACCAATCCGCACTACCTGTCGGTAGGTCAGATCGCAGATCTGCACGCGGAGCTGTCGGCATGATTCCCTACGGTCGGCAAAGCCTCGATCAGGCAGATATCGATGCGGTGGTCGCCGTGTTGCAGTCCGATTGGTTGACGCAAGGGCCGACCATTGAACGCTTCGAACAGGCCATGGCCGAGCGTTGTCAGGCCGATTTCGCGGTGGCGGTGTGCAATGCCACGGCGGCGCTGCACATTGCCTGCCTGGCGGCAGGGCTCGGTCCGGGTGATCGTTTGTGGACGACGCCAAACACCTTTCTGGCCTCGGCCAACTGCGGCCGTTACTGCGGCGCTGACATCGACTTCGTGGATATCGATCCACTGACCTGGAACCTCGACGCCTACACCCTGGCGGCGAAGCTCGAAGTTGCCGAGCGCGAAGGCACGCTGCCGAAGGTACTGGTGGCCGTGGCGTTTTCCGGCCAAAGCTGCGACATGCGCATGATCGCCGGACTGGCCGAACGTTACGGCGTTACGGTGATCGAGGACGCGTCCCACGCGGTCGGTGCCTCCTATGCCGGGCGTCCGGTGGGTTGCGGCGAATTCGCGGCGATGACGGTGTTCAGTTTTCACCCGGTGAAAATCATCACCAGCGCCGAGGGTGGCATGGTGTTGACCAACCGCCCTGAACTGGCCGAGCGCTTGCAGCGTCTGCGCAGCCACGGCATGACCCGCGATCCGCATCAGATGACCGAATCCAGTCACGGCCCCTGGTACTACCAGCAGGTGGAAATGGGCTTCAACTACCGGATCACCGATCTGCAAGCGGCGCTCGGTCTGTCGCAACTGAACAAACTCGATGGCTTCATCGCGCGCCGCCGTGAACTGGCGGCGCGTTATGAGCGGTTGCTGGCGTACTTGCCGCTGACCTTGCCTGGCGCGCAACCAGACGCCGAGTCGGCATGGCATCTGTACGTGGTGCGGTTGCAACCTGATCGGATCAATCTCAGCCATCGGCAGGTGTTCGAAGGGTTGCGGGCGGCCGGGATCGGGGTGAACCTGCACTACATACCGGTGCATTTGCAGCCGTACTATCGCGAGCTGGGATTTGCCGAGGGTGACTTCCCGCAGGCTGAACGTTATTACGCCGAGGCCATCAGCCTGCCGATGTTTCCTTTGTTGAGCGATGAACAGCAGGACTTCGTGGTTGAGCAACTGCGTCGGTTGGTTCTTGAGGAGTAGTGACACTTGAACTGCGTTGCAATCATTCCGGCCCGCGGTGGCAGCAAGCGAATCCCGCGCAAGAACCTCAAGCCGTTCGACGGTGTACCGATGATCGTCCGTTCGATCCGTACGGCGCTTGATTGCGGGTTGTTCGATCAAGTCGTCGTCAGTACGGATGACGAAGAAATTGCCGACGTCGCCCGGACTCATGGCGCGCTGGTGCCGTTCGTGCGGCCTGCCGAACTGGCTGATGATTTCACCGGGACAGCTGCGGTGATCGTGCATGCCTTGAGCCAATTGCCGACCTTCGACTACGTCTGCTGCATTTACGCTACCGCGCCGCTGTTGCAGGCGCGCTATCTGCGTCAGGGGCATGAATTACTGGTGCAGCACCCGGACAAGTCCTTCGCTTTTTCCGTGGCTGGTTTCGGCTTCCCGGTGCAACGTGCCTTGACCCTTGACGAGCAGGGTGCCTTGACCTCGCTCTATCCGGAGTTTCGCAACACCCGTTCCCAGGATTTGCCTGAAGCCTATCAGGATGCCGGCCAGTTCTATTGGGGGCGCAGAGAGGCCTGGTTGCGCGGCGATGTGCTGTTTTCTCCGGCGAGCCTGCCGGTGATTCTGCCGCGGCATCTAGTGCAGGACATCGACACCCTTGAAGATTGGAAGCGTGCCGAATACCTCTACGCTGCGTTGAAGGCTGGCGGAGAGTTGCAATGAGGGTGTTGATCCGCGCCGACGCGTCGCCGACCATTGGCAGCGGTCACATTGCTCGCTGTTTGACCCTGGCCAGAGTCTTGCGCAAGCAAGGCGCGCAGGTGGCCTTCGCTTGCCGACTGTTGCCGGGCCATCGACTGGATGCACTGCAAGCCGAGGGCTTTGAAGTTTTCGCCCTGGCGGCTCGTTACCCTGATGAAGACCCGCAACAGGCGATCGAATCCTTGCTGCCTTGGCAGGCGGACATCGCCGCGCTTGGGCAAGCGCTGAGTAATCATCCGGCCTTCGACTGGGTCATCGTCGACCACTACGGCCTTGACCATCATTGGCAGACTGCGGCCCGCCGTTGGGCGCCAAGGATTGCCGCTGTGGACGACCTCGCCACTCGAACCTACAGCGTCGATCTGCTGCTCAACCAGAATTTATCGGGTACGCCACAAGCCTACGCTTCGCTGCTGGCGCCCGGTTGCCAGACTTTACTCGGCCCACATTTTGCCCTGCTGCGCGATGAATTCTGCTGCCCGGCGATTCCGGTCAAGCCCCAGGCCAGGCGAGTGCTGGTGAATTTCGGTGGTTTCGATGCGGCGATGCAAACCTATCACGCGATGCTGGCAATGGCGGATTTGCATGAGCTCGAAGTCGATTTCGTCGCCGGTGCCGACAACCCGGCCTGGGCACAGATGCAGGCCTTGGCGGCGAGTCGTCCGAACTGGCGCTTGCACAGTTTTGTCAGTGACTTTTACCGACTGATGACCGAGGCCGACCTGTTTGTCGGTGCCGGCGGTGGCACCAGTTGGGAGCGGGCGGCCATGGGGTTGCCGACGATCTGTATCGCGGTCTCGAATAATCAGCAGGCCAACGCCGAAATAATGGCGACCTCAGGTTCCCATGTGTATCTGGGCCACCGCGAGAACGTCAGCGTCGAGCAGCTGCGTCAGGCCATTGCTTTTCTCGCGGGTAATCAGGGATTACGCCAAAGCCTGGCCGAACACTCGCGTCAGTTGGTCGATGGGCGGGGCGCGCAGCGCGTTGCGGCAGCGCTCGCCGGTGCGGTATTGCAGGTTCGCAAGGCGTCCCTGGACGATGCGCAGCTGCTGTTCGAGGGGCGCAATGCCGAGTCGGTGCGGCGCTGGTCGCTGGACACGCAGGTCATCGATTGGCAACGGCATCAAGACTGGCTGGCCGCGAGCCTGAGCAACCCGGGGCGATTACTGTTGATTGCCGAGGCGGACGATGGCCCGGTCGGGGTACTGCGTTATGACCTGGACGGACTTGAAGCCGAAGTCTCGATTTATCTGCTTGAAGGCCGCCTCGGTCTAGGGTGGGGCAGGGCCCTGCTGGCGCGGGGCGAAGCTTTTGTGACCGCCCACTGGCCGCAACTGAATGTCATCACCGCTCAAGTGTTGCCGGTGAATCAGCCGTCGCTGAAGCTGTTTCGCGAGGCAGGGTTCACCCAGCGTGCTTGCGCGTTCACGCGCATATTGAAGGATCACCGCAATGACTAGCTTCAAGATCGGCAATCGCTCCATCGGTGCCGATGCGCCGCCATTCATCATTGCCGAGATGAGTGGCAACCATAACCAGTCTCTGGAGGTGGCGCTGCAGATCGTCGAAGCCGCGGCCAAGGCCGGTGCCCATGCCTTGAAGCTGCAGACCTACACCGCCGAGACCATGACCCTGGACCTGTGCGAAGGTGAGTTCTTCATCAAGGACCCTGACAGCCTCTGGGCCGGTTCTTCGCTGTACGCGTTGTACGAGAAGGCCCACACACCGTGGGAATGGCACGCGCCGATTTTCGCCCGGGCCAAAGAGCTGGGCATGCTCGCGTTTTCCACGCCGTTTGATGACACTGCAGTGGACTTCCTCGAAAGTCTCGACGTGCCGGCCTACAAGATCGCCAGCTTCGAAAATACCGACCTGCCACTGATTCGTCGGGTCGCTGCGACCGGCAAGCCATTGATCATTTCTACCGGCATGGCCAGCATCGCTGAACTCGATGAAACCGTACGTGCCGCCCGCGAGGCCGGTTGCAAGGATCTGGTGTTGCTCAAGTGCACCAGCACTTACCCGGCGACGCCCGCCAACAGCAACGTGCGGACGATTCCTCATTTGCGCGAATTGTTTGGCTGTGAAGTCGGGCTGTCTGATCACTCCATGGGCGTCGGTGTGTCTGTGGCTGCGGTGGCCTTGGGGGCGACGGTGGTGGAAAAGCACTTCACCCTCGACCGTTCCGCCGGTGGCGTGGACGCCAGTTTTTCGCTGGAACCGGCGGAGCTGGCCAGCCTGGTGATAGAAACCGAACGCGCGTGGCAGGCCATGGGCCATGTGCATTACGGTGTGACGGACGCCGAGCGCAAGTCCCTGGTGTACCGCCGCTCGCTCTATGTGACTCAGGACATGGCGGCCGGCGAGCCCTTCAGCGCCGCCAATCTGCGGGCCATCCGTCCTGGCCTGGGGCTGGCGCCCAAACATGCTGAAACCCTTCTGGGCCGCCGTGCCCGCCAGGCCATCAAGCGCGGAACGCCGCTGGATTGGTCATTGGTCGAATAACGCCTTATCGGCCAGATTCGGCAAAATAGCGTGACCTGCGAGTCATAACGCGCATCTTCACTGTATTGTATTAATCGGGGAGGTGGCGCCTGGTGTCTGTTTGGCCCAGTGATAGCCTTTTATTCTTCCCGTCCGTCGCTCCCTCGGGGCGACATTTTTCTCTGTTTGTCGGCGCCCCTCGAATCATTACGAGCGGTGGTATTGGGCTGTTTATTATTGGGAAGCCGTAATGATTGGCATAAAAAGCATTGCGAGCTACGTTCCTGTAGCCGGCGTGGACAATTACGCACAAGGTGCAAAATTCGAAAAGGATGAAGAGTTCATCCTGGGCAAGATCGGTTCGGCCTTCCTGCCGCGTAAAGACGCCGGGCAGGAAACCTCGGACCTGTGTGTCGAAGCAGCCAATGCGCTGTTCGCCAACAATCCCGACTTGAAACGTGAAGACATCGACGTGTTGATCGTTGTCACCCAGAACGGCGACGAAGAAGGCTTGCCGCACACCGCAGCTATCGTTCAGGACAAACTGGGCCTGCCGACGACCGTGGCCGCGTTCGATATTTCCCTGGGCTGCTCCGGTTACGTCTACGGCATCTATGCGATCAAGGGTTTCATGGAAGCCGCAGGCTTGAAGAATGGCCTGCTGATCACCGCTGATCCGTACTCCAAGATCGTCGACCCGGAAGACCGCAACACCACCATGCTCTTTGGTGATGCGGCAACTGCCACCTGGATGGGCGAAGACGCACCATGGCAGTTGGGCAAGGCCAAGTTCGGCACCGATGGTTCCGGCGCACCGCACCTGAAGGTGACCGACGGGGTGTTCTTCATGAACGGTCGCCAGGTGTTCAATTTTGCGCTGCTTAAAGTCCCGGCGCATTTGCACGAGTTGCTGGCCGATTCGCAACTGACCGCTGACGATATCGATGCCTTTTGCATCCACCAGGGCAGTGCAGCGATTGTCGATGCCGTGGCGCGACGCTTCGAAGGCGAGCCGGAGAAGTTCATCAAGGACATGGTCGAGACCGGCAATACGGTGTCGTCGAGCATCCCGCTGCTGCTGGAAAAACATGTGCTGGACTCCACCTGGAAGCGCGTGGCGTTGAGCGGTTTCGGCGTTGGTTTGTCGTGGGGCTCGGCGATTATCTATCGCCCTTGATCTTTCAAAAGCCAGGCACAAAAAAAGCGTTCAAGGTGTAACCTTGAGCGCTATTTTTTTGCCCGAATGAAAAGCGAGGCTCCATGAGCGAGTTCTTTGAGCGCAACGGCGAGTTGATACAGCGACGCTGGCCCAAGGTCTGGCATCGACTGATGGTGGAGAACAGCGCCGCCTTGCAAGCTGATCTGGTGGAAGGCCTGGGCTCGACGTTGAGCATCAATGGCATTCAGTTGACCAGTCGCCATGACCGCACTCGCGAAGCGTTGCTTCAAGCCGACAGCCTGCCCGTCGACAGTCCGGTAGTGCATGTCTATGGCACCGGGCTGGGTGATTTGCAGCTGCAATTGCTGGAGCGTGCCGGGCTTGAACGGTTGTACGTGCACATTCTGAACGGTGCGGTGTTTGCCCTGGTGCTGCAACTGCTCGATCAACAGCCTTGGCTCGGCGATTCGCGAGTGGTGCTGCTGTACGCCGGCGATCTCTCGGAAATCCAGTTGCCGTACTTCGCGCTGCCTTCGGAGCTGGTGCTGGCGGACGACTTCAACGCCAAAATCCGCGACCGGCTGATCAGCGAAACCCACCTGACTTTCAACAATCGCGAATTCGATGCCGATAATCCGGAAATTGCCGAGCGTTTGCAGGCGTGTGTAGAGCGCGTTCGCGCCGATGCCGATGTTGCCGAGCTGTTTGCCACCTGTTCCGGCAGGGAAGTGTTTGTCATTGCCACCGGGCCGAGTCTGGAACAGCACTTCGACACGCTGCGTACGGTACGCGAACAGGCGCGGCGGCCACTGTTCATTTGCGTCGATACCGCCTACCGACCGCTTGTCGAGCATGGGATCAAACCGGATGTGGTGGTCACGATCGATCAGCGCATCTCGACGCGTCATTTGCCGTCCGATGCCACGAGCGATATCACGCTGGTCTACATGCCTATGGTCGATCCAGCGGTTTTGGATGGCTGGCAGGGCAAGCGTTACGTGGCCTATTCCGCCAGTCCTGTCTATAAGGACATGCGCCAGCAATTACCCAAGGCCCAACTCTTTGTCGGTGGCAGTGTGATTCACCCGGCGGTGGACCTGGCGGTACACATGGGGGGCAGCCAGATCACTCTGTTCGGCGCCGACTTTGCTTTCCCGAACAACAAGACCCACGCCGGCTGGAATGACGGTGATCTTGGACCGCAAGTGAGCGCTGCCCGGCACTGGGTCCTCGATGGCCACGGTCAGCGAGTCAAGACACAGCTCAATTTCCGCAGTTACCTGTGCGAGCTGGAGCGGTACATCGCCGGGCATACTCGGGTGGCTTTCTATAACAGCAGTCGGGCAGGGGCGATGATCGTCGGCACGACGTTTCACCCGGAGCTCACGCGATGACTGAATCCTCCCTGGTTACCGAGGCGCGGCAGTGTTCCGTTTTGTTCCGTCTGGGACGAGATGTCGAAGCTGCGCTGCTGATGGTCCAGATCTGCAGTGATGTGCAATCGGCGATGGGTCGTGAGAATGGCGAGGTCCAATCCCGCTGGACGGCGTTGCTCACCGACATGCTTGCCTGTCAGGAGGCGCAGGATTGGTTGGCGCTGGCTGATTATCTCGATCATGAGTTGCCCCAGTTGCTGGTAGCGGCCGCTGCCGGTTAAGGCTTTTTGACAATTGCCGGTACAGGCGAGTCCTCGCTGTCCCGTTACCGGCATTTCCCTGACGTCACTTTTTTGTATTGGACTGCCGCCAAGCCCTTGTTTCATTAGGGGTGGCAGTGTGATGGCAAATATTTTTGAAAATCCCCTAAAGCAACCTGCGTTCGCGACGATAACTATTACGTAGGTTCTCTTGGCCATACCCGGCGGTTGCCAGGGCCGGAAGCCGCAGTACCCAACCAACGAGGAATTCGTCATGGCTTTGACAGTAAACACCAACACTACTTCGCTGAATGTTCAGAAGAACCTGAACCGTGCTTCCGACGCTCTGTCGACTTCGATGACTCGCTTGTCTTCCGGCCTGAAAATCAACAGCGCCAAAGACGACGCCGCCGGCCTGCAAATCGCGACCCGTATGACCTCGCAGATCCGTGGTCAGACCATGGCTATCAAAAACGCCAACGACGGTGTTTCGATCGCTCAGACCGCTGAAGGCGCTCTGCAAGAGTCGTCCAACATTCTGCAACGTATGCGTGAAATCGCAGTTCAGTCGCGCAACGACTCCAACGGCACTGCTGACCGTACCGCTCTGGACAAAGAATACCAACAGTCGATCGCTGAACTGACCCGTATTGCCAAATCCACCAACCTGAACGGCAAGGCACTGATCGACAGCACCGCTGGCGTGATGGAGTTCCAGGTCGGTGCGGGTACTACTTCCGACAACCAGATCACCCTGACCCTGTCGACCAGCTTTGACGCCAGCGCCCTGGGCATGACCGGTACTACCATCTCCGGTGTTTCCAACGCAGCCAACCACTCGGCAGTACTGTCGGCTATCTCGGCCATCGACCTTGCACTGTCGAACATCAACTCCACTCGTGCTGACCTCGGTGCTGCTCAAAACCGTTTCTCCACCACCATCTCCAACCTGCAGAACATCAACGAAAACGCCGAAGCTGCACGTAGCCGCGTACAAGATACCGACTTCGCTTCTGAAACTGCACAGCTGACCAAGCAACAAACTCTGCAACAAGCTTCCACCGCAGTTCTGGCTCAGGCCAACCAACTGCCATCCGCTGTACTGAAACTGCTTCAGTAATAGCCGGATGAGTTTTGGCGGGGGAGTGCGCACGCGCGCTCTCTCGCTTTTTTAGTTTAAGAGGTGATGGACATGGATATGAGCGTGAAGCTGAACTTGTCTTATCCAGCTGCAAAACCGGCAACGACTGTTGCTGACAAGCCGGCGGAAAAGCCTCGAGCCGATGCTGCCGCAGTGGCAACGGTCAAGGATGAGCCAAAAGACGCGGTAACCGAGCAGGACCAACTGAAGATGGCCGTTCAGGAAATTGAAAAGTTCGTTCAATCGGTCAAGCGCAATCTGGAGTTCTCGATCGATGAGCCTTCAGGCAAAGTAATTGTCAGAGTGATTGCCAGCGACTCGGGTGAAGTGGTTCGCCAAATCCCCAACGAAGAAGTACTCAAGCTGGCTAATAGTTTGAATGATGCAAGCAGTCTGCTGTTCAGCGCTAAAGCCTGACAGCTGGCACGAATTTTGTTGCTATGTTCTTTTGGGCGTTGTAATGGTCAAAAGGCCGGCGACACACTGAAGGGAGTTCCACATGGCAAGTCCAATTCTACCGGGGCTGGGGTTAGGCTCCGGCCTTGACACCGGTGCTATCGTCAAAGCTTTGGTTGATGCTGACAAAGCGGCCAAGCAGAGTCAGATCAACCGGCAGACGGCCACCAATACCTCGCAGATTTCCGGCGTCGGGACCCTCAAGAGTGTCCTCGCGAATTTCCAGACCGCGATCAAAAACCTCGGGGATACGAAGACCCCGCAGTTCCTGGGTTACACCGCCACGAGTTCCGATCCCAAAGTACTGACCTCTGTCGCCAGCAACTCGGCGGTCAACGGTACTTATGTCATCAAGGTCAACAATCTCGCGACCTCGTCGAAAGTGGCGACTGCCGCATTTGTCGGCGGTCCTAGCAGTGCCATTCCGAGTGGTACGCTCAATATCACTCAAAATGGCATTTCCCGTCCTGTCGACATTCCCGCCGGCGCCACCCTGCAATCGGTACGGGATGCGATCAACACCCAGCAAGGCGCCAATGGCTTCAGTGCCAACATTGTCACTGACTCCTTCGGCTCTCGTTTAGTGATGGGGTCCACTGTTACCGGTGCAGGTTCCGATATCACGCTCAGTGGTATTACCGGTCTGGAAATCACCGCGGGCCAGAAAATGGGTGCCACGCCTACAGCGGCCTCGGCCGGTGCGATCGGTGAACTCGCTGTGGACGCGAGCTTCACGGTTGACGGACTGGCGATCACCAGCAAATCCAATGCCGTGAGTGACGCCATTTCTGGTTTGACACTGAATCTGGTGGCGGGTGGTGGAGCGACATCCACTGTGACGGTCGGGCCGAACAGTGACGGTTTGAAAAAATCGATCCAAGCCTTCGTCGACGCTTACAACCAGGTTGTCACCAGCGTCAATACGCTGACCAAGCCCTCCCTGGATTCAAATGGCAAGCCAACCATTGCCGCGGCATTGACCGGTGACTCGCTGGCTCGGGGCATCCTGGCGTCGATCCGTGAACCGTTGGCCACTACGGGTGCAGGCGACAAGCTGACCGTACTTTCACAGTTGGGTATTACCACCAACCAGAAAACCGGCGCGCTCGATTTTGACAGCACCAAGTTCTCTGCAGCTATGGATACGCAGAAGCTGGGTGGTGAGGTTCAAAAGCTGTTCCTGGGTGATCCAGCGGCGACCGGTAATGCGGCCATGGGGCTGCTGGAACGAATGAATGCGGTGATTACGCCTTATACCGTCACTGGTAGCGAAGGCATCCTTGATGCGCGTTCGACCAGCTTGGCGAAGGCCAAAACCAACCTGGCCAGCCAGCAGGAGGCACTGGATCGTCGGATCGCGACGCTGACCGAGGTGCTGACCAAGAAGTACAACGCCATGGACACCCTGGTCGGTAAGCTAAAGGCTACTGCCAGCAACATTACCTCGATGTTCGAGGCGATGAACGCGCAGAAAAACGCCTCATAAGTGCACAAACGCCAAAAGCCCGGCAGCGGATTCCGCTTGTCGGGCTTTTTTTGTTTCGATCTAAAGATTTTTGACGCCGTGTCGATACACTGGCTATACGAATCACAAAGTTTTAATGAGGTAGAACATGAACCCGATGTTAGCCCTTCGGCAGTACCAGAAGATTGGCGCTCAGGCCCAGACTTCCGAAGCCAGCCCCCATCGCCTGGTGCAAATGCTCATGGAGGGTGGTCTGGATCGCATCGCTCAGGCCAAGGGAGCCATGGAGCGCAAGGATATCCCCAACAAAGGTATTTTCATCGGCAAGGCGATCGGGATCATCGGCGGATTGCGTGAGGGCCTGGACCTGGAAAACTCTATTGAGTCTGTGGGTGAGCTGGACAAGCTGTACACCTACATGATGAAGCGTCTGACAGAAGCCAACATCAAAACCGATCCAAAGATTCTCGACGAAGTCGCTGATTTGCTTCGCACCGTCAAAGACGGCTGGGATGCTATCGCCGCGCCGGGTCCGCAGTTTTAAGGAGATCACCATGAGTCTTGTATTGCAGCGAATCGAACAAACCCGTGATGGCCTGGTCGGTGCTTTGGCCGAGCGTAACTGGGAAGCCATTGGTGAATTGGACCTGGCTTGCCGTTCCTGCATGGAAGACGTCTTGAGTGAAGCTTCGGTGGACGAGGCCGCGTTACGCGATAATCTTGAGGAGCTGTTGGGGGTGTATAAACAGCTTCTTGAGGCCGCTACAGGGGAGCGCCAAGCGATAGTTGACGAGATGTCGCAGATCCACCAAGCACAGAGCGCGGCAAAGGTTTACCATCTGTTTGGTTAATTAATCCCCGGTTAATCCAAACATAGTGCGCCATAAATTTGACTGTGCACGGTTTTTTGACTTAACTAGTGGCTGTTTCCAGATTTCAGGCGTCTACAGGCTCAAAGAGTCTACAAGCGTCTAGCTTGCCCCAGCATTTGGGCATTGAGTTGACTAGGGAAGTTGCTATTGCATGTGGCGTGAAACCAAAATTCTGCTGATTGATGACGATAGCGTCCGCCGCCGCGATTTGGCGGTGATTTTAAATTTTCTTGGCGAAGAAAATTTACCCTGCGGTAGCCATGACTGGCAGCAGGCTGTCGGCTCATTGTCATCAAGTCGCGAAGTAATCTGTGTCCTCATCGGGACGGTCAATGCTCCTGGCGCACTTACGGGCCTGTTAAAGACACTCTCAACCTGGGATGAGTTCCTTCCGGTTTTGTTGATGGGCGATAATTCTTCCGTTGACTTGCCAGAAGACCAGCGTCGTCGAGTGCTTTCGACCCTCGAAATGCCGCCCAGCTACAGCAAATTGCTCGACTCCCTGCACCGTGCCCAGGTCTATCGCGAGATGTACGACCAGGCCCGCGAGCGCGGTCGTCACCGTGAGCCCAATCTTTTCCGCAGTCTTGTCGGCACCAGCCGGGCGATTCAACACGTTCGTCAGATGATGCAGCAAGTCGCCGACACCGACGCCAGTGTGCTGATCCTCGGTGAGTCCGGGACCGGCAAGGAAGTGGTCGCGCGCAACCTGCACTATCACTCCAAACGTCGTGACGCGCCGTTCGTACCGGTCAACTGCGGGGCGATCCCGGCCGAGTTGCTGGAAAGCGAACTGTTTGGCCACGAGAAGGGCGCCTTCACTGGGGCAATCACCAGCCGCGCAGGGCGTTTCGAACTGGCCAATGGCGGCACGCTGTTCCTCGATGAGATCGGCGACATGCCGCTGCCGATGCAGGTCAAGTTGCTGCGCGTATTGCAGGAACGCACCTTCGAGCGCGTGGGCAGCAACAAGACCCAAAGCGTCGATGTGCGGATCATTGCGGCGACCCACAAGAATCTCGAAAGCATGATCGAGATCGGCACCTTCCGCGAAGACTTGTACTACCGCCTGAACGTGTTCCCTATCGAAATGGCGCCACTGCGCGAGCGTGTCGAAGACATTCCGCTGCTGATGAACGAGTTGATCTCGCGCATGGAGCACGAGAAGCGTGGTTCGATCCGTTTCAATTCCGCAGCGATCATGTCGCTGTGCCGCCACGGCTGGCCGGGCAACGTCCGCGAACTCGCCAACCTGGTGGAGCGCATGGCAATCATGCATCCGTACGGGGTGATCGGCGTGGTCGAGTTGCCGAAGAAATTCCGTTACGTAGATGATGAAGACGAGCAACTGGTCGACAGCTTGCGCAGCGATCTTGAAGAGCGCGTGGCCATCAACGG
Organism: Pseudomonas fluorescens; assembly: GCF_000968015.1. Lineage (GTDB taxonomy): Bacteria > Pseudomonadota > Gammaproteobacteria > Pseudomonadales > Pseudomonadaceae > Aquipseudomonas > Aquipseudomonas fluorescens_W. The sequence continues at coordinate 23,095 of NZ_LACH01000026.1, forward strand.
TCATGCACCGGACTTCTCTGCCGGCGCCATGCTGCCGCCGGAAGGTCTGGACCTGAAGGACTACCTCGGTGGTCTGGAACAAGGTCTGATTCAGCAGGCGCTGGATGATGCCAATGGCATCGTTGCGCGCGCCGCCGAACGCCTGCGCATTCGTCGCACCACACTGGTGGAAAAGATGCGCAAGTACGGCATGAGCCGTCGTGATGGAGATGAACAGGCGGATGATTGACGCCTGTTTTTCAAGTCCTTCATTTGTAGGCGGTTTTTTTTAGGCACGGGTATTGCTACATCCCTCGCAACGTTCCGTTTAACTGACGGTCAGCCAAGCGAGAGAGCACAATGCCCCAAGCCGCCCAGATGTCTCCTGTCCCTGACGCGTCGGGACAACCGTCGTCCGTAGAGCAGGCGAGCCGGCTTGGCCTTGAGCAGGCGTTTGCACTGTTCAGCCAGATGTCGAGTCAATTGACCGATTCCTACAGCATGCTCGAAGCCCGGGTCACCGAGCTCAAGGGCGAGCTGGCAGTGGTCAGTGCTCAGCGTATGCAGGAGCTGGCGGAAAAAGAACGCCTGGCCAACCGGCTACAAAACCTCCTCGATCTGTTGCCCGGCGGCGTCATCGTCATCGACGCCCAAGGCATCGTGCGCGAAGCCAACCCCGCTGCCTGCGAACTGCTCGGTCTGCCCCTTGAAGGCGAACTGTGGCGTCATGTCATTGCCCGCTGCTTTGCGCCCCGTGAAGACGACGGTCACGAAATCTCGCTTAAGGACGGTCGGCGTTTGTCGATCTCTACTCGCTCGCTGGATGCCGAGCCCGGACAGTTGGTGTTGCTCAACGACCTGACTGAAACCCGTCATCTGCAAGATCAACTGGCCCGCCACGAACGACTCTCGTCCCTCGGCCGAATGGTCGCTTCGCTGGCTCATCAGATTCGTACCCCTTTGTCCGCCGCCTTGCTCTACGCCAGTCATTTGACTGAGCAAGCGTTGCCGGTCGAGACCCAGCAGCGTTTTGCCGGGCGCCTGAAAGAGCGTCTGCATGAGTTGGAGCATCAGGTTCGCGACATGCTGGTGTTTGCGCGCGGCGAGCTGCCGCTGACCGATCGCGTCACACCCAAAATGCTGATGCAGTCGCTGCAGGCAGCCGCGCTGACCCATGTGCAGGGCCTGCCGATTCGCTGGCAGTGCGACAGTCATTCCGGCGAGTTGCTGTGCAATCGTGACACGCTGGTCGGGGCGATTCTGAACCTGATCGAGAACGCCATCCAGGCCAGCGCCGGCGATGTGCGTTTGAAAGTCCATTTCTATACCCGAGACAACAACCTGCGCGTATCTGTCAGTGACAGCGGTAGCGGCATCGATACGAAAGTACTGGCGCGTCTGGGTGAGCCCTTCTTTACCACTAAAACCACCGGAACCGGCCTCGGCCTGACCGTGGTCAAGGCAGTTACGCGTGCTCATCAAGGAGAATTGCAGCTGCGCTCGCGGCTCGGTCGCGGCACGTGTGCGCAGGTCATCCTGCCGCTTTTTTCTGGTGAGAAGCCCAGCGCTCTGGGAGCGGAGTGAAGGACATGGCAATCAAGGTTTTACTGGTCGAGGATGACCGCGCGCTACGCGAAGCACTGGCCGATACGCTGCTGCTCGCCGGGCACGACTACACGGCGGTAGGTTCGGCAGAAGAAGCATTGGCGGCGGTCGGTAATGAGGCGTTCAACCTTGTGCTGAGTGACGTCAACATGCCGGGCATGGACGGCCATCAACTGCTCGGATTGCTGCGCACTCGTCAGCCGCAGTTGCCGGTGTTGCTGATGACGGCTCACGGCGCCGTGGAGCGGGCAGTCGATGCGATGCGCCAAGGCGCGGCGGATTACCTGGTCAAACCGTTCGAGCCCAAGGCATTGCTCGATCTGGTGGCGCGTCATGCGCTGGGCAGCCTCGGCGCGACCGAGGGCGAGGGGCCTGTAGCGTTCGAGCCGGCCAGTGCGCAATTGCTGGAATTGGCCGCACGGGTGGCGCGCAGTGATTCAACGGTGTTGATCTCCGGTGAGTCCGGGACCGGTAAAGAAGTGCTGGCGCGTTACATTCATCAGCACTCCCATCGCGCCAGTCAGCCGTTCATTGCGATCAACTGCGCAGCCATCCCCGACAACATGCTCGAAGCCACGTTATTCGGTCACGAAAAGGGCTCGTTCACCGGCGCCATCGCGGCACAGGCCGGCAAGTTCGAACAGGCTGATGGCGGGACTATCCTGCTCGACGAAATTTCCGAAATGCCCCTCGGGCTCCAGGCTAAGTTGCTGCGGGTTTTGCAAGAGCGCGAAGTCGAGCGGGTCGGCGCACGCAAGCCGATCACGCTGGACATTCGGGTCGTGGCAACCACCAATCGTGACCTGGCGGGTGAAGTGGCGGCGGGGCGTTTTCGCGAAGACCTCTACTATCGCCTGTCGGTGTTTCCGCTGGCCTGGCGTCCGTTGCGCGAACGTACCGCCGACATCCTGCCATTGGCCGAGCGTCTTTTGGCCAAGTACGTCAATAAAATGAAGCATGCCGCGGCAAAGCTGTCGCCCGAGGCTCAGGCGTGCCTGATCGGTTATCCATGGCCGGGTAATGTGCGTGAGCTGGATAACGCGATTCAGCGTGCCTTGATTCTGCAGCAGGGCGGATTGATACAGCCTGAGGATTTCTGCCTGGCCGGGCCTGTGGCGTGTGCGCCGTTGCCGGCATTGGCGCCGACGACTGTACGCGCAGTAGAAGTCGACGCCGAATCGGCGGGCGCCCTCGGCGATGACCTGCGTCGCCGTGAGTTCCAGATGATTATCGACACCTTGCGCTCCGAGCGCGGTCGTCGCAAAGAAGCCGCCGAGCGGCTGGGCATCAGTCCACGCACCTTACGCTACAAGCTGGCGCAGATGCGTGATGCCGGAATGGACGTGGAAGCTTATTTGTTCGCCACCTGAAAGTTGACGAAAGCACACCGATTTAAATGTGGGAGCGAGCCTGCTCGCGAAGGCGGCATGACAGGTTCATAAATGTCGACTGACACTCCCTCTTCGCGAGCAGGCTCGCTCCCACAATGGATTTGCGGTGATTCACGGTTAAGGCAAAGCCCTGGACGGCTTTTGTTTAGAGCGACCACGGAGCTGGCACCCTTGTTGCTAACACCTCACTACCCGCCGAGTGAGTGTCAAAAAAATCGCGGGTCGCCAAAGACGTAGCTCGTCAAAGAGAGAAGCCATGAGCCAAGGTATTGAATTCAATCGATTGATGCTGGACATGCGTTCCATGCAAATGGATGCCATGTCTGCGTCGAAATCGACTGCCGCCGTTCCTGAACTGGGTGGCAGCAGCTTTTCCGACATGCTCGGTCAGGCCGTCAATAAAGTGAACGACACCCAGCAGGCGTCCAGTCAGTTGGCCAGTGCCTTCGAGATCGGCAAGAGCGGCGTCGACCTGACGGACGTGATGATTTCCTCGCAGAAGGCCAGCGTGTCTTTTCAAGCGTTGACCCAAGTACGCAATAAGCTGGTTCAGGCATACCAAGACATCATGCAGATGCCGGTTTAAGGACGAATTGAGTCATGGCAGAAGCAGTCGCCGATAATGTTCCGGCCAAGGCCACTCCAATAGACGGCAAGCCGCCGCTGTTCGGGTTGTCCTTCCTGGAAAACCTCTCCGAGATGACCATGTTGCGTCAGGTGGGCCTGTTGGTCGGCCTGGCTGCGAGCGTGGCGATTGGCTTTGCCGTGGTGTTGTGGTCCCAACAGCCGGACTACCGGCCTCTGTACGGCAGCCTTGCCGGTATGGACGCCAAACAGGTCATGGATACCCTGGCCGCAGCCGACATTCCCTATACCGTTGAACCGAACTCCGGTGCCTTGCTGGTCAAGGCCGATGACCTGTCCCGTGCGCGAATCAAACTCGCGGGCGCTGGTGTCACTCCCAGCGACGGCAACATCGGTTTTGAAATTCTCGACAAGGACCAGGGCCTGGGCACCAGCCAGTTCATGGAAGCGACCCGTTATCGTCGTGGTCTCGAAGGCGAACTGGCCCGCACCATTTCCAGCCTGAACAACGTCAAGGGTGCCCGTGTGCACCTGGCGATTCCGAAAAGTTCGGTGTTCGTGCGCGACGAGCGCAAGCCGAGCGCTTCGATTCTGGTGGAACTGTACTCCGGCCGCTCGCTGGAGCCTGGCCAGGTACTGGCGATCATCAACCTGGTGGCCACCAGCGTTCCCGAACTCAGCAAATCCCAGATCACCGTCGTCGACCAGAAGGGCAACCTGCTGTCGGATCAGGCGGAAAATTCCGAACTGACCATGGCCGGCAAGCAATTCGATTACAGCCGCCGCATGGAAAGCATGCTGACTCAGCGCGTGCACAACATTCTGCAACCAGTGCTGGGCAACGATCGCTATAAAGCTGAAGTCTCGGCCGATGTGGACTTCAGTGCCGTCGAGTCGACCTCCGAGCAATTCAACCCGGACCAACCGGCGTTGCGCAGCGAGCAGTCGGTCAACGAACAGCGTACCGCCAGCAATGGCCCGCAAGGTGTGCCGGGTGCCCTGAGCAACCAGCCGCCGTCGCCTGCCTCCGCACCGCAAACCACCGGTGGCGCTACCGCGTCGGCCGGCATGGTGCAGCCGGGCCAGCCACTGCTGGATGCCAACGGTCAGCAAATCATGGACCCGGCCACCGGCCAGCCAATGCTTGCACCGTACCCGGCGGACAAGCGTCAACAATCCACCAAGAACTTCGAACTCGACCGTTCCATCAGCCACACCAAACAACAGCAGGGCCGTTTGAATCGCCTCTCGGTGTCGGTGGTGGTGGACGACCAGGTCAAGATCAACGCGGCCAACGGTGAAACCACCCGTGCGCCGTGGACTGCCGATGAATTGGCGCGCTTCACTCGCCTGGTTCAGGACGCCGTCGGCTTCGACGCCAGCCGTGGCGACAGTGTCAGCGTGATCAACATGCCGTTCTCCGCCGAGCGTGGTGAAGTGATTGCCGATATTCCGTTCTACTCCCAGCCGTGGTTCTGGGACATCGTCAAGCAAGTGCTGGGTGTCTTGTTCATCCTGGTGCTGGTATTCGGTGTGCTGCGTCCGGTGCTCAACAACATTACCGGTGGCGGCAAAGGCAAGCAGTTTGCAGGCTTGGGTAGCGACGTCGAGTTGGGTGGCATGGGCGGACTGGACGGCGAACTGGCTAACGACCGCGTCAGTCTCGGTGGCCCGACCAGCATTCTGCTGCCGAGCCCGAGCGAAGGCTATGACGCACAGTTGAACGCAATCAAGAGTCTGGTGGCAGAAGATCCGGGTCGCGTGGCCCAGGTCGTGAAAGAGTGGATTAACGCAGATGAGTGATAACCGAGCCGTTGCCGCCAAACTGAGCAAGGTCGACAAAGCCGCGATTCTGCTGCTGTCGCTGGGTTCAACCGATGCCGCCCAAGTGCTGCGCCACATGGGGCCCAAAGAGGTCCAGCGTGTGGGTGTTGCCATGGCCCAAATGGGTAACGTGCACCGAGAGCAGGTCGAGCAGGTGATGAGCGAGTTCGTCGACATCGTCGGCGACCAGACCAGCCTCGGCGTCGGTTCAGACGACTACGTGCGCAAAATGCTCACCCAGGCTCTGGGCGAAGACAAGGCCAACGGCCTGATCGACCGCATCCTGCTGGGCGGCAACACCAGTGGCCTCGACAGCCTGAAGTGGATGGAACCGCGCGCCGTCGCCGACGTGATCCGTTACGAGCACCCGCAGATCCAGGCGATCGTGGTGGCGTACCTCGATCCGGACCAGGCCGGCGAAGTGCTCGGCAACTTCGACCACAAGGTGCGTCTGGACATCATTCTGCGGGTCTCCTCGCTGAACACCGTGCAGCCTGCGGCCCTGAAAGAACTCAACCAGATTCTCGAGAAGCAGTTCTCCGGCAACTCGAATGCCTCGCGCACCACACTGGGTGGCATCAAGCGCGCGGCAGACATCATGAACTTCCTCGACAGCTCGATCGAAGGTCAGCTGATGGACTCGATCCGCGAAGTTGACGAAGACCTGTCCGGTCAGATCGAAGACCTCATGTTCGTGTTCAACAACCTGTCCGATGTCGACGATCGCGGTATTCAAGCGCTGCTGCGCGAAGTGTCTTCCGACGTGCTGGTGCTGGCCCTCAAGGGTTCGGACGAAGGCGTCAAAGAGAAGATCTTCAAGAACATGTCCAAACGGGCGGCCGAACTGTTGCGCGACGACCTCGAGGCCAAAGGCCCGGTGCGCGTCAGCGACGTGGAAACCGCGCAGAAAGAAATCCTCACCATTGCCCGCCGTATGGCCGAAGCCGGAGAAATCGTTCTCGGCGGGAAGGGCGGCGAAGAGATGATCTAAGGTCACTATGTCGTCCAAACATGATGAGTCCAACACCGATCTGATCCGTGGCAAGGATGTCGGTGGTTTCGACGTCTGGTCGCTGCCGAGTTTCGATCCGTTCGTGCCGGAAGCCGAGCCGGAACCCGAGCCCGAGCCGCCGGAAATGGAAGAAGTGCCACTGGATGAAGTCCAGCCACTGACCCTCGAAGAACTCGAAAGCATTCGCCAGGAGGCCTACAACGAAGGCTTTGCCACGGGCGAAAAAGAAGGTTTCCACAGCACCATGCTCAAGGTCCGTCAGGAAGCCGAGGTGGCCCTGGCCGCCAAGATTTCCGCTCTGGAGCAACTGATGGGCCATCTGTTCGAGCCTATCGCCGAGCAGGACACCCTGATCGAAAAGTCCTTGGTCGACCTGGTGCAGCACATCACCAAGCAGGTGATTCAGCGCGAACTGGCCATCGACTCGACGCAGATCGAACACGTCATGCGCGAGGCCCTCAAGCTCTTGCCGCTGGGCGTGGGCAATGTGCGGTTGTACATCAATCCGCAAGATTTCGAACAGGTCAAAGCCCTGCGCGAGCGCCATGAGGAAACCTGGCGCATCGTCGAGGACGAGGCGTTGTTGCCCGGCGGTTGCCGGGTCGAGACTGAACACAGCCGTATCGACGCCACGGTCGAAACCCGCGTTGCGCGGGTCATGGACAAGCTGTTCGATCAATTGCACGAACAGGCCTTGCACCCGGCCGAACCGGATCTGAGCCTGGAACTGCCGATCAGCGACAAGCCAGCGGTCTCGCCGGTCGAACCTGAGCCGGATGTTCCCGATGCGCCTTGATCGCACCAGCTTCGCCAAGCGCCTTGGCAGTTATGCCGAGGCCACGGAGCTGGAAGGCGCGCCGATCCTTGAAGGCCGCTTGCTGCGCATGGTCGGCCTGACCCTCGAAGCCGAGGGCTTGCGCGCCGCCATGGGCAGCCGCTGCATGGTCATCAACGACGACAGTTATCACCCGGTGCAGGTCGAAGCCGAAGTCATGGGCTTCTCCGGCAGCAAGGTGTTTCTGATGCCGGTCGGCAGTGTTGCCGGCATCGCTCCAGGTGCTCGTGTGGTTCCTCTGGCTGATACCGGCCGCTTGCCGATGGGCATGAGCATGCTCGGGCGGGTGCTTGATGGCGCCGGTCGCGCGCTGGACGGCAAGGGCGGGATGAAGGCCGAAGACTGGGTGCCGATGGACGGCCCGACCATCAACCCGCTCAAACGTGAACCGATCAGCGAGCCGCTGGACGTGGGCATTCGTAGCATTAACGGTTTGTTGACGGTCGGTCGCGGTCAGCGTCTGGGCCTGTTCGCCGGTACCGGCGTGGGCAAGAGTGTGCTGCTGGGCATGATGACCCGCTTCACCGAGGCCGACATCATCGTCGTCGGGCTGATCGGTGAGCGGGGTCGTGAAGTTAAAGAATTCATTGAGCACATCCTCGGTGAAGAAGGCCTCAAGCGTTCGGTGGTGGTGGCGTCGCCTGCGGACGATGCGCCGCTGATGCGTCTGCGCGCGGCGATGTACTGCACGCGCATCGCCGAGTATTTCCGCGACAAGGGCAAGAACGTCCTGTTGCTCATGGACTCCCTGACCCGTTTCGCCCAGGCCCAGCGGGAAATCGCCTTGGCCATCGGCGAACCGCCAGCGACCAAGGGCTATCCGCCATCGGTGTTCGCCAAACTGCCGAAACTGGTGGAGCGGGCCGGTAATGCGGAGAAGGGCGGCGGTTCGATCACCGCTTTCTACACCGTACTGTCCGAAGGTGATGACCAGCAGGATCCGATTGCCGATGCCGCGCGAGGCGTACTAGACGGGCACATCGTGCTGTCCCGGCGCCTGGCCGAGGAAGGTCATTACCCGGCCATCGATATCGAAGCGTCCATCAGCCGGGTCATGCCGTCGGTGGTTACGCCCGAACACATGAGGCGCGCCCAGTATTTCAAGCAACTGTGGTCGCGGTATCAGCAGAGTCGCGACTTGATCAGCGTCGGCGCCTATGTGGCTGGTGGTGATCGGGAAACCGACCTGGCGATCTCCCTGCAACCGCAGTTGGTGAAATACCTGCGCCAGGGCCTCAACGACAGCATCGGCCTGGGCGAAAGCGAAGCCTATCTCGGCACGATTTTCGCTCCCGCGGCGGGCGGCTAACCGGTCATGGCCCAGAGCCGAGCCTCGCGCCTGGCCCCCGTGGTCGAAATGGCCGAAAAGGCCGAGAAAACCGCGGTCCTGCGTCTGGGGCACTTTCAGGGGCAAGTCCGTCTGGCCGAAAGCAAACTCGCCGACCTCGAAGCCTTTCGTCTCGACTATCAAGAGCAATGGATCGTGCGCGGCAGCAGCGGCGTGTCTGGCCAATGGCTGCTGGGGTATCAAGGCTTCCTTGCGCAACTGGGGACCGCCATCGACCAGCAGCGACAAAGCCTGGTATGGCATCAAAACAACCTGAACAAGGCGCGGGAATCCTGGCAGCAGGCGTTCGCCCGGGTCGAAGGCTTACGCAAACTGGTGTTGCGCTACATGGATGAGGCACGGCGGCTGGAAGACCGGCGTGAGCAAAAGCTGCTGGATGAGTTGTCCCAGCGGTTGCCGCGTCAGGATCCCTATTGAGTGCTGCCTTCGAAAAGATCGCAGCCTTCGGCAGCTCCTACACAACCGGGTGTGCACGCAGTCAACGTAGGAGCTGCCGAAGGCTGCGATCTTTTGATCTTGCCCCAGCCCCAGCCAAGTGCTAAACCTTGTACACGTACGTTCACCAATGACAAGGAAGCCGTTAAATGCCAGTCGTTACAGAAGTATCCAAAAATGGGCAAAAGCTGACGATATCGGTCAAGGGACGATTCGATTTCGCCAAGCATCAGGAATTTCGCGAGTCCTACGAAAATCTTCAGCCAAAACCCGAATCCTTCGAAGTGGATCTGAAAGACGCCACTTACCTCGACAGCTCAGCGCTCGGCATGCTGTTGCTATTGCGTGATCATGCTGGCGGCGAAAATGCCGAGATCACGTTGACCAACGCTAACGCAGATGTGCGCAAGATCCTCGCCATCTCCAACTTCGAACAAATCTTCGACGTGGCGTGACCGCCATGCAGCCCTTGTTCGAACCGCTGACGATCCTGATCGCCGAAGACAGCGCGGCCGATCGCATGCTGCTGTCGACCATCGTTCGTCGCCAGGGGCATGAGGTGCTGACGGCCGCCAATGGTGCCGAAGCCGTTGAAGCGTTTCGCCAGCAACGACCGCAACTGGTGCTCATGGACGCAATGATGCCGGTGATGGACGGTTTCGAGGCGGCGCGGCAGATCAAGATATTGGCAGGGGAAACCCTGGTGCCGATCATCTTCCTCACCTCGCTGACCGAAAGCGAAGCGCTGGCCCGCTGTCTGGAGGCCGGTGGTGACGACTTTCTGGCAAAGCCCTACAACCAGGTGATCCTCGCCGCCAAGATCAAGGCGATGGACCGCTTGCGGCGGTTGCAGGCCACGGTGTTGCAGCAGCGCGATCAGATCGCCAGGCACCACGACTACCTGCTCAACGAGCAACGGGTGGCCAAAGCCGTGTTCGACAAGGTAGCCCACTCCGGCTGCCTGAGTGCACCGAATATTCGCTACCTGCAATCGCCCTATGCGTTGTTCAACGGCGATCTGCTGCTGGCCGCGTTCACCCCGGCCGGCGACATGCACGTGCTGCTCGGCGATTTTACCGGTCACGGTTTGCCGGCCGCGGTCGGTGCCATGCCCTTGGCCGAAGTTTTCTATGGCATGACCGCGAAGGGTTACGGCCTGTCCGAAACCCTGCGCGAGATGAATGCCAAGCTCAAGCGCATCCTGCCGGTGGACATGTTCTGCTGTGCAACGCTGCTGTGCCTGAGTTTTCAGCGGCGTTCGGTGGAGGTGTGGAACGGCGGAATGCCGGACGGTTACCTGCACAGCATCGCCAGCGGTGAGCGAACGACGCTGACGGCTCGGCATTTGCCGCTCGGCGTGCTGAGCCCGCAATCTTTTGATGACCGAACCGAAGTGTTTCCGATGGCGGTCGGGGATCGGGTCTTCCTGTTATCCGACGGGGTGATCGATACCTGCGATGCCAACGAACAGTTGTTTGGTGTAGAGCGATTGGAGCAGGTGTTTGCGGCGAATCGCCAGCCTGATGAGTTGTTCGAAGAGATCGAGCAGGCGTTGCGGGACTTTCGCGGCGAGGCCCGTGATGACGTGAGCATGGTCGAGGTCAGTCTGCTGGAGGCCGCACAACTGACCCCGCCGGCGCTGGTGTATTCCGACAGTGGTCAGTCCTGCCCGCTGGACTGGTCAGTGAGTTTCGAATTTCGCGCCGCCACGCTCAAACGCTTCAATCCGCTGCCGTATCTTCTGCAATTGCTGCTTGAGGTCCACGGTCTGCGGGCTCAGAGCGGGGCGCTCTACAGTGTTTTGGCCGAACTGTATTCCAATGCCTTGGAGCATGGAGTGCTGGGGCTGGATTCGGCGCTCAAGCGCGATGCCTCGGGGTTTACCCGCTATTATCAGCAACGCAATACACGCCTGGACGCGTTGCAGGACGGCTTTGTGCGGGTGCATTTGCAGGTGACACCCAAAGGCGAGGGCGGGTGCCTGACGGTTCGGGTTGAAGACAGTGGCAAGGGTTTCGATGTCGCGCGGGTGATGGAGCGGCCCGTCGATGGTGTCCGTCTGTCGGGACGTGGCGTCAGTCTGATCCGTCAGCTGGGCCACAATGCGAGTTGGTCCGACGATGGTCGAAGTGCCCGCGTGGAGTTTTTCTGGGAGGCTCTGGCATAATCCACGCATTCTTGATCAAGGAGTGAGCAAGTGGCTGACACACACCTGGACCGCGACGTACTGAACGCGTTGCAAGAGGTCATGGAGGATGAGTATCCGACGTTGCTGGATACCTTTCTTGCCGATTCCGAAGAGCGTTTACGCATCTTGCGAATGGCTGAAGATGCCGCGCAACTCATGAATGCTGCCCATAGTTTCAAGGGCAGCAGCAGCAACATGGGCGCCATTCGCCTGGCTGAGTTGTGCCATGAGCTGGAGCAGCGCGCCAAGCAAAAAAACCTCGCAGGCATCGAAAAGCTGATCGGGGAAATTGACGGCGAATTCGCCATCGTCCGACCTCTCTATGAGGCGGAGCGTCAACGTTCCTTCTCTGCCAATGAGACCGTCCGGCGCTTTTAGTGCCTGTCACTCAAACCTGGCGCGACCTTTGCAATAATCTCCGTCAACTGTACCTACGATCCCAGTGCCGCGGAGTCCGTTCCATGCCCGTTACCCCCAATATGCTTCTTCAGGCCGCCGCGCAGGCCAAGACTCAAGCCGCTTCCGCCAATACACCGGCGCTGGCCGCTGAGCCTGGGGACAAGGCATCCAGCTTCGCTCAGGTCTACGCCAATCAAGCCCGGAACAAACCTTCTGCGGTGGGTGATGGATCGGCCAAGCCGATACGCGATAAAACGCCGGACAGCCCCGATAAAAAGGACGTCAGCAACGACAAGTCTGCCGCCCCGGAACCTGCGGTTGCCGATAGCGGCAAATCCTTGCCCGCCGATAAGCCGACGCAGGCTGAGGACGAGGCTGCCAGCGATGACGGGTCGGATACTGCGCAGACGCCGGTTGCCGATGCCGCGCCCGTTGACCCGACGCTGGATCCTGCGTTGATGCAGGCAGTACAACCTGCGGTGCCAGTGCCGGTACCGGCAGCTCCACCCGTTGTAGTCACCCGACAACCGCAGGTCGAGGTGGCTGTGACGGCGGCAACGACTCCGGTCGTTGCAAGCACTGACACCGATTTCGATCCCGAAGCCGATCCTCTCGACGCACTGCCCGCCGTGCGCATGGCCATGGAGCAGGGCGGCCATATTTCGGCTGCGAGTCAGGCCCAGCCAAAAGCGGCACCGACCTCGGCCGAGGCCCAGGCTGATGGCGAGTCCACCTCGGCGCAGACCTTCGCCGCCGGCATGGCGAGCATGCTCGATGTGCAGGCCGACAAGGACAGCACCGGCCAGGGCAGCGACAAGGCCTTCAGCGGTCTTGTCGATGACGGTCTCAAGGACCTGAAGTCCGCGAGTAGCGATACCCGGGTCGACGATTTCGCCAACCGCCTGGCGGCACTGACCCAGGCGGCCACGCCGAAAACCGCGAACGCATTGCCGGTGAATCAACCGATCGCCATGCATCAGAGCGGCTGGACCGAAGAAGTCGTGAATCGGGTCATGTACCTGTCCAGCGTCAATCTCAAGGCCGCCGACATCCAGTTGCAACCGGCCGAACTGGGGCGCCTGGACATTCGGGTGAACATGGTTCCGGATCAGCAGACCCAAGTGACGTTCATGAGCGCCCATCCAAGTGTTCGCGAAGCGCTGGACGGGCAGATGCATCGCTTGCGTGACATGTTTGCGCAGCAGGGCATGGGCCAGGTCGACGTCAATGTATCCGACCAGTCCCGTGGCTGGCAGGGTCAGGGGCAGGAACAGGCTCAACAGGGTCAAAGCCAGGGTGGACGCACCAACGCCAGTGGTGGTCGTCTCGACTCCATGGATGAGGCGCTTGCGCCAACAGCTGCCGAAGTAGCGGCCAGCACCACCAGCGTCATCGGCTCCAGCGCCGTCGACTACTACGCCTGATAATGCGGCGCCCCTAAAAGATCGCAGCCTTCGGCAGCTCCTACATTGGATTGTGTACATCCTGTAGGAGCTGCCGAAGGCTGCGATCTTTTGATTTTCGGTCACGGTCGACCGTCCTTCCCGTTTTCCCTCAGACACTTCTGGCATAACACTTGCTCTTGCCTTGCCGTGCGACTGTGAAAACCCGAATAGTGACGGATTATTGGCATGGCGAAGAGCGAAGCAGCAGTAAAAGACCCCGCAACCAAAGGCAAACTCAAGCTGATCATTGTGATCGTGGTGGCCCTGCTGCTGGCGATCGGTTTGTCCGTGGGAGCGACCTGGTTCTTCATGCACAGCGCCCAGAGCAAGCCTGCCGCCGCGGCTGAAATCGCCCCGGTCGGCAAGCAGCCAGCGATTTTCGAGCCCATGGCTCCGGCCTTCGTGGCCAATTACAACCAGAACGGTCGTCAGCGCTACATGCAGGTGAGCATCACCATGCAGGGTCGCAATCAAGCCGATCTGGAAGCGCTCAAAGTCCACATGCCCGTCATCCGCAACAACCTGGTCATGCTGTTTTCCGGACAGGATTTCGCCACTCTGGCATCGCCGGTCGGTCAGGAAATGTTGCGTCAGAAAGCCACGGCCAGCGTCCAGGAAGTGGCGCAGAAAGAACTCGGCAAAGTGGTCATCGAACAGTTGCTTTTCACTAATTTCGTACTGCAGTAGGAACACGACATGGCCGTGCAGGACCTGCTGTCCCAGGATGAGATCGATGCGCTGTTGCATGGTGTCGACGATGGTCTGGTACAGACCGATACCGCTGCTGAACCCGGCAGTGTCAAAAGCTACGACCTGACCAGCCAGGATCGCATCGTCCGCGGACGCATGCCGACCCTGGAGATGATCAACGAGCGTTTCGCCCGTTACACCCGCATCAGCATGTTCAACATGCTGCGCCGCTCGGCGGACGTTGCCGTCGGTGGCGTGCAGGTGATGAAGTTCGGCGAATACGTGCACTCGCTGTACGTGCCGACCAGCCTCAACCTGGTCAAGATCAAACCGTTGCGCGGCACCGCGTTGTTCATCCTCGACGCCAAACTGGTGTTCAAACTGGTGGACAACTTCTTCGGCGGCGACGGCCGTCACGCGAAGATCGAAGGGCGTGAATTCACCCCCACCGAACTGCGCGTGGTGCGCATGGTGCTGGAGCAGGCGTTCGTCGATTTGAAGGAAGCCTGGCAGGCGATCATGGAAGTGAACTTCGAGTACATCAACTCCGAAGTGAACCCGGCCATGGCCAACATCGTCGGCCCGAGCGAAGCCATTGTGGTATCGACCTTCCACATCGAACTCGATGGCGGTGGCGGCGACCTGCACGTGACCATGCCGTACTCGATGATCGAACCTGTACGCGAAATGCTCGACGCTGGCTTCCAGTCGGACCTCGACGATCAGGACGAGCGCTGGGTCAACGCCTTGCGTCAGGACGTGCTGGACGTTGACGTTCCGATCGGCGCCACGGTTGCACGTCGCCAGTTGCGCCTGCGGGACATTCTGCACATGCAGCCGGGGGACATTATCCCGGTCGAGATGCCGGATGAGATGATCATGCGCGCCAACGGCGTGCCTGCGTTCAAGGTCAAGATGGGGTCGCACAAAGGCAACCTCGCGTTGCAAGTGATCGAGCCGATCGAGCGCCGCTGACCGGCGCTCCAAACCCCCTGTGCTTTTAACTGACGGCTCCTGATTGAATGGATGCCCGCCGAGGAAAAATTGATGGCTAACGATATGAACACCCAGGACGACCAGGCGCTGGCCGATGAATGGGCTGCGGCCCTGGAAGAAACCGGCGACGCCGGGCAGGACGACATCGACGCCTTGCTGGCCGCTGACGCCGCCAGTTCGCCGTCCAACCGTCTGCCGATGGAAGAGTTCGGCAGCGTGCCGAAAAATAACGACCCGGTCACCCTCGACGGTCCGAACCTGGATGTGATTCTCGATATCCCGGTGTCGATTTCCATGGAAGTCGGCAGCACCGACATCAACATCCGCAACCTGCTGCAGCTTAACCAGGGGTCGGTGATCGAACTCGATCGTCTGGCCGGTGAACCGCTGGACGTGCTGGTCAACGGCACGCTCATCGCTCACGGTGAGGTGGTGGTGGTCAACGAGAAGTTCGGCATCCGCCTGACCGACGTGATCAGCCCTAGCGAACGCATCAAGAAGTTGCGCTGAGTGAAAAAGGTTCTGGGGGTTTTGCTCGGCTTGCCGTTCAGCGTTCTGGCTGCCGAGCCGGTAGCGACCGCTACTGCTGCCGCCGCACCCGCGGTCAGCAGCGGTGTGGCCGGGCAATTGACGCAGTTGGTGTTCGGTTTGCTGCTGGTGCTGGGGTTGATCTTCTTCCTCGCTTGGTTGCTGCGTCGAGTGCAACAGGCCGGGCCGGCCGGCAAGGGGCAGGTGATCGAGCTGATCGGTTCCCGCGCGCTTGGCCCGCGTGACCGTCTGATGCTGGTGCAGGTCGGCAACGAGCAGATTCTGCTGGGCTTGAGCCCCGGCACCATCACCGCGTTGCACGTGCTCAAGGAGCCGGTGCAAGTGCCCAGCGGTACTGAAAAAGCCACTCCCGAGTTTGCCCAGCGCCTGATGGAGCTGATGGGCAAGGATCATAAGGATAAGAAGTAATGGGTGCGCTACGCATCATCTTGTCGCTGGCCCTGATGCTGGCCGCGCCGCTGGCGTTCGCCGCCGATCCGTTATCGATCCCGGCAATCACCTTGGGCACCAATGCCGCTGGCGCTCAAGAATACTCGGTCAGCCTGCAAATCCTGCTGATCATGACTGCGCTGAGTTTTATCCCGGCGTTCGTCATGCTGATGACCAGTTTTACCCGGATCATCATCGTCTTCTCGATCCTGCGTCAGGCCCTCGGCCTGCAACAAACGCCGTCGAACCAGATCCTCACGGGCATGGCGCTGTTCCTGACCCTGTTTATCATGGCGCCGGTATTCGACCGGGTTAATCAGGATGCCTTGCAGCCGTATCTGGCGGAGAAACTCACCGCTCAAGACGCCGTGGCCAAGGCGCAGGTGCCGATCAAGGATTTCATGCTCGCCCAGACTCGCAGCAGCGATCTGGAGTTGTTCATGCGCTTGTCCAAACGCACTGATATCGCGTCGCCGGATCAGGCGCCGCTGACGATTCTGGTCCCGGCGTTCGTCACCTCCGAACTGAAAACCGCGTTCCAGATTGGCTTCATGATCTTCATTCCGTTCCTGATCATCGACCTGGTCGTGGCCAGTGTCCTGATGGCCATGGGTATGATGATGCTCTCGCCACTGATTATTTCCCTGCCATTCAAGATCATGCTGTTCGTGCTGGTGGATGGCTGGGCGTTGATCATCGGTACGCTGGCGAGCAGCTTCGGCGGTGTATCGCCATGACGCCAGAAGTTGCGGTAGACATCTTCCGGGAAGCACTGTGGCTGACCACCATGATGGTTGCCGTGCTGGTGATTCCGAGTTTGCTCGTGGGTCTGTTGGTGGCAATGTTCCAGGCCGCTACGCAGATCAACGAACAGACCCTGAGCTTCCTGCCGCGCCTGCTGGTGATGCTGGTGACGTTGATCGTCGCCGGTCCGTGGCTGGTGCAGACCTTCATGGAATACATCCTGCAGTTGTACGGCAGTATTCCTCAGGTCATCGGCTAAACCATGTCGCTGCTCCAGCTGACCGATACCCAGATCAGTACCTGGGTGGCGACGTTCATGCTGCCGCTGTTTCGTATCGGTGCCTTGCTGATGGTCATGCCGGTGTTCGGTACGACGCTGGTGCCCACGCGAGTGCGCCTTTATTTCGCCATCGCGATCACGGTCGTGATTGCCCCCGGGTTGCCGCCGATGCCGCCGGTCAACGCGCTGGACTTGAGCGGGCTGCTGCTGATTGCCGAGCAGATCCTCGTCGGTGCAGCGCTGGGTTTCTCTTTGCAGCTATTCTTCCAGGCCTTCGTGGTCGCCGGGCAGATTGTCTCCATCCAGATGGGCATGGGCTTCGCTTCGATGGTCGACCCCACCAACGGCGTTTCGGTGGCGGTGATCGGGCAGTTCTTCACCATGCTGGTGACGCTGTTGTTCCTGTCCATGAACGGCCATCTGGTGGTGTTCGAAATCCTCACCGAAAGCTTCACTACGCTGCCGGTCGGTAGCGGGTTGATGGTCAATCATTTCTGGGAGCTGGCTGGCAAGCTCGGCTGGGTCCTCGGCGCCGCGCTGTTGCTGGTGTTGCCGGCGATCACTGCGTTGCTGGTGGTCAACATTGCGTTTGGCATCATGACCCGGGCGGCGCCACAGCTGAACATCTTCTCCATCGGCTTCCCGATGACCCTGGTACTCGGGCTATTCATTGTCTGGGTCGGGCTGGCGGACATCATCAATCAGTATCAACCGCTGGCGTCCGAGGCCTTGCAGTTGTTACGCGAACTGGCACGGGCGCGCTGAGTCATGGCTGAGAGCGAAAGCGGTCAGGACAAAACAGAAGACCCCACGGAGAAGCGCAAGAAGGACTCTCGCGAGAAGGGCGAGATCGCGCGTTCAAAAGAGCTCAACACCCTGGCGATCATGTTGGCGGGTTCCGGTGCGCTGCTGATTTTCGGCGGGGCGCTGGCGCAAGACTTGATGGAGTTGATGCGGCAGAATTTCTCCCTGTCGCGTGAAGTCATTCTCGATCAGCGCTACATGAACACTTACCTGTTGAGTTCAGGGCTGACAGCCTTGCTGGCGATTCAGCCGATCATGATCACCCTGTTGCTGGCAGCGTTGCTCGGGCCGATCTCCCTTGGTGGATGGCTATTTGCAGCGGGTTCCCTGGCACCGAAATTCAGTCGGATGAACCCTGCCGCGGGCCTCAAGCGAATGTTTTCGTTCAAGGCGGTGGCGGAGCTGCTTAAGGCGTTTGCGAAGTTCTTGATCGTCCTGGCCGTGGCCCTGATGGTGTTGTCGTCAGACATCGATGACCTGATGCGCATTGCCCACGAACCTTTGGAGCTGGCTGTTATTCACTCCCTGCAGGTAGTGGGCTGGAGTACGTTATGGATGTCCTGTGGGCTGATCATCATCGCCGCGGTGGACGTGCCGGTACAGCTCTGGGAAAGCCACAAGAAACTGCTGATGACCAAGCAGGAAGTGCGTGACGAGCACAAGGATCAGGAAGGGCGCCCGGAGGTCAAACAGCGCATTCGCCAATTGCAGCGCGAAATGTCCCAGCGCCGGATGATGGCGGCGATCCCCGCCGCCGATGTGGTCATCACCAACCCGACCCACTACGCCGTAGCGCTCAAGTACGATCCGGACAAGGGTGGGGCGCCGATGCTGATCGCCAAGGGCAGCGACTTCCTTGCCTTGAAGATCCGTGAAATCGCTGTGGCCAACGAAGTGCTGCTGCTTGAGTCGCCGGCACTGGCGCGTTCGATTTACTACTCCACCGAACTTGACCAGGAAATCCCCGGCGGGCTCTACCTTGCCGTCGCCCAGGTACTCGCTTACGTCTACCAGATCCGCCAGCATCGCGCCGGCAAGGGCAAGCGCCCGGATCCGCTCAAGGACAACCTGCCGATTCCGCCAGATTTGCGACGCGATTCCTGATTGTGTTTTTTACGGTGTCGGTGTGTCTGGGGGAGTTATTGTTTGTTAGGGAGTGAGTACGAAGTAGTCAAGTCCAATCCAGTCGGTCGCACTGGTTTGAATTTCAACTCGAATAATTCCCTTGGCTGAAAATTCGATCAGATGAGCATCATGACCTGATTGACTAAACACGCGCTCCCCCAATAGCTGGTTGCTGGCGTTGTAGTAAAACGCTGTCAGGGGGGAGGTGTTTACCCAAGTGTGCCAAAAGCTGACCTTGGAGCAGGCAGATCTAAGATCAAGTCTGCAGCGCTGCACTCCCTGAGTTTGGTAACAGAGATTCAGTAGTTGTCCGGCACGCTTTCCAGGTAAGGCCGGGTAATTTCCTGGTGCCGTTGAAAGTGCCAGGATCCCCATGCTTCCGCTACCGGAGAGAAATGTGATCGCCATACTAGGGGGCTCGATTCGCTGACCTGATGTAATAAGCTGTGTTGGCTTGTCATCAAAGTTTTCGGACAAAGTCGGTGCGCTTTCACCTACTCGCACTCTTAACACCTTCGAAAACATCAACCGCTGCCCGCTTCCCGATTTGTAAACGCTGTAATTGATCCGGGTGTCGATGCCTCGATTTTCTGCGATCCAGTTCGAAGGGAGTGTGAATGTCGGCGTAACGCCAGTCTGCACTTCGCGCTCGTCGCTGTTCCAGGTGGTTTTGCCGGTGGCGCGTATGCGAACGGTGTAGCCGCGCACCATGCCCACGTACCTGACGCTCAGGGTTTTCTGATCTGTCGACAGGGTCGGTGCCAGCAAATCGAACTCGTAGGGGTCGATATGCAACAGGAGAGTCCGGGAAGGAATCGGAGCGGTTCCGGGTGCGGTACGCACGGTGTAGTAGACCTTGACCGTATGACCGATGGCATCAACCACTTCAATGCGTGGGATCGGAATATCAATAGGCCCCGGTGTCCCGACGGTCACCACTGCTGAATGATAGCTGTGCCGAGGATTCTCCCAGGTCATGCGAACTGTGTGACCCCGAGCCATGCCGGTGTAATAAGGGACTCGAGCGGTTATGAAATCACGGTGGTAAACGCTGTCGAAGTCGAGTCGATCCCCTGCGGAACCATAGGCTTCGAGAATTTTTGGATTCGCTGGGTCTGTAATGGCAGTGATCGAATTCATGAGGTTTTTTCCTGTGAGTATATTGCTCCATCGGGCTGCTCTATCTGGCCTCCAAGGCACTATTGATGGCTACTGTCAGATCTGACAGTTGCGACGAACGGATTTGCGCCTACGTCGTGCCGTCTGTCGAAACACCTGCTCCACCTGTTATTTCTGACAGTAGACACACTTCCTGTTAAGCGTTGTCATGGCCTTGGGAACTCTCCCGTTCGATGTCCTTGCTATGGTCGTTCAATGATCGGATTGATCACCATGGATGGGCGTTCATTAAGGCATTTGAGGTGACGGTCATGGCAGAGCGTGAATACAGAAAGCTTCAAGGGATGACGTTGGAATTTGTTTCGGGAGTCCTGGAGGAGAACCAGCTCGAGCGTACGATCAGTTACTCGGCAACGTTCAACCTGACTCTGGACTTTACGCATTTTGTGCAGGTGGCCAATGCCTATATTCCGGGTTATCTGAACAACCCTATCAATGCGATTCGCCCCGAACTGGACGGGTTCGGCTACCACTATGCTTACAATTACTTCTTCGACGCTGCTGGCAATATTGGTGATAACCGCGCGTTGTTCGATGTCTTCACGTCCTCCCGTTATTACATGGATCAATGGTCAAGTGGAGGACTGGAAGAGCGTTATCACAAACCGCAATTCAGTGTGGTCGATGGCCGTTTGCAGGTTGTCTCGCGCAAGGATTTTCGTTGGGAGAACAAGCGAGAGATCAACGTCGAAGACCTGCCGGTCATTCGCTTTCAATGGGCCCTTAATCTCATGCTGGGGCACGACTTTTTTGATCAGAAGGCACCGTCATCCGTCGTGGTGCTCGGTTATACCGAGGAGGACTTTGTAGAGGTGGAAGGTCTTCAAATGTATAGAGGTACGCGGTACATGGGCGGCAAGGCGCTTCAGTTCGGTCCGATCCACAAAGAGCAGATTCTGACGGCACGTTGATCCATATTTGCAATCCATTGCTTTTGTAGCAGCTGTCGAGCCTGCGAGGCTGCGTCCGAGCCGGGGTCGCGCTCGACCGAAGTTCTCGCAAAGGTTTACGACTGCTTCGCAGCCGAACGCAGCCTCGCAGGCTCGACAGCTGCTACAAAAGCTCGGTAGATCCCTCTATTCCCCACCTCGGCAAAAGTTGGAAGGCTTCTTGCAGTAGCGGCTCTGCGCCTGCTTCAGGCGTCAAAAAGTTTGCTTTAAAGGAACGGGGAATACCGGTGGATCGCTCTCAGTTACTCAACAGTGCCCGCACAAACGTTGCCGACTTAAGTCGGGGCAATCTGGGTGTGCCGTTGTTGCTGCTGGTCATGCTGGCGATGATGATGTTGCCGGTGCCGCCGTTCCTGCTGGACGTGTTCTTCACGTTCAATATCGCGTTGTCGATTGTCGTCTTGCTGGTCTGTGTTTACGCGTTGCGGCCGCTGGATTTTGCGGTGTTCCCGACCATTCTGCTGGTGGCGACATTGCTGCGGCTGGCGCTGAACGTGGCCTCCACGCGGGTGGTGATGCTTCACGGTCAGGACGGCCATGCCGCCGCCGGTAAGGTGATCCAGGCCTTCGGCGAGGTGGTGATCGGCGGTAACTACGTGGTCGGTATCGTCGTCTTCGCGATTTTGATGATCATCAACTTTGTCGTGGTGACCAAGGGTGCCGGGCGGATTTCCGAGGTGAGTGCGCGTTTCACCCTCGATGCGATGCCCGGTAAACAAATGGCCATCGACGCCGACTTGAATGCCGGCCTGATCGACCAGAACCAGGCCAAACTGCGCCGGATGGAAGTGGCCCAGGAAGCCGAGTTCTACGGTTCCATGGACGGTGCCAGCAAGTTCGTTCGCGGTGACGCCATTGCCGGCCTGCTGATTCTGTTCATCAACCTGATCGGCGGCATGGCGGTCGGTATCTTCCAGCACGGCATGAGCTTCGGCGATGCCGGCAAGGTTTACGCGCTGCTGACCATCGGTGACGGTTTGGTGGCGCAATTGCCATCACTGCTTTTATCTACAGCTGCAGCGATCATGGTGACCCGTGCTTCCGGTTCGGAAGACATGGGCAAGCAGATCAATCGCCAGATGTTCGCCTCGCCCAAAGCGTTGGCCGTGGCGGCGGGTTTGATGGCGGTGATGGGCCTCGTGCCGGGCATGCCGCACTTTTCCTTTCTCAGCATGGCAGCCCTGGCGGCTGGCGGCGCGTACCTGTTCTGGAAGAAGCAGAACGTGGTCAAGGTTCAGGCACTGCAAGAGGTCAAGCGTCAACAGGAACTGCTGCCATCGCCCGCTCGCGCTCAGGAAACCAAGGAGCTTGGCTGGGATGACGTCACTCCGATCGACATGATCGGCCTGGAAGTCGGCTACCGGCTGATTCCGCTGGTGGACCGCAATCAGGGTGGTCAGTTGCTGGCGCGGATCAAGGGCGTGCGCAAGAAACTCTCCCAGGACCTGGGCTTCCTGATGCCGACCGTGCATATCCGTGACAACCTCGACCTGGCGCCGAGTGCCTATCGCCTGACCCTGATGGGGGTGATCCTCGCTGAGGCGGAAATTTACCCGGATCGCGAACTGGCGATCAACCCGGGGCAGGTCTACGGTACGCTCAACGGCATTACCGCCAAAGATCCGGCTTTCGGTCTGGAGGCGGTCTGGATCGAAATCAGCCAGCGTGCCCAGGCTCAATCCCTCGGTTACACCGTGGTCGATGCCAGTACGGTAGTGGCAACCCACTTGAACCAGATTCTGTACAAGCACTCGAGCGAGTTGATCGGTCACGAAGAAGTGCAGCAACTCATGCAATTGTTGGCCAAAAGCTCGCCAAAACTGGCCGAAGAGCTGGTGCCTGGTGTGGTGTCTCTGTCGCAGCTGCTCAAAGTATTGCAGGCATTGCTGGCCGAACAGGTGCCAGTACGGGACATTCGCAGCATTGCCGAAGCCATCGCCAACAATGCCAGCAAGAGTCAAGATACTGCCGCGCTGGTGGCCGCGGTGCGCGTCGGCGTATCTCGCGCAATCGTCCAAAGCATTGTAGGGACTGACTCCGAGCTACCAGTAATCACCCTGGAGCCAAGGTTGGAACAAATATTGCTCAATAGTCTTCAGAAGGCAGGACAAGGCTCGGAAGAGGGTGTTCTGTTGGAGCCAAGCATGGCTGAGAAACTGCAACGCTCGTTGATCGAAGCGGCGCAGCGTCAGGAAATGCAAGGTCAACCGGTGATTCTGCTGGTAGCCGGTCCGGTTCGCGCGATGCTGTCGCGATTCGGCCGATTGGCAGTCCCGGGTTTGCATGTGTTGGCTTATCAGGAAATTCCTGACAACAAGCAAGTGACCATCGTTGCGACAGTAGGGCCCAACGGCTGAGGTAGTGGTTTATGCAAGTTAAGCGTTTTTTCGCCGCCGATATGCGTCAGGCCATGAAACTGGTTCGTGATGAGCTGGGCGCTGATGCCGCCATCATTGGCAACCGCCGGATCGCCGGTGGTGTCGAGCTGACGGCTGCCCTGGATTACAAATTGTCGGCGCTGGCTCCGCGCGTTCCGAACATGGAACTCGAAGACGAGCTGCGCAAGACCCAGTCGCGGATCGTCACCGCCCAGGCCGAACTGAGCCTGCGCAGCGATGGCGAGAGCGATAAGTCCACCAATCGCCAATTGTTCGCCGGCCTGCCACTGACCGCCGCCGAGCCGCTGATCGAACCGACCTACACCGAACCCCGTCGTGCTGCGCCGGCTGCGGCACCTGCCTCCGGTGGCGTCGACCCACGGGCGTTCGACTCGATGCGTTTCGAACTCAACAGCCTGCGCGAATTGATGGAAGTGCAACTCGGCTCCCTGGCCTGGAATCAGCTGCAAGGCAGCCGTCCGGCCCAGGCCAATCTTTGGCGTCGCCTGCAACGCATCGGTCTGTCCGGCCCGTTGTCGCGCGATTTGCTGGCGCTGATTACCGATATTGAAGAACCTCGTCAGGCCTGGCGCATGTTGCTGGCACACCTGGCGCGGATGATCGTCACACCGGAAGTCGAGCCTCTGGAAGAGGGCGGCGTGATTGCCATGGTCGGCCCTGCCGGCATGGGCAAGACCACCACCCTGGCCAAACTCGCGGCCCGTTACGTGCTCAAGTACGGCGCGCAGAATATCGCGCTGGTCAGCATGGACAGCTACCGCATTGGTGCTCAGGAACAACTCAAGACGTTGGGCCGGATCCTCAATGTGTCGGTGACGCATGTCGATCCGGGTCAATCGCTGGTGCAGGCGCTGGAGCCTTTGTTGCGCAAACGCGTGGTGCTGATCGATACCGCGGGCCTTCAGGCCAGCGATCCGGCACTGCGCATGCAGCTCGAAAGCCTGGCCGGTCGTGGCATCAAATCGAAAAATTATCTGGTGTTGGCAACCACTAGCCAGAAACAGGTTCTAACGGCCGCTTATCACAGTTACAAGCGTTGTGGGCTCGCTGGCTGCATCCTGACTAAACTGGATGAAACGGCAAGTCTGGGCGAGGTGTTGAGCCTGGCCATCAGTCATGAATTACCGGTGGCCTACCTGACCGATGGCCCGCGGATTCCGGATGATTTGCATCTGCCGCGTCGTCATCAGTTGGTCAGTCGCGCCGTCAGCGTGCAAATGCAAGAAGAACCCAGCGAAGAAGCCATGGCTGACATGTTCGCTGATATTTACCACAGCCCGACCAAGCAGGTCGGCTGAGGTATTAATGAACAGTTTTTGTACCTACATCGATGGTCTGCCATGCATTGTTCAGTTAGTGAACGCGCAGCCAGTAATGTGGCCTCCGTCTATGCAAGACAAGGTAAAGAAATAACATGGGCAGCATGCATCCCGTACAGGTGATCGCGGTGACCGGCGGCAAAGGTGGCGTCGGGAAGACTAACGTGTCAGTGAACTTGTCCCTGGCTCTAGCTGAGCTCGGCCGGCGCGTCATGCTGTTGGACGCCGATCTGGGGCTGGCGAACGTCGACGTCCTGCTGGGACTGACACCCAAACGTACTTTGGCCGACGTGATCGAAGGCCGCTGCGAGCTGCGCGACGTACTGTTGCAGGGCCCTGGCGGCATTCGCATCGTCCCGGCCGCGTCCGGCACACAGAGCATGGTTCATTTAAGCCCGGCCCAACACGCCGGCCTGATCCAGGCGTTCAGCGATATCGGTGACAACCTCGACGTGCTGGTGATCGACACCGCTGCGGGCATTGGTGAATCGGTAGTCAGTTTCGTTCGCGCAGCGCAAGAAGTCTTGCTGGTGGTCTGTGACGAACCGACCTCGATCACCGATGCCTACGCACTGATCAAACTGCTGAACCGCGATTACGGCATGAACCGCTTCCGTGTCCTGGCCAACATGGCCCAGAGCCCGCAGGAAGGGCGCAACCTGTTCGCCAAGTTGACCAAGGTCACGGATCGCTTCCTTGACGTCGCCTTACAATACGTCGGCGCGGTGCCTTACGACGAAAGTGTGCGCAAGGCTGTGCAGAAGCAGCGCGCCGTCTACGAAGCCTTCCCGCGGTCCAAGTGCTCACTGGCGTTCAAGGCGATTGCACAGAAGGTCGATACATGGCCGCTGCCTGCGAACCCGCGTGGGCACCTGGAGTTTTTCGTCGAGCGCCTCGTGCAACAAACGGCAGGACCGGTGCTATGACAGCCAGTGGCTACAACCTCTACAAGAAGTCGGCACGTGACGCGCAGTACGAGCTGATCGAGCGTTACGCGCCACTGGTTAAACGCATTGCCTACCACTTGCTGGCGCGTCTGCCAGCCAGTGTTCAGGTTGAAGACCTGATCCAGGCCGGGATGATCGGCTTGCTTGAGGTGTCGACCAAATACGACGCCAGCAAAGGCGCAAGCTTCGAGACGTACGCGGGCATTCGAATCCGTGGTGCGATGCTCGATGAAGTACGCAAGGGGGACTGGGCGCCACGTTCGGTCCACCGCAATACCCGGATGGTCAGCGACGCAATTCGCTCGATTGAAGCTAAAACCGGTCGTGACGCTAAAGATCACGAGGTTGCGGCCGAACTCCAATTGAGTCTCGACGATTATTACGGGATTTTGAACGACACCCTGGGCAGCCGGCTATTCAGTTTCGACGATCTGTTGCAGGACGGCGAACACGAAGGGCTGCACGAGGATGGCGCCAGTGCTCATCTCGAGCCGTCACGCGATCTGGAAGATGAACGCTTCCAGGCGGCACTGGCGGACGCGATTGCCAATTTGCCGGAGCGTGAGCGACTGGTGTTGGCGCTGTACTACGACGAAGAGTTGAATCTCAAGGAAATCGGTGAGGTCCTGGGGGTCAGCGAATCTCGGGTCAGCCAGTTACACAGCCAGTGCGCGGCCCGTTTGCGGGGGCGTTTGGGGGAGTGGCGAGCGCGCTGAAGGCAGTGTGGGGACACTGCGAACGCGGCTGGTGGGGTGTTGAACCGTACCGGTCCCGATCTGTTGTGCTCCAGACAGTCATTGAGTGCTTTGCCGGATTGATTGAAATGGCGCGTCCAGGTGCTGGGCGCGTTTAAGACTGCTTGGAGGTCGAATTGGACAAGAACATGAAAATCCTCATCGTTGATGACTTCTCAACGATGCGGCGGATCATTAAAAACCTGTTGCGTGACCTTGGGTTCACCAACACGGTCGAGGCCGACGATGGCACTACTGCCATTCCGGTTCTCAACAGCGGCAGCATCGACTTTCTGGTAACAGACTGGAACATGCCTGGCATGACCGGTATCGACCTGCTGCGCCACGTGCGTGCCGATGAAAAGCTCAAGCACCTGCCGGTGCTGATGGTGACCGCTGAAGCCAAGCGCGAGCAGATCATCGAGGCAGCCCAGGCCGGTGTTAACGGCTATGTGGTCAAGCCCTTCACGGCCCAGGCGTTAAAAGAAAAAATCGAGAAGATTTTCGAACGCATCGGTTGATGTGCGAAGCCACTGCGCCACGGGGGAGCTATGGAGCATAACGAGTCTTCACAGGGCGATTTCGAATCGACTCTGAAAAAACACGCGGTCGAACTGGTCGAAAGCCTTGAAAAAGGCAGGTTCGGCGACGCTGTGCAACTGATCCATGAGCTCAATCAGACCCGTGACCGTGGCCTGTATCAGGAAGTGGGCAAGCTCACTCGCGAGCTGCATAGCGCGATCGTCAATTTCCAGATTGACCCGCACATGCCGCAAGCCGAGGAAGTCTCGCAGATCACGGATGCCACCGAGCGTCTGGGGTATGTGGTCAAGCTGACCGAGGCTGCTGCCAACCGCACCATGGACCTGGTGGAAAACGCCACGCCGCTGGTCAACGGCCTGAGCAACGAAGCCCAGGCCTTGAGCACCGACTGGGGACGGTTCATGCGTCGCGAAGTCGGGGCTGAAGAGTTCCGCGAGCTGGCTCGGCGAGTCGACGGTTTCCTGGCACGCAGCAGCGAAGACAATCGCGTTGTGTCGAGCAACCTCAACGACATTCTGCTCGCTCAGGATTATCAGGACCTCACCGGTCAGGTGATCAAGCGTGTGACCCAATTGGTCACCGAAGTTGAAAGCAACCTGCTCAAGCTCGTGCTTATGGCCAGTCAGGTGGACCGCTTTGCGGGCATCGAACATGACCGTGAAGCGATGCTGGCAGAAAAAGATCCGCAAAAACATCTCTCTCAGGGTGAAGGTCCGCAGATTCATGCCGATAAAAGAGAAGACGTTGTGTCCGGTCAGGACGATGTAGACGATTTGCTTTCCAGCCTTGGATTCTAGGAGCACCCCTACACATGAGCTTCGGCGCCGATGAAGAGATCCTTCAGGATTTCCTGGTTGAGGCCGGCGAGATTCTAGAGCAACTGTCCGAACAGCTGGTCGAGCTTGAAAGCCGACCTGATGATGCGGACTTGCTCAATGCAATTTTTCGCGGTTTTCACACTGTAAAAGGAGGCGCCGGCTTCCTCCAGCTCAACGAGCTGGTGGAGTGCTGTCACATCGCCGAGAACGTGTTCGACATCCTGCGCAAGGGTGAACGTCGCGTCGACTCGGAACTGATGGACGTGGTTCTCGAAGCGCTGGATGCGGTGAACGGCATGTTTACCGAAGTCCGCGAGCGCAGCCCGATCACGGCTGCCACGCCAGAATTGCTTGCGGCACTGGCCCGTCTGGCCGAGCCGCAAACCGCCGATGAAACGGCACCGGTCGCCGAGGTGGTGGAAGAACCTGCCGCCGAGAGCGAATCGGGTGACATCACCGATAACGAATTCGAACAACTGCTGGACTCGCTGAACGCCGTCAAGGCTCAGGCAGAAGCCCCGGCAGTTGTGCCAGCGCCGAGCAGCAATGCGGCGGCCAGCGACGAAATCACCGATGCCGAGTTCGAGTCGTTGCTCGATCAGCTGCACGGTAAAGGCCAATTCGCCGTCGATGCGGTAGCCCCGGCGCCAGCCGCACCGGCTGCCCCGAAAGCGGCAGGCGACAGCTCCGATATCACCGATGACGAGTTCGAAGCACTGCTCGATCAGTTGCACGGCAAGGGCAACTTTGCCGTTGAAGCGCTGGAATCAGCCATTGCTGCGGTCCCGGCCCCGGCTGCGCCAACCGCTAAAGTGGCTGGCGGCGATCTGATCTCCGATCACGAGTTCGAATCGCTGCTCGACGAATTGCACGGCAAAGGCAAGTTCACTGAAGTGGGCACCGGTGCAGTGGTTTCGGCTCCAGCGTCCAAGGCCCCGGCACCTGTCGCGAAGCCTGCGGCCAAAGCGCCCGAGCCGCCGAAACCGGCAGCAGCAGCGGCTCCAGCACCTGCTCGCGCCGCTCCGTCCGCGCCGCCACCGGAAAAACCGGCCAGCGAAGCCGAGACCACCGTGCGGGTCGATACCGCGCGTCTCGACGAAATCATGAACATGGTTGGCGAGTTGGTACTGGTGCGTAACCGCTTGGTCCGTCTGGGCCTCAACAGCGGCGACGAAGCCATGTCCAAGGCCGTGTCGAACCTCGACGTGGTCACGGCCGACCTGCAAACCGCAGTCATGAAGACCCGGATGCAACCGATCAAGAAGGTCTTCGGGCGCTTCCCGCGTCTGGTTCGCGACCTGGCTCGCCAGCTCAAGAAAGAGATCAACCTGGAACTGGTCGGCGAAGAAACCGACCTCGACAAGAACCTCGTCGAGGCCCTTGCCGACCCGCTGGTCCACTTGGTGCGCAACTCGGTCGACCACGGTATTGAAGAGCCGGCCGAACGTGAAGCGATGGGCAAACCTCGCAGCGGCAAGGTGATCCTGTCCGCTGAACAGGAAGGCGACCACATCCTTCTGTCCATTTCCGATGACGGCAAGGGCATGGACGCCGATGTTCTGCGCGGCATTGCCGTGAAGAAAGGCTTGATGGACAAGGATGCAGCGGATCGCCTCAGCGAATCCGATTGCTTCAACCTGATCTTCGCGCCGGGTTTCTCGACCAAGACCGAAATTTCCGATGTCTCCGGACGCGGCGTGGGCATGGACGTGGTGAAAACCAAAATCGCCCAGCTCAACGGCACCATCAATATCTATTCGACCAAGGGCAAGGGCTCCAAGATCGTCATCAAGGTCCCGTTGACCCTGGCGATCATGCCGACGCTGATGGTCATGCTGGGCAACCAGGCGTTTGCGTTCCCGCTGGTGAACGTCAACGAGATCTTCCACCTCGACCTGTCGCGCACCAACGTGGTGGACGGCCAGGAAGTGGTGATCGTGCGGGACAAGGCGCTGCCATTGTTCTACCTCAAACGCTGGCTGGTCAGCTCCGCCGCTCACGAAGAGCAGCGCGAAGGCCATGTGGTGATCCTTTCGGTGGGCACTCAGCGGATCGGCTTCGTCGTCGATCAACTGGTGGGCCAGGAAGAAGTGGTCATCAAGCCATTGGGCAAAATGCTCCAGGGAACCCCGGGCATGTCTGGCGCCACCATCACCGGTGACGGCCGCATTGCGCTGATTCTCGATGTTCCGAGCATGCTCAAGCGTTACGCCGCACGGCGTATTTGATTCTGGTGGGGCGGGGCGACTGAGCCTCGCTCCGTCTAACGGAGTGTTTATGGCAGTTAAAGTCCTGGTGGTGGACGATTCGGGGTTTTTCCGCCGCCGCGTCTCGGAAATTCTTTCAGCGGATCCGAATATCCAGGTCGTCGGCACGGCGACCAACGGAAAAGAGGCGATTGATCAGGCGCTGGCCCTCAAGCCAGACGTGATCACCATGGACTACGAGATGCCGATGATGGATGGCATCACGGCAGTGCGGCACATCATGCAGCGCTGCCCGACCCCAGTGTTGATGTTCTCCTCGCTGACCCACGAAGGCGCTCGGGTGACCCTCGACGCGCTGGACGCCGGCGCGGTGGATTTCCTGCCGAAGAATTTCGAAGACATCTCCCGTAACCCGGAGAAGGTCAAGCAACTGCTATGCGAGAAGATTCTCAGCATCTCGCGCAGTAACCGTCGCGCCAACACCTACAGCGCTCCGGCACCTGTCGCCGCCCCCGCCCCGACGCCTGCACCTTCGAGCGTCAGCAGCTACGGCAGCTACGGCAGCAGCGCGCCTGCGCGTCCGGCACCGGCTCCGATTCCGGCGCGTACGCACGCGCCAGCCTCGTCGTCGCCCGCGCCGAAACGCAAAGCCTACAAACTGGTCGCCATCGGTACGTCCACGGGCGGCCCGGTTGCCTTGCAGCGGGTTTTGACCCAGTTGCCGGCCAATTTCCCCGCGCCGATCGTATTGATCCAGCACATGCCGGCGGCCTTTACCAAGGCCTTCGCCGAACGTCTGGACAAGCTTTGCCGAATCAGCGTCAAGGAAGCCGAGGATGGCGACATCCTGCGTCCGGGCCTGGCGTTGCTGGCGCCGGGTGGCAAGCAAATGATGATCGACGGTCGTGGCGCGGTGAAAATCCTCCCGGGCGACGAACGTTTGAACTACAAGCCGTGCGTGGACATCACCTTCGGTTCCGCAGCCAAGTCTTACGGTGACAAAGTTCTGGCGGTCGTATTGACCGGCATGGGCGCCGATGGTCGTGAAGGCGCGCGTCTGCTCAAGCAGGGCGGCAGTGCAATCTGGGCTCAGGATGAAGCCAGCTGCGTGATCTACGGCATGCCGATGGCCATCGTCAAAGCCGAACTCGCCGACGCGGTGTACAGCCTGGACGATATCGGCAAGCATCTGGTCGAGGCTTGTCTCTGATGGATGTTTTAAGCCTTATCGGGATGATCATGGCGTTCGTCGCCATCATTGGCGGCAACTACCTTGAAGGCGGCCACCTCGGCGCCTTGGCCAATGGCCCGGCGGCGTTGATCGTTATCGGCGGAACCGTCGGTGCGGCGCTGCTGCAGTCACCGATGAGCGCCTTCAAGCGCGCCATGCAGATTCTGGCCTGGATCCTGTTTCCTCCGCGCATCGACCTCGCTGGTGGCGTCGATCGCGTTGTGAACTGGAGCCTGACCGCGCGCAAGGAAGGCCTGCTGGGTCTGGAGGGGGTAGCCGATGCCGAATCGGACAACTACTCGCGCAAAGGCCTGCAACTACTGGTTGACGGCGCCGAGCCAGAAGCGATTCGCAGCATTCTGGAAGTGGATTTCTACACCCAGGAAAGCCGCGACATCGAAGCCGCCAAAGTCTTCGAAAGCATGGGCGGCTACGCGCCGACCATCGGCATCATCGGTGCGGTGATGGGCCTGATCCACGTGATGGGCAACCTGGGGGATCCATCGCAACTGGGTAGCGGCATTGCCGTGGCCTTCGTCGCGACCATCTACGGCGTGGCCAGTGCCAACCTGGTGCTGCTGCCGATTGCCGCCAAACTCAAGTCCGTCGCTTTGCGGCAGTCGCGTTATCGCGAAATGTTGTTGGAAGGCATTCTGTCGATCGCCGAAGGTGAAAACCCTCGCTCTATTGAGCTGAAGCTTCAGGGCTTCATGGATTGATGGGAGACGCAGGGCGTGCTCACAGTAAATGATGAAGCGCGCAGCGCCCCGCAAGCCACAAGACTAGGCATGAGGAGAGAGGTTTGGTCGCTTCAAATGAACGACGAATAACGACGTATTGTGGC
Organism: Pseudomonas fluorescens; assembly: GCF_000968015.1. GTDB lineage: Bacteria > Pseudomonadota > Gammaproteobacteria > Pseudomonadales > Pseudomonadaceae > Aquipseudomonas > Aquipseudomonas fluorescens_W. The sequence continues at coordinate 54,929 of NZ_LACH01000026.1, forward strand.
TTGCGGGGCGCTGCCCTCCGGGTTGGCGCTGTGATTGCGCCAGGCTGCGTTGCGCGACTTGAGAAGGGAAACGACCATTCTCGGCGTCACGCGCCTTGCCTGGCACAATCGCAGCGCCAACGCGCTTCATCATTTACTGTGAGCACGCCCTGACCATGGCACGTCGTCGCCAACCTGAAGAACATGTAAACCATGAGCGTTGGCTGGTTTCGTACGCCGACTTCATTACGTTGCTGTTCGCTTTCTTCGTGGTGATGTACTCGATCTCTTCTATCAACGAAGGCAAGTACAAGGTTATTTCCGAAGCGTTGATCGGGGTCTTTACCGACTCCGACCACGCTCTCAAGCCGATCCCGATCGGCGACGAGCGACCGAAGACCGTAACCCCGGCCAAGCCGCTGGTTAAAGACGCCGAACAAGTCGACGCCGGTATCGCGGGTGCCAGCGATCCGCTCAAAAGCATCGCCGACGACATCAGCGCCGCGTTCGGCGACCTGATCAGCTCCAACCAGATGACCATTCGCGGCAACGAGCTGTGGGTCGAGATCGAACTCAATTCCAGCCTGTTGTTTGGCAGCGGCGACGCCATGCCCAGTGACATCGCGTTCAACATCATCGACAAGGTTGCCGCGATTCTGAAGCCGTTCGACAACCCGATTCACGTCGAAGGTTTCACTGACGATCAACCGATCCGCACCGCGCAATACCCGACCAACTGGGAGCTGTCCTCGGCCCGGTCGGCGAGCATCGTGCGCATGCTGGCGATGCAGGGTGTGAACCCCGGTCGCCTGGCGTCGGTGGGTTACGGCGAGTTCCAGCCAGTGGCCAACAACGCCACTGCCGAGGGCCGGGCACGTAACCGGCGTGTCGTGCTGGTGGTGTCACGAAATCTCGATGTACGCCGCAGTCTCACCGGTACCGGAACCGCCAATGCAAAACCGGATGCCGCGTTGAAGCGTGCTGGCACACAAACTGCACCGACCCCGGTCAAGTCGCCGGGACGAGAGAGTGCCGTCAATTCTCCGTCACCCGCATTAATACGTTGAGCTATTTCTCGGTCGACCATGTCGACCGGGAGGAACAATCCGAATGAGAGTCTGGGCAGTTGCCAATCAAAAGGGTGGTGTTGGTAAAACCACTTCCTCTATCGCTTTAGCCGGTTTGCTGGCCGAGGCGGGCAAGCGCGTGGTTGTGGTCGATCTCGACCCCCACGGCTCCATGACCAGTTACTTCGGTTACGACCCCGACAGCCTGGAACACAGCAGCTACGACCTGTTCCTGAATAAGGGCAGTGTGCCGCAAGGCTTGCCCGGTCAGTTGTTGTTGCCCACCAGCCACGAGAGTATTTCCCTGCTGCCATCAAGCACCGCACTCGCGACCCTCGAGCGCCAGTCGCCGGGGCAGAGTGGCTTGGGCCTGGTGATTGCCAAGAGCCTGGCGCAACTTTGGCAGGATTTCGATTACGCCGTGATCGACAGCCCGCCGTTGCTCGGCTTGCTGATGGTCAATGCCTTGGCGGCGAGCCAGCAATTGGTGATTCCGGTGCAGACCGAACACCTGGCCGTCAAAGGCCTGGAGCGCATGGTCAACACCCTGGCGATGATCAACCGTTCGCGTAAACAAGCGCTGCCGTTCAGCATCGTGCCGACCCTGTTCGACCGCCGCACGCAGGCTTCCCTCGGAACGTTGCGGGTGTTGCGTGACAAGTACCCGGAAGAAATCTGGCAGGGCTATATCCCGGTCGATACTCGCTTGCGTGATGCCAGCCGTGCGGGTGTGACCCCTTCGCAGTTCGACGGCAAGAGCCGTGGGGTGCTGGCTTATCGCGCGTTGCTCAAGCATCTGCTGGCCGCACAACTTGTTCCGCAGGTGGCGTGAGATGAACCGCCCGGTAAAAATCACCTCGCGCCCGCAATTGGCTCTCCAGTCTTATCTGGACAGCTTGCTGATGGAGGCGACTGAAGAGTTGCCGCCGGAAATCGAAGCGCTGGTTGAAATCGTTGAGGTTGTTGAAGCGGTCGAAGTTGAAGCTGCACTGGACGAGTTCCAGGCGGCGGTGCTTGAAGAGCAGGCTCGCGATGCACAGAAACCCGCCGTGGTTGCCGCGCCGGTAGCAGCGCCCGTGGTAAAAGCACCGGTAGTCTTGATCGAAGCACCAGCGCCGGTTCTCGCGCCTGTATCGACCATCGCACCGTTGCTGCAAGCCTTGGTGCCGCCGGTGGTCGAAGTCCACCTGCCGCCGAGCAATACGCCGCCACCGGTGGAAACCGATGGTCGTCCGTCCTGGGCCGCCGAACCATTCGAATGCCTGTTGTTCGATGTCGCCGGGCTGACCTTGGCGGTGCCGCTGGTGTGCCTGGGCTCAATTTATTCTTTGGCCGGTCATGAACTGACACCGCTGTTCGGTCAGCCGGAATGGTTCCTCGGGATCCTGCCGAGTCAGGCCGGCAACCTGAAAGTATTGGATACCGCGCGTTGGGTCATGCCGGACCGCTACCGCGACGATTTTCGTCAGGGCCTGCAATACGTTATTTCGGTTCAGGGCTATGAGTGGGGACTGGCGGTGCATCAGGTCAGTCGCTCATTGCGCCTGGACCCGAACGAAATCAAATGGAGAAGTCATCGAGGTCAGCGGCCATGGCTCGCCGGCACGGTGATTGAGCACATGTGTGCGCTGCTGGACGTTTCCGCCCTGGCCGAGTTGATCGCCAGCGGCGGGGCAAAGCACATGGGCAGCAGCAAGCCGCTACACAAACCGACATAGCTGCCGACATAACAAGTATGCGACGGCATTGTTGAATGCCGCCAACAGAACACACACCGCTAGGGCGGTTTTTCGAGGGGTCAGGGTATGAGTAATCAAGCGACGAATGCAAAAGGTTCTGAAGATCCGATCCTGCAATGGGTGACCTTCAAACTGGACAATGAAACCTACGGCATCAACGTGATGCGCGTTCAGGAAGTCCTGCGTTACACCGAAATCGCCCCGGTCCCGGGTGCCCCGAGCTACGTGCTGGGCATCATCAACCTGCGCGGTAACGTGGTCACCGTGATCGACACCCGTCAGCGCTTCGGCCTGATGAACGCCGAAATCAGCGACAACACCCGTATCGTCATCATTGAAGCCGACAAGCAAGTCGTCGGGATCATGGTCGACAGCGTCGCCGAAGTGGTTTACCTGCGTCAGTCGGAAATCGAAACCGCGCCGAACGTCGGTAACGAAGAATCCGCCAAGTTCATCCAGGGCGTGTGCAACAAGAACAACGAACTGCTGATCCTGGTCGAGTTGGACAAGATGATGAGCGAAGAAGAATGGTCGGACCTGGAGAACATCTGATTGATTCTTGAGGTAGCGGTCATTGTCCTGTTCCTCTTCTGGGCAGGCACGCTGGCGATGTTTCTGGCGTACATACGAGGCCAACGACTGATCGCCGCGCAACAGGCCCAGGGCGATGCGCTGCGCGATCAGCGCATCAGGGACCTGGCCCGGCGTGTCGAGGACTACCAGAGCGGCAACGTGCGCATGGGTGAAGACCTGCACGAACTGCGTGCAGTGGTTGCCCCGTTGCCGGACAAACTGGCTCAACTGGAACAGCGCGATCCGTCGAGCCTGTCGTTTGCACAGGCGGCAAAACTGGTCGGTATGGGCGCGAGCGTCGATGAACTGACTCAGTCCTGCGGCTTGACCCAGGCTGAGGCAGAGTTGATGAGCAAGATGCACAAGAACTGACAGATCAAAAGATCGCAGCCTCGTTTCACTCGACAGCTCCTACAGGGTGTACTCCATCCCAATGTAGGAGCTGTCGAGTGAAACGAGGCTGCGATCTTTTTGCATTCAGCGCCGAATCAATAGTCATCCCCGCGATCGGTGATGTCCTTCTCGATCATCGGCGCATTCGGATCCTGCCCCTGCGGAAACTTGCCCTTCAAATTCCACGCAAACGCAATAATCTCGGCAATCGTGCGATACAACTCCTCCGGAATACTCTCCCCCAATTCCATCCGCGCCAGCAGTTTCACCAGCTCGGCGTTCTCGTAGATCGGCACTTCATAATCGCGGGCAATCTTCAGAATGGCTTCGGCCAGTGCTTCGTCACCCTTGGCCGTGAGGGTAGGGGCGTGGCTGCCGTCGTATTTGAGGGCGATGGCCTGGCGCGGGGTGTTGGGATTTCTCATGCGGTTTCGTCGACCCAGCGTTGTTCGAGACGGGTTTGAGGGCCTTGTGGCGGTGTGCCCAGGTGGCAATCGAGATCGCCGACATTCAGGCCGGACGCCAGCAGCCGTTGGCGCAGTTCGGCCAGATGACTTTCGATCAGGCTGGCGGTGTACGGGCGTTCGGCCCACAGCTGGCTGGACAGGCTGCCTTTGATCAGGTGTGCCTGAATCTGCAACGGGCCCAAGGGCTCCATGTCGAACGCCAGGTCCACTCGCCACAATTGTTGTTTGGGTTCGCGCTCGTCGTGGCGTTCGTTTTGCTGTTCCTTCTCGGGCGCTTCTTCGCGCTGGAACTTGACCTGCAACGGCACGATGTCCTGCAGATTGCGCATCGGGATTTCCAGCTGCCAGGTGCTCATCAACCGTCCGTCGTCAGTGACGCCGGTCTGTTCCAGGCTCGACAGTTGATGGCTTTGCAGGCGTGAAACCGCCGCTGCTGCCAAACGCAGCAAGTGCTCGAGATCGCCTTCGCCGTCCATGCTTTGTAACAGGCGCTCGGGCAGCGGGAAGCTGGTTGGCTGCGGTTTGGCGCTGACCTGGCCGAGCATGCCGAGGGCGCTGCGCACGAAGTTCGGCATGGCCTGGGCCAGTGTGTTGGCGGCAATGATCGCGTTGAGATTGGTGTTGGCCGGCAGGCCTGGCGTCAATTGTGCGATCAGCTTGAGCAAATCGCCTTTCATGTCCGGGGCCAGTGTCGGGTTTTGACCGCTGAGCAGTTTGGCTTCAAGGAACAGCCCGCTATTGGCCAGTGCCTGGGCCAGCCCCTTTGGCGTGCTGAGTTGTTGAACATCGGGCAGGCCGGCGAGCAACTTGTCGGCGGCGGCACGCAGATCACTGGACGTCTGATTCGAGGACGGCAGGTTTTGCAGGAGCTTGAGCAGGCCATCCAACGAGCCCTGGCGGCTCTGTTGACTGACCAGTTGTTGGGTCACCGCCAGTTGCTCCTGGCGGCTGCTCAATGGCACGAACTTCAGCGTCTGGGTGTCCTGCACCAGCGCACTCAGCAAGGTGCCGATGCGCAGCGGCGTCGGGCTGTCGATGCTCAGGGTGCTGCCGCTCAACGCGGTGTTGAGCAAGCTCACCATCGAGCGAAACACCGTCGGCTGGCCCGGCACCTGCGGCAACACCTGAGAGGTCAGCACTTTGCCTTGCAGCAGGGTGCCGACGGGCAGTTGCGCCGTGTCGATACGAGTGAGAGTGGCGACGCTGGAGGCGATGGCCTGTTGCACGGTGACGGCCAGATTACCCGCCGACGGTTGGGTGATCGCCAGGCTGGTGCCCTGAGGCAACGGTTGGGTGCTGGTGGCCTGGACCGTGGTCTGACGGCCGCTGTCGAGGGTGACCTTGAGCAACAATTGAAAGGTCTGATCCGCCTGCTTGAGTGACAGCACTTCAGCCTTGGCGGTCTGGCCCGCAGTGATCAGGCCCTCCATCGGCGTCAGTAACTTCAGCAGGTCGCCACTCACCACCAGCGGCCGCGAAGTCGCGGGCGTGGTCTGCGGTAGCGGGAGGATGTTCATTTCGCCTGTCATACGCGGTCACAACCTGAGGAAATTGCCCTCTTGAGAGTAGGGCATGGCATGTATAATGCCGCCCCGTTGTATCCGGGGCGCTGAAAACATTTCAAATACTTGATCCAGCTCCTTAGAACGGGCCGCCAATGCATTTATCCTGCATATCTTTAACGGCCGCTCCACTGCCGACTTGAACCCAAAAGGCCCGTGATCTCTTGACCAGTCCTGTCCTGCAAACCGTTGCCCTCGCCTGTGAGCGAGACCTTCGGCTGCTCTTCGAAAATCTCGAATTGAGACTGGCCAGTGGCGAAATGTTGCAAATCAGCGGCCCCAACGGCAGTGGCAAAACCAGCCTTTTACGCCTGCTTTGCGGTCTGATGCAGCCGACTGCCGGTCAAGTGCTGCTCAACGGCCAGCCATTGAACGAGCAACGCTTCGAGCTGGCGCGCAACCTGCTGTGGATCGGCCATGCTGCCGGGATCAAGGATCTGCTGACGCCGGAAGAGAATCTGAGCTGGCTTTGCGCCTTGCATCAACCGGCCTCCCATGAGGCGATCCGGCAGGCGCTGACGGCTGTCGGACTGCACGGTTTCGAGGATGTTCCTTGCCATACGCTGTCTGCCGGGCAGCAACGCCGGGTCGCGTTGGCACGGTTGTACCTGGAAAGCCCGCCGCTATGGATCCTTGATGAGCCATTCACTGCGCTCGACAAACAAGGCGTGGCGCAACTCGAAGAACACCTGGCCGCACACTGCGAGCGCGGTGGCATGGTGGTCTTGACCACTCACCACACGCTGACCCGGATGCCGGCCGGCTATCGCGACATTGATCTGGGGAACTGGGCCGTATGAGTGTTTTCGGCCTGTTGGTCGCCCGTGAAGCCCGATTGTTGTTCCGCCGTCCGGCGGAGTTGGCCAATCCGCTCGTATTCTTCGCGATCGTGGTTTCCCTGTTTCCGCTGGCGGTCGGACCCGAGTCTCAATTGTTGCAAACCTTGTCTCCGGGACTGGTCTGGGTAGCGGCCCTTTTATCGGTTTTGCTCTCGCTGGACGGGCTTTTCCGCAGTGATTTCGAAGACGGATCGCTTGAACAGTGGGTCCTTTCGTCGCACCCCCTGCCTCTTCTGGTTTTGGCCAAGGTGCTGGCACACTGGTCCTTCTCTGGCCTGGCACTGGTTTTGCTCGCTCCATTACTGGCATTGATGCTCGGTTTGCCAACCGCCTGTCTGCCGGTGTTGCTGCTTTCGTTGTTGCTGGGTACACCAGTGCTGAGCCTGCTCGGTGCGGTGGGCGCAGCCCTGACGGTGGGGTTGAAGCGCGGTGGCCTGTTGCTGGCGCTGCTGATTCTGCCGTTGTACATCCCGGTGTTGATTCTTGGCAGTGGCGCCTTGCAGGCTGCATTGCAGGGAATGCCGGCGACCGGTTATCTCCTGTGGCTTGGTAGCCTGACCGCCCTGGCGATAACCCTGACACCTTTTGCAATAGCTGCTGGCCTGAAGATCAGCGTCGGCGAATAATGAGGTCTGGTTATTTTTTAACCAGTAAAGACCCTTCGCTGCTCGTGATGGCGAGCAGCAACCGTGATGGAAACAGTAATGAACTGGACTTGGTTTCATAAGCTCGGCTCGCCCAAATGGTTTTACGGCATCAGTGGCAAACTGCTGCCGTGGCTGAGTGTCGCGGCGTTGCTGCTGATCAGCGTTGGTGTCGTGTGGGGCCTGGCCTTCGCGCCGCCGGACTACCAGCAAGGCAACAGCTTTCGCATCATTTATATCCACGTTCCGGCCGCCATGCTGGCCCAGTCCATCTACGTGATGCTGGCGATCTGTGGCATCGTCGGGCTGGTGTGGAAGATGAAGCTGGCCGACGTCGCCCTGCAATGCGCGGCGCCCATCGGCGCCTGGATGACCGCCGTAGCGCTGGTCACCGGCGCGATCTGGGGCAAACCGACCTGGGGCTCGTGGTGGGTCTGGGATGCACGACTTACGTCCATGCTTATACTGCTGTTTCTGTACTTCGGTCTTATTGCGCTGGGCAATGCGATCAGCAATCGTGACAGTGCTGCCAAGGCCTGCGCGGTATTGGCGATTGTTGGCGTGATCAACATCCCGATCATCAAATACTCGGTGGAGTGGTGGAACACCCTGCACCAGGGCGCGACCTTCACCCTTACCGAAAAACCGGCGATGCCCGCCGAGATGTGGCTGCCACTGCTGCTGACGGTGCTGGGTTTCTACTGTTTCTTCGGCGCGGTGTTGCTGCTGCGCATGCGCCTTGAAGTGCTCAAGCGCGAAGCCCGCGCCAGTTGGGTCAAGGCCGAAGTGCAGAACAGTCTGGAGGCCGCTCGATGAGTTTCGCTTCATTCGGCGACTTTCTCGCCATGGGCCATCACGGCCTGTATGTCTGGTCAGCCTATGGCATTAGCCTGGCGGTGCTGGCCCTCAACGTGGCGGCGCCGATCCTGGCCCGCAAGCGGTATCTGCAACAAGAGGCGCGTCGTCTGCGCCGGGAGAACGGCAAGTGAATCCGCTGCGCAAAAAGCGTCTTATCATCATTCTCGCGATCCTGGTCGGTGTCGGCGTTGCCGTCGGCCTGGCCCTGAGCGCCCTGCAGCAGAACATCAATCTGTTTTACACCCCGACCCAGATCGCCAACGGCGAAGCCCCGCAAGACACGCGCATCCGCGCCGGCGGCATGGTCGAGAAAGGTTCGCTGCAACGTTCCGGCGATTCGCTGGACGTGAAATTCATCGTCACCGACTTCAGTAAATCCGTGACCATCAGCTACCGCGGCATCCTCCCGGACCTGTTCCGCGAAGGGCAGGGCATCGTTGCCCTGGGCAAGCTCAACGCCGACGGCGTGGTGGTGGCCGACGAAGTGCTGGCCAAACACGACGAGAAGTACATGCCGCCAGAAGTGACCAAGGCTTTGAAAGACAGTGGTCAATCTGCTCCAACGCCCGCGAAGGAGGGTTGATCGATGACGTCTGGACTCTTTATTCCTGAACTCGGCCATCTGGCCATGATTCTGGCGCTGTGTTTCGCGCTGGTTCAGGCCGTGGTGCCGTTGCTCGGTGCCTGGCGCGGTGACCGCTTGTGGATGAGCCTCGCTCAGCCGGCCGCCTGGGGGCAATTCGCGTTTCTGCTGTTCTCCTTCGGTTGCCTGACTTACGCCTTCATGGCCGACGATTTCTCCGTCGCCTACGTTGCCAGCAACTCCAACAGCGCGTTGCCGTGGTACTACAAGTTCAGCGCGGTGTGGGGCGCTCACGAAGGGTCGTTGCTGCTCTGGGCCCTGATCCTCGGCGGCTGGACCTTCGCGGTATCGGTGTTCTCCCGGCAGTTGCCGCAAGTGATGCTGGCTCGCGTGCTGGCGGTGATGGGCATGATCAGCACGGGTTTCCTGCTGTTCCTGATCCTCACGTCCAACCCGTTTGCACGGATCCTGCCGCAGATTCCTGCGGACGGTCGTGATCTCAACCCACTGCTGCAAGACATCGGCCTGATCGTTCATCCGCCGATGCTGTACATGGGCTATGTCGGTTTCTCCGTGGCCTTCGCTTTCGCTATCGCTGCACTGCTGGGCGGTCGTCTTGATGCGGCGTGGGCACGCTGGTCCCGTCCGTGGACCATCGTCGCCTGGGCCTTCCTCGGTATCGGCATCACCCTCGGTTCGTGGTGGGCGTACTACGAACTCGGCTGGGGCGGCTGGTGGTTCTGGGATCCGGTGGAAAACGCCTCCTTCATGCCATGGCTGGTGGGTACGGCGCTGATTCACTCCTTGGCGGTCACGGAAAAACGTGGCGTGTTCAAGAGCTGGACCGTGTTGCTGGCCATCGCTGCCTTCTCGCTGAGCTTGCTGGGGACTTTCCTCGTGCGTTCCGGCGTGCTGACCTCGGTTCACGCCTTTGCGTCCGACCCTGAGCGCGGTGTGTTCATTCTGATCTTCCTGCTGTTCGTGGTCGGTGGTTCGCTGACCCTGTTTGCCCTGCGCGCTCCCGTGGTGAAGAGCCACGTCGGTTTCAACCTCTGGTCCCGGGAAACCCTGCTGCTGGGTAACAACCTGGTGCTGGTGGTGGCGGCGTCGATGATCCTGCTCGGCACGTTGTATCCGCTGATTCTCGATGCGATGACCGGCGCCAAGCTGTCGGTCGGCCCGCCGTACTTCAACGCACTGTTCATTCCGTTGATGGCCTTGCTGATGATGGTGATGGCAGTCGGCATGCTGGTGCGCTGGAAAGACACCCCGGTCAAATGGCTGTTGAGCATGCTGACCCCGGTGTTGCTCGGCAGCGCCGCGCTGGCGGTGGTGGCTGGCGTCGCTTATGGCGATTTCAACTGGGCGGTGATTGCGACCTTCATGCTCGCCGCCTGGGTGTTGCTGGCCGGTGTGCGTGACATTTTCGACAAGACTCGCCACAAAGGCTTGATCAAAGGCCTGCCGACCCTGACCCGCAGTTATTGGGGCATGCAGGTCGCTCACCTCGGCATCGCTGTGTGTGCCCTTGGTGTCGTGCTGTCGAGCCAGAACAGTGCCGAGCGCGACCTGCGCCTGGCGCCGGGCGAGTCCATGGACCTGGGCGGTTACCACTTCGTGTTCGAAGGCGCCAAGCATTTCGAAGGCCCGAACTTCACGTCCGACAAGGGCACCGTTCGGGTGATCCGCGATGGCCAGGAAGTCAGCGTGCTGCACCCGGAAAAACGCCTCTACACCGTGCAGAACTCGGTGATGACCGAAGCCGGGATCGACGCCGGTTTCACCCGCGACCTCTACGTCGCACTCGGCGAACCGTTGGGCGATGGCGCCTGGGCCGTTCGCGTCCACGTCAAACCGTTCGTACGCTGGATCTGGTTCGGTGGTCTGCTCACCGGTTTGGGCGGGTTGCTGGCGGCATTCGATCGCCGTTACCGGGTCAAGGTGAGCAGCCGTGTGCGTGAAGCACTGGGCATGACGGGAGCCACGGCATGAGGCGTTGGTTGATGCTGTTGCCCCTGGTGATTTTTCTGGTGGTGGCTGTTTTCCTTTATCGCGGGCTCTATCTGGACCCGGCCGAGCTGCCTTCGGCGATGATCAACAAGCCGTTCCCGGAGTTTTCCCTGCCGGCGGTGCAGGGCGACAAAACCCTGACCAAGGCCGACATTCTGGGTAAGCCAGCGCTGGTCAATGTCTGGGGTACCTGGTGCATTTCCTGCCGGATCGAGCACCCGGTGCTGAACAAACTGGCCGAGAAGGGCGTGGTGATCTACGGCATCAACTACAAGGACGTCAACGCCGACGCCTTGAAGTGGCTGGTGGAATTCCACAACCCGTACCAGCTGGACATCCGTGACGATGAAGGCACCCTGGGCTTGAACCTCGGCGTCTATGGCGCTCCGGAAACCTTCTTCATCGACGCCAAAGGCATCATCCGTGACAAGTTCGTTGGCGTGATCGACGAACAGGTCTGGCGCGAAAAACTGGCGGCCAAGTATCAGGCGCTGGTTGATGAGGCCAAGCCATGAAGCGCTGGATAGCCGCCGCGGTATTGGGTTTGAGCATGGCCGGCGTGGCGCACGCTGCCATCGACACCTACGAATTCGCCAAAGAAGGCGATCGCGAGCGTTTTCGCGAGCTGACCAAAGAGCTGCGTTGCCCCAAGTGTCAGAATCAGGACATTGCCGATTCCAATGCACCGATCGCCGCCGACCTGCGCAAAGAGATTTTTCGCATGCTCGGCGAGGGCAAGGACAACCAGCAGATCATCGACTTCATGGTCGACCGCTACGGTGATTTCGTCCGCTACAAACCCGCTCTGAACGCCAAGACTGCTGTGCTCTGGTTCGGCCCTGCCGGCCTGCTGCTGGGCGGTTTTGTGATCATCGCCGTGATCGTCCGCCGTCGTCGCGTGCAACGCGCTGACACCAAGGATGAGCTTTCCGCCGAGGAGCGTGAGCGCCTCGACCACCTGTTGGATAAAACCAAGAATGATTGATTTCTGGCTCGCTGCAGGTCTGCTACTTCTGGTTGCCCTGAGTTTTCTGCTGATTCCCGTACTGCGTGGTCGCCGCGCCCAGCTTGAAGAGGACCGTACGGCCCTGAACGTCGCGCTGTATCAGGAGCGCGTGGCTGAGTTGCAGACTCAGCAGGAAGAGGGCGTTCTGGACGCGGCGCAAATGGACACCGGTCGCGCCGAAGCTGCCCGTGAATTGCTCGCCGACACTGAAGGTGTCGAGGCGGCGCGCGTGTCCCGCCTGGGCAAACCGTGGCCCTTGCTGGCGGCGATTCTGGTGCCGGTGCTGGGTCTTGGCCTGTATCTGCATTTTGGGGCGAGCGACAAGGTCGAACTGACCCGCGAATTCTCCCAGGCGCCGCAGTCTATGGAAGAGATGACCCGTCGTTTGGAGCGTGCGGTCGCGGCTCAGCCAGATTCGGCTGAAGGCCTGTATTTCCTTGGTCGTACGTACATGGCTCAGGATCGTCCTGGCGATGCGGCGAAGATCTTCGAACGCACGGTGACCCTGGCTGGTCGTCAGCCGGAACTGTTGGGCCAATGGGCGCAGGCCCAGTACTTCGCCGACGGCAAGAAGTGGTCGGACAAGGTTCAGGCCCTGACCGATGAAGCACTGAAAGCCGATCCGAAAGAAGTCACCAGCCTTGGCTTGCTCGGTATTGCTGCCTTTGAAAGCCAGCGTTATCAGGACGCCATCGACTACTGGAATCGCCTGCTGGTGCAACTGCCACCGGAGGACAGTTCCCGCGCCGCGCTGCAAGGCGGCATCACTCGGGCCACCGAGAAACTCGAAGCCAGCGGTGGTAAGGTGGCCCAGGCTCCCGCCGCCAAGGTGGCGGCACTGCTCAAGGTGCGAGTGGATCTGGCGCCAGAGCTGAAAGCCAAGGTCCAGCCGGGCGACAGCGTATTCATCTTCGCCCGCGCCACCGCAGGTCCTCCTGCGCCATTGGCCGCCAAGCGCCTGACCGTGGCCGACTTGCCGGCGACCGTCGAGCTGGGCGATGCCGACGCAATGATGCCGCAGTTGAAACTGTCGAACTTCCCTGAAGTCCAACTGGTTGCGCGCATTTCTCGCGCCGGCCAACCCACTGCCGGCGAATGGATCGGTCGCAGCCAGCCTCTGGCCAGCAGCACCACTGCGCAGCAGACACTGACCATCGATAGCCCGGACAAATGACAGGAAACGCCACTATGACCGCGATCGCTCGTATCACCCTGCTCAGTATGGTTTTGGGGTTAAGCGCTTGCGTGGTCCAACCGCAGCAGCCTGAACGGTTGCCACCGATCCCGCCGTCGCAGCCGCGTCCGACGCCGTCCACGACCCCGACACCGGGCAAACCGAGCATTCCGGCCAAACCCGCCAAACCGCAGCCACGCACCTCCGCCAGCTTCGCGCCGCCACCGGGTGGCAACAGCCATTGGGACGCCAAGCTCGGCGTGTACGTTCTCGATGATCAGACCAACACCTTCTACCGCCAGCGCACGTACTATCGCTGGAACAACGGCTGGAGCCGGTCGATCAGCCCGAACGGTCCATGGGAAGAGACAGACATCCATGGCGTTCCGGGCGGGTTGGGACGGCAATTCGGGCAGTAAACATAAACGGCGATCCTTGGATCGCCGTTTTGCTTTTTGGAGTCTGAGAAGATCGCAGGCTGCGCCAGCTCCTACAGGATCGTGTACGACAATGATCGGCGGGTGTACGCGGTAAACGTAGGAGCTGGCGAAGCCTCGCAGCTTGATCAGACGTCTTTTGTCAGCAACCCCTGCACATACTCCACAAACGCCCGGGCCTTCGCACTGGCCATTCTGCCGGTGGGAAACACCGCCCAAAGGTCCTGATTCGGCAACGTCCAATCCTTCAGCACTTCCCTGACCGCGCCGTTGGCCAGTTCCGGTGCAAACATCCATTCGGACGCCATGGTCAGGCCTTGATGGGCTAGCACGGCTGCACGCAGACCTTCGGCGGCGTTGACGCGGATTCGCCCGTTGATGATGACTGACTGATCATCTGTCCCGTTGCGGAACTGCCAATTGGCACCACCGCCCAAGGTGTAGATGACTGCTTGGTGTTTACTCAGATCGGCAGGGCAGGAGGGCTCGCCATGTTTTTCGAAATAGGCGGGCGTGCCCAACACCACGCGCCGGCACTCGGCGATCTTGCGGGCGGTGAGGCCGGAGTCGCTCTGGGCGCCCATGCGCAGGGCGATGTCGACGCCTTCTTCCACCAGATTGACGTTGCGATCGTCCAGCATCAAATCGATGCTCAGGTCCGGGTTCTGATCGAGGAAAGGCCCGAGGTGCGGAACGATGTGCAGCCGGCCAAAGGTCACGGCAGCACAGATACGCAAGGTACCGCTCAGGCCGCTGGCGGCACCGCGAGCGGCATTGTCAGCCTCGTCCGCTTCTTCGATGGCACGCTTGGACCGTTCGAAAAAGGCCAGGCCCGCCTCGGTCGGCGTCAGGCCTCGGGTCGAGCGCAACAGCAGCCTGACCGCGAGGCGCGCCTCCAAATGCGCGATGGCTTTCGAGACCGCAGGCTGGCCAATATTCAAGCGTCGGGCGGCGGCGGAAAACGAACCGGTTTCCACCACGTAGACAAAGGTTTCCATTGCGCCGAGGCGGTCCATCTACAGTCCTTCTTCAATTCTGAATATTGTCGGAGATCCAGTGTGGGAGCGAGCTTGCTCGCGATGAAGGCACTGCGATTTATCAGTAAAACCGCGTGTTCGTTCATCGCGAGCAAGCTCGCTCCCACATTTGATAGGGGTTGTCTCAAATAATCAGAAAGCTGCTTTGCCTATCGAGGAGCCACCGTCGACAAACAAGGTCTGCCCGGTGATAAATCCGCTCTGCTCGGACAACAAAAACGCAATCGCCGCAGCAATCTCCTGCGGTTGCCCCAACCGCCCCATCGGCACACCGGCCAGATACCGCGCTTCACCTTCGCTGCCCGGTGGATTGTTGGCGCGAAACAGTTCGGTTTCGGTCGGGCCCGGGGCCACGGCATTCACCGTCACACCGGTTTGCGCCAGTTCCAGCGCCCAGGATCGCGTGAAGCTGATCAGCGCCGCCTTAGCCGCCGCGTAGGCGGTGCGCTGCGTGATACCCAGCACGGTCAGGCTGGAAATGTTCACCACCCGACCCCAGGCCTTGGCGCGCATGTTTGGCAGCAGTGCCTGAGTAGCCTGCAACGCCGAATGCAGGTTGACCCGCATCACGTCGTCGAACGTGTCGAGGTCGATTTCCCCCAGCACCTGCGGGCGCACCAGACCGACGTTATTCACCAGCCCGTCGAACTCATAAGTCCTGGCCAGATCCGCCAGCACTTCCTGAGTCAGCGCCCTGTCGCTCAGATCCAGCGGAAACAGGATGCCGGGAAAGCTCAGGTCGGGCGATCGGGCAATTCCGACCACCCGATGACCCGCGCGGTCCAGGTGCTCGGCGACCGCGCGGCCGATGCCTTTGCTGGCGCCGGTGATGAGAAAGGTACGACGGGTCATTGCACACTCCTTGAAAGAACATGCCGCGGCTCAGGCGGCATTTGATCGGTTCAGCCGCGAATCGCATCCAGCATCGCGTCAGGCTCAGGACGTTGAGTGTAATCCGGGTTGACCTCGGCGATCCGGCAAAACTTTGGCGCCTTAAGCCGTCGCCAGCGAACGCTTCTGCGAAACACTCAAAAACCGCAACAACGCCAACAGCGGAAACGCACTGCCCACAATCACGATCCACAACCAGCCGCCGTGTTCATACACCGCACTGGCCACCGAAGAACCAAACGCGCCACCGATGAAGATGCTGGTCATGTACAGCGCATTCAGGCGGCTGCGGCTTTTAGCGTCGAGGGCGTAGACCGCGCGTTGGCCGAGGACCATGTTCATCTGCACGCAGAAGTCGAGCACCACGCCGGTGACGGCGAGGCCGATGACGCTGTAAACCGGATGGATGAACGCTGGCAGGAAGCTCAGGCTGGCGAACAGCAGGGCCAGCAGTGAAGCAATGCGAGTGTGGCCGGCATCGGCCAGTCGACCGGCAATGGGGGCGGCGATAGCGCCGATGGCCCCGACCAGGGCGAAGATCGCGATCTGGGTTTGCGACAAGCCATGATTGCGCGCCAGTTCCAGCGGCACGGCGGTCCAGAACAGGCTGAACGTGGCGAACATGCACCCCTGATAAAACGCGCGTTGACGCAACACCGGTTGTTGGCGCAACAGGGTCCACAACGAGCCCAGCAACTGACCATAAGAAGCGCTGTGATCAGGCTGACGCTTGGGAATGGTCAGCGCCAGCACGATGCTGATCGCCGCCATCAACACCGCCGCAATCACAAACATCGCACGCCAGCCGAAGTGGTCAGCCACCACGCTGGATACAGGTCGAGCGAGCAAAATTCCCAGCAACAAACCGCCCATGATCCCGCCGACCACACGCCCGCGAGACTCTTCCGGCGCCAGATGCGCTGCCAGTGGAATCAGGATCTGCACCGACACCGAACTGAAACCCACCAGCAGCGAGATCAGCAAAAACACGTTTGGCTGATCGGTGAACGCCGCGCCCAGCAGGCTGGCAATCGCTACCACCGTGGTGATGATCATCAAGCGGCGGTTTTCCAGCAGATCGCCCAGCGGCACCAGGAAGAACAGACCCAGTGCGTAACCGATCTGAGTCAGCGAAACGATCAGGCTCGCCATGGTGCTGGTCAGGCCGATGTCAGGTGCGATCAGGCCGATGATGGGTTGGGCGTAGTAGATGTTGGCCACGATGGCGCCGCAGCAGAAGGCGAATAGCAGCACCATGCCTCGGGTCATTGTTGCGGTGCCGTGGGGCACCTGGGTCGCTGGCTTCATAACGGGTCTCGCTGAGCAAAAGAGAATGCGCGCAGGCTAAAGGGCTATCGGAATGGGCAGAAGAGGGTTTGGAGTGATAGCAATCATTCCGTTGCGGAATGAGTGACGGACGTGTGTGATGTCCATCGAGGAGCCTTGCGTCAAAGTATCGAGTTCCGATGATACATTCACTTACATCCTGTTCGATAGCGTGCTTATGTTCTCTCTTCACGTTTCATAAAACGGAAGGCACTTTCATGAATGCGATGTTTCGTCACCTGATTCGCGGCGCTTCAGTGGTTACCTTGATCGGCGTGTTCACGGCAGGTCTTGTCCAGGCTGCTGACGCGCCGGGCATGCGCATCGGCGTTCGCGGCGAGATCACCGGGGTCAGCCCCGACGTGCTGAAAGTCCACGTCAACAGTGGTGAAAACGTGGTGATCAACCTGACCAAGGACACCAAAGTCCGCGCCGTTACCCTGGCCAATATCGAAGACATCAAGCCCGGCAGCTACATCGGCTCGGCTGCCATCCCGCAAGAAGACGGCACCCTCAAGGCGCTGGAAGTCCATGTCTTCCCACCGGAGCTGGCTGGTAGCGGTGATGGACATCGACCGTTTGATTTGGTGAAGGGCAGTAGCATGACCAATGGCAGCGTCGGTGATCTGGTTGTCAGCAATGGCCGGGTGTTGACCGTCAACTACAAGGGCGGACAGCAGAAGATTCTGGTGCCGGAGGATGTGCCGATCGTGAACCTGGTGCCGGGGGATCGCAGTTTGTTGAAGGTGGGGGTGAAGATCGTGACGTTTGTGACCCAGAGTGCTGACGGGACGCTGACGGCTCAGTCGATTTCGGCGGGCAAGGACGGTGTTACACCACCGATGTGAAGGCAAGTCAAATTCCCTGTAGGAGTGAGCCTGCTCGCGATAGCGGAGTGTCAGTCGATATCAATGTTGAATGACACCCCGCTATCGCGAGCAGGCTCACTCCTACATTAAGGGATCTTCATTGAACTTGGGTTTTGTGTTCAGGCACAAAAAAGGCGACCTTCTCAGGTCGCCTTTTCGTTGGGCTCAGGAGTTACTGACCGCTGTAGATCTGATCAAAGATCCCGCCATCATTGAAGTGGGTCTTCTGCACAGTCCGCCAGTCACCAAAGGTTTTCTCCACTGACAGGAAATCCACTTTCGGGAAACGATCGGTGTACTTGGCCAGCACCGCCGGATCACGCGGACGCAGGTAGTTCGCCGCAGCAATTTCCTGACCCTCCGGCGACCACAGGTACTTCAGGTATTCCTCGGCAGCAGCGCGAGTGCCTTTCTTGTCGACGGTTTTATCGACCACCGACACTGGCGGCTCGGCTTCGGCGGAAACACTTGGGTAGATCACTTCAAACTGATCACGACCAAACTCACGGGCAATCATTTCCGCTTCGTTTTCGAAGGTCACCAGCACATCACCAATCTGGTTGGTCATGAAAGTTGTGGTGGCGGCGCGGCCACCGGTATCGAGGACCGGCGCTTGTTTGAACAGCTTGCCGACGAAGTCTTTGGCTTTGCTTTCGTCGCCACCGTTTTTCAGCACATAACCCCAGGCCGAGAGGTAGGTGTAGCGACCGTTACCCGACGTTTTCGGGTTTGGCACGATCACCTGCACGCCATCCTTGAGCAAGTCGGGCCAGTCTTTCAGGGCTTTCGGGTTGCCTTTGCGGACGATGAACACGGTGGCCGAGGTGAACGGCGCGCTGTTGTTCGGCAGGCGGGTGACCCAGTTGTCCGGGACCAGTTTGCCGTTGTCCGCCAGGGCGTTGATGTCGGTGGCCATGTTCATGGTGATGACGTCAGCCGGCAGGCCATCGATCACCGAACGCGCCTGTTTGCTGGAGCCGCCGAAGGACATCTGCAGGGTGATATCTTCGTTGTGCTCGGCTTGCCAGTGTTTCTGGAAGGCAGTGTTGTAGTCCTTGTAGAAATCGCGCATCACGTCATAGGAAACGTTAAGCAGGGTCGGTGCGGCCTGAGCCACGCTGGACAGAGCCAGACCAGCGGCGAGAAGTGAGGCGCCAAAGAGTTTTTTCACTGCGCAGTCCTTGTTTTTGTAGGAGCTGCCGAAGGCTGCGATCTTTTGATGTTGATTCCTCAAGATCAAAAGATCGCAGCCTTCGGCAGCTCCTACGGGTTAGTTGTCAGTCATTGAAAGAGGTGTTGCCACCGTTTTGCCAGCGACTATAACGGGGCTCGCATAGTCCTTTAAAGATTAAAAAGTACTTTGCTTATTCCATTTTCTTGAACAGCTGATTACCGCACCGTGAGCAGAACGCGGCGCCATGTTCGTGGTTGTTTTTCTTGCACACCGGGCAGTCATGTTGCAGCTGTTCGCCGCGCATTGCGTTGGCCAGTTCGGCGGTGAAAATTCCCGTCGGCACCGCGATGATCGAGTAACCGGTGATCATCACCAGCGACGAAATCACCTGACCCAGCGGCGTTTTAGGCACGATGTCGCCGAAGCCCACAGTGGTCAGCGTGACGATAGCCCAATAGATGCCTTTGGGTATGCTGGTGAAGCCGTGCTCCGGGCCTTCGATCACGTACATCAGCGTACCGAACACCGTCACCAGAGTGCAGACGCTGACCAGAAACACCACGATCTTCTGCTTGCTGCCGCGCAATGCGGACATCAGATAGTTGGCTTGCTTGAGGTACGGGCTGAGCTTGAGCACGCGGAAAATCCGCAGCATCCGAATGATCCGGATAATCAGCAGGTACTGCGCATCGGCGTAATACAGCGCAAGAATGCCGGGCACGATTGCCAGCAAATCCACCAGCCCATAAAAGCTGAACGCATAGCGCAACGGTTTGGGCGAACAGTACAGCCGCAGGCCGTATTCAATGGCGAAGATGACCGTGAAGCCCCACTCGATGTACGCCAGCACATTGGCGTAGTTCTGGTGAACCGCGTCGATGCTGTCGAGCATCACGATCACAATGCTGGCGAGGATGATCAACAGCAGGATGCCGTCGAAGCGCCGACCGGCCTTGGTGTCACTTTGGAAAACCATGACGTAAAGCTCTTCACGCCAGTTTTTGCTGCTGTCCATGGATACCGCCTGAACCAATGATCAGCGAAGCCTAGGTTGATTCTCCTCCAGAGTGCAAGGCGTACGGGCGACAGTGGTCTTGCCGAGCATTTGAACAATCGTACGGATCAGCCAACAGGCGAGGATAAAAGGTGCAGTCAGCGTTGGCAGACCGATGGCGGCAAACACCGGCGTCAGCAACAGCGCTGATGCAATACCGACCAGCGGCAGCCAAGACTTTTGGCGCTGCGAGCTGAAGGCGAGGGCGGCGAGTACGGCGTTATAGCCACCGAGGCCGATCAATGCGGTATAGAAATCGTGATGCAGCATGCTCCAGCCCATGCCCGCAACAGACGCCAACAACGCCCAGCAGAATGCGCGGCGATCAGCGATCAGCAAACCCACGGCAATCATCGCACCGGCCAGCGGATGACCGAGGAACATCACCTGGCCGAGGCCTTTGAGTGGTGCGGCGAGCATGTTCAGCGTATTGATTTCGATCAGGTGCGCATTTGTCGAGGGCGTGGCGAAGCACAGCAGCAACCAGCCCAGCCCCACGAAGGGCGCCGTATAGGCAGGCAGGTATTGGCTGACCCGCACGCGTTTGAGCCACTGTTGAGTGAACATCGCGCTCAGGCCGCCCGCGGCAATGATCAGCGGCGGCAACATCGCTGACCACGGGAAGTAGAGGCTCAGCAGCAAACCGAGCAAGACTCCGTTGTAACTGAACAGCCCGGCCTGACGATCGGCCTTGGCATAACCGCGTCGTTGCGCGGTGAGCAGCCCGGCGACACCGCCCAGCAGTGCACCGCCGAGCAGGGCGGGCGCGGTGAAAAGAATGGCCAGCAGGCACAGCAGACCGCACAGCGGATGACGCTGGAGGAAGATCTGGCTGAATCCGTTGAGCAGGGCAGTGGCCCAGTCGGGGCAGTGGGTGTTGAAGTGGTTGGCAGGCATTTTAGGTCTGTGAGTCAGAGGGCCCGAGTCGCCTGCTTCGCGAGCAAGCCCGCTCCCACACTGAATCTTTGTTCAGTCATTGAATTTGTGGTGTACACAAATCAACTGTGGGAGCGAGCTTGCTCGCGATGAGGCCAGTGCAGGCACCACAAAGGTTGGTCGTTAAATCAGTGTTTCGATACGCAAAGAGTTAGTCGACCCCGGCTGCCCAAACGGCACACCCGCCGTGATCAATAACGTGTCGCCACGCTTGGCCATGCCCTGCGCCTGGGCAATTTCCAGCGCCGTCGAGCACACTTCATCCACCTGCCGCAGCCGATCATTGACCACCGAGTGCACGCCCCACGCCACCGTCAACCGGCGAGCGGTTTGCAGGTTCGGCGTCAGGTTGAGGATCGGCACCGTCGGCCGTTCCCGCGCCGCACGCAAACTCGACGTACCGGACTCGCTGTAATTCACCAGCACTGCCACCGGCAGCACATTGCTGATGCGACGAATCGCGCAGCTGATCGCATCGGAAACAGTCGCTTCAGCCTTAGGCCGGCTCACGTCCAGTTGCGCCTGATAGTCCGGGCCGTTTTCCACCTGACGAATGATCTTGCTCATCATCTGCACGGCTTCCAGCGGGTACTCGCCAGAGGCAGTTTCTGCCGACAACATCACCGCATCCGCACCTTCGGCCACGGCGTTGGCAACGTCGGTCACCTCGGCACGGGTCGGGGCAGGGGAGAAGCGCATCGACTCCAGCATCTGCGTCGCCACCACCACCGGTTTGCCGAGCTGACGGCAGATGCTGATGATGTTTTTCTGGATCTGCGGCACGCTTTCGGCCGGCACTTCCACGCCCAGGTCACCGCGAGCAACCATGATCGCGTCGCTCAATTCGGCGATCTCGCGCAGTTGAGTCACCGCCGATGGCTTCTCGATCTTGGCCATCAAAAACGCTTTGTCGCCGATCAGTTCGCGCGCCTCGCGGATGTCTTCCGGGCGCTGCACAAACGACAGCGCGACCCAGTCCACACCCAGCTCCAGACCGAAGCTCAAATCGCGACGATCCTTGGCGGTCAGCGGGCTCAGTTCCAGCACCGCTTGAGGCACGTTCACGCCTTTGCGATCCGACAGTTCGCCGCCATTGAGCACGGTGGTGTCGATGGCGTCGGAGTATTTGGTCACAACGCGAAGACGCAGCTTGCCGTCGTCCAGCAGCAGGTCCATGCCCGGTTCGAGCGCCGCGATGATTTCCGGGTGAGGCAAGTTGACCCGGCGTTCATCACCCGGCGTCGGGTCAAGATCCAGACGCAAGGCCTGACCGCGATGCAGTTGCACCTTGCCCCCGGCGAACTTGCCGACCCGCAGTTTCGGACCTTGCAGGTCCATCAGAATGCCCAGCGGATAATTCAGCTGGCGCTCGACTTCACGAATCCACTGATAGCGCTGAGCATGGTCGGCGTGATCGCCATGGCTGAAGTTCAGGCGAAAGATGTTGACCCCGGCCTGCACCAGCTCACGGATGTCGTCGATCCCGTTAGTGGCAGGACCGAGGGTGGCGAGGATTTTAACCTTCTTGTCAGGCGTCATTTTTAGGGCTCTCGAGAATCAGGATGGCACGGAAGTCGTTGACGTTGGTGCGGGTCGGTTCAGTGACGATCAACGCGTCCAGCGCCTCGAAATAGCCGTAGCCATTGTTGTTGTCCAACTCGTCGCTGGCGCTCAGACCGAGTGCGGCGGCGCGGGCGTAGCTGTCCGGGGTCATGATTGCGCCGGCGTTGTCTTCGGAGCCGTCGATGCCATCGGTGTCGCCGGCCAGCGCGTAGACGCCGGGCAGGCCTTTGAGGCTGTCGGTCAGGCTCAGCAGGAATTCGGCATTGCGTCCGCCACGGCCATTGCCGCGTACGGTGACCGTGGTTTCACCGCCCGAGAGGATCACGCAGGGCGCCGCCAATGGTTGACCGTGCAGCACGACCTGACGGGCGATACCGGCGTGAACCTTGGCCACTTCGCGGGATTCACCCTCCAGGTCGCCGAGGATCAACGGGCTGAAACCGGCTTGCCGCGCTTTCACCGCAGCGGCTTCAAGCGACTGCTGCGGACGGGCGATCAACTGGAAGTGACTGCGCGCCAGGCTCGGATCGCCGGGTTTGACCGTCTCTGATTCCGGGCTCAGCAGCCAGTTGCGCACCGAGGCCGGGACTTCGATGTTGTAGCGCTTGAGGATCCCCAGTGCTTCGGCCGAGGTGCTCGGGTCGGCCACGGTAGGGCCGGAGGCGATGACCGTGGCGAGGTCGCCCGGTACATCGGAAATCGCATAGGTATAAACAGTGGCAGGCCAGCAGGCTTTGCCGAGGCGGCCGCCCTTGATCGCCGAGAGGTGCTTGCGGACGCAATTCATCTCGCCAATGGTGGCGCCGGATTTGAGCAGGGCTTTGTTGATCGACTGCTTGTCGGCCAGGGTGATGCCGGCCGCGGGCAACGCCAGCAGGGCAGAGCCACCGCCCGAGAGCAGGAAGATCACACGATCGTCTTCAGTCAGGTTGCTGACCAGTTCCAACACGCGCTTGGCGACCGCCAGACCGGCAGCGTCAGGCACCGGGTGAGCGGCTTCAACCACTTCGATTTTTTCACACGGGGCGCCGTGACCGTAACGCGTCACCACTAAACCTGATACTTCACCCTGCCAGCAACGCTCCACCACTTGGGCCATGGCCGCGGCGGCTTTGCCGGCGCCGATGACGATTACCCGACCGCTGCGGTCTTTGGGCAAATGGGCTTCGAGGACTTGCTGCGGATGGGCCGCGTCGATGGCTGTGGCAAACAGCTCGCGCAGGAATTGTTGCGGATTGACCGACATGGCGGGCTCCCGGATTTCTTGTTATTTGAAAGGGCAACACAGATCACTGTAGGAGTGAGCCTGCTCGCGATTCAGGCGACGCGGTGTGTCAGGTACACCGCGCTGATTCCATCGCGAGCAGGCTCACTCCTACAGGGTGGGGCAGGGCTTACTTGATATCGCGAATCGAGAAATTCGCCATGTGTTCCAGGCCCTTGATCAGCGCGGAGTGGTCCCAGTTGCTGCCGCCGATCGCTGCGCAGGTGCTGAACACTTGCTGGGTGTTGGCGGTGTTCGGCAGGTTGATGCCCAGCTCGCGCGCGCCGGCCAGGGCCAGGTTCAGGTCCTTCTGGTGCAGGCTGATGCGGAAGCCCGGGTCGAAGGTGCCTTTGATCATGCGCTCGCCGTGCACTTCGAGAATCTTCGAGGATGCGAAACCGCCCATCAGCGCTTCACGGACCTTGGCGGGATCGGCACCGTTTTTCGACGCAAACAGCAGGGCTTCGGCCACGGCCTGGATGTTCAGCGCCACGATGATCTGGTTTGCCACTTTGGCGGTTTGACCGTCGCCGTTGCCGCCCACCAGGGTGATGTTCTTGCCCATCGCCTGGAACAGTGGCAGAACGCGTTCGAAGGCATCGGCATCGCCGCCGACCATGATGCTCAGGGTCGCGGCCTTGGCGCCGACTTCACCGCCGGACACTGGCGCGTCGAGGTACTGAGCGCCTTTTTCGTTGATTTTGGCAGCGAAGGCTTTGGTGGCGGTCGGCGAGATCGAGCTCATGTCGATAACGACTTTGCCTTTGCCCACACCGGCTGCAACGCCGTCTTCGCGGAACAGTACGTCATCGACCTGCGGGGTATCCGGCACCATGACGATGATGAATTCGGCTTCTTGCGCGACTTCTTTCGGGTTCGCCAGGGCGACAGCGCCACCAGCAATCAGGTCAGCAGGCGCGGGGTCGTGGTGCGCCGACAGGAACAGGCTGTGACCGGCTTTCTGCAGGTTCAACGCCATTGGGTGGCCCATGATGCCGGTGCCGATAAATCCGATTTTAGCCATGAGAAATTCCTCTTTTTTTTGTGTTGCTCAAGCAAATAGGGGAGCTGTTGCTTTTATGTAGGAGTGAGCCTGCTCGCGATTCAGGCGCTGCGGTACATCAGGTGTACCAAGGTGAATTCATCGCGAGCAGGCTCACTCCTACAGGGGATTTGTGTCAGATCGCGTTATGGGTTTTAAGCCAGCCCAAGCCCGCTTCAGTGGTGGTCAGCGGCTTGTATTCGCAGCCAACCCAACCCTGATAACCGATGCGGTCCAGGTGTTCGAACAGGAAGCGGTAGTTGATTTCACCGGTGCCCGGTTCGTTGCGCCCAGGGTTATCGGCCAACTGGATGTGGTTGATCTCGCCCAGGTGCGCAGCCATGGTGCGGGCCAGGTCGCCCTCCATGATTTGCATGTGGTAGATGTCGTATTGCAGGAACAGGTTGGCGCTGCCGACCTGTTCGCGGATCGACAGGGCTTGCGCGGTGTTGTTCAGGTAGAAACCCGGGATGTCGCGGGTGTTGATCGCTTCCATCACCAGTTTGATGCCCGCCGCTTGCAGCTTGTCGGCGGCGTATTTGAGGTTGGCGACGAAGGTTTTTTCCACGGTGGCATCGTCGATGCCGTGTGGACGAATACCGGCCAGGCAGTTGACCTGGGTGTTGCCCAGCACTTTGGCGTAGGCAATCGCCAGGTCGACACCGGCGCGGAACTCTTCAACCCGGTCCGGCAGGCACGCGATACCGCGTTCGCCCTTGGCCCAGTCACCGGCCGGCAGGTTGAACAACACTTGGGTCAAGCCATTGGCATCGAGCTTGGCTTTGATCTCGGCAGAGCTGAAATCGTAAGGGAACAGGTATTCGACACCACTGAAGCCGGCCTTGGCGGCAGCTTCAAAACGGGCAAGAAAATCCTGCTCGGTGAACAGCATGGACAGGTTGGCTGCGAAACGCGGCATGGTGGTCTCCCGTAAATCTGTGAGGGCCCCCTGTAGGAGTGAGCCTGCTCGCGATAGCGTGATGTCAGTCAACATTGATGTTGAATGTAACGGCCTCATCGCGAGCAGGCTCACTCCTACACAGGGAGCGTTCAGCTGTTAATCGAGCAACGAAATCGCCGTTGGCGCATCGTTGCCGACCAGCGCCAGGTCTTCGAATTCGTTGACGGCGTTGATCTCGGTGCCCATGGAAATGTTGGTCACACGCTCCAGGATAATCTCGACGATCACCGGCACCTTGAACTCTTCGATCAGCTCCTGAGCCCTGCGCAGGGCAGGCTGGATCTGACCCGGTTCGAACACACGCAGCGCTTTGCAGCCCAAACCTTCAGCGACTGCGACGTGGTCGACACCGTAGCCGTTGAGTTCTGGAGCGTTCAGGTTGTCGAAGGACAGCTGCACGCAGTAGTCCATGTCGAAACCGCGCTGAGCCTGACGGATCAGCCCCAGGTACGAGTTGTTCACCACCACGTGGATGTACGGCAGCTTGAACTGCGCGCCCACCGCCAACTCTTCGATCATGAACTGGAAGTCATAGTCGCCCGACAGTGCCACGACCTTGCGAGTCGGATCAGCCTTGACCACGCCCAGCGCTGCCGGAATGGTCCAGCCCAGAGGACCTGCCTGACCGCAGTTGATCCAGTGACGTGGCTTGTAGACGTGCAGGAACTGCGCGCCGGCAATCTGCGACAGACCGATGGTGCTGACGTAGCAGGTGTCTTTGCCGAACACCTGGTTCATCTCTTCGTAAACCCGCTGCGGCTTGACCGGCACGTTGTCGAAGTGAGTCTTGCGCTGCAGGCTGGACTTGCGCTGCTGGCAGTCTTGCAACCAGGCGCTGCGGTTTTTCAGCTTGCCGGCGGCTTGCCATTCGCGAGCGACCTCGATGAACACGGTCAGCGCGGCAGCGGCGTCGGAAACGATGCCCAGGTCCGGGGTGAACACGCGGCCGATCTGGGTCGGTTCGATGTCAACGTGAATGAACTTGCGGCCTTCGGTGTAAACGTCGATCGAACCGGTGTGACGGTTGGCCCAACGGTTACCGACACCCAGCACCAGGTCGGACTTGAGCATCGTGGCGTTGCCGTAGCGGTGCGAGGTTTGCAGACCGACCATGCCGACCATCAACGGGTGATCGTCCGGAATGGTGCCCCAGCCCATCAGGGTCGGGACCACCGGAATACCGGTCAGCTCGGCGAACTCCACCAGCAACTCGCTGGCGTCGGCATTGATGATGCCACCACCGGCCACCAGTAACGGACGCTCGGCCTGATCGAGCATTGCCAGGGCCTTCTCGATTTGCACGCGGTTAGCGGTTGGCTTGGCCAGCGGCAGTGGTTCATAGGCGTCGATGTCGAATTCGATTTCAGCCATCTGCACATCGAACGGCAGATCGATCAGCACCGGGCCTGGACGGCCGGAGCGCATTTCGTAGAAGGCTTTCTGGAACGCGTAAGGCACCTGACCCGGTTCCATGACAGTGGTTGCCCACTTGGTCACTGGCTTGACGATCGAGGTAATGTCGACAGCCTGGAAGTCTTCCTTGTGCATACGGGCGCGGGGTGCCTGGCCGGTAATGCAAAGAATCGGGATCGAGTCGGCCGAGGCGCTGTAGAGCCCGGTGACCATGTCGGTACCGGCCGGGCCGGAAGTGCCGATGCACACGCCGATGTTGCCGGCCTTGGTGCGGGTGTAGCCCTCGGCCATGTGCGAGGCGCCTTCAACGTGGCGAGCAAGGACGTGATCGATGCCACCGACCTTCTGCAAGGCGGAGTACAGCGGGTTGATCGCGGCGCCGGGGATGCCAAAAGCGGTATCAACCCCTTCACGGCGCATCACCAGAACGGCGGCTTCGATTGCTCTCATTTTGCTCATGGTTTTGTGCCTCTTACGTTTTGTAATTGTATACAAGTGGCTTTGCGCAGAGTGTATTCACGGCGGACGGCGCAGGTCAATCCATTTTCTCAAGCGGCCGTTTCATTCGTCGGAAGCCCGGTCTACTGTGGCTTTTCGTCGCATGTGGCGCTTTTCGAGAATTATTGTATACAAAAAAATAACTCATTGTGTTCTATTTGTTGCATCGGACTTCTGAACAAAACGCAGTCCAGCAGCTTTCCCTATAACAAAATGAGGACGGCACCATGAGCGCTTTAACCTTGAAAGTCGCAGTCAACCTGGCCAATCAGGCTATCTCCGCAGGGCGTGCAATCTCGGCGGCTCCATTGACCATCGCCGTACTGGATGCGGGTGGACACTTGGTCACTCTGCAGCGTGAAGACGGCGCCAGCCTGCTGCGCCCGCAGATCGCCATCGGCAAAGCCTGGGGCGCCATTGCCCTGGGCAAAGGCTCACGCCTGCTGGCGCTGGACGCACAACAACGACCGGCGTTTATCGCCGCTTTGAACAGTCTGGGGCAGGGCAGCGTCGTCCCGGCACCGGGCGGTGTATTGATTCGGGATCAGGACGGGAATGTGCTGGGGGCTGTTGGTATCAGCGGTGATCTTTCTGATGTTGATGAGCAATGTGCGATCAACGCGATTGAGGCGTCGGGGTTGCGGGCGGATGCGGGGGTGACTGCCTAATATTTTTGTTGATTGATCTACCGCTTTCGCGAGCAGGCTCGCTCCCACAGGTTTTGTGGTCGGACACAAATTGTCCGACTGCTTGAATCCCCTGTAGGAGTGAGCCTGCTCGCGATAGCTATCTACCAGACACATCCAGCCAATATTTTGCCCCTCCCACTTCAATCCACGGAGCTAGCCTTCTCATGACCTGATCACGGGAGGCTAAGGAATGCCGGATTTACCTGCCGCAAATCGATTGCGAATCGGTCGCTATGCCGAAGCCAGTCGAATTTATCTGTTAACCACCAACACAGTTCACAGAACCCCGGTTTTCAAGGATTTCACCTTGGGCCGGCTGGTGGTCGATCAATTTCGCAATGCACAGAATCTAGGCTTTGCGAACTCGTTGGCTTGGGTGGTCATGCCAGATCATTTTCATTGGTTGATTGAATTGCAGAAGGGATCTTTGAGTGAGCTGATGCAAAAAACCAAGTCGATGAGTACCAAAGCCATAAGGCAGTCTACCGGTCGAAGCACCAGTCTCTGGCAGAGAGGATTTCATGATAGGGCACTGCGGCGGGAAGAGGATTTGGTGAAACTGGCTCGAGATGTAGTAGCCAACCCGTTGCGGGCTGGACTGGTCGAGAAGCTTGGCGATTATCCGTTGTGGGATGCTGTTTGGGTTTGAGCTGAAATCGAGTTGCCTTCATCGCGAGCAGGCTCACTCCCACAGGGAAATGTATTTCAATGTGGGAGCGAGCCTGCTCGCGAATGGCCGCACCACGGTCTAACGGTCCGGCTCACACCCCTTGAGCACCAACCGGATAATCGTCTGCGCCGCCGCTTCATAGTCGGCCTCATCGAGCTTGGCCTTTCCGGTTACCGCGGAAATCTGCCAGTCGAAGTCGGCATAGGTCTGGGTCGCGGCCCAGATGCTGAACATCAGGTGGTTGGGGTCGATCGGGGCGATCTGGCCGCGGTCGATCCAGGTCTGGATGCAGTCGATGTTGTGCTTGGCCTGGCCGTTGAGCCGTTCAACGAGATCAGCGCTCAGGTGCGGGGCGCCGTGCATGATTTCGCTGGCGAACACCTTGGAGGCAAAGGGCAGGTCGCGGGAGATGCGGATTTTCGAGCGGATGTAGCCGCTCAGCACTTCACTCGGCACGCCATCAGCGTTGAACGGTGTCGAGGCCTGCAAAATTGGTTCGATGATGCTTTCCAGGACCTCGCGGTAGAGGTTTTCCTTGGATTTGAAATAGTAGTAGACGTTGGGCTTGGGCAATCCCGCCTTGGCTGCGATGTCACTGGTTTTGGTCGCAGCGAAGCCCTTGTCGGCAAATTCTTCACTGGCGGCACGCAGGATCAGTTCTTTGTTGCGCTCGCGGATGGTGCTCATAAACCAGGGGGTTCCTTGCCTGTTCTGGCGGTTGCGCATGGTAGCACCGGCCTCGCGCGGCGCTCAAGAATGCCCCGTGTGGCACCCGGCCGCGTTATGCTGCGCGGCATCCATTCAAGAAGGAAATCTGATTCATGGCAGGAAGCAGTTTACTGTTGCTGATCGACGACATTGCCGCGGTACTCGACGATGTGGCGTTGATGACCAAAATGGCCGCCAAGAAGACTGCCGGCGTACTCGGCGACGATCTGGCGCTCAATGCCCAACAGGTTTCCGGTGTGCGTGCCGAGCGGGAAATCCCGGTGGTGTGGGCGGTGGCCAAGGGGTCGTTTCTCAACAAGCTGATCCTGGTACCCTCGGCGTTGGCCATCAGCGCGTTCATTCCCTGGCTGGTCACACCGTTGTTGATGATCGGCGGCGCGTACCTGTGTTTCGAAGGTTTCGAGAAACTGGCCCATAAATTCCTGCACAGCAAGGCTGAAGACCAGGCCGAGCATGCAGAACTGGTCGAGGCCGTGGCTGATCCGGCGGTCGATCTGGTGGCGTTCGAGCAGGACAAGATCAAAGGCGCCATCCGCACCGACTTCATTCTCTCTGCAGAAATCATCGCAATCACCCTGGGCACGGTGGCAGATGCCACGCTGAGCCAACAAGTCATCGTGCTTTCGGGCATTGCCATCGTCATGACCATCGGTGTGTATGGCCTGGTGGCCGGCATCGTCAAACTCGACGACCTCGGCTTGTGGCTGACTCAGAAGCCTGGACAGATCGCCAAAAGCATTGGCGGCGGGATCCTGCGTGCGGCTCCGTACATGATGAAAAGCCTGTCGGTGATCGGCACGGCGGCGATGTTCCTGGTGGGTGGCGGGATTCTCACCCACGGCGTGCCGGTGGTTCATCACTGGATTGAGAGCGTCAGCGCAGGGGCGGGCGGTGCCGGGTTTGTCGTGCCGACGTTGCTGAATGCGGTGGCGGGGATTGTGGCGGGGGCGGTGGTGTTGGCGGGTGTGATGGTTGCCAGCAAGCTCTGGAAAGCGCTGAAGGGCTGAAGGGCTGAAGGGCTGAAGCCAGACACTATCCCAGTGTGGGAGCGAGCTTGCTCGCGATAGCGGTGGTTCAGTCAACATGTATGGGGACTGACACTGCCTCATCGTCGGAGCGCCGCCCGGAGNNAGCTCGCTCCCACATTGGTTTAATGGTGTTTGAAAGACCTCATGAAAAAGGCCATTCGATCTGCATCGAATGGCCTTTTTTGTTGCCGATGGATTTACTCGGCGATCTGCAACTTGCGCGACTCGGTGTACACGTAGCGCACTTTCTCGTATTCGAATGGTGAGTTCAGCTTGCCATAGCGGAAGCTGTTCTGGTGACGCTTGTCGATGCCACGCAGGACCCAGATTTCCGGATGGTTTTCGCTGACTTCGGAGACGTTCAGGAAGTTGATCGCCGATTCCGCGCTGAAGTCCACTGCCAGGCCACCGGTGTCGCGGAGGTTCGAAGGGCCGAGGATCGGCAACACAAAGTAGGCGCCGGCCGGTACACCGTAGAAGCCCAGCGTCTGGCCGAAGTCTTCGTTCTGGCGCGGCAGGCCCATGGCGGTGGCCGGGTCCCAAAGGCCGGCGATGCCGACGGTGGTGTTGAGGAGCAGGCGCGCGGTGGTTTCCATCGAGCGCTGCCCCTTGAACTGCAGCAGGCTGTTCAACAGGTTCGGCACGTCACCGAGGTTATTGAAGAAGTTGCTCACGCCGGTGCGCAGGAAACTCGGCGTGATGTAGCGATAGCCATCGACCACTGGCAGGAACACCCATTGGTCGAAGCGGTAGTTGAAGTGGTAGACGCGGCGGTTCCACTCTTCCAGCGGGTCGTAGACGGCCAGCGCGCTAAGCGTCGAGCGTTCGAACTCGCGCTGATCCAGCCCCGGGTTGAACTTGAGTTTGCTCAGCGGCTCCTTGAAGCCGTCACTGTCAATCACAACCGGTGCGTTGGCTTTGCTGTTGTCGGCATTGGCGACGCCTGCACAGAGTAACGCTGCGATAAGCAGGAGATATTTAGCCACGGAAGAACTCCAGCATGGCGTCGCTGTTGACGCGGTAATTAAGGTTGCCGCAATGGCCGCCCAGTGGATAAACGGTCAAACGATCACCAAAGGTCTTGCGCAGGAAACCAAGGTCGCCAGGGCCGAGAATCACGTCGTCGGCGTTGTGCATGACGGCGATTTTCGGGCTGTCGTGCAGATAATCCTTGAGTGCATACAAACTGACCTGGTCGATCAGTTGCAGCAGGCTCCCGCCGTCGGTGCGGGCGCGCCACATCGGGATGACTTGTTCGGTGATGTAACAGTCGAAGTCGCACTGCAGCGCGCGTTTGAGGAACGGCGTGAGGGTGGTGCCTTCGGTGATCGGGTATTTCGGTGGAGTGATCAGACCGCGACGGTTGATCAGGTCCGAGGTGAAGGCAATGTCGGCTGCCGAGAAGCGGAACGAAGTGCCGATCAACATGGCCATCTGTTCGTTGCTCAGGTGCTGCTTGGATTGCTGGAAGTCGTAGAGCAGCGCATCGTTGAGGTCGATGTAGCCTTTCTGCTGGAAGTAACGGGTCAGTTTGTCCAGCACCAGCTCGTAGAAAGTGGTGGTGTTGTTGATGCCCTTGACCTCGGTCTGGACGAGCTTGTCCAGGTTGGTAATCGAGGTGTAGAGGTTGACCGGCGGGTTGAGCAGCAAGACTTTCTTGAAGTTG
>NZ_LACH01000026.1:87089-88293 GCF_000968015.1 Pseudomonas fluorescens
GTGCGACAAATGCCGCATCCAATGCGCCCAGGCTGTAGCCGGTCAGGTAGTAATCAGTGACGGGCACTTTCGGGTTTTGTGCTCGCACCGCCTGCATCACCCGGTACATGTCTTCGGCGTCTTCCTTGGTGATGCCGGGTGTAGCAAAGCGTGAGGCGGCGCTCATGAAGTCGAAGCTGGTGGGCGACGACAGTTGCACCACGTGGTAGCCGGCCTTGTAGTAGAGCTTTTTCAGGTACTCGTTGATGCTGCTGTCGTAGCGCGCGCCGGTGCCGGCGATCAGGAAGATCAGCGGTGCGGCTTTATCTTGTGTGGCAATGCGATAGGTGAGCTTCTTCACCGGCCAGAAGTTGTCCGGCAGGTCGAACTCACGCTCCGGGCGCAACCTGACACTGCGGTCGGTCTGATTGATGTCGTCATCCAGCGGCAACTCCGGGCGCAAGTCCGGCGGTGTCGTGGCAATGGTCGCCTCGAACGGGTTGGTCAAAGGGTAGCCATAACTGGCAGCGTCGATATCGACGGCCAGTGCGGACGCACTCAAAATAAGGCCGCCAAACAGGGCGGCGAAGCGCAAGGAACGGAGCATGACTAGATCCCTTAGAGAAAGGTGCCGAATGAAGTTCGCAGGCTATGACCACGGGGTTTGCGCCAAAGTGCCATGGGTCGGCACCAATCAGGCCTAATTTCGGAGTAATAGTAGCTGGACGATACACTTTGCAGCGATTTCGTGGCCAATTATCTGTCACGTGCGTTTGCTTACCGCTGGCGGGGGATTAAGCTGGCCGCCGTTTTCGTTTATTGGAGTGCTTCATGTCCCGCCGTCTGCCTGTGATTCTGCTGCTCGTTCTCCTGCCGTTATGGCTGGCCGCCAGTTATGGCGCGCGTTATGGCTTTATGGAGGATGCGCAATGGGTTGGCATCTGCGTGGACGAGGCGAGTCGCTGGGAATGCCAGGTTCGTTCGAGCCTGGGCTTGATGATTCACTTCAATGTCTTGGGCTTCGCGGCATTGGCGGCAGCCGTTATCGGTTTTGTGCTGCCAGGCCGGGCCGGGTGGTGGTTGGCGGTACTGGCGCTGGTGTTCGGG
Organism: Pseudomonas fluorescens; assembly: GCF_000968015.1. GTDB lineage: Bacteria > Pseudomonadota > Gammaproteobacteria > Pseudomonadales > Pseudomonadaceae > Aquipseudomonas > Aquipseudomonas fluorescens_W. The sequence continues at coordinate 88,176 of NZ_LACH01000026.1, forward strand.
TTTCCGGCGCTGGCGTTGTACAACACGACTTTGGCTGTTTTTGCGGTGGTGATTGCTGGATTGCGATTGGTCCGGGAAAACCGAGTTGCCTGATAGAGAAAGATCGCAGCCTGCGGCA
>NZ_LACH01000026.1:88337-88929 GCF_000968015.1 Pseudomonas fluorescens
GCGATCTTTTGATCTTGCTTGATGATTAGCCTTTGCGAACCCGCAAACTGCGCCACAACGCTGCAACCATCAACACACTCACCAGCGCCCAACCCCAGGCCTGCTGATTCTGCAACCCTTCACGGTAAAGCTGCGGCGCAATGCCAGCGCCGATGATGAAGGTCAGCAGGGCAATCTCCCGACGCGGTACGCTCACCGGGCGGCACAGATAGACAAGCGCCGGCAGGACGAATGCGACACTCGGGAAGCTGCGATAACGCGGATCGAACACCAGCTCCAGCATCATCACCGCAGCGGCAAAACCGGCTGCGGCGAGCAACCAGCCCGCCCGACGTTCCAACGCATTGAACGCCTGTCCGCGCCAGCCAGTGCGAGCGCTCAGGGTCAGTGCCGCATGGGCCAGCACCAACACATTCAACGCCGTCAGCAAAGCGACCCACAACCACTCACTGCCAAACCGCGTAGTGACACGGGCCAGGTCGCCCCAGGCGCCAATCGAGCAGGCGGCCAGCGCACCCAGCAGCGGTAGAACCAGCGCTGAGCGAGTGCTGCGGACACGTCCACCGAGGATCAGCGTGCCAAGGAAAATCAA
>NZ_LACH01000026.1:88935-91183 GCF_000968015.1 Pseudomonas fluorescens
CCGCCAGCCACTGCGTCCAGTAAGGCACATTCGACACCGGACCGGCGAGCACGCCCTTGTCCTGGCGATCGGCATCGAATAGCCCCCAGTAACCACCGACCGCACCTTCGCTGGCGCGTTTCCATGGCTGGTCGAAGGCTTCGATCAGGTTGTAATGCCAGCCTTGCTGCTCCGCCATGATGACAAAAGCGCGAATGAACTTGGCTTCATTGACCCGGCTCGGCAGGGCCGTTTCACGCTGACGGCCTTCGCTGGGCCAGCCGGTTTCGCCAATCATCACGTCCTTGGGTGCGAACTTGTTGCCGAACACCTGACGTACTTCGGCCACATGCTGCAGGGCGGCGTCGATGTTCGATGGATCATCTTCCCAGTACGGCAACAAGTGGATGGTCAGGAAATCCACCGCCGGGGCGACTTCCGGGTGCTTGAGCCAGAACTCCCAGACGTCGGCGTAAGTGACAGGCTGTTTGACCTGGCTTTTGACTTTACTGATGAGCTTGGCCAGCTGCGCACCAGTGACTTCCTTGCGCAACAGGGTTTCGTTGCCGACGATCACCGAGGTCACCACGTCCGCGTTGGCGTTGGCCGAGGCGATCAGCAGGTCGACTTCCTTGGCGGTGTCCACCGGGTTGCTGTTGACCCAGGCGCCGATCATCAGTTTCAGCCCGTGCTTGCGCGCCAGGTCGGGCAGGGCCTCGAGACCGGTCATGGAATAGGTGCGGATGCATTCGAAGCTTTTGGCCAGCAGCGCGAGGTCGGCGTCCATGCGCTCGGGGCGCAGCTTGAACGGCTGATCGAACGGCGATTGGTCCTTGTCGAACGGGGTGTAGGAGGCGCATTGCAGCTTGTGCGTCGCGCTGGCAACGTCCGGCAGCACCACCGGTTTACCGAGGCCGTACCAGAAGCCACCCAGGGCAAAAAGCCCCAACAGGCAGGCGAATAGATAAGCAAAAAAAGGAAAGCGGGATGTCGCGGGCATGGTCAGGCCGTCTGGGAGCAAAGCCGCGCATGTTACCTCCATTTGCCGTGTGCTTGGTGGCCTGCATACTTTTGACATGCAAAGTTTGGGCGGATTGGCCGGCTGACTTTCGGTGGTCTAGATTAATGGCGTTCTGATGTCGTTTCTCGATGCCTTGAGGTCGCTGGTAGAGAAGGTCGCCATTGTCGGGAGGTTGATTATCGAGGCGTCAGTACTCCGCTGATGTTCGGACGAGTTTGCGGTGGGCGTGATGGGGGCGCTGTGCACCATAACAATACGTTGACGCGACTCGGCATCCGTCGAGCGCAGCACTTTCGGGGAAGTAACGATGAAGATGCGACGACTCTTGGGCGCAGGTGCCGCTTTGGTGCTGGCGATCAGTTCTACTGTAGCCAGCGCCGAAGGCAAGGCAGTGACTATCGGTTATGTCGACGGCTGGTCGGACAGTGTTGCCACGACCAACGTGGCCGCTGAAGTGATCAGGCAGAAACTCGGTTATGACGTGAAACTGCAAGCAGTTGCCACCGGGATCATGTGGCAGGGTGTGGCCACTGGCAAACTCGATGCCATGATGTCTGCGTGGCTGCCTGTGACGCATGGTGAATACTGGACCAAGAATAAAGATCAAGTCGTCGATTACGGTCCGAACTTCAAGGACGCGAGAATCGGCCTGATCGTGCCGGAGTACGTCAAAGCTAAAAGTATTGCCGATCTGAAAACCGACGACAGCTTCAAAGATCGTATCGTCGGCATCGACGCCGGTTCGGGCGTAATGCTCAAGTCCGAACAGGCAATCAAGGACTACGATCTGACCGGGTATCAACTCAAGGCCAGTTCCGGCGCCGGCATGATTGCCGAGCTGACCCGTGCCGAGAAGAAAAATGAATCCATTGCTGTCACCGGCTGGGTGCCGCACTGGATGTTCGCCAAGTGGAAACTGCGCTTCCTGGACGACCCGAAAGGCGTTTATGGCGCGGCTGAAACTGTAAACAACATCGGCAGCAAAGATCTGGCAACCAAGGCTCCGGAAGTTGCCAAGTTTATGAAGAACTTCCAGTGGGCGTCGAAAGACGAAATCGGCGAAGTCATGTTGGCCATTCAGGATGGTGCCAAACCTGAAGTCGCCGCGAAGGATTGGGTGGCAAAACACCCGGAACGCGTTGCAGACTGGACCAAATGATTTGAGCTGACGGCTCTAGTCAGCATCTCTCAAGGCCCCTTGGCATAATTGCCAAGGGGCCTTTTGCTTTTCCCCTGTGGGAGCGAGCC
>NZ_LACH01000026.1:91248-93468 GCF_000968015.1 Pseudomonas fluorescens
GGCTCGCTCCCACATTGTTTAGTGGATGCTGGGAAATGGCGATTCTGTCATGTCGTTCTAATACTAAGGTCGTCTGGAACCAGTTCCGTAGCCGCATAGAGTGGATAACGTTCCAACTTCATCTGTGCTGCGAGGATAAAAACAATGAACGACAGCATTTACCTCTCGATTCAAAACAGCCCGCGCTTCAAGGAGCTGGTTAGTAAGCGAGAAAGGTTCGCCTGGATTCTTTCGGCGATCATGCTTGGGCTTTACTCCGGATTCATCCTTTTGATTGCTTACGGGCCGCATATTCTGGGGGCGAAAATCAGCCCCGAGTCTTCGATTACCTGGGGGATACCGATTGGTGTCGGGCTGATTGTCTCGGCCTTTATCCTGACTGCAATCTACGTGCGACGCGCCAATGGCGAATTCGACGACCTGAACAATGCGATTCTCAAGGAGGCTCAGCAATGATCCGGCGTCTAATGGCTCTATTGAGCATCGCAGCCTTTGCACCTGGCGCCTGGGCAGGTGAAGCCCTGACCGGCGAAGTGCACAAACAACCGCTCAACGTTTCCGCGATCCTGATGTTCGTCGCGTTCGTTGGTCTGACCCTGTGCATCACCTACTGGGCCTCCAAGCGCAACAATTCGGCGGCCGACTACTATGCGGCGGGTGGCAAGATCACCGGCTTCCAGAACGGTCTGGCGATTNNCGGTGACTACATGTCGGCGGCGTCCTTCCTGGGTATTTCCGCCCTGGTGTTCACCTCTGGCTACGACGGCCTGATCTACTCGATCGGGTTCCTGGTGGGCTGGCCGATCATTCTGTTCCTGATCGCCGAGCGCCTGCGTAACCTGGGTAAATACACCTTTGCCGACGTGGCGTCCTATCGCCTTGGGCAAACCCAGATCCGCACGCTGTCTGCTTGCGGTTCGCTGGTGGTGGTGGCGTTCTATCTGATTGCGCAAATGGTCGGTGCCGGCAAGCTGATTCAGCTGCTGTTCGGTCTCGACTACTACGTTGCGGTGATCCTGGTCGGTATCCTGATGTGCATGTACGTGTTGTTCGGCGGCATGCTGGCGACCACTTGGGTGCAGATCATCAAGGCCGTGTTGCTGCTGTCCGGTGCTACGTTCATGGCACTGATGGTCATGAAACACGTCAACTTCGACTTCAGCCTGCTGTTTTCCGAGGCGATCAAGGTTCACCCTAAAGGTGAAGCGATCATGAGCCCGGGCGGTTTGGTGAAAGATCCGGTTTCGGCATTCTCGCTTGGCCTGGCACTGATGTTCGGTACCGCTGGCCTGCCGCACATTCTGATGCGCTTCTTCACCGTGAGTGATGCGAAAGAAGCTCGCAAGAGCGTGCTGTATGCAACCGGCTTCATTGGTTACTTCTACATCCTGACGTTCATCATCGGCTTCGGCGCGATCCTGCTGGTCAGCACCAACCCTGCCTTTAAAGATGCTGCTGGCGCGCTGTTGGGCGGCAACAACATGGCGGCGGTGCACCTGGCTAACGCGGTGGGTGGCAGCATCTTCCTGGGCTTCATCTCGGCGGTGGCGTTCGCGACCATTCTGGCCGTCGTTGCCGGTCTGACGCTGGCCGGCGCTACAGCGGTGTCCCACGACCTTTACGCGAGTGTGATCAAGAAGGGCAAAGCCAACGACAAGGATGAGATCCGCGTCTCGAAAATCACCACCATCTGTCTGGGTGTGCTGGCGATCGGCTTGGGCATTCTGTTCGAAAGCCAGAACATCGCGTTCATGGTGGGCCTGGCGTTCTCCATCGCGGCGAGCTGTAACTTCCCGGTGCTGCTGCTTTCCATGTACTGGAAGAAGCTGACCACGCGTGGTGCGATGATTGGCGGCTGGTTGGGCCTGATCAGTGCCGTTGGTTTGATGGTCCTTGGGCCAACCATTTGGGTGCAGATTCTGCATCACGAGAAGGCGATCTTTCCGTATGAGTACCCGGCGCTGTTCTCGATGGCCATTGCGTTTATCGGGATCTGGTTCTTCTCGGTCACTGACAAGTCCACAGCGGGTGCTAATGAGCGTGCGCTGTTCTTCCCGCAGTTTGTTCGTTCGCAGACTGGTTTGGGGGCGAGTGGGGCGGTTGCTCACTAAGGCTTCAGGCTTGTATATATAAGCTGCGTTAAACAGAAATGCCCTGGTCGAGAGATTGGGGCATTTTTTTGGGGGGGGGTGTGATGGTGTACATATCCATTCCTGCGGT
>NZ_LACH01000027.1 GCF_000968015.1 Pseudomonas fluorescens
CACCGCATCGCGAGCAGGCTCGCTCCTACAGGTTGTTAGCCAGCAGGCCAATCTCAATAAGAGTGAATCTAAGCCTCCCAGCCCGCCCCACTGACCGCCGCCTGCGCCAGTGGGTGCAAGTCTGCTCCCTGATGCTCCGTCTGCCAGGCCAGCAACTCCTTGCGCATGCCGGGCGTCCAGTACATCTGCAGATGATTACGCACACCGAGCACGGCCTTTTGCTGGTCGGGTTCGGTGGCGAAGTACTGGGCGATCTGGTTGACCATCTTGATCAGGTTGTCCGTACTCATCGGCGCACCTCGGCTTTGGCACCACGTGCCTGACGGCGTTCTTTAAGCAGGCGATCCTGTTCGTCGCTGAATTCCTGATAGCGTTTTTGCCACTCGGAAGGGTGGTAGACGCGGCTGACCTCCACGGCGGTGACCTTGTACTCCGGACAGTTGGTGGCCCAGTCGGAGTTGTCGGTGGTAATCACGTTGGCCCCTGATTCCGGGAAGTGGAAAGTGGTGTACACCACGCCTGGGGCAACCCGTTCGGTGACCCGCGCACGCAGTACGGTCTGGCCGGCGCGGCTGCCGATGCCGACCCAGTCACCTTCGTTGATGCCACGGCTCTCGGCGTCGGTCGGGTGGATTTCCAGACGGTCTTCGTCATGCCAGGCGACGTTCTCGGTTCGGCGAGTCTGGGCGCCGACGTTGTACTGGCTGAGGATGCGTCCGGTGGTCAGCAGCAGCGGATAGCGATTGTTGACCTTTTCCTCGGTGGGTACGTAGCCGGTGAGCATGAAACGCCCCTTGCCGCGCACGAATTGCTCGATGTGCATGGTCGGCGTGCCGTCCGGTGCCTCGGCGTTGCACGGCCATTGCAGGCTGCCGTGGCTGTCCAGTGCGGCGTAGCTGACGTTGGTGAAAGTCGGCGTCAGGCTGGCGATTTCATCCATGATTTCCGATGGATGTTTGTAGTTCATCGGGTAACCCAGGGCGTTGGCCAGGGCCACCGTGCCTTCCCAGTCGGCCTTGCCGCCCAGAGGGTCCATGACTTTGCGTACCCGCGAGATGCGTCGTTCGGCGTTGGTGAACGTGCCGTCCTTTTCCAGGAACGATGCGCCCGGCAGGAACACGTGGGCGAACTTCGCAGTTTCGTTGAGGAAAATGTCCTGCACCACCACGCACTCCATGGCCGACAGGGCCGCGGTGACGTGCTGGGTGTTCGGATCGCTCTGAGCGATGTCCTCGCCCTGGCAATACAAGCCCTTGAAACTGCCGGCCAGCGCAGACTCGAACATGTTGGGAATGCGCAGGCCCGGATCAGGTTGCAGCGTGACATTCCAGGCCTGTTCGAACTGCGTCCGTACCACTTCGTTGGAGATGTGGCGGTAGCCGGGCAACTCGTGGGGGAAGGAACCCATGTCGCAGGAGCCCTGCACGTTGTTCTGCCCACGCAGCGGGTTCACGCCCACGCCTTCGCGGCCGATGTTGCCAGTGACCATCGCCAGGTTGGCGATGCCCATCACAGCCGTACTGCCCTGACTGTGTTCGGTGACGCCCAGACCGTAATAGATCGCTGCGTTGCCACCGGTTGCATACAGGCGGGCGGCGGCACGGATGTCGGCAGGCTCTACGCCGCAGACAGGTCCGAGGGCTTCCGGCGAGTTTTCCGCGCGGCTGACGAACTCGCTCCAGTGGGCGAAATCCGCTCCCTCACAACGAGCGTCGATAAACGGCTGGTTGAGCAGGCCTTCGGTGACGATGGTGTGGGCCAACGCGTTGAGCATGGCGACGTTGGTGCCCGGGCGCAGGGCCAGGTGCAGTTCGGCGCGGGCATGCACCGAGTCCACCAGATCAATGCGTCGTGGGTCGATGACGATCAGTCGCGCGCCTTCACGCAGGCGGCGTTTGAGCTGGGAGGCGAACACCGGGTGGGCGTCGCTGGGGTTGGCGCCCATCACCAGGATCACGTCGGCTTGCATCACCGAGTCGAAACTCTGGGTGCCGGCGGACTCGCCAAGGGTTTGTTTCAGGCCATAGCCGGTCGGCGAGTGGCAGACCCGCGCACAGGTGTCGACGTTGTTGTTGCCGAACGCGGCGCGCACCAGTTTTTGCACCAGATAGGTTTCTTCGTTGGTGCAGCGGCTGGAGGTGATGCCACCAATGGAATCGCGGCCGTATTTTTGCTGCAGTCGGCGGAATTCGCTGGCGGCGTAGGTCACCGCCTCATCCCAGCTGACTTCCTGCCAGGGATCGTTGATGTGTTTGCGGATCATCGGCTTGGTGATGCGATCCGGGTGGGTGGCGTAGCCCCAGGCAAAGCGCCCTTTGACGCAGGAGTGGCCGTGGTTGGCGTGGCCGTTTTTGTCCGGAACCATGCGCACCAGTTGGTCGCCTTTCATCTCGGCGCGGAACGAGCAGCCCACGCCGCAATAGGCACAGGTGGTGATCACGCTGCGCTCGGGCTGACCCAGTTCGACCACGCTTTTTTCCATCAGGGTCGCGGTGGGGCAGGCTTGCACACAGGCGCCGCAGGACACGCATTCCGAGTCGAGGAAGTTCTCGCCACCGGCCGCCGCCACCCGGGATTCAAAACCGCGACCGGTAATCGTCAGGGCAAACGTGCCTTGGGTTTCTTCGCAGGCGCGCACGCAGCGGTTGCAGACGATGCACTTGCTCGGGTCGTAGTCGAAGTAAGGGTTGGACGTGTCCTTCACGTCGTCCAGATGGTTCTCGCCTTCATAACCGTAACGCACTTCCCGCAGACCGACCTGGCCGGCGACGGTTTGCAACTCGCAGTTGCCGTTGGCCGAGCAGGTCAGGCAGTCCAGCGGGTGATCGGAAATGTACAGCTCCATGACATTGCGGCGCAGGGTCGCGAGCTTCGGCGTCTGGGTGTGCACGGTCATGCCTTCAGTCACCGGCGTGGTGCAGGACGCCGGGTAGCCGCGCATGCCGTCGATCTCCACCAGGCACATGCGGCAGGAGCCGAAGGCTTCCAGGCTGTCGGTGGCACACAGTTTGGGAATCGTGGTGCCCAGCAGCGCAGCAGCGCGCATCACCGAGGTGCCTTCGGGCACGCTGATGCTGCGGCCGTCGATGTTCAGGGTGACTTGCACCTGGCTTTCGCGGGCCGGTGTGCCCAGATCCATATCGGTTTTCGGGTCGAATACAGTGATCATTGGTCAGCCTCCGAGGGCTGCAGACCGAAGTCAGCGGGAAAATACTTGAGGGCGCTGGCCACCGGAAACGGGGCCATGCCGCCCAACGCACACAGCGAACCGTATTGCATCGTGTCGCATAGGTCCTTGAGGATGATCACCTGCTCTTCGCGACCGCTCTGGTCCGGCGCGGCGAGCAGGCGGTCGATCACCTCCACGCCCCGGGTCGAGCCGATGCGGCACGGCGTGCATTTGCCACAGGATTCCTCGGCGCAAAACTGCATGGCGAAACGCGCCATTTGGGCCATGTCCAGCGTGTCATCTGCCACCACCACACCACCGTGACCGAGCATCGCGCCGATGGCGGCGAACGCTTCGTAATCCAGCGGCGTATCGAATTGCGACGGCGGCACCCATGTGCCGAGCGGCCCGCCAACCTGCGCGGCTTTCAGAGGACGGCCACTGGCGGTGCCGCCACCGTAGTCTTCCACCAGTTCCCGCAAGGTCAGGCCAAAGGCCCGTTCCACCAAACCACCATGACGAATATTGCCCGCTAACTGGAAGGGCATGGTGCCCAGAGAGCGGCCCATGCCGTAATCGCGATAAAACTGCGCGCCCTTGGCCAGAATCAGCGGCACCGAAGCGAGGGTCAGCACGTTGTGCACCAGCGTCGGCAGGCCGAACAAACCCTGCAAGGCAGGAATCGGCGGCTTGGCGCGGACGATCCCGCGTTTGCCTTCGAGCGAATCCAGCAGCGCGGTTTCCTCACCGCAGATATAAGCGCCAGCACCGACCCGCACTTCCATATCGAAAGCCTGACCGCTGCCGCCGACATTGGCGCCGAGGTAACCGTTGGACCGAGCAATGTTCAGCGCCTGGCGCAGGGTGGCCACGGCATCCGGATATTCCGAGCGTACATAGATGTAGCCGTAAGTGGCACCGACGGTAATGCCGGCAATGGCCATACCTTCGATCAACAGGAAAGGGTCGCCTTCCATCAGCATGCGGTCGGCAAAGGTGCCGGAGTCGCCTTCGTCGGCGTTGCACACAATGTATTTCTGCGCAGCCTGAGTGGCGCGGACCGTGCGCCATTTGATCCCGGCCGGGAAAGCTGCGCCGCCACGACCACGCAGGCCTGAATCGAACACTTCCGTTGCGGCCTGCTCGCCGCCTACTGCGATGGCGCGGGTCAAACCCTCGAAACCACCGTGCGCCCGGTAATCATCCAGGGACAACGGCCGGGTAATACCGGCGCGGGCGAACAGCAAGCGTTGTTGAGTCTTGAGATAAGGCAATTCTTCCACCAGGCCCAAGGCCAGTGGATGAGCGGACGGTTCGCCTTGCAGGGCATCGAGCACGGACGGCACATCGGCAGCAGTCAACGGGCCGAAGCCGATCCGGCCTTGCGGGCTGTCCACTTCCAGCAGCGGTTCCAGCCAGTACAGACCACGCGAGCTGGTGCGCTGCAACTCCAGGGGCAGATTGCGTTCCTGAGCCGCAGTGATCAGCGCCACCGCGACTTCATCGGCACCCACGGCACGGGCAAGAGAATCAGTAGGCAGATAGAGCGACGGCATCATGCGTCCTCCCGGCAAGCGTCGAGCAAAGCATCCAGACGCTCAGCACTGAGCCGAGCATGCACCCGACCATCCAGCTCCAGAGCGGGCGAGCAAGCACAGGCGCCGAGGCAATACACCGGACGCAAACTGATGCTGCCATCGGCACTGCTGCCGTGGTCATCCAGTTGCAGACGTTCGCGCAATTGCGCGGCCAACTGCTCGGCACCGCGGCTTTTGCAGGACTCGGCGCGGCACAGCCGCAAGATATGCTTGGCCGGCGGCGCAGTACGGAAATCATGGTAAAAACTGATCACCCCGCGAACCTCCGCCTGACTCAGATTGAGGGCGTGAGCAATTTCGGGGATGGCCACATCGGGGATGTAACCGATGCGTTCCTGAATATCATGAAGAATGGGCAACAGTGCACCCGGAGTGCCCTTGTGGCGCTCCAGCAGGGTGTTGACCACAGGCAGGTGCAAACTCTCATCAGGCATTCAGCAATCCTCACGGTCACGGACAAACCAGATGGTTGTCGGTCGTCCGAAAGTGTCGGCTGCGGCACTCACACCACGTCACGGTATCGTGGCAATTTCAGGCCGTTGGCCAGGGCACCCTGAGCGGGCATCTTGTTGTGCCCGGCGCGGTCTTCGCCGCACCTCTATAAGGGCATTAAGGCAGCTTGCCACGCTGCTTTTGATTCATCTGCACCAAAGCGACGTGTTCGGTTCTGCTTACGACTATCCATTAAGTCTAGAAGAGTGCGGCCCGAGGCGTCGTCCCTAAATGGTCGGGGACAATGTGCAGCGCTATCGCGAATCAGGCGTGAACCACCCCAAGCCCGCGGCTTATGCACCGCGTCGCGTGGTTGACGTCATGGGGGGAATAAAGGATGTGATCAAAACGGGAGAGGAGTGGATCAGTTGGCCGCCAGTTTCCCGCGCTTGTGCCAAGCTGATCGAGTGTTAATACGCCTGCCGCTCAGGCAAACCTCAGGAAACCCACGACATGAAGCCCTCTCATGCATCGCACGTCCGTCGAGAATTCTTCAAAGCAATCGGGTTCTACTTGCGTGTTGTCTGGCCGATCTTTTCCGTACTGTTTTTTTTGATCGTGCTGTTCGGCTTCATCATCAGCTACCTGGAGGGCTGGGATCCTTTTGACGGCATCTATTTCGGCTTCGTGACCGGTTTGACCATTGGCTATGGAGAGCTTGTACCGAAACTTGGCGTCTCGCGGATTCTGGCGATTTTGCTGGGGTTCAACGGGGTGCTGATGACCGCGATATTTGCGGCGATCAGTGTTCGAGCGATTGAGGTTGCAGTGCGGGCGGCGGGGCGTGAAGAGCCGGGTACGCCGACGGATTGAAGTCATGCTTGGTTGCTACTGGAAGGGGAGCAAGTCATCGACCCCTGCAAATCCATGCGCGACGGCGTGGTATTTACCAACAAACGGGAGTGTCAGATCCGTGGGCAATTCAGGGAGCCGACGCGTTGATCCATCCCGCTGAAAACCGAAGCTCATTCAACCTGAGCCGAAAAATAAAAAACCCCGAAACCCCAGGGCCAAATCCCAAATCCCAGTCAACCCAAAAACCCCTGTAGGAGTGAGCCTGCTCGCGATAGCACCAGATCAGTTCACGCAAAACACAGATCAGAAACACTACCCCTGTAGGAACGAGCCCGCTCGCGAAATACGCAAGGCATCCACATTCCCTGCTGAACACCCCACCCACCGCAACCAAACCCGCCCCACAACATCACGCCTAGCTCTTGAAACCAAAAGCTACCCCGGCGCTCCGCCCACTACCCCTCAGCCTTCGCCCCCGCCCGCTTAGACGCCAGCTCATTGTCCCGATCCCGATTCAGCACCTTCACCGCATCATCCACCACCGCCTTACTCATCGCCGTCAAATAATGCGCGGCCCAGGCGTGGCGGTCGGTGTCTCTGTCGTAAGCAGCATCTTCGGTCAGCTTCTTGGCGAGAAACAGAAAGTCAGAAGCCATGGATAGGGCATCGCCGAGGGGGACGCCGTGGGTGACGTGGAAGAGTGGTTGATCCGCGCAGTAGATGGCGGGGGTTAGGCCGATGGTTTTGAGTTCGGGTTGATCGGTCATTTGCCACCTCCGATGAGGGAGAGGCGGTTGGGGAGGGCGTTACGCGATTGGGAATTGCGTAGAGGGGAAAGCCAAATTTTGTACGGATTGATGCTGCGCATTATCAGACTCCTTGATATGAGGAGCTGCCACGTCCGTTACCACACGAATGGGTGACAGCTGTGCGCAGGGTGGTAAACCGGGAATCAAGGAAACCGGCACGCCCAAGGGCGTCCCACGCACAGCTGCCATAACTCACGCCGCAGGCATAAAAAAAGCGCCGGCAGACGTGATGGGGGCGCTGTAGCGCCTTGAATAACTCGGGTTACCACACCCGGTCGCTGAATTGGCAGCGACGGTGGGAGGGTATCGTGGAGATCTAATTCCTGCAACCTTCGGGGCGAGTCGCACTTGCATCATGAAATGCATTGAAACAGGTCAATACCATCTGTCTGCGGGTTACAAATTTGCGCTTCGGGTGGTTGCGAAGTTACCCCATAATCGCGCGCTTCAACCTTCGTTAGCGCTGCTTTTCGACTAATCTGTAGCCGCTGCCGCCACACTTTTAATCGCCAAGGAGAAAGGCAATGACAGATAACTGGAGCAAGCGTCAGTCGGATGCATCTGCCAAGGATGCTCTCGAACGTTTACCAGCCCTGTCTGAATTGCCTGCGACCCTATGAGCCAAGCCGCCTTAGTCAATCCAAGCCTGCTCACCTGGTCTCGTGAGCGCGCAGGTCTCTCCACTGAACAGGTTGCTAAAAAGCTGCCAGTGAAGCCTGATCGAGTACAGGAATGGGAGTCTGGCGAGACCAAGCCCACATTCCTTCAGGCTCAAAAGTGGGCGAGTCTCGCTCACATTCCTTTTGGCTTCCTGTTTCTTCAGCAGCCTCCCGTCGAACAACTGCCTTTACCTGATCTTCGGACCGTCGGTGGGATTGCGCCTCAACGTCCCAGTCTGGAGTTGTTGGACACCGTCAGGGATTCCATACGTAAGCAGGATTGGTACCTGGAGTATCTGCAAAACCAAGAGCATCAGCCGTTGGCATTTGTCGGTCGCTTCAATAGCCGATCTCAAGTCGCCGAGGTAGTGGACGACATCCGCCGGACCCTCGGCGTGAACCCTGACGCTGCTCGATTGGATTACGACAAGTACAGCCGTGCCTTGATCGAGGCCGCAGAAGCGGCTGGTATTTTGGTGATGCGCAGTGGCATTGCGCTAGGGAATACTCATCGAAAACTTGAAGTTAGCGAGTTTCGGGGTTTTGCCATCAGTAATGCCTACGCCCCCGTTGTATTCGTCAACAGTTCCGACGCCCCCACCGCCCGGCTGTTCACTTTGCTCCACGAACTGGCCCATATCTGGATTGGTAGCAGCGGAGTGTCCGACGGGAACACCGCGAATGGTCGAGACGAGGAACGATTCTGCAATGCAGTTGCAGGCGAGTTTCTGGCTCCCGAAGCCCAATTCCGCGCCCTGTGGAACGCCGATGTTAACTGGGAAGACAACCTGGCTCCGCTGGCCACTCGGTTTCATATCAGTAAATTGGCGATCGGTCGCCGCGCATTGGATCTTGGATATCTACGCCAGGCGCAATACAGCGCTTACTATCGAATGATCCTCAAAACTTTTCAGGATGATAAAGGTGGCGCGGGTGACTATTACCGCAACGCCACCGCGAAAAATAGCCCTCGCCTAAGTAAGGCAGTGCTGACTGAAGCAATGAGTGGCCGGATGCTGCTGCGCGATGCGGGACATTTGCTCGGCGTGCAACCTGCCAAATTAAGGACTCTCGCCAGCAGGATCACGGAATGAATCATTTGCTCGACGCTAACACGCTGATCGAGGCAAAAAATCGTTACTACGGGATGGCTATCTGTCCTGGGTTTTGGCAATGGTTGTTGCTGAAAAATGAAGCGTTGGCCTTGTCCAGCATCACCCCAGTAATGGAAGAGCTAAACAAGGGGAATGACGAACTGGCTAATTGGGTGAAGGAGAACGCTAGTTTCTTCCACATCACCAACGATGACGCTACCCAAGAAGCATTCGCGCAAGTGGCAGGGCTTGTGGCAAATCAAGCGCCGAGAATGAAGATAGGCGCCATGGAAGAATTTTTAGCGGGAGCAGACCCTTGGCTGATTGCAAAGGCTATGACGACTGGCGCGACTTTAGTGACTCATGAAGTGTTGAATCGCGACGCGAAACGTAAATTCATCATTCCCAATATTTGTGAGCAGCTAAACGTTCCATTTCTAAATACGTTTGAGTTGCTGCACAAGCTTGAAGCAAGGTTTGTTTTACTTGCGTAAATGATATTCGGGCAGAAATTCGATGCGATTTCGTTAATTGCGAGGGGAAAGGCGACGGATATATTTTCCGTCCAATTTTGGACGGAAAAGGGGACAGATTTATTATTCACACACTCGGGCCAACCGATGCCTGTCAGCTCACCGCAATCTCTGTCGGAGCGAGCCTGCTCGCCAAAGCCGTCAGGCGAGTTCCCCGATGCACCACCACTGTACTGCGACCTCATCGTCAGGTTGAGTTACGTCATGCCCGTGCTCGATGAAATTCGCTGGTGTGTATAACGCAAGAGCATGGCTGATCCGCTCTGGCATGAGAGTGTTAGTCTCACCGAGAAAACCCAGATAATAGTCTCGGTCATAGAAGACGGTGACCTCACTCTGATGAACCCATGGCCACACCAGCAGGCAAGCGACGCGGTAGTAACCCTGTGAGTGGTCAGCCGCGTTGGACAGGTGGCTAGCGGCTTCGAGCAGTTGCTGAATGCAGAAGGCCTGAACTTCGATCCTGGCTTGAGGGCCTTGAACCAAGGCCGCGTGCACCGGGATCTTCCAATGTGTGTAGCGCTCCATGTGCTCGGATCGCGGGTAAAACTCGTCGCGAAAACTGGAGGCCCAGCGTTCCAGAGCGCGAAGGCGGCGGGGAATGCCTCTGAGTGGCTTGTTGCTGAGGGCGATTTGCCTCATTGATACGTCCTTGTGATGCCGAAAAGATCTTTCGTTGCTGTCTGCTGACGCAATTGAAAAGTGGGCAGATAGATTTCCATATCAGCCAAGTCCCTAGCCAGCACTAGTCGGTGTAAAGGGTTACTAAACTTTGCCTCACTCCGATCATTCACTGAATGTCTTTCAAGTAATCCTTAAGCGCGATGAGCGGCGCATTAAGCTGTTCCATTGTCCGCGCACTGCTGAAATCAGCTGACAACCGATGCAGCTCTCGCCCTAGCGGCGTTTCAGCCCCGCCTATAGCGTCTAGCGCCAAGCCTACACAGTGCGCCACTCTAAACTGAATACCCTCGACATCACCCCGGCGCACCAGCAAGCCAAATACCTCCCGCTCGTAATCGCTCATGATCGGATCATCCCGCAGGATCGGACTTTCCCCCTCCCGCTCATAAGCCAGCTTGAGGGCGAAAAGGGCAACGGTTTCCAGTGGCAATTCCATTGTGTGAATCCTTGATTCGTTAGCCGAGCGGTTTGGGTTATAGCGCCTCAAAAGCAGGATCAAAAGATCGCAGCCTTCGGCAGCTCCTACGGGGTAGCGGGGCAAGCTCACTTTTCTACAGGCGAAAAAAAAGGCCTTGCAATGCAAGACCTTTCTTGATTTTGGTGCCCCGAGGGAGACTCGAACTCCCACTTCTTGCGAAAACGGATTTTGAATCCGCCGCGTCTACCAATTCCGCCATCAGGGCTCAATGGCGGCGAAGTATAGAGATGAGATTACCGTCGGTCAATCAGGTACATAGAGAATTTTCACTATTTCGGCTAGACTTCCGGCCCCTGCTAGACGAACCCCATCATGCGCGTTGCTGACTTTACATTCGAACTCCCTGATTCGCTGATCGCTCGCCATCCTTTGGCTGAGCGTCGCAACAGTCGCCTGTTGACCCTTGATGGGGTCAGCGGCGCCCTGGCACACCGTCAATTTACTGATTTGCTCGAGCATTTGCGCCCGGGCGATTTGATGGTGTTCAACAATACCCGGGTGATTCCGGCGCGGCTGTTTGGCCAGAAGGCTTCCGGCGGCAAGCTGGAAATCCTGGTGGAGCGGGTGCTCGACAGTCATCGCGTGCTGGCGCATGTGCGGTCGAGCAAGTCGCCGAAGCCGGGGTCGAAGATCCTGATCGACGGCGGTGGCGAGGCTGAGATGCTGGCGCGTCACGATGCGTTGTTCGAGTTGGGGTTCGCCGAAGAGGTGTTGCCGCTGCTCGATCGCGTCGGGCACATGCCGTTGCCTCCTTATATAGACCGCCCGGATGAAGGCTCGGACCGCGAGCGTTATCAGACGGTCTACGCCGAGCGTTTGGGCGCGGTGGCGGCGCCGACGGCGGGGCTGCATTTTGATCAGCCGCTGATGGAGGCAATTGCCGCCAAGGGCGTCGAGACGGCGTTCGTGACTTTGCACGTCGGTGCGGGCACGTTCCAGCCGGTGCGCGTCGAGAAGATCGAAGATCACCACATGCACACTGAGTGGCTGGAAGTCGGTCAGGACGTGGTTGATGCCGTCGCGGCTTGCCGCGCTCGCGGTGGTCGTGTGGTGGCGGTGGGGACCACCAGCGTGCGTTCCCTGGAAAGCGCCGCGCGCGATGGCGTGCTCAAGCCGTTCAGTGGCGACACCGACATCTTTATCTACCCGGGCCGGCCGTTTCATGTGGTCGATGCCCTGGTCACCAACTTTCATTTGCCTGAATCCACGCTGTTGATGCTGGTTTCGGCGTTCGCCGGTTATCCCGAGACCATGGCCGCTTACAAAGCCGCCGTTGACAACGAATACCGCTTTTTCAGCTACGGTGATGCGATGTTTATCACCCGTAATCCCGCACCACGTGGCCCTGAGGAAACAGAATGAGTCGCCAAAGTCGTATGTCGTTTGAGTTGCTTGCTACTGACGGCAAGGCTCGTCGCGGTCGTTTGACCTTCCCTCGCGGTACCGTCGAGACCCCGGCCTTCATGCCGGTGGGCACCTACGGCACCGTGAAGGGCATGTTGCCGCGGGATATCACCGCCACGGGCGCGGAAATCATTCTGGGTAACACCTTCCACTTGTGGCTGCGTCCTGGCACCGAAGTGATCAAGAAGCACGGCGACCTGCACGATTTCATGCAGTGGAAAGGCCCGATTCTGACCGACTCCGGTGGTTTCCAGGTGTTCAGCCTGGGCGCGATGCGCAAGATCAAGGAGGAGGGCGTGACCTTCGCCTCTCCGGTCGACGGCGCCAAAGTGTTCATGGGGCCGGAAGAGTCGATGCAGGTACAGCGCGATCTGGGCTCTGACATCGTGATGATCTTTGACGAATGCACCCCGTACCCGGCTGACGAAGACGTCGCGCGGGTATCGATGGAGCTGTCGTTGCGTTGGGCCAAGCGTTCGAAAGAAGCCCATGGCGACAACACGGCGGCACTGTTCGGCATCGTTCAGGGCGGCATGCACCAGGATCTGCGCATGCGCTCCCTGGAAGGCCTCGACAATATCGGTTTCGATGGTCTGGCCATCGGTGGTCTGTCGGTGGGCGAGCCGAAGCACGAGATGATCAAGGTCCTGGATTATCTGCCGGGTCAGATGCCGGCTGACAAACCTCGTTACCTTATGGGCGTTGGCAAACCGGAAGATCTGGTTGAGGGTGTGCGCCGCGGTGTGGACATGTTCGATTGCGTGATGCCAACCCGTAATGCCCGCAATGGGCATCTGTTCATTGATACAGGCGTGCTGAAGATCCGTAACGCGTTCCATCGCCATGATGATTCGCCGCTGGATCCAACCTGCGATTGCTACACCTGCCAGAACTTCTCCCGTGCTTATCTGCACCATCTGGACAAGTGCGGCGAAATGCTGGGTAGCATGTTGAATACCATCCACAATTTGCGCCATTACCAGGTGCTTATGGCTGGTTTGCGCGAGGCTATTCAACAGGGTACATTGGCCGCCTTTGTCGATGCCTTCTACGCCAAACGCGGGTTACCTGTTCCGCCTTTGGACTGAGTTTTCTGACCCCAAGATTCAACATTTGCAACTGGAGTGCTAAATGAGCTTTTTTATCTCTAACGCCATGGCTGACGCTGCTGCACCTGCTGCAGGCCCAATGGGCGGCGGCTTTGAGTGGATTTTCCTGGTCGGTTTCCTGGTCATCTTCTACCTGATGATCTGGCGTCCACAGGCCAAGCGCGCCAAAGAGCAGAAAAACCTGCTGAGCAGCCTGCAGAAAGGCGACGAAGTTGTGACCACCGGTGGTATCGCCGGCAAGATCACTAAAGTGGCAGACGACTTCGTTGTTCTGGAAGTTTCCGACACCATCGAAATGAAGTTCCAGAAAGGCGCCATCGCCGCCACGCTGCCAAAAGGCACGCTGAAAGCGATCTAAGTTTCAACTTCTACTCAATCGACGGGGCGCGCAAGGCGCCCCGCGTCATAAGCGGGCGGCGTGATGCTGAACAAATACCCTCTGTGGAAATACATTCTGATCCTGGCGGTGCTGGCGGTCGGTCTGATTTATTCCGCTCCCAATCTATATCCTGATGACCCGGCCATTCAGGTCAGCGGTGCAAGCACTGCGCTGCAAGTCAATCAGGCTGATCTGGATCGTGTGAGCGCAGCGCTCAAGGAATCCGGGATCAACGTCAAGGCTGCCACCCTGGCAGCAAATGGCAAGGGCGGTTTGATTCGTCTGACCAAGGCTGAAGATCAGCTACCTGCCAAAGACGTCGTGCGCAAGGCATTGGGTGATGACTACGTCGTTGCACTGAACCTGGCACAAACCACCCCGCAATGGCTGCGCAGCCTGGCCGCGCACCCGATGAAGCTGGGTCTGGACTTGTCCGGTGGTGTGCACTTCCTGCTGGAAGTGGACATGGACAAAGCGCTCGATGCGCGCCTGAAAGTCTACGAAGGCGACGTCAAGAGCCTGTTGCGTAAAGAGAAGCTGCGCTATCGCAGCCTGCCGCAACTCAACGGTGCCATTCAGCTGGGCTTCACTGATGAAGCTTCCCGCGAACAGGCCCGTGCGCTGATCCGCAAGAGCTTCAACGATTTCGACATTGTTCCGGCCGACCTCAATGGCCAACCGGTGCTGCGTCTGGCGATGACCCCGGCCAAGCTGGCGGAAATCCGTGAATACTCCATCAAGCAGAACTTGACCACGGTACGTAACCGCGTCAACGAGCTGGGTGTTGCCGAGCCAATCGTTCAGCGTCAGGGCGCCAACCGCATCGTGGTTGAGCTGCCGGGCGTGCAGGACACCGCCGAAGCCAAGCGAATCCTCGGTAAGACGGCCAACCTTGAGTTCCGTCTGGCTGCTGAGCCAGGCGCTTCGAAAGCCACTTCCGAAACCTTCGAGTTCCGTGAAGGCAAACGTCCGCCAGCACAGATCGAACGTGGCCTGATCATCACCGGTGACCAGGTAACTGACGCCAAGGCTGGCTTCGGCGAGCACGGCACGCCGGAAGTGAACATCCGTCTGGATGGCCACGGTGGCGAGCTGATGAGTCGTGCGACTCGCAGCAACGTCGGTCGCAGCATGGCAGTGATCTTTATCGAGCAACGTCCGGTGACCACTTACGTCAAGCAAGTGGTTAACGGCGTCGAGAAAGACGTGCCGGTCCAGACATTCAAGGAAGAGAAAAAGATCATCAGCCTGGCGACCATTCAGTCGCCGCTGGGTGCTCAGTTCCGCATCACTGGCCTGAACGGCCAGGGCGAGTCGTCCGAACTGGCGCTGCTGCTGCGCGCCGGTGGTCTGGCTGCCCCGATGTACTTCGCTGAAGAGCGCACTATTGGCCCAAGCCTGGGTGCTGACAACATCGTCAAGGGTATCGATGCCTCTCTGTGGGGCATGCTGTTTGTCTCGCTGTTCATCATGGCGATCTACCGCTTCTTCGGCATCATCGCCACCGTCGCTCTGGCCGTGAACATGGTGCTGCTGCTGGCCCTGATGTCGCTGCTGGGTGCAACGCTGACCCTGCCGGGTATCGCCGGTATCGTGTTGACCATGGGTATGGCTGTCGATGCCAACGTTCTGATCTTCTCGCGGATACGTGAAGAGATCGCGGCGGGCATGAGCGTACAACGGGCAATCAACGAAGGCTTCGGC
This sequence comes from Pseudomonas fluorescens, assembly GCF_000968015.1. Taxonomy (GTDB): domain Bacteria; phylum Pseudomonadota; class Gammaproteobacteria; order Pseudomonadales; family Pseudomonadaceae; genus Aquipseudomonas; species Aquipseudomonas fluorescens_W. The sequence continues at coordinate 14,908 of NZ_LACH01000027.1, forward strand.
CGGGCATTCACCGCGATTCTCGACGCCAACCTGACCACTCTGTTGGTCGGCGGGATTCTCTTTGCGATGGGCACCGGCCCGGTCAAAGGCTTCGCAGTGACCATGTCCCTCGGGATCTTTACCTCGATGTTCACGGCCATCATGGTGACCCGCGCGATGGTCAACCTGATCTTCGGCGGTCGTGACTTCAAGAAGTTGTGGATTTAAGGGGCTGCCATGTTACGTACAATCAACTTCATGGGCGTTCGCAACTTTGCGTTCGGCGTCACATTGTTCCTTACTGCACTGGCAATATTCAGTGTCTTCCATAAGGGCATGAACTGGGGCCTGGACTTCACCGGCGGTACGCTCATTGAGCTGACCTACGAGCGTCCGGCCGACGTCACCAAGGTGCGTGAGCAACTGGTCACAGCGGGTTATCACGAGGCAATCGTGCAAAGCTTCGGTGCGACTACCGATTTGCTGGTGCGTATGCCGGGTGAAGATCCGCAGTTGGGTCACCAGGTGGCCGAAGCGCTGCTGAAGGTTGGCGGCGATAACCCGGCGACGGTCAAACGCGTTGAGTTCGTCGGCCCTCAGGTCGGTGAAGAGCTGCGCGACCAGGGCGGCCTCGGCATGCTGATGGCGCTGGGCGGCATCCTGATCTACCTGGCTTTCCGCTTTCAGTGGAAGTTCGCGGTCGGTGCCATCGTTTCGCTGATTCACGACGTGATCGTGACCATCGGTATCCTGTCGTTCTTCCAGATCACCTTCGACCTGACGGTGCTGGCGGCGGTATTGGCGATCATCGGTTACTCGCTCAACGACACCATCGTGGTATTCGACCGGGTTCGTGAGAACTTCCGTGTATTGCGCAAGGCGTCCTTGGTCGAGAACATCAACATCTCGACTACCCAGACTCTGCTGCGGACCATGGCAACGTCGATCTCCACTTTGCTGGCGATCGCGGCCCTGTTGTTCTTCGGTGGCGACAACCTGTTCGGCTTCTCCATCGCGCTGTTTGTCGGTGTGTTGGCGGGTACCTACTCGTCGATCTATATCGCCAACGTCGTGCTGATCTGGCTGAACCTGAGCACTGAGGATCTGATTCCTACAGTGGCTACCGATAAGGAAGTCGACGAGCGCCCATAACGGCTATCGTTTTCCAGCTGTCGGCCGAAAAGGCGCGAGTATTGAACTCGCGCCTTTTTTTATGCTCCAAGGCTGGGAGAAGCGCGGGCTTGTCCCGCATGTGATGGTCAGGAGGTTCATGTGAACAAGTCGTTGCTGGTTGGTGCGGTATTGGGTGCTGTCGGCGTAACTGCCGGGGGTGCTGTTGCCACCTACAAGCTGGTTAAAAGCGGCCCTGAATATGCGCAAGTTCTAGCCGTTGAACCGGTCAAGACACAAATCAAGACGCCACGTGAAGTGTGCAAGGACGTTGCAGTAACCCGGCAAGCGCCGGTGAAAGATCAACACCAGATCGCCGGTACCGTGGTCGGTGCGTTGGCGGGTGGTCTGTTGGGTAATCAGATCGGCGGCGGCACCGGCAAGAAGCTTGCTACGGTTGCAGGCGCTGTCGGTGGTGGTTATGCCGGCAACAAGGTTCAGGAAGGCATGCAGGAACGCGACACCTACACCACGACTCAGACGCGGTGTAACACTGTTAATGACATCAGTGACAAGGTCGTAGGGTATGACGTCCGTTATTCGCTGGACGGCAAGGAAGGCAAGGTGCGGATGGATCGCGATCCGGGCAACCAGATTCCGGTCGACAAGGAAGGCAAGCTGATCCTGGGGCAGAACGAACAGAATCGCTAAGTACTCAGGTTCAAGAGTCAAAAAAGAAGCACCCTTCGGGGTGCTTTTTTTGTGTGCGCCCAGC
>NZ_LACH01000028.1 GCF_000968015.1 Pseudomonas fluorescens
AGAACCAAAAAAAAGCCCCGCGACCGAATGAGGCGCAGGGCAAATGAATTGGTTGGTTGCTACCAACCAAAGGAGCTCGTTAAAACTTTACTTGCTGGCGACCGTCTCTGGTTGCCAGCCACCGCCCAAGGCTTTGTAAATCGCGACAATGCCGCGATACAGATCGACTTCGGCCTGGGCCTGAGTGTCTTCAGCCGCCAGGCGCTCACGCTGGGCGTCGAGCAGGACGAGGAAGTCCGCTGTGCCTTCGCGGTAGCGAATTTGGGCGAGGTCGGCCGCGGCGCGACTGGATTCGCTCTGACGAATCAGCGAGATCAAGCGCTGTTGACGTTTGCCATAGTCGCTAAAGGCGTTTTCCGACTCTTCCAACGCCAGCAGTACTTGCTGCTCGTAGGTCGCCAAGGCGCCTTCGGCATCAGCATCGGCACCACGTATCCGGGCGCGCACGCTGCCAAGGTCGAACGCCGCCCAGGTAATGCTTGGGCCCAGTGCCCAGGCGTTGGCCGCCGAGGAACCGATTTGTGAACCGCGCCCGGCGGTGAAACCAAGGAAACCGCTGAGGCTGACCCGAGGGAACAAATCAGCCTTGGCCACGCCGATACGGGCAGTGGCAGAAGCCAGTTTGCGTTCGGCGCTGAGAATGTCCGGGCGACGTTGCAGCAGTTCACCCGGATCACCGATCGGCAGGGCCTTGGCGATCGCCGGCAAGTCTTTTGGACTCAGGTCGACGGTCAGCTTGTCCGGACGTTCACCCAACAGGGTGGCGATGCGGTTTTTCTGTCGAACCTGTTCGGCCTGCAATTGCGGCACGCTGGCTTCGACGGACGCCAGACGTGCATCGGCGCGAACCACATCGAGCTGATCACCGACGCCGGCATCACGCAGGCTGACGGTGATCTTGCTCGATTCTTGCTGGTTGTTCAGGTTGGCCAGGGCGATCTTTTCCCGCAGCTGCGCACCGCGCAGTTGTCCGTAGGCATCCACCAGTTCAGCAATCATCGAGACTTGCAGTTGGTACAGATCGGCTTCGAGCGCTTGCTGTTCGGCGTCGGCAGATTCCAGGTTGCGCTGGATACGGCCAAACAGGTCGATCTCCCACGCCATGTCCAGGCCCAGGTCGTAGCGTTCGCTATTGACCCGTTTGGTGGTCTGGCCCGGAATCTGACCCTTGGCCAGGTCACTGCTGACCCGGCTGGTGATGGTTGGCATGGCGTCATTGCTGACGTCATCGCGAATGGCCCGGGCCGCTTTCCAGCGAGCGAAGGCTACGCGCAAATCACGGTTGCCTTGCAGCGATTGAGTCACCAACTGGTTGAGGGTCGGATCTTCGAACTGCTGCCACCAGATGCCTTCGAAACGCGAGCGGTCGAAGTTCTTCTGACCGGCGCTGCCATCGGTGGCGGTGGTGATGTTGGCCGGCTCAGTGGCTGGGGTCTTGTAGTCCGGGCCGACGGCACAGGCACTCAGGGCCAGTACCAGAAGGCTCGGCAGGAAGGCTTTCAGGCTCATTGTTGCGCCTCCAGTTTCAGGGCCTTGGCCGCTTTGCGCTTTTCACCGCGCTCCACAAAGTTACGAATCAATACGTAGAACACTGGCGTCAGCAACAGACCGAAGAAGGTCACCCCGAGCATCCCCGAGAACACCGCCACACCCATGGCATGACGCATTTCGGCACCGGCACCGCTGGAGAAGACCAGAGGCACAACACCCATGATGAACGCGAAGGACGTCATCAGGATCGGCCGCAGACGCAGGCGGCAAGCTTCCAGTACCGCGGCGAGCGGGCTGAGGCCTTCGTCCTGCTGTTTGTCCTTGGCAAACTCGACGATCAGAATCGCGTTCTTACAGGCAAGCCCCACCAGTACGATCAAGCCGATCTGAGTGAAGATGTTGTTGTCGCCTCCCGAAGCAATCACACCGGTGATGGCCGACAGCAAGGTCATCGGTACGATCAGGATCACCGCCAGTGGCAGGCTCCAGCTTTCGTACTGTGCCGCGAGTACCAGGAACGCCAGCAGTACGCAGAGCGGGAACACAAACAGTGCGGTGTTACCGGACAGAATCTGTTGGTAGGTCAGGTCGGTCCATTCGTAGGTCATGCCGTTCGGAAGTTCTTCCTTGAGCAGTTTCTCGATGGCTTTTTCGGCCTGGCCGGAGCTGTAGCCGGGGGCTGCTGCACCGTTGATCTCAGCGGTGATAAAGCCGTTGTAGTGCATCACGCGGTCCGGGCCCGAGGTGTCGCTGACCTTGATGAAGGTCGCCAGCGGGATCATCTCGCCTTTGTTGTTGCGCACTTTCAGCTGACCGATCTGGTCCGGTTCGAGACGGAACTGTTGTTCAGCCTGAACGTTGACCTGATAGGTACGACCAAAGCGGTTGAAGTCGTTGGCATACAGCGAACCCAGATAGATCTGCAGGGTGTCGAAGATGTCGCTGACCGCCACGCCGTGGGTCTTGGCTTTTTCCCGGTCGATAGCGGCATCGACCTGCGGCACGTTCACGGTGTAGCTGGTGAACAGGGCGGCCAGTTCCGGCACGTTGTGGCTCTTGGTGATGATGTTCATGGTTTCTTTGTACAGCTCGTCGTAGCCCAGGTTGCCCCGGTCTTCGATTTGCAGGCGGAAACCACCGATGGTGCCCAGACCTTGTACCGGCGGCGGCGGGAAGATCGCCATGTAGGCTTCCTGAATCCCGGCGAACTGGCCGTTCAATGCACCGGCAATTGCACCGGCGGACATGCTCGGGTCTTTACGTTCGTCGAACGGTTTCAAGGTGACGAACACGATGCCGGCGTTAGGACTGTTGGTAAAACCGTTGATCGACAGGCCCGGGAAGGCCACCGCACTTTCCACACCAGGCTGTTTCAGGGCCAGGTCGGACATGCGTTTGATCACGTCTTCGGTACGGTCCAGGCTCGAAGCGTCCGGCAGTTGCGCGAAGGCCACCAGGTATTGCTTGTCCTGGCCGGGGACGAAACCGGTCGGGGTGCTGGAGAAACCGAAGAACGTCAGCACCATCAGGCCTGCGTACAACAGCAGGGCAATGCCGCTGCTGCGGATAACCCGGCCTACCGTGCCGACATAACCGTGGCTGGCCTTGTCAAAGAAGCGGTTGAACGGACGGAACAGCCAGCCACCGAAGATCTTGTCGAGAACCTTGGAGAAACGGTCCTTCGGCGCGTCATGGCTTTTGAGCAATACCGCAGCCAGCGCTGGCGACAGGGTCAGCGAGTTGAACGCCGAGATCACGGTCGAGATCGCAATGGTCAGGGCGAACTGCTTGTAGAACTGGCCGGTCAACCCGGAGATGAAGGCCGCCGGGATAAACACCGCACACAGCACCAGCGCCGTTGCGATGATCGGACCGGTCACTTCACGCATCGCACGCTTTGTCGCCTCGACCGGGGTGAGCCCCAGTCCGATGTTCCGTTCGACGTTCTCCACCACCACGATGGCGTCATCCACCACGATACCGATGGCCAATACCAGGCCAAACAATGACAGGGCGTTCAGCGAGAAGCCGAACAGGTGCATCACGGCAAACGTACCGATCAGCGAAACCGGCACCGCCACCAATGGAATGATCGAGGCGCGCCAGGTTTGCAGGAACAGGATCACCACCAGAACAACGAGGATCAGCGCTTCGAAGAGGGTGTGAACCACCGCCTCGATGGAGCCGCGCACGAAGATCGTCGGGTCATAGACGATGCTGAAGTCCATGCCTTCCGGGAAGCTCTTTTTCAGCTCCGCCATCTTGTCGCGCACTTCGTTGGAGATTTCGATCGCGTTGGAACCAGGGCGCTGGAAGATCGGGATCGCCACCGCCGGTTGGTTGTTCAGCAGCGAACGCAACGCGTATTGGCTGGAACCCAACTCAATGCGAGCGATGTCTTTCAGGCGAGTGATTTCACCGTTTTCGCCGGAGCGAATGATGATGTTCTCGAACTCTTCTTCAGAAACCAGACGGCCTTGGGTGTTGACCGACAGCTGGAACGCGGTGGCATTCGGCGCGGGTGGCGCACCCAGTGCACCGGCGGCCACCTGACGGTTCTGCTCACGGATCGCAGTCACGACATCGGTGGCGGTCAGGTTGCGCGAAGCGGTCTTGTTCGGATCGAGCCAGACACGTAGCGAGTAATCGCCCATGCCGAAAAGCTGCACGTCACCGACACCGCCCAGACGCGCCAGCTCATCCTTGATGTTGAGCAAGGCGTAGTTGGACAGGTAGAGCATGTCGTAGCGTTTGTCCGGCGAGGTCAAGTGCACAACCATGGTCAGGTCGGGCGAAGCCTTGTCCACGGTGATACCGATGCGCGTCACTTCTTCTGGAAGCTTCGGCTCGGTCCGGGTCACGCGGTTCTGCACCTGTACCTGTGCGTTGTCCAGGTCAGTGCCCAGCGCAAAGGTAATGGTCAGGGTGATCTTGCCGTCAGCGGTGGACTGCGAGGACATGTACAGCATGTTCTCGACGCCGGTGATGGCTTGCTCCAGTGGAGCGGCCACGGTTTCACCGATGACTTTAGGGTTGGCACCCGGGAAGTTCGCACGAACCACAACGGTCGGAGGAACCACTTCCGGGTATTCGCTGATCGGCAGCTGGAACAGCGAGATGGCGCCGGCGATCAGGATCAGCAGCGAAAGTACCGCTGCAAAGATCGGCCGTGAAATGAAGAATTGGGAAAAATTCATCGTAGAGATCCCTTAACCGCGTGGTGTCGCAGCAGCCAGTTTCACAACCGAACCCGGCGCGACCTTGGCAGGTGCGACTTGGGGCAGGTTGCTGGCTTCCAGCGCTTGTCGTTGTTGTGCGAGTGCCGCGAGGGTTTGTTCACTGGCCATCGGGATCACTTCTGGCGTGACCGGCGAACCAGGGCGAACCCGTTGCAGACCCTTGACGATGACGGTGTCGTCCTTGCTCAGGCCGCTGCGCACGATGCGCAAACCTTCGATCTTCGGACCCAGCTCGACCGAGCGGTAAACCGTCTTGTTGTCGGCATCCATCACCAGCACGAACTTTTTACCCAGATCGGTACCGACCGCTTCATCGTTGATCAGCACGGCGGAATAGGTGCCGCTGCCGACCAGTTTCAGGCGGGCATACAGGCCTGGGGTGTAGGCGCCGTCGCTGTTGTCGAACACGGCACGACCGCGGATGGTGCCGGTTTTCGGGTTGACCTGGTTGTCGACGAAGTTCATCACGCCCTGGTGTGGGTTGCCGTCTTCGTTGGAAAGACCGAGGTAAACCGGGGTGGTAGCACCGCGTTTGCCCTGGCGAGCGAGCTGTGTGTATTTGAGGAACACACGCTCGTCGGCGTCGAAGTAGGCGTAGACCTTGTCAGTGGACACCACACTGGTCAGTGCGGTGGTGTCGGCGGTCACCAGGTTGCCGGCGGTGATTTCCGCGCGGCTGACGCGGCCACTGATCGGTGCAGTGACACGGGTGAAGCTCAGGTTCAGTTTGGCCAGGTCCAGTTGTGCCTGGAGGGCACCGACGGCGGCACGGGCTTCTTGAGCAGCGCTGGTGCGCGAATCGGCCAGCTCGGCGGAGATCGCATTGCTGGTGCGCAGACGTTCGCCACGCTGGGATTCGTTTTCGCTGCGGGTGGCGTTGGCACGGGACTGGGCAACCAGGGCTTCGAGGCGGCGAACCTCGGCCTGGAATGGACGCGGGTCGATCTGGAACAGCAGGTCGCCTTTCTTGACCAAAGCGCCTTCAGTGAAGGCCACTTCATCGATCTGACCAGAGACCCGTGGACGTATTTCTACGGTTTCCGGCGCTTCGAGGCGCCCGGTGAATTCGTCCCACTCGTTAACCGGCTGTTCCAGCACTTTGGCCACGCTGACCTTGGCTGCGGGCATAGTGGCGGCCGTGTCCGGAGTCTTGCCGCAGGCGCTCATCACCAGTACGGCCAACAGGGCCAACGGGAAGCGTAAATGTTTGAGTGATTGTTCCATGGATGCATCCGCCAATGTATTGAGAATGGACGGATGATGCTCGGCGAGGTTGTATCGCACGAATCGAATGAGGCAAAGGTAACTATCATTCGGAATGATATAAGCGCCAGCCAAGCTCTCTAGCGTGCACCTTTCGTTAGGCGGCTATCAATTGGATTGATGACAATTCAGTGTTGCCTGGACTGCAAAAGTCCAGGCCGGGGCCACGGCCGCACCAATGCCTGTGGCCTCGTGTTGACCTCAAGTGGCAGCGACGAACATTTTGGGGTCGATTTCTGACACTTGCGGCTGATCCCCGACGCCGACAATTCGTTCCTGAGAGCCTCGAATCGGCGCGCCGACATGCATGACAAACATAAAGAAACCTCCCGTGGCGGGCTGGCCGTGAACTCGATTGGGGACGGAGCCACCCTGAGCAACAGGAGAGCGGTACATGCTGACACTGACTGAATCTTGCCGGCAACAACCGCCGACCCTGCGCATCGGCTTCTGGTTGCTGGAAGACTTTGATTTTTATGCTCTGGCCAATGCGCTGGAACCTTTGCGCCTGGCCAACCAGATGGCTGGACGTAGCGTCTGCCAATGGCAGATTCTCAGCCTGGAAGGTCGCGATCTGAACGCCAGCAACGGCATTGCCACCGCCACCACCCGACTGGATCAGGTACAACCCCTGGACGTGTTGATCCTCTGTGGTGGCGACAACCCGCACGCTCAGGCGGAGTCTCCAGCAGTGCGCCAGCAGTTGCACTACTGGGCTGCACAGCCGGTGGGCCTGGGCGCATTAGGCAAGGCCGGTTGGCTGCTGGCGCAGACTGGCGCGCTGGACGGTTTCCGTTGCAGCCTGCCTGAACCCGATCCGTCGCTGTCGTTTTCGACTTCCAGCGATTTGAGCCCGGTGGCCGCACCCTTCTGTGTCGACCGCCAGCGTCTGACATGCGTCGGCCCGCAGGCCGTCCAAGGGTTAATGCACGAACTGCTGGCCCGGTCCCACGGTCGCGGCCTGGTGCTGCGTATGGAAAAGCACGCAACCCGTCAGGCCCGGCCACTGCAATCGGTGCACAACGCGCCAGCAAAACTTCAGGCGACGCTGGCGTTGATGAATGAGCACCTGACTCGCACATTGGCTATCGACGAACTGGCCGAATCCATGGGCATTTCCCGCCGGCATCTAGAGCGGCTGTTCAAACGCAACCTGGGTTGTTCGCCGTCGCGGCATTATCTGGACTTGCGCTTGCAACAGGCACGTCAGCTACTGCAGACCACTAAACGGCCAATGAAAGATATCGCGCAACAATGCGGATTTGTTTCACTGCAGCACTTTTTCCGTTGCTACCGTCAATACTTTGGTGCGCACGCGCGCGATCATGTGGAAGCGGATCAGCCCGCGACGAGGTCCTGAGAGGCCGTCAAACCTCAATTCACTGTGCCAATGCCAATGCCTCCGCCAAGCGGCTTTCACTGCGCTTGCCGGGGGCATTGTCGTTTCTGGCGTATGGCCTTTTGGGCCACGTTGGCAAAGAGCGGATCTGGTCAACTACAGGTCGGATTCGCGCAAAAAAACTCACCTTGCATCTGTTCGAATGATCTTCAGCGGCCCGCCAGAGTGGCGCTTCCCGTCGATCAATCACTGACAAGGATAAATGATATGCAAATGCCGAAAACCATCCAGATCAAGAACGGCGAAAAAGTGGCACCGACGTTCTCGGCGCAAGAATATGCCAATCGCCAGGCCAAATTACGGGCGTACCTGGCGCAGAACAATATCGACGCGGCCGTCTTCACGTCCTATCACAACATCAATTACTACAGCGATTTTCTCTACTGCTCGTTCGGTCGCCAGTATGCATTGGTCGTGACCCAGGACAGTGCCGTGACCATCAGCGCCAACATCGATGGCGGTCAACCATGGCGCCGCACCATGGGCACTGAAAATATTGTCTACACCGACTGGCAGCGTGATAACTATTTCGTTGCGATCCAGCAAGCGTTACCCAAGGCCGGGCGTATCGGTATTGAGTTCGACCATCTGAATTTGCTCAACCGCGACAAGCTTGCCAGTCGTTATCCGCAGGCCGAGCTGGTGGATATCGCCGCGCCCTGCATGCGTATGCGCATGATCAAGTCCGCCGAAGAACACGCGATCATCCGTCACGGTGCACGCGTGGCGGACATTGGCGGCGCTGCCATCGTCGAAGCCTTGCGTGATCAGGTTCCAGAATACGAAGTGGCCCTGCACGCCACCCAAGCCATGGTCCGCGAGATTGCCCGGACGTTCCCTGACTCCGAACTGATGGACACCTGGACCTGGTTCCAGTCCGGCATCAACACCGACGGCGCCCATAACCCGGTGACGTCGCGCAAGGTCAACAAGGGCGACATTCTCAGCCTCAATTGCTTCCCGATGATTGCCGGTTACTACACCGCACTGGAACGTACCCTGTTCCTGGATCACTGTTCCGATGAGCATCTGCGTTTGTGGGAAGTGAACGTCAAAGTGCACGAGGCCGGTCTGAAACTGATCAAGCCGGGCATGCGCTGCTGTGATATCGCCCAGCAATTGAACGAGATTTTCCTGGAACACGATCTGCTGCAATACCGTACCTTCGGCTACGGTCACTCATTCGGTACGCTGAGCCATTACTACGGCCGTGAAGCCGGACTGGAACTGCGCGAAGACATCGACACGGTACTGGAGCCAGGAATGGTGGTGTCCATTGAGCCGATGATCATGTTGCCCGAAGGCCTTCCGGGGGCCGGCGGTTATCGTGAACACGACATATTGATCGTCAATGAACAGGGCGGGGAGAACATCACCAAGTTCCCGTACGGCCCGGAACACAACATCATCAAGAAGTAAGACTTTGCGCCGCACAGTGAACCTGTGCGGCGTTTTACGTTGATGAGTGGGGAAAATCTTCCCGGTGGTTTAGATAAACCGGAAAAAACGACGCATGCGCACCCAAGAGCGCGCAGCATCTAACGAGCCTTAACCCTGCCAAGTAAAACAATAGAGGGTTTTGTCATGTACTACGTCCCGACGCTTTTTCCTGATCGCCATACCTCTAACACCGGAGGTGCCCAATGAGCACTCAAAGTGCAAGCCTGACGCCGACCCTGGCGCAAAAACTTGAACAGACCGCCGAGCGCAAAGCCTTGCGGCGCGCTGCCAGTGCCAGCTTCATGGGCAACTTCGTCGAGTGGTTCGACTATGCGGCCTACGGCTATCTGGCCACCGTCATCGCCCTGACGTTTTTCCCGCAAACCGACAAGGCAAGCGCGTTGCTGGCGACCTTCGCGGTGTTCGCGCTGTCGTTTATCGTTCGCCCTTTAGGGGGCTTGGTCTGGGGGCACTTCGGTGACAAGTACGGGCGGCGCAGTGCGTTGTCCTGGTCGATCCTGATCATGTCGATCTCGACCTTTTGCATCGGCATCCTGCCGACTTACCACCACATTGGCCTGTGGGCACCGGCGTTGTTGCTGCTGATTCGCTTGTGCCAGGGCTTCTCGGCTTCGGGTGAATACGCCGGGGCATCGGCCTTTCTCGCCGAGTACGCCCCCGAGGGTAAACGCGGTTTGTACACCAGCATTGTCCCGGCGAGCACGGCGGCCGGTCTGCTGTTTGGCGCGGTGTTCGTGGCGGGGTTGCATGCGTGGATGAGTGTCGAAGACCTGCACAGTTGGGGCTGGCGCTTGCCCTTTTTGCTGGCAGCGCCGTTCGGGCTGGTGGGGCGCTACATCCGCATGAGTTTGCAAGACACACCCAAGTTTCTGGAGATGGAAAAGCGCCTGGAAGCGAAGGAGTGCGCGACCCACGCACCTGTTCGCGAATTGCTGACCGTACATCGGCGTAGCGTATTGATCGGGATTGGCGTGACCTGCCTGAACGCCGTGGCGTTTTACTTGCTTCTCAGCTACATGCCGACGTATCTGTCGACCGAAATGGGCATGAGCGAGAGTGATTCGTTCCTGGCGTCGACGGTGTCGCTGGCGACCTACATCGGCCTGATTTTCCTGATGGGCAAGCTGTCGGACCGGTTCGGCCGCAAGACCATGTTGCTGACCGCTTCGGTGCTGTTCCTGGCGCTGACTTTTCCACTGTTCGGCATGCTGGAGAACCAGCCGCTGATCGTGATCTTGATGATCCAGATTGCCTTCGGCGCCATCCTGGCGATGAACGACGGCACCTTGCCGTGCTTCCTCGCCGAGATATTCCCCACCCGCGTACGCTTCAGTGGCTTTGCCTTCAGCTTCAACATCGCCAATGCCGTGTTCGGTGGCACTGCGCCGTTTATTGCGACCTGGTTGATCCAGCTGACCGGCAACAAAATGGCCCCGGCCTGGTATTTGTTGGCTGCAGCGGCGGTGGCGTTGGTTGCCTTGCTGGCGAGCCGGGAAACGGCGCATAAGGCATTGCAGGACTAGGCAACCCCACGGCCTCTTCGCGAGCAGGCTCGCTCCCACAGTTGGCCGAGTTGTCCAGGAGGACGCGGCTTAATGTGGGGGCGGGCTTGCTCGCGAAGAGGCCAGTCCAGCTAACATCAATGTTCAATACCAGCACTCAATGCACCGCCGCCACTTGCTTGCGCTCACCAATGGGCGATATGCCGAAGAAACGGCTGTAGCACTTGGAGAAATGCGCCGGCGAAACAAACCCGCAGGCGAGGGCGACGTCGCGTACCTGCGACTCGCTGCGCAGCAGTAACTGTCGAGCCCGTGAAAGGCGCAGCTCCAGGTAGTACTGGCTGGGCGTGCGCTGCAGGTGTTTGTGAAACAGCCGTTCCAGTTGCCGCACCGACACCTCGTTCAACCGCGCGAGCTCCTCAAGACCCACCGGCTCTTCGAGGTTGGCCTCCATGATCGCCACCATCTGACTGAGCTTGGGTTGGGATGTCCCCAGTTTTTGCCGCAATGGCACCCGCTGTTGCTCCTGCGCGCCCCGCACTCGATCACACAGCAACAACTCGGCCGCATGGGCTGCGATGTCCCGACCACCGGGTTCACGGGCAATCAATTGCAGTGTCATGTCCATGGACGCCACGCCACCGGAACAGGTGTAGCGGTCCCGATCCAGCTCGAACAGCTGGTTGGAAATGATGATCCCCGGGAAACGCTCCTTCAGCGCTTCGATGTCTTCCCAGTGAATCGTGCAGCGATAGCCCTTGAGCAAATCGGCCCGTGCCAACAAATGACTGCCCGTGCAAATCCCGCCCAGCGGCACCTGATCATGTGCCAGCTTGCGTAGCCAATTGAGCAACGGTCGGCTGCTGTGGTTGGAAACGATCGGGTTGGAGCCGACAACGAACAGAATGTCGAGCTTGGGTGCGTCGTTGATGGTGTAGTCGGGCAGGATGCGCATGCCATTGCTGGCGGTGACCGGCTCCAGGCTGGCGGCGATGATCACCGTGCGGAACATCGGTTTGCGCGCTGCCATATTGGCCATGCGCAAGGTTTCTACGGCGGAGGCGAAGCCGATGGTGGTGAAGTTGGGGATGACCAGAAAACCCACGGTTTTTACCGGTCGTTGTTCATTAGCCGAACGTCCGGCAGCGGGTTTCGCCACTTGGAGTTTCGCCATCATTACCGCTCCTCAACTGCAAAAGTGACGCGCTCTTCGGCAAGCCGCCGACTCGGCAACATCATCTCGTTTTTATGATTGTTAACCCTGCTTGCGGGTATGCGGATATTACACCGTGTCCCGGATCAATAGGCTTGTCGGAGGAGGAAGAAGGAGGAGAAGAAGGGTAAAAAAAACCGGCCCGCTCATCGTGGGAAGCGGGCCGGAAAGAGGTGAACGGTTAATCGTTGGCGCGGTATGTAAATGGAGCGTCGAGGATTGAGGTCACGCCAGTTCGGCTTTGCGCACGGTGCCCTTCCTGGCATTGAAAATGGCGCTCATACAGACAATGGACAGCGTGAGCGCCCCCGTGGCGATCACTTCCATGCGGTGCTCGGGCAAAATCAGCATGACAATCAAAATGCTCAAGATGCAGAAGATAACCAGGTAGCTGAGCCAAGGGTAAAACCACATCTTGAAGACGATCGGCTGCCCTGAAACATTCATCTTTTTGCGAAGTACCAGTTGAGAAACAGCAATGGCCAGGTAGACCAGCAGTGCGACAGCGCCTGAGCTGGCCAGGAGGAAGGAGAACACTTCGTCGGGGGCAAAATAATTCAGTGCCGTGGTCAGGAAGCCAACCGCTGTACTGGCCAGCACGGCAATGTAGGGCACCCCTGAAGATGAAGTCTTTTGCAGGATTCGGGGGCCATCCCCGCGCTTGCTCAGTGAAAAGACCATGCGTGACGCCGTATAAATAGCTGAGTTAAGGCAACTGGCGACAGCGATCAGGACGACGATATCTACAATCATTTTCGCGTGTGGAATATTCATCAACTCAAGCGCTCTCTGATAAGAGCCAACTTGCATCAGCATCGGGTCGTTCCAGGGCACGATGGAGATGATGAGGAACACCGAGACGATGTAGAAAATCCCCATGCGCCAGACGACAGAGTTGGTCGCGCGGGTGATCTGTTTGGAGGGGTTGCGCGATTCTGCCGCTGCAATGGTGACGATTTCCGTGCCCATGAAGCTGAACACCGTGGTGAGCATCGCACCGACAACAGCGGTCATGCCATTGGGCATGAAACCACCAAACTCTTTACTCAACTGGACGACGCCACTGACGCTCGTATCAGGTAATACGCCGGCCAGGGCAAGCGCGCCAAGCGCGATAAAGCCTAGTACCGCAATCACTTTGAGCATGGCAAACCAGAATTCGAACTCGCCGTAACGAGCGACACTGAACAGGTTGGTCAATGTCAGCAGGCCGGTTACGGCGATCGCGAACTCCCAGGTGGGTATCGAGGGAAACCAGGCGTGCAAAATCGCAGCAGCAGCAATGGCTTCGATGGGAATGACCAGCACCCAGAACCACCAGTACAACCAGCCAATGGTAAAGCCGGCACTACGTCCCATCGCCCGCTCGGCATAGGTCGAAAATGAGCCTGTATCAGGCGATGCGACGGCCATTTCTCCCAGCATGCGCATGACCAGCACCACCAGGGTGCCGGAAAAAATGTACGCCAGAATGGCGGCCGGTCCCGCAGACGCGATGGCGTGTCCCGAGCCGATGAACAGGCCGGCACCGATGGCACCGGCAATGGACAACATGGTGACGTGACGTTGTTTGAGGCCTGGGGCCAGAGTTGAGCTGCTGGACATGAGACTTACCCTTTTTATTATGCTTTGGAGGGTTAACGGCGGGTTGTTGTTTTGGCGCGTCCTTGTGCTCGTTATGTCTCTAAATCGAAAGCCTCTCGTACGGCGGCGCTGATGCCTGAGACACACACTTCAAGAATCAACTCGCCTTTCTCGCGACTGGAACCTTTAGGGGATGACAGTGTTCCGCAGGCCGGAGTACGCGCCGGGATGATGGGGAATACGTCGTAAGGCGGGAAGGTCGCTGGCGGGTGATCGACGGCGCGACTCAGGTCGACCTTGTCGGGGTGAAGCGCCAGCATCAGGGATGTTTCGAAAATGCCGCCATGTTCGATGTCCCAGCCGAGGAATCCATCGGGATACAGCTTTTCGATGACGCCCGGATCGTTGACGAAGTCCCAATAGGACAGCACCACGACTTTGAAGTCATTGATGCCACCGTAACGAAGTTCCCGCAGCGCAAGGTCAATGCCCTCGACAATGAACATCGAGTTTTCGTAGTGACCGTTCATCATCACCAGTTTGCGGGCGCCGTGGCGCGCCAGTTCTCTGATGATGTCCTGCACGGTGTGGGTCAGCGTGGCGCCATCGAGACTGGTCGTTCCGGGAAAGTGGTTGCCGCCTCCTGATTTCTGCTGGGACTTGTAGCCATAGGCGATCGCAGGCAGAACCAGGCCGCTGACATTTTGCGCGACCGCCTTGCATATCGCAGTCGGCAGTAGAACATCGACCTCCATGCACAGGTGATGGCCATGCTGTTCGAGTGCGCCCACTGGCAGAAAGATCGGGCAGCCTGTAGCGACCTTCTCGGCATACTCCGGCCACGTGAGCTCTCCAATAACCACGCTGTTGTTCATCTACACACCCTCTGAAAGTGATTGACCGCTTGGTGACTGCTCACCGTTGGATGGGGGCGTTTGCCTGGTGTCTGACCAGCCCTTTCGGATGGCAGAAATCACAGGTGGCGCGTAGAACAATTCGATCAGAGGGGGAGAGCGCCGATTTGTCTAAATCCGACCCGTAATTGACAAAACACCCTGTGGTTTGACGTTTCTGTCCGGTTATCGGACTGGCAATCGCCGCTTTCGGGTGAGAAGGCGCAGGGGTCGGATCTGACAAAGTCCGGGTCGGGCGCGTACAAAAAAGGGTGATGGCGATCTGCTGCAATGCATCCAGCCAGCCAGCCATTGATGCTTGGGGTTGGCAGCGGCAGCAGGAGGCAATGCAAAAGGATGAAACGGACAGAGGCACTTTCCATTACCCGGGAGAGACAACAATGACAAATCGCATCGACCTTTCACGCCGTACATTTCTCAAGACCACCAGCATCCTGGCAGGCTCGGCGGCACTTTCCAGTGTCCTTCCCTTGAGAAGCTTTGCCGCAGCGGAAAAAGAACTGGTCATCCTGGCATGGGCCGGACACGCCGAGCCGGACATCGTCGCCGATTTCGAACGCCAATACGGGGTCAAGGTCCGGGCCAAGTACTACACCGGTGGGGACAACATGCTGGGGCTGATCGCGCAATCCCCGCCCGGCACCTTCGATCTGATCCTGTCCGACGCCGAATATGTTCAGCAACTCAACGCCGCCGAATACATCGAACAACTCGACCCCGCTGACTACCCCTTCGATGACTTCTACCCGGAGTTCCAGCATTTTCCCGGTCACTGGCAGGGTGACAAGCTCTATTCGGTGCTGATTCGCTTTGGGTTTCTGGGCATCGCCTACAACACCCAGCTTGTTCCCGAAGCCAAAGTTCGCAGCTATGACCTGTTCTGGGACCCAAGCCTCAAGGGCAAGGTCGGGCATTTCGACTGGCACCTGCCGAACCTTGGGCAGGTCAGTCTGTTCAGTGGCAACGCGCGTCCTTACGACATCGACGCGGCGCACTGGCAAACCGTCCAGCAGAAAATGATGAGCCTGCGCCCGCAGATTGGGGGGTTCTTCGATTACGGCGGAACCTTTTCTTCACTGAAAAACGGTCAGATCCATGCCATGTGCGGCATCGGCGACTGGATTACCGGCGTCTTGCAGCGCGCCGGTGCGCCGGTAAAAACCGTGCTGCCACAGGAGGGTGGTTTGCAATGGACGGAGTCCTACTGCATCGCCAGAAAAGCGCATAGCCCGGACCTGGCGAAGAAGTTCATCCAATACATCACCTCACCGCAAGGCCAGGTCAAGTCGGCGAGGATGGCCGCCTATCCAGCGCTCATCCCCAGCAAAAAAGGCTGGGAGCTGCTGAACCAGACCGATCCCGCCGAAGCGAAGCGCCAAGGCATGGTGCTCGGTCAGCGCAACGTCATGGATGACATCCGCGATGGCCGCATCAAGTACCGCGAGCTCCCGATCCAGCAGAGCCTGGAGGAGTGGAACGACTTCTGGTCGCAATACAAGGGTGCTTGACGAGACGCGTGGAGGTGGTCGCAATGCTGTCAGACAAATTAAAGGTTTCGCCGCCGGTACTCACCGATAACGCTGTTGCCGAGAGGTCGATGCGTCAGAGCGCTGGCAAGAAGGTTTTCCGCATGCCCTGGTACGGCCTCAGTTTCTCGATGCCGATCCTGATCTGGCAGTTGATCTTCTTTTTATTCCCGCTGGCATTTTTGGTGGCGATCAGCTTCTGGGTGGTGCGCAATTTTCGAATGGTGCCGACGTTCGAATGGCTGAATTGGAGCTACATGCTCAGCCGCGGCTTCTTTTGGGACGCCTATGTGCATACCCTGGCAATGGCGGCGGGCGCCACCGTACTGGTCAGCCTGGTGGCATTCC
This sequence comes from Pseudomonas fluorescens, assembly GCF_000968015.1. Classification (GTDB taxonomy): domain Bacteria; phylum Pseudomonadota; class Gammaproteobacteria; order Pseudomonadales; family Pseudomonadaceae; genus Aquipseudomonas; species Aquipseudomonas fluorescens_W. The sequence continues at coordinate 15,941 of NZ_LACH01000028.1, forward strand.
CCTGCGCCTACGCGATTGCCTTCAAGTTTCGCGAGTCGACAAAGCAGTTGCTGGTGTTGCTGCTGATCACGCCGTTCTTCACCAGTTACCTGGTACGAACCTATTCGTGGCAGGTGTTCCTTAGCGATAACGGCATTTTCAACGCCGCGCTTGGCCTGATCGGGCTGGAGCCGTTTGCGATGCTGAACACCACGTTCGGCACCTACGTCGGCTACTTCACGCTGTGCCTGCCACTGGTGGTGTTGCTGCAACTGTTCAGCCTGATGTACATCGATCGCTCGTTGATCGAGGCTGCGCACAACCTCGGCTGCGCAAGGTTGCGAACGGTGTGGCTGGTGGTGATTCCGTCGGCGCGAATCGGCATTGTCGTTGCGGCACTGTTCTGCTTCATCCTGACCTTCGGTGACTTCGTCAGCCCGCTCTACCTGGGCGGGGGGCAGCCACCGACCTTGAGCACGCTGATCACTGACACCACCAAGTCCGGGCAGCAATGGCCGCGCGCGGCGGTGATCGCCACGATGATGATCGTAACGCTGCTCATCGCGGCTTTTGGCGCGGTTCGATTCGCTTACCGGAGGCACGCATGAACGAGCATCGCTTGATTAATTTCCTGCTGCGCAGCTTTGTCGTGCTGGTGTTCATGTTCATCTTTACGCCCATTGCCGGCAGCTTCGTGTTCTCGTTCAATATTGACCGTTTCCCGTCCTTGCCACTGGGTGGATTCAGCCTGCACTGGTACGAAACGATCGCCGCCGACCCGGCAGTCTGGCAGGCATTCAAGAACAGTCTCATGGTGGGTGTGGTCGTTTCGCTGGTCTCGACTCTGCTTGGCTTCACCGCGGCCTACACCGACTTTCGCTACCAGTTCTTCGGCAAGTCGATGTACATGGCGCTCGCGATGCTGCCGCCCACCATCCCAGTGGTGATCATGGGGCTGGCGATGCTGGCTTTTCTGTCGCGGGTCGGACTTTCCGGCGAAATCTACGCGGTGATGATCAGCCACATCGTGATGTGCGCGCCTTTCGCGATGGCGGTGATCAGGATGCGTCTGGCGCAGATGGACCCCAACATCGAGGCCGCGGCCTGGAACCTGGGTGCCAGTCAGTGGAAAGCCATGAGGTATGTGATCCTGCCATTCACCGCGCCAAGCCTGTTCGCCGCGCTGTTTGTGACCATGGCCGTGTCCTTCGATGAATTCGCCGTCGCCTGGTTCGTGTCGGGGCTTAACGAGACGGTGCCCGTGCGCGTCCTCAACACGTTGCAAGGGCAAGTGAGCCCGACCATCAACGCGATCGGCACGATCGTCTTCATAACGACCATGACCCTGGTGATCCTCGCGCAACTTCTATTGATGCGGCGGCGCAAGCCCGCGAGCGCCTGATACCACCCTGACAATCTTCCGAGGATGAAGCCATGACTCAACCGCTGGTGGTTTTCGACAACGTGGTCAAGCATTTCGGCAGCTACCAGGCCGTCGAGCGTATGAACCTGGAAATTTACAAAGGCGAGTTCGTCGCGATCATGGGGTCGAGTGGCTGCGGCAAGACCACAACGCTGCGCATGCTGGCTGGCCTCGATAAACCTAGCGAGGGCGAAATTCGACTCAATGGTGAGCGCATCAACGACCTCAGCTCCTGGGAGCGGGAAACGCCGCTGGTCTGGCAAAACCTGGCGTTGTTCCCGTTTCTCAACGTGCTGGAGAATGTCGAGTTCGGTTTGCGAATGAGGGGCATGGCCAAGGCTGAGCGCCGCAAGAAAGCGCTGCTCTGGCTTGAGCGGCTTGGACTGCAGGACTTCGCCACTCGTGATATCAGTCTGCTCTCCGGTGGTCAGCGCCAACGCGTGGCGCTTGCTCGTTCGCTGGTCACCGAACCGCCGATCCTGCTACTGGACGAGCCGCTGAGCGCGCTCGATGCGCATTTGAGCGTACGCATGCAAGGCGTGCTGACCGGGCTGCAGAAAGACCTTGGCATCACCTTCGTCTACGTCACCCACAGTCAGTCCGAAGCCTTTGCGATGGCCGATCGCGTGGTGATCATGAGTCAGGGCCGGGTTGAACAGATTGGCTCGCCGCAGGAGGTTTTCCTGGAACCACACAACCGCTTCGTCGCGGAGTTTGTTGGCGGCAAAAACATTCTGTGCGGCACGGTCGTCGGCTTCGATCATGGGGGATTGGTCCGTCTCGATTCGGACCAAGGCGGATTCCTGGCACGGCTGCCGAAGGGGAAGTCGGTCGCCCCCGGCGAGCGCGTCGCTGTCTGCATCAGCGCCGAGCATATCGACCTGACCGCGAAACCTGTGCGGCGCAACCGGCTGGCCTGCACAGTGGTCGGTGAAGAATTCATCGGTTCGATGGTAAACATTTACCTCGAAGCCAGCGGCGGACTCGAGCTGCAGGTCCAGAAACCGCATGCCGATTACAGTCTGCTTAGTACGCACTGTGGCCAAGAAATCTTCGCTGAGTGGGACGATGCACATGCGCTGATTCTGCGCGGCGACTGAGGATCGGTCACCAGGCTGTCGCCAATCGGGCATGCGGCTGAACCGTGGCTTGAGCTACAAGCCACGGTTCAGCCTGAGAAAAGCGAGGTAAAATCTGCGCTTTTTATACGCATGGCCGGCATCACGGACGGCGGTAGCCTTTGAGCGACCGCTCAATCCCGGATGCAGGGCTCGCGAGGCCATTCGGATAGCTCTTTATGCCAGGCTATCGGGATCCCCAAAGAACATCTGAATCCGCGACCTTAACCAACGCTCGCCCGGATCATTATCCTGCGACCCGCGCCAGGCCATGTGCAATTCAAAACTGCGCACCGGCAACGGCGGGTCTTCAGCCCGCACACCGCCGGCCGCCGTCAACGCTTCAGCGGTGTAATCCGGCACGGTCGCGACGATATCAGTCCCGCTGATAAGCGTGCTGAGTCCGTTGAACTGCGGCACCGCGAGCACCACATGTCGTTTGCGTCCGAGCTTTTCCAGCTCTTCATCTATAAAGCCGCTCAGGTCGCCGGCGAACGACACCAGCGCATGAGGCCGTGCGCAGAAATCATCCAGGCTCAACGGCCCCGGCACCGTGTCGGCCCGCAACAGCTTCGGCATGCTGCGGCGCAGTACTTTGCGCTTGGCGTTGGCCGGCAGGTCGGCGGTGTAGCTGACGCCGATGGAAATTTCGCCCGAGGCCAGCAGGCTCGGCATCAGGATGTAGTTGGCCCGACGCACCACCAGCACGATCCCCGGAGATTCGGCGCGCAGGCGCTTGAGCAGCATCGGCAGCAACGCGAACTCGACATCGTCCGACAGGCCGATGCGAAACACCGCGGTACTGGTGGCCGGGTCGAACTCCGCCGCACGGCTGACCGCGGTGGAAATAGAATCCAGTGCCGGAGAGAGCAGGGCGAAGATTTCCACCGCCCGGGCGGACGGTTCCATGCTGCGACCGGTACGCACGAACAACGGATCATCGAACAGCCCGCGCAGGCGCGAGAGTGCCGCACTGATGGCCGGCTGGCCGAGGAACAATTTCTCCGCAGCGCGGGTCACACTGCGTTCGTGCATCAATGTTTCGAAAACGATCAACAGGTTCAGGTCGACACGACGCAGGTCATTACGATTCATCTGGAGTCCTGGCAGAGTCATCAAGCTTGACGAGAGCGGCCATATGAGAACAATGGCCGGCATGAATATTAAGGGGAAAGGCTGCTACTCTGCACCGAGTAATTCAGTTTTCCTGAAAAGGCTGCTTCGGTTTTCACGGCATTTGACGATGTCGCCGGCGCTGCGGAATCAATGACAGGCATGTCGACTATTAATAGCCACTGATAGTCTTGGGTAGAAAGCCCAGATAGAGTTCAGGGCATTAGAGGTTTCTTTGACGAGGTTTGCGATGTCCCGCACGATCCGTTTTCACAAGTTTGGTCCAGCCGAGGTGCTCAAATGCGAAGAGCATGCGGCCGCTCTCCCTGCGCCGGGCGAAGTGCAGGTGCGTGTCGAGGCAATTGGCATCAGCTGGTACGACATTCTCTGGCGCCAGAACCTGGCCTCGTCCCACGCTCGTCTGCCTTCAGGCCTTGGCCATGAAATGTCCGGCGTCGTGACGGCGGTCGGCGAAGGCGTCGATGATCTGTCAGTCGGCGACAAGGTCGCCAGCTTCCCGGCTGAAAGCCCCAACGATTATCCGGTCTACGGCGAACAGATCGTTCTGCCGCGCTCGGCACTCACCCGTTACCCGGACGTGCTCAGCCCGATCGAAGCGGCGGTGCATTACACGCCGTTGTTGATTGCTTACTTCGCTTATGCCGACCTGGCACGGGTCAAGCCTGGGCAGTTCGCCTTGGTCACCGACGCCAGTCACTGTGCAGGTCCGTCCTTTGTACAGCTGGGCAAGGCCTTGGGTGTACGGGTGATCGCCGCCACCAAGACAGCTGACGAACGTGAATACCTGCTGTCGCTGGGTGCCGAGAAAGTCATCGTCACCGAGGAAGAAGATCTGCTGATGCGGATCAACAAGATCACTGACAATCGCGGCGTAGACGTCGTGTTCGACGGTCTCGGCGGTCCACAGATGTCGTTGCTTGGCGATGTGCTCGCACCTCGCGGCAGCCTGGTGCTGTATGGCCTGCAAGGTGGCAACCAGACGCCATTCCCGGCCTGCGCAGCGTTCCAGAAGAACATCCAGTTCTTTGTGCACTGCATCGGCAACTTCACCGGCAAGCCGGAACTGGGCATCATCCAGGACCAGGTCGCACTGCAACGCGCCTTGCGTGACATCAACCAGATGACGGCGGACCGCGTGCTGTTGCCGCTCAAGACTCGGGTCTTCCCGTTTTCCGAGTTTGTCGAAGCACACCGCTACATGGACGAATGCCCATGCCGCGAGCGGGTCGCCCTCCAGGTCGAACCTGCATAAGCCCTTCATGTAAGCTCCCTATGCAAGAGTCCGTGCCCTCACGGACTCTTCTGTTTTCAGCACCTGCCAAAACGAGACGTCCCATTGCCCCGTCAAAGGGTCAGTTCAGCAACTGAACTGGTTTTTGCTCTCAATCTGTATCTTCTAATCATCATATAAGCCTTGATAATTGAATGATTACTTTCATCTCAAGGAATGAGTCATGGCTGGGTATCGGCTTGATACTTTTCAATACACACTGTTAATACATATCCGACCAATAGTTCGTCGCTGCGCAGTTGCCAAAAAAACATGGGTGACTTCTTTCTCTATTTCTTGTGCTAATTGTCTGTGGGACGCTGTCGGACATTTCCTAGGATGTCGCTCGCATCCGCAAGAGGCCGTTTCTACAAGGGTTTGCGGCCACCTGCCTCTGGCGGGAGCAGGGGAGGCTTCCAGTTATTTCAAATAATTACTAAAAGCTTAAGTGCTAGCATTTGGCAATAGCGTTCAGTACTTCAATCGTGGCAAGCAACCCACGCGCAATGCGTGGCGTTGTTGGTGCGATATCGAACTTACAAACATCAGGCAAATAAAGATGACCAATATCCATGACCAAGCGATGAACTATGTCTATCAACAAGTGCTGCAGCGATTGCTGAGTTTCTTCTCGCGCGCCGAACGCACGGCATTGCAGCTGATGATTCAGCGACTGGTGGTGGCCGCCGGGGGCATGGAGCGTATTGGCGATTACAAGGTCCTGGCGATTCAGTCCGGGTCCAGCGACAGTTGTTACACCTTGGCGCTGCTGCGCGCTGCCCAGCTGAGTATCGCCGGTCGGGCACCTGCGACATTCCAGTTGCGAGTGGCATCCTTGCGCTTGAACGGCGCAAGCCCGACGGCCCTGGAAAACATCCATCGCAGCTACAGCGCCTTGTTCCTCTACGACGATCCTCGGGTCGAAGTGTTGATGGTTGATAACCGGGAAGTCCTGCCGTTCAGCCACCTGGCGCCGATTTCCGAGGGCGGCCGTGAGTCGAACCGGCTCAATCTTTTGATGGTTGGCCATCGTCGCGCCTGGAGCGGGCCGCTTGATCTGTGGGACGACGGGTATCTGGCCACCGGCGAGTTCTATGGGCAAATAGCGCGTTGGGACAGCGGTGTCGATGCATTGATCAGCAGCGACTCACCTCGTCAGCAGAAGCAGTTTCTCGTCGGGTTGAAACGTGCTGCCGCCAAGGCCGGACTCAAGACCTCGAATCACCACGAAACCGGCTATGAGGAGCTTTTCGCGCTGCTCGATGGGCTGGGCAGCGACTGCTACCGCGCTTTTTATACTGAGCATGACCACGTTGCGTGGCGTCCGGCGGAACGGTTTGAGGCTTGTCGTCGCGCTACGTACATCGACATTCACGACATGCTGGTCAGCAACCTGGAGGAGCGTTGGTCGCTGCTCACGGAGTTTCTCGGTTTTCAACCTGACGAACTGGCGGCTCAACTTAGCGACAATGAATACGTCAGCCTTTCTATCTCTGCACACATGCGGGGTTTGCAGTCGTGCTTCGTGCACGGCCGCGGGTACGAGGCGGGTATCGCCGAATACCTGCAACGGGCATTGGTGATGATGCGGCGCAAACAACTGGCGGAACGGTTGTGCGAACAAGCGGTAGAGGCGTTCGGCAATCCGGCTACGTTGGCCGAGCAGCGCGTGCTGGCAGCGGCCGAGGCTCAAAAAAGCCTTGGCTTGAGCGAGGCTCAACTGGTGTGCCTACTCTTTTCACCTTTCGTCGAGAATGGCGCGGCGCTTGAGCGTTTTCTGCGCCAGTGTCACCCCGGCATGCTCGTGGCAATGCCTGATTTGCACCGGGCAATGCAGGGCAATCCGGTGCCGGAGCAGGTTCTGCAATGGATGACCGACGTCAGCGGATTGCCTGTCAGCTTGATCGGCACGCTTTACCGCATGGGCCCGGTGTCTGCGGATGAGGGTAGGGCAGGCGCCCCGGAACTCGGCGGCGCGGGTTTGCAAGCCGAAACAGCCGACTATGACGACGACACGGCGGTGGCGGACGAATGGTCAGCGGGGCGCTGAAAGTGTCTGGTTTGACGGACTTCTTGACGATGCGTGATGACGCTCACATGGCATTCGGCCCTCGCCCATGAAAGGGCCACGAGAAACTGATTTCGCGTATCAGGCGGTGTACCGATATCTGACTAACCTGATCAACGAACCGGTCAGTGACACGCGAGTCCGTCTGCCTTCGTTGCGACAGTTGGCGGAGCGTTTGAGCGTGTCGATCTCGACCATTCAGTACGCTTATTCGCTTCTTGAGAAGGAGGGGCGCGTTTATTCGGTGGCCAAGTCCGGCTATTACGCGTTACCGGTGTCCTCCATCAGCACGCTCAGCAGTGGCAACGACCTGCTCGAAACCGTTTATGTCCATGCCAGACGTCCCGGAATGCTGGTCTTGAGCGCCGATGAACCGGCGTTGTTGCAGCCCCTCGACAGTCCGTTGTTACTGCTGGAGCGAGAACTGCTGCGCCAGTATCCGCGTCAGCCACAACCGACATCGCAACCTTGCGGCGAGCTGGAGTTGCGTATTGCCCTGGCAGCGCGCTACACCACCTCGCCGCTACGCTGCTGGCATGCCGACGATGTCTATATTGGCGCCGACCTGCGTGGCGTGCTGGAAATACTGATCGCGGTGTTGAATCTCAAGGACGCCACGGTGTTGGTCGAATCGCCGTGCGACTGGGCGATTCTGCGGTTGCTCCAGGCGGCGCAGGTACGAGTGATCGAGCTGGCAGTGCAATCCAGCGGTGGCCTGGACGTCGAATGGCTCAAGGAGTTGCTGGAGACCGAGCCGGTGCGGCTGGTGATGGTTTCATCCGGGCTGAACATGCCGCGAGGCAGCCTGGCACCCGACGACAACCGACAAGTCGTCGCGCAGTTGCTGGCGCGGCATGGCAGCTGGGTGTTGGAAAACGACTGCTACGGCGAACTCGGATTCGAACCGGACGGCCAGCGGTTTCGCGACTTGCTGGACCCTGATCGGCTGATCGTGTTTTCCACCTTCGAGAAAATCATCGGGCCGGAGGCGCCATACGGCTATCTGCTGTCACGGCATTTCAGTGCTGAACTGCAACGGTACTTTCTGCTGCGTTCGTTCCGCTTGTCTCCGATTCGCCAGAAAGCCATCGCTCGTTTGTACGGCAACGGACGTGTCGATCAGCACCTTCAGGTATTACGGCGGATGCTCAAGGACCGCAAGGTGCAGATGACGCAACTGTTGCAGGAGCGTCTGGGCGATGCCTTGCACGTTGTCGAACCCCAGGGCGGTGCAACGATCTGGGTTCGTTCGCTGCGCCAGGTCGATGTACGTCGGGTTTTCCAGCGCCTGCTCAAGCACCAGGTGGTGATCGCACCGGGAGAGCTGTTCAGTCTCCAGGGCTTGCATGCGCAACACTTGCGCCTGAGTCACACCTTCGGCGGTGATCACGACCTTGCCGCGGCAATGGGCTGGTTAGGGGACGCCTTGCGTCTGGAGTCGATCGATTGAACGGGGCCACACACCCTGCGTGACACTCGTGGATCGATCCCATCGCGTTGCGGTCAAACTGCCAGTAAACTGCGTTCCTATTCCTGAACCACTCGACTTCAGAGGTTTTGCATGACACTCAGTCCTTTTGCGGGCAAACCGGCACCGGTAGAACTGTTGGTCGACATCCCGCGACTGGTAACGGCCTATTACACCGGCCAGCCCGATGCCGCCATCTCGACCCAACGCGTAGCTTTTGGTACGTCCGGGCACCGAGGCAGCTCGTTCGACTTGAGTTTCAACGAATGGCACGTCCTGGCGATCAGCCAGGCGATCTGCCTGTACCGCGAAGCCCAGGGCATCGACGGTCCTCTGTTCGTCGGCATCGACACCCACGCGCTGTCCACCCCGGCCGGCGCCAGTGCCCTTGAAGTGCTGGCCGCCAACGGCGTGACGGTAATGATCGCCGAAGGTGACGAATACACCCCGACACCGGCCATTTCCCACGCCATTCTTTGCTACAACCGCGGACGCACGTCGGGCCTGGCGGACGGCATCGTCATCACGCCGTCCCACAATCCGCCGCAAAGCGGTGGCTACAAATACAACCCTACCAACGGTGGCCCGGCCGATACCCACATCACCAAGTGGATCGAAGCCAAGGCCAACGAATTGCTGAGCAACAAGCTCGCCGGCGTCAAACGCATCAGCTACGAGCAGGCGCTGAAGGCCAGCACGACCCATCGACACGATTACCTCAATACCTACGTCGCCGACCTGATCAACGTGATCGACTTCGACGCCATCCGTGATGCCAAGCTGCGTCTGGGTGTCGATCCGCTGGGCGGAGCCGGGGTGCGCTACTGGTCGGCGATTGCCGAGCATTACCGTCTGGATCTGGAAGTGGTCAACAAACAGGTCGATCCGACCTTCCGCTTCATGACGGTCGACTGGGATGGTCAGATCCGCATGGACCCATCGTCCACTCACGCCATGCAGGGCCTTATCGGTCTGAAAGAGCGTTTCGACGTAGCATTCGCGTGCGACCCGGACCACGACCGTCATGGCATCGTGACCCCGTCCGGTGGTTTGCTCGCGCCGAACAACTACCTCGCCGTAACGATCGACTACCTGTTCCAGAACCGCCCGCAATGGCGCGCCGATGCGGCCGTGGGTAAAACCGTGGTCAGCAGCGGCTTGATCGATCGCGTTGCCAAACGTCTGGGGCGTCGCCTGTACGAAGTGCCGGTCGGCTTCAAGTGGTTTGCTGACGGCCTGTTCGACGGCTCTCTGGGCTTTGGCGGCGAAGAAAGTGCCGGTGCTTCGTTCCTGCGCAAAGATGGCAGCGTCTGGTGCACCGACAAGGACGGCTTGATCCCGGCACTGCTGGCCGCGGAAATGACCGCCCGCACCGGCCGCGACCCAAGCCAGGCCTATCGTGCCTTGACCGATGAGCTGGGCGAACCGTTCTCGGTGCGCGTCGATGCCAAGGCCAATCCTGAGCAGAAGGCACTGCTGAGCAAGTTGTCGCCGGATCAGGTCACCTCGACCCAACTGGCGGGCGAAGCGATCCAGAGCATTCTCAGTCACGCACCAGGTAACGACCAAGCGATCGGTGGTCTGAAAGTCATGACCGAGAACGGCTGGTTCGCGGCGCGTCCGTCGGGCACCGAAGACATCTACAAGATCTACGCTGAAAGCTTCGTCAGTGACGAGCACCTCAAGCAATTGGTGGCAGAAGCTCAGACTTTGGTGGATGGCGCTATTTCGGCGAAGTGATGCAGGGCCCTATCGCTAGCAGGCTTACGCAAACCCTGTGGGAGCGAGCTTGCTCGCGATGACGTCAGCACAGTCAACAACAGTTATGAAAAGGGCGACCATTAACGGTCGCCCTTTTTTTGTCCGGCGTGTCCAGCATCAGGCCAGGTCGACTAAAACGATTTCACTGTCTTCGATGGCGGTCACCCGCAACACCTGCTCATTGGCAACCGCGATACCGTCTCGAGCTTGTGCACGCAAGCCATTGACTTCAATGATGCCGGTGGCCGGCACCAGATAGGCGCGACGGCCATTGTCCAGGCGATACTCGGCGGATTCACCGGCCTTCAGGTTCGCGGCCACCAATCGTGCATCGGCTCGAATACGCAGGCTTTGATCGTCGCCGGCCTTGCCGCTTGCCAGTGTCACGAAACCTTCGCGCTGGCCTTTTGGAAAAGGCTTGGCGCCCCAGGACGGTGCCAGACCGGTTTCGTTCGGGATGATCCAGATCTGGAAGATCTTGGTCTCGGTCGCTTCCAGGTTGTATTCACTGTGGGCGATCCCGGTGCCGGCGCTCATGACCTGAACGTCACCCGCTTCGGTACGACCCTTGTTGCCCAGGTTGTCTTCGTGAGTGATTGCGCCTTCACGGACGTAAGTGATGATTTCCATGTCCCGGTGCGGGTGTTTCGGGAACCCGGTGCCAGAGGCAATCACGTCGTCATTCCACACCCGCAGGTTGCCCCAGTTCATGCGTTTTGGGTCATGGTATTCGGCGAACGAAAAGTGGTGATGAGCATCCAACCAGCCATGGTGGGCACCGCCCAGGGATTTGAAGGGTCTGAGCTCAAGCATGTTCGTCTCCTGAAAAGGTTCGTCATGGGGCAGAGCGCCTGAGCCACGAAACGCGAACCGGTGGTTGATGGCGAGCATCATCTATCAGGCATAGATCGATAAAAAGCGTAAAAAATGCCTCAATACAATCGAATAATTTGATATCAAATGACCTCAAAAGATTCTCATACAACCTTCACTTCATCGCATAAGCCAATGACCTGTAAGCATTTCACTAGAACTGAACGGCAAATGCAGACACCATAGCCCTCAACAGCCTCACACCCTGGAGTCAGCCCGCGTGCCGCAACACACCCCCGATCTTCCTCCTGAACTTCGTCCCCTGGCCGAGATGCCGCTGCTCAAGCGTCTGGCCGCCCGGTTCTTTGGTCACGGCCTGACGCGTCTGCGCGCACAACACCGGGCATCCTGGCTGCACGGCCAGGCCGACGGCTTTCGCAGTGGGCACAGTGCCGGGGTGGATTACGGCTATAAGGAAGGCAAACTTGAAGGTTTGGAGGAAGGCCGGCAGGTATTGTTGATCCGCGACTCGCGCTCGACCGAACACCGGCCGCCCAACGTTGACGAGAATCTGTTCGACGATTGGCGTCTGCCGTTGAGCGCTGAGTTGAAGAAGCGCATGAAAACGGATGTCGCTCGACTGCTGCCACCGCACGCCCAGCCCAGCCCCGCGCAGTTGAAAATGATCTTCAGCGACACGCCCTCGACCTCGGTGATTGCCGGCGCGGGTGCGGGCAAGTCGACCACGTTGGTGTTGCGAATTTTGCTGCTGACCCATTATCTGGGGTTCGAGCTGAGTTCGATGACGGTGGTGACCTTTACCCGTGAGTCGCGCAAAGACTTCATCAACAAACTGATCGAGCTGTTCGCACTCTGGGGCCGGTCGCTCAGTTTCAAAGAAGCGCGTGATCTAGTGCGCACCTTCCATTCGCGAATCCTGCCGATGATTCGCAGCCTGCCGGGCTTCGAGCGGCTGCAAGCCTTCGAAAACCTCAGTCACCGCCCGCAAAACGGCGATGAGGAGGTCGACAGCAACCCTTTCGACCTGCGCATCAACGACGCCCAACGCCAACAACTCAACGCCTGCTATCACAAGCTGCACACCCGTGATGAGCGTTTCCGCGAGTTGATCAAGCCATTGTCTCGTCACGCGCTGCAACTCAAGGAGCTGGAACGCGATCATCCGGACGTGCAGAAGCGCATGGCCGTGACCGAACTGGCTGCCAAGCGTGATGAAGAGCTCTGCGACGCTATCGAAGATTTGTGGTTTCGTGCGGGGGCCTGGCCGATCAAAGGCATCGAGCCGAATCGCCAGACGTTCGATATCAATGGCTCAACGTTTCATTGCCATGGCTATATTCCGAGCCTCGACGCTTGGGTGGTGCTGGGGTTCGATCCCCGGGAAAACCCGCAGGTCAGCCGCCCCAATGCCAAATTGAGCGTGCGCGCGGAATGGGCGGTCAAACGCACCCTGTTTCAAGCTTTCTGTCGCAAGCCATTGATATGGCTGGATAGTTACGAGTCATCAAAGCGTGTATTGGCCTCTCTGGGAGGCGACGCCAGTGCCGGGCCGGGCTTCGATTACAAGGTCAAGGGCGAGCTCAGCTCTGCGCCGTTACTGGACTGTTTTGTCGCTGCCGCCGGATTTATCGAGAACCTTGGCCTGGATGTACCCAATGCCGTGGGCCAGATGAGTTTTGCCAAGGACGACCCCGATCGGTTTTTCTTCGAGGCCTTGAGCCTGTACTGGCGAGCGCTGGAAGATCATCTGCTCGATCAGAAACCACCGGTGATGACCTACAACCGGATGTTCGCCTTGTTCAGCGAACATTCGCCGGAAAACCTGAAACTGCTGAGCGATGAGCTGCTCAGGCCGATGTCGCACTTGATGATCGACGAATTTCAGGACGTATCACCGCAGATCGTTTCCTGGATCCGCGCGAGTCTGACGGAAATCCGCAGTCGGGGCCCGGCTATGCACGTGGGGCGCGGCGCACAACGTTCGTCGCTGCTCTGTGTCGGCGATGACTGGCAGTCCATCTATGGCTGGCGGGGCAGTTCGCCGACCTACTTCATGGAATTCAACAAGGAATTCCCTTCGCCGAGCACGACCAAGGTCATGCTGAGCGACAACTATCGCAGCCATCAGCACATCATCGATGCCGCCGAACACATCGTTCGTGCGGCACCGGCGATCGCAGGCAAGAAAGCCAAGGCCAGTGGCGAGCCGAAGGCATTGCTGCCGGTTAACGTTCTCGATCGCGACGATCAAGGCATGGCCACGCGCCTGATGGAGCACTACAGGAAGGGCGATTCAATCTTGATGCTTTATCGAAAAAGCAGCGATAAGTCATTGATAGAAGAGCATATTCAGTCTGTAGTTAATGTGGATTCTAGATTGCCGTACGAAGCGCGACGGCTCAAGCAATTGACGTATCACAGCGCCAAGGGACTTCAGGCTGACGCGGTGTTCCTGCTGGGTGATTGTCAGCACTTGACCAGTTCACCGTACAAGAACCAGGTCTACCGCATGGCAGGTCTGGGTAAGTCAGGCGACAGCGAAGCGTATGACAGCGCACAAAAAGACGAGATCCTGCGACTGGCTTATGTCGGCATCACTCGGGCGGTGAGTCATTGCTACTGGTATGTCGATGGGCAAGACACCCAGACGGCCAACCTGCCTAAAGCTTCCGATCGGATCGGCAAGGGCAAGGCGTTCTTTGCCGATCACCGACAGGGCAAGACATCGGCGATCTTTTGATTCTGCCCCATCGGCATAGGGGACGGCCT
>NZ_LACH01000029.1 GCF_000968015.1 Pseudomonas fluorescens
GGGGAGAGGGGGAAAGGGAGCAGATCTCCATGTTTTCCAAAATCCTGAGTTCAGCTCGGACTCTCAGGTCGATGTAGCGCCAAGAACACCTCGGTCAGTCCCCTCTCCCTTTGGGAGAGGGCTAGGGTGAGGGGTGGCGATTTCACAGGCAATAAAAAAATCCCCGAGGCTCACGCAACGGGGATTTTGATTTTTACAACTCAACGCTTAATGATGCTCACGCGTCGCACGGAATTTCACGTCCGGCCAGCGCTCTTCCATCAGCGCCAGGTTCACCCGCGTCGGGGCCAGGTAGGTCAGGTGACCGCCGCCGTCAATCGCGAGGTTTTCCACAGCCTTGATCTGGAACTCTTCGAGCTTCTTCTTATCGCTGCTATCGATCCAGCGCGCGGAATAGACGGTGATCGGCTCGTAGGAGCACTCGACCTTGTATTCCTCTTTCAAACGGCTGGCGACCACATCGAACTGCAGCACACCGACGGCGCCGAGGATGATGTCGTTGCTGCGCGTCGGGAAAAACACCTGAGTGGCGCCCTCTTCTGCCAATTGCTGCAGACCCTGACGCAGTTGCTTGGATTTCAGCGGATCACGCAGACGTACGCGACGGAACAGTTCCGGGGCGAAGTGCGGGATACCGGTAAAGCCCAGGACTTCGCCTTCGGTGAAGGTGTCGCCGATCTGGATGGTGCCGTGGTTGTGCAAACCGATGATGTCGCCGGCAAACGCTTCTTCCAGTTGCTCACGCTCGGAGGAGAAGAAGGTCAGCGCATCGCCGATCCGCACGTCCTTGCCGGTACGCACGTGGCGCATCTTCATGCCTTTTTCGTACTTGCCGGAGCAGATACGCATGAAGGCGATACGGTCGCGGTGTTTCGGGTCCATGTTCGCCTGGATCTTGAACACGAAGCCGGCGAATTTCTCTTCAACCGGTTCCACGGTGCGCTCGTTGGCGACACGGGCCAGCGGTTTCGGCGCCCAGTTGACCACGGCGTCGAGCACGTGATCGACACCGAAGTTGCCCAGTGCAGTACCGAAGAACACCGGGGTCAGTTGGCCGTCGAGGAATTCCTGTTGATTGAATTCGTGACAGGCGCCCTGCACCAGCTCCAGCTGATCGACGAAGCGATCGTACTCGTCGCCCAAGTGGGCGCGGGCTTCATCGGAGTCGAGTTTCTCGATGATTTTCACATCGGTGCGCTCGTGGCCGTGGCCAGCGGTGTACACGATGATGTAGTCGTCGGCGAGGTGATAAACGCCCTTGAAGTCGCGGTAGCAACCGATCGGCCAGGTGATCGGTGCAGCCTTGATCTTCAGGACCGCTTCGATTTCGTCGAGCAGTTCGATCGGGTCGCGGATGTCACGGTCGAGTTTGTTGATGAAGCTGACGATCGGCGTGTCACGCAGACGGCAGACGTCCATCAGCGCGATGGTCCGTGGCTCTACACCCTTACCGCCGTCGAGAACCATCAATGCCGAGTCAACCGCCGTCAGGGTGCGGTAGGTATCTTCGGAGAAGTCTTCGTGGCCCGGGGTGTCGAGCAGGTTGATCATGTGATCGCGATACGGGAACTGCATGACCGACGTGGTAATGGAAATACCCCGTTGTTTTTCCATTTCCATCCAGTCGGAGGTGGCATGGCGGTCAGACTTGCGAGATTTCACCGTGCCAGCAATCGCAATCGCCTTGCCCATCAGCAAGAGCTTCTCGGTGATGGTGGTTTTACCGGCATCGGGGTGGGAAATAATAGCGAAAGTGCGGCGTTTCGCGACTTCGGCGGCCTGTTTGGTCATGGGAAATCGCCTGGCAGGTGATTCAAAAAAGGGCGGCGAGTATAGCCCAAAACGTTGCCTTCGGACCACCGTTCGCCCGTAGCAGCTGTCGAGCAGCGCGAGGCTGCGTTCGGCGGCGAAGCCGTCGTAGAGTTCACACACCGGTCTGCCTGATACACCGCAGCGTCAGGTTTTACGACGGCTTCGCCGCCGAACGCAGCCTCGCGCTGCTCGACAGCTGCTACGGGAGGCGTGGTAGCTAAATGCTGCTAAATATGGAACCTTTTAAAAGGTGCAGACGTCCACTCCCCTGTTACTGCACTCGTACCAGGGGCTGAAAAATCAGCAAGTTGGCCTGACGAGGCTGCGCTTATGGCTCGATCTCATGCGGTTTTACCAGCATGAAGAGCTGCTTCTCGCGAACGTTGATAATCCCGGCAGCCAGGAATGGCATGCCACACGGGACTGCGTTCGCCGACAAAAAAAAGGAGTCCGCCTGTGGCTATTCGCTATGGCAAGGGGCTGATAGGAGGTGCGGTTGTCGTCGCTCTCCTGGCCCTGCTGGTCCACTGGATTGGCATCAACACGATCGAACATTACCGCGACGATTTGTTGTTTTACCTGCAAGCCCATTTGATTCTCGTCCTCGCTTCCATGCTGGCCGCCCTTGTTGTGGGCATACCCGCCGGTATCTTTCTCAGCCGCCCGACCATGGTGGGCCGCGCTGAGCGCTTCATGCAGATCTTCAACATCGGCAACACCGTGCCGCCTCTTGCCGTACTGGCCATCGCCCTGGGGATCCTCGGCATTGGCAGCGGCCCCGCGATTTTCGCCCTGTTCCTCGCCTCGCTGTTGCCGATCGTGCGCAACACCTATGAAGGCCTGAAAAACGTTCAGGGTTCGCTCAAGGAAGCGGCCGTCGGCATCGGCATGACACCGACTCAGGTGCTGTGGCGGGTCGAACTGCCGAATGCCGTGCCGATCATCATCGGTGGCGTGCGCGTGGCGCTGGCGATCAACGTCGGTACAGCACCGCTGGCGTTCCTGATTGGCGCCAACAGTCTGGGCAGCCTGATTTTCCCTGGTATCGCCCTGAACAATCAGCCGCAACTGCTGCTCGGCGCGGCTTGCACCGCCCTGTTGGCCTTGCTGCTCGACGGCCTGGTGACACTCGCCAGCCGCCTCTGGCTCGAACGCGGCCTGCGCCCGTCTTAAGCCTCGGCAAAGGAATTAACATGAAAAAAGTATGCTTGTTTTTAGGCTGCGCCCTGCTGTTCGCAGGATTTGCCCAAGCCACTGAAAAACCGGTGATCCGCATCGGCGCCCGGGTGTTCACCGAACAAACCCTGCTGGCGGAAATCACCTCCCAATACCTGCGCACCAAGGGATACGACACTCAGGTGACCGGCGGTCTGGGCAGTAACCTGGCCCGCAGCGCCCACGAAAGTGGTCAGCTGGATTTGATGTGGGAATACACCGGCGTGTCGCTGGTGGCTTACAACCACATCACTGACAAGCTCGACAGCGCTCAGTCCTACGCCAAGGTGAAAGAACTCGACGCGCAAAAAGGCCTCATCTGGCTCACCCCGTCGAAGTTCAGCAACACCTACGCCCTGGCGCTGCCGGAAAAAACCGCAAAGGCTTATCCGCAGATCAACACCATCAGCGAGCTGAACACGGTGATGCAGGCCGAGGCAAAGACCAATCACCTGGTCGCCCTCGACACCGAGTTTGCCAACCGTTCCGACGGTCTGGACGGCATGGTCGATCTTTACGGCATGAACCTGACCCGCAAGAACATCCGCCAGATGGATGCCGGGCTGGTTTACACCGCCCTGCGCAATGGCCAGGTGTTCGCCGGTCTGGTCTACACCACCGACGGTCGTTTGAACGCCTTCAAGCTGAAACTGCTGGAAGACGACAAGCATTACTTCCCGGACTACACCGCCGCGCCCGTGGTGCGCCAGGTCTACCTCGACGCCCATCCAAAACTGGCGGAAGAAATGAAGCCGCTGGCTGAACTGTTCGACGACGCCACCATGCGCCAGCTCAACGCACGGGTCGATGTCGACCACGAAAGCCCTTCATCCGTTGCCGCCGATTTCCTGCGCCAGCACCCCATCAAATAAGGAGGAAAAGACATGGAATTTCTGAACGCCTTTTCCCATCTCGACTGGCCGCTGGTGCTGCACCTGACTTGGCAGCACATCACCCTGGTCGGTATCGCCGTGACCCTGGCGATTCTGGTCGGCGTGCCGCTGGGCATCCTGATGACACGTTTCCCGACACTCGCCGGCCCGTTGCAGGCCAGCGCCACGGTGCTGCTGACGGTGCCGTCGATTGCCCTGTTCGGCCTGCTGCTGCCGTTCTACTCCAAATTCGGCCAGGGCCTGGGCCCGATGCCGGCGATCACGGCGGTGTTTCTCTACTCGCTGCTGCCGATCATGCGTAACACCTACCTCGCCCTGACCGGCGTCGATCCCGGCATTCGCGAAGCCGCCCGCGGCATCGGCATGACCTTCGGCCAGCGCCTGCGCATGGTCGAGCTGCCGATTGCGGTGCCGGTGATCCTCGCCGGTGTGCGCACCGCCGTGGTCATGAACATTGGTGTCATGACCATCGCCGCGACCATCGGCGCCGGTGGCCTCGGTGTACTCATCCTCGCTTCCATCAGCCGCAGCGACATGTCGATGCTGATCGTCGGCGCCGTGCTGGTCAGTCTTCTGGCCATCTTCGCCGACCTGCTTCTGCAATGGCTGCAACGCACGCTGACTCCAAAAGGACTCCTCAAATGATCGAACTTCAAAACCTCAGCAAGACCTTCCAAAGCAACGGCAAAGATGTGAAAGCCGTGGACTCGGTAAGCCTGACCGTCAATGAAGGCGAGATCTGTGTGTTCCTCGGGCCATCGGGCTGCGGCAAAAGCACCACGCTGAAGATGATCAATCGCCTGATCAAGCCGACCTCGGGCAAAATCCTGATCAACGGCGAAGACACCACCGATCTCGACGAAGTGACCCTGCGCCGCAACATCGGTTATGTGATCCAGCAGATCGGTCTGTTCCCGAACATGACCATCGAGGAAAACATCACCATCGTTCCGCGCCTGCTGGGCTGGGACAAACAGAAATGCCACGACCGTGCCCGCGAGTTGATGAGCATGATCAAGCTTGAGCCCAAGCAGTATCTGACTCGCTACCCACGTGAATTGTCCGGTGGCCAGCAGCAACGAATCGGGGTGATTCGTGCGTTGGCGGCGGATGCGCCGTTGTTGCTGATGGATGAGCCGTTCGGTGCGGTCGACCCGATCAACCGCGAGATGATCCAGAACGAGTTCTTCGAAATGCAACGCGCGCTGAACAAGACCGTGATCATGGTCAGCCACGACATCGACGAAGCCATCAAGCTGGGCGACAAGATCGCGATTTTCCGTGCAGGCAAGCTGTTGCAGATCGATCACCCGGATACGCTGCTGGCGCACCCGGCGGACGACTTTGTCAGCAACTTCGTCGGCCAGGACAGCACCCTCAAGCGTCTGTTGTTGGTCAAAGCCGAAGATGCAGCGGACAACGCGCCGTCGGTGAGCCCGGAAACGCCAGTGGCCGAGGCCCTGGAGTTGATGGACGAACTGGACCGTCGTTATGTGGTGGTCACGGATGGTGAGAACAAGGCGCTCGGTTATGTACGACGTCGCGACCTGCACCGTCAGACCGGGACTTGCGCGCAGTATCTGCGTGAGTTCAATGCCACGGCGGCGTTCGACGAGCATTTGCGCATCCTGCTGTCGCGCATGTACGAGTTCAACCGTTCGTGGTTGCCGGTGATGGATGCCGAGCGGGTGTTCCTTGGGGAAGTGACCCAGGAATCGATTGCCGAGTATTTGAGCTCCGGCAAGTCCCGTGGGGGCAAGACCAGCATTGTTTCGCCTGCCGAGACTGCTGTCGCCTGATCTGACGCCTTCGCGAGCAGGCTCGCTCCCACATTGGATCTGTGCATCGACACAAATCCCCTGTGGGAGCGAGCTTGCTCGCGATTGGGGCAATACAAATCCCGCCTGATACACCTCAAATCTCCCTGCCAGGGGAACATCACACTGTCATGCAGGTCGGTTACATCAGTAGTTGTCCGGGACCGCACGACGGATGCGTGTAAAAACGCGACATTTTTTGTTGATCTCAAGCCCCTCACGCCCTAAAGTTCGCGCCGAACGTCCATGCTGGAAACGATCCATCCGGCTCAAGTACTGACGACGAGACAGCAAGGCCAAGGGAAAGCACCGCTTCCCATGGCCTTTTTGCTTTCGGCGACATGCCTTGGGAAGTAGGCGAACCAAAGTGGGGATACGGAGGACGTTCATTTGCACCCATTGTTAATTTCAGTTTGCCAGTAGGAGTTCCCAGCATGTCGATCAACGTCGAAGACTATTTCGCGCGCGATACCTTCAACAAAATGAAGGCCTTCGCCGACAAACAAGAAACCCCGTTCGTGGTGATCGACACCGCGATGATCAGCCAGGCCTATGACGACCTGCGCGCCGGTTTCGAATTCGCCAAGGTCTACTACGCGGTCAAGGCCAACCCGGCCGTCGAAATCATCGACCTGCTCAAAGAGAAAGGCTCGAACTTCGACATTGCCTCGATCTACGAGCTCGATAAAGTGATGAACCAGGGCGTCGGCCCGGATCGCATCAGCTACGGCAACACCATCAAGAAATCCAAAGACATTCGCTACTTCTACGAGAAGGGCGTGCGTCTGTATGCCACCGACTCCGAAGCCGACCTGCGCAACATCGCCAAGGCTGCACCGGGTTCGAAAGTCTACGTGCGCATCCTCACCGAAGGCTCGACCACCGCTGACTGGCCTCTGTCGCGCAAATTCGGCTGCCAGACCGACATGGCCATGGACCTGCTGATCCTCGCTCGCGACCTGGGCCTGGTGCCGTACGGCATCTCGTTCCACGTCGGCTCGCAACAGCGCGACATCAGCGTCTGGGACGCGGCGATCGCCAAGGTCAAAGTGATCTTCGAACGTCTGAAAGAAGAAGACGGCATTCACCTGAAGCTGATCAACATGGGCGGCGGCTTCCCGGCCAACTACATCACCCGCACCAACAGCCTGGAAACCTACGCTGAAGAAATCATCCGTTTCCTCAAGGAAGACTTCGGTGACGAACTGCCGGAAATCATCCTGGAACCGGGCCGTTCGCTAATCGCCAACGCCGGCATCCTGGTCAGTGAAGTGGTGCTGGTCGCCCGTAAATCCCGTACCGCGGTAGAGCGATGGGTGTACACGGATGTGGGCAAGTTCTCCGGCCTGATCGAAACCATGGACGAAGCCATCAAGTTCCCGATCTGGACCGAGAAGAAAGGCGAGATGGAAGAAGTGGTCATCGCCGGCCCGACCTGCGACAGCGCCGACATCATGTATGAAAACTACAAGTACGGTTTGCCGCTGAACCTGGCGATTGGTGATCGTTTGTACTGGTTGTCGACCGGTGCTTACACCACCAGTTATAGCGCCGTTGAATTCAATGGCTTCCCGCCGCTGAAGTCGTTTTACGTGTAAGACAGCTGCAAGTGAAAAGCCCATGACATGTCATGGGCTTTTTCATATCTGAAATCCACCACTCCCCCCTGTAGGAGCTGCCGAGTGTAACGAGGCTGCGATCTTTTGATTTTTCAAGGCCAAAATCAAAAGATCGCAGCCTGCGGCAGCTCCTACAGAGGAGCGAGTTCCAGCGTCAAGTCGGCGTAGCGTCGGGCATAATCTGTTGCGAAGGCGCGAATCCGCGGATCTGTCGCACTCAACAACGCCTTGCTCGCCACCCGCAAAAAGTTCAGGTTCCCACCGTCCAGGGCCTTGCGTAACCAGACCAACGCCTCGTCGATCTTGCCTTCGTCAGCCAGCACGGCGGCATAACTGAACTGCCCGCGAAAATCCCCGCCGAGTGCCGAGCGTCGATACCAGTCACGCGCAGCTTGCGGATCTGCCGGACACTCTCGCCCGTCTTCCAGATAGCGCCCCAGCAAGTTCATCGATTTCGCATGGCCCAGCTCAGCCGCCTGGCGATACAGGTTCAGCGCTTGCAACTGATCCTCGATCACCCCGCGCCCGGTGGCCAACAAGTTGGCGTAGTTGTACATCGCCCAATCCAGTCCGGCGTCGGCGGCCTGGCGATAATGAACAACGGCAACGGCGGCGTCGGCAACGCAACCCCAGCCATGTTCATGACAACGACCGAGCATGTTGCGCGCCATCAAGTGCCCACCCTGGGCAGCGATCTCGAACCAGCGCACAGCCAATGGCTGATCCTGCTCGATACCCTGGCCATCCAGCAGAATCTGCCCGAGCAAGGCCTGAGCATCGAGCACGCCTTCGCGGGCGGCGATCAGAATCGCCTGTGCCGCGCGCGCCGGGCTTTCGTCGAGCATGGCCTTGAGCGAATCACCGTCGAGGATTTCCTCGCGGCGTAATTGAAAACTCATACCTCGACCCAGCGACGCAGCAGGTTGTGGTAAGTGCCCGTGAGGCGAATCAGCGAAGGGTGATCAGGCATGTCCTGGGTCAGCTGCTGGATCGCCCCGTCCATCTCGAACAGCAAGGCGCGCTGGCTGTCTTCGCGGACCAGGCTTTGGGTCCAGAAGAACGAGGCGTAGCGAGTGCCGCGCGTCACGGCGTTGACCTTGTGCAGGCTGGTGCCGGGGTACAGAACCATGTCACCGGCCGGCAACTTCACCCGTTGAGTGCCGAAGGTGTCCTGGATTTCCAGTTCGCCGCCGTCGTAGTCGTCCGGCTCGCTGAAAAACAGAGTGGCCGACAAATCAGTGCGCACCCGCTCGATGCTGCCCTTGGGCTGGCGCACGGCGTTGTCGATGTGAAAATCGAAACTGCCGCCGGCTGTGTAACAGTTCAGCAACGGAGGGAAGACCTTGTGCGGCAACGCCGCCGACATGAACTGCGGATTTTTCCACAGCCGTTCCAGCATCGCCGCGCCGACTTCCTTGGCCAGTGGATGACCTTCCGGCAGCTGCAGATTGTGCTTGGCTTTGGCCGACTGGTAGCCGGCGGTGATCTTGCCGTCCGCCCAATCTGCCTGCTCCAGAGCCTCGCGGATGCGCTGCACTTCTTCTTTCGCGAACACGCCGGGAATGTGCAGCAGCATGGGGATGACACCTGAAGACAAAGAGGCGCCAATGGTATTGATTCTTATTGCCTGTGTAAAACCCCTAAGACGAACGAGACGCCAAAAACCGTAAGGGCAAATTGTAAAGAATGTAAATTTGATGCGAATAGTAAAGTTTCGCAATTGATACAAATACCTGTTTACCCTATATTCCGCGGCCTCAAATCCTTGGGGAGGGGAATTCAAATGTCACGTCAACAACCACAAGTACCGGTCAGTTCACCACGTTTGCTCGCATCGGCCATCGGCATGGCGATTACTGCCGGTTCTGCGGGCCACATGGTTTTCGCAGCGGAAAAAGCTGACGAAAAAGCACCGAGTAATGTGATTTCTCTGGGCGCAACCGCCATCACTGGCGAGGCCCAGGACGAGACTTCCTACAAAGTCGAAAAAGCCTCCTCGCCCAAGTACACCGCGCCGCTGGTGGACACGCCGCGTTCGATTACCGTCATCCCGCAACAAGTACTCAAGGACACTGGCGCCCTCAACATGCAGGACGCGCTGCGCACTGTTCCAGGCATCACCTTCGGTGCCGGTGAAGGCGGCAACCCGCAAGGCGACCGCCCATTCATTCGCGGCTTCGATGCCCAGGGCGATACGTATCTGGACGGCGTGCGCGATACCGGTTCGCAGAGCCGCGAGATCTTCGCCGTTGAGTCGATCGAAGTCAGCAAAGGCCCGAACTCGGCCATGGGCGGCCGTGGCGCTGCCGGCGGCAGTATCAATCTGGTGAGTAAAAAAGCTCACTTGGGCAACTCGCTCGACGGTGGTTTCACCTGGGGCTCCGACCAGACCCAGCGTTACACCATGGATGGCAACTATCAGTTCACCGACACCGCTGCTGGCCGTCTGAACCTGATGAGCCACGAAAGCAACGTCGCTGGCCGTGACAGCGTCGACTATGACCGTTGGGGCGTCGCACCTTCGCTGGCCTTCGGCCTGGGCACCGACACTCGGGTCAACCTCGACTACTACCACCTGGAAAACAACGACACGCCAGATTCCGGGATTCCGTACAGCATCCCGGTCGCGGGTTCGACGGCCCGCACCAAGTCCAACCCGGACAAGCCTGACGATGGCGGCGACAGCAGCAACTTCTATGGCTTGAACGGCCGCGACTTCCGCAAGGGCCGCACCGACACCGCGACCATCGCCATCGAGCACGATCTGAACGACGCGCTGACCATCAAGAACACCCTGCGCCACGGCACCAGCATGCAGGACTACATCCTGACCCAGCCGGACGACAGCAAGGGCAACGTCAACAATGGCAGCGTCTGGCGTCGGGCCAACACCCGGGTCAGCAACACCGAAACCACCACTAACCAGACCGATCTGTTTGGCGACGTCTACATCGCCGGATTCAAAAACAGCTTCTCTACCGGTATCGAGTTGAGCCGCGAGGAAAGCGAAAAGTCCTCGTATAACGTCGACACCGACACCACCCCGAGAACGACCGCCCCTCCTGCAAGCACCAACTGCACACCGGCGATGATTGGCGCACCGAGCGGTTACAACTGCACCTCTTTGTCCAACCCGAACCCGAACGACCCATGGAACGGTGCAATCTCGCGTAACTACGCTGGCACCGACACCAAAGCCAACACCTATGCGCTGTATGTGTTCGACACGCTGGAATTGTCCGAGCAATGGCTGGTGAACATGGGCCTGCGTTACGACCATTTCGACACCCAGTACCGCACCTTCGATAGCGCAGGGGCGACTGTCCTAAACAAAGGCGTCCCTGCAAAAGGCAAAGACACCAGCGAATTCGTCACTGGTCAATTCGGTGTGATCTACAAGCCGGCCGAAAACGGCAGCATTTATGCGTCCTACGCGACTTCTGCCACGCCACCCGGCGCCACCCTCGGCGAAGGCATGGACGGCAACCCGCTGGGTGGCACGGTTGATCGCAACAAAGATGTGCTCAAAAGCGACATGGAGCCGGAAACCACCAAGAACTACGAAATCGGTACCAAGTGGGACCTGCTGAACGATCGCCTGTCGTTGACCGCCGACATCTTCCGCACCGAGAAAGAAAACGCTCGCGTTCAAGTCGACACCACGTCGTATGAAAACGCCGGTAAAACCCGCGTTCAAGGTATCGAACTGTCGGCCAGCGGCAAGATCACCGACAAATGGCAAGTGTTCGCCGGTTACGCATACATGGACAGCGAGCAGGTCGATGCCGGCCCGCTGAACCGCGCCAACGAAGGCAACGAGCTGCCTAACACACCGAAAAACAGTGCCAGCGTGTGGACGACTTATCAGGTCACGCCGAAGCTGACCATCGGTGGCGGTGCGTTTTATGTCGATGATGTGTTCGGCAGCGTAGCCAACACCACCATGGTTGATTCCTACGTTCGTTACGACGCGATGGCCGCGTACAAGCTGAGCAAAAACGTCGACCTGCAACTGAACGTGCAGAACCTGACCGATGAAACCTACTACGACAAAGCTTTCTCGACCCACTTCGCCAACCAGGCGGCGGGTCGTACAGCATTGCTGAGCACCAACTTCCACTTCTGATGCCAGCCACACCACATTCCATGTGGGTGAAGGCCGAAATCAGGGCCAGGCCCCGTTCATCCAGGTGAACGGGGCTTTTGTGCGTAAAAAAGAATGTTTCTCGACAACCCACGGCATAATGCGCGCCGTGATCATTATTTTCGAACGAACAAGGCGAGTGACGTGTTGAAGAAAACCCTGTTCCAGTTGCACTGGTTTTTCGGCATCAGCGCCGGACTGGTCCTGGCCCTGATGGGCATCACCGGGGCGACGGTATCGTTTCAGGATGAAATCCTGCGCGCGTTGAACCCGTCTGTGCTGCAGGTCGAGAAGCAGGTCGCTGGCGTCCTGCCGCCCGCCGAACTGGTGGAGAAAATCGAGGGTGCCTCGGGCAAGAAAGTCTCGATGCTCTGGGTCGAGACCGACAGCGGTAACGCCGCACGCGTGATCTTTACTCCGCCACCGGGCGAGCGACGTGGGCAGATGCGCTACTTCGACCCGTACACCGCCGAGTTCATGGGCGACGCCACCGGCCAGGATTTCTTCGGTCTGATGCTGCAACTGCACCGCTTCCTCGCCATGGGCGATACCGGTCGGCAAATCACCGGTGCCTGTACGCTGATTCTGGTGTTCTTCTGCCTGTCCGGCCTTTACCTGCGCTGGCCGCGTCAGTGGAAAAGCTGGCGCGCCTGGCTGACACTCGACTGGAAGAAAAAGGGCCGCAGCTTCAACTGGGATTTGCACTCCGTCGCCGGCACCTGGTGCCTGGTGTTTTACCTCCTGGCAGCGCTCACCGGGTTGTCCTGGTCCTATGAGTGGTACAACAAGGGCCTGACCCGATTGCTTTCCGACTCACCGCAGAACGAGCGTGTTCGCGGCGGTCGCGGCCCTGCGCCAAGCGGCCCGGCACCCACCGCCGACTACGCCGCGATGTGGAGCAGCATCTACAGCGCCGCCGGCCCGGCACTGAGTGCCTACAACATCCGCATGCCGCCCGTGGCCGGGCAGCCGGCCACCGTGTTCTACCTGTTGAACAGCTCGCCCCATGACCGTGCGTTGAACCAGATCACGCTGGACCCGGCGACCGGCATCGTCAAGCGGCATGACCGCTACAGCGACAAGAGCCTCAAGGCGCAACTGCTGACCAGCATTTATGCGCTGCACGTCGGCAGCTATTTCGGAATCATCGGGCGGATCATCCTGACGATTAGCGCGCTGACAATGCCGCTGTTCTTTGTCACCGGCTGGCTGTTGTATCTGGACCGTCGACGCAAGAAAAAACAGATCAAGGATGCCCGCTCAGGCTTCGCGCAAACAGGCAGCAATACACCCGCCTGGTTGATCGGCTTCGCCAGCCAGAGCGGATTTGCCGAACAATTGGCGTGGCAGACCGCCGGGCAATTGCAGGCGGCCGGCTTGCCGGTGAAGGTTCAGCCGCTGGCGAATGTCAGCGCGCAGGACTTGCGTGAATCCAGCAACGCGCTGTTCGTGGTCAGCACCTTCGGCGATGGCGAAGCGCCGGACAGCGCCCGGGGGTTTGAGCGCAAAGTGCTGGGCCGGACGTTGAGCCTGGAAAGCCTGAACTACGCCGTGCTGGGGATTGGCGATCGCCAGTACCAACATTTCTGCGGTTTCGCTCGACGCTTGCACTCGTGGCTGGGCGAGCACGGCGGCAAGACCCTGTTCGCCCCGGTGGAAGTCGACAGCGGCGACCCTTACGCCTTGCGTCACTGGCAGCAGCAACTGGGCCAGTTGACCGGACAGGCGCCCGTGGACACCTGGCAAGCGCCAAGCTATGACAACTGGACCCTGACCCGCCGCGAACGGCTCAACCCTGACAGCACGGGTTCTGGCGTGTACTTGCTGGGTCTCACCGCCCCCACCACCAGCAGTTGGCTGGCCGGTGACCTGGTGGAAGTGTTGCCGCGCAATTGTCCGTGGGCGATCGAGCATTTCCTCGATGGCCTGGGCATTGATGGTCGGGCCATGGTTGCGCTCGATGGCCTGTCGCAACCGCTGGAGCAAGCCCTCGCCAGTCGGCAACTGCCGGAAAACAGAGCTCACCTGGTCGGCCTGCATGCCCAGGCGCTTGTGGATGCGCTGGTGCCGCTGGCCATGCGCGAATACTCCATCGCCTCGATCGCCGCCGATGGCATCCTCGAATTGATCGTACGCCAGGAACTGCATCCTGACGGCAGCCTGGGTGTTGGCTCCGGCTGGCTGACCGAACATGCCCCATTGGGCGGGACCATCTGCCTGCGCGTACGGCGCAACAGCGGTTTCCATCTACCAAACGAACCCGTGCCGATGATCCTGCTGGGCAACGGCACCGGCCTGGCCGGGCTGCGCAGTTTGCTCAAGGCGCGGATCGCCGATGGGCAGCAACGTCATTGGCTGTTGTTCGGCGAACGCAATCGCGAGCATGACTACTTGTGTCGCGATGAGCTTGAGGAGTGGTTGATTTCGGGGGATCTGGAGCGGCTGGACCTGGCGTTTTCCCGAGATCAGGCCGAGAAGATTTATGTGCAGGATCTACTGCGCGAGTCGGCGGGAGCGTTGAAAAAATGGCTGGCTGAGGGCGCGGTCATTTACATCTGCGGCAGCTTGCAAGGGATGGCTTCAGGCGTGGATCACGTGCTCAACGAAATACTCGGAATTGCAGAGGTCGACCGCCTGATCGAGCAAGGCCGCTATCGCCGCGACGTCTACTGAAAGTGCCCCTCACCCTAGCCCTCTCCCAAAGGGAGAGGGGACTGACCGAGTTGTTCTTAGAGTTACATCGACCTGAAAAATCGAGTCGAACTCAGGTTCTGAGAGGCCCCCGATCTGCTCCCTTTCCCCCTCGCCCTCGCCCCCGTGGGGAGAGGGATGGGCGGGCGGCGTTCCGATGAGGGGTGGTTCTACAAGCAAACGACAAAACCTCGGCTACAGTAAAACCTCCATCCCCCTTCACACGGACGTGAAGCATGCCCACCCGCCCCTCCTCCAACCAACGCCAATTCGCCCGCCATCTGCGCACCAATCAAACTGACTGCGAGCTCTTGCTCTGGCAAAAACTCCGTTCTCGGCAAATCGCCAATCTGAAATTCCGTCGGCAGTTTCCATGCCCGCCGTACATCCTGGATTTTTATTGCGTGGAACTGAAGTTGGCCATCGAACTGGATGGTGGTCAGCATTACGAGACGACGGCAAAAATACATGACCAGCGTCGAACGCTTTACCTTCAGCAGCAAGGTATTGAGGTTGTGCGGTTTAGCAATCTGGAGGTCATTGAGAGGATGAGTGACGTGCTTGAGCAGATCCTTAGGTTTGCTGCGGATCGAACGTCGCCCCCTCACCCTAGCCCTCTCCCAGAGGTAGAGGGGACTGACCGTGAGTTTCTTTAGAAATTCTGCGACCTGAAACATCGAGTCGAACTCAGGCCTTGAAAACAGTGAAGATCGGCTCCCTTTCCCCCTCTCCCCCATGGGGAGAGGGCTGGGGTGCGGGGAGGTTCTTAAGCTTGAACACTCAACCCATACTC
>NZ_LACH01000003.1 GCF_000968015.1 Pseudomonas fluorescens
CCGTGAAGAACCTTTTTTTTGCCCATTACGCAGGCAACGAACGTCACCGTTCGCTGGAGGTCAAACGATTACACGTCACCAAGGAGGCGTCTGATGGTTACTCACTTCAAAGTCGGCGGGCATCTGGCCTGCGGTCACAAAGGCAGCAAACTCGTTTCAACCACCGAACTGACCCGGGTGAAATGCAGAAGCTGCCGCAACACCGACGCGTTCAAGGATGCACGCAAAGACCAGCGCAACGCTGCACGCCGCGCCGCACGCAAAGCCAAAGTTACGCACACCGCCAATGACTGGCGCGCGGCTTGGGTCGAACGACTCACCGCTATGGAAGGACTGCAACGATTGCCTCGTGGTTTCACCGGTCAGCCTTTCGTTTAGCTGACAGCATCGGTGGCCGGATCGAACTCATTCGATCCGGTCGCTGGCGCCATGATTTCCAGCAACGACATGCGTTTGAAGGCCTCGACCAGACCACGCCCCTCCTCGGGTGCGCATGAGATGGCCAGCCGCATCGTCGCCTCCCCCAGAGGCCAGATCAGAAACGCAGATTCCCGAACCCGCAACGCATCGCTATCGAGGAATACCCGAAGCATCGCGTCAGCCAATAACCCGCCCGCAATACGACTCTCCTGCCGTTCCGCGAGCCAGCTGGTTCTTCCAGAATTTCAGCGAGGCGCACTTCCTGGGACCTATCCTTCAAGGGGAACTGGCCCTCCCCGTCGGTCATATCGCAGAGCCCTTCATCGACGCAGAAAACATCGCCGAAATCGCGGTCGAGGCGCTGACCAAACCAGAACACTCAGGCCAACTCTATGAACTGACGGGCCCACGAGCGCTGACGTTTGCCGAAGCCGTCGACGAAATCGCCCATGCGACAAAACGCGAAATACGTTTCGCCGCAGTTCCGCCGGAGGCTTATCGTCAGGCGTTCGAGCAGGAAAAACTTCCCGCACAACTGATCGACCTGGTGCTGTATCTCTTCACCACCGTGCTTAATGGCCGCAATACACCGATTGCCGATGGCCTACAGCGTGCGCTGGGTCGGCCGGCGGGAGACTTTTCCGACTATGTTCGGCGTACGGCAGCTCCGGGCGTCTGGGCAAATGAAGGATGAAATCGAAGCGGCGCGCGCTTTAGATTGGGATCACGGGTATGCGCTAGTTAGATGAGCGAGGTGTGCACTATCGCCATGCCTTTTTTGGCGGCAAACAGATTTCTCGACTAGGGTTTTATCGAATCGAAATAGCGCCGACGGTGTTGGCGGGCACTCATCAAGGAGGGGACAGATGACATCAATTCGAGATACCGAGAAAACCTATCGCACCTGGTCCAGCCCAATCTTGCTTGAACTCAAGGAGAGAGAAGACCAGCTAGACGCTGCAGCCCGCCAGGCCCTTCAGAATGTCTTGGTCGAGAGAAGGCTTGTCGATACCGGCAACCCTGCTGGCGAAGATCGACGCGGCGCTAATCCAGGGGTTAGCGGCCGAGGTCAATAACTACCACGGGCTAAAAAACAGCAAGCCAGAAACGTAAAAGGGTTTGCATCAGCTTTCGCTCGCAAACCCTTGGTTTCAGATGGCACCACAACGACAAACGCCGGAGCGGTCGCATGTTGTCTTGCCAGAAGGCAATGATCTTTGCGAACGCCAACGCACTGCGGTCATCCTTGAAGAGCTAGACCAAACCTGCTCGTGACTAGCCATACCCGTTTGCTTACGAGTCACTGGGGGGGTAAGGGTGTAGTGATAGTGGACCGCCCCTGTGTCTGGATGAACCAGCCAGTAGTCCTCCTTGTCTTTTTTAAGCCGATAGCACTCTTTCGGATTTTTGGCAGAAGTAAAACAAATCACTCCATCTTTGACTGTCCAGCGTTCTGTTTCTGGAGGGCTGCCTGACAATTCAAAAATTTCGGTACCGTCGGCATTAAAACTCAATGTATATGGGAGGCCAGTCCTTCCAATGTTATTCAACTTATTCCCAATTAAGGTGCTACGGACTTGACTATCATCAAGTGCTACAGCTGAAGGTGTTACTGGCTTGATACCACCGCCACCAGAAGACGCGCAGCCTGATAGAAAAAGAGCCATAAGCGTGTAACTCCAGCCTTTCAGGTTCATACGGCACCTCTTTTTGTGGTTACTGTGAGAACTTACTTGAGCCTAGGTGTAATGCCTGAGCATCGCCAGGAGCCTGGCGGCCACACGACATTCGGCCACCTGTCATGCATTCGTCACACCGACCAAGCACACTGCAGTCAGCCAAAGGGATTTGGCCACGTGCATAAAGAGCCCGGCCAAGTGCCGGGCTCTTTCGTATCTGCAACATGCTTTTCACGAAGTGCTGACAGAACGGAGCGCAGATTGAACGGACAAAAGGATTTGACCCCATACAGAGAGCCCGCAATACGCGGGCTTTTTGTCGTCAGCCATTCCCACTGCCAAGCTCGCCACTAAGAAAGTCTCACCAACCAAGTGAATTGCGGACCAACTCGAAAATAGCGGACCAGAAACAAACAAGGGTTTGCATCAGCTTTCGCCCGCAAACCCTTGATTTAAGATGGTGCCCGAAGCCGGAATCGAACCGGCACGCCCTTACGAGCGGGGGATTTTAAGTTATTCGTGTCATGACATTGCTCGATCTTACCCAACATTGATTCTTCTTGCTAAAGCTTACTAATTCTTTACGGATCAGTGACTTACAGAGGAAAACAGTAGAGATTGAGCTTACTAGGGCTTCGTCAGCATTACCCAGGATTCCCCGCAAAAGTTTCCATGAGGTTTCCTTGGGTTTCCACCGCTGAGGGCTCGCACGATTTGAGTTCATGACATGCGCGACAACAAATTCCGCTTTACAAAAAGCTCGATCGAAACCCGTTGCATTTGCCCCACAGGAAAAACCGAGGCAATTTTTTACGATGACATGGCCGGTGGATTCGCGATTCGCGTCACAGCTGCTGGCGTCAAAACGTTTGTCGTCATCAAAAAGCTGGCCGGCAAAACCCATCGCATCACGCTCGGCCAGTACGACAGACTCACCTCAAAAATCGAAGCCATCAGGAATAAAGCCTCTGTGATTTCTGGTCAGATGGCCAAGGAAGTCGAGGAAAAGGTAACCCAGAAAAAAGCATCCGCTATCACCCTGCGCCTGGCCTTCGAAACCATGCTGGAAAACAAAGAAAAATTGTCCGAAGGAAGCATTGCAGACTACCGAAAATCTTTTGATAACCACCTTATCGATTTTGAACAGCTCCCGCTTATTGAATTCGATCACGACCTTGTAAAGAAAATCTTTAGGGACATTACCAATCAAAAAAACAAACAAAATAAGCCAAAACTAAGGACAGCCAACAAAGCTCTTCGCATTTTAAGCATTACGTTTAACTTCGCGATGGCCTGGTACGCCAAGGGCAGGCAGTGTCCCATTACGTATAATCCTGTCGATATTTTGAAAGTCACAAAGCAATGGCATGTCAATGAGCGCGATAAAACACGGGTTCAGCCGGACGATCTGGGTGATTTTATCAACGCCTGTTTTGATATCGAAAGTGCTGGCCCGCAGAGGCGAAGACCATCTGTACTCAGCCAGTGCTCATCTAACATCTTGTTCATGACTTTCTCGGGCATGCGCCCTGCTGAGTCGGCTGGTATTAAAAAAAGCATGGTTGATCACGAGTATAAAGCGATCAGATTTGAAAATGATGAAGGAACCATTGTCCTTAAAAATGGC
The DNA here is from genome assembly GCF_000968015.1 of Pseudomonas fluorescens. Classification (GTDB taxonomy): domain Bacteria; phylum Pseudomonadota; class Gammaproteobacteria; order Pseudomonadales; family Pseudomonadaceae; genus Aquipseudomonas; species Aquipseudomonas fluorescens_W. The sequence goes on from NZ_LACH01000003.1 coordinate 3,727, forward strand.
AAACGATTTCACTTGGTACTCAACGACGTGGCCTACGCCCAAATTCTTTACGCAATTTCAAAATCTGAAAGTGAATATGTATTTCCGAGTATTAACGGTGGGCCCCTGCATGAGTCGTGCACCAGAGATTTCCTAAAAAAAGTAGAAAAAAGGATGCATGAATCCTACAAGCGTAAAACTTTGCGAGCCTCATTTATTTCGGTGGCAGACTACATTGGCATCAGCGGATACCATCAGAAAGTTTTGGTCAACCATTCCGGAAAAGGCCAGGACGTAGACGTCACTGACGGCTATAAAACAGTCACGGTCGCCGAAATTTTGGAATCGAGCATGAAGGTAGAGGCCAAGCTCATTGAACTTTCAGGTATGACTAAGGAGTATCTGTGCAGAGGACTGCTTGATCAGATCGAGCGCAAGAATGTCCTGACATTTAAAAAAGCAGAACTGAAACTGACAAAAGCAGGCTGAAACTCAATGATTGCTGGGTAATAAATGATTTTTTGTGACTAAGATGGAACTACTAGTGCCATTTGTGGCTTCTTTGTGCGCCAAATTTGGCTATTTTGCTGCCAAAAGTGTCAACCTTATCGTCAAATATGACCACTTCACCGCTCACTGAATAACCTGAAAAGTAAGGTTGGCCAGGATAGGTATACCCCATGTCGCAGTACAGGAGTGTGAAGTCACAGTGCGTTAGTGTGAAATCGCAATGACGAGTGCGAATGTCACAGTCATATAGTGCGAAAATCACTCCCCCTTAGTGCGACACACATCATTTTCGCTATGACCCAGTGCGCTTTTGCATTGTCACTCTGTGGATATTTAGTTATACCTGAAAAAATAACTTTCACCACCTCAATCTCCACCTGCATAATAAAACTATAGAGCATTGAATAGCCAGTTGTGTCTATGATAGACATATACTGCTCACTCTCCTTCGGAGGTTGCGCCATGGAAAACAATAATAAGAAAAGAGTCGGCAAACCAAAATCAGCACCAGAACTTAAACGTGACAAGCCATTTATTGTCCGGCTTAACTCTATCGAGATGGATACTATTAAAGCCAAATGCATGGAGGCAGGCTATCAAGCAATTGGCCCTTTTATTCGGGATCACTTGATTGCCATCAAGCCAAAATCTAAGACATCGATCCCAGGGGCCAACATTCATATTGCTCAGATGATTATCCGTGTGGCAGTGATGTTAGACGATGGCGCGCCAACGGAGTCAATAATTCAAGAGCTTCAGAAAATCAACAACACGATATTGGGAGTATAAGAAGATGATCGGAAAGATCACAGAAAAAAGCACTGGCTCGTTCAAAAACCGAATTGAGTATATCTTTGGTTTGCGAAAGCATGAACACGCACTGACTCAAATCAGGACTATCGCAAAGAACTGCTTGGCTCCTGACCCTCTCCGTCACGGGCACAATAGAGGCGACATTGATGTCCTGGGGATGATTGAAGAGTTTGACTCTGTAGAGCGCATGCGGAGCGGCTCAATCGATTCAGAGCGAAAGATCAAACCCGTTTGGCACGCAATCCTGGCCCTGCCCCCAGGCGAGTCCCTCACTGATCAACAGTGGAAAGAGGCTGTGCAGGTCTATATGAACAACATGGGCTTCGATGAGAGCTGCAAGTGGGTCGCGGTGCTTCATGGGGACACCGAGTCCCAGCATGTCCACATCGTTGCAAACCGCATCCGCCTGGACGAGACGTTCTCAATGGTCAAAGACAGCAACGAGAGGTCGGCCAGCTGTGACAGCACATCCGATATTGAGGATATGTTCAATCTGACCAAAGCCCCTTCTCCAACCGAAACCTGGGGTACGGCCATCACCAGGGCTGCACTGGAAGCCGCTGAGCGAAATGACGACATCCCCCGCAAGCACAAGATGATCGCAAAGATCGCAGGCGCTGTAGAGATCACGCAGGCTGCCCAGGGTGACATGTTCATGCTGATCCGCTTACTGCGCCGTCAGCGTGTTTTTGTCCACTTCACAAAGAATGCCAATGACCAGCCCAAAGGTATTGCTTATGAGTTTCAGGGCGTAGTCATCGCGGGCCGGAAACTCAAGCGCTCCCGCCTCACCTTTCAAAAACTTACAACACAAGAAGGAATTTCCTATGACCCCGAAACCTTTCAGGCACTTGAGATCGAAGCTGCTCGAAGAGATCAAGACGATCAAAAACACGCTACAGAAAGATTCTGGTACTTCAGCTTTTTCTCCCGAACCCGCCGATTTGCCGTCAAATTTGAGCCCAAATCACGGAGTCAGCGAGAAATTGACGAGCTTGTTGAAGCAATCCAGGCTTTCCTAAGTGCGATTTTCGGTGTGCCATTCGAGTCAAAAAAGGAACGGGAGCGCAGGGATGCTGAGTATATTGAGTACATACCAGCGGTGAATTTGACCAGGGCGATGTTTGGTATTCGGGAGCGTCAGCCTTGTGACATCTTGCTGGATCCTTGAGATAGGAGGCGCATCGGTAATTCAGTTGATGCGCTTCGTGATCAGAGCATCGCGTACCTATAGACGGAGTAGTGGCAAAACAGTAGCCTACTGTATGAGTTTTCTCAGGTGAAGTTTTGCTCACTAGCAGATACAAAAATAGGGAAAGAGGATGTCAAAAGTTAAGGATCAAAAGTTTGTACTATTACGAAACAAACCTACTGTATTAACTCGGGCTGGATTCTGGAAAGTTCCTCACAACAATAGTCCGGACGAAGTCTACCTAAAAATTGGTAGATACAAAAAACCTAAAAACTTTTACGAAAGTGAAATCGTAGAGCTAAGCGAGCCCAAAAGCGAGCTTACTCTGGATGGCGAAGAGTTCACAAATCTAGTTTCATTTATCCAAGATAATTACGAACCTTTTAAAAATGGCGCTAAAGCATATCTACCTCTAAGCACTCCCTATGACATATCTATCGCCCAGCAGCTTAAGAAACTATTGGACGAGAGCGATCGATCCCAGATGCTACAGTTCCTGTTGGATAACGACGTAATTCCAGAGGAATTAGAAATTGGACTGGCTCATGCTAGGCGCGCTAGGGCAATAGACGAATATATTCAATTGTTAGAGAGTGATCATACCGAAAACAAATGGCAACATTGGTTCGAGGTGAATAGCTGGGTACTCGGCAGCGACTTTGTTAAGGTATTAGACGAGCGGAACATAGACACAAAAAATATTTCTGACTTCTTAATGGAAAGCTACGATGGCTTTTTAGATATAGTTGAAATAAAAAGACCTGAAGGCGGCTTGCAATTCTGGAGCTCTTCACTTGACCATGGCAATTATATACCTCATTCAGACCTCATTAAGGCAATCACACAAGCATCTAAGTATATTCACGAAGTCGAAAGAGAGGCCGACAGCATAAAATTTTATCAGCGGGTTGGTGGGATAAAAACGATCAAACCTCGCTGCACGTTGATATATGGCCGATCTAATGAGTGGAATGAAGAACAGCAAGAAGCCTTTAGGATATTGAATTCTAGCTATCATAATATGAGCATAATGACCTTTGATCATGTTTTAGCTAGAGCATATAGAATCCTGGGGAGAACGACCCATGTTTGACATATACACGATCCTTTTTTTGGATTTTACTCGGAACACACTGATTAACTTAAACTTAATAAAAAAAGCCGAAAAATCTGCCTAGCATCCAGCAGCGCATGATGCGGCAACTCCTCCACCTCGGGCAGCTCGGCAGGGTCTTTGTTGTCAAAAATCCTGGAGATGTCCACGGGACGGTTGCTGACTTTTGCGGGCCATTTGCCGTTTAGGTATGCCATGTCACAGAAAAAATCCCAGTCCCAGACGGGCGCATCGGAGAGGATTTCGACTGGCCCATCGAACTGATTTAGAAACGCCGCAAGCCTGGCTTGGGCCTGCAGGAAGGTTATCCCATGGCTGCCGGGGTCAAGCTGAGGTAGGACGACTTCGACAACGAATTGCGAGCAGTCAGTTAGCTGATATGTGTCCGTCAGTTCGACGTAAAACTCAGCACCATTCTCGGCTACAAGCGCCAAGGAAATCAGCTTTGCGTCGGCGCTGAGCCGAGTGAATTCGGTATCAAGAAACAGCTTCATTTCCATGCATCAATGCCGAGAAAAACGATCTCCTCGCGAACACGTATTTGCTCACCGTTTATCTCGCGACATCGACATACAGTTTCCACTTTCGCAGTAACCTCGCCGTCAGGCTTACCGCCAATAAAAATCCGGCAGTCCTGAGGCATTGTCGACAACAGCTCAATAAATTTTGCTACGTTCATCCCAAACCCCCACTGTTAAATAAAAGCGCCGGGCTCGGCCACATTCATTTCCTGTACGAACCATAAATCATCACAACTTCCTCTGGCGCAGCCTTCCAATGATTGTCCTCGTCGTAAGTACCATCCCACCATTCCTGATTTTTTCTCCGAAAAAGGATGCCAAACCTCACGTGCTCGACATCCTCGAATCCGTTTTCGTAACCAGCAGTCACGACCCGAGTCTTTGGATCCTGCTTTGACAGCAAATAAATAAGCTCTTCGACGTTCATACGCGCATGCCTAGGAGTCTGAAAAATGACGAAAAGGCCTCTGGGGCATCGCTGTACTGCATGCTCCTGCCAGGGCCGACAAGCAGATAAACAGTGTTCCGCGTCACGAAAATGGACTTGTCGAAAAATGAAAGCATTTGACTCGTACGGACTGTTTTGTCGAACCGATTTTGAGTGTCTTTGAAAACGTTGAGTGCGCACACAACGAATGGTTTTAGGTCGTCGTAGCCGGGGGATGCTGCTTCTGGAGGGGTTTCTACGTGTACCAAGTACCAGTCACTAACAATAGTTGCCGGCTTGTTATAAATTTCCATGCTGTGAGCGAAAACAGACTCGGCATCCTCCAGCGACATGCCGCTGCCCTCGGCCAAAAAGCTTTTTTCGATCCAGCGGTTGCGTAGCGACGCAACTGATTTTTCGAACTCGGAAATCGGTGAGCTGCGATGGTCGGACATATGCAAGCCTCTTTCCATAAAAAACATATAATAGTAGATACTTATTAATATGGCTAGGCGACAGACAAGCGGGTAACGCTGACCTCCAGTGGCACACTATTGTTAAAGCCAACCTGCGTGGCCCGGATTTTGAACGTGAGCTGGTCGAAAAGCAGGCCAGAATTGACGCCACGCTCCCCTGTAAACTCCCAGCTTTCCCCAGCAACACCGCTTTGTTGCCAAACCTGCCTGCCGCTGTGGAAGACGGTGATTTCGTAGGTTGACGCTGAGGCTTGGGAAATGTCGTCGTCGTAAAAAATCACCTCCTGTCCTGACCCACCTCGGGCTCTCCAAGATAGGGTCGCTGCGCCGTTAATTTGGCCTCCGGCTGAGCCGTTTACGCGCAGTTGGCCTGGCGGAAATGGTTGGTCGTTTGATCCTTCGATGGTGTACGAAATTTCCTGGGCTTCGTCGATTGTTTGCCGGCGAGTTTGAGTTTGTACCAATGTTTTGATGTAAACCGTCGAGCCTGCGGAGAACTGACCATTTGTTATGCCGTGACCCTCGCTTACCGCCCAGATTTTTTGGCTCGGAGGGTGTGCTATCGGGGTCGTGCCGAAGAGCCCGCGCCTGATGTTGTTTAGCTGGCAGGTGGTGCTGGCTAGCTGAGTCACCGATTCGTAGCTTAGCCACTCGCCGTCGATGTACATTATTCCCAGCGCTTGGCGGTTTTCGCTGACGCTGTAGCTGTCGAGATCGTCGATATTTCCACGAATTATCGGGCCATCTGTCTCTGTCCAGGCTCCTGCCGGCATTGCTTCGACGAGTTCAAAAGCGGGGGTAAATGCAGCGTCGCCCTGCTCTGCCCAACCCTCGCCCGACTGCCTAGTGATTAGCTTGTATTGTTGTCCGGCGCTGGGCTGCCCGGCGAGGACGAGTAGTGACCTGGTGAGTCCTGCGGTGCTGGTGAAAATCGCCGGGGCTTCGACAATTTCTACCGCTTGTGGACTGACAGGATCGAACGTCGGCTTAACCCAGATTTTGTCTGACCCATCGCTGTAAACGGTATTAGTCACGCCGAAGACGTCCTGGGTCAGGCTCAGCTTTATTGTGCTGTCCTCAAGCGACCCTAAGTCCACCCCCATTACTCTCATGACCATATTTTCCACTGCCAGCGGTGGCCACGAAAGCAGGACGACATCGCACATTTCTGCATCGAACATCGACCGATTGCACTCAACAACACACGTTGCCAATGGAACTGAAAGCGGCCTCATTTCACGCTGAGCGATTTTTGCCGCCAGCGCAGCAGTTGAGACCGATGGGGTGTCGTAGCTAACGCCATCGCTGTCGCCTTTGTGGATCCTTAGGCCCAGGTTTTGAGCTGTGGCTGTGCGCTCAGTGAAGCCATCGGCGATCGACAGGTACTTAATTTTTACTTCGTTCACCGCTGTATCCAGGGATCCACGGTTGAAATTTGAAAGGGATTTGATGTTCGAAGCATCGACAACAGCCAGGGACGAAATGTCGTAATCCTCACGCACGATTTTGAGTTTTAGCTTGCCTGTGGCGGCGTCGGTCACCAGATTGCCGTTGATGATTTTCAGCAGGTCATCAACGATCGCCGAGGCTGTTTTCGACGAGTCAACGACACCAGACACGCCGTACCCTTCGCTGAAAAGAGTTTGGGCAACAGACTCAAAGGTGGCGATGTCGACAAGCGACTTTGAAATCGAAGCGCCGAATCGTTGGTCAGTCAGGAATTCATAAATCACGTACGCTGGGTTTGCGTCATCACCGATGATTTCCAGGGCCGCGTTGCCGGCAGGGGATTTTGGAAATCTGGAGCAAACAAAGCTGATTTTTGCGGGGGTTTCCGAATTGCCAATGTAGAATCCTTCGAGCACTGCATGGCACAGCGAACGCAGCGGCGAAACGATGTCAATGCCTACGACGCGCTGAAGGTAAGCATTTGCCGCCTGGGCAAGATCACCATTATAAAAACTGACAGTCCCACCAACCCCGCCATTTTTCTCTTCGCCACCAAACAGCTCTGGTTTGTTGATTTCAAACGAACCGTTTTTTATCGTGCCTTCCCACGCGACATCGTTATCAAACCAAACTTGTTTTAAAGTAACATCAGGGCCGTGACAAATCCCGAGCTGTACGCCCATGTAATATTTATAGCCAACTGTTACTTTTTTTGAACTAAAACCGGTTTTGACTTTTTGTTTAATGGCATTGGTGCGCAAGTCCCCGTACCAGAGGACATTAGACCCACCGAGCTTTCGAGTGCCATATAAAACTTGAACAGGGCGCTCTGCTGCCGTCGGAAAACTGAAGTCTTCAATGCCTGCTGGCTTGGCATTCTCAGGGGACTTGGCCATACGCATGACAACAAGCATCATAATAAGCATGATAACGAAGTAAGCAGCAAGTACCATTTCTTTTATTCTTCTAATTATACGAAAGGGTTTTCGTCGGGAATAGTCAGACAGCCATAAAAATTGTCAAAGTTCCCGAATGAGTGGCATGCCTGTGCTGAACGATTGCAGCCTTTTGCGAGTTTTACCTGATCGCCGGGGGAAAGGGAGTCGATTCCGGAAATTAGTTGGACATAGCCGGTACTGGTATCAATATCGGTAATCATCCTAAAATCTGTTTCGTCAAACGACAGTAGGCCAGCCAAATAGTATTCAGCGTCATGATTAAATCCAGAAAGATAAACAATTCTGCCGCCATCTTCGACACTAATTACTGCCTGCATTTCCTGGTAGTTTGTGATATCAAGGCCGCACAAGTCATCATAAAGATGGTGATTGCACTGGGCTTGATATCCAAATCTAAGAACTTGGCGTCGCAGCAAGGCGCTGGATGGATTGCACTGGACTGTTGCTACAGAGTTATTCCAGGTCACAGAACTAACTTCGCCGGCAAATACGTTAACGAATAGCTTGGGATTGTCCCGTTGCGAGCGGAACACCTTTAGTGTGACGTGTTTTGACGGCAGATGAGCCCGAAATAGCAGCGGGATAGCGGAGTCGCCGGGCATGTTGATCTCAAGTTTATTCTTATAGTCTTCTGACGTTCGCTGAACCTTTGACCGTTTCAAAGCCAGTGGCTGATAGATGATGCCATCGGTGTGCAAGTGTTGCTTAGTTCCGGACGTGTAAGCGTAGTAAGCCGAACCAAACTCAAAAAAATAGAGTTCAACGGGTTTATTAAGTGATAGTGATCTCTCGATCGATTTCAGCGTCAGCATTCAGCAACTGCCTTATTATTTTTGTTATTGTGCTGTCAGCGGTGGTATCGAAGATGTAATTAAATTCATCTGATTCGAAACGACCCAGGAACAATGGCGCTATATATTCCACGTCTTTTATTGAAACATTTGAAACTGGCTCAGCCAAATCAATGACTTCAGTGTTGCCCAGGCCGTCGCTTGCACTTTCTACGTTTCGATATAGCGTGATTCCATTATACAACTTAATTGCGATAGCCGGAGCAAACGACTTTGATTTCAAGAAGTTTTTGTAGTTGGCTTTTTTGACAACAATCTGGAGCGTCGCTGACTCAACATCATTGTTTAACTCCAGGCCTACGAGTGGGCTTTCTACATAAAACTCTCCCTGCCCTCCTCGTTCTAGCTCGGCAAAATCTTCAAATCGCATGCGGTCAAACTCATTAAAGTATCTCCAGCCAAATTGAAAAAACTTAACCGCGCCTTGCTGACGATCATAGTTATAACGCCTGCCAATATTTGGATCTAACGTCTCCCGTAATTTTAGATAGCTGATGGAAACGTCCTGAGATCGATCCGGGCGAATATCCAGTACCCGCCTGTTGTTAAACTTTGTGAAGTCATCACACGCCATTGGCTTAACGTACTCAACTTCATCAAAGTCGAATGTCGCCGTTGTCGTCTCTACATTCATACCTTGGACAACCGAATTAGTTTCCTCAGCTATCCAGGCCTGTTCTACCGGCACAAGTCGAGCCGCGTAAGAGAAGTTTTTCTTAGCCAAATGGTTAAACGAGACAACCTGTCCAGAAACCCCAGCAACCTCGAAAACCTCCCAAGTATCTCCCTCAACAACAATCACTTTGCTTGCAAAACGAATGTAGTTGTTCATGGAGTCGACCGTAATCGATCCTTGGCCAGCGGTTAGCGGAGCGGAAATGGATGACTGAAAAGGCCAGAGCGGTACCAGGTATTTCCCGGAGAAATTGCCCACCAGGTTTCCGAATAAGTACTGGTCAGCGTCGGACAACCCGTATTGGTAAGTGGCGGACATTCGAGGTTTGTCGCGCAGGGAAATACGTTGCTCAGTCCCGTCATAGCTCTCAATCACCTCGGTCAGATATGAGTGCTTTATCTCTGGCCGAACCGACCAGTCGATTCCAAAATTCAGGACAATGGCGCGGGTCGCCGTGAGGCTGAAATCATGTGAGCCGGCTGCGCCGAAATCGAACGATGCCCTGTAGCCAACGTCGCCCGTATTTTGGTTAAGAAAAACCTGATACTGCGCCGCTTCGAACGACAGTAGTAGCCCCGATTTCGCCCCGATCAAATCCACGCCATCGACCCCGAATTGAGTCACCCCGGATAGAGAAATGGAAGATCGATACGAGTGCCAAATCGAAAATTCAAACGTTTCATCGGACGAGATCAACCCCGCATCGATCACAGCTGGTGTCACGAAGACGTTGTCGAAAAAGACGTCGCCCCAGGTCACAGCATCATGCCCTGCCCAGCACCAATTTAGGTTGGAATATCCGCTGTAGGCATAAGCACCGCCCAAGCGTTTGTGAGCAAACACAAGTGCAGGCTGCAGATCGAACTCGTACCCGCAGTAAGTGCCCTGCCCGCTGATGAACTGAAATCCAGGGGAGACTCTATGCATCGACTTCCACCCCAAAACCCAGGTTAAACAGCGGCTGGGTTGAGACTGCCGGCGTCTGTTTTCCGAAAAACGGGAAGATTTTGTACGTCCTGTTGCCGACAATGTATGTCTGCTCTGCTGTCATCAGATCGCAATTAATGAAATACAGATCGTCGAATTCCGCGAACGGACAGTAAGCGCCTTCGTGCTTTACAAATGTGTAGATCGGCATGAGCGCTGACAGGCCATTGAGACGATTTGAGCTGCGAGCTGAGCTGCCAATATCGCCTACGGTGGTCGTGCTGCTGGGGGAAAAATTTGGAACACGGATGGCGTTGTTGTAATTAAAACTGCTGCATATGCCCTGTCCGGGGTCGGCGGGGTATGCGAAACCGAGTACCCATCCTGCGAAATCTGACTTCGCAATTTTACAGGCAGTTGTCGCTGTGCTCGTGTCGAACGGGATGTTCCAGGTGCTCGAAAATGTTCCGCTCGCGCCAGTCAAAAACTGCCCGCCACTGCCGGGGTCTAGCGTGTCGTGCGCCCCGAAAATAATGTGGCTATATCGCTCGGTTTCGTACTCAGCAATCAGCAATACCTTGGTGTCAGTTGTGAACAAATGGAAAATTCCAGAGCTCCCAGTTTGGGCATACATACGCACAAACGGTGTCCCTGGCTGTTCGTTCCACTTTGCTGCAGCCGAAAAGCTATCGTTGGCACGTACGTCGATACCAGTCTTGCCAAAACCAGTGGCTTTGTAGTCAAGAGTTGGTGTGTAGTCGTCGAAATTCCGCAGGCTAAAAAACATGCCATTTTTCTGAATGTGCAGCCGTTTTCCGAAGGTAGTGTCTGCTGAATTGACGTAGGCATGGAGATCCACAGCCCAGCCTTCAACGACCAGCTTATCTTTCAGCAGCTGCAGGAGATTTTCGGACGATGAATAAGCGCCAGTTTGATATTTCATTAATTGAGCCTGAAAGCGTAGTACTGCGAGCCCCGGAACACGTTCGGCACGAGTAAATATTGGATTGAATCGATCGTAATCACTGACTCTGCCGATGCGCCTACATTGCTGCACGCAAAGATCCCATCAAGGTACCCGAGCCACATGCCATCGTCGGGTGCCAGGCCAGCCGCTGGCGTCGACGAAACGATCATCGCGTTGTAAATAACGTGCTCGCCAGCTAGCGTTTTACCCAGATTTGCCAGACCGCCGTCAAACGGCCAAACATAGGCCCGCTCATACAAATACGAAGGTTTGAAATCTAGCGAATCCCCGGAATCCGAACGAGACACTTCCTGCCACCCGCCACCTGGCAAACACACACGACCTGGCCGGCTCTGCCCGCCATAAAATGGGTACGCTGATGCCGAGGATGACGTAGAAGACCACAGCTCAGCGTCGCCAGATCCACCCACATAGCATGGAAATGGATATTGGTCGGTCGGAGCAAACGGCAAGATCAATCCGGCGTAAAAGCTGTGATACGTATTTGAAATCCGACACACCCCGGCAAGCCGCCTTTCCGACACAGACAACCACACCTGAAACGCCTGATTATGCAGAGGAATGCGGGGTAATTTGAGCCCGCCCACAGGCGTCGGCAGAGATCCAATTTGGTCGGCAATGGCACGAGCAGCGTCATACAACCGAAACGCCTGGAACTCGACATTTACGCCATCAATAAGCAGTGCCAGATATCCCACGGCGGGAATCTTCAAAACCTTTTCGACTGCGGTATCCCGCACAAGAGTCCACCCCTCACCGACAGCCCTCGCGAGGAGTTTGCTCACAAAATCGTTTTGATCAGTTGCAGTAAAAGTGTAGAGAGCCATGGTCTTCTTATTATAGTTGGCTTTTATATATTATAGCATTTACATTAACTTGATTTCAGACTTGTTTGCACGGATGTGATTCATAATTACCCGCTCTCCGTCCGACCCTTCGAGCGCGCTGGCAATACTTGGCACATCAATAACGTTGTTAATCGTGACCCGCCCTGAGTCGCCACCTGAAGCTTTACCTTTACCAATGTTATTGCGGTGACGAGGATCCGAAGCGGTCAGCATTTCTTCGCCTCTTTCGGCAATTACTGGCACTTCATTTGCTTTCAACCCGACTATCCCCCCAGTGTGATATTTCATAGCACCGCCGAAGGCCCAGCCTGGTACATTTCTGCTTCGGCCCGAGCCACCAATTAATCCACCGTCATGCTTCACCGCCGCGCCTGCCGCACTTGCCGCTGCCCCGCCAGGGATCATGTTAAGTACCGTTTGAATGGCCATCTGAATGAGCAATTTCGCAATCATTTTTGCGATGTCAGCGAGCACAGACTGAGCCATTTCACCAAACGCTTCCTTGGCCGATTTTGTACCGCTGATGAACTCTGAAAAAGCCCCCGCAAACCCTTCACCCAAGCTTCCATTCAGCTCTTCAACAAGAGATTGAATATTGAAGACCTCGCTCTTCGCGTCCGAGAGCGATTGCTTAGCCCTATTTTCGTCATCAGGATTGCCCGTAACTCCCGCAGCGGCCTCCCCCTTCGCCCCAAGTTCATCGACCTTGTTAAGGTAGTCGAATGGAGAAATCTGATGACGCTCAAGCTTCAGCTTTAGAGCTGCATACTGCCGGTCGATCTCGTCCAACTCAGCTTTTGCTTTCTTGGCCGCTACTAGCTCCTGGGCCGCTTTTGAATCACCGCCGAGCTGTTCGAGCACCCGCTTTGTATCAGCAAACTCCTTCTCAATTTCCTTCAAATCCGCTTGATAATTACTCCCCCGAATACGAAGCAAGTCGACATCCAGCTGGTTCTGGATCGCCTTAATCTGAGCCTGGGAATCCGCCAGCGCCGTGGCCCGATCGGCCTTCAGAATGGCTTCCTGGTTTGCCAACGCGGAGCTAAGATTCAACTGCTCCTGCTTCTTCAGAGTGATCTGACTTTCAATGTCCTCTATCGATGCCAGCGCAGTACCACGATCCGAGTCGATCACTGCATTTCCCAAGACTTTTTGCTGAGCTCCGAGCTGGGCCTGCAGGACTTTGATGTCTTCCCCAATGGACTTTTTCCGCTGATCACTTATCTCAGCGTTTGCTTTCAAATCGATCGCCAGTCTTTTGTCCGCGATTTCATTTGCTGACAAAGTCTGAGCTGCGGCTTGGGCATCCAGGGCTTTTTGTTCCAGCTCCCGGCGCGTGTCGATCGACTCGATAGTTTTGTCGATCTCAAGCTTTGCCAGGTCAGCCGCTAGTTTTGCGCGGGTAGCGGCGATGGTGGCTGCTGTTTGGGAATTGACCAGGTTGTTCTTGGCATCACCGCCTTTGCTTACCGCCGACTTGTTGCGCTCAGTGTCTTCAGCGACCAGTTTTTTGTTGTTCTCCTGAATCTTGGCGCCATTTTCAAGCATTTTGCTGGTGACATCGGTAATCGCACCGGCAATACCACCGACGCCAGTAACCGTCGCTCTTACCGCTTGCCTGCCGAGTTCATCGAATGTTTTACTCGCAGCGTCCGTAGACTTAGCAACATCCTGCAGAAAAGAGGACGAGAAATTCAGGTCTACTGGTTTATTTAGATTTTTTACAGACTCTGCGAGGTATGCTTGAACTCCATTGAGAGACTCGGCCATTGAACTTGCGATTGAGCCAGGAATTTTATTCAGTAAACTTTGAATGCCTGGAACAAATATTTCTCCAACTAATTTCAACACATCAGCGAAGGCTCTGCTGTAAAAACTAACAAAACTGGATGCAAACTTTCCTAAGTATTTCAGGATCGTGTCGAAGCCCAGCGCTAATAATGTTACTGTGTCCGATGCGCCTTTTGATAGGCCGAAAAACACAGCAAAGAATGCATCGCCTACCCGACCAATGGCAGACAAAACGCCACCTGTGGCCGACACGAACGACCTGAAACTCTCTCTACCGGAATTAGCCATCCCCTCCGTTTCAGTTCTCACATCGGTAGTTCCTTGGAGGAACATTTCGATCAAGGCCTGGAATTCAGGAGCTGCAGTGGCAACAGACTGTTTGAAACCGGAACTAATAGAGGTACTTAGTTGACTAAAAGCGGAATTTAGTTGTTGAACATTTTTGGCATCCAGGCTATTTAATGTATAGCCCGCTTGCTTAGCCTGTTCCATCAGATTTTTAAATTCAGCGCTACCATTCTGCAATACCGGCAAAAGATTGCGAAGATTATCTGAGCCAATTTGATCCAAGAAAGTGAATTGCGCGGATGAGGACATCCCTTTCATCACATCGGAGATTTTTGTCAACTGCTCCAACGGATTCAACTTCATGAAATCCTTGGCGCTTACTTTCATAATCTGGAAGAAGTCTATTGCCCCGCCAGAGTTTATGGAGTTAAATTCTTCAATCTTTATCCGTACTTCTTCTAGCGCATCAGTAAACTGTTCCGGGCCGACGTTGGCCCCCTTGAACGCGGCATACTGAGCAGCCGTTAAATCCTCAATACTTATATTGAGTTTGCGAGCTACCACATCCAAATTTGAAAGTTCGGCAACCGTCTCTTTAATAGCGGTAGCTCCAGCGAATGCCGCCATCAGGCCCACAATTTTAGTCGCAGCGCCTTTAAGGACGTTCGAAGCTTCGTCACGCGCACGCAGGACGAGCTGGATAACGGTATTCTGTGGCATATACGCCCTTCTTATTATTGGCTAAGCTGGTCGATAATTTTTTTAAAGGCTTTTCCATCGCCTGTAGCGCACGCAATCCTGGAATGATGATTGGTTAGAACATCCCCCATCAAATACTCTCTCAATCTTCTTTTGTGCACTTCGGTTAGATACAGTAGTTTCTTGAGGGAATATTTATAAGGATCTAAACTTGCGTGGCCATTCGCGATAAGTAATTCACAGTTATCAATGAGGACTAACGCGAATTCCTGGGGATCAAGTTCGTCCGGACTTTCAGCGCGCTTGCGATCAGACTCATACTTTTCTATTTTTTGAGCAGCTGTAAGATTGTCGGCATCAATTTTTCCAGGCTTTTTTTTAGACCTTCTGGAAACGTTAATTCGAAAATAGTGCTTAGAAGTTCAATTTGGATCGGAAAAGGAAGCTGACGAATATATTCCTGGGCATCGCGCTGGCGACATCCACATGCAACACAAGCAGCGGCAAACTCCGGAAACGAGCCCAAAATCTCCTTGGAAGTCTCAATGTTTTTCAGATCCTCCTTCGCGTTGCGTAGAAAGATTGAGGCCAGTACTGTTTTGTATCCGTCGACGAGATAAACAAAATCCTCGGTATTTAGCCCAAAAGCGTCAATTGACACAGCCGACTTCTCAGCGATGGATTGGTTAATAACAACTGTGCGATACGGAATGATGATATCGAGTAACGACATTGGCCTTTTTCTTCTTATTATTATTATGCGGCTTTACTAAATTATAACAGAGCCCACGCTTGTTCGGGTTTGTTCTCAAATGATTTGGCATGCGGGCATTTGCTGGGTATAGTTATTTTCAATCTATATCTAACTTTTTAGTTCTTGCATACTATGCAGGGCACGGGCTCATATGTAGTATAGGAACTATAGACAACCGCAAGAGGAGTCCACCATGTTTTTTGAAATCGAAGAAAAGCCAGCTGATCCAGACGGCATTACATATGACACTAACGATGAGATTAGAGAGCTAATCCGAAAGCACGCAAGTGAACGTGCAGCGAAGGATTATCCATTCGACAATTATCAAGACTGGTTCAGCGAAGTCGGGCATATCGTCAGGAGCACCCTGCTCATCGATTTCGATCAAGAGTGGGTGATCGAAGAGCAAGCGATGGACACATTTAACCTCTTCCGTAAGGCGCTCAATAATGAATGAGTCGATGCCAGAACTCATGAGACGTCTTTGCTTTGAGCACAACCAATTGCGCGTACCTGGAAGCCCTACTGGGGTGGCCTGGGAACGCGCGATGGTCGAGGATGTGGCTGAGTTGATCGAGACGCAGATCCTCGACAACGTTGACTTGGGAGGCTCGCACGACATGTTTCATTTCGAGGTTGGAAATGCCTTGCGTGACCTGGGCGCTGGGCGGAAGTACGACAAGGCTATCCAAGAAGCAGGTATCAACCGAATTTGGTACAAGTACAACCACTGACCGTCCTGGTGAAGATGAGGGCTCCGGAGAGCCCTTTCTACGCTTGTATTAGGTATCTGACGCCTAGCCAGATTGCAGCCACACCAAGAACCATCGGGAACGCTATATCAACGACTAGTACTCTGACGTTTTGTAAAGTAAGCAGATTTCTAAACCAACCGTCAAATCTAGCCAGCGAAGCGGGTATTCTTTCACTTTCAACAGCTTTGGTTGATGCCATCAGCTCATGTCGCAGCTGGAGTAATGCATTCTCAAGCTTTGTAAAACCTTTGTCTCTTTCAGTGACTCCGGCAACACCTGGACTTACCGGTGTAGGACTATCTATTTCGGTTTTAAGCAAGGCGATGCGATTTTCAATTTCATCGACTTTAGCACCAAGCGGCTTCATCTGACGCGCCTGACCGACCCACCAATTATATAAGGTGGACTGCTTGGGATCGCCCGGATAATCTCCATTATGCGACGCAAGCATGCCAGTTGTTACAAAGGCAACTTTGGTACCAGTAATTCGTAAGCGCCACTCCATAAATGATTCGACCGCATACCAACCAAAGTGCACATATGTCCAGCACAGGGCGATGAGCAGCCCCAGAATCAGTTTGTAAGAAGTTATACCTTTGAGGGTTATTCCGGCCAGCGAAAACTGATCGCCTGGTTCAATTTTAGCTAGAACCAAGCAAGCCATTGCGATCGACAGACTAATGACCACTCGTTTAGTCTTAGCCGCTGGTTCTGATAAATCGTAACCCACGGGGCTGCCCAACACCCTCTCGACTTCGTTCATGCATTTCCTCGCCAAAAATGTCCAGCCCTATATAAGCCGGACATTCTACACTGTCAGGCGCTTACAGCGTGCTCTTCTTTGTAGTACCGCGACAGCCCAGCTCCCGCTACCGACCTAGAAAGCTGCACAGTACCCTTTAGCTCCAGCTCACCAAAATCAGTGCCGATCAACTGGCGTTGAGTCATGGGGCTTAGCGACACGTTGTAAATAGTCACTTTAACTGGACTGTTACCTTCCTCGACGTTCATACCGTCAAACACGATGTACAAGTCCATGTCCGAAGTGATCATCGCTTCCAGTCGCTTGGTACTAACCGTTGAATATTGAACAGCAACTTCATCACCATCAACGATACCAGCGCTTTCTGGAAAATAGATATGGCCATTACTTACGACATAATCCTCTCCGGCTACTAGCACTGTGGAGCCAGAAACTTCGGTGACTGACGCAACGCTAGCAATAATACCGTCAGGTACAATCGACCGTCCTTTGAACGCCTGGGCAGTAAAGGTTTTGCTGACAACAGCAGCATCTTTTACAATCTCAGAGAACGCGCCAAGGGCTACGTTTTCCGGACTCACACTTTTAAGTGTAAAAGTAGCCTCAATAGTTGTTTTGACTGTTTTCGACTTTGCAATCCCCTGACTCCCAGACATCGTGTCCTGCATCTCAACTTTGTCAGCGGTAATAGCCATTAACGCTGAACTGAGCTGGCCAAGGTTAAAAAAACCGCCCTTTGGTTTACCAGTTGATTTATCAATTCGCGAAGCCAGAACTGCACCATTGCCAATCCAGCCGACAGTGTTGTCAGGTGAGTTAAATCCTACAGACATTTTGTTTACCCTTTATTATTATAGTTTTGGGTGTTTATTTGTGCTCAAACGAGCGCGACTCTTTGTGTCCAAATCACTTGCCAGGCTGAGAAGTTGCTGCCGTTTTTGAGGCCAGAAAAGAGTTCTTCTATAGATTGTAACATGGGCAGGTTGGTGTTTGTTTTGGTGTTGCCCCGATATTTATCAATCAGAACTGCAATTTCATTGGCTACGTTCATTGCTTGTCGCGAAAGACCCTTGGTGTCCTGGTCACTTTTTGCAATTACGAATGCGCCATATACTGCGTCAACTTCCAGCCTAATTCTCTTTTCAGGAATAGGGCCACCGGCACAGCCTAGGAGGACATACGATTTTCCGCCGTCGAGCTTAATGGACTTCAGTGTTTCATCGCTGAGAGTGCCGGAAAAAAGCTCAACTTTTGGTTTGCTTTCGATTTTCTCAATTTCGGCTTTTAGATCTTCGAGGTGCTGAGTGAGATTCATGCTAGTGCCTTCTCGATTTGTTCTACCATTATTTTCTCATACTCTTCAAGCCACTGTTTCGGAAGTCCGCGACTATCAGGGAAGAAAGCCCTTCGTTTTACAGTTATTCCGTATTGATGGTTATCGGCGTAAATGAGATTTGAGCCGAGATCAAGATCGAGGTCATCGACTTGGTGTTTAATGCTGTTTAGCAACCGCCCTGTGTCGATCAGGGGTTGACCCTGGCGGTGGGAAATTCCAGGCCATGAGCCGCCGTAGGGATCTACCGATTTCCTAAAATTCGCTTTGATTCGGGCTACCCACCTGACGCCGATTTGATTCAGGCCTTGCTTTATGTGGGGGTTGCGGGGGCCCAGGCGCTTAACTTTATCTGCCAGGGCCTGGAGCTGAGCCGTGTTGATTTCGAGCTCTACAGGTGGAGCTCCAGGGCCGCTACTAAAACTAATCACGATCGGATGATCCGAACGTTATGAAATCCAGTTTTGACGCTGGACTGCTCCGACGTTTGGAGGCGGTTGCGACCGCTTGCAAGGCCTTCGAACCAGCGGGTGGCGTCTTCGTAGCGCTTACGTAATTCGTCACCTGGGTTGTCGCTCCAAGCGTAGTAACGAGCGATGTCGAGCACGTGACCACGGATGTCTCCGATCGCCAGTTCATCCACCAAGGGCGTAGCCAAGCCTCCGGCTCGAATGTACGAGTCCGCTAGCCTGGACGACTTTTCGATTGCCCTGGGGATTCGAGACTCGCCGTCCTCGGGTACGTCATCCGTTCCGAATTCGTCGAGATAGTTTTGGTATGTCGCGTAGCTCATAAAAAGCGTTTCTCTTAACCAATTGTTGTTATTTTTATAGAGGCCTACCCTCAACGGGTCATTCTCTCTTTAAAAGGAAATAGACCGTTGAGGGTGAAACCATTTGGCTAAGAAAAACGCTCTCTAAACCAGATCGACTTTTCTCAGCTCAGCGAGCGACAGCACATGCAGATCATCCTGATCAACGAAGCTCTCAATCCTTACGCCGCTTTTCCACATTTTGTACCGCACCGGGCCGAGCCATTTGACCTGGTCAGCCTCGCTTTGCTTACCCAGCCAGCCTTCAAAATTTTCGTCAACAGGCTCTTCGTCGTCAAAAATCGCGATCATCGTTGTCCGACAGCCGGGGTGGAACGGAGGCATTTTCCTGGCCCCATCGGCAACCCTGAAAACCTTCCCGTCCAAAGACGCACAGATGCGGGTTGTGCGCATATCCAGCACAGACGACAGCTGGTATTTCTCTACGCCAGCTTCTTCAAACCCTTTCATATCGGCGCTGGCCGTAACATGAGCCCCAGCAGTCCGAACCAAAATTTCAGCATTGCGCTTTGACGTTTTGAACGGATTGCTCGGGTCGTTAATCAGCGATGCTACGATCTTGTCAGATGAGAGTCCGTTGACGATTCCCAGCCTGACAGTGCGCTTAATGGCCGTTTGTGTGGCCAACTCCTGCTCACTGACCCACTCCTTCAAAAGCTTTCCATCAAACGGGTCGGACTCTACAAAAGAGCGAATGAAATCTTCCGATACCAGACTCTCAGACATCCCTATTTTGAAAGCCCGGTCACTCCAGTCGAGCTCGTACTGGTAAAGCGCCGTCAGCTCATCAACAAGATCAGACTCCATCGCTGAATATTGGTCAGACACCGCTCGATCGATCCGTTTGAGCATGCCCATCCGACCAAAAGTGTTCGCCAGGTCATTCCTTCCCATCGCGTCAATCAGTTCAGCTTTTACTTCACTCCGTAGCTTCTGCAGTCGCTGAACAGCCTGTTTCGCGATCCTGGTGTACTGCCCACGCAGCTGGATCTGATGTCCGATGATTTTGTCAGCAGCCGACTTAGCCATGCTTCATGCGAGCCAGAGCTCGACCTCCGCACGCCTGCGTTTAACAAGACCAGGCAGCTTCACACCCTTGGCGTGCACCCAGCGCATGAACTGTTCCGGGGCATCAGCAAGCTCACCACGGTTGATCACGCGCCGCAGGGTCGAGATCTCCAAATTCCCCGCGCCGCAGTTGAAACAGAAGTCGATAAGCGCCGAGAGCTGACTATCACTTAGCCGCACAGTAATGAGCCGGTTAACAGAGGCTGCAGCCTTGGCCAAGTCAGATACCAGCAACGCCCGAGCCTGCTCAGCGGTGATCGCCGGAAACCGGGACAAGTCTTCCCACGACTTTCGGCTCAGCAAGTGCCCATAACCAATCGTCGGCAGCCCCACAGGATCGTGATACGGCTCAATCAACGAAGTGCGCCGATCAGGGTCATGCAGCCCATCAAACTCCGGCCTCGAAGCCAATTCAACAGCCTGGCGCGGCACGTAAATACCCATCTCACCGCTTCCACTTATTCAGCGCACGGTGTCCGAACCAGTAACTAACAACAATGATCAGCAGTTGTTCGTCGAACTCGCCCCAAGTTTTGAGAATCGCTTCCGCACCACCCGTGCCATTTTCAAACACATGAAACATTGTAAGTTTGTAGGTTATATAGAAACCCACAACAGCATAAGTAATTGCAGGACGTGCTAGGCGAATAGCAGCATCAATAATAACTCCAACTAGAGCGATAAACGAGGTCATCCAGACACCAATCCCAGAACCCTTGGCAGCACCTAACAACTTATCAGCATAAGTTTCTTCGGGCTTGCGAACAGCAATGGACTCTTCGATGTCAGCTTTAGCGTTAATTTCCTCCATGCGCCAGGTATGCTCCGAAGCAGCGCTTTCCAGGCGCAACTTCATCAGCTCCAGCTCGTGAGAGTTGTCCTGCTTGCGAGTGAAATACTTCAAAAGCTCGGGCAAAAAAGGAGCCATAAATCCAAAAAATGCCGAAAACATCGCAATCATTTCGACGCTCCTTTGACTAGAAGAGCGTCAATCCGCGCACTGATCTTATCCAGTTTATCCTCAACCCGCTTTGTATCTTCTTTGCGCTCAAATTGATAGGTAGAGATCTGAGATTGGAGGACATCGACGCGCTGATTTGTTAGCTCAACTTGCTTGTCCAAGCCAGAGTAAGCCAACAGCCCGGCAGCAAGCATACCCACCAATTGCAGGAGGTTGGCTAGGGAAATGCCGAGAGAGTTCATGTTTGTAGGTGGGGCCGGAGGAGTCGCTGACATTATTTTCTTCTTATTATTATTATTATCGTCAACAGAGTGATCTTCGCCACCCTTTTATATATTGTAACACGTCAAAAATCTTCAGGTGCCAACTTACATCACCAAGATTTTTGCGGCCAAATTACATTTTCGGTGTCAGTGGAATTCGTGATATCGCGTAGTGCCTGGCGGTACTCCGCAATTAATCTGAGCTTTTCGGGGTTTACTTCAGAGCCTGAAATCCTAGCTTCGTCGTAAGCCATGTTGATTGCGTGATCACCACCGAGCAGGAGTATGTCACGGGTTTCTCGGATCTGTCGCCAGGACTCAGCAGTGTCCTTTACAAACACCAGCTGGCCATCTTCGACTTTGGGCACCAAACCGCTATTTACGCTTTCCAAGTATGAAATAAGGTCGGTGGTTTCAATAAATGGATAAGAGACTCCAAGCGAATTCGAAATGCTAATAACAAAGCCTGTAGTCTCGTTATAGTAAGCTCTCATATCGTCACATACCATTTCATTCGGCTTGTCGCACTGGCAATCTTGGGCACTCTGAATATCGTATCGGATGGGAAGTTCATAGCATTGATTTGAACACTACCTACTTGGCCATTTACAGATCCAGTACTGCCTGTTTTTCCGCAAATAACCATCTCGCCGGTTGTTGAGTCGTAGTCTATAAATCCATAATTGTTCATTTGAGGGCAGTCTTGCCAAGAACTACCTCCGTCAAACGAAAGTTTAGGCCTGGTTAAATTGTGGCCTGTGAGCGCAATGAAATTGTCGTCATGGCAGACTCCTGTCGAGTAATAGCCTGCTGGCACAGCGATCTCGGTAATGACATCCGAACTGGCATTTAGGCGATATTTAACAGAGCCTGAACCGAAATAAATGTAATTAGAATACCCAGCAATAGCGGTCGTAAACTCACCCGACTGCAATAAAGTTAAAGATACCGAATTTGAAGTCACGGCGAGCCTGTAGATACCGTACAGACTATTAATTATGCCCAGGTAGTAGATGTTTCCGTTCCGCGACTGATAAGCATATCCGTCAGCAGAGGAAAAAGAACCGATACTAGTGGATACTGATGTGTTAGCAGTGTTTTTGCTGTCGACATACACCACTCCGGTTTTTCGATAGAAAAATAAATCTGTCTTTGAAGATAAAGTTGCAGCACCAACTATATCAGTCAGCGTGGCACCTCCAGCCGCGTAGGCCACAGAGCTCACTCCGAGAAGATCTACATAATAAATTGACTCAAGGGTGCCAGTGGACTTCTTATCCTTAAAATAGAGCCCATTCACAGTCTTGAATATATTCTTGGTGTTTGCCTGGTAATATGCAGTTGATGTTTGTAGAACACCCGCAACGTATATTCTGATATTTCCAGTTTCGCTTATTACTCTTACCTGTCCAATTTTTCTAATGCAAAAAGCCTCAACAGTATTAGACCTGATCTCGCTATTTGCATTAACCGAAATCGGAGAGCTCCCGAATTCCCCGTAATTAAGCTTACCCGCAAGTACCGGGAAACTCGCCGTGGCGTGTAGGGAACCATTACATTCCAGGGCATCGGCATAGACTCCGTCCGGGCGCAGCACAATGTCCCCTGTCTGCAGGCCCTCGCCCGTGGTAACAAGCCCAGCAAATTCGCTCAGTGTAAGCGCCTCGGAAGCCCCTGGCTTATGTACGTGCATGCGCATCGATGGGTCGCCCGACCATCCCGGCAGATCACTGATTGTCTTCTTCGAACTCATATATCAGCACTTCTAAATCGTTGGTGTATTCGGGGGTAAAAGACCCAGGAGCCATTTCGAACAGCACTGCATCCACGGGCAATGATTCGAAAAGGTGTGGTCTCTTCGGCGCCAATCGCAGCCCAAAGAGAGCAGCAGGGCCGATGTTTTTGATCATTTGACTGCGTGTACCCAGCATCGCGCAGACTCTTCACCAGCCATCAGCCTCACAGAGATCTTGGAGCCACGATCGACGGCAATGAATGAACCGCCCCTAGCATCTATTGGCGGTGAATCAGCAGTAGCATCAGATCCATCGGCAGCAAAGTGGATGATCGATTTGCAAAACAGGTAAACAGCCTCGCTTTCGCAGGGCTCTGATGTCAGCACATCGACAGTCGTGGTGAGATCACCAGCAGCCAGGAGCTCACCAGGCGCAACGATCGGCAGTGGCTCACGCTCACGCGTCTGCGCAGTAAAGAGCCCTATCCGTTTCATTCGTCACCGCCGTCAGCTTTCTTCGCTCGACCACGGCGCTTCGCAGGTTCAGGTTCGCCAGGAACGACATACCCGAGCCCCAAGAAATGCTCATGCGCCCTGCTCCCAGGCTCAACGATCACAGCGTGACCATCAAGCTCAAGTCCAATAACTGGAATTTCTTTACGCATTTGTTCTCAAACCTCTGTTCCACGTGAAACATCTATTAGCAGTTACATACAGGTTAGGCCCAGCCAGGGGCTGGGCCCGGACTGTCAGTGACCGCCGAGACGCAGGGCACGCTCAGGACAAACGGTTTTGAGGCCACAGAGGGTTTCGAATTTCCACTGAGTAGACTCGGTGCGAGGCTCGTACCAGCGCAGCATGCGCAGCGAAATGCCGGTGCGTGGGTCGGACATTTGCGCAATGTTCACACCAGCCGCGTCCTCAGGAACTTCCAGATTGCGGAAAGCGATGAGGAACGCGGATTTGGTGAACGCCAGATCCACTGGATGGTCATCGAGCACGCTCACAGCGGCGCCGGACGCGATGTTTTCGAGAACTGCTGGATATACAGGGACTACTGAGCCAGCAGTGTCAGCGGTGACAACGAAGGTCTGGTGGCTACCAGCAACTGTGACCACGTCACCTTTTACAAACGTTGCTCCGGAAACACCGGCTAGTGAAAGCACGGTGGCGCCTGCAGACGCCTGAGCAGCCAAGGTCATGCCTGCGTTGGCAGCTGCAGTGCCAGCAATGTGGTACGGAGCTTGTACATCGCTGTACAAATCGAAGCCGTATTTGCGACCGATCAAGCCCTGGCTAACAACATTGGCATCGCCAGTTTCGTTGATCTTCGAAAACTCCAGCAGCAAATCTGCCTCGGTGTCAGAAGTGAGGACGATGTTGCGGCCATTCAGGATCTTGCGATTCTGCATTTCTTTGCGTGCGGCGATCAGATCTGCCTTATCACGGCCTGCAGTGGACGCCGGATTGCCCGAGATATACGGGACATCCTTGTACAAATTAAACAGATTTTTGTTAATCGTGCGGGCCAGGGAGTCAACAGCGGCCTCGGCGGCGGACGGCAGAGTCAGCGAATTCGCGTGCGACAGGAATTCAGCGTCCTTCATGGCGAACTGTTTGTACAAATGACGATCCAGCTTTACATCAACCTTGCCAGCGGTGATGTCTTCGGATTGCGAGCCAGCGGAATCAGTTGGGTGGTCTTCGGCATCAGAAAACTCGATCGGCTTGGCGATGCGGATTGTGTCGCCGTGGTTTTTCGACTCGTCGGCGGTATTAACGCTAACAAGCTGAGGCATGGTCAGCTGACCAAACAAACGGTCGATGGCCAGTGGCAAAATCACCTCGGTCATCAGCGCTTCAGTGTCATTGCCGTGGCGCACGAGTGCCAGGATTGGGAGCATTGCAGTCATTACTTCACCTGTTTTTATTTTTATTGGTGATTGATAAAGGAGTTGTTGACGCTACATCAGCCCACAAGGCTCGATGTTTCCCGGCACAGCCGGAGGGGCCCGGAGGCCCCGAAGGTAAATCAGTTGATTACGATCTCGCCAGACGCTCTTTTTGCGAGCAAAGCTTTCTTTTCTTCTGCATTCGCGGCAATCAAAGTGCGTTGCCAATCAGCTGTGCTGACCGTTTTGCCAGTGCCATTGACGCCACGGGCGCCACTACCTGGGATGTTTTTGAAGTAGTGAGGTTTGGTGGCGGTCAATCCGGATACCCACTCCTCAGGAGTCAGAGGTCTGCCGGTTTTGCCAAAGACCACGTTGCCGCTGGAATCACGGGCTACCAAATCGCCGGACTCGCCGAGCTGCCAAGTGCTGCCGGCAACCGACATCAAATCGTCGAGCGCTGATGGATGGAAAAATTCGTTTTTGAGCGCAACCTGACCGATGGTTTGTTTGATTTGGAACTGTTTGAGCTTGCCTTTTTCACCGTCAACGGCTTTGCGCAGCTCTTCTTTTTCAGCCTGCTCTGCCGCCAGTTTCTCTTGCCAGCTTTGACTGTTGGCATTGATGCGCTTATCCAGCAGAGCTTGGAAGTCGAGCTTGCCGGCTTTCAAGGCATCCAGGTCATCTTTTTCCTGAATGCCACTTTCAAATGCCTTCATGCGCTCGGACAGAGTTTTCTTCTCGTTGAGCAGCTCGGAGTTTTTATTTTTGAGCGGAGTGACTTCTTTTTCGATGTGAGCTTTAAGGAAGTCCTGGAATGCTGGGCTCTCGGAGAGTTTGTTAAAGTCTACTTCATTGATTGGATCTTCTTCGCCAAAACGGACGAGATTTACCAGACGGCTTGCTTGAAACATTGGCATCCCCCCAAGGGATTTTGTTTTCTTGTTATGTAACTATTATAACAAACACAAATACACTTGGGGAAAACTGTGCGCGTGGCACCTATGCGCTTTTCGGCAGCCTATGGAACTGCTCGATTTTTTCTTTTGTCTCCGCTGGAAGCCTGGCCAAAGTTCTGTAAAAACTGGCAGACGGGGTTAATTTCTTGTGTTTAGTAAGATACAAAATGTTATGGATATAGCCTGTTTCTACAAGCATCTCCATCAATTCCAACTCCGCCAGGTCGATATCATATTCCTCATTAAAGATCCTCAGACGCCCAGCCGCCTCGAAAACATTGTACAGCCCCTGAGCCGTGAGCTTTAACTCAGGTTTCCTGGTACCTCGTAGGTTATGCAGGTAAAAATTTACTAGAACGAAACCGATTTTATACTGGTGCCATTCGAAACACTTTTCGATTCTGCCCACCATCTGTTCGTCTTCGGCATCGTTCAGCTGATCCAGAAGTCTTTTAACCAAGACCTCGTCGTTAAAAACTGGCAAACGAGATGGGTGCAACCAAAAAATAATCTTTAATGGCCCGAGAATCCCTGCAATCTCAAATAGGATTTCGCGCTGCTCGAATGGCAATTCATTCCTATCGCAGTCGATACCGTAGTCATCAAGCCACTCGCTGATTTGCGCACAAATAAAATCGCCATCATGCCAAATCTCTTCTTTGTCCATGTGATGCTTAGCCGCTCTAAATCCTGTTACATCACCGCTATAGAAAAAATCCAGGACAGTGTCGGACGAATTAAACATATGCTCACCACTCATTGACTTGTGCGATGACTTCCCATGTAAGAAAGTCAAGTGTTTTGGGGTCGATAGAGTCAACTTCAAAGCTATATTCCATACCTCGGAATTTGCATGCCCCACTCTTCAGCATGCCTACGATCAAGAGCTGGATGTTTAGCCAAGCCTCTTTATCGCCTTTTTCGTATCTATTTCCTTTTTTCAGTCTTTGAATCCGTATATGGCCACGCTCGGCGCGCATGCACATGTCCCGACATGCCCGTTTTTCATTTCCACGGAATTCCTGGCGTCCAGTGTGGTGATTCTTGTCTTCGTCGAACCCACCCACCAAATAAATACTGCAAATGTCACGAGTGCTGCGGTCAGCTACTGCGATTTTAAGATTGCCAAATGTAGTCATGATCTTTCTTCTTTTTATTATTAATCATGATTCATTATCGCCGTTGAGCACACTCAAAATCAATATATATTGGCACTTACTTACACATTTATTTAAACCAAAATCTGATGGCGCAAGAATAAAGGCGTTTTTCTTAGCCAATTATTTTAAAACAGCATGGCGATCGCATAGGGTTTTGATCCAGCCACCTTCCCTACTCTTTCCCGCCTGGCCACAAACCTCGCAAATATACGAAGACAAGAACTCAGCGAAATCACAGGCGTACTCGCATCTCTGGGAATTAGCGTTTGGAAACAAACTTAGATCACCATACTTTTCCTTGACGTCCCGAAATGACGAGCCATCTTCAGCGCAAATAGCACCCAGCCCCATCAACAGTGCATACCAACCGCTCCCCACGCCAACACTGCAGTCGTAAACAGCTTCGTAAGGAGCCAGGTGCTTCCGGTACAACGCTTCCCCCTCTGTCACTGGCGCCGGCCCCACTGCAGTCATGTTTGACAGCAAATCAACGCAGGCACGCGCATTCCAGTCTTGGTCGCTGATCGAGATCCTTAGATTGCCCAGTTTTTGTCGCATCTGCCGAATCGTAAACTGCACCATTCGCTTGTGCTGGATCTCGTGCCGACAGTATCCGAGAAAAGCGATGATGAGATTATCCCAAGGCTCCGTGAATTCCGGGCCGGTGGCGGCAAACTCGGTGCCCTGTCCGACGAATTCAGGGAAATCCTGGGTGATTTTGGCGTGGAGGACAGGGTTATAAACCAAGGTCTTTCCCCAGGAAATGCTCAAGTAAATGACCTTTGCCTTTGGCATTGAGTCGTTCTAGCAGTTCCTGCTTAAACTCTGAGTCACCACCAAAGAACTTGTCACGCTCATTCGGCCAGTCCAGTTCCTTCAAAATCTCGGCGAGTTCAGGTTGTTGTTGCTCAAATCGCTTAATAAACTCATCCCTGTGTCGCTCAACAAATGATTTCATAATGCTCACCAAGTCCGGTATATTCAGCAATCTTTTATATGTATCAGTAACATACTTTAAAACAATCAGCCTCAATTTATTAACATCACTTACAACAAGGTAATAATACCAATCGTTAAGTTCGTCATCCATCACCAAGAAAATACGCTTAATTCGCACTTCGAATCCCAAATAAAAAGCAATCAATGCAATCTCTCTTCGGGCTTTACAGATGAAATCATCTTCATCCTGGCAAACCTCTGATAGTTTTTTTATATTGCAAATACACCGGGTGTTGTAGTATTTATCGCCAAGGAACTTATGATCCTCGTACAGCCTTCGAAACAACTCCCGGCTATCGGAGTACAAAGTGCCGTTGTAGATTACATTTTCCCCTGACAATTTAAAATCAACAGGAAAAACCCAGCATAAATAGTTAAGAAAGTAGAGACACACGTTCCCTCCTTGCTACTTCGTCGAAGTAATCGCCTAGAACTTTAGCAACAGAAGTGTAATCGCTTACTAAATAATAGGAATAAACATCAATGGCCATACTTTGGCATTCTAAATCCAACATCATCTCGCATATAGCGATTGCCATCGCCTTACTTACAAACTCATCCTCGTTTTTTGAGAAAAAAGCGGCTTTGGCGAGGTTGCCAGCATAAGTATCAACCCATGAACTCGTTTCGAAAACAGCGTAGGCGTTGTAAACATCTTTAAAATACAACAGGATATCGGTATAACCTTTACCGTCCCAAGTGTACTCACTTTTTTCGTAATCAAAACTGAAATTACTGGACTCCATAAAGCTCAGGAAGTGCATGAGATACTTCATAGCCCGAGCTCCATGGCCAACACGGTTTCTCTTTCGTGGTCGGTAAAGCCATTCATCTTATGTTTTAGGAAATCCAGGTCGCCACGACACAGGCACTTAAAATCATTTTGGGATTTACAGTGATCGAGCAGAATGTAAATTGCAGGGTACTTATACTTAATTACACGCCTGACAAGCGGAACCAGGCTTTCCATTACTTCCAGTGAATATAACCCCAGATCAACGCCAAGCAACTTAAACCTGACCGCAAGATAATCATCAGGGGCAAAAGCCTCATCTGTTGCAAGCTTAAATTCACAGAATAGCATATTCGAAACAATATTTAATGTGCTATCGACTAACCTAAAGCCTTCCAAATTAACAACACTGCCAACAATAATATCCCTGGCATAACTTAAACAAGCTTCTCGTTTAAGATTCAGATAGATATCCATGAAGTCCTGCTCAGACTTTGCTCGTAAAGCGGCTTCGTAATAATCAGGACGAATGTACTCATACCCATCTTTTTTATAAGCGAGCTGAAACGACATCAGTACTGCTAAATCGAGATAACCGTCTAAAAATCTGGTCTCGGGCGACTAACCCAGCTCCTCAATTAAAATCGACAGGGGCTGCTCTGGCTCGGAAATTGTCAGGCGTAGGAGATTAAAATCCGGGATTTCGTCGTGGATCTCGTCCTCCAAAAATCGCTCGATGACACGATTCCGTCCCATGCGCTTCACTCCAAATCCACGCCAAACCCGCAAAAACAAAAGCTTTGGCTTCAAAAGCAGGTGCAGGAGCCAAAACTGGTGCCGTGTCATGCTGCACCTACATATATAATCAGATATTTATATATTGGCAAGGACTGATGTGGAATGCAAGCGTCCCTGGGCTTATGCGGCTTGCAGGCGTTTGAGGCAGCGGTGGAATTCGTTGAGAGTGGCGTGACAGCACATGGCCTGCCAGAGCTCTAGGGACTGCATGTCTGGGCGGGGGGCTGGTTTGCAAGTGTTCTGCTGGGCCAGTCGCAGGGCTTCATCGAGACAGAAGTCGTAGGCTGCTTGGCGGTTGACTGGGTCGTGGATGTTCAAGCCTTGGGCTGCGCCGGGGATTAACTCGACAAAGGTCATAGCTTCAAGAACTGCTTGATTGATGTTCATACCTGCTTCCTCTTGTTCGTAGTCTTTTCGCTACATTTACAGTATCCGGAGGGAGCAAGTATGAACGCAACTGGAAAAGCAGTATTTAAGCACCTGCTGGAGCAGGTGTTGTTTTTGAGCGGGAGGTTTGAAAACCGAGGCTCTTTAATCCAGACAACACCCTTTCCGCTTTAAGTTTGCCAGGCATTTTTACGAGAGATAACCACCCGAAATACAGCACAAACGGGAAAAGAATTAGCCCAATTCCGTATGCGATAATCCCAAGAAACGAAGCAAGTGTTCCAGCGCCAAAGAAATACATGCCGGTCATTCGAAGTGCTTTGGCAATGTCTTTGAGTTCGTCGATATCAAATCTGCTTCCTGCGGCATCTTCGTAAGCCAGTACGCAGAAAACCTTACCTTTATGGAGGTCGGCGATATAAAAGGTGCCTGTCTTGCCCTTCGAAATGGCTTTTCTAACATGGTTTGGAACAAACAGCGTTTTAAAATACTGGGTTTCCCCGGATGTGTTCGAGACGCGCACACGCTTGTACATGCTGAACTCGCCACTGCCGGTCGGTTCGACGACAAAGTTCTCAATTGTTAGTGCTACTTTTTTAATATCGCTCATACAAATCCCTTTTGGCGGCACGAAAGCGATACTGATATCAAAAAGACATTACAAGTTCAAGTGAAAAAATGGCGCCATTTTCACAACGCCACACGGTTAAGTGGAGCCAGCTGGCCAAGCGTTCGCCGAAAAAAGGGCCCACACGGGGCCCTTTTGTACTCAAACAGGTATCACTGAGTGCGCCAGGACTCGACTACGTCTGTGCCGAACTCGTTTTTCCACTCCTTGAGTTGACGGTGATTGCCGCCTTTGGTTTCAATAATTTCACCGCTATTCGGGTTTTTGTAGATCTTAACGTCGCGAGGCTTGCGCGTGATTTTAGTTGCGACAGCAGCTGGTGCGCGGCGACCGGCTTGCGGGTCAAGCAGATTGACGATGTTTTGCAGGCTGTAGCCGTACTCGCCAAGCAAAGCGCGCAGTTTTGTTTCGAATTCGATCTCTTTTTTGAGACCGCTATCGTTTTTCAGGGTTTCCAGCTCGGCCAACTGGTTAGCGAGTTGCTGCTCAAGTGCCCGGAATTCGGCGAGTTTTGACATGAGTGATCTCCTTATTTAAGTATCCATAATGAGTTTTCATTAAGTACACTTAGTATAAATTACCATTACGGGACTAATCAAAAATATTTTAAAAAGGCGTTGATCGACTGTATGCGCATACAGTACATTAAAGATGTAACGTACACATAAGAGGCCAGAAAAATGTTGAAGAATAAAATTCAGATCTCGGACGAGTTCGAAGTATTTCCGGTTGAAGAAATCATGTTTAACGGACGATTGCAGGATGTTTACGAAATCCGTCGAAACCTGGACGCCGGCACATCTGCGACAGTCGCAAGGCTCACTGTCCCTGGGCGATCAACAGTTGCGCATGTAATAGAGTCGGTAGAGCGGGCAATCAACAACTGCATCAACATCTAAATGAAGATGGCCTCATTCTAAATTAAGGCCCTGCGCTTATTTGACGTGATCGATAACGGCTTTTGAAAGTGCTTGAGCATCTTTAAGCGCCCGGTGCCCCTTACGGACGGGCAGCTTGCGCAGGATCTCTCCAGCCGCCACCCGGCCAACGAACAACTCAATCGGCTGGACTTCAAAAGTCGGCTCGATCCCGGCTGCTTCGTAAAGTACATCCAGCCAAAAACAGTCTGCTGGGTTGTCAGAACACAGCGTTTTGCCGTCAAACAGGCGATTCATCTCTTGCGCGACGGCTAAGGGTGGTTGGCCTTCATTGATCAACTGCCCACGGCTCAGGCAATGCATGTCTTGAGCATCGTAGCTCCAGTGATCCCAGTAGTCTGCTGGCTTGATCAGTGCTTGATACTCACCGCCTGGGTACACCACGGCTACTTCGATGGGGTAGCTGTCAGGGGAGATACCAGACGCCTCGAAGTCGATGAAATGTGTTGGCTTCATGTCCCCCCCTTGGTTAAGATGAACACTTTGTCATCAAAATCCAATCTTTCGCTTCCTCAAAAAACTCCATCACTCGCAATTGAAGTGTGGATTCGAAGTCTTTCATGGAATTTTGATAAATATCGTAATTTTCCTTAACTTTTTCATCAATCAACTCTTCATTTGTGGGTTTGCAGCCAAAGTTATCGACCCAAGGGTTTAAAGGTTGAGTACCGTACGCCTCGGCCAACAATCGGATTTTGTCTGTAACACCCAACCATGCCAAAGCGTGCTCAGGCGAAAGCTCGGTAGCCATCCCCAGCGTTCCTTGAAAGTCTGAGTACCGTGAATGAGCAGTTTCCATAGCGAATTTTAGCTTAAGGAACATGACACTGGGTGCACGAGCCGCTCGCACGGCGTCGATGTGCTGCTCTAGGCGTTGTGGTTTAAGAATGCTTGTATCTAGGACAGCAATGGCGGTTTCATGCCCGAAGACTCTTGTTCGTTCGTAAGCGTCAACAACAGACGTGAGTAGAAGGTTGAGCAATCGTTGGATTGAACGCTCTCTCTTAGCCCTAGGCCAGAGGTCAATCAGGAGATAGAAAATATACGCCGAGATCAAACCTACGAGCAAATCACCAAGCACCTCTGAAAAAGCTTCGGATGAAATTAAATTACCAAAGGTGGTGCCAAGCAGCGGTGTAGCAAGAGCAAAGTGTAATTTCACTGTGATCAGCAGCGCTAACGAGGCTCCGGCAAAACCTAGAAGTCCCTTCTCTTTTCGATCATTCCAAATCAACATCAGCAACCAAGTCTCCTGTGGAGTGCATTAGCATTGCGATTTACACCGTACTTTGGACTCAAACGCCAATTCCACTAACCAAAGAAAGGGGCAGCAACTATAGGGAATACGCCCGCAGGCACACATATATATTGGCTTTCTGGATCGTATTTCGGAATAGATACCGTTTCGAACACAGAAAATCTATTCCCTAGGAAACGATGAAATAGTTCAGGCCCCCATTGGGCCACGAGCATTATATGTACCGCGCCCAACGCAGAAATCAATGTATGCAGGGTTGCTTTTTCAAATTCTCCTTCTCGGTCGTGCTTAACTGCATTATATGAGTCATACCAGCCTAAACTTTTAGTTGTTTCGCCCTCTTCCGCGCTCCAACCTTTGAAAGGGTAAATAACTGGATAGCTAGGATAATTT
Source organism: Pseudomonas fluorescens (assembly GCF_000968015.1). Taxonomy (GTDB): domain Bacteria; phylum Pseudomonadota; class Gammaproteobacteria; order Pseudomonadales; family Pseudomonadaceae; genus Aquipseudomonas; species Aquipseudomonas fluorescens_W. Next base: position 36,844 of record NZ_LACH01000003.1, read on the forward strand.
TTCAGCTTGACACTCCACTCATCAAGACGAAGGAGAGGTAGCAGTTTTACGTAATCCTTAGTCGAATATGATCTCTTGGGAGTTGACCTATTTCCAGACATCACCCCTCTCCAGCACGTCTCGACTTCGGTGCAAGCTAGAATTATAAGCTCCCTCACTTTATGACCAAAGCAACAATCATTAGTAGGGTTCGGCTCAATCACTCTAAATAGAGAACTCAGCTCCTCAAACAAACTTGCAGCCGCGTGAGAGGACTCAATATAAACCCTATGATCATCTTCGGATATGGCCATTCCGTTGTATCCAGAATCGAAAGCATTTCTGGACGGTATGCCACGCCAAACCCTGGGGTGATACTTACCAGGTTCAAGAGTAAGAGGCTGAATAGTAGACTTTTTTATGTAAACATTGTTTTGGGAGGCTACCAGTGCCGCAGCATTAATTTCAGGACTGTAATCAGCGAGGTCGCTGGCGGTACCTACATAATCACTATATCTATGCCAGTGATCCAAGTTTGTTGTGAATATGCCATTAGATTTATGGGGGAGATAAACCGAAATATCATCACCTGATTCATACCAGATCGCTCCAAACTTCCCGTCGTGATCCAGAAATCCGTATGTATTCATCCTGCGTCCCCAATATTCTGAAGGGTGATGATGCCACAAAGCCTGCATTCCAGCGCCTCCCTGCGCCAGATTTGCCATCAAACAATCGATAGCTCAGTGGCTAGGCGATCGGCGTTCAGGGCGATGTCGAAGTCGTTGCGCAGGACACCACGTCTTTTGAGCTCGGACAGATATTCGAACTGAGACAAATCACCGTTGGCACGAGCAGTGGCCAGGGCCTGCAATTCCTCTGTAGATGCGTTGATGCCGTACTCTGTATGCACATCAACACTAAAACTTGGGCTGGACACACGACTAAAATGAGCCAGCATTTCAAATACGGTCTGCAGCGCCGAAGCCATTGATGTTGCCATCGCGGCAATTTGGTTGTTGTTTTCGCCGGCTTTGAGCGCCCTGCCCGTTGCTGTTTCCACTGCACCATTGTTTGCAAGCATCTCGATGCCATAAGTCGACATCAAATTCTCCAAATCCACGAGGCTTTGACGTCCCGCATTGATAGCACTGCCGCTGTGCTCTACAAATTTCAGGTCGCTGCCGGCGCTGGCTACGATCGCAGCGTCCACGCCAATTTTGATATCAGTGCCCTCTTCAATCCCTGACGCGAACAGAATCGGAACGCGGGCAACGTGCAGGATATTGCGTTGATCGCTACCGTCCTGCCAGTGCGCGACATTCATATGCGCTAGGTCAATCATCGGCGACGGACAGAACAAAGAGCCCTGAGTTTCGGCAGGATTCGCATGAACTGGAATCACCGGAATTTCCGGCAACCCAAAATCGCGCCAAGGCTCAGTCATCGCATAATCAGCCCCGCCATTTTCCTCGAACAAAGCCCACAAAACCCGGCCATCTTTTTTCCGGAATGCACGCACGCGGGACACTACTTTTTCGCCCCACTCGCCGTCCTCGATCGTCGCCTTTTCAGATATCCGGATCTCGATCAGTCGCCCGTCCTCATCAAGTTTGAAACCCAGAATGTCGTCCGCCGACAGCCAATACGCGTATGGCTTTCCGCCGTCGACAGGAGCATCAACACAGATAAAAGAAGTGCCATTCCACAGAGCATCTGCGAACACTACTGCCGCCAGCGAGCTCACCGAGGCTCCTTTGCCGTCGATATCCTTACTAAACACATCGGCTATTTCAGAATGCGTGTCAGAAGTCACAACCACAGGACGCGAGAAAGGCTTTGAGCTCAAATTCTTGACGACACGGGAAATGAAGTTGGTGAGAACTGAGCGCTTCAGGCGTTTCTGGAATGCTTGGGGTGTTTCACCAGGTTCCTTCGGCAAATAGTCAGCACCTGCTTCGCGCATGGCGTCTGTGCCACCGCGCAAAGCTCTGATTATTTTCCTGTCGGCCAGGTATTTGCCGCACACGTCGGAGCGGTCTTGGACTTTTACTTGCTGTGCCATTGGTCTTTTCGACTCTTATTGTAATAGCAGTTATTAACTCATTATACCGTTGCGAACTGCGGTGTGAGGGCGTTTCCAGGTCAATCGATAGGCCAGAGCATCCCACGCGTGGTCGTCTGGGCCTTTGGCCACGGAATCCAGTTGGTCTTCATCTCGTTGCAAAAAAGGCAGTGTTTTAAGCGCGAATTTCGCCGACGTGAAAAAGTAAATGTGGGGGTTGCTGGGATCCTGAATCTTCGTTGCGTGTAGCCTGGAAAACATTAGCTGTGCGGAGGTGACACGGGAGCCAGGAGACTTGTCCGATGCCACGAAATCCATCCCCTCAGATTTCAACTCTTTGGCCACGGTCGGGCCGTTGCCCTGGTCAACCTTGGAGCCATTATGAATCTGGTTGTCTGCCGGCCCAGGTGTAATCTTTGCGTGGTTTTTAAGCACAGATGACTGCAGCTTGAGCTCGCGCTGCTTGAGACGTGCGCCTATTTGCTTCGCTGATAGAAATAGCCCAGCGTCTGCACGCGTTTGCTTGCCAGTGCGAGGGTCAATTTCAGTGCCGTAGTCCTCACCAACGACAATTAAGCTGCCCTTTGGCGGGCAAAATTGACGACCTCCAGCAAACACGGATTCCCCATTCGCCTCTGCGTACCACAGGCAACAAAAAGGCGTGCTTTGCCCGAAGTCGAACGACCTATCCACCTTCCAACCGGCAGGAATTTCGAAAGGATCGAGCAGCAGGTTTTGGCTCCAAACCGGCCCAAACATCGCACCTGTGTCGACTGCCTCCCAATCGCCTTCAAGCCAAGCCGCACGCTTTGCAGGATCTTCGAGCTGGGCCAGGTAATTTTTGATGTAGCTTTCATCCATGTAGTGATTTTGGAAAATAGTGCCAAACAACGCACACCGCTGGCGGCTGCCATCGGCGTTGTACGTAATCTCCCCTGGACGTTTGCCCTCGATAAATCTCTCGTACACCCACGTCCTGCCACAGCCCCATGGGTTTGTGGTGGCGCGCACCTGCAGTGGCGGCGGCAGCGGCTGTGATTTTGTTGGTTGATAGGCAGTACGAAGCGTGGAAAGCATGGCTTCGTATACGTCAGGCGTTGCCCAAGTCGCCAGCTCGTCCCAGCCAATAAAGGAATACTGGTGACCGTGGAATTTCCCATCATATTCGCGGACGTGTTTTATATGACCAAAGATCAGGACTTCCCCTGTCGGAAACGTCCAACGATGTTTGCTCTCATTCCAAGTCGCCCCAGGGAAAATCTTTGGGATCAGGATCGCAGCGGTTTTGACAAGATCAGCGAGGTGTTTGAATTCTTTTCGCAGGATGATTCCCCGCCACCACGGCCCCCATCCCTTACCCACGTTTTGAAGAAAGGCCATGATCAGCGCATCGGATTTGCCGTTGCCCCGCGAGCCATGGAAAAGCACTTCCCGCGTCAGATATTGGGGCTGGCCGAGCACCAAAAACATGGTCTGTGAGCCAGGCAGTGGCTGCCAAATTATGTTCTGGACTGCTGAGGACAACGGTCTGATTTGCTGGAAAGCCCCCATTAGATCCCACCCTCAGAACCTGAAAAGCCGTTTGCGCACAATCCTGGTTTGTGTGCAAAAACAGCTTCGAGGATGGTGAGGTCTGCAAGTTTCCTGGGGTTGCAGGCATGCGGATCGGGGTCGTAGGCTTCCTGGCCGTTCCAGTAAACCGCATGCAGTGTTCTCCTGTTGCTTGAGAGCACGGTGAGAATTGCGGGGTGGTTTCGGACAACTTCGGGGCTTGCGGGGTTGCCGGGGGTGCCTAGGTGGTCGTAAAAGGCCTGGAACGTGGCATATACGGGTGTCAGCCCAATGTTAAGCAAAGCGTTGCAGGTGTCGGCAGCGGTGGTACCGGTTTGCGGGGCTTGCTGGCAGAAACAGGCGGCTGCTTGCTCGTATGTCAGCGACAAGGCGTTAGCAAATGAGGCAATGCCGCAGTCAGTTTTAGTTTTTTGAGTGATCATTGCCGGAGAGCTCATTTGTTCTTGTTTTTGCGAGCTGAAATGCGTCGGTTTGTTGCTGCTGCAGCAGTTGAGCAAGGTCGAGTTCAGGGGCCATTGTCGGGATCAGGGCGATGCCGGTGGTGATCTCGCCGGTAGAATCGGTTTTGACGGTGATTTCTTTCCGTTCGAAGTCACCGAAATCGTCGGGCATTCGGCGTGAGAGAAGCTTTTCAGCGGCTTTGACGTCGCCAGATTTGATGGCTTTTTGGATTGTGTCGATTGCCGGCAGGCAGGATAGTTTTTTCGCACGCTCAACGGACTCTACGAGCTCTACGAACAGACATTCTTCGTCAGTCAGATTATCTAGATCAGGGTTGTCGGCAAGGATGTCCCTCCCCCGTGCCTGCCATCGGTAAAAAGCAGCCTCAGAAACCTTAGCTATCGCGCACGCGAGCCCAATCGTGGTCGTTCTTTCGACGCCTTTTACGATTTCTTTTAAAAGTTTTGGATTCAGGGACGATGCGCGGGACATTAATCGAGAAACCTCACGCCATATTTTGCGATCATCAGTGCGTCTGAGATTCCATCCCTGATCGACCTATTTCCGTACTTGTTCTTTCGCCCGTAAATCTGAGCTGCCCCAAAAACGTTATGAGCGACCTCCGCAATTTGCTCTTTGCTTAGCCCTGTAAGGCTTTGACCGCCTCTCCAAGCCTGGGGGCGCTCAAGTCTGCACTGAACTCCAAGGCATTCTAAAACTGCCCTCGCGCACCCGTACGACTCACCAAACGAGAACATCGAAACAACACCCTGCCCTGGCCGAGCTCCAACCTTTTCAAGTATGGCCAAGTCAATGTGATACCCGGAAAGCTTGTTATAAAGTGCCCCTGCATCGACCTTGGACTTACCATCCACTTTTAAAATCGGCATGACAAAGCAATCGATCAACTCGAAACTTTCGTTGATGATTGCAATACCACCTGTCTGACCTGGGTCTATGCCCACTACTATTCTTTTTGTCATACACCCATTATATCAGGTGTGGTTAGTGCAGTGTTGCACTTGAGTTTGTGCGCAAGGCGTCCTTTAAGGAGTTCAGGCCTTTTCCGAAGTGCGTGACGAGCCTCTGGTACTCAGTCGTCTTGCGGAAGGTTTCTTCTTCACCGACATAGCAAAACGAGAACTTTTTCTGCTTGATCCATTCTTCCATTGTTTGCCTACTTCCGTTTACGCGTGGTTTGGAAAAAGGAACAATGATGTTTTTTTCTTGAAGGACAAAAATGAAATGGACGTTGTTTTGCTCGGCGACACGCACGTACTTCATTGCCTCGTTGATATCACCGAAGACGCCTTTAACTTCGTAAATGAGTCGATCGTTGTTTGGGTCAATACCATCGGGCAAGAACGTGTGCTCGACCACATATTTCATTTTGTAGTCTTTGTTTTCGTAGTCGCAGTCCTGTAGCCCTCCGAAGAGGAATGCCTCTACTTCAGCCCAGGAACGGAATGGTTTGGGAACTGGGGGAAGGTCTGGAAGAAAGATTGCATCTTGAATTGCAACTGGCACACGACCATACCTTTGCTCGTTGTACTTGTTCCAGTTGACCTTATGGAGTGCCAGGAGAGCCGCCTTGGTGATTTGCTTGAGCAACTCAGGGGACACATTGTCAAAGCCACTTAAAAGAGCTCTGCGGGCTGCATCGACTTCACCCATGTTGATTTTTGGCTGTTCGGAGACTACTGTCATGTTGCACCTACTTTCTTATTATTGTTGTTGTGTGCTTATGATTTAATTATATGAAAGGAGCAAAACGTGTAGCAACTACCTTTTTTCATTAATTGAAATTATTTTTAATCGAGGCGTCCATGCCTCTTTTAGTATTACTTGCCAACATAACCACGCATTTGAGTAAGCGAGTCAGGGTCGATAATGTAGTAGTACCCATTTTTCTCACCGCCATCCTTCCTTTGGGTTTTCAGGCCGTGCATTGACATGATCTCGCTTATTGCCCCCTGTTTCGAGCGGTCTGAAATGTTGGGAGAGTTCTTAGGGAGTCTGAAACCGCCTAGGATCGCTTGCTCTCGCACTTGGTTGATTCGATCATATGCTGCAACAGAGTTTTCAGGCTTCCAGACTCCGGACTGCAGACCAACATATATTTCCCTGACAATCCACTCGAACTCATTTAAACCACCGATAGACAACTTTGCGAAGTTAGCTAGTTTCACCCTGCCGACTCCCTCCCCCCAGAATTTCGCATCTTGAATTGTCAATTCGTTTTTCTTAAGGATCGTCTGGGCTTGGGCGCGAAGTGCTGAAAAGTATTCTTCTTCGTTAGAAGACCCGTTTTTGAGCACACGTTTGGCGTCGAGCTCCTGGAGCGGTTTTGCGCTCAAAAGCTTCGTGGCCGAGTCTTTCTTCAGAGCCTTGCGGGCGCTTGAGCCGGCTTTGAAGCCTTCGATGCCCTTTTCGTCATCACGCTCCATCTGTTCAATTTGGAAGCCTTGGCGGTGCATTTCGCGTGGAAGCGTGAACAGAATGTTGTCCCTGAGCCATGCGTTGCGTTTGCGATGCGCGTGGAGTTCGATGTCAAAAGGGGTCTTTTGGGAAGCGTGGAATTCGACGTCTGCGACTTCCTCTTTTCTGTTCTGGGGGTTTCTGATACCGACAGTGAATTCTTTGATTGTCCTGTTCCTGCGGAGCATTTGGACAGCTTCACGCGGCGTTACAGAGCCTTCAAACAGTCCGTAGTGTTCATCGAAGTGACCAGAGGTGATTGAAAGCGCCGACGTGATCGCGGGACTGTACACAACAACTTTGTGGTCAGTTGAGTTGGGATTGCTGATAAAAGCAGCCTGGGCGGGCCAGCTGGCGCTCTCGGCAGTTATCACCAATGCTGGTACACCGAGCTTTTCGGCAGCCTTGCCCAAGGCGCGGGCGTCCTTGGCAATGTCGCATGCGATCAGGACTTTTTTACCAGCTCCGATCGAATCGAGCGCCATGGCGCGGACTTGATCAAGCTGACCGAGTTTTATTCTGATGTCGTCGTGAGACTGTTTTTTGCAGTCGACACGCACAATATCGTGGCCACGGTTGAGTAGTGCGAGACACTGATCATTGATGTCAGCGTCAGCCATAATCGTCACCCCCCTGCTTCTGTTGGTTAGTGCTTTGAAAGTGTTCCAGACGCCTTCGCGGTCTTCTACGGAACCCTCGAAGATGTGGTTTATTACCTGACTTGCCTCGTCCACAACGACCAGGTCAACGTTTTTTAAGAATTCAGCAAACTTTAGACTGTTTATTGAGTTAACAACCAGCTTCAGGCCTAGCGCCGTTTCCATTTGTCGTGGAGCAACATCCTCATAGTGAATCAATCCCTCGATGTTCAAGTTTTTGATGATCGATCGGCGGTGCGATATGACCAGGACTTTTTTGTTGTCCGACAGATAGCTCTCGATAACTTTTTGAAGAACCTTTGACGTTTTGCCCCAACCGGTGGGGAGTTGCAGGAGTCTGTCGCGAGGTTTGTCAGCCAGGATTTCTGCGCATAGGACTTCGGGGGATTCAGGCTCGCTTTTGAACCTGTATTTATAGTCATCAGACCTTTGACTGTAATCTGCCTCCACTTTATTTATGTTTCTCGCCAGGGCTTCTGCACAAAGCTGGGCGTCAAAGCAGGATGCGTCGACAAGCAACGCTACAGAGCGTGGAATTTCAACATTGCCAAAGGATTCGCGTGCGAGTTCAAGAGCTGCTTTGTCCAAAGCCTTATATGACTTGGCCCTGGCCAGGACTTTTAAAAAAACAGTTGAGCGCCTCATGTCGTAAACGTTATCAACAATTTTGCCATTGTCGCCGTCGTATACACCGGATGCTGTCGAGTATGCAGCATATATTGCGTTAACGGAGTCGGTGGAGATGTCGATCAGCCGTTTAATCTGTGGGTATTCGGACTTAAAGTACTCCGCCTCCGCCTGCGGAAGGCCAGTGGAGATAGTCATAACACCATCGATCCCGCCTGCATAATTAATAATCACGGCTTTAGAAAATTGGACATCGCCAAGGATTTTTGATTCAAGATTTACAGTTGCCTGGGTCATTTTGCTTACCATTTTTATTGTTAGTGCTCACCGCACATTTTTATGATGCAGGATGAGCAAACCCGCGCACAACACTATTTTCAATGTTTTTTGCTTGCTGAATAATGATTGTTGGGTATACAGATTGAGCGACGTTGACGGGTATCGCTCAACATTGCCATAAGTTGTTTGTAGTTGCCAAAAGCGTTTTTCTTAACCAAATGATTTGAATCAACCATAGCTATGCTTGTATAACTGACATACGTGATCTGACAACCCTCAACGGGTACATTTCTTTTTAAAAGGAAAAGGATGGTTGCGGGTAACGAGAAACCAATTGGTTAAGAAAGACAAAATGTCTTCGCTACTCCATATACCTAACAATCAAAAATCAGCAAGCAAAATAGGTATTGTGCAGGGCTTTGCTCACCCAGCATTATATAAATGAAGACGACAAGATCTTCATCACAACAAGAGATAGACCGTCATGACAAAGTACTCCACTCAATCCACCGCAGCTACAAACGCCGTGTTGCCCCAGGTTGCCGAAGGCCTTAAATCGATTTTCGAAAAACATTTCGAACAACCGCTGGTTATTATCGAGAAAACAAAAGCTCCGACATTTATACCGGCATCATTTCGCATTCAATCAAGGAATGACGCAAACATAGATACATCAACGATGATAGTTTTCGATGTCGATCAAAAACTGGGTATGGACTATGCCGACGACATGATCCAACTCGAAGAAACCGAAGATGCGTTGATCGATCTTGGCCTTGAGCACTTTATATACACAAGTCACAGCCACACGCTCAGTGCCCCACGGTTCAGGATCGTAATTTCGGCATCACGACCTTTTTACCCCACTGAGCACAACACAATTTGCGCCGCCATCCTGGAACAGCTGGACGAGTTCTTAGGCGGACGCTTGCTGAAAGTTATCGATCCATGCTGGAAAGTCCCGTCTCAATGCTATTACACGTTCACAGTCCACCCCGACCGCCAGGCCCACGCGATCAGCTTTTTTAATCCAGGTCATCCCGCAGACGCTGACGACTACAAGCTCCACCAATCCAGATACGGTATAGAGCAGGAGTACAAGCCTGGAGCCCCCCGCAAAGCGACAGGTGCCACAGGCGCACGCGGACGTTCTTATGAGCTCAACAGAATCGTAGGTGGCATGCTCACATCGTCGACCGAGGCCGAGATCGCTAAAAGACTTTTCGAAATCGACAACACCCTGCACGCGCCAAATGGTTACTTCCGCGACCCACAGTACCCCCGCAACCGCCAGCGCCCAGGAGAGACTCCAGAAGCAGCCGCATGGCGCTCATGCGTAGCATTCACCAAGTCTCACTTGAACAGCCTTAAACGGAAAATCAGAAAGCCAGCGGACACTGCGATCGTATTCAAAAAGTCGACTTCGAGAGAGCCCATGCCCACGCATGACGCGCTGATTCAGCTCCATGCAGTTAAAGACCAGCCGACAACGAAAGGCGGTGAAAGCGTCCTTTTAGAATTAATCGTCCTGTCTGGTGAGCACGCTGGCCGGCATTTCTGGCACAGGCTCTACGGCCAGGGAAATCACGAGATGGCGATAAAAATCAGCACCTCGATTAAAGACAAAATTGCTCGTGCAACAAAAACCGAAATCAAAACAATCCAGGACACTACCCGCGCCCTGGGCAAGCCCGTGATGGCCAGAATCAAGCACAAGCCCGGTACAGGCGGATTCCCGGCTCAAAACGAAATCGGCGACCTCCATCTCAACTGACCAACCAGGGGCCGCGAGGCCCCCTTTTTGTGCGCAAACAAAGGCGCGGCAAACAAAGCCTAAAAGCAAAGCTTTGACATCAAACCCAACACCCCTTGGGACCAAAGCCCCCTCGACATTCTTGCTAGTAGAAACACTGGTTGATGTCGGACAACTCGCTATATTATAGCAACTACAAATCTTTACTTTTTCCATGCCAACGGTCAGGAAACTTTAATGCCACGCCCCAAGCTCAGCGAACACGAAAAAGTCCGGCAGCGAGCAATACGCCTGAAAATCAAGCTCGATGAGTGCGCTCAGTTACTAGCAGATGAGCTGCTTAGTGATGACCCACATACGCAGATTTTGCGCGCAAAAGCGCTGTCAGAACGCCTGACGCTGGCAAAAGCAATCTCCGATGGGATCGGTGATCGCGGCGAGGTTGAAAAGCGCCTGGCCCTTCTGCCGGGGGTTTCCGAAATTCAGGCGTTTTCTGTTTTGCCTGAGGTCAATTTGCGGATTGGGAAGATAAACAAAACTCGGGAGCAGGAGTACTTTGAGGCTCTTTCCGAATTCGACGTGCATATGTCTGAGCTGAATCGAATCGAGAATGCTGACGATCTACCACTCTCAACTCCTGCGTCCATATACCAAGCTGCATACTCGACTAACTCATACGCGTCAGGCAGGAAGCCCCGTGGCATGCTGGAGAACCTTGATCGCGATTTATCAGAGGCGATTTTCACTGGCCGCTTTGCCTTGGCACGTGCAATCGACAACGAAGCCAGGCCAAAAACCATGGGGAGGCCATCACGTTCAGTGGCATCAGTGAAAGCAGAAAATGAAAAGCGTGCTGCAGAACTGGAGGCTCTGATAGAAAAATCAGAATCAGACTTGGCTGGTGTCGAGATATTTGACCGGGCTGTAAAGATATTCCGTGACGTTTCCTCAAGTCTAAAGCGACTTATAAAGGAAGCAGATGGGATTATGCAGTCCGAAGCTAAAGCTCAGCTAACAATAGTCGAGGGGTATCTAAAAGGTTTTAAGAGAGAACGTGTCAGGTACGTTGAAAATGGTGAGCCTGACTTGCCTGTCACGCATCTAAATAGCCCTAGATTCCATTTATTGAACGCAAAATCAATGCTTGCAACAGTCAGGGAAATTTATAACGAAATCGCCATAGAAAAAGACTTGAAGAAATTCAGATCTGTCAAATAGTTAGTATTTGCATAGACTTATACACCCGTTTACATTCGACCTGACCAATGCATTTCGCGGCCTTGACCTGATAAACAACACAAAGCAGACGATCATGAAAAAAGACTTCTCTATGCACCTTCTAAACACATATTGTTCACAAGATGAAGCCGAGGAGGCTGTCGCTTTATTGAAAGGCCCGACGCGAGTAGCCAGCGAAAGGGACGATACTGACACTATCTATAATTTATTCGCAGAGGCGACATGGGCGAATTTACACAGCTTGGAAATGTATGATTTACCTGAGTTAAAAGCATTGTTGATGGATCGAGCTTCTTGGGGGCAGATTCAAATCCAAAGACACCAGGAAATATTGCGAGGACTGGAAAGAGTATCAAAAAAATATGATTTAAAACTTCCAGCCCACTGGCAATGATGGGCATTACACTTTATGAAGAAGAGATTCCAACCATGGCGATAATGTTCTGCTTAAACTCTTCATATGCAGGGCCTTTCTTACTAGCAAGGTCTTTAAGTGAATAAAAGGTATTAGTAGTCGGTGATTCGGTTTTAGCCTTCGCAATATCTAGCTTCGAAACGTTAACTACCGTCCAGCACTCTCGATAGCCTTCTTTCTTTGCTTTTTGATGACTTTTTTCCGCTTCCCCTATCCGATTATGAATATTCGAAATATCCGTTCCACTTTTAACTTCAATCGCGAGAATCTTACGAGAAGTCTTGTCAGCCATTACCTCACGAATAACAATATCTGGATCAGCCGCAAACTCTACCCATACATCTCGGCCACCGCCGTTCTTGATTTCGATCGCTTCGCGAGTAGAATTAACAATTGCGTGGCGCAGTATTTCCTCAATGATTGAGAATACGTCCACAATGCCTTTTTGACCTAGCTTGTTATTTCCGCCACCACGCATCTGCGGGCCAACTGTCAACAGTGTCAAATCATCCAGTAGATCTATATTGAGATCCGATACTCCTAGACCATTTACCAGATGAGACGCGGCCCCACATAATGCACTGCAAAGTTCTTCAATGCTCACTTGTGCCTTGGCATTGATTTTACCTGTAGTTTCCATGGCTTTAAGGGACGCAATACCAAAGCCCGTGCCATAAAACTCCTTCTGGCTGTATCCAAGCAACAGACGATAATAACCAATCAATCGAGGATTTGCTCGCAGGACTGCGGGAACCGCGAAAACCAGCTCCCCCCTAAGGCCTTTTGCTGCAAGTTTAGTTAGGTCGCTATCCGCAACAAATTTCGAAAGCTCGACGTCTATGCCAGAAATTTGCAAACCGCTTACTGTTTCCAATAGCGCGTTCTGCAACCAAAGCTCCCGGAATTCCTTAAGTTTGCTAGCAAACGAAACTTGCAGCTCAGGCAAAGGGAAGCAAAGATCCGTCTTCATGCAGCATTAATCCTTATAATTTTATTGAATATACCGCCCAAGCGTTCCAGTGCAAGATCGACGTATGCTGGGTTGAGCTCAATTCCGGCGAAATTTCTGTTTTCTTCGTTGCACACTAATCCAACTGTTCCCGAGCCGAAAAAAGGATCTAGGATAAAATCCCCAGGCTCAGAAGATGCTTTGATACATGGTCGAATTAAATCCAGTGGGAAAGTTGCAAAGTGTGCGCCAGCGTAGGGCTTGGTATTGATATTCCAAACTGTTCGCAAGTTACGCAGCCCTCCCCCATCAGCAACTTGTTTAACAGCATCCGAGTTGTAGAAATATTTTTCAGATTTGCTAAACATGAAAAGGAACTCGTGGGAGCGAGTTGGGCGATCTTTAACACTTTCGGGCATGGCATTGGGTTTGTTCCAGATAATATCTGTCCTCAGATACCATCCATCATCTTGAAGAGCAAAAGCCAGGCGCCAAGGAATACCCATCAAGTCTTTCGGCTTGAGCCCCTCAGGCGTATCAGGCCGAACAGTCATCGCTCTTGCCGGATTTTTTTTGTCGCTAGCTCTATAGCCACGATTACCACTGGTATAACCGTCACCGATATTTACCCAAAGTGTGCCGTCATCAGTCAGCACGCGTTTAACTTCGGAAAACACCATAACTAACTTCTGAATGAATTGAGGCATGGCCATTTCTAGCCCTATTTGATCCTCGATTCCGTAGTCACGAAGCCCCCAGTAAGGTGGAGAAGTCACGACACACCTTACACTTCCGCTTGGCAGACGACGCAAAACAGTAAGCGCGTCACCCTCAAATATCGTAGAGGCATCGAGATTCAGCTGTGTTTCACGTGCGACTTTTTCAATAATTGGTTGCTTCATAACTGCCTCTATATTTCTACGGCCAGCATTCTACTAGATTCCAAGGGAATTTAACAGTACTCTATTTTAATTTATAAACAAATTCGCACTCATACTTTTTAATTAACAGTATTGGTGCCGACTCTCCAATCAAAAACCAATATAAAAAATGAGTGTGCTTTTTACTTCCCCCCCACAATCCAGGTAGCGACCATATTTGAAACTAAGCAAATAGCTACTTATCCAGACCTAGAACAACAACTATATGCGGGAGATAAATAGCAAAGAGCCAGCGAGGCCCTTTTCTCCATTTCAATTGTCATCAACCAATAGAAATTTTGGCGGCGAGATCCAGCTGCATGCGAGCCAGAGCAATACAAAAATCCCAACATTCCCAGCAATGGCAGCAACTCCGAAAAATGGGTATACGAGCCCTTTAGGGATAAAAAGGTAAGCCAGGAATCCTGGAGGCCCAGCGAAAAAAGAAGACAGCGCTCCATGCCCCGCGAAATTTGGCAACAATCTGTGCACTGCAGCAACGTATTCGGCGACGGAGTGAGCATCCCACCCAGCGCAACCGGCAAAAATCGACGCTGGGAGCAGCCAATATTTGAAATACCCCCAAAAAATATGCATCACCATAACCGGCCCTCCGGAGCTCCGATGGCATATTTGATGATCTGGCCCAGCACACAAAGTGCGACGAACCAGGCCGTCCATTTTTTGAAACTGACTCTCACGAAGAGCAACCCCATGATCGCATCCATTCCAACCCCCCAATTGTTAATATCTGATTAGATAATAGGCGCCCTCCGAGCCTTGTCAAACTCCTTCCTCTGAGCCTTTTTTGCCCGACCCGAAACTTTTTTTCGTCTTTTTTGTTGTCCGACGTCAGTTTTAATCGATAAAAAACAATGAGTTACGAACAGAGTATAGAGATCGTATACCGCAGAATTTATTTGGTGTATATTGACTGGCCGAAGGCCATAACGTAACGTCTTCCATGTCATCAACGACATAACCTGCAGAAGACAGATATGACAACGACATTGGACATTCACGACGAAATCCTGCCTTGGGAAGCCTCGGAAATCATCGGCGTTTCCGAGAAAACACTTACAAAATGGCGCTGCAAAGGCATCCGCACACACGAAAACCCTGAAGTACCGCGCTCTTGGAAGCGTTTTGGGCGTGTTTATTACTCACGCAGTCGATGCATTGAGTTTCGCGAGCGCAACACCCTACCGACTGCGTAGCAACATCAGCATCACCAAACTGCGCAACAACGGATAGCAATATAGGAATGGACTCGCATAAAAAAGACGTATGTCAGACCGGCGAGCAATTCGATTGGTGACAAACGTCTTTGAAGATTTCCTCCCGCCAGCCCTGGCACACCCCTCCCCTCAAAACAAAACCCTAAACCATTCCTCGCCATATCCCCGCTCGCTCACAGCATTGATCGACCTTGCCCATGATTCCCCGTAAAAGTTTCCATGAGGTTTCCACAGCCTTAAAAAATCGCAGGCACAAAAAAAGGCCTCCGCAGAGACCTCTTCAAGTACCTGATTTAACAGGATTTATATGGTGCCCGAAGCCGGAATCGAACCGGCACGGCTTTACAGCCGGGGGATTTTAAGTCCCATGCGTCTACCAGTTTCGCCATTCGGGCGGTAGCGCGGTGAAGCAGTCTGAAGACTGTCAAATAACGATCTGGCAGTTCTGACGCCTGTGCAGCAGAGGGGGAAATATATACATCCCGTCCCGGTGAAGCAAGTTCGCGACGGCCCTTTTCAAGACTAAATCTTGCAGGACAGTGCAAATAAAAAAGCTCCGTAAATCATAGATCTACGGAGCTCGTTTAAAGTGGAGGCCGAGGTCGGAATCGAACCGGCGTAGGTGGATTTGCAATCCACTGCATAACCATTTTGCTACTCGGCCTCAAGCATTTGATGTCATGTAGCACAACATCAAACGCGTACAAACTTGAAGTAAGATTCATGATCTAACTCCTTGAAAACATTGAGCTTTTTCAGCGGTCAGTGCTTTCGATGGCGTGAATTATGTACTGATTTCCCGAGGCTGGCAACCCCTTGATTTCAAAAAAAATTCCGTCAGGTAGTTTCTATGTTTCCAGGGGGTTGCTCAGCCCAGGCCGGGGTCGTCTGTCACGTCTTCTACCGCGATCAACGGTTCAATGCCCCAGTCCCCATGCAGATACCAATCATCTCCGATCATTTCGGCCGGATGCATTGTCCTGTCGGAGCCATTGCCGCACGCCAGGGAGTTTGCTGGACAGTACCTGTCGCAGCCCCAGCAAATGCGCTCGGGATGTTTGGGGCTGATGGGAAAATTCTTGGCCATGTCGATCCCCGGTTTACCTCTAGGATGTACCTCCAACCTACATCGCTCGCGCAAAGGTGGCCTTGATAGGGATCAAGGTACGACTAAGCTTGTCTTGCCGGAAAATCGGGCACGTCATAGCGTTTCCGGCCCTTGGGCAGCCACATAAAAACACCTGGAGAAGCTTCTTATGCCTGGTAAAAAAACACCTGCCGGAGATAAAAACCCTGTTCGATTGTCGACCTGGGATGATGAAGTCGCGGAAAAATCACTCGACGCTGAAGCATTTTCCTCTCCCCCCGAATTGACCAATGCAGAACTGGTCCACCTTCGTGTCCGGGTGATTGCCCTGGAAAACCTGGTTATCGCGTTACTGACACAAGGTTCGGATCAACAGTTAGCCGTCGCCCGCGAAATGGCCGCCTACATATCACCCCGGCCCGGCTTCACCCAGCATCCTCTGACGATTCACGCGGCGGCGCAGATGAGCGACAGCGTCGACCGCGCTGAGCGATTTCGGAAGCGCTCCAAGTTGTAGGCTTAATCGCTGAAAACTTGATAACAATCATTATTATTCGCAGGAAAGCTTCCTACACTCGGGCTCCTACTCGTTAGTGCCCAGGAAGACATCATGCGTACGACCTTTTCGCTGTCTCTCGCCCTGCTCTTGCTCACACCCTTGGCTCAGGCCAAGGAATACCCGATCGGGGAACCCCAGTTGTGTCCGGGGCTGGAAGTCGGGGCGGTGTATTTGCAGCCGATCGAGATGGCGCCTGCCGGCATGATGCGGGCCACGGCGGATTCCGATGTGCACCTGGAAGCCGACATCCGGGCCACGGCGGACAATCGACAGGGTTTTCAGGAAGGCAGTTTCGTGCCTTACCTCAATGTCTCGTTCAACCTGAAAAAACAGGGCAACGAGAACGAACTCAAAGGCGATTTCCACGCCATGGTCGCCAATGATGGCCCGCACTATGGCGACAACGTAAAACTGCTCGGCCCAGGCAAATATCAGCTGACCTTCACCGTCCTGCCACCCGGCGGTCATGGGTCCCTTGGCCGCCATACCGATAAGGAAACCGGTGTAGCCCCCTGGTTTGAACGCTGCGAATTGCACTACGAGTTCATCTACGCCGGCATCGGTAAAAAAGGCGGGTATTGAATGAAGCGCCTGCAGATTGCCTGGCTGATGCTGGCCGGAGCAGTGGCGCCATTGACGGCCTATGCCGAATTACCGAGCTATGAACTCAGCTTGCGCGATGGCCACTTCTCCCCTGCCTTGCTGGAGGTTCCGGCCGGACAGCGCTTCAAGATCATCTTGAAAAATATCGGTCAAGGGCCAGCCGAATTCGAGAGCACGCCATTGCGGGTTGAAAAAGTATTGTCGCCGGGCGTGACAACCTTCGTGGTCATTCACCCCCTCAGGCCCGGCCACTACCCCTTCTTCGACGAGTTCAATCCGAAACTGCCCGAGGGCGGCATCCTCGCGAAATAACCCGTTCCAACACGGAGTTCCCATGAATCAATCAATGCTCATTGTCTGGCGCGAAAGCGTCGAGGCGCTGCTGGTGATTAGCATTCTCCAGGCCTGGGTCAGCCAGCAGCATCAGGGTGATCGACTGGCGAAGTACTTGTGGGCAGGCGTCGTGCTGGGGTTGATGCTTTCGGGCCTGCTGGCGGTATTGATTCTGTTTGCCGGTGAGGCCATGAGCGGCTCCGCCAGTGAATGGTTCCAGGCTGCACTCGCGCTGGTGGCCAGCCTGCTGATCGTGCAAATGGTCGGCTGGATGCACCGCCACGGGCGCACGCTCAAGCACGACTTACAACGACACGCCGATAGCCACCTGGCCCGGCAAGGTGGCGCAGGTCTGTTACTGCTGGCCATGCTCGCCGTCAGCCGCGAAGGCAGTGAAACGGTGGTCTTTCTTTATGGCGCCGGTGCTCAGTTGCGAGGTCCGCAGCTCGGTCTGTTTGCCATCGGCGGCGCAATGGGACTGGTGCTGTCGGCGCTGACCATTGCCCTGCTGCACAGCAGTCGTCGGTTCATTTCGTGGCAGCGGTTCTTTGCCATCAGCGAAGCTGTTTTGCTGGTACTCGGCGCGGCGTTGTTGGTCAGCGGCACCGAGCGAATCGGCGGTCAATTACTCGCCCTGGATTTACCGGAGGTGATGTACAGCCTCGTGGGTGATGCGCTTTGGGACAGCAGTGCCTTGCTCAGCGACAGCCATGGATTGGGTGGTTTTCTTGCCGGTTTTGTCGGTTATCGCGCGACGCCCAGCGGCATGACGTTATTGGTGCTGGCCGGTTATTGGCTGGCCGTCGGCGGTTGGCTGCGTCAACGGGCTACGGAAAAAGTCCCATGCCTGAGCTGACTCGCAGCAATCAATGGCTGCGGCGCCTGGGCGACGGCATGCGTCGCCATGCGGCCCTCATTCGTGCTGTGCAGTGGGTCGTCGTGCTGTTCTACGCGTTGCTGTTGGTGACCCCGGCGGTGTTGCCGCTGCCAGACAGCCAGGCACGGCTGCTCGACAACCTGACCCTGTTCGCGCAGTTTTTGTTCTGGGGCGTTTGGTGGCCGTTCGTGCTGCTGTCGATCGCGCTGTTCGGGCGACTCTGGTGTGGCGTTCTCTGCCCGGAAGGTTCACTCAGCGAATGGGCCAGCCATTACGGCAAAGGTTTGGGTGTGCCGCGCTGGTTGCGCTGGGGCGGCTGGCCAACCCTCGCGTTCTGCCTCACGACCGTCTACGGCCAGTTGATCAGCGTCTATGACTACGCCCAGGCGGCGCTGTTGATTCTGGGCGGCTCGACCGTCGCCGCGGTCGTCGTCGGGTTGCTGTTCGCCCGGGGCAAGCGGGTCTGGTGCCGTTACCTGTGCCCGGTCAGCGGCGTCTTCGCCCTGCTCGCCCGCCTGGCGCCCGTGCATTTTCAGGTCGACGAACAACGCTGGATGGACAATGCCGCACCACGCCTGCCGCCACCCAACTGCGCGCCCTTGCTCGATATCCGTCGGATGCAAGGCGCCAGTGACTGCCACGCCTGCGGACGCTGCAGCGGCCAACGCGGCGCTGTTCAGCTGATCGCTCGCTCCAGCAACCAGGAGATTCTTCACGCAACGGCGCAGACGCTTTCACCGTGGGACGCGCGCTTACTGCTGTTCGGTGTGATCGGCCTGGCCATGGGCGCGTTTCAGTGGACGGTCAGCCCATGGTTCGTCGCCCTCAAACAAACCCTCGCCCAATGGCTGGTCGAGCACGACCAACTCTGGGCCCTGGAGGACAACGCGCCCTGGTGGCTGCTGACCCATTACCCGCAGCTCAACGACAGCTTCAGCTGGCTCGACGGTTTCAGCATCGTCGTTTATCTGGGTTTGAGTTCGATGGTGTTGGGCATGGCGCTGATGATCCTTCTGCGTCTGACAGCTCGACTGGCGCAAGATCCTGCACTGTATTGGCCCTTGGCGCTGACACTCACGCCCTTGGGTGGTGCGGGATTGTTTCTCGGGCTGTCGGCCACAACAGTTAAATTGCTGCGCTACGAAGGCCTGCTGCTGGAGTGGGTACAACCGGCCAGGGCCTGTCTGTTATTGGTCGCGATGGGCTGGAGCCTGCTGCTGGGATGGAAACGGCTGGACCGCGAAGGTCTTTCACAGGTTCGTCGCTGCGCCGGCAGCACTTGCCTGTTACTCGCCATCGGCTTGGTAGGGTTCGGCTGGTGGTTGCAGTTCTGGGGCTGGGCCTGAGCCCCCGATACAACCACCCACCGGATCAACTAGACCTTAAAACGCGCCACCGTCTGGTGCAGCGCCCCGGCCATCTGCGCCAAATCGTGACCCGCCGTGTGAGTATGCTGGGCGCCGAGTAAGACCTGCTCGGACAAGTTGCGAATCCCCATCAGATTGCGATCCACCTCCCGCGCCACCAATGCCTGTTCCTCCGTGGCGCTGGCAATCATCAGGTTGCGCTCGTTGATCTGCGAGATCGACCGGGTGATTTCATCCAGTGCGTCACCCGACCGTTGCGCCACTTCAAGCGTGGCCCGAACCAGGTTGCTGCTGCTTTGCATGGCGGTCACCGCATGGCCGGTATCGAGACGAATATTGCCAATCATCTGCTCGATCTCCTGGGTGGACTCTTGAGTGCGATGCGCCAGGGCGCGCACTTCATCGGCGACCACGGCAAAACCGCGTCCAGCATCCCCCGCCCGCGCCGCTTCAATGGCCGCGTTGAGGGCCAGCAAATTGGTCTGCTCGGCGATGCTGCGAATCACGTCCAGCACCTTGCTGATGTCCTGCACCCGGCCCGCCAGTTGCTCGATGCGTTGTGAGGTGTCGGTGACGCCATCGGCCAGTGCGCCGATTGAAACCACGGTTTCCTGAACCTGTTCACGCCCGCGCTGCGCGGTTTGCTCGGACTGCCGCGAGGCCTCGGAGGTGCTGACCGCATTACGCGCCACTTCGTCGACCGCTGCGGTCATCTGGTTCACGGCGGTAGCTGCCTGCTCGATCTCCAGCCCCTGCAATTGCAGGTTACTGCTGGTCTGGCTGCTGACTGCGCTCAGTTCTTCAGAGGAACTGGCCACCTGGTCCACCGAGGTCGCGATGTGCCTGACCATGGCATTCAGACTTTGCTGCATCTGATGCATGTTCATCATCACGCTGCCGCCGACACTTGAGTTCACGGGCACCTGAATCGTCAGGTCGCCTAGAGCGATCTGACTCAAAAACCGTGCGGCATCATCCGGTTCGCCGCCCAATGGACGGGTCACACTGCGCGTGACGATCACCGCCGCGGCAATGACCAGCGCCACACAGAACAAAAATAACCCGAGCATATTGCGCCGGGCGTCGCTGTACAGTGCCTGCGCCGCCTGTTCTCGGTCGGCGAATAGTTTGCCTTGCAGCGCCATCAACTGATCCAGGCTGCCATAAACCTCGCGTTCGGCCGGCACGACCTTTTGTTTCAGCTGTGCCATGGCGTCATCGAAGGCCCCTTGGCGGATCAACACCTGCACTTGAGTGAACGCCGCAACGTAGGCTTCGCGATTCTTTTTCAGCGCGGCGTAAGCGGTTTTGCCCTCAGGCAAATAGAACAGCGGCTCAAGCGTTTCGAGTGCCTGAGTGATCCGCTTCTTGGTGGCATCGATCGACTGCTGCACTTGCTGATTGTCTTTGTCGATCAGTAGATCCCGGGTGTTCCTGGCGTTATCACGCACGCCGGTGGCGATGACCATGATCGGATCGATCTTCGGCCAGTCCTGCTTGACGATCACCACCGCCTGTTCCTTGAGCGTTGCCAGATCGTGCAACGCGTAAAACGCCATGCCCATCAATGCCAACGGCGCGATGGCAAAGCCGATGACGATCCGTTGTGCTGTGGTTAATTTGGCCATATCAAATGCTCCCCGTTTGATACCTGCCGATTGGCAGCGCATTTGAAAACCTAATGATGGATGTCCCTGTTAAACGTTAAATCTCAGCCTCGGTTACCCCCGTAACACGAAGGCTGGAAACAACTCGCGCATGGCCTCCCACAGCTCAGGAAGCAAGGCTTGTGCCGAAACGCTTGGCAGCAGCGGATCGAACATCCGCTCGGTGCGAACCAGCTGCACGGCGAAGCGTTTGACGCCGAGTTCGCTCAAGCGCTTGGCGAGGATCAGCAGACGCGCCGGCTCGAACAGATGCCAATGCACCGTGGTGCGACATTCGTAGTCGACACCGCTGGCCAGCAGATGCTCAAGGCTGCGCCAGTTGGCGGTTCCGCTGCCCTCGACCCGAGTGATCGCCTGGCAATCCTCGGGCAACGCCTTGACATCGAAACCGACCCAATCGGCCCCGGTCAGTGCCTTGGCGAACGCGGCGGGTTTGATGCCGGCGCTGTGCAAACCGATGCGAAATCCCATCGCCCGCACCTCATCCATGGCGCCGAGCAGACCGTCCTGCAAGGTCGGCTCGCCGCCACTGAACACCACCGCATCGAGCAGGTCCTGACGCCGTTGCAGAAACGCCAACACCCGCCGCCAATCCACTTCGTCTGTGCCACGAGGCGGGATCAACTGCGGGTTATGGCAGTAACGACAACGCCAGGCGCACCCCTGGCAAAACAGCACGCAGGCGAGCTGTCCCGGATAGTCGATAGTGGTCAGGGGCACCATGCCCCCGACCCGAAGCGTTCGACTCATTGGCGCCCGGCCAGCGCCGCGCTTTCAGTGAAGTGCACCCGCTCGCGGTGCTCCGACTGTTTGCCCGGATTGAACGCCGACACAGGGCGGTGATAGCCCATTACCCGGGTCCAGACTTCGCAGCGTTGACGTTGAGCCTGGGGCAATGTTTGCGATGCAGTCATGGTGTAGCTCCTTGCAGTTGAGTGGATCGAAATCAATGAACGGTGCCGAGCTTCTGTTCTTGCAGCAGCAGTGCTTCGTCGCACTTGGGGCAGAACTCATGCTCGCCATCGAGGTAGCCGTGTACCGGGCAGATAGAGAACGTCGGGGTCACGGTCAGGTACGGCAGGCGGAAGCGGCCAAGGGCTTTGCGCACCAGTTGCTTGCAGGCCTCGGTCGAAGAAATCCGTTCGGCCATGTACAGGTGCAAGACCGTGCCGCCGGTGTATTTGCATTGCAGTTCGTCTTGAAGTTCCAGGGCCTCGAAGGGGTCTTCGGTGTAGCCCACGGGCAGTTGCGAGGAGTTGGTGTAATACGGTGCTTGCACGCTGCCAGCCTGGAGAATGTCGGGGTAGCGCTTGAGGTCTTCCTTGGCGAAGCGGTAGGTCGTGCCCTCGGCCGGCGTCGCTTCCAGGTTGTACATGTGGCCGGTTTCTTCCTGGAAACGCAGCAACGTGGCGCGCACATGATCGAGCATCTTCAGGGCAAACTGCCGGCCGAGCTCAGTGTGCATGCCCTCCTCGTCGCCGGTGAAATTGCGCAGCATTTCATGCATGCCGTTGAGGCCGATGGTCGAGAAATGGTTGCGCAGGGTTCCGAGGTAGCGCTTGGTGTATGGGTACAAACCGGCATCCATGTGGTGCTGGATCACCTTGCGCTTGACCTCCAGGCTTTCCATCGCCAGTTCCATCAGCGTGTCCAGGCGCTGCAGTAATCCGCTGGTATCCCCCTTGAACACATAGCCGAGCCGCGCGCAGTTGATGGTGACGACGCCGAGCGAACCCGTCTGCTCCGCCGAGCCGAACAAACCGCCGCCACGCTTGAGCAACTCGCGGACATCCAGTTGCAAGCGGCAGCACATCGAGCGCACCTGATTGGGTTGCAGGTCCGAATTGAGGAAGTTCTGGAAGTACGGCAGGCCGTAACGCGCAGTCATCTCGAACAGGCGGTCGGCGTTTTCACTGTCCCACGGAAAGTCGTGGGTGATGTTGTAGGTCGGGATCGGAAAGGTGAACACCCGCCCTTTCGCATCGCCGGCCTGCATCACTTCGATGTAGGCGCGATTGAGCAGGTCCATTTCGACTTGCAGATCGCCGTAGGCAAATGGCATTTCCTCACCACCGATGACGGGTATCTGCTCACGCAAATCCTGCGGGCACACCCAGTCGAAGGTCAGGTTGGTGAACGGCGTCTGGGTGCCCCAGCGCGAGGGGACGTTGAGGTTATAGATGAACTCCTGGATCGCCTGGCGCACCTCTTGAAAACTCAGCCGATCCTTGCGCACATAGGGCGCCAGGTAGGTGTCGAACGAGCTGAACGCCTGGGCGCCGGCCCATTCGTTTTGCAGGGTGCCAAGGAAATTCACCATTTGCCCCAGGGCACTGCTCAAGTGCTTCGGCGGACCGGCTTCGACACGCCCGGGCACACCATTGAGCCCTTCGTGCAACAGCGTGCGCAGCGACCAGCCGGCGCAGTAACCGGCGAGCATGTCCAGGTCGTGCACATGCAAATCAGCCTCGCGGTGAGCCTGGCCGATGGCCTCGCTGTACACCTCGTCCAGCCAGTAGTTGGCGGTGACCTTGCCCGACACGTTCAACACCAGACCGCCCAGGGAATAGCCCTGATTGGCGTTGGCCTGGACCCGCCAGTCTTCACGGTCCAGGTATTCGTTCATCGAGGTCGCCACTTCGACCATGGTCCGCCGATCGCGGCGCAAGCGCCCGTGCTGTTCGCGGTAGACGATGTAGGCGCGCATGGCGAGGAAAAAACCGGCGTCCATCAACACCCGTTCAACACGGTCCTGGATTTGCTCCACATGGAGTCTCGGCAACCCTTCGAGCCTGGCCAATACCGCAATAAGCAAGCCTTCAACCTCAGCCTCGCCGTACTCCCCTGTCGCCTTGCCGGCGGCGATCAATGCCTGACGGATTTTGTCGGCATCGAAGGCGACCTGACTGCCATCGCGTTTGTGCAAGCGGTTACATCCTACTGCGATCAGCGTGCTCTGCATTTGGCCTCCAGACACTACATATAGACTTAATAAAACTTAAAACCACAACATGCAGTGAAGGCTACGGACAAAGTGCTGATCTGCAATTGATCGACATCAAGATTTGGCGGTGAAAAAAACCGCCCGGATGCGGGGAGAATAAAAAATACTTTGGTCAGCGAAGAACCAATGTGGGAGCGAGCTTGCTCGCGATGACTGCAGCACATTCAACAGTGATGTCGACTGGTCTACCGCTATCGCGAGCAAGCTCGCTCCCACATTTGATTTACTGTGTTTTAGGGACCGTGCAGGTCAGTTCAACCACCACTCATGTTCATGAACCGCACAATCTGAACCTCCCCGTCTGGGCTGAAATCGTGGCGCAGTGGCTTGCCGCGCAAGGCCTTCTGCACCGCATTGATCACCGGTTGGTCATCCAGCGGATAACGCCGCAGCAATCCTCTTAAATCCAGGGAGTCGTCCTGCCCCAGACACAGCAACAACTTCCCTTCAACCGTCATCCGCACCCGATTACAGCTGCCACAAAAGTTGTGGCTGTTGGGTGAAATGAAGCCGATCCGGGTCTCGGAATGGCGTTCCAGGCGCACATAGCGCGCCGGTCCGCCGCTGTTTTCGGTGCTGTCGAGCAGTCGATGCTGGCTGGCGATCAGCGTGCGCACTTCGTCGCTGGAACAGAACGTTTCGCCCCGGGAACGACCGACGTCGCCCAACGGCATTTCTTCGATGAAGCTGATATCGATGCGCTGGTCGATGGCGTATTGCACCAACGCCGGGACTTCATCGAAATTGCGTCCCTTCATCACCACGCAGTTGAGTTTGATCCGCTCGAACCCTGCGTCCCGTGCCGCTTCAATGCCATTGAGCACCTGGTCGAGATCGCCGTTACGGGTGATCGCCCGAAACTTCTGCCCGTCCAGGCTATCGAGGCTGATGTTCATCCGCTTGACCCCCGCGTCGACCAACGGCCGGGCCAGACGGCCCAGTTGCGAGCCGTTGCTGGTCATCACCAGTTCGCGCAAACCGGGCAAGGCGGCGATGTTGCGGCACAGCCCGACAATGCCGGGACGGATCAGCGGCTCGCCGCCAGTCAGACGGATTTTGCGTACGCCCAGGCCAACGAACAGCGTCGCCAAGCGCTGCAACTCCTCCAGCGTGAGCACCTGCTGACGCGGCAGAAACGTCATGTTTTTCGCCATGCAATACACACAGCGAAAATCACAGCGGTCCGTCACCGACATCCGCAGATAATCGATCTGCCGCCCAAAACCATCCTGCATCACAGCGTTCATCACTTCTCCCGGTTTACCTCGATGCTCACTGAACCAGCGGTGAGTCGGCGCCCTGCAGGTGGATGCCACGAATATCCGCCGCACCAATCAGGGTTTGCAGGTACTGCACCAGCGCTTTCTGCCACACGCCTTGCTGCAATTGCGTGCGAATCGCCGTCGACACCACTTCATAGGGCAACGGCATGCCTTCGATTCGCTGATCGACACTGATCACATGCCAGCCGTAGCGACTTTCCAGTGGTTTGCTGGCCAGGCCCGGTGCCAGGGTGAACAGCTGACGCTCCAATTCGGGCACGGTCTGGCCCTTGCTGATCTGCCCCAAAGAACCACCCTGAGCCTTCGACGGGCAGGCCGAATATTTCACGGCCAGCTCGGCGAAACTGCCGGGGAATTCATCCAGTTGCGCCAGCAGGACTTCCGCCTGGACATGCGCAAGCTCGCGGGCCTCGACATCGTCCGGCGCGCACTCGAGCAAGATGTGCCGCACCGCCAGCAACGGCGCACTGTGGAAGCGCCCGCGATTGTTTTCGTAGTACCGCAGACTCGACTCCTCGTCGCACTGCGGCACTTTCACCTCACGTTCAAGCAGCAAGCGCGTGGCCGCTTCTTCTTCGTTTTCACCGGCGCCAATCTCCAGCGATACCCCGAGTTCGGTGATGCGCTGCTGTAACAACTCGCGGATCACCAGCGCCCGGGCGGCCAGATACACCGCCTCCTCGCGGCTTTCGGCCGGGTGATATTGCAGCTCCTGAGCCATCGCTTCCGGGGTGATCGACACCTCGTTGACGCTGATGATCGGCCACTCCTGTTCACTGCTGGCGATCAACTGCGCCGGGGCGTCATCGGCCGCCGCAGGCTCAACCGGCAGGGCTTCAAACTGAGCCGCTGCGACCGGCGCGATGTCGAGAACAGCCTCCGCTTTTTTTGAAGAACCGCAGCCACCGCTGCCCCCGTTACCGCCACCACATCCACATCCACCTGACATGATTTTCTCCTCAGTATTTCTGACGAACGATTTGATAACGACGCCCCAGGTACCAGATCGGTGCGCTGATCATGTGTACGAGACGGGTGAAGGGGAACAGCACAAACAGGGTCAAGCCGAGAAACACATGCAACTTGTAGATCAGCCCGACTGGCGCGATGGCCGCCGCCGCTTCCACTGGCCGCAACAGCACGGTGTTCTGCGCCCAATCGGCGAGCATCACCATGACCGAGCCGTCCATGTGTTCGGTGGACGCGACGATGGTCAGCAGTCCGAGCAGTAATTGCGCGAGCAGCACCAGCAGAATCAGGATGTCAGATGGACTGGAGGTGGCACGGACCCGAGGGTCGCTGAGCCGCCGGTTAACCAGCATCAGCAGGCCGATCAGGCACAACAGACCGAAGAGCCCGCCCGAGACCATCGCCAGCAACTGCTTGTTCTCAGTGCTGATCACGTGGTGATAAATCGACGCCGGAGTGAGCAGGCCGACAAAGTGCCCGGCCAGCACGAACAACACACCGATGTGGAAGAAGTTGCTCGCCACGCGCATGCCGCGCTGATTGAGCATCTGGCTGGAGCCCGCCTTCCAGGTGTACTGCGACAGATCGAAGCGCGCCCAGCTGCCAATCAGGCAAATCGCCAGGGCGACGTAGGGATAGACCCCGAACAACAACAGGTTCCATTTAGACATTGTTTGCCTCCTTGGCTGGCACGGCGGCCAGCCCTTCATGCTGAAAATCCACCCAGTGCAACGGCACCGCGCTTTCTTCCCGGGCCTTGCCCGGTGCGCTCGGCAGCGAACTGCAACGGTCCTGCTGTTCAGCCTGGAGGAAGTCCACGGCCTCCTCTTCCCAGATCTTGTCGAGGGCTTCGAGGGAGTCGTCGCGAGGTTCCGCCGCAACCTGCGCCCGCAGGTCGGCGACCGCCTGATGCGGCTCGGCCCCGGCAATTTGCAGCAGCGCCCGGAAGCAACTGGCATAGGCGCTTTCGCGCTCTTCCAGACGTGCGGCGAGCAAGGCCAGCAAGTGCGAAACATCCGCCAGGCCCTCGCGGGCCTCGATGTCTTCGCGGGTGGACAGAAACTCCAGGTACAGCGGGATGTAATCGGGCAGCTCTTTGACGCCGATGGCAAAACCGGCTGCTTCGTATTGCGCCATCATGTCGACCATCGCCTGGCCACGGTCGCGGGACTCACCGTGCACATGCTCGAACAACAGCAGCGACAGCGAGCGCCCCCGACCGAACAGCGCACCGTAGTGCTCCTGCCCGTCCATCAGGTCATTGCCGCAGATCAACTCCAACAATTCGAACAA
Source organism: Pseudomonas fluorescens (assembly GCF_000968015.1). Classification (GTDB taxonomy): domain Bacteria; phylum Pseudomonadota; class Gammaproteobacteria; order Pseudomonadales; family Pseudomonadaceae; genus Aquipseudomonas; species Aquipseudomonas fluorescens_W. The sequence continues at coordinate 64,500 of NZ_LACH01000003.1, forward strand.
CGCACCGCGCTGCGTCGGGCTGATTTCCCGTGACTGGATGATCGCTTGCTCCAGTTCGTCGCGCCCGCCAATCAATGTCTCGGTCGGGTAGTCGAGCAGCAGCGAAATCACTTTGAGAATTTGCATGCTCATTCCTCCCACAACTGGACGGTTTTCAGGATGTCGCGACGGTTGGCTTTCTTGGCGCCGAACATGTTGGTGTCGGAGCTGCCGCTACAGCCGCTGCCGAAACTGAAGCCGCACCCGGAACGCTCAGCGAAGGCGTCGCTCATGGCGTCTTCACGGTGAGCGCTCGGCACCACAAAACGGTCTTCGTAGTTAGCGATCGCCAGGTAGCGATACATCTCCTCGACCTGGGCCACGCTCAGGCCGACATCCGCCAGCACTTGCAGGTCCTGAACGCCGTCGACTTGCTCGGAACGTTTGTAGGCGCGCATCGCCAGCAAGCGTTTAAGCGCACGCTTGACCGGTTTTTCATCGCCAGCGGTCAGCAGGTTGGCCAGGTACTTCAGTGGAATACGCAGGCTGTCGACATCCGGGATGACGCCGTTCATACCGACGGTGCCGGCAGTGGCAGCGTTCTGGATCGGCGACAGTGGCGGTACGTACCAAACCATCGGCAAGGTGCGGTATTCCGGGTGCAGCGGTAGTGCGAGTTTCCAGTCCACGGCCATTTTGTAGACCGGTGAACGCTGGGCGGAATCAATCACCGACTGAGGTACGCCATCGGCCAGGGCCTGACGAATTACCGCCGGGTCGTTCGGATCGAGGAAGATCTCCAGTTGTTTCTCGTACAGGTCCTGCTCATTGGCGGTGCTCGCCACTTCGCTGATGCGGTCGGCGTCATACAGCAACACACCGAGGTAGCGGATGCGCCCGACGCAGGTTTCCGCGCAAACGGTCGGCATCCCGGCTTCGATACGTGGGTAGCAGAAGATGCATTTCTCGGACTTGCCGCTTTTCCAGTTGAAGTAGATCTTCTTGTACGGGCAGCCGCTGATGCACATCCGCCAGCCACGGCATTTCTCCTGGTCAATCAGGACGATGCCGTCTTCCTCACGTTTGTAGATCGCCCCGCTCGGGCAAGCCGCGGCGCACGTCGGGTTGAGGCAGTGCTCGCACAGGCGCGGCAAATACATCATGAAGGTGTTTTCGTACTCGCCGTAAATGTCCGCCTGGATCTTGTCGAAGTTCTTGTCCTTGCGGCGCTTGGCGAATTCGGTGCCGAGGATTTCTTCCCAGTTCGGGCCCCACTCGATTTTTTCCATGCGCTTGCCGGAGATCAGCGAACGCGGGCGTGCGGTGGGTTGATGCTCGCCCAGCGGCGCGGTGTGCAGGTGCTGGTAATCGAAGTCGAACGGTTCGTAATAGTCGTCGAGGCTCGGCAGGTCCGGGTTGGCGAAAATGTTCGCCAATACGCGGAATTTACCGCCGATGCGCGGGTTGATCGTGCCGTTGGCATTGCGGATCCAGCCGCCCTTCCACTTGTCCTGGTTTTCCCATTCTTTCGGGTAGCCGATCCCGGGTTTCGATTCAACGTTGTTGAACCAGGCGTATTCCATGCCTTCGCGGCTGGTCCAGACGTTTTTGCAGGTGATCGAACAGGTGTGGCAACCGATGCATTTGTCCAGGTTCAGAACCATGCCGATTTGTGAGCGAATCTTCATCTCAGTTCTCCTCAATATCGGTCGGCAGTGGACGCGGCAGATCATCACCGGATGAACCATCGAGCCAGTCGACTTTGGACATTTTGCGCACCACGACGAATTCGTCGCGGTTGCAACCGACGGTGCCGTAATAGTTGAAACCGTAGGCCTGCTGGGCATAGCCGCCGATCATGTGGGTCGGCTTGAGCACCACCCGGGTAACCGAGTTGTGGTGGCCGCCACGGGTCTTGGTGGTTTCCGAGCCGGGCACGTTCACGATCCGTTCCTGGGCGTGGTACATCATCACCATGCCGTCCTTGACCCGTTGGCTGACCACCGCACGGGCGGTCAGTGCACCGTTGATGTTGAAGCACTCGATCCAGTCGTTGTCCTCGATACCGGCGCGTTTCGCGTCGTTCTCCGAGAGCCAGACAATCGGCCCGCCACGGCTGAGGGTGAGCATCAGCAAGTTGTCGCTGTAGGTGCTGTGGATGCCCCATTTCTGGTGCGGGGTGATCCAGTTCAGGACGATTTCGATCTCGCCGTTGCTGCGCTTGCCTTTCACCCCTTCGATGGTGCGGGTGTTGACCGGCGGCCGATAACTCATCAGTTGCTCGCCGAACGCCTGCATCCACGGGTGATCCTGGTAGAACTGCTGGCGACCGGTGATGGTGCGCCATGGGATCCCTTCGTGAACGTTGGTGTAACCGGCGTTGTAGCTGACGTGATCATCTTCGAGCCCCGACCAGGTCGGGCTGGAAATGATCTTGCGCGGCTGTGCCTGAATGTCGCGGAAGCGAATCGCCTCGTGGGCCTTGGACAGCGCCAGGTGGCTGTGGTCGATGCCGGTGAATTCCGACAGCGCGGCCCAGGCCTTGACGGCGACCTGGCCGTTGGTTTCCGGCGCAAGGGACAGAATCACCTCAGCGGCGTCGATGGCCGTGTCGATTTTCGGCCGACCCTGGCTGATACCGGCATCGCCTTCTTTGTGATTGAGTTCACCGAGGAATTTCACTTCGTCTTCGGTGTTCCAGTTGATGCCTTTGCCGCCGTTGCCGTGTTTCTCCAGCAATGGCCCGAGGGACGAGAACTGTTTGTAGATGTTTGGGTAGTCACGCTCCACCACGTGCAGATTCGGCGCGTTCTTGCCCGGCTCCGGTGCGACGCCGGCGCTTTTCCAGTCGGTGCCGCCGAACGGTTGGGCCAGTTCGCCGACGCTGTCGTGCATCAACGGGATGGTCACCAGGTCCTTTTCAACGCCCAGGTGCCCTTCGGACATGCTGGAGAACGCCTTGGCGATGCCTTTGTAGATTTCCCAGTCGGAACGCGATTCCCACGCCGGGTCGATGGCGGCCGACAACGGGTGAATGAACGGGTGCATGTCCGAGGTGTTCATGTCGTCTTTTTCGTACCAGGTTGCGGTCGGCAACACGATGTCGGAATAGACGCAGGTCGAGGACATGCGGAAATCCAGCGTGGTGACCAGATCGAGCTTGCCGATGGCGCCCTCGTCCACCCATTCGGCTTCTTCAGGTTTGCAGTCGCCGACCTGGCCGATGTCTTCGTTCATCACCCCGTTTTTGGTGCCCAGCAGGTACTTGAGCATGTACTCGTGGCCCTTGCCCGAGGAGCCCAGCAGGTTGGAACGCCAGATGAACATGTTGCGCGGGAAGTTGACCGGGCTGTCCGGCTGTTCGCAGGAGAAGCGCAGCGAGCCGTCTTGCAACGACTTGACCACGTAGTCTTTCGGGTCCATGCCGGCAGCAGCCGCATCGCGGCAAATGTGCAGAGGGTTAGTGTTGAGTTGCGGTGCGCTGGGCAACCAGCCGGCGCGTTCGGCGCGGATGTTGTAGTCCAGCGCATGCTCAGGGAATTGTGATTTATCGGCCAATGGCGAGAGCACGTCGTGCATGCTCATCTTCTCGTGACGCCATTGCGAACTGTGGGCGTAGAAGAAGCTGGTGCCGTTCATTTGGCGAGGCGGACGGTTCCAGTCCAGGCCGAACGCCAATGGCAGCCAGCCGCATTGCGGACGGAGTTTTTCCTGACCGACGTAATGCGCCCAACCGCCACCGGTCTGACCGACACACCCGCAGAGCATAAGCATGTTGATCAGCCCGCGGTAGTTCATGTCCATGTGGTACCAGTGGTTCATCGCCGCGCCGACGATGATCATCGAGCGCCCCTTGGTCTTGTCGGCGTTATCGGCAAACTCACGGGCAATCTGGATGGCTTTCTCACGGCTGACGCCGGTGATCTGCTCCTGCCACGCCGGGGTGCCAGGCACCGAGGCGTCGTCGTAATCCTTGGCGACGTTTTCGCCGCCGAGGCCGCGATCGATGGCCAGGTTGGCGGCCGACAGGTCGAACACGGTGGCGACTTTGGCTACGCTGCCGTCCGCCAGCACCACGTTATGCACCGGCACGCGGCGGTACTGCACGGCATCGCCGGCCACGTGCTGGAAGTGCTCGTGGGACTCGCCGGCAAAATACGGGAACGCTACTTCGGCAACGTCATCGCCGATCAGGCTCAGCTTCAGATCGATCTCACGGCCTTCGCCGCCTTCACGGGGAAGGATGTTCCACTTGCCCTTCTCGCCCCAGCGATAACCGATGGAACCCTGAGGGGACACCAGTTCGCCGCTGACATCGAGGGCGATGGTTTTCCATTCCGGGTTGTTTTCCTGGCCGAGGTTGTCGGTCAGGTCACTGGCGCGCAGGAAGCGGTCCGGCTGATAACCGGCGCCCGGGGCCTTGTCGACCATTTGCTTAAGCAGCACCAGCACCGGCAAGTCGGTGAAGCGCTTGGCGTAGTCGGTGAAATAGGCGCTCGGTTTGTCCAGGTGGAATTCTTTGAAGATCACATGGTTGAACGCCTGGGCCAGCGCCGCATCGGTGCCTTGTTTAGGGTTCAGCCACAGGTCGGTGAGCTTGGCGACTTCCGAGTAATCGGGAGTGATTGCGACCGTCTTGGTGCCCTTGTAACGGACTTCGGTGAAGAAGTGCGCGTCGGGGGTACGGGTCTGCGGGACGTTGGAGCCCCAGGCGATGATGTAGTTGGAGTTGTACCAGTCGGCCGATTCCGGCACGTCGGTCTGCTCGCCCCAGACCATCGGCGAGGCCGGTGGCAAGTCGCAGTACCAGTCGTAGAAACTCAGGCAGGCGCCACCGATCAGCGACAGGTAACGCGAACCTGCGGCGTAGCTGACCATCGACATGGCCGGGATCGGCGAGAAGCCGACGATCCGGTCAGGGCCGTATTGCTTGATCGTATAGACGTTGGCGGCGGCGATGATCTCGTTCACTTCCTCCCAGTTGGAGCGAATGAAGCCACCCATGCCGCGTTTGCTTTTATAGGAGTCGGCCTTGGCCTTGTCCTCGACGATGCTGGCCCAGGCTTCCACCGGCGCCATGGTCTGCCGCGCATCGCGCCAGAGCTTGAGCAACGGCTTGCGGATTTTCGGGTACTTGAGCCGGTTGGCGCTGTAGATGTACCAGCTGTAACTGGCACCACGGGGACAGCCACGGGGCTCATGGTTCGGCAGATCGTTACGGGTACGCGGGTAGTCGGTCTGCTGGGTTTCCCAGGTGATCAGGCCGTTCTTGACGTAGATTTTCCACGAGCAGGAACCGGTGCAGTTCACCCCGTGGGTGGAACGCACGATCTTGTCGTACTGCCAGCGCGAACGGTAGACGTTCTCCCAGTCGCGAGACTCTTTGCGGGTCTCGCCATGACCATCGGAAAACTCGTTTTGCTTACGGTTGAAAAACCGCAATTGATCCAGTAAATGACTCACGGTGTAGTCCTCTCAGGCTTTGTCGCGGAGTCTGTGCCCCGCCCACGCAATGGGTTGGATTCGCTCGATTCAGCAGGGTGTCGCGGCGCCTTTGCGCGCGTACCACCACCACGTCACGACGATGCAGCTCAGGTAAAAGCCGACGAACATGTAGAAGGCCATCTCCGGGCCGCCGGTCTGGGCCATCGAAGTGCCGAAGGATTTGGGAATGAAGAACGCACCGAAGGCGCCCATGGCTGAGCTGAAGCCCAGGACCGCGGCTGACTCTTTGCCCGCATTCTTCAGCGCTTGTTCGCGCACAGCGGGTGGTTTGCCGGCCGAGGCTTTTTCATGCTGGGTACGGAAGATCACCGGGATCATGCGGAAGGTGGAGCCGTTGCCGACACCAGTAGTGATGAACAGCAACATGAACATGCCGAGGAAGCCGTAGAAGTTACCGCCGGTACCGTTCTGCGGCAGAAAGTGCAGCACCCCGAAGACCATCACGATCATCGCCACGAAGTTCCACAAGGTCACTTTCGCGCCACCGAGTTTGTCCGCCAGCCAACCGCCCAATGGGCGTACCAGCGCACCGACCAATGGGCCGAGGAAGGCGAATTTCAAGGCAATGACATCAGGGAACGAGGTTTTGATCAGCAGCGGAAACGCGGCGGAGAAACCGATGAACGAACCGAAGGTTGCCAGGTACAACCAGCACATCAGCCAGTTGTGTTTGCGTTTGAAAATGACGGCCTGCTCGCTGAACGAAGCGCGGGCACTGGACAGGTCATTCATGCCGAACCAGGCCAGCACCGTCACCAGGACAATAAACGGTACCCAGATGAAGCCGGCGTTCTGCAACCACAACTGACCGCCGTCCGGCAGTGCTTGCGGCGAGCCGCCCATGAAACCGAACACCCCGAAAGTAATCACCAGCGGCACACAGAACTGCATCACTGAAACGCCCAGGTTACCCAGCCCGGCGTTGAGGCCAAGGGCTGTGCCCTGCTGCGACTTGGGATAGAAGAAGCTGATGTTGGACATGCTCGAGGCGAAGTTGCCGCCGCCGAAACCGCAGAGCAAGGCAATCAACACGAACACGCTGTAGGAGGTGCTCGGGTCCTGCACGGCGAAGCCCATCCAGATCGAGGGCAACAACAGGGACGCAGTGCTCAGGGCGGTCCAGCGACGGCCACCGAAGATCGGCACCATAAAGGAATAGAAGACGCGCAAGGTCGCCCCGGACAGCCCCGGCAACGCCGCCAGCCAGAACAGCTGGTCGGTGGTGAAGGTGAAACCGATGGCGTTCAAGCGCACGATCACCGTGCTCCAGACCATCCACACCGCAAAGGCCAGCAGCAGCGCAGGAATGGAAATCCACAAGTTGCGCGTGGCGGTCTGTTTGCCGCTACGTCCCCAGAATGCTGGGTCCTCGGGGCGCCAGTCATGAATGACCGGGCCTTTGTCAGGCTTTTGCAGAACGGACATGTTCTTCTCCTAGGGCAATGCTGGAAATCGGGGACGGGGTCAGCAGCGGCGCTTTACCCAGCACCGGGCTTTTGCGTATTTCGCTGAAGTACATCCAGGTGAGGGAGACCCAGACCACGCCGTACATCAACATGAAGCAGGAAGAGCGCACGCCAGTGAGGTCCACCAGGGCGCCGAACAGGATCGGAAGCACGAAGCCGCCCAGGCCACCGGCGAGGCCGACGATGCCGGACACCGCACCCATGTTTTTCGGGTAGTCGTTGGCGATGTATTTGAAGACCGAGGCCTTGCCGAAGGCGAAGGCGATGCCCATGACAAACAGCAGCGCGGTGAACAGCGCGGGATTGAGACCGATGTGGAAATCCACCGGGCCGTTGATCGTTTGCACTTGCAGTTGGGTTTGGGGATACGAGAGCAGGAACAGGCAGATCCAGCTGACCCACAACACCCACCAGGTCACGCTTTGCGCACCCCAGCGATCCGACATCCAGCCGCCGACCGCACGCAGCACGCCGCCGGGCAGGGAGAAACAGGCCGCCAGCAGCGCCGCGCTTTGCAGGCTGAAACCGTATTCCTGCACGTAGTACTTGGTCATCCACAGCGCGAGGGCGACATAACCACCGAAGACGATCGAGTAGTACTGGCAGTAGCGCCACACTGCGGGGTCCTTCAGCGAGCTGAGTTGCTCACGCAAGGTGGCGCCGGTGGCACTGCGGTGGTCCTTGTTTTCAGCGCTGAGGAACCAGAACAACAGCGCGGTAATAAAGAGGATCGCGCTGAAGACTTTCGGCACCAGCTGCCAGCTGCCGGCAGCGATCAGTGCCGGGGCGAGAAACTTGGTCACCGCGGCCCCGGCGTTACCGGCACCAAAGATGCCCATCGCAAAGCCCTGATTCTCTTTGTCGAACCATTTGGCGACGTAGGCAATCCCGACCGAGAACGAGCCGCCGGCCAGGCCGACGAACAAGCCCAGCACCAGGAACTGCCAGTAGGCGGTGGCGTGACTGATCAGGTAAAGCGGCGTGACGCAGGCCAGCATCAACAGGAAGAACACGCTGCGCCCGCCAAAGCGGTCGGTCAGCAGGCCCAGCGGCAACCGCACCAGCGAGCCGGTCAGGACCGGGGTCGCGGCCAGCAGGCCGAACTGGGTTTCGTTGAGCTGGAGAAGGTCCTTGATCGGTACACCGAGCACGGCAAACATCATCCAGACCATGAAACAGACAGTGAAGGCCAGCGTGCTCATGCCCAGCACCAAGCCTTGTCGTACACGCGGTGGGTTCACAAATGCTCTCCAATCAATTAGCCATGGCGGCAGACTAGAGAGGCCAACCCTGCAAAAACTTGATCCATGTCAACGAAGCCCATGGGGGCATAGGCCTATGCTTGTGCGGTCTACCTCTAAGGAGGTAGTACAGGGAAACCCTAAAACCGTTTGTTTATCAGCGTCTTAAGGTTTTCTGCCAAGGTTTTTGCTGACAAGGATCAGTCGACAACTCTTTAGAGGTAGCGCGCCCGGGATCGGCGGCAAAACCCCTTCCTGGAGCTCCACGTGCTCTGTTTTCCTGAATTCTTCCGGGACCTGCGCTGATGATCCGCTGGTTGCGCAGCTCCCTGCCCGCTCGCGCCGGGCTGGCGGTGATCCTGATCGCCGTGCTCGCCCTCGCCAGTTCGTTGAGCGCCGGACTGATCGCCTGGTTCAGCCAGGGCGATGCGGCCGCCATCAACACCGCAGGCTCGGTGCGCATGGAGACTTACCACCTGAGCTGGAAACTGGCCGCGGGTGCAACCGGCGAAGAAATCATCGCCATCAGCGACAGCTTGCAAACCCGCCTCAACAGCCAGTCACTCAAGGCGGTGTTGGAAGATGGCCCGACCACAGCGCTGCAAATCAGCTACGGGCAAATCCAGCAGCAATGGAACGAGGATTTGCGCCCGGCACTGGAGCGCGGCGATGCCGCCTATTTTCAGGTCCAGGCCCTGCCCTTCATTGAACAACTGAACCAGTTCGTCAACCTGTTGCAGCGCGAAAGCGAACAAAAGCAAGGCTGGCAACAGGTGATTCAGGGCATGGCCTTATTCACCACCATGATTGTTCTGCTGCTTGGGCTCTACGAGTTGCAATGTGGCGTGGTCACGCCCTTGAAAGAGTTGGTGGATGCGACCCAGCGCTTTCGTCGCGGCGATTTCAAGGTGCGGGTCAATCATCAGTCCCAGGACGAACTGGGCCAGTTGGCCACGAGTTTCAACGCCATGGCCGAGACGATCGAAGACTCGCATCGCACCCTTGAGAGTCAGGTCCAGCAAAAAACCCTGAACCTGCAACAAGCCAATGCCGCCCTCGAGTTGCTGTACCAAAGCAGTCGAAGCCTGGCCACACGCCTGGCCAATGCCGAAGGCCTGGATGAGTTGATCCGGCGCTTCCAGCAACGCCTGCCCGGCTTGCGCCTGTCGCTGTGCCTGCAAGGACAAATGCAGGCACCGGCCCAGCAGTTGCTCGCCCTGCATGGCGCGAACATCCGCGAAGTCTGCGCCAGCAGCGATTGCGCCACGTGTCAGAAGCACCATAAAGCCAGCCCGCAAACCTTCAGCATCAGCAATCAGGGCAGCGAACTGGGCGAGCTCAAGGCGCACTTTGTCGACGGACACCCGACACAAGCCTGGGAAACCCAATTGATCCAGGCCCTGGCCAACCTGATCGGCACCTCGCTCTCGCTCAAGCGTCAACGAGAGCAGGATCATCGCCTGCTGCTGCTCGACGAACGCACGATCATCGCCCGCGAGCTGCACGACTCACTGGCCCAGGCCCTGTCCTACATGAAGCTACAAGTCAGCCGCCTGCAAACCCTGATGCGCCGTGGCGAACCGGTCGAAACCCTGGAAAACGTCACGGCCGAACTGCGCGAAGGGCTGAACAATGCCTACCGCCAGTTACGTGAGCTGCTGACCACCTTTCGCTTGCAGATTCACGATGCGGGGCTGGTGCAGGAACTCAAGGACACCGCCGAGGAGTTCTCCCGCCGCGGCGAATTCCAGGTGCACCTGCACGTCGACGCGTTGGCCTTTCAGCTATCGGCCAGCGAACAAATCCACATTCTGCAGATCACCCGCGAAGCGCTCTCCAACTGCCTGCGCCACGCCCATGCGCAGAACGCCTGGCTGCAACTGCGTCAGGACGGTGAAACCGTTCGGCTCATCGTCGAAGACGACGGGCGCGGCTTCAGCGGCAACGTCGACCAACGCGAACACCACGGCCTGAAAATCATGGATGAGCGGGCCCGCAGCTTGCGCGGTCAACTCGAAATAGTCTCCAGGGAGCCGCAAGGCACCCGCGTCCAACTGGAATTCCAACCGGAGTTTCTCGGGCAGCAAACAGAAGGTAGCGTCACATGAACCCGTCCCTGCAACACACCATCCTGCTGGTTGACGACCATCCGATGATGCGTCACGGCATCCGCCAGATGCTCGAACTCGAAGATGATTTCCTGATCGTCGGCGAAGCCAACAACGGTGAAGAAGCACTCGTTCTGATCGAGCCGCTGCAACCAGATCTGGTGCTGCTTGATAACAACATGCCGCAGATGAATGGCATTGAAACCCTGCGCCAGTTACGAGCGATGCACTACACCGGCAAAGTGTTGCTGTTTACGGTCTCGGACGCCGAAGACGATATTCGTGACGCATTGCGTCTGGATGCCGACGGCTATCTGCTCAAGGACATGGAACCCGAACTGTTGATTCAGTACATCCGCAATGCCTTGAACGGCGAATTGGTGATCAGCCCGGGGCTGACCCAAGTCATGGCCCAGGCACTGCGCTCACCGCAGCGTCAGACCGTGGTGGAACTGACCGAGCGTGAGCGTCAGGTGCTGAAAACCATCGCCAGCGGCTTCAGCAACAAGGTCATCGGGCACAAGCTGGGCATCACCGAAGGCACGGTCAAGGTTCACGTGAAAAACCTGCTGCACAAACTCGGCTTGCGCTCGCGGGTCGAGGCGGCGGTGTGGGCCATGGAGCATCTGCGCAATGCGGGCTGACGGGCATCCCTCCTTGGAGGTAGGCCGGCAGAGGCATAGGTCATTCGCCTCTTGCTCTCTACTATGACCGTCAGCGGAGGTACGCCATGCTGACCCACCCTTCCATCGTTTTAACGTTGCGTCGTCATCATCTGTTCAGCCAACTGCCAGAGAAAATCTTCGAGGAAGTCTGCGGCCTGGCCATGCTCAAACGTCTGGCCTGTCACAGCACACTCATGCACCAAGGGGATCCGGCCAAGCGCTTTTTCCTGCTGGTCAGCGGCCAGATCAAGTTGTACCGGCTCACCGGTGAAGGCCAGGAGAACCTGGTGGAGATCATTCAGCCCGGCCAGACCTTTGCCGAAGCGTTGCTGTTCAGCCAGGCCCGTCTCTACCCGGTGAGCGCCACGGCGCTGAAGGACAGCGTGCTGGTGAGTATCGAGGGCAGCCATTACCGCAACGCCCTGGAAGACCAGCCGAAAGTCTGCCTGGCGATCCTGGCGAGCATGAGCGTGCACCTGCACCTGCGTCTTCGCGACATCGACACCTTGACCATGGCCAGCGCGAGCCGTCGGGTGATCAATTTCCTGTTCCAGGAACGCAACCCGGTCAGCGGCTTGATTGTCTTGCAGGTGTCCAAACGCCTGGTGGCCTCTAAGTTGGGCATCCAGCCGGAAACCTTTTCGCGGATCTTGCACCGGCTGGTGGACAGCGGCCTGATCGCGATGGAACGCCGCAATATCAGCATCCTCGCCGAAGAGGATCTCGCGGCTTTCCAATAGACGGAATTGACCGCAGTCAATGCGCAATGCCACCGGCCTTGCACACTGAAGAAGTCCATCCATGGAGAACGCTCATGTCCCGTTCAACCTTGCCCCTGATTTACTCCTGCTCAGGCTGCTCCAACGTCGCCCAACTGGCCAATACCCTGGCCGTGCGGCTTGATCGCAGCGGCGTGGCTGAAATGTCCTGCATCGTCGGGGTCGGCGGGCATGTGGCGGCATTGGTCAACAAGGCGCGCTCGGGTCGGCGGATTTTTGCGCTGGATGGTTGCCCGTTGCAATGCGTTGAAAACTGCCTGAAGCAGCATGGTCTGCATGCGGATGTGCATTTGATACTTAGCCATTATGGGCTGCGTAAGCGTTATGGCGAGGACTGCACGCAGGCAGAGAGTGATGAGTTGTTTGAACAGATCGGGCAGTTAATTGCGAGTGATGCTCGGCAGCAAGTAAACCGGCAGGAAACGATGGCCTGAGGGCCAACGAAATTCAAAACTGTGGGAGCGAGCTTGCTCGCGATAGCGGTAGAACAGTCAGCATCAATGTTGAATGTGCCGCCGTCATCGCGAGCAAGCTCGCTCCCACATTTTGATTTTCACCGAGCATGGGATTGGTGTAGGCCGCCGTGCTTTTGATCTTGATCTTGATCTGCCCCGTCGGAAGGCCGAGCGCAGGTTCTGCGCAGTGGGCACCGCGGCAGGGATGCCGCGGTAGCCGCCCCCGGCCATGGATGGCCGATGGCGGCGGGCCCACGGAGCAGGACCGGAGCGAGGGCATGCCGAGCCTAGGCGAGGCACCGGACGTCAGGGGCAAGAGCGTTTGGTTACTTGGCGCTTTTCCAAGTGACCCGCCGTAAGGGCGGAACCCTAAGCCGCCGTGACCGCCGCAACGGATATGTACCCCAACCAAAAACACAGATCGGCTAACCGGCAGCCAACCCCTTCCCTGCCCGCTCCAGATTGCGCCACAGCCATACCGGCAACACATCAGGATCAAGACTGTCGATCAAGTTCTTCAGCGCCAGCCCCAACTCCGTATCACCCTCGATCACCAGGCGCCTGCGAAAGAACAGCGTGTCCGGATCTTCCTGACGGCTGGCCAACAGTAAAAACTCTCGCCAGTTACCGCTGATAGTCACATGCGCCGTGGCGCGTTCAGCAATTCGCAACCCTTCACGGGTCAGCGTCAGAAACCACGACAAACCCAGGTCCGGAATCCGCAGGCACAGCCAGCGCCCGCGCAACACTTCAAACTCGCCATCGCGCAACGGCTCCGCGAGGCAGCGATTGAGCGCCTGCTGCAACGCCAGGCGCTGCACCGCAAAAGGCACCCGGCGCACCAACGGCAATAACCGGTCGGCACCTTTCAACAACCACTTTTTACGATTCAACACAGGCCAACCTCCTCGACGCGCAACATGCCGGCCTGGCCATGCCAGTAGCCGTTGCAACCGTCGACGAACAGCGGCGGTGTCTCGCCCAGACGAACCCGTTGATAGGCGGCAATGACCTCGGCCATGCCCTGAGCACGAGGGCTCAGACGCAACAGATCGGCACCGCAGGCCACCAGCCCGGTGTAATCCGCCAGCAGATTGGTCACCTCGGCCGACATCGTTTGAATACCGTTAATGGTGAACAACGCCTGCCCTTCCTGACTGGTCAGCGGCAGGCCGTCGGGGTAGTTGAGGCAGCAAAACCGGCAGTCATCCTTGGGCAAGTTTTCCGCCCGAGCGGTGAAACAGCGTGCGGAATAGGCCAACGGCAAATGTCCGTAAGCAAAGATCTCGACTTCCGGCACCTCACGGCCCAGTTCGCGCACTTGATCGAGCACATCGCCAATCAGCGCCGCCGAGCATTCCACGGGCGGCACCCAACGGGTCATCCCGCAGTCCAGCAGTTGTGCCAGCGCATGACCGTTGTACAAATTCAGCGCCGGACCGCCCACGAACGGCAACTTGCGCTCGGCCAGAAACTGCACCGCGCCCATGTCGTTGGCCTCCACCAGCAATTGGCCGTTGTCGCAGAGTCGCCGCAGGCTGGAAAGCTCGGAGGCCGCTTCGATCAGCGTCAGGCTGGAGATCACTAACTGTGCCTGGCTGCATTCCTGCAACTCGCGCCCCAGCCCCAGCCATTGATCCAGTGAAAAGGCCCGGCGTTTCGAACACACGGTTTCCCCCAGATAAATCACATCCAGGGGCAAGGCCGACATCTCGGCGTAAAAGTTGCTGAGTTGCTCTTTGTCCCAATAAAACAGAACCGGTCCCAGGCTGAGCTTCATGTCGCCTCCCTCATTGCCATGATCGATGGTAAGCACCCAGGGTGGTCTGGCTGCCTTCTGACAAGCCGGCCAGCACTCGACGCCATTCCTCCTTGACCCGAAAACTGCCCGGCGAGCCACGATGGGCATCCAGTGCCGCACGCCAGACGCGGGTGACTTGTTCGACATAGGCCGGGCTGCGTTGCCGGCCTTCGATTTTTACTGCCTCGACGCCGATGGCCGTCAACTCCGGCAGCAAGTCCAGGGTGTCGAGGCTGGTAGGTTCTTCCAGCGCATGAAAGCGTTTGCCGCCGACCAGGAAGCGGCCTTTGCACAGAGTCGGGTAACCGGCGGGTTCGTCAGGGGTGTAACGGTCGATCAGCACTTCACTGAGCCGTGCGCTCAAGCCGTCGGCGTCGTCGCTCCAGCGCACCGCTTTGGCCGGCGAACAGACACCGCACAAGTTCGGCGACTCGCCGGTGATGTAGGAAGACAGATGGCAGCGCCCTTCGGCCATGATGCACAAGCTGCCAAAGCCAAACACTTCGATGGGCACCGGGCTGCTCGCGGCGACCTGGCGAACTTGCGCTAGCGACAACACACGTGGCAGCACCGCGCGACGAATCCCGTAGCGCTGCGCATAAAACTCCAGCGCCGCAGCGTGGGTTGCCGAGCCCTGGACCGACAGGTGCAACGCCAATTGCGGATGCCGTTGGCTGGCGTAGTTGAGCACCCCAGGGTCGGCGGCGATCAGCGCATCCACGCCGAAATCGGCGGCGCGATCGACCGCCCGCTGCCAACGTTCCCAGCCCTTGGGTTGCGGGTAGGTGTTGACCGCGACATAGAGTTTGCGTTGATGCTGGCGGATGTGGGCGACCGCCGCGTCGAACTGTTTGTCGTCCATGTTCAGCCCCGCGAAATGCCGGGCATTGGTGTCATCGCGAAAACCGACATAAACGGCATCGGCGCCTTCGCGCACCGCCGCTTTCAGCGCAGGCAGGTTCCCTGCCGGGCAGACCAGTTGCATGGGTAATCCTCATGGAAAAACGCAGTCCGGGGCCTAATCAGTCATGGTTGGAATGCGCTTGTGGCGAGCGAGCTTGCTCCGGGCGGCGTTCTGACGCTGGACTGCGCAGCAGGCCTGAATAACAGGGCCGCTTCGCGACCCAGCGGGAGCAAGCTCCCTCGCCACAGAGTCTAGCGAGACCGGCAGGCACGGCCTTGACGGCAATCAATTGCCATCAATGCATCAGGTCGGCGAAGGACAGGAACATCACGTTGTCGTGCTTGAGCACTTGCTGCTCGCACTCGATCACCGCCAGCCCGTCGGCCCAACACGCGGCGGTCAACATCGCCGAGCTTTGCTGAGGGTGCAGCTCCACGCTCAACTGGCCGTTAGCGTCAGGAGTGAGTCTTGCCCGCAAGTACTGCCGACGTTTGTTGCGTTGCAACCAGTCGAACCCGGCGGGCACGGCCAATGGCACCGGCAACACGTCTTTCACGCCCTGCGCCCTGAGCAGGAACGGACGTACCACCACCAACGCTGTAATCAGCGCCGCCGAAGGATTGCCCGGCATGCCGATCCAGGGTTTGCCGGCCACTTCGCCGAAGGCCAGCGGTTTACCCGGCTGAATGGCCAACCGCCAGAAATCCAGGCTACCCAGTTCTTCGATCGCCTGTTTGAGGTGATCTTCCTCACCGACCGAGACGCCACCGGAACTTAACAACAGGTCGCATTCCGAGGACGCCAGGCTCAAGGCATGCCGGCTGGCCGCCAACTCATCGGCCATGACGCCATAGTCGTGCACCTCGACGCCCCAGCCACTCAACAACGCCGCGAGGCAGTAGCGATTGCTGTTGTAAATCTGCCCCGGCGCCAATGGATCGCCCGGCTCACGCAGTTCATTGCCGCTGCTAAGCAAGCACACCTGCAACGGTCGATAAACCTCGACCTGCGCGATGCCAGCGCCGGCCAGCAACCCCACTTCTTGCGCACGCAGGCGTTTACCGGCCTGGAGCAGCAGATCTCCCCGGCGAACCTCCTCGCCTTCCTTGCGCACGTGATCGCCAGCGCTGACGGGCGGAAACCAGACGCGCTCGCCGTCGATCCGGCAGCGCTCCTGCGGCACCACCGTGTCGGCACCCGGCGGCAATGGCGCGCCGGTAAAGATCTGCACCGCCTGCTGCGCGAGCAAGGGCGAGCACGCCTGATCCCCCGCCGCAATTCGTCCGCCAATCGACAAACAGCCTCCGTCCGGTGGCAGGTCAGCGGCCCTGAGGGCGTAACCGTCCATGGCACTGTTGTCCCAGGCCGGCAGGTTGACAGGGGAATGAATGTCCGCCGCCAGCACCCGCCCTAAGGCTTGATCCAGTCCGATCTTTTGCGCCAGGGGCGGCGGCGGTGCCTGATCCAGCAGACGGCTGATGGCCTCGTCCACCGGCATCAGGTGGCCGAGGTCACACACCCGGCCGGTCATGAGCGTGTCTCGCAGGCGTCGATGACCCGCTGTGCTTGCGGTTTCAAATGCGGGGCGAAATTGCACGGGCCGGTGCGGCTGTCCAATTGTTCGAGCAGGATCTGGTTCCAGGCGGTTCGACACGCACCCGGCGAGCCCGGCACGCAGCACACCAACACGCCGTTGCTCATCCCCGCCAATGCGCGGGATTGCAGACTGGACATGCCGATTTCCGCCAGGGACACCTGACGGAACAGTTCACCGAAGCCTTCGACATGTTTGTCCAGCAACGGCAGCACCGCTTGCGGAGTGTTGTCGCGCGCGGTGAAGCCGGTGCCGCCGGTCATCAGTATCACTTGAACCTGAGGGTCGGCGATCCAGTGAGAGACCTTGGCGCGGATCTGATAAATGTCGTCCTTGACCAGATCACGGTCGATCAATACATGCCCGGCCGTTTGCAGCAAATCCGTCAGGGTCTGCCCCGAGGTGTCGGTGTCAAAGGTGCGCGTATCGCTGATGGTCAGCACGGCAATGTTCAGGGGTTCAAACGTGCGTTGCGCCAGATGGGCCATATCCAAGCCTTCCCGTAAATGAGGGGTATGGGACAAAGCGTGAACCGGAATGGCGAGCGAGCCTATTCCTCCAAGGAGGTACCTCCACAGGGACATAGGTATTACCTCTCAACCCTGTGGCGAGGGGGCTTGCCCCCGTTCGGCTGCGGAGCAGTCGTAAAAACGGCGGATGCGTTCTACTTGAAGAGTTGCGGTGGCAGGTTTTGGGGCCGCTTCGCTGCCCAACGGGGGCAAGCTCCCTCGCCACAGGTTCTGCGCTAGTTTGATAATGGGGCTCAAGGTGCCAGGCGGTTTCGTTGCCAGGCGCCATCGCGCAACCGGTAATCGAGACGGTCATGCAAGCGGTCGGCGCGCCCCTGCCAGAACTCCAGACGTTCAGGGTGCAGGCAGTAGCCGCCCCAATGCTCGGGCCGCAGCACGGTCTTGCCGGCAAAACGTTGGGTGGTTTGTAGCAACAGCGATTCAAGCTCGGCCCGATTGGCCAACGGCCGACTTTGCGGTGAAGCCCAGGCGCCCAGGCGACTGTCCTGTGAGCGGGAATCGAAGTACGCATCCGACAGCGTCGGGTCGAGCCTGGAGACCTGGCCTTCGATACGCACCTGACGCTCCAGGCCCGGCCAGAAAAAGGTCATGGCGGCATGCGGACTAGCGGCCAGTTGCTGGCCTTTGTCACTCTGGTAATTGCCGAAAAAGGTGAAGCCTTCATCACTCAAGCCCTTGAGCAGCAGGACCCGGCAGTGCGGGCGCCCTTCACTGTCGACCGTCGCCAACACCATGCTGTTGGCTTCGACAGGCGCACGCTCGGTGTCGCGGGCCAGTTTCATCCATTGCCGGAACATCGCCATCGGGTCGTCCAGCGCCGACTTGTCTTGCAGGCCAAAAAGGGTGTAGTTGCGGCGCATCTGTGCCAGGGAAAGGGGCATGACGGTGATCTCCAAGAAGGTTCCGCCCAGTGTGCAATGCACGGCGCAACACCACCTTGACCACCATCAACACTGAGCACGCCCAGCCTTATTTAAGGCGCAGACGCCGAGCCAGTTTGTGCAGGTTGCTGGGATCGACTTCCAGAATCCGCGCGGCGCTGGCCCAGTTCTCCCCGGACAGGCTCAAGGCCTGGAGGATTTTCTTGCGCTGGTAATCATCGACCGCTTCACTCAGGGGCTGGAACGGCTCATCAGCCGTCTCGTCCAGGGGACTTTCGACGACCGCGCCCTGCCCGCCCATGGCACTGTCGAGGTCCAGAATCTCGGGCTCCAGCGTCATGATCAGGGTGCGACTGGTGCCGCGACTGAGCTGCTTCAACGCGGCGCGGCTGATTACATGTTCGAGCTCGCGCACGTTGCCCGGCCAGCTGTAAGCCAGCAGCGCCCGCTCGGCCGCCGGCGACAGGCGCAAGCCGCGCAAACCAAGCCGCGCCCGATTGAGCTCAAGGAAATGCCCGGCCAGCATCAACACATCGTTGCCCCGCTCGCGCAGCGGCGGGATCGGCACCGGGTATACCGAGAGCCGGTGATACAGATCGGCCCGAAACAGACCGTCGCGGATGCTGTCCGGCAAGTGCCGATTGGTCGCGGCGATGATTCGCACATTGACATGCAACGGCTTGTCGGCACCGAGACGCTGGATCTCGCCGTTCTGCAGGGTGCGCAGCAGCTTCGCTTGCACGGCCAATGGCAATTCACCGACTTCATCGAGAAACAGCGTGCCACCGTTGGCCGCATCGAAACGTCCGGCACGGTCACTGGTGGCGCCGGAAAACGCGCCTTTGACGTGGCCGAACAATTCACTCTCTGCCAGAGACTCCGGCAACGCGGCGCAGTTGACCTGCACCAGCGGCTTATGACTGCGGAGCGACAGACGATGCAAGCGTCGGGCGAACAGCTCTTTGCCGACACCGGTCTCGCCCAGCAGCAACACTGGTAGCTCGGAATCGGCCAGTACGTCCAGTTCATTGAGCAACTGGTGAAGCACCTCACTCTGCCCGAGGATTTCGCCTTCATCAGCCGGCCTGCGCACGTCCTGAATATCGCTGCGGGACAAGCGCAGGCTGCGGTTTTCCTGCTCAAGCCGGGTGACTCGCACGGCGGCTTCGATCTGCAAGGTGCAGCGCTTGAGTTCTTCCCGCGCACGGCTGTCGAAGGTCCCGGCGTGCAGCGCATCGAGGGTGATCGCGCCCCAGATCCGCCCCTCCACATACAGGCTCACGCCCATGCAGTCATGCACCGGCAGCGGTTCGCCGACGTGGTCGTCGAGCAAGCCGTCATAAGGGTCCGGCAGGCGACTGTCGGGCTCGAACCAGGTGGGTTCGCGCGACGCCATGATCGCCGCCAGCCGCGGATGCTGGGCGATGACGAAGCGGCGGCCCAACGCTTCATGCACCAGCCCCACCGTCGCGACCGGCCTCAAACTGTCGTCATCCAGACGCAGTAAACCAACGGCGCCACTGTTGAAGTACTCGCGCAGGGTCTGGACCAGTCGTTGCAACCGCACAGCATTGGGCAACTCGACAATCAGGTCGGCCGCCAGGCTTTCACGCAGCATGGTAGTTATTACCCTCTATGGTTGGATTCACCCTAAAGCGTCCGGGTGCCTATCACCACAACTAAAAATTAAGCCATATTTTTCAATACGTTAAATATGGCATGCCGGGTGCAACGAGCCTTGGGGAACCGTTGAAATCCAAACAAGGAACCCTCTGATGAGCCTGACCCTACTGGAACAAAGCCTCGGCCAACTGGCCTGCGACATTCCCGGCGCCACGCGGATTTTTCACACCTTCAAACTGGACTTCTGTTGTGGCGGGCATAAAAGCCTGCGCGAAGCGGCTGCTGGCAAAGACCTCGACCCGGCCCTGATCGCCGATGCGCTGCACCGGCTGCAAGACACCGGCGAAACCCAACACGACTGGCGCAACGAACCGTCGGAGCTGTTGATCGCCTACCTTCTGGCGCGCTATCACGCCCGCCATCGCGAGCAACTGCCGGAACTGATTCGCCTGGCCCGTCGCGTCGAGCAGGTCCACGGTGCGCGCAGCAGCTGCCCCAACGGCCTGGCCGATCTGCTGACCGACATGCAACAAGAACTCGAAGGCCACATGCTCAAGGAAGAACAAGTGCTCTTCCCGATGCTGCAACAGGGCATCGGCCCTCAGGCCGCACCGCCGATCCAGGTGCTGCGCTTTGAGCATGATCAACATGGCGAAGCCCTCGAAAAGCTGCTCGCGCTGACCAACAACATCACCCCGCCGCCCGATGCCTGTAACACCTGGCGCGCGCTTTATCGTGGGCTGGTGGAGTTTCGTGATGACCTGATGCAACACATCCATCTGGAGAACAACGTGTTGTTTGTTAATGCCTTGAACCGTCGTCATTGATCGATTGCCGCTCACACCGAACCCGCGCCAACCCACCGGTTGACGCGGGTTTTGTCTGTCAGGGAAGGCGAGCGATCAACCGTGCCAATAGAACATCGCCTTGGCCAGGATCACGATCAACACCATGTGCCCGAGGATGCTGCGGCGAATCCAGCTGGCGCGGGTCGCGGTCAGTCGTGCGCTTTTCAGCCAGTACGCCAGCAAAAAGTAATGGCCGATGATGCTCAGGGCCAGGACGATTTTCAGGCTCAGCAACGTGCCAAAACTACTCGCCAGCGGCTGACTCAACACGCCACGGTGTTGCCACGCCAGGCTGATGCCAGCGCCGTACAACAGCAACACCACGCCATGCAGCACCTTGCGTGAACGTACTGCAATCGCTTGATCTGCGGTCGTTTGCGCGGTATCCGCCAACTGCTGGCGGGCGCGGTGCCAAATGACCACCTCGAAAAACAGCGTGCCGATGAAGGCAATCGCTGTCAGCAAGTGGGTGACCAGTAAAAAGGGATATAACACCGGCAGCCTCCATCAGTTGACGTGCTTAGCCCGGATGACCGTCCACCCGCGCCCGCAGCAGCATCGGCCCATAGCGCCAGGCGTACAGCGCAAACGCCAGCGCCCAGCACAGACCGGCCAGCCACAACGCAGGCAGGGGAAAGAACAGGATCAACACGACCCGGCTCAGACAGGCCAGGTTGAGCAAAATGAACGCCAGGGTCATGCCCGACGGCGGCTCCAGCGCGCGGCCGGTATGCCCCAGGCTGACCCGCGCAATCATCGCCAACACCAGGCCGCCCATGGCGCCTATCGTGAGGCAATGCACCGCCAGACTCAGATTGATCGGCACGCCGAAATGCCACAGCGCCATTGCGAGACACGCCACTGCCAACCAGGCATACGCCAGGTACAACGACCACAGCAACGGCACACGCCAGAGGGCGCGATCATGCCAGCGAACCAGACGCACCAGATGCCCGGCGGCCAACACGGCGAACAACAGGCCGACCCAAAGAGTGGGGTCAAGTGCAGGTCCGGCGGCATACAACAACGCCACCAGCGGCGAGCCAATCAGCAGCAGCCAGTCCAGCCAAGGCCAAGGGGTAACGCCTTCGACCTTGCCGAGTCCGCGCTGGATGAAGAACGGAATGACGCGCCCGCCGATCAACCCCATCATCGCCGCCACCAGCCAGAGGCCGGTCAGCACACCTTGGCGCTGCCAGCCTTCATGACCTTCAACCAGGCCGTACAGAGACAACCCGTCGGCCGCCGCTAACAACAACAGCACCACCGCAATCGGGTAGTTACGTGTCTGCCGCACCTTCCACAAGGTGAAGCCCATGAGCGCGGCCACCGCCAGCGGGAATGCCAATTCCAGCACCGCGAGCACCGGCCACGGCGCATTGACCAGCCAGGCCATGCGCGCCAATAACCACAGCAACGCCAGCGCGGCCAAGGGTCGACCGCTGAGGCCGGGGCGACCGGTCCAGGTCTGCACTGCCGTCAGCAGAAAGCCCGCAATGATCGCCAAGCCGAACCCGAACAACAGTTCGTGTCGATGCCAGCCCAGCCAGCCACCGGCCGGCTGCCAGCCGGAAAGCGCACCACTGAAGGCGGCCAGCCAGAGCGGAATGACCAGCACTGCCAACAGGCAACCGGCGAGGAAAAATGGCCGAAAGGCCAAACGTAACAGCGGCGCGATGGCCATCGCTTTACGGCGGTCGAGCACTTGCATAAAGCCACTCCTTTACCTTGCTGCTGACCTGACGCTAACCCGCACGCGTCGAAGTAAGTCCGGGGGCAATGATCGGGTATTGGCGATCAATTGCCTTTGTCGCAGATCAAGTGTGCAAGGGGCGTGCCCTGAAGCTTTCTCGTATTCCTGTGGCGAGGGAGTTTTCCCTTGTGGGAGCGAGCCTGCTCGCGATAGCGGCGGGTCAGCCGACATTGATGCTGAATGTACCGCCGTCATCGCGAGCAGGCTCACTCCTACAAGGGTGATCGGCTCAGGGTTGAAATGACCATTTAATGGTCATTACAACCCTAATCCTCATGGTCGTTTTTACCCTCTCATCTGACAGCCCCAATAAACAAGGGTCTCCAGGCATGGCCCGCGTCTTGCTCAAGCTTTCAGCAATCAAAGAAACCTTGATCCTTCTCGATCCCCAGGAGTCGTCATGAAAAAAGTCATCCAGCCACTGGCCTGGTTTGTGGTGTTGACCTCGGTTCTGGCGTTGGCCAGCGGCGTCTCGCTAGGCCTCGTTTGACTTGATTGCCATCCCCTCCTCAATCCTCAGGATGAATTCTTATGGTGCTTCATCGCGTCCATCACCAGATTCTGCGCAGTCATCACTTGTTCGAGCCGTTGAACGAAGAACAGCTGGATGAATTGATGAGTACCAGCCACTTGCTGAGCATCGACAAAGGCGAACCGCTGTTCCGCCAGGGTGAGCCGGCAGACTCGTTTTATTTCATCATTGCCGGTGCGGTTAAGATCTACCGACTGACACCCGATGGGCAGGAGAAAGTGTTCGAGGTGATCAGCGATCGGCAAACCTTCGCCGAGGCGATGATGCTGATGGACACCCCGAACTACGTGGCCTCGGCCGAAGCGATCTGCCCCACCCAGCTCTACCGGTTATCCAACAACACCTACATGCGCCTGCTGCAGAGCAATAGCCGACTGACCTTTGCCCTGCTGGGCAAGCTCTGCGTTCGCCTGCATCAACGGGTCAACGAAATCGAAACCCTGTCCCTGAAAAACGCCACCCACCGGGTCGTGCGCTATTTGCTGACGCAACTGGTGCGCCAGCAAACCGTTGACAGCCAATTCGAGCTGCCGATGGCCAAGCAACTGATTGCCGGGCATCTGTCGATCCAGCCGGAAACCTTTTCGCGGATCATCCGTCGCCTGATCGATGAAAAAATCATCACCCAGGACGGTCGCCAGATCGCCATTCTCGATCGTCTGCGCCTGGAACAGTTCGAGTGAAAGCCATGCCCGTCTGTTTGTATTGCCAACACGTAAACCCTGCGCAAGAAACCGAGTGCCGCCAATGCGGCATGCCCCTGCCGGCATTCGCCGCACAGGCGGGGGAACGCCGGCTGCGCCGATTCATGTGGTTCTGCATCGGCCTGACGATTTTCTGCGTGACGATGTTTTTCTGGTTGCCGCGCAGCATCTGATCCCCATACATCTCCCCTGTAGCAGTTGCCGAGCCTGCGAGGCTGCGTTCGGCTGCGCAGCAGTCGTAAATCCTGAACCCGCGTTTTAACTGATACACCGCAGTGAATGGTTTTGCGACTGCTGCGCAGCCGAACGCAGCCTCGCAGGCTCGCCAGCTGCTACAAGGACGCAAGCGACAACAGACCGTGTTTATCAAGGCTGAGTCAGCTGCCGATACAACTGCGGCAAGCGCAGGGGTAATTGCTCGGGCTGGCGGATCAAGGTGTAGCCATTGGCGCCGAACATGTAAGGCAGGTAATCCCCGGCCTCGCGGTCAATCGTGATACAGAACGGCGTCAACCCCTGACGCCGTGCCTCCAGCACCGCCTCGCGGGTGTCTTCAACACCGTAGCGGCCCTCATACAGATCCAGATCATTCGGCTTGCCATCCGTCAGCAGCAGCAACAGTTTGCTGCGGCGTTTGCTCTTGCCCAGCAGTTGGGTGGCGTGGCGAATGGCGGCGCCCATGCGCGTGTAATAACCCGGTTTGAGCCCTTGAATGCGACCGCGGGTGTTGTCGTCATAGCGCTGGGTGAAGGACTTGAGTTCCTGCATCCGCACTTGATGACGACGCAGCGAGGAAAACCCGTACAGGGCGAAATCATCACCCAGCACCGACAAGGTTTCGCCGAACAGCAGCAGGCTGTCGCGGATCACATCAATCACCCGGTGCTCATCGTTTAAATGCGCGTCGGTGGACATCGACACGTCGGCCAGCAACAGGCACGCCAGGTCGCGCCGCGTCTGCCGTTGCTCCATGAACAGACCGCGTTCCGCACACTGGCCATGCTCGCGTTCGACGTGAAAATCCAGCCAGGCCTGCATGTCCAGTTCAGACCCTTGAGGTTGCTGGCGTAACCATTGGCGGTCATTGCGCAGGTGCTCGAACTGGCGGCGCAGGCGGTGCGCCGAGGCCTTCAGCCGTGGCGGCAGTGGCTGCGCTTCACAATCGCGGGGCACCATCATTTGCAGATTGACGAAGCTGTCCTGCATTTGCTGTTTGCGATAGTCCCACTCCGGCAACTTGATGCCTTCGCCCAGGGGAATATCGTCGACATCGGCCGGTGGCAAATCCAGGTGCAGCTTGAGGCCGCCGCCCTTGCGCAGACGGGTGCGCGACAAACTCAACTCGTCCAGGTCTTCGGCGACTCTGGCCGCGTCAGGGTTTTCGCTGTCGTCTGACCAGCGATCCAGGTCAACGTGTTCGGTCCAGCTGAACAGGTTTTCCAGGCGCACGATTAACAACCCGCCGTCGCGGGTGCCTTCATCGATCCGCTTGGCGCGTTTGCTTCCACCTTTCTGCTCACCGGGCGGGGTCGTCAGTGACTCTTCCGACTCGTCACCGAGGTCGGCCGCCTGCGGGCTTGCAAGGTTTTGCGGCGGGTACAACCACAGCGGGAGCGGCCAGGCGGCCCGTTCGCTGCGGGGAAAATGTTCGACGCTGCCGGGCTCGCGCAACGCCTGACATAACGCGCGCTCCAGGGCCGCTTCGCCGGTATTCAATGTTGCCGGATCCGGGCGAAGTTGCAGATGAGCATCCACCAAACGTTTGTACCGGGCACGCAACGCGGGATAGCGCCGCAACAGCTGTTGCGTCCAGCGTTGATTGTCCCGTCCCCAGTGCCGCATCTGGCCGGCCTGGGCCGCCAGCAACGCGAGCCAACGATAGAGTTCCTCGTTCAGCGCGACTTCAGGAAACACCGCAAGGCTCGATGGCAGACGAAGGTTGGTCTCGTCGCACCACGCCAAGGGCACTTGTTTGCAGGTGCCGGCGATCTGCTGCAACACGTTGCGTCGCAACAGCAGATCGCGGTCGCTGGCCGCTTCCACGCCGACGCCATTGGCGCCGCCCATGGCGCGAAACAACAACGCCAGCGGTCGCTGCTGGTGGATCAGTTCGACCCGAGCCTCGGGAAAGTCCGGGCTGGCGCGCCGGGTGATAAAGCGATGCCAGACACTGCCGACCCACTCTTCCAGTTCGACGGTAAAGGCCATGGTTTTTTTCCTCTGAAAACCAATGTGAAACGGCCCGCTGTACCAGCCGGGCCGTCCTCCTTCAGATTGTTATTGACTCACGAACGAACAGCGGATGCGGCAGTTGCAGTAATCCCAACTGGCACCCGCCGCTTGAAGCTGAACAAGTAGCAGAGCAGCCCTGCGAAGAAACCAAGACCGGCGCCCAGACGAGCCCAGAACAGCACTTGCAGATGTTCGACCGTGGCCATGAACGGTAACGCGACGCCATCCACCGGCCAGCGTTGCAGGTAGATCTGCACGGCACCGGCAGCGGTGAGCAGCAGCGTGATCATGACCATCGACAGGGTCATCAACCAGAAGCCCCAGATCTCGAGTTGCTGCGAACGCTCGTCCGCTGCTTCGCCGAGCCCGCGCAGTTTCGGCATGGCATAGCTGATCAAGGTCATCACGATCATCGCGTAAGCACCGTAGAAAGCCAGGTGACCGTGAGCCGCCGTTAACTGTGAACCATGGGTGTAGAAGTTGACCGGTGCCAGGGTGTGCAGGAAACCCCAGACGCCAGCGCCGAAGAAGGCGGTGACCGTAGTGCCCTTGGCCCACAGCGTGGCCGCGCGGTTCGGGTGGTCCCGCCGACGGTTCTTGACCATGCTGAAGGCGAATATCACCATCGCCAGGAAGGGTAGCGGCTCGAGTGCCGAGAAGATTGAACCCACCCACAACCAAACTTCAGGTGCACCGATCCAGAAGAAGTGGTGACCGGTACCGATGATCCCCGTTATCAGCGCCATGGCGATGATCACGTAGAGCCATTTCTCCACGACCTCCCGGTCCACACCGGTGATCTTGATCAGGACGAAGGCCAGCATAGAACCCATGATCAGTTCCCACACGCCTTCTACCCAAAGATGCACCACCCACCACCAGTAGAACTTGTCGCGGGCGAGGTTGCCGGGGTTGTAGAAGGAGAACAGGAAGAACACCGCAAGCCCGATCAGCCCGGTCATCATGACCATACTGACGGTGGTCTTGCGTCCTTTGAGCAAGGTCATGCCGATGTTGTAGAGGAAGCCCAGGCAGACCACCACAATGCCCATCTTGGAGATGGTCGGCTGCTCCAGGAACTCCCGCCCCATGGTCGGCAGCAGCTCGTTGTGGGTCAGCCTGGCCAGGCCGGCATAAGGCACCAGCAGGTAACCGAGAATCGTCAGCACGCCAGCGGCGGCGAATACCCAGAACAGGATGATCGCCAGCTTCGGGCTGTGCAGCTCGCGGTCGGCCTCTTCCGGAATCAGGTAGTAGGCAGCCCCCATGAAGCCGAACAATATCCATACGATCAGCAGGTTGGTGTGCACCATCCGCGCCACGTTGAAGGGGATGATCGGAAAGAGAAAGTCTCCGATCACGTATTGCAGGCCCATGATCAAACCGAACACTATCTGACCGAGAAACAGGATCAGAGCAAACACAAAGTACGGTTTGGCCACGGCTTGCGAGGCGAATTTCAGATGCGGATTAGCAATGCTCATCGCTTAGCCCTCCTTGTTTGGCGGCCAGCCATTGGTGTTGATTTTCGAGCTCCATTTGAGGAACTCGGCGATGTCATCCACCTCCTGGTCACTCAACTTGAACTGAGGCATCGCGCGACGGCCCGGTACGCCCAGTGGCTGCATTTTCATCCAGGCATGCAGGAAGGGTTTGAAGCCCGCCTCCCCGCCGCGCCGCTGGAACACGTTGCCCAACTCAGGCGCGAAGTAGGCGCCCTCGCCCAACAGCGTGTGGCAGCCGATGCAATTGTTTTGCTCCCAGACCAACTTGCCGCGCACCACTGATTCGGTTAGCTGCGCTTCATTGCTGCGCTCTGGAAAGGTCTGTTCCGTGTGATAGGTCAAAGCCAGGAATATCAGGAAGAAGAAGATGCTTCCCCCGAAGTAGATGTTCCTGGCCATGCCTTTGGTGAAGGTGTCTGACATGGTCGCTTCCTCTTTGCTAGGCCCGTCCATCATAGGAAGCGAAGGGTCGAAACCTGCTTGATGGCGATCAAGAAAGGCAGATGGTTATGGTCGGGTATAGATCGTATGGCTGACAGAGATCGAATGTGGGAGCGAGCTTGCTCGCGATAGCGGTCTGACAGTCAACGAAGATGTTGAATGTTATGGCCCCATCGCGAGCAAGCTCGCTCCCACATTCGAGTTGTGCTGTTTTACAGATCGTATTCCTTAACGGAACAAAACCAGCGTCAGCCCCACAACGGTCGCCACCACCAGCGCCCAGCTCAACATCAAGCGGCGCCACAGTCGCGGTGCGTGGCGCATCTCCATGAAGCCGTCGGTGATCAGCCACGCCTTGCCGACTGCCACCAGCAAAATGGCAATCGACAGCAACCACGTCACCCCGGCCTGGGCCAGCACCACAGTGCAGATGCTTAACGTCGCGAGCGCCGCCCAACAGACGAGCAAAACCCTGGAAACAGTCATGAGAACCTCGTCAACTCAGCACGTAGACCAGCGGAAACAGCATGACCCAGATCAGATCGACCATGTGCCAATACAACACGCCGGATTCAAACCCGCTGCACGTATTGGCGTCGTACAGGCCACGGCGACAGCGCTCGGCCAGCCACCCGAGAATGACCATGCCGAGCACTACGTGGAGAAAATGAAAACCGGTGAGAATCCAGTACAACGTGAAAAACGTGTTGTGCTCCATGCCCAGCCCCGAGGCCAGCAAGTGCCGGTATTCCGTGAGTTTCAGCACCACGTAGACACTGGCGGCGAGCAACGCCATCAGCAGGAAGACGGCGCCGTGGCGGGATCGTGAGCGCCTGACGTGCTCCTGCGCCAGCGCGGCGAACAGCCCCGCGGTGAGCAGGCTCAGGGTCATCGCCAACCCGGTGGAGGTGTTCAGCAACAGACGGCTTTCACTGAACATCTGCGGCTTGAGCGCCTGGGTCACGGCGAATGTCAGGATCAGGATGGCGAACACCGACAGCTCGGCCAGAATGAAAAACCACATCGCCAGATCGCCCGGCAAGTGACGGCGCGAGACGCCCGTGGACTCAGCCGAAGTGGACATCAACCACGTCCATCAGCGCGGCAACGGTCAGTGGATCGTCGCTCAGCGGCTCGGCCAGGCAGGCCATGCAGGCCTCACGCGGGCTCATGCCGGAGCCGATCATCCGCGCGGTAAAAATCAGCAGTCGCGTTGAGGCGACCTCCTCCAGATCATGTTGATCGAGCCGGCGCAGCGCCTGGCCCAGCCGCACCACTTGCGCCGCCAGCGCGCTGTCCACCTGAGCCTCCCGGGCAACGATGCGTTCCTCATCGGCCACCGGCGGATAGCCGAAGCGCATCGCGACAAAGCGTTGGCGGGTGCTGGGTTTCATGCCCTTGAGCAGGTTCTGGTAGCCGGGGTTGTAAGACACCACGAGCATGAAGGACGGCGGTGCCTTCAGCACTTCGCCGGTGCGTTCCAGGAACAACTCCCGACGATCATCGGCCAGTGGATGCAACACCACCACGGTGTCCTGACGCGCCTCGACCACTTCGTCGAGGTAACAGATGCCGCCTTCACGCACCGCGCGGGTCAGCGGCCCGTCCTGCCACCAGGTGCCCTGGGCACCGATCAGGTGACGGCCGATCAGGTCGGCCGCGCTCAAGTCGTCATGGCAAGCCACGGTGTACAGCGGCAGCTTCAGCCGATGGGCCATGTGCTGGACAAAACGGGTCTTGCCGCACCCCGTCGGGCCCTTGATCAGCACCGGCATGCCGTGTCGCCAGGCTTGTTCGAACAGCGCTTCCTCATTATTCAGCGGTTGGTAGAAGGGTTCGATCGGGTGTTCGCAAGACTGGGTACGGTCCATGGGGTGCCTGTTCCAAAAGCGGATTCAAGGAACACGCTACGGGCCCCTGCGACAACCTGGCAAGTGAGATGGCCGGCAAACTTGATCGTCGTCAAGCGAACATTGGCCTGCTCGGGCATAGCCTTGCACGGCACTAAGAACCTGCGTTCTGCGCTGCCGTTTCAGCACATCGCAAAGGTCTTGCCTGAGGAGAAATGGAATGCTGATCAGCAACAGAAAAACGTTTGCCCTGACCCTCGCCACATTGTGTTCGTCACTGGCCCTGGCGGTGAGCCATGCCGCCAGCGCTGAAGAGCCCGCCGCCGCGGCCACCCCGCCCATGGTCAAAACCGTCGGCGCTCCCGACATGAGCCAGGCCGAGTTCGACTCGTCCAAGGAAATCTACTTCCAGCGCTGCGCAGGCTGCCACGGCGTGCTGCGCAAAGGCGCGACCGGCAAACCGTTGACACAGGACATCACCCAGAGCCGCGGACAACCGTATCTGGAGGCCTTGATTACCTACGGTTCTCCGGCGGGTATGCCGAACTGGGGGACCTCCAATGCGCTGACCAAGGATCAGATCACGTCAATGGCCAAGTTCATTCAGCACACGCCGCCGACGCCACCGGAATGGGGCATGGCCGAGACGCTGAAAACCTGGAAAGTACTGGTCAAACCCGAGGATCGTCCGAAGAAGCAGCTGAGCAAACTCAACCTGCCGAACCTGTTTTCGGTGACGTTGCGCGATGACGGCAAGATCGCCCTGATCGATGGGGACAGCAAGAAAATCGTCAAGCTCATCGAGACCGGTTACGCGGTGCATATCTCGCGGATCTCGGCTTCGGGTCGCTACCTGCTGGTGATCGGTCGAGACGCCCGGATCGACATGATCGACCTGTGGCCGGTGGAGCCGACCAAAGTCGCCGAAGTCAAAGTCGGCATCGAGGCGCGCTCGGTCGAGACCTCCAAGTTCAAAGGCTACGAAGACAAATACACCATCGCCGGTTCTTATTGGCCGCCGCAATTCACCATCATGGATGGCGAAACCCTGGAGCCGAAACAGATTGTTTCGACCCGCGGCATGACCGTCGACAAGCAGGAATATCACCCGGAACCCCGGGTCGCGGCGATCATCGCCTCCCACGAATGGCCGGAGTTCATCGTTAACGTCAAGGAAACCGGCAAGGTGATGCTGGTCAATTACCAGGACATCAAAAACCTCACCGTCACCTACATCGATGCCGCGCCCTTCCTGCATGACGGCGGTTGGGACAGTACACACCGCTACTTCATGACCGCCGCCAACAACTCCAACAAGGTCGCCGTGATCGACTCCAAGGAGCGCAAGTTGACCGCGCTGGTGGACGTCGGCAAAACCCCTCACCCGGGTCGCGGCGCCAACTTCAACCACCCGATCTACGGCCCGGTCTGGGCCACCAGCCACCTGGGTGATGACGGCATCTCGCTGATCGGCACCGACCCGACCAAACACCCGCAATACGCCTGGAAGCAGGTCGCCTCACTCAAGGGCCAGGGCGGCGGTTCGCTGTTTATCAAAACCCATCCCAACTCTCGCCACCTGTACGTCGACACCACCCTCAACCCGGACGCCAAGCTCAGCCAGTCAGTGGCGGTGTTCAACATCGACAAGCTCGACGCCGGCTACACCGTACTGCCCATCGCTGAATACGCGGGCATCAAGCAAGGCGCCATGCGCGTCGTGCAACCGGAATACAACAAGGCCGGCGATGAAGTCTGGTTCTCCGTGTGGAGTGGCCAGGCCGACGAGTCGGCGCTGGTGGTGATCGACGACAAAACCCTGAAGCTCAAGTCAGTCATCAAGGACAAACGACTGATCACACCCACCGGGAAGTTCAACGTCTACAACACCCAACACGACATCTATTGAGCTCCATCAATGCAAGGAAACACCATGAAAATTACTCTGTTCTCACTGTTTGCCCTGACCGCTGCGCTGAGTGTGCAGCCGGCCATGGCCCAAGACGCGCTGGAGCTGTTCAAGAGCAAACCCTGCGCAGCCTGCCACTCCATCGATACCAAGATTGTCGGCCCGGCGCTCAAGGATGTAGCGGCCAAGAACTCTGGCGTACCCGGGGCCGTGGACACCCTGGCCGGCCACATCAAGAACGGCACACAAGGCAACTGGGGCCCGATGCCAATGCCGGCAAACCCGGTGACTGAAGAAGAAGCAAAAATTCTCGCGACCTGGGTACTGACACTCAAATAACCGCCTGGAGGGCGCCATGATGGTTTATCGACACGCTGTGATTCTGGCGGCCCTCCTCCTCATTTGCGCAACCGCGGTTGCCGCGCCTGACGCCCCGCGTCAGGCGCAACTCGAACACCTACTGACCCAGGACTGCGGCGCCTGCCATGGGCTGCACCTGACCGGCGGGCTGGGGCCCGAACTGACGCGCGCAGCGCTGGCCGGCAAGTCACGGGACAGCCTGATTGCCACCGTCACCCAAGGCCGGCCCGACACCGCGATGCCCGGTTGGGCCCCGTTGCTCAGCCCCGACGACATCCATTGGCTGGTCGATCTTCTTCTCCAGGGATATCCCGCACCATGATCCGTTCAATCCTGCTGTCAGCGGCGACCGGGCTGTTGTTGTCCGCTTGCGTTCAGCCACCGTTGCGTGGCACCGGCGACTTGGGCGTGGTCGTGGAGCGCGCCACCGGTAGCGTACAAATCATCGAAAGCGACACCCACACCGCGCTGGCCCGACTCAAGGGTTTAGGCGACCTGTCCCATGCCTCGGTGGTGTTCTCGCGGGATCAGCGCTACGCCTATGTGTTCGGGCGCGACGGCGGGTTGAGCAAGATTGATTTGCTGACCCGGCGTATCGATCATCGCGTCATCCAGGGCGGCAACAGCATTGGCGGCGCCATCAGTCAGGACGGCAAGTTGATCGCGGTGTCCAACTACGTGCCCGGCGGGGTCAAGGTGTTCGATGCCGACACCCTGCAACAGGTGGCCGATATTCCGGCCACGCCGCTCGCCGATGGCACCAAGCGCTCCCGGGTGGTCGGTCTGGTTGACGCACCGGGGCAACGTTTTGTGTTCAGCCTGTTCGATACCGGCGAGATCTGGACCGCCGATTTCAGTCAGGGCAACACACCGCAGATCAGCCGTTTCACCGGCATCGGTGAGCAACCCTACGACGCCCTGATAACGCCCGATGGGCGCTATTACATGGCCGGTCTGTTCGGTGAAGACGGCATGGCGCAACTCGATCTCTGGCATCCGGAGCGCGGTGTGCAGCGGGTACTCGGCGATTACGGACGCGGCCAGGCGAAACTCCCGGTCTACAAGATGCCGCACCTGGAAGGCTGGGCCGTTGCCGACAACCAGGCCTTCGTGCCCGCCGTTGGCCGGCATCAAGTGCTGGTGATGGATTCGCGCACCTGGCAGCAGACCGCTGTGATCCCGGTGGCCGGTCAACCGGTGTTCGTCACGTCGCGCCCGGACGGTCGGCAGCTGTGGGTCAATTTCGCCTACCCGGACAATGATCGGGTTCAGGTCATCGACACCGAAACCCATGCCGTGGTCGCGGATCTGAAGCCGGGACCGGCGGTGCTGCATATGGAGTTCACCGCACGCGGCGACCAGTTGTGGCTGTCGTTACGCGACGGCGATCAGGTTCAAGTCTGGGATCCGTACCGCCTGAAGCTGCTGAGCACCCTGCCTGCCAGCGCACCGAGCGGCATCTTCTTCAGCAGTCGCGCGCAGAAAATGGGGTATTGAAATGAACCTTGAGCTGCTCAGCCGCCAACTCATCGAGCGCTTCCAGCACGGCATGCCGCTGTGCCCGTCACCGTATAAGGAGATGGCGCGGATTCTCGGTTGCCGCGAATCACAAGTAATGGCCTGCCTGGAAGAAATGGATCAGGCCGGCACCCTCTCACGCATCGGCCCGGTGTTCGAACACAGCCGCGCCGGGGCCAGCACCCTCGCCGCCCTCGCTGTGCCCGCCGAACGCCTGCAACAGGTGGCCGATCGCGTCAGTCAGTACCCCGAGGTCAATCACAACTATGCACGGGAGCATTTCTACAACCTGTGGTTTGTGTTGACCGCCCCTGATCGCCAACACATCGACCGCGTACTCAAGGAACTGGAGAACGACACCGGCCTCATGCCGCTGGACCTGCCGATGTTGACCGCCTACCGCATCGACCTGGGCTTTGCCCTGGGAGAAAACTCATGACATCTGGATTGAGCCCCCACCAAGCGCTGGCGCTGCGCCGGCACCTCGAAGGCGGATTGCCGCTGGTAGCGCGCCCCTATCAGGAACTCGCCGAACGGATAAACACCGACGAAAACCAGGTGCTCGAACAAATGCGCCAGTGGAACGAGCAAGGGCTGTTCCGCCGTATCGGCCTGGTGCTGCACCATCGCGCGCTGGGCTTTACCGCCAACGCCATGCTGGTGCTGGATATTCCCGATGCGCTGATCGACGAAGTCGGCCAGCGCCTGGGGCGAGCGCCCGGCATTAACCTCTGCTATCAACGTCCCCGGCGATTGCCGCAGTGGCGGTACAACCTGTTTTGCATGGTGCACGGGCGTCAACGTGAACAGGTGGAGGCGCAGATCCAGGCGTTGCTGGACGAACATCTGCTGAGCGACCTGCCCCATCAATTGCTGTTCAGCACCCAGGTCTTCAAGCAGTGCGGCGGTCGCTTTGCGCCCTCGCGCACAGGAGCACCGACCCATGGATGACCTCGACCGTCGCCTGATCAACCGCTTGCAATTGGGCCTGCCGCTGGTGCGCCACCCTTGGCGGGTACTGGCGGCCGAACTGGAGACCAGCAGCACTGAACTACTCGGCCGACTGCATACCCTGCTCCATGACGGAATGCTCACGCGCTTCGGCCCGATGTTTGACATCGAACGCCTGGGCGGCGCCTTCACCCTCGCCGCGCTGGCGGTCCCGGAAGAACGTTTTGAAGAGGTTGCCGAGCATCTGCAAGGCATGCCTGAAGTGGCACACAA
Organism: Pseudomonas fluorescens; assembly: GCF_000968015.1. Classification (GTDB taxonomy): domain Bacteria; phylum Pseudomonadota; class Gammaproteobacteria; order Pseudomonadales; family Pseudomonadaceae; genus Aquipseudomonas; species Aquipseudomonas fluorescens_W. Next base: position 98,907 of record NZ_LACH01000003.1, read on the forward strand.
CTATCGACGCGAGCACGCCTGGAACATGTGGTTCGTGCTCGCCTGCGCAACTGAACATGACCTGACCGAGACCCTGCACCGCATCGAAACCCTGACCGGCCTGCCGCTGCTCAACCTGCCCAAAGAGGAGACCTACCATGTCGGTCTGTATTTCCCGGCCTGAAGACACCCTCATCCAGCGCCTGATCGTGTTGACCCAGGCCGGCCTGCCTTTGCTGGACGACCCGTGGGCGTGGCTCGCCGAACAGCTGGGGCTGAACATTGAAGCCACCCTGGATCTGCTCAAGCGCTTGCAAGCCGAGGGCGCGATTCGGCGGATTGCCGCCGTGCCCAATCACTACCGACTGGGCTATCGCCACAACGGCATGACGGTCTGGGATGTGCGCGACACCGACATGCCGCGTCTCGGCGCACTGATCGGCGCGCAACCCTTCGTCAGCCACTGCTATCGCCGTCCGCGCCGCACTGGCTGGCGCTACAACCTGTTCGCCATGGTGCATGGCCGCAGCAGCGATGAAATCAACAGCTACCGCGAGCACCTGCGCTACTTGCTGGGCGACGCCTGTGGGGCGGACGAGATGCTGGTGAGCAGCCGCATCCTGAAAAAAACCGGCTTGCGCCTAATGCCGGCCAGTTCAACGCATCCCTTGTAACAGCTGTCGAGCTTGCGAGGCTGCGTTCGGCGACGCAGTCGTCGTAAACCCTGCGAACGCGGTATTCCTGGGACACCGCAGTGCCTGATTTCACGACGACTGCGTCGCCGAACGCAGCCTCGCAAGCTCGACAGCTGCTACGGGCATCAGGCTTGCGTTTGCCTGTTGCTTCGCGCTGAACACGCTCTGACTGAAGGAGATTTACATGTTGAGGATCAGCCAATACCTGCGTGCGCTGGCCGGCCAGGCGCCTGCGCCCAGAACCAGTCCACCGGGCAGCAATCGGGCGCCGGTGGTGATCTGGAACCTGCTCAGGCGCTGCAACCTGACCTGTAAACATTGCTATGCCACCTCCGCCGACAGTGTCTTTCGCGACGAACTGGATACCGCCGCGGCGCTGACCGTGATCGACGATCTGCACGATGCCGGCGTCAAGGTGTTGATTCTTTCCGGTGGCGAACCGCTGTTGCGCGAGGACTTGTTTGTGCTCAGCGCCTACGCCCGGACCAAGGATTTCTTTGTGGCCTTGTCCACCAACGGCACGCTGATCGATGAGCAGAACATCGCGCAGATCAGCGCGGCGAACTTCGACTACGTCGGGATCAGCATCGATGGCCTGGAAGCCACCCATGACGCTTTCCGCCAACTCAAGGGCAGTTTCGCCCGTTCCATGCAGGCGATCCGGCTCTGCCGCGAACAGGGTATTCGCGTCGGGCTGCGCACCACCCTGACCCAGGAGAACCATCAGCAACTGCCCCAACTGCTGTCGCTGATGCGCGAGTACGACGTGCAAAAGTTTTACCTGTCGCACCTCAACTACAGCGGTCGCGGCAAACGCAGTCGCAAACTCGACGCACACCAGCAGATGAGCCGCGAGGCCATGACGCTGATCTTCGAGCGCGCCTGGGAAGACATCCAACAGGGCCGCGACAGCGATTTTGTCAGCGGCAACAACGACGCCGATGCCATTCTCCTGCTGCAATGGGCAGCCCTACGACTTCCCGAGCATTACCCACGCCTGGAAAACATGCTCCGCGCCTGGGGCGGCAACGCATCGGGCAGCGGCATTGCCAACATCGACAACACCGGCGAAGTGCACCCGGACACCTACTGGTGGCAGCACTCGGTGGGCAATGTCCGGCGCACGCCGTTCCGCACGTTGTGGCTGGATCAGCCGGATGCCCTGTTGTTGCGCCTGCGTGAACATCCCCGCGCCGTCGGCGGTCGTTGCGCACAATGCCGCTGGTTGCACATCTGCAACGGCAACACCCGCACCCGCGCCTGGGCCGAGGGTGATTTGTGGGGCCAGGACCCCGGCTGCCACCTCAGCGATGACGAAATCGGTGTGCCGCCATCAACGACCATCCCTTGCATCACCCACTGAATAGCCCGCACGGCCAACCACCTGACAAAGGCTGGGGCCGGTCAACCTGATGAAGCACCAAGGACGTCCCATGCCTCCATCGATTGCTATACCGGCCACACTTGAGTCCCCGTTCCGGCCGGGCGAAGTTGCCCTGGTCGGCGCTGGCCCCGGCGATCCACGCCTGCTGACCCTGCGCGCCTGGAGCCTGTTGATGCAGGCCGACGCCGTGGTGTACGACCGGCTGATCAGCCCCGAACTGCTGACCTTGATCCCGCTCACCTGCGCCCGCCATTACGTCGGCAAGGCCAGCGGCTGCCACAGCCTGCCCCAGGAACAGATCAACAAACTGCTGGCCGATCTTGCTGATCAAGGGCAGCGCGTGGTTCGGCTCAAGGGCGGCGATCCGTTCATTTTTGGTCGCGGCGCCGAGGAGCTGGAGTACCTGCTGCAACGGGGTGTTGATTGCCAGGTAGTACCGGGCATCACCGCCGCGTCCGGCTGCAGCGCTTACGCGGGCATACCGTTGACCCACCGCGACCTGGTCAACTCCTGCCGGTTTATCACTGGCCATTTGCAACGGGATGGCGAGTTGTCGCTGCCCTGGACCAGCCTTGCCGACAGTAGCCAGACCTTGGTGTTTTACATGGGCTTGTCGAACCTGGGGATCATCGCTCAGCGCTTGATCGAAGCCGGGCTGTCGGCCGATACGCCGGCGGCGCTGATCAGCAACGGCACGCGTCCCGACCAGCACGTCGCCCGTGGCAAGCTGCACCAATTGCCGACCCTGGCGCTGGATTGTCCACCGGGCATTCCGACACTGACGGTGATCGGCACGGTGGTCGATCTGTTCGCCGCAGAAAAACTGGAATACCCGGCACGGCTTTACCCGGCGCAAGCACTGCAACGCCACGCCAAGGTGGCGATATGAGGCGCGTGCTCCTTGCCCACCTGTTATGGATCAGTGCGGCCCAGGCCGGCGCAGCGGTTCCGGCACTTGAACACGCCGCGCAAAACTATCAGCAGCATTGCCAGCGCTGCCATGGCGCCAATCGGTTCGGCGGTGCGGGCCCGGCGTTGCTGCCGGAGAGTCTCAGCCGGATCAAACCCGATGAAATCCGCAGCGTGATTCAGAACGGCCGCCCCGCGAGCCAGATGGCCGGCTATGCCACTGTGTTCAGCCCCGCACAGATCGACGCGCTGGTGGACTACCTTCAGCAACCCCCCGCCACCCCGCCCACCTGGAGCAATGACGACATTCTCGGCAGTCACTCGCTGCTCGCAGACCTCAGCAAGCTGCCCACCACGCCCCAGCATGGCGCCGACCCGCTGAACCTGTTCGTGGTGGTGGAAGCCGGCGACCATCACATCGACATCCTCGACGGTGACCGCTTTGAGGTGCTGGCGCGATTTGCTTCGCACTTTGCCGTGCATGGCGGGCCGAAGTTCTCGCCGGACGGGCGCTTCGTCTACTTCGCCTCCCGTGACGGCTGGATCAGCCTGTATGACTTGCACAACCTGAAACTGATCGCCGAGGTCCGCGCCGGGCTCAACACCCGCAACCTGGCGGTGAGCAAGGATGGACGCTGGGTGCTGGTGGGCAACTATTTGCCCGGCAACGTGGTGGTGCTCGATGCCCGCGATCTGTCGCTGGTCAAAACCATTCCCACGATCGGGCAGGACGGCACCGCGTCACGGGTCAGCGCGGTGTACTCCGCCCCGCCGCGCGACAGCTTCATCGTCGCGCTCAAGGACGTGAAGGAAGTCTGGGAACTGTCCTGGGCCGGCACTCCCAATTTCGAACCACGACGGATCCCTGCCGGGGATGTTCTCGACGATTTCTCTTTTTCACCGGACTACAAACAGCTGCTGGCCACGTCGCGCAAAGCCCAGGGCGGTCAGGTGATCGACCTCGACAGCGGCAAGGTAATCACCGACATACCGCTGCCGGGCATGCCGCATTTGGGCTCGGGGACCTATTGGAAACGCAACGGCGAGTGGGTGTTCGCCACGCCGAACATCAGCAAGGGGCTGATCTCGGTCATCGACTTCAAGACCTGGAAACTGATCAAGGAAATCCCGACCCTGGGGCCGGGTTTCTTCATGCGCAGTCACGTCAATTCGCGGTATGCCTGGAGCGACGTGTTCTTCGGCCCCGATAACGATGCGATCCATCTGATCGACAAACAGACGCTGGAGATTGCCTACACCTTGCGCCCGATGCCCGGCAAAACCGCCGCTCATGTTGAGTTCACCCGGGATGGCCGCTACTTGCTGCTGAGCATCTGGGACACCGACGGTGCGCTGATCGTCTACGACAGCAACACCCTCAAGGAGATCAAACGTATTCCGATGAACAAGCCTTCGGGCAAGTACAACGTGGGGAACAAGATTGAGTTTGCCGAGGGGACTTCGCATTAGGCCTTGGGTGTATATCCGTTTCTGCGGTCACGGCGGCTGGCGGTTTCGCTCTTACAGCGAGTCACTTGGAAGAGCCCCAAGTAACCAAGGGC
>NZ_LACH01000030.1:0-32857 GCF_000968015.1 Pseudomonas fluorescens
AACCTTATTCAGGACGGGACAGTCGAGTGAAACGAGGCTGCGATCTTTTGACATTAAAAAACCGGCCACGAAGGCCGGTTTTTGATGCAACCAGGAGCATCAGCGCAACGAAGGCCCCTGGAAGCCCATCCACATTGCCAGATGCTCAGCCACGCTGGCTCCGAGCTTTTTCGAGAAGCGATCGAACGGCGACTCCTGAACGGTGAAATCCACCAATTCTTTCTCGCCGATCACGTCACGCGCCACCGAACTGGCATTGCCCAGACCATCGATCAGACCCAGCGGCAGTGCCTGCTCGCCGGACCAGACCAACCCGGAGAACAGCTCCGGATGCTCCTTATCCTTGAGGCGGTCGCCACGACCCTTCTTGACGCTGTTGATGAATTGCTGATGAGTGGTGTCGAGCACGCCCTGCCAGAACTGAGTTTCTTCAGGCTTCTGCGGCTGGAACGGATCGAGGAACGACTTATGCTCGCCGGAGGTGTAAGTGCGACGCTCCACGCCCAGTTTCTCCATCGTCCCGACAAAGCCATAACCGGCCGCCGTCACACCAATGGAACCCACCAGGCTCGCCTTGTCGGCGTAGATCTGATCCGCCGCACTGGCGATGTAGTAAGCACCGGAAGCGCCCAGATCGGAGATCACCGCGTAAAGCCTGGTGTCTGGATGCAGGCCGCGCAAACGGCGGATCTCGTCATAGACGTAGCCCGATTGCACCGGACTGCCGCCCGGACTGTTGATTCGCAGGATGACGCCTTTGACCTTCTCGTCCTCGAACGCTGCACGCAGGCTGCCGACGATGTTGTCAGCGCTGGCAGGCTCCTTGTCGGCGATCATGCCGGTCACGTCGATCAGCGCGGTGTAGTTGCCACTGCGGGTAGCCGCTTTTTCCATGTCCATCAGCGGCGTGAACAGGATCAACGCGCCAAACAGGTACACAAAGGTCAGCAGCTTGAAGAAAATGCCCCAGCGACGGGACCGGCGCTGCTCCTGCACGCTGGCCAGCAAGGTCTTTTCCAGCAGCTTCCAGCTTTTCTCGTCACCGCTCTCTGCGCTCGCCTTGGCGGGCGTTTTCCATTCGTCGGTCATGACATCTACCCCAGCAAAAACCTATTAAGCCCGCTGACTCAGCCAGGCGTGCAATTCTGAAAAACGATCAATGGCCAGTGCCGGCTCGAACAACTTCAACGCTTCGATCGATTGTGCGCCATAGCTGACGGCCACCGAATCCATACCGGCGTTGCGCGCCATCTGCAAATCAAAGGACGAATCGCCCACCATCAGCGCTTGCTCCGGGCGAACCTCGCAATGAGCGAGGATCTGCTCGAGCATCAGCGGATGGGGTTTGCTGGCGGTTTCGTCGGCCGCGCGGGTGATATCGAAATAATCTTCCCAGCCGTGAGACTTCAGCACCCGATCCAGCCCGCGACGGGCCTTGCCGGTCGCGACCGCCAATTGATAACCCTCTGCACGAAACGCTTCCATCGTCTCGACAACGCCTTCGAACAACGGCGAAGGCACCGCTTCTGATGCAATGTAGTGATCGGCGTAATGCTCGCGAAAGGCGATCAACTCGGCATCGTCAATGTCTGGATACAAGGTCCGAATCGCTTCCGGCAAGCCCAGACCGATGATTCCCTTGACGGCGAAATCATCGCGCAACTGAAACCCGGATCGTTCGGACGCGACATGCATCGACTCGACAATCCGACCAATGGAGTCGGCGAGAGTGCCGTCCCAATCGAAAATCAGCAGCTTGTAATCAGATGGGCGCACTCAATCGCTCCACGGTTTTGGCCCACATCTCGTCGACCGGCGCCTGCAACTTCAGCTCACTACCATCCGGCAGCGGCACGGTCAGCATGTAGGCGTGCAGGAACAGGCGCTTGCCGCCCAGGTCACGAATCTCTTTGCTGAAGCCTTCATCGCCGTACTTGGTATCGCCAGCGATGCAGTGCCCGGCGTGCAAGGTGTGGACGCGGATCTGGTGAGTCCGGCCGGTGATCGGCTTGGCTTCGATCAGGGTGGCAAAGTCGCCAAAACGACGCAGGACCTTGAACACGGTCACGGACTCCTTGCCCTCCTCCTCGTCGACCTCGACCATACGCTCGCCGGAGCGCAGATTGCTCTTGCCCAGCGACGCTCGGACTTGCTTGATCGACGCCGCCCAATTGCCGCGAACCAGCGCCATGTAGCGCTTATCGACGCCATCGCCGCGCAATGCCGTGTGCAAGTGACGCAACATGCTGCGCTTCTTGGCGATCATCAGCAGACCGGAGGTGTCACGGTCGAGACGGTGAACCAGTTCAAGCTCCTTGCAATCGGGACGCAACTGACGAAAGGCTTCGATCACCCCGTAAGTCAAGCCGCTGCCACCATGAACCGCGATGCCACAAGGCTTGTTGATCACGATCAACGCCTTGTCTTCGAAGATAATCGAGGCTTCGAGGCGCTGGAGCAGGCCTTGTGCCAGCGGCACGGGCTCGTCGCGCTCAGGCACGCGAACCGGCGGCACGCGCACGATATCGCCCGCCTGCAGCTTGTATTCGGGCTTGATCCGACCTTTGTTCACTCGCACTTCGCCTTTACGCAAAATGCGGTAAATCAAAGTCTTGGGCACGCCTTTGAGCCGAGCGAGAAGGAAGTTATCAATTCGTTGGCCGGCATATTCCGGCGAGACCTCCAGCAGTTGTACGGCTGGGGTCGAAGGGGCAGTAGTTGTCATGGCGCGGATGATAACAATTTTTTATGGAATTGAAGCACTTAATCATTGCTGCTATAGTCGCGAACGCCGCCAAAAGTGGCCTGGACAGCGGACTAACGGTCAAAAACCGGCCCTGACCAACGCAATTCACGAGGACGAGAGGCCGTCCTACGGGGCTTTCGCTACGAAACGGTAGAGTTTGCAGTTGTAACGAGCGCAGGTGACATGAGGCCTGAAGCATGCCGCAAAGCAGAGTTTTCACTCGCCTTGCGAGCAAATATTCACGGCCAGTTCACAAAGTGCAGTCAGCTACGAGCAACCCCGAGCGAACGCTTCGGAAACAACGCCTAAATTAGCCATGATGCGTGACCTCCCCTTTCGGAGCTCACGGTAAATGCCAACCCGCTGCGGATTCTGCGCGCGGCAGCACCCGAATTATCAGGGATACGTGTAGGGTGGAGATGCACAACCGCTGGACTGTGTAGCAATAGGCTTTATCAAGACGCTTCATCTCGTCCACAGCCGCTGGTTGATTCCTCCTCCTGACTGAGTGCTTAAGTAGCCACAGCAAGCAGGACGCGTACGTCGCGACGCCGGCCCAATTGGTCGGGGTTCGCTAGACACTGGAGTGTCCAACCACTCCTGACGCACCTGACACCGACCATGAGAAGTCGTGTGTGCCGAACGCCGTTTCCGGCAGCCCGGAAACCGACGGTACTACATGAAAAGAATGCTGATTAACGCAACTCAACCCGAAGAGTTGCGTGTTGCACTGGTAGATGGCCAACGCCTCTACGACCTGGACATCGAATCCGGTGCACGCGAGCAGAAAAAGGCCAACATCTATAAAGGCCGGATTACTCGCATCGAACCAAGCCTTGAGGCTGCCTTTGTCGATTTCGGCTCTGAGCGCCACGGCTTCCTGCCCCTCAAAGAAATCTCCCGCGAATACTTCAAGAAAGCCCCCGAAGGCCGCGTCAACATCAAGGACGTCCTGAGCGAAGGCCAGGAAGTCATCGTTCAGGTCGAAAAAGAAGAACGTGGCAACAAGGGCGCAGCCCTGACCACCTTCATCAGCCTGGCCGGTCGTTACCTGGTTCTGATGCCGAACAACCCGCGTGCCGGCGGTATTTCCCGTCGCATCGAAGGTGAAGAGCGCAACGAACTGCGTGAAGCCCTGAACGGCCTGGTTGCCCCAGCCGACATGGGCCTGATCGTTCGCACTGCCGGCCTGGGCCGCAGCAGCGAAGAAATGCAGTGGGACCTCGACTACCTGCTGCAACTCTGGACCGCCATCAAAGAAGCCTCGCTGGATCGCTCCGCGCCGTTCCTGATCTACCAGGAAAGCAACGTGATCATCCGCGCCATCCGCGATTACCTGCGCCAGGACATCGGCGAAGTGCTGATCGACAGCGTTGAAGCCCAGGACGAAGCCCTGACTTTCATTCGCCAGGTAATGCCGCAGTACGCCAGCAAGATCAAGCTGTACGAAGACAGCGTTCCGCTGTTCAACCGTTTCCAGATCGAAAGCCAGATCGAGACCGCTTTCCAGCGCGTCGTTGAACTGCCTTCCGGCGGCTCCATCGTTATCGATCCGACCGAAGCCCTGGTGTCCATCGACATCAACTCGGCGCGCGCCACCAAAGGCAGCGACATCGAAGAAACCGCCCTGCAGACCAACCTTGAAGCCGCCGAAGAAATCGCCCGTCAGTTGCGCCTGCGCGACATCGGCGGCCTGATCGTCATCGACTTCATCGACATGACCCCTGCCAAGAACCAGCGCGCCGTGGAAGAGAAAGTCCGCGAATGCCTGGAAGCCGACCGCGCTCGCGTGCAAGTCGGTCGCATCTCGCGCTTCGGCCTGCTGGAAATGTCCCGTCAGCGCCTGCGTCCATCGCTGGGCGAAAGCAGCGGCATCGTTTGCCCGCGTTGCAACGGCACCGGCATCATCCGTGACGTTGAATCGCTGTCGCTGGCGATCCTGCGCCTGATCGAAGAAGAAGCCCTGAAAGACCGCACTGCCGAAGTTCGCGCCCAAGTGCCGATCCCGGTCGCTGCGTTCCTGCTCAACGAAAAACGCAACTCGATCACCAAGATCGAACTGCGCACCCGTGCCCGCATCGTCATTCTGCCGAACGATCACCTCGAAACGCCGCACTTCGAAGTTCAGCGTCTGCGCGATGACAGCCCGGAAGCCGCGGTTGGCCAGTCCAGCTACGAAATCGCTGCTGCCGCTGCCGAAGTCGAAGAAGTCCAGCCAGCCGCTGCGACCCGCACCCTGGTTCGCCAGGAAGCTGCGGTCAAGACGGCTCCGGCCCGCGCCAACGCTCCGGTTCCGACCGAAGTCGTCGCTCCCGCACCGGTTGCCGCCCCGGCCGCAGCGCCAGAACCAAGCCTGTTCAAAGGCCTGGTGAAGTCGCTGGTCAGCCTGTTCGCGACCAAGGAAGAGCCTGCAGCCCCGGTTGTGGTTGAAAAGCCAGCGACCACCGAGCGTCCGGCCCGCAACGAAGAGCGTCGCAACGGTCGTCAGCAGAGCCGCAACCGTAACGGTCGCCGCGATGAAGAACGCAAGCCTCGTGAAGAACGTGCACCGCGTGAAGAGCGCGCACCACGTGAGCCACGCGAAGCCCGCGAAGAAACGCCAGTAGTCGCCCGCGAAGAACGCGCTCCACGTGAAGAGCGCGCACCACGCGCCCCTCGTGAAGAACGTGCACCGCGCGCTCCTCGCGAAGATCGCAAGCCACGTGGCGATCGTGAAGAGCGTCCGGTTCGTGAATTGCGTGAGCCTCTTGATGCTGCTCCGGTTCCGGCGGCTGCTACTGCTGCTGCGACTACTGCTGAAGAGCGTCCAGCTCGCCAGCCACGTGAAGAACGCGCTCCACGCCCACCGCGTGAAGAACGTCAGCCACGTGCCGAACAAGCCGCTGCAGCAGTAGCTGAAGAAGAGCTGGTGACCAACGAAGAGCAACTGCAGGAAGACGGTCAGGAAGGCGCCGAAGGCGATCGTCCACGCCGCCGCTCCCGTGGCCAGCGTCGTCGCAGCAACCGTCGCGAGCGTCAACGCGATGCCAACGGCAATGTGATCGAAGGTTCGGAAGAATCCGAGTCCGCCGAAGGTAACGAAGCTGGCGAAACCAACGAAGCGCCAAGCGCTGCCGATCTGGCCGCCGGCCTGGCTGTTACCGCAGCCGTTGCCAGCACCGTGATCAGCGCTCCAGCCGAAGCACAGGCTAACGAGCAAGCCGAACGCGCGACTGCCGCCACCCTGGAAACTGCTCCAGTGGAAGCGCCAGTGGTTGAAGCAACGACTCCGGTCGAAGCCACCGCCGCTCCGGAAATCGAAGTCGCCCCGGTTCGTGAAGCACAGCCAGTCGTTGAAGCGGCCGCTGAGCCAGTGGTTGCCGCAGAACCGGTTGTCGAAACAGCCAGCGAAACAGTGACCGAAGCTGCCCGTGAAGTTCGCGAAGAGCAAACCGCGTTCAACTGGGTTGCCGAGCCAGCCGCCGCCGAAGCGCCAGTAGCCGAGGCTATGGTGTCCGAGCCAGTGGTTGCTGCTGCCGAGCCTGCTCCGGTGGTTGAAGCGCCGGTTGTTGCCGAAGTGGCTGCACCGGAAATCGAAGCCGCCCCTGTCAGCGCCCTGACGCCAAGTGGCCGTGCGCCTAACGACCCACGTGAAGTGCGTCGTCGCAAGCGTGAAGAAGAGCGTTTGCAGAAGGAAGCCGAACTGGCTGCCGCTGCTGCTCCGGCTGCTGTCGAAGCTGCACCGGTTGTCGCTGAAGTCGTCGAGGCAGCACCTGCCCCGGCTGCTGAGGTCGCTGCTGCCGAACCCGCTGAGTCGGTGATCGACGAAGCACCGCGCTCCGTTCAGGAAGCGGTAGAGCAACACGAGCAAGCCCTGGAAAAAGAACACGAGCCTAAACCTCTCGTCTGATTCCATCGGCCACTAAAAAGCCCCGCCTGGTGATCCAGGCGGGGCTTTTTTATGTCCGTGAACATCACAACGATCCAATGTGGGAGCGGGCTTGCTCGCGAAGAGGGCGTGTCAGTCGACATCTATGTTGACTGATACGCCGCTTTCGCGAGCAAGCCCGCTCCCACATTGGATCTGTGTCGAGGCTACTTGAAGATCAACTTCTCAGGCACATCCACATCCCACAACACCCCGGGATCGTCCACCGCCACCTCGACCACCCTCGCCTGCGCAAACAACGCCTTGGCCCCTCGATCACCAGACAACGCCATCAACGCAGCACCAAAGCTGCGCCCAAATCCCACCGGATGCCCAAACTCACCTTGATGCACCGGGACACTGACGGCGTCATCAGCGATCTCCGCCTCCACACGCTCAATACTCGCTGGAAGGATGAACGGCATATCCCCCAGCACAATCAGCCAGCCGCCGAGCTGCGGACACGCCGCCACCCCGGCCGCGATGCTGTCACCCATGCCGGTCGATTCGACCAGCACAATCTCGCAACCATAAGCCTTGGCCATGCGGATCACTTGCGGTCGATCCACGGTGGTCACCAGGACGCGCTTCTCAAGGGTGGCCGGCAAATTCACCAGCACTTGCTCGATCATCGAATGAACAGCACCCTCGCGTCCCGAGCAATCCGCCACCAACTTGTCCTTCTCGGCACCGGCCTCCTGTCGAAACCGACTGCCCTGCCCCGCTGCCAGCACGATGACGCCGATGGGCTCACTCATACCACCTCCTGCAACGGCTTCTTCTGCTTCAGTTCGACCCCATTCTTGATCGCCACGATTTCGGCCAGCAGCGACAAGGCGATTTCCGCCGGTGTGTGGCTGCCAATGTGCAAACCGATCGGGCCATGCAGCCGCTCGATTGCCTCTTGTGACAAGCCTAGCTGAGCCAGATTTTCCCGGCGTTTCTGGCTGTTGACCCGTGAACCCAGCGCACCGACATAAAACGCCTTGGAATCCAGCGCCGTCAGCAGCGCCATGTCATCCAGTCGCGGATCGTGGGTCAGCGCGACGATGGCCGTGCGCTCGTCGGTCTGGATGGTGAGCACCGCTTCATCGGGCATGCCCGAAACAAATCGCCCGTGCTGCTCTTCCCAGCCGTAGACGAACTCGGTGCGCGGATCACAGATCAGTACTTCGAAATCCAGCAAACGTGCCATCTCGGCGACATACCGGGACAACTGCCCCGCACCGATCAGCAACAGCCGCCAACGCGGACCGTAAATGGCCCGCAGGGTTTTGCCGTCAAAACTCAGCGCATCGCTCTTGTCTGCCGGTTGCAGAACCACTTCACCGGTCGTGAGATCAAGCGAGCGAGCCACGATTTCATGCGCCTCACAGCGCGCCAGCAACTCAGCGACCCAAGCAGGATCGTCGACCCGCTCCTCAGTCAGGCGCAAGGTGCCGCCGCACGGCAAACCGAAGCGTGCCGCCTCCTCACGGGTGACGCCGTAAGTGATCAATTGCACCGGCGGCCCATCGGCTGGAATACGACCGTCGTGCAGCCGGGCAATCAAATCGTCTTCAACGCACCCGCCGGACACCGAGCCAATCACCACGCCATCTTCACGCAAGGCCAGCATGGCGCCAGGTGCCCGAGGCGCGGTGCCCCAGGTCTGGACCACGCTGTACAACACCACCCGCTGACCGGCGCGGCGCCATTCCAGCACGCTGCGCAGGACGTTCAGATCGACGCTGTCCATCAGGCCTGCGCCTTCTGCCAGCCTTGCAGCTGATAGCGAACCGGCAGGTTGCGGATGCGCTTGCCGGTGGCGGCAAAAATTGCATTGCACAGTGCTGGCGCAATCGGTGGCACGCCCGGTTCCCCGACACCGCCCAGTGGCACATTGCCTGGCGGTGTGACCAGATGAACCGCAACTTCCTTCGGCGCCAGCGACATGCGCGCCACTTCGTACATGTGGAAGTTGTCCTGCTGGACCTTGCCGTCCTTGAAGCTGATTTCCCCCAGCACCGCGTTGCCCAGGCCCATGACACAGGCGCCTTCGAACTGCGCACGAATTCGCTCGGGGTTGATCTGCGGACCGCAATCCACCGCGATGTCGGCCTTGTGCACGATCAGCGTGCCGTCGTCTTTGACTTCAACCTCGATCACCGCCGCCACATAGGTCACGAAGCTGTAATGCACCGCCAGACCCAGGCCTCGGCCTTTGGGCAACTCGCGCCCCCAACCGGAAGCTTTGGCGGCGGTTTCCAGCACCGTGCGCAGACGTGCGGTGTCGATCGGATAACGCTCGGGTGATTCGCCGTAGTTCCACTCTTCACTCAACGTGCGCGGATCGATCTGGCGGTCCGGGCCGAGCAATTTGATCTGGTACTTGAGCGGATCCTGGCCGGCCTTGTGCGCCAGTTCATCGACAAAGCTCTGAATCGCAAAACCGTGAGGAATGTTCGACACCGAGCGATACCAGCCGACGCGGGTATGGACCGTCGCTTCCGGGTTTTCCAGGCGCACGTTAGGAATCGCGTAAGCCATGTTGGTAAAGCCCATGCCCAGCTCGAAGGCCGCCTCGTGGTTCATGCCCGGCGCAAACAGCGCGGTGATGCTCGGCGCCACGGTGCGGTGCAACCAACCGGACGGCAGGCCGTCCTTGTTCAGGCTGGCTTTCAGGTACTCGGCCGACACCGTGTGGAAATAGGAACAGTGGATGTCGTCTTCACGGGTCCATTGCACCCGCACCGCCTTGCCGGGGAATTCCTTGGCAAGGATGGCCGCTTCGATAATGAAGTCAGGCTTGGATTTACGACCGAAACCGCCGCCCAACAAAGTGACGTTAAAAGTGACGTTATCGAACGGGATGCCGAGGCGTTCGCCAATGCGTTCGCGGGTGACTTGGGGAGCCTGGCTTGGGGCCCAGGCTTCGCACACGCCGTCCTTGAAACGGGCGATGGCGACCATCGGTTCCATAGGCGCTTGCGTGAGGTGCGGCAGGTAATAGGAGGCTTCCAAGATGCTGTCGGCGCTGCCCATCGCTTCATCGATGTTGCCGGTATTGCGCACCACTTTGCCGGGCTTGAGGGATGCAGCCTCAATTTCCTTGCGGTAGGCGATCGAGTCATAACTGGCGTTAGGGCCGTCATCCCACTCGATTTTCAGTGCTTCGCGGCCCTTGATCGCCGCCCAGGTATTGCTGGCGACCACGGCCACGCCGCCCAACGGCTGAAACTCCGACGGCAGAGGATGGCCTTCGATCTGCACAACCTTGATCACGCCCGGGACTTTCATCGCCGCGCTGGAGTCGACGGACTTGACCTTGCCGCCGTACACCGCAGGACGTGCAATGGTGGCGTAGAGCATGCCGTCGAAATGTACGTCTGCACCGTAAATGGCGCGGCCATTGACGATGTCGGCACCGTCGATGGCCTTGGTGCCTTCCTTGCCGATGTAGCGATATTCCGACGGCTGTTTGAGCCGCAGACTGTCACGCGCCGGCACCGCCAGCGCACCGGCCGCAGCGGCCAAGGCGCCGTAACCCAGCTCACGACCGGTCGGTTGGTGAATGACTTTATGCAGTTGCGCGCGGCATTCGCTGACCGGCACTTTCCACTGCTCGGCCGCGGCTTGTTCGAGCATGGTCCGCGCGGCAGCACCGCAGCGACGCATCGGCTCGAACCAGTGGCGCATGCTGCGCGAGCCATCGGTGTCCTGGTTGCCGAAGCGCACTTCGTCGCCCGGCGCCTGTTGCACCTTCATCATCGCCCAGTCGGCTTCCAGTTCATCGGCCACCACCATCGTCAGGCTGGTGCGCACACCCTGGCCCATCTCCGAACGGTTGCAGACCACGGTCACCGTGCCGTCAGTTGCGATGCTGACGTACACCTTGGGATCGTCGATCCAGCCGTTGGGCATGCCATCGGCGCCAAACTTCTTCTCTTTCTCGGCAGCGAAAGCGTCTTGCCAGCCCCAACTCGCCACCAGAACCAACGCACTGGCGGCACCGACACCCTTGAGGAAACCACGGCGACTGAGGTTGCTCAGCGCGAAATCATTCGGTAACTGGCTCATGCCTAGGCCTCCTTCAGGTGAGTGGATGCCTGGCGGATGGCGGTCTTGATGCGGTTGTAAGTGCCGCAGCGGCAAATATTGCCGACCATTGCCTCTTCGATCTGTTCGTCGCTAGGGTTCGGGTTGGTCTTGAGCAGTGCCGTGGCAGACATGATCTGCCCGCCCTGACAGAAACCGCACTGAGCCACGGCGGTGTCGAGCCAGGCTTGCTGGACGACTTGCCCGACCGGGTCGGCGTGCAGGTTGTCGATGGTGGTGACGTTCTGGCCCACAACCGAACCAATCGGCGTGATGCAACTGCGCGCCGGGGCGCCTTCGATATGAATGGTGCAGGCGCCGCACAGGCCCATGCCGCAGCCAAATTTGGTGCCGTTGTAACCGGCCACGTCGCGAATTGCCCAGAGCAGCGGCATGTCCTCGGTGACATCGAGTTGATGGTCTTGACCATTGAGCTTCAGGGTAATCATGGGCACGCCCGCATAGTTATTGGTTATGGGGTCGAGCAATCTGCCGCCTGGGGTTGGCGGTTGGCATCACACAGATCGGCTCAGGCTAATGAGGCTCTCTTATGCGGACGGTGGCGTCTGCATCGGGCCTTTGATGGAGCAAACGTTTGCATCGTTAGGTGGCTAAGTTAACTCAGCATTAACAAAAAAGCCCTGCACCGTTAAACGTGTGCAGGGCTTTGAAATCAGTCTTGAAAGCGTAGCCTCAATACCGATTGGGCTCCATTTCCAGGTCGACATGGAAACGTTCTGAAATGTCTTTCTGGATGCGTTGCGCCAGGCTCAGCAATTGCAGACCCGTCGCGTTGCCGTAGTTGACCAGCACCAGCGCCTGCAATTTATGCACGCCGGCGTCGGCATCACGGAAACCTTTCCAGCCGGCCCGTTCGATCAGCCAGCCCGCCGCCAATTTCATCTGCCCGTCGGGTTGCGCATAGGCCACCAGATCCGGGTATTCACCTTTGAGTTGCGCGACAAGCGCCGCTGGCACCAATGGATTCTTGAAGAAGCTGCCGGCATTGCCGAGCACTGCCGGGTCCGGAAGCTTTTCGTTGCGGATGCTGCAAATCGCCTGGCTGACATCGGTAGCGCTCGGGTGATCGATGCCTTGCTCGGTCAGGCGCTGACGCACCGGGCCGTACTCCAGATGCAGGTGCGCGGAGCGGTCCAGGATGAAACGTACCCGCAGGATCAACCAACGCCCCGGTTCCTGCTTGAACAAGCTGTCGCGGTAAGCGAAGTTGCATTCTTCCAGGGTGAAATCCCGCAAGTCGCCAGTCTGACGATCCAGCGCGGTCAGGCCGGCGAACACGTCCTTGATCTCCACGCCATAGGCGCCGATGTTCTGCATCGGTGCCGCACCGACTGTGCCGGGAATCAGGCTGAGGTTTTCCAGGCCCGACAACCCCTGCGCCAGGGTGTGCTGCACGAACGGATGCCAAGGCTCGCCGGCCTCGGCTTCGATCACGACCTTGCTGCCATCATCACTCAGGATACGAATCCCGCGCGTGGCCATGCGCAGCACCAGCGACTGGATATCGGCCGTCAGCAGCAAATTGCTGCCACCGCCAATCACCAGCAGCGGCACGTCATGTTCCACCGCATAGGCCAGGGCTTCACGCACGTCGGCATCGCTGTGGGCCTCGGCAAACAGCCGGGCCTGAACATCGACGCCAAAGGTGTTGAACGGTTTGAGCGAAACCCGGGGTTGAACCTGCAAACTCATAACCGTCCCTTCAATTCGATCACCAGCAAATCACTGGCGCGCTCGATCAGGTCCAGCACCTGCTCGAAGCCTTGGTCGCCGTCGTAGTACGGATCCGGTACTTCATCGATTTCCGACTGGTAGCGACGCAGGAACAGGTCCAACTCGGCCTTGCCCCTGGCCGGTTGCATGGCCTTGAGATTGCGCAGGTTGCTGTGATCCATCGCCAGAATCAGGTCGTAGGTGGAGAAATCGGCGCGGGACACTTGCTGGGCGCGCTGAGCGGACAGGTCATAACCGCGCCGCTTGGCCGCCGCCTGACTGCGCTTGTCCGGGGCCTTGCCGACGTGCCAGTCACCGGTGCCGGCGGAGGCAACTTCGATTTGATCGGCCAGCCCCGCTTCGCGCAATTTGTGTCGTAGCACGCCTTCGGCCGTGGGTGAACGGCAGATGTTGCCCAGGCAGACAAACAAAACCCGCATCAGACCTCCAGCAGGCGACGAACGCGCTCAAGGTCTTCGACAGTATCGACGCCGGTGGGCGGTGCAATCAGCGCGTCGGCGACGTGAATCCGCACGCCGTGCCACAGGGCACGCAGTTGTTCCAGGGATTCGGTATTTTCCAGCCAGCACGGGCCCCAGCTGACGAAGTCATGCAGGAAACCGGCGCGGTAGGCATAGATGCCGATGTGGCGGCGATAAGGCACGCCTTCCGGCAATTGCTCGCGGCTTTTGGCGAACGCGTCGCGGGCCCACGGCAACGTGGCACGACTGAAGGTCAGCGCCAGGCCATTAAGATCGCTGACGACCTTGACCACGTTGGGATTGAACAGGGTTTCCACGTCTTCGATCGGCTCGGCCAGCGTGGCCATGCGCGCTTCGGTGTGGGCGGCCAGGTTGGCGGCCACCTGATCGATCACACTTGGTGGGATCAGCGGCTCGTCACCCTGAACGTTGACCACAATGGCGTCGGGCGCCAGGCCCAGCTTCGCGGCGACTTCGGCCAAACGGTCGGTGCCGGAATTGTGATCTTCGCGGGTCAGCACCACTTCAGCGCCAAACCCGTTGCAGGCCTCGACGATGCGCGCATCGTCAGTGGCAACCACCACGCGTTGGGCGCTGCTTTTGCTCGCCTGTTCCCAGACGTGCTGGATCATCGGCTTGCCGGCGATCAGCAGCAGCGGTTTGCCCGGCAAACGGGTGGAGGCGTAACGCGATGGAATGACAACGGTAAAGGCTGTGGTCATTTATCCAGACGCTCATCGGTGGTCAGGGTGCGGGCTTCGGTTTCGAGCATCACCGGGATGCCGTCGCGAATCGGGTAAGCCAGGCCTGCGCCCTTGCTGATCAGCTCGGTTTTGTCGGCACTGAGCTTGAGCGGGCCTTTGCAGACCGGGCAAGCGAGGATATCGAGCAATTTGGTGTCCATGAGCATTCCCTGGATAAAAACGGATTTAAGGCAAAAGACGAGCCGGCAACAGGCGCATCAACTGCGTATCGAACCAGGCCACGAAGGCCGGCGATGGCGCAGCATCGACCGCCAGGTACCACCAATCGGCGGCGGCGAAGGCACGGCACTTCACCGCGTCCTTTTCGGTCATCACCAACGGCAATGACGGTGTGAAATTCAAGGCCTGCACGCTGTATTCGGCGTGGTCGGCAAACGCATGCGGCACTGGCTGCCAGTGTAGCGTTTCGAGGGTTGTGAAGAAACGTTGCGGATTGCCGATCCCGGCCACGGCGTGCAACGCCTGGCCTGCGGGAAAGTGATCGAGGGGACGCCGCTCGCCGCTGTGCAGATTGATCAATTCGGTGGGTTGAAGCTGGAAGGCAAAACCGCCGTCGCGATCGGCATCGGCACCGTTGTACAGCACCGCGTCGACGCTTTGCAGGCGCTCGGCCGGTTCGCGCAACGGCCCGGCGGGCAGGCAACGCTGGTTGCCCAAGCCGCGGGCTGCATCGATCAGCACCAGCTCAAGGTCCCGGGCAAGACGGTAATGCTGCATGCCGTCGTCGGACAGGATCAGGTCCAGTGGCTCACTCGCCAGCAGCGCTTTGACGGCGCTGCTACGGTCCGGGTCGATCATCAACGGAACACCGGTGCGCTGGACGATCAACAGCGGTTCGTCGCCTGCGATATCGGCGCTTTGATCCGCCTCAACCCGCCACGGCAGTTGCGGTGGTTTGGCGCCGTAACCGCGGCTGACCACGCCGACCCGCAGGCCACTGCGCTGGCAGTGCTGGATCATCCAGAGAATCAGCGGCGTCTTGCCGGTGCCGCCGACGGTGATGTTACCGACTACGATCAGCGGCACTGGCGGTTGATAGATCTCGCCCTCACCCGCCAGAAAACGCTTGCGCTTGTTATTGACCACGCGCCGATACAGCCACTCCAGCGGCTGCAACAGCTTCAGGGCCGGATGACCCTGGTACCACGCGGCGAGCAAGCGGTCGGACATGGCCATCAGGGCGCGGGCGGCGCCGCCTCGACTGTGGTCATGCGCAGGTGGCTGAAACCGAGTTTGCCGGCGGCGTCCATGGCGGTGACGACAGACTGATGCTGAGTCTTGCCGTCAGCGCTGATAGACAGCGGCAAGTTGGTGTCGCCACTGGATTCTTTCTGCAGCGCGTCCATCAACGTGGCCAGATCGTTTTTCGGCAACAATTGGTTGTTCACCGAGAATACGCCCTCGGCACTGATGGCAACGTCCAGATGCTTGACCTGCTGGTCTTCGGCAGGTGAACCGCTGACCGCTTCCGGCAGATCGACACGCAATTGGGTTTCACGGGTAAAGGTAGTGGTCACGACGAAAAACAGCAGCAAGATAAACACCACGTCAATCAGCGACGCGAGGTTGATGTCTACCGTTTCCCGCGGTTTGCGGCGGAATTTCACGCTTTGCCCCCATTCAGGTCAACATCACGGTCACCCTGTACCACCTCGACCAGTTTGATCGCTTCCTGCTCCATGCCCACCACCAGTTCATCGATCCGGCGTTGCAGGAACCGGTGGAAGAATACCGCCGGAATACCGACCATCAGGCCCGCAGCCGTGGTGATCAGGGCCTTGGAAATACCACCGGCCAGCACCGCAGCGTTAGTGCCCATGCCCGTGCCCATGAACGCGCTGAAAATATCGATCATGCCAAGCACCGTACCCAACAGGCCCAGCAACGGGGCCATGGCGGCGATGGTCCCCAGCGCATTGATGTAGCGCTCGAGCTCGTGGATGACCCGCGCAGCAGCCTCTTCGATGCACTCTTTCATGATCTCGCGACCATGTTTGGAGTTCGCCAGGCCAGCGGCCAGGATTTCACCCAAAGGCGAGTTGGCGCGCAGTTCCTTGAGTTTTTCCTTATTGAGCTGCTTGTCCTTGATCCAGACCCAGACTTGCCCGAGCAAATGTTCCGGGGTCACACGGCTGGCACGCAGGGTCCAGAGACGCTCAGCGACGATTGCCATGGCCGCGATGGAACTCAGAATGATCGGCAGCATCATCCAGCCGCCGGATTTGACCAATTCCCACACAGTGTCAGCCCCCTCGAAAAAGTGCGCCACTCTAACATAGGGGGTGAGCGCACCGAAGACCGTGATGTCGCATCCAGTCGGTCTTCAATCACTCCGGGTTATTGCGCAGAGCGCCAGAAACGCCGTTCTTGACGCATCGTCCATGGCGGTTTGAAGCGTCCCAGTTGCAGACGGATGGCACCCTGTTCGGCGCTGTCATGGATCGATAGGCCGCGCTTTCGATAGCGCGCCATGATCGTGGGATGGGGATGACCGAATGAATTGCCCTGACCGCGGGAGATCAGCACTGCTTTGGGTTGCAGCCCGGTAAGCAGCGCCATGGAAGATGAACTGCGACTGCCGTGGTGCGGCGCCTGCAACCAATCGGTGGTGACGGCCAGTGGACTGTCAAGCAAGGCTTGCTCGGCTGCGGCGTCTATGTCACCGGTCAGTAACATACGCTCACCGTTGGCCTCGATCTGCAGGACGCAGGATTTTTGATTGCTGTCGCGGGCGGAAGACCATTGCCAGAGCTGGAACCTCACATCATCCCAGACCCATTGCTTACCGCTCTCGCAGCCTTCAGCCTGCAACTCGGCCGGCAGCGCCAGGGGATCGCCACTGACCACCCGTTTCACCGGCAGGCCATTGGCAACGGCCCGGGCGCCGCCCGCATGATCGGCGTCAGCATGGCTGATCAACATCAAATCGAGTCCATTCACGCCCAGTTTGCGTAATGTCGGCAGCACCACCCGCTCGCCCAGGTCGAAATCGCCGAAACGTGGCCCGGTGTCATATAACAGTGTGTGATGACGGGTCCGCACCATGATGGCCAAACCCTGGCCGACATCCAGCTGCCAGACTTCGGCGATGCCTTCAGGCAAGACCTGCCTGGGTGGAAAAACCAGCAACAGCAGCATCGGCCAACCCAACGAGCGAAACGGCACACCTCGAGGCATCAATAGTAGAAAGGCACCGAGCGTGCCGAGTGCCCATATCCACAACGGGATGGCCACCGGCACCCACGCGGGCAAGTACCCGGCCATCAGCGCCAGGCCCTTGAACAAGAGGTCGATCAAACCTCCTGCCAACCACAGCAACCCTTCGCCCACATAAGGAAGGGGTAAAAGCAACGTACCCAGCAATGCCGGAGGCAGCACCACCAGACTGATCCACGGCACCGCGAGCAAATTGGCCACCGGCCCGCTGAGACTGATCGGTAACCCGAGCACCAGCAGCAACGGGCACAGACCAATCGCGATCAGCCATTGGGCGCGGGTCCACGTTTGCCACCAACGCCATGGGCCCAGTCGACCGCCGAAGGTGAAGATCAACACCGCCACCGCCGCGAACGACAGCCAGAAACCCGGTTGCAGGCTCGCCAGCGGATCCAGCAGCAAAACACCGTCGAGCGCCAGCAACAGTGGCCACCAGGCGCCGAGGTGACGAAATCGCAGGCGCCACAACAGCACCAGACCGATCATCACGCAGGCCCGCCGCACCGGCACCTCGAAACCGGCCAGCAGCCCATAACCGAGAGCGGCCGCGAACGCCAGTCCACAGGCCCACGGCAGCCAAGGCAAGCGTTTCGGCCACAGGCCATAACGGGCCAGCCCGGCGATCAACAGGTACACCAGCCCCGCCAACAACCCGATGTGTTGTCCGGAAATCACCAACAGATGGACGGTGCCGGTGTCTTGCAGCACCTGCCAGTCTTCGCGACTCAGCCCGGCGCCGTCCCCCAGCACCAACGCCGTCAGCGCGCCCGTTCGCCCCTGGGCATCCACGGCCTGCAAGCGCTGACGGATGCCGTCGCGCCAGGCCCATTGGGCTTCCTTGAGCCGCTCGCCAGCCTTGACCGTCCCGGTAGCGCCGATGCGTTGCGCCAACAGCCAGGCGTCGTAATCGAAGGCATGGGGATTGAGCAGCCCCGCAGGACGCTTCAACTTGACCGCCAGTCGCCAATGTTCGCCGCTGTTGATCGGCGGTCCGTCATACCAGGCCAGGCGCAGCAGTTTCGGCACCTTGCCATGTCGCGACCGGGCTTCCGCCAACTCGAAACGCACAACGGCCCCATTGTTCTGGGGCAATCCCGTCACCCGACCTTCGACCCAACGGGTTTCGCCATCGAGGCTCATCGGCAGCCGATCATTCAGCGCCCACTGTGCATTCGCGCCTGCCCAACTGAAGCCGAACAGGAAAAATGCCAGTGGATAGCTGCGGAACGGCAGCAACATCAAACCGACTACCGGCAGCAACATCCATAACCAGACCGGCGGTAATACCGGTAAAAAACGCAGGATCAACAGACCCAACGCCAGCGCCATCATCCCTGTGCGCATACGCCCGTCCTTGAGAGTCCCCTCCTAGGCATAGCCGGCTAATCGCACGGGCATCGTTATTAATTGTCACAAAGTCTGAATGGGCGGCTCATAGAATCCAGACATACTTGCCGCCTTAACCGACCGAGAAGCCTTATGCCCCGGCGCTTATTCAAACGTTACATGCCAGACCCGACCAGCATCAGGGAACACAAGTCCTTACGCTTTCTCGGCACCCTGCTGCATGACCCAAACCTCTGGCACCTCAACCGCCATTCCGTCGCACGGGCCATGGCGGTGGGTCTGTTCGCGGCGTTCCTGCCGATTCCGTTGCAAATGCTGGTCGCCGCCATTCTCGCCATCATGGTGCGCGGCAACATGCCGATTGCGGTCAGCCTGGTCTGGCTGACCAACCCGATCACCATGCCGGCGGTGTTCTTCTGCACTTACCAGACCGGTGCCTGGCTGATGGATGTTCCCACCCGCCATTTGCCGGACGAATTGACCTGGGAATGGATCAGCGGGGAACTCTCGACTCTTTGGCAGCCGTTTTTACTCGGTTCGGTGGTGACGGGTCTGGTGCTCGGCGCGCTCGCCTACTGCCTGACCATGATGTACTGGCGTTGGTGGGTCGGGCGGCAGTGGCGGCGACGCCAGAAAAAACGGATGCAGTAAACGCAAAACGGCCTCCATTGTTGGAGGCCGTTTGTTTTGCAGTGTCTGGACTGACGCCATCGCGAGCAAGCTCGCTCCCACATTGGATCTGTGAACGACACAAACCCACTGTGGGAGCGAGCCTGCTCGCGATGCAGGCGACTCGGTCTTCCTTAGGTACGCATCCCGCGACCACTGACCAGCAGCCGTGCGCAACCGATGTACAACACCACGGTCGCCACCAGCATGAAGGTGATCGCCACGCTGATTTTGATGTCCGAAACACCAAGAATGCCGTAACGGAAGGCGTTGACCATGTGCAGCACCGGGTTGGCCAGGGACACGGTCTGCCAGAACGGCGGCAGCAAGGAAATCGAGTAGAACACCCCGCCCAGGTAGGTCAGCGGTGTCAGCACAAACGTCGGAATGATCGAGATGTCATCGAAGTTGCGCGCAAACACGGCGTTTATGAAGCCCAGCAGCGAGAAGATCGTCGCCGTCAGCACCACCACCAGAATGGTCACGCCCAGGTGATGCACCTGCAACTCGGTGAAGAACAGCGACAGCAGGGTCACGATAAGCCCGACCATCAAGCCACGCAGCACGCCGCCCAGGGTGTAGCCGATCAGAATCGTATGCGGCGACACGGGCGACACCATCAATTCTTCGATGGAACGCTGGAACTTGCTGCCGAAGAAACTCGAGACCACGTTGCCGTAGGAGTTGGTGATCACCGACATCATGATCAGCCCCGGCACGATGTACTCCATGTAGGTGAAACCACCCATGTCACCGATCTGCCGGCCGATCAGATTGCCGAAGATCACGAAGTACAGAACCATGGTAATGGCCGGCGGCAGCAGCGTCTGCGGCCAGATCCGGGTAAAGCGTCTGACCTCTCGGTAAACGATGGTGTTGAGGGCAACAAGGTTGGGTTGCAGCTCGGAACTCATACCGCCACCTTCGACAGATTTTTCTCCACCAGGGACACGAACAACTCCTCGAGGCGATTGGTTTTGTTACGCAGGCTCAACACTTCGATGTTCTGCTGCGCCAATTGGGTGAACAGCGCGGTGATGCCCATGGCCTTGTCGACCTGAACTTCAAGGGTGTGGCTATCGAGCAGCTTGGTCGGGTAACCGAGCAACTGCGGAGCGGTTTGCAACGTGTTTTTGAGGTCGAGCAGGAACGTTTCCACGTGCAGTTGGCCGAGCAACTGTTTCATGCTGGTGTTCTCGACGATGGTGCCGTGGTCGATGATGCCGATGTTGCGGCACAACTGCTCAGCCTCTTCCAGGTAGTGGGTGGTGAGGATGATGGTGATGCCTTTCTTGTTCAGCTCGGTGAGGAACGTCCACATCGAGCGACGCAGTTCGATGTCCACACCCGCCGTCGGTTCGTCGAGGATCAGCAGGCGCGGTTCGTGAACCAACGCACGGGCGATCATCAGTCGACGCTTCATGCCGCCGGACAGCGAACGCGATGGCGTATCGCGCTTGTCCCACAGGCCCAGTTGGGTCAGGTACTGCTCGGCGCGTTCCTTGGCGATTTTCGGCGGAATGCCGTAATAACCGGCCTGGGTCACGACGATATCGAAGGTTTTTTCGAACTGGTTGAAGTTGAATTCCTGAGGCACTACGCCGATGGAGCGCTTGAGCTGCGCAGGATTCTTGTCCAGGTCGTGACCAAAGATATTCACCGTCCCGCTAGTCTTGTTCACCAGGGTCGAGAGAATGCCGATGGTCGTGGATTTGCCGGCGCCGTTAGGGCCGAGCAAGGCGAAAAAGTCACCTTCGGCGACGTCCAGATCGATACCACTCAGGGCCTGGAAACCGTTGCCGTAGGTTTTGGTTAGCTGCCGGATGGACAGAGCGGAACTCATATCGGATTTACGCACCAAGAAGGGAAGAAAGGGACAAATCAGGGCGGGCGGCGACTAATACAACCGCGGCGCACGAGCGCAATGGTGCTTGTCGCCGCCACACAAGTACAGTCAAGTGTGTCGATAGTGAGTATTAAGTCAACGCGGTCATAACCGCTTTTTGATACGCCGGGCGCTGTTTCAGGCGTGCATACCAGGCTTGCAGATGAGGCTGCGGTGCGCGCTCGATCGGCATCTCGAACCAGGCATAAATGAAGCTGCCCAGAGGAATGTCGCCCATGCCGATCTCATCGCCGGACAGGTACGGTTGGGTCGCCAGCGCCTGATCCGCCATGGACAGCAGGCCATCGCACTCCTTGATCGCAGCGTTGATGGCCGGCCAGTCCTGCTGGTCTTCCGGGGTGCGCAATACGCCCCAGAACACCGTGCGGAACGGCCCGGCAAAACTTGAAGTGGTCCAGTCCATCCACTTGTCGGCAGAGGCCCGGGCCTGCAGATTCTCTGGATACCAGGCGGTGCCGTTGGCGTGGCGAGCCATCAGGTAACGCACGATGGCGTTGGATTCCCACAGCACGAAACCATCGTCTTCAATCACCGGCACGCGACCATTGGGGTTCATCGCGCGGTACTGCGGCGTATCGACTACACCAAAGGCGCCGCCCGCATCGATGGCTTCATAAGCCAGGCCCAGCTCCTCGGCGGCCCACAAAGGTTTTCTGACATTCGACGAATTTTTCCGACCCCAGATCTTCAGCATGACCGCCTCTTTATGGATGAATGCGCAGGCAGCATACGCCGGATCAGGCGCGACTCAAATCGCTCTGCATGTCACCCACCAGCACGGGCAGTGTGTCGCTGAACAGATGCGGATAGCACTTCTCCAGGTGCTCGAAAAAGAACGCTTCAGGCACGTCGGTGAACTGGCCGTGGTCGATCAGGTATTCCATCAATTGCTCGCCGTCGCGATTGAACGGATGGAAAACGCTGTCGTTGATACCGTCGAATTCCAGGGG
Organism: Pseudomonas fluorescens; assembly: GCF_000968015.1. Taxonomy (GTDB): domain Bacteria; phylum Pseudomonadota; class Gammaproteobacteria; order Pseudomonadales; family Pseudomonadaceae; genus Aquipseudomonas; species Aquipseudomonas fluorescens_W. Next base: position 21,799 of record NZ_LACH01000030.1, read on the forward strand.
TGCGACATTGAACAGTTCGCACAAGCCTTGGTTGAACGCTGGCGTGGCTTTGACCCAGCGACCATTCAGATACAGCTCCGTATAGCCGTGCATGGCGAACACGTCGCTCTTGAGCAATTCAAGCAAACGTGGCGTCGATAAATGATTGCGCACATCCGCCAGACCGATCCGCGCGGGAATCCCGCAATGCCGGGCTGCACCTGCCAGCAGCGTGGCTTTGGGCACGCAATAACTCTCCCCCGCCGCCAGCGCATAACTGCCGCGCAAGGTATCCGGGTCGCGACTGAAGGTGTAAGGGTTGTAACGCACGGCTTCGCGCACCGCGTAATAGAGATTGATCGCCTGTTCTAGAGGATCACGACGGCTACCGCGATGTTTTTCGGCGAACTCCACCACCGACGGGTGGTCACTATCGATGAAGCGGCCGGGACTCAGATACTCGTGCATGAGAACAATCTCCTGGGGAAGCCACGAGTCTAGCGACACGTTCAGCACAGAGATAACGACGTTTCAGCCAAACATGGACGCTTTGTCGCCCGCCCAACGAACGATTTCCGCGGCCTGTTGCCCACCGGGCCTACAAAACTCATCCATGGTTTCCCACGAATTCAATCACATCGCTCTGACCACCCTGTTTTGCGGATGCCGTCTAAGCTCTGAAAGTTGGTTTTGCCCTGGTTTCACGGAGGATTAAATATGCTGCTGTTGTGGATACTGGTTCTGGTTGTCGGGATTGCTTATTTAGCCCATCGACGCATCGCACCACTGCCCGCCCTGTGCGTCGTGGCCGTTTACGTCGTGGCGATGGGCGCTTTCAGCCACGCGCCAGGCTGGTTGCTGCTGGTTCTGTGGGTGTTGATCGCGGTTGTCGCAGCGCCCTTGTTACTGCCCGACCTGCGCCGCAAATTTTTCAGCGCGCCGTTGTTCAACTGGTTCCAGAAAACCCTGCCGCCGATGTCGCAAACCGAGCGCGATGCAATCGATGCCGGCACGGTGTGGTGGGACGGAGAACTGTTCAGCGGTCGCCCGGACTGGAAAAAACTGCTGTCCTATCCAAAAGCGCAGCTGAGCGAAGAGGAACAGGCCTTCATCGACGGCCCGACCGAAGAACTCTGCGCCATGGTCAGCGACTGGCAGATCGGTCAAACCATGGACCTCCCTCCCGAAGCCTGGGCCTATATCAAGGAAAACGGCTTCTTCGCCCTGATCATTCCCAAGGAGTTTGGCGGCAAAGGTTTCTCCGCCTACGCCCACTCTCAGGTGGCGATGAAACTGGCAACCCGCAGCGGCGACCTCGCGTCCACCGTGATGGTCCCCAACTCCCTCGGCCCGGCCGAACTGTTGCTGCATTACGGCACCGACGAACAACGCAACCACTACCTGCCACGACTGGCGCGCGGCGATGACATCCCGTGCTTCGCACTGACCGGCCCTCTTGCCGGCTCCGATGCCGGCTCCATGCCCGACACCGGGGTGATCTGCAAAGGTGAATGGGAAGGCAAGGAAACCTTGGGCCTGCGCCTGAACTGGGAAAAGCGTTACATCACACTTGGCCCTGTCGCCACCCTGCTCGGCCTCGCCTTCAAGGCCTACGACCCGGATCATTTGCTGGGTGAGGAGGAAGACTTGGGGATCAGTCTAGCGTTGATCCCGACCGATATCGCCGGTGTTGAAATCGGCCGCCGTCACTTGCCGTTGGGCGCTTCATTCATGAACGGCCCGAACTCCGGCAAAGATGTTTTCGTACCGTTGGAGTTCCTCATCGGCGGCCAGGAAATGATCGGCAAAGGCTGGATGATGCTAATGAACTGCCTGTCGGTCGGGCGTTCGATTTCGTTGCCAGCGGTCGGCACCGGCGCCGCCAAGTTCACCAGCCTGGTGACCGGCCAGTACGCTCAGGTCCGTGAACAGTTCAATGTTCCACTGTCGGCCTTCGAAGGGATTCAGGAAGCGATGGCCCGTATCGGCGGCAACGCCTGGATGATGGACGCGGCGCGGATGCTCACGGCCAATGCGGTGGATTTGGGTGAGAAGCCATCGGTGCTGTCGGCGATTCTCAAGTACCACCTTACTGAACGCGGCCGCGAGTGCATCAGCCACGCCATGGATGTTCATGGCGGCAAGGCAATCATCATGGGGCCGAACAACTACCTCGGTCGCAGCTGGAACGGCGCGCCGATTTTCATCACCGTGGAAGGCGCGAACATTCTCTCGCGCAACCTGATGATCTTCGGTCAGGGCGCGATTCGCTGCCATCCATTCGTGCTTAAGGAAATGGCCCTCGCCAGTCGTGAAGACAAGGATCAGGCCCTCACCGAATTTGATGGCCTGCTGCTTAAACACATCGGTTTCGCCGTGAGTAACGCCGCCAGCACGCTGGTGCTGAACCTTGGTTTCGGTCACTTCGAACACGCGCCAGGCGACAAGCTCAGCCAGGGTTACTTCCGCGCCCTCAATCGCCAGGCTGCTGCGTTCGCCCTGCTCGCCGACCTGAGCATGATGCTGCTGGGCGGCGAATTGAAACGACGCGAACGTCTGTCGGCACGGCTGGGGGATGTGCTCAGCAACATGTACCTCGCCTCCGCCGCACTCAAGCGTTACCACGACCTTGATTCACCGGAGCACATGGCACCGCTGTTTACCTGGGCCATGGAAGAAAGTCTGGGTCAATCGGAACGAGCGCTGGATGAACTGCTGACCAACTTCCCGAACAAGGTGTTGGGTTGCCTATTGCGGGTGATCGTGTTCCCGTTCGGTCGTCGTCACAAAGGGCCATCGGACAAACTCGGCGCCGAAGTGGCGGCGGTGATCGGTCGCGCCAAGGGCGATCCAACCCTGGAAGAGTTGCTCGGCGGTTGCTACCGGCCGCAATCCACTGATGACCCGGTCGGCGCCCTGCAACATGCGTGTAACCTGCTGAGTGCCGCACAACCGCTGCGCAAAAAGCTTCATGTCGCGCTCAAAAGCGGCCAGGTCAAACCGGTCGTCGGAGAACACGTCATCGATACAGCGCTTGAGGCCGGCGTGTTGCAGCCCTTGGAGGCGCAGGCCCTGCGTGACGCCGAAGCGGCGCGGCGCAAGGTGATTGATGTCGATGATTTCGACAAAAAGGAACTGGCGCTGGGGGAAGGAAAGGTCCGCTGATCCAGCAAACCATGTGCCTTCTACCTGTAAAAATGGGCGCGGGCGCTTTATACTCCCGCGCCCGTTTTGCTCTTGAGGACTTATCTCGTGTCCAATGTCGTTGCCGATCATCTTGTCTTGCTCGACCACCTGCGCAGCATCCTGGTCGCCGTAGGTGAGGCCGAACAGGTTCCCGAAGAAAGCCATGCCTTGTTCCTGGAGCGCTTCGACGAACTGCGTGCGTTGCTGCCGGTCGACCCGATCGAAAGCCAATACCTGGGCCAGGACATTCTGTGCCAGGTGATCACCCGCTACCCGCAAATCGCCCACCTGGTCCCGCGCGACCTGCTGTGGTACTTCGCCGGTGACTGCCTGCATTACATGCCTGACGATGAAATCGACTTGTACCAGGCGCTGGAAGAACGTCGTTTCGAAGCTGAACAAAACGACGAACCGTTCGACTGGAACCAGGAAAAACAGCTGCTGGCGATGTCGAAAGACGACAGCAAGCACTGATCCTCGGTCAGAAATGCAAAAGGCCCGCATGGTTGAACATGCGGGCCTTTTTATTGGCCACAAAGATCAAAAAATCGCAGCCTCCGGCAGCTCCTACCTTTAGAAGGCATACACCCTGTAGGAGCTGCCGGAGGCTGCGATCTTTTAATCTTGTTTTTTATAGCAACCCATCACTCTCCGGCAACTCATACTGCGCAGCGACTTTTCCCAACGCACTGGGCTTACCCGGCTTGCTCAGGGTCGGTTCCTTCTCCAGGCACTCCACCAGATAGTCGATCAGCACCCGTAACTTCGGTGGCAGATAACGGGTTGGCGAATGCAGCAGCCAGGCACCGCCGTGGTATGACGCCAGAAAGGTCCAGTCCGGCAACACCTGCACGATCAGCCCCTGCTCCAGCGCATAACGTGCGGTGAAGTAAGGCAGGCTGCCAATCCCGATGTGCTGCAACACTGCGCCCAAGCGCACGCCGGTGTGATTGGCCGCATAACGTCCGCGCACGCCAACGGTGACAGCCTTGGTACCTTTCTTGAATTTCCAGCGTGCATCGCTCGGGGTTTCGCCCAGATAGATGCAGCTGTGGTTGAGCAAGTCGTGGGGATGGGTCGGTGTGCCGTGTTCGGCCAGGTATTGCGGCGTTGCACAGAGCATATGATCGATGGTGAGCAATTGCCGGCCGACCAGTCCGGCAGGTGGCCGATCTGTAATACGAATCGCCAGATCAACGTTGTCGTCGATCAAATCCACCTGGCGGTCCTCAAGCAACAGCTCCACATCCACTTTGGGATAACGACGCAAAAATTCCGGCATATGCGGATGAATCACGAAACGCCCCACCGCCTTCGGCACACTGACGCGCACCAGTCCTTCCGCTTCATGGGTGAACTGGCCGCTGATCTCCATCACCGACTTGGCCGCGCTGACCATCTCCTGGCAACGCTTGAACACCTCTTCACCACCGTCGCTCAAGCGCAGCTTGCGCGTGGTTCGCTGCAGTAAACGGGTGGCGAGCGCCTTCTCCAGGCGCGAAATGCTTCGACTGACCGCCGAGGGGGAAGAACCCAACTGTCGAGCGGCCTCGGAGAAACTGCCGGTCTCGACAACCTTGACGAAAATCGCCATTTCACCGAGCAGCGGTAGCGGAAGATTTATGCTCACAGCGCAACAGTCCTTTGATGTTTGAACGGATTATCACGCAATTCCACGCTCCATATAATAAAAAATAGAATTTTTAATAAGGGCATGGAATATGACGCTTCGCCTCTTTTTCCATAGTGATGACCTCAAGGCCAATGTGGAAGTCCTGGATTGCACGCCCCACGAGAACGAATTTGCCGTGGTGTTGCGCGCCACGTTGTTTCATCCCCAAGGCGGTGGACAGCCCTTTGACACCGGCTGGATCGGCGAAAGCCGGGTGCTGCGCGTGGCTCAGGATCCGGACCGGATCATTCATTTCGTCGACCATCCGGTAAAACCGGGCATGACTCAGATTCGGGTCGACGAACAACGCCGTCAGTTCAATTCACGCATGCATTCCGCCGGCCACCTGATTGGCCACTTCGTCCAGGCCATGGGCTGGATGCCGATCAAGGCTCATCACTGGCCGGGCGAAGGACGCGTGCAATTCAAACCGGCAGAGTCGGCAAAGGAGGTTGATGCCGAGATGATTCAGCACGGCATCGAGCAGTGGATCGCCAATGATCTGCCACGCCTGACGTCTATGCGTGAAGGCGCCCGGGAAATCGGTTTCGGTGAACTGCCCGCCTACGGCTGCGGCGGCACCCATGTACGTAGCCTGAAGGATTTGGGCACGGTCACGATCGCTTCCCTTTCACTGAAGAAGGGAACGCTGTCAGTCCACTACAGCGTGGATTGAGCATTTGGGCGATGCCGTTCCTGTCATCGCCTGACGCCGGGGGAACCTGCGGTCGCGGGTTCTGTTGACTATCTGATAGATGGACCTAAGACATGATGCTTGACGTCGAGCGTCTCGATGAGACGTGCATAAAAAAACTGGCCAACGAAGAAGTCCTCGCCATCCGCGTCAAAGGCTTGTTGCCCAAGCCACTGGCGATTCAGATTGGCGACAAGATCCTCGCCCCTGGCTTCGAAGGCTATATCAATGCACCGAGCATCGGTCGCATCGGCATGGCGTTTTATGAAGCGGAAAACCAGCCGCTGCTGATCGAAGATTATTTCGAACGCGCCACCCGCAACATTGCGGAATTGCGTAACCGGTGTGCGCCCTATTCGTCCCCCGTCGACACCCTGCGCTGCATGCTCGACGAGTCTTGGCCTGCGGGTGCGCACCTGGAAAATCTCTACGGTCGCAAGATGTATGTCGGGCTGTCCCGGGTGGTGAAACCCGGGGTGTGCTTTCTCGCCCATCACGACATTTTCGCCAAGGACGCCCCGGACAGTTACCAGGCCAGAAGCCTGGAAGCGCAGTTCGCCTGCAACGTTTATCTGAACATGCCGACCGAGGGCGGCGCGTTGCAGATGTGGGACCACGACATCTCCCCGGACCAGTTCGACGAAATGCGTGGCGACAGTTACGGCATCGATCCGGCGCTGCTCGGGACTCCTGCCTTGGAGATTCTTCCCGAGCCGGGTGATTTCATCATGTTCAATTCGCGCTGCATGCACTCGGTGACACCGGGTGTGGCTGATCCGCGCTTGAGCCTTTCGTTCTTTGTCGGCTATCGCGGCAATGCTTCACCCCTTACTTTCTGGAGTTGAAATGCTTTCGAATTACCTGGGCGAGTTTCTGGCGCTGGCAACGATCCACTTTCTGGCCGTGGTTGCACCCGGACCGGACTTCGCAGTGACCATCCGTCAGAGTGTGCGCTTCGGTCGACTGGTCGGGATTTGCACGGCGCTGGGCATCGGTGCAGGCATTTCCGTGCACGTGCTTTACACCTTGCTCGGGGTCGGCGCGCTGATGCACACGACACCTTGGCTGCTGACGGTGGCCAAGGTTGTGGGTGGCGCTTACATTTTGTACCTCGGTGTCAGCCTGCTGCGCAGCAAGCCCAAGACCGTGCTGGAAGGCGACAAGCCTTACGAACCGGTCGTAGAACAAACATTGCTGAAGGCATTTACCACCGGCTTCCTGACCAACGCGACCAACCCGAAAGCCACGCTGTTTTTCCTGGCGATCTTCACCACCATCATCAGCGCCACAACGCCACTGAAAGTCCAGGCGCTTTACGGAATCTGGATGTGTTTTGTGAATGCGCTGTGGTTTGTGATCGTCGCGCTGTTCTTTTCCAGTGCCCGGGTACGGCTGCTGTTTATGCGCATGGGGCACTGGTTCGAACGCACCATGGGGGTGATTCTGATCCTGTTCGCCGGGCGCCTGATTCTGTCGATGTAAAACCTGTGCCCATGCAAAAGGCCCGCTCAGTCGGCTGACGGGCCTTTTTCGTTTCGGCGTCGCTTTTGCATTTCTGTGCGACAGATCTTACTTCCGGGACTCCCGTACTGCTCACTCGTGGTGTTAGTTTGGGAACGTTTTCTTGCCTCATCGATCAGAAATTTCTCACAATCTGCCTGCAAAGGAATGCCCCCAGCAATGAATTTCTCACTCAAGCACCTGGCCGCGTCGACCCTGATACTGGCCAGCCTTTCGTCGTTTACCCTGACAGCGCACGCTAACATCACCCCGCAACAGAGCGCGGCCATCCTCAAGACCTTCAGTGACGCATCGGTAGCGGATTTCAGGCAGTTCCTGGGAGGCCTGGCCAAAAGTGACCTTGGAAAAACTGGCGACCTCGGCCCGGCCATCAGTGCCTTTCTCGACAACAAGACCCTTTCTTCAGAACAGCAGAACGAGATCCATCGCCTGCTCGGCCTCTATGCACGCGTGAAGTACGGCAGCGCCGCCACCGAGACCCTGCGCGAATTGGTAGCCATCCCGACCTTCCGCGTGGACGGCGTTGACCAGCACGACAATCCCGAGTTCATCAAGATCGCTGACAAGATCAAGAGCCTTGCCCAGGCCTTCAACCTGAACTTTCGCAACATCGACAATCGCGTCTATGAGATCTCCCTGGAAGGCAGCGGCGACGAAGTCGTGGGCATTCACGCACATGCCGATGTGGTGCCCGTGACGCCGGAGAACTGGGTTCTGAAAGACGGCACCAAACTCGATCCGTTCAAGGTCACCCAGATCGGCGACCGCATGTATGGCCGGGGCACCGAGGATGATAAAAACGGCATCGTGGTGGCGATGTACGCCATGAAGATCATCAAGGAAGAGAAGCTGCCGCTGGCCAGAAATCTCAAACTGCTGGTCGACACCACCGAAGAAACCACCGGCGACGCGATCCCTTATTACTTCGAACACAACCCGACACCCAACTACAACCTGGCGCTGGATGGCACCTACCCGGTGGTGATTGCCGAGAAAGGCTACGGCACCGTCATGGCGAACTTTGCCAAGCGCAAGGCAGAGGGCAAGGGCGCCGAAATCATCTCGATGACGGGCGGCATGGCCACCAACCAGATTCCGTCGACATCGGTCGCCACCCTTTTGAGTGACAAGCCTGCCAAGTTAGCCGCCGGCCTGCAGAAGGCAGGTAGCGATTACGCCAAGCGCAACGGCGGCAACTTCGAGGTAACCGCCAAGGTCGTCGACAAGGACGTCAAGCTGACGGTCACCGGTGTTTCGGCCCACTCCTCCGAGCCCGAGTCGGGCGTTAACCCGGTGGCCAGGATGCTGGACTTCATCAACACCCTCGATGGAAAAGTTGCGTTCAAGCACAACCACATTACCGATGCAGCCCGCTACGCCGCCGACAACTGGGGCCTGGATTACCTGGGTGGTAAATTGGGGGTCGGCTTTTCCGATGCCTTCATGGGACCGCTGACCACCTCCCTGACCTATGTCGGGATGGATGAGAAAGCCTTCAAGCTCGCGGTCAACCTGCGCATGCCGAAGGGCAAGTCCCCCGAAGTGCTCAAGGCCGAAATCGCCGAAAAGCTTGGTGCCTGGAGCAAGAAGACCCACGTTGCGGTGGCCTTCGACTACTCGATCGCCGAGCCGATGTACCGCAACCCTGAGGGTGAATGGGTCAAGGCTCTGCTGGCCGTGGCCAGTGAAAACCTTGGCATGGAACATAAGTTCGGTACTTCCGCCGGCGCCACTTCGGTCCATGAACTGCCCAATGGCGTGCAATTCGGCCTGGCCAGGCCCGAGGTCAAGTACACCGGTCACACCGACAACGAGTTCAAGACCGTCGACCAGTTCCTGCTGGATCTGCAGATCGTGACCGAGATGATGGGGCGCATCGGGCAGTTGCCGAAGCTCTGATCCCCTTTCGGACCCGCTATTTTTGGCGGGTCCACTGCTTTGATCATAGCAACGCATACCCTGTAGCAGCTGGCGAAGCCTGCGTTCGGCTGCGCAGCAGCCGTGAAATTAGGCAATGCGGTCCTTCAGGTCTACCTCGCGCTCAGTTTACGACTGCTGCGCAGCCGAACGCAGGCTTCGCCAGCTGCTACAAGTCGTGTTTGGCTTAACTGACCGGCATTACCCAAAGGTAGTTTTTTTCCCATAAATAATGCACAAACAAAAACGCCGCTCATTGCTGAGCGGCGTTTTCGTTAAATATGGAGCGGGAAACGAGACTCGAACTCGCGACCCCGACCTTGGCAAGGTCGTGCTCTACCAACTGAGCTATTCCCGCAAATGGCGTCCCCTAGGGGACTCGAACCCCTGTTACCGCCGTGAAAGGGCGGTGTCCTAGGCCACTAGACGAAGGGGACACGCTAACTGAAACACATGGTGTGTGTTTCAGTGCCCAAATCCGCATCCGAAGATGCTGGTTCTGGTTTCACTCAGCCCTGCCCGAAAGCAACGCTGTTTAAAATTGGAGCGGGAAACGAGACTCGAACTCGCGACCCCGACCTTGGCAAGGTCGTGCTCTACCAACTGAGCTATTCCCGCATTGGCGTCCCCTAGGGGACTCGAACCCCTGTTACCGCCGTGAAAGGGCGGTGTCCTAGGCCACTAGACGAAGGGGACACACGTACAACATTCACTCCCTACCGCGTTTCGCTGTGTGCTTTACGCTGTAAGTGGCGCGCATTCTATGGATGGATTGAGGGATCGTCAACCCCCAGATATAAATTTATTTAAATCAATGACTTCGCCCTGCTTTGAGACGCTAATCCGGCCTTTCCGTCGCCCGGTGTTTGACGCCTATATTCTGACACCCGCCAAGACGTTATAGTCCACTCACGCCAAGGATGATGGCAATGTGCACCTCGCACGCTATTACTTATATAAGCAGGAACGCGGCCGATACAGGCAGTGCAGTAGCTGATTCAACTCGCTGAGCGGCGCTATGCGTCCCAATGCCAAGCCACTACACTCGCACGCGAACCCCATAAAGAGGTCTTACCGGTGACACCACTCATGATCACCCTGCTAGTCGTAGCCGGGATCGCACTATTGATCGCCATTGGCTACATGAACCATGTGGTGGAAAACAATAAGCTGGAAAAGGCCCGCGCCAAAGTTGAGCTCAACGATCGTCTGCGTCGTTGCGGCGAAATCACCGAGACCTTCCCCGGCCAGTTGATGACACCGGCACTCAAGCTGCTGTTGACCCGCCTGGAACTGAACGTCTGCCAACGCCTGCTCAATCTGGAAAAAACCAGCTCCAATCTCAAGGCACGGATTGGCGAACTTAGCGCTCTGGTTGGCCAGGGCGAATCGATCCCGGTCAACAACCCGCCGGCACCAATCCAGACCGAAGCCAAAGCCAAGGACGTACGCTTCCTGCTCGAAGCCCTGCACGGCCAAATCACCCGCGCCGCACAGGACGGCTTCCTGCCAACCAACGAAGCCAAACGCTGGATCCGCGAAGTTCGCCACATCCTGGTCCTGCTGCACATCGAATTCTTCAACAACCTCGGCCAGCACGCCCTGCAACAGAACCAGCCTGGCCAGGCCCGCCTGGCATTCGAACGCGGCGTGCAATACCTGCGCAAACAACAGGAACCCCAGGTCTACGCCGAACAACTGGAATACCTGGAAAAACTTCTGGCTCGCGCCAACGCACAAGTCATGGACAACATCGCCCCGGTAGAAGGCGAAGTGAACCAACTGACCGAAGGCCTCAAAGACGTCGAGGCTGATGCGGACTGGAAGAAAAAAGTGATCTACGACTGATCAGAGAAAGCAGAAAAGCCACCTAAGCAGGTGGCTTTTTTTTTGTGTTGAGTTTGATGGGAGGGTACAGCCAGGACAGAAAGGTCGACTATCAGGCCGCCATCGCAGGCAAGCCAGCTCCCACAGGGGATCGGTGTTCGCCTTTCGCCTTTCGCTTCTCACCACTCAACAGGCCGAGCGTTAGCTCGCCTGCAGCTCTTGATCTTGATCCACCCGCCCCGTCGGGAGGCTGAGTGGAGGTG
>NZ_LACH01000030.1:32938-41849 GCF_000968015.1 Pseudomonas fluorescens
TGTCCCCGGATGGATACCGGAACGAAGGAACGCCGAGCCTAAGCGAGGGGCCGGACGCTTGGGGCGAAGCGTTTTGGTTCCTTTTGGGCGTCTGCAAAAGGGACTCGCTGTAAGAGCGAAACCATTAGCGGCCGTTACCGCAGCAACGGATATGTACACAGAAAAGAATCAGAGCCGAAAGTGCCCCACCATCCCCTTCAATTCAACCCCCAACTGCGCCAACTCAATACTGGAAGCCGCATTCCCCTGCATCGCCAACGAAGACTGATCCGCACTGGCCCGAATACTGGTGACACTGCGGTTAATCTCCTCAGCCACCGAACTCTGCTCCTCGGCAGCCGCTGCAATCTGCTGGTTCATCTGCTGAATCAAAGACACTGCCGCCGCAATACTCCCCAGCGCACTCTCAGTCTGCAACGCATCACTCACCGCCAGCTTCACCAGCTCGCCACTGTTCTGAATCTGCTGAACAGAAGACTGAGCCGCCGAACGCAAGGCACTCACCAGTCGTTCAATCTCCTCAGTCGATTGCTGAGTGCGTTTGGCCAGGGCCCGCACTTCATCGGCTACCACCGCAAAGCCCCTGCCCTGCTCGCCCGCTCGAGCCGCCTCGATCGCGGCGTTGAGGGCCAACAAATTGGTCTGCTCAGCCACACTCTTGATGACGCTCAGCACCGTACCGATGTTCTGGATTTCCGCACTCAAACTTTCAATGCTCGAACTGGCCGAGGTGGCTGAATCCGCCAACTGTTCGATCCGCGCCATGCTCTGGCGCACCACTTGCTGACCACTTTCAACCTTGCCGTCCGCTGTCTGCGCCGCCTGGGCGGCCTCCTCCGCGTTGCGCGCAACGTCGTGCACGGTGGCGGTCATCTGATTCATCGCGGTAGCGACCTGTTCGGTTTCTTCCTTCTGGCTGCTGACTTCAAGATTGGTCTGCTCGGTCACCGCCGACAGTGACTGCGCTGAACTGGCCAACTGTTCGATACCCGCCTGCAAACCGCTGACAATGCTGCTAAGCCCCGCGCCCATCTGCTGCATGGCCTGCATCAGCTGCCCGATCTCATCACGACGGGTCACTTCAACCGTCGCACTCAAATCGCCGGAGGCAATCTGTTGAGCAACACGGATCACACTGCGCAGCGGTGCCACGATCAACCGGGTAATCACCCAGGCCGCAATCAACCCGACCAGCAGCGCCAGCGCCGAGGAACCGATGATCAGCAGCGCGTTCTTTTTCAGCTCCGCCTGCATCGACTGGTCTTCGGCGACATAGGCCTGATCCACCCGCTCCACCACCTGAGCGGCGCGCTGTTGGAGTTGCTCAGAGACGGTTTTTTCCTGCGCCAGCAGGCCGGTGTACTCGGCGAGTTTTTCGCTGAATCCGCCGATGTGCCCGACCACTTCATTGAGGACCGTCTGGTAACCCTCATCCTTGACCGTGGTTTTCAGCTGCTCGGCCTGGGTCAGAGCCTGGTCGGCCTGCTCGATCTTGCCCTGCCCTGCGCTGTCGTCGCCCTTGCGGCTGAGGTCCAGGCGCACACGCGCTTCGTTCATGGCTTGCAACATCAACCGCGACACTTGGCTGACCTGATTGGCCTGTTCGATAAACTGACCGCCGTCCTTGCCTTCGGATTCCTTCAAGGTATAAGCGCCGTCATCGGCCAGCCCGGCTTGCAGCACGTCGAGATTATTGGCCACGCTGGACACCGACCAACTGGCCATCTCCAGTGCCAGGTCCTTGCCCTGGCTGAGCGAGACGAACTCGTCAAAGGCCTTGCGGTAAGCCCCCAAGGACTGCTCGACGTCATTCATCACCGGCACGTTGGCCGCGGACGCCGCTTTCAGTTGGGTTGCCAGAGCGATCAGGCCATCAACGCCCTCGCGTAGCGCATCAGCGGTTTTCGGGTTGCCGTGCAAGGCGTAATCCTGCTCGATCAGTCTCACCTTGAGCAAACCGCTGTTGAGCGACGACATCTGCTTGAGCCCGTCGAAGCGCTGGCTGATGGTTTGCAGGGACCATACGCCGATGGCCGCCACCAAGGCGGTCAACAGCAGCACCAGTACAAACCCGACACCCAGTTTTTTCGCCATACCGAGGTTGGCAAAACGTCCTTGCACGGCCGAAATCATTGCACTTAGTCCCCTGACATAGTCTGTTGACGCAGATTCGCAACGGGCCTGTATCAACACAAGTCTCCGGCGTCGGAATAATGGCAAAAAGCTACGCTCACGTCGTTTTCAGAACGCTTGAGGTCGATCCAGAGCGGTGGCCTGAAAAAACGCCCGGGCTCGCGGATCACAGGCATAGGCCACATTGATACGCTGCCAGTCACTGGCCTCTGCGGTGGGACTGAATGCCGTCGCAGAAGACAACAGGACACCGAAGCGCTGGGCTTGTTTGCGCACCTGAGCGTAGTCGGACATCCGCGATCGCGCCCAGATGAACAGGCCTCCAGCCGGCTTGCCGAAAACCTCCCATTCGGCGTCTTCAAGCACTTGCAACGCCGCCTCCCTGTCATTGCTCAAACGCTGGCGCTGGCGCTGGACCAGTTTACGGTAGGCACCGCTGGCTAAAAGGCTTGCCAGCACCGACTCGCAAAACCTTGAAGCGCCCATGCTGCTGATCATCTTGACCTCGGCCAGCCGCGAAATAACCCCGGCGCCGGCCACTACATAACCGACCCGCAACGAACTGCTGAGGGTTTTGGAGTAGCTGCCGACGTAGATCACGTTGTCATCGATACCCAACGCAGCGAGGCGCGTACCGGGGCCGCTGTGCAAATCCGCATAGACGTCATCCTCGATTACCAGAAGGCCATAGGTTTTGGCTAGTTGCACAACCCGCTGCGCCACCGCCGGCGCCAGGCTGCTGCCAGTGGGATTGTGATAGAAACTATTGATGAAGATCCCGCAGGGCCTGTACTTAACCAGCAGCGCCTCAAGCGCTTCAATGTCCGGTCCGTGCGGGGTTCGCGGTACCTCGATCATGCTGACACCGTGCAGCCTGAGCAAATCGAACAGCAATGAATAACCGGGGTTCTCCACCACCACGCAATCACCCGGCTTGAACAAGGTCCGCACGATCAGGTCCAGCCCCTGACTGGCCCCCGCCGTTGTCAGGATCCGGCTTTCCTCCACCAGGATATCGAGTTGTTTCAGGCGCTTGTGGATCTGCTGGCGCAAGGCTGGCAGGCCCAGCGGCGTGCTGTAGTTGAACAGGCCGGCCATGTCGGTGCGGCTGACCTGGCGGATCGCGTAGCTCAGGTCGTCAGTTTCGCGCCAACTCTCGGGTAGCCCGCCACACCCCAGTTTGAGTTCGCCCGAAGTGCCGCCCTGCTTCTTTTTTTCTGCCCCCTCGAACCAGGGGCAATCCTGTTGCCCCTGAGCGGCCAGCGCTGGCATGGCGACAATGAAACCGGCGCCATGACGCGACGCCAGCACCCCTTGAGCCACCAGACGCTCACAGGCCTCAACGACGCTGGACTGACTGAGCAAATTGATCCGGGCGATTTGCCGCACGGAAGGCAAACGCGTCCCCGGCGGCACCTCGCCACGGCAAAGCCAGCAGGCTAGCGCGTCGACGATTTGCTGTACGACCGGCACCAATGCCTGTCGATCGATTCTCAACTCCATGAGCAAGCAAACTCCTGTCCGTTTTGCGGGAAACAGTTAATCACAGGAGTGGTCAATCAGCTGTGCGACAACGCCGCTAAAACCGTCGGTTCTAACCATTTGAAACACATTGTCAGGCACCTTTAAGGAACCGAAAAAAAACCCGCACAAATGCGGGTTTTTTCCTACGTTGCAGTGCCTGGTTCAGAACGCCGTGACGCCACCGTCCACCGCCAGCGAATGCCCCGTGGTGAATGCCGCGCCGTCGCTGCACAGGTACAACACCGCACTGGCGATTTCCTCGACCTTGCCGATGCGCCCGACCGGGTGCATGGCATTGGCGAACTCGCCTTTCTTCGGGTCGGCTTCATAGGCACGGCGGAACATGTCGGTGTCGATCACCGCCGGACACACCGCGTTCACCCGAATCTTTTTCTTGGCGTATTCGATGGCCGCCGATTTGGTCAGGCCGATCACCGCATGTTTCGACGCCGCGTAAATACTCATCTTCGGCGCAGCCCCGAGACCGGCTACCGATGCGGTGTTGACGATTGCACCGCCGCCCTGGGCCAGCAGTAATGGCAACTGGTATTTCATGCACAACCAGACGCCTTTGACGTTGACGCCCATGATCGCGTCGAACTCGTCGACCGTGCCTTCGGCCAGTTTGCCTTTCTCGATCTCGATGCCGGCATTGTTGAAGGCATAGTCGAGACGGCCGTAGGTATTGACCACCTCGTCCATCAGATTTTTTACATCGCTTTCCAGCGTGACGTTGCAGCGCACGAAGGTGGCTTCACCGCCAGCGGTACGAATCAGCGCCACCGTGCCCTCACCACCCGCCGCGTCCAGGTCGGCCACTACCACTTTCAAGCCTTCAGCGGCGAACGCCTGGGCGGTCGCGCGGCCAATGCCATTGGCGGCGCCCGTTACAACGGCGACCTGGCCAGAAAACGTCATGCTCATTGTTATGTCCTCGAAGAGAAGATGCGGGGATCGCGTGTTCGCAATCTAGCCACAAGGGCCTGCGGCACGGCAGCACTATCAGAAGGCCGGTTGGGTGCCCATGAATGACAGTGATAAAACCGCCGGTGTGACTATCACTGCACTGGATCGATATGCATTCGCCGCATCAGCCAAACTTGCAGCATCGACCATGAAGGTCTATCAACAAGTCTTCATTCATCTTGAGTGCCTGTCATGACTACCCAGACCAATCGCCAGTTCCTGCTCGCCAAACGTCCGGTGGGCGCGGCGACCCGCGAGACCTTCACCTATCAAGAAGTGCCGGTCGGCGAACCGGCTGCGGGTCAGATCCTGGTCAAAAACGAATACCTGTCCCTGGACCCGGCCATGCGTGGCTGGATGAACGAGGGCAAGTCCTACATCCCGCCGGTCGGTATCGGCGAAGTGATGCGCGCATTGGGCGTAGGCAAAGTCGTTGCCTCAAATAATCCGGGCTTCGCGGTCGGGGACTACGTCAACGGTGCCTTGGGTGTGCAGGATTACTTCCTCGGCGAGCCACGAGGTTTCTACAAGGTCGATCCGAAACTGGCGCCTCTGCCGCGCTATCTGTCGGCGCTGGGCATGACCGGGATGACCGCTTATTTCGCCCTGCTCGATGTCGGCGCGCCAAAGGCTGGCGACACCGTGGTGCTGTCGGGCGCTGCGGGTGCGGTGGGCAGCATTGCCGGACAGATCGCCAAGATCAAAGGGTGCCGCGTGATCGGCATTGCCGGGGGCGCGGACAAGTGCCAGTTCCTGATCGACGAACTGGGTTTTGACGGTGCCATCGATTACAAAAACGAAGACGTCCACGCCGGCCTCAAGCGCGAATGCCCGAAAGGGGTCGATGTGTATTTCGATAACGTCGGCGGCGATATCCTCGACGCGGTGTTGAGTCGCCTGGCCATGAAGGCGCGGGTGGTGATCTGTGGCGCCATCAGCCAGTACAACAACAAGGAAGCGGTCAAGGGCCCGGCCAATTACCTGGCGCTGCTGGTCAACCGCGCACGAATGGAAGGTTTTGTGGTGATGGACTATGCCGCGCAGTTCGCCGCCGCCGGACAGGAAATGGCCGGCTGGATGGCCAAGGGGCAGCTCAAGAGCAAGGAAGACATTGTTGAAGGACTGGAGACGTTCCCGGAGACGCTGATGAAGTTGTTCAGCGGCGAGAATTTCGGGAAGTTGGTGTTGAAGGTTTAACCCGGTATTTCAGACACCACAAAAAACAACTGTAGGAGTGAGCCTGCTCGCGATAGCGGTGTATCCGTCGACATCTATGTTGACTGATACACCGCTATCGCGAGCAGGCTCACTCCTACATTTTGGTCTTCAGTGTTTGGTCAGGCGAGTTCAGCGACTACGGCGGCCAACGCCTTGGCCGGGTCCGCCGCCTGGCTGATCGGACGACCAATCACCAAATAGTCAGAACCGGCATCCAGCGCCTGACGCGGGGTCAGAATGCGGCGCTGATCGTCCTGGGCGCTGCCCGCCGGACGAATCCCCGGGGTCACCAGTTGCAACGACGGGTGCGCCGATTTCAGGGCCTGGGCTTCCAGGGCCGAGCACACCAGACCGTCCATCCCGGCTTTTTCCGCCAACGCGGCCAGGCGCAACACTTGCTCCTGCGGCTCGATATCCAGACCGATACCCGCCAGATCCTCACGCTCCATGCTGGTCAGCACGGTCACGCCGATCAGCAGTGGTTTCGGACCAGTGCGCTGGTCGAGCACTTCGCGGCACGCGGCCATCATGCGCAAACCACCGGAGCAGTGCACATTGACCATCCACACGCCCATCTCAGCCGCCGCCTTGACGGCCATGGCGGTGGTGTTCGGGATGTCATGGAACTTGAGGTCCAGGAACACTTCGAAACCCTTGTCACGCAAGGTGCCAACGATTTCCGAAGCGCAGCTGGTGAACAGTTCTTTACCGACTTTGACCCGGCACAGCTTCGGGTCCAACTGATCGGCCAGCTTCAGTGCGGCGTCACGGGTGGGGAAATCCAGGGCGACGATGATAGGAGTCTGGCAGGCGGACATGAGTGGGCTCTCAGGCAGGTCGAAATCGGCGCGCATTGTAGCGGAACCAGCGCCTCTGCGGGACCCGATGATCGGTAATTCGTCGAGGCGGTTCAAGCAAGACTAGCCCTTGCACACATTGTGTCGAGTCGGATACACACATGACACGCCTGCAACACCCTTCAACGTTACCTTCGGCAGCCGCAACACGTCCTACAGCACTTCCCGCCTCCGGGCCGGACGCCTATGCTGAAACCACAACCTCGCAGCCCATCTTTGTGGTTGGCAGCCTACCTGGCAGATGAACGCACGCATGCACAACCTCCACGCACCTGTGAACGACGATCAAAAAGCGCCCGGCGACGACAAACGCTGGAGCATTCGCGCCCTGATCGTCGACGATGACGTCCCGATCCGCGAACTGATGATCGACTATCTGGCCCGGTTCAACATTCACGCCAGCGGCGTCACCGATGGCGCCGCGATGCGCCTGGCGCTGCAAGCGGAGCATTACGACGTGGTGGTGCTCGACCTGATGCTGCCCGGCGAAGACGGTTTGTCGCTGTGCCGCTGGCTACGCGCCGAATCGGATATCCCGATTCTGATGCTCACTGCCCGCTGCGAACCAACCGACCGGATCATCGGCCTGGAGCTGGGCGCCGACGACTACATGGCCAAGCCGTTCGAGCCGCGAGAGTTGGTGGCGCGCATCCAGACGATCCTGCGCCGGGTACGCGACGATCGCACTGAACAACGGGCGAACATCCGTTTCGACAACTGGCGCCTGAACAGTGTGCTGCGCCAATTGATCGCTGCCGATGGCCTGGTGGTGCCGCTGTCCAACGCCGAGTTCCGCTTGCTCTGGGTGTTCATCGAACGTCCGCGCCGGGTACTCAGCCGCGAACAACTGCTGGACGCCGCTCGCGGTCGCTCGATCGAAGCCTTTGATCGCAGCATCGACTTGCTGGTCTCGCGTCTGCGCCAGAAACTCGGTGATGACCCCAAAGCCCCGCAGCTGATCAAAACCGTTCGCGGTGAGGGTTATCTGTTCGACGCCCGAGACATCGGCTGATGCGTGCGCGCTTCGATACGCTCTTCGGCCGCCTGTTTGGCATGCTGCTGGTGGCGATCATCCTGGCGCACTTGTTGGCGTTTTTCTGGTTTCACTATTACGGCCCGCCGCCGCCCCCTCCGCCGCCGGGGTTTTCCGAAAACTTCGACGGACAGCACCCGCCGATGGACCCGCGCTTCGGAAATCGGCCACCGCGGCCGTGGTTCGGCGGCCCCTTGGTGCCGCTGACCTTTCAACTGGTCTCGCTGATCATCGCCGCCTGGTACGGCGCCAAACTGCTGAGCCGGCCGATCCAACGCCTGAGCGATGCCGCCGAGCGACTGAGCGAAAACCTCGACAGCCCGCCTCTGGATGAGTCCGGCCCACGGGAAGCCCGGCAAGCGGCGCACACCTTCAACAAGATGCAGCAACGCATTCGTGAACAAGTTCAGCAACGCTCGCGGATGCTTGGCGCCGTCTCCCACGACCTGCGCACGCCGCTGTCGCGGCTCAAGCTGCGACTGGAGCAGATCGACGACGAAAAACTGCAAGGCCAGATGCGTCAGGATCTGGACGACATGATCGGCATGCTCGACGCCACGCTCACTTACCTGCATGAGCAGCGCACCAGTGAGGTCCTGCAGTGGATGGACGTGCAGGCGCTGGTCGAATCCCTCAGTGAAAACGCCCAGGACCAGGGCGCCGATGTGCTCACCAGCGGCCACTGCGCGCCGCTGCAAGTGCAGCCGATGGCCTTGCGTTCGTGCATCAACAACCTGCTGGACAATGCCCTGCGTTATGCCGGGCAGGCCATGATTACGCTTGAAGATACGCGCGAAATCCTGGTGATCCGGGTCATCGACCATGGGCCGGGTATTGCGGCGGATAAACGTGAAGCCGTGTTCGAGCCGTTCTTTCGTCTGGAAGGATCGCGCAACCGCAACTCCGGTGGCGTCGGACTGGGCATGACCATCGCCCGCGAGGCGGCCGAACGCCTGGGTGGGCAGTTGAGCCTGGAAGAAACTCCGGGAGGTGGATTGACCGCCGTTATCCGCTTACCTCGATCCGTGTAGCAGCTGGCGAAGCCTGCGTTCGGTTCGGGCCGCGTTCGGACGAAGCAGTCGCTAGACGATCCATCGCGGTGTTTCAGGACGATTGATGTGGCAGGATTTACGACTGCTACGCAGCCGAACGCAGGCTTCGCCAGCTGCTATGTATGGAC
>NZ_LACH01000031.1 GCF_000968015.1 Pseudomonas fluorescens
TTCGGCAGCTCCTACAGGGGATCAGTGTTTAACAATTTAAATTGCACACAATTCAATTGCTCGCTATGTTTGTCTCATCTTCCCTCATTCAGAGTCCGAACCATGAGCGACAACCTGCTGAGCATCCCTTGCACCACCATCAAGGGTGAGCAAAAGACCCTGGCGGATTACGCCGGCAAGGCCGTGTTGGTGGTCAATACCGCGAGCAAATGCGGCTTCACCCCGCAGTACAAAGGCCTTGAAGAGTTGTGGCAGACCTACAAGGATCAAGGCCTGGTGGTGCTGGGCTTTCCGTGTAACCAGTTCGGCAAGCAAGAGCCGGGCAACGAAGGGGCGATTTCCGAGTTCTGCGAGTTGAACTTCGGCGTCAGTTTTCCGCTGTTCAAAAAGATTGAAGTCAATGGCGCTGGCGCCCACCCGCTGTTCGTTCAACTGAAAAAACGCGCGCCGGGTGTGCTGGGTTCCCAGGGCATCAAGTGGAACTTCACCAAGTTTCTGATCGGCAAGGATGGCAAGTTGGTCAAGCGCTTCGCCCCCGCGACCAAGCCGCAGGACCTGACCCGCGAGATCGAAGCCCTGCTCAAATGAACACCTTGTCAGTCGATTCCCTGAAGCTTGACAGTCAACTGTGCTTCAAGCTGTACGCCGCTTCCCGGGCGGTGATCCGCGCCTACAAGCCGATGCTCGATCAGCTCGGCCTGACCTACCCGCAATACCTGGCGATGCTGGTGTTGTGGGAATGGCAGGAGGCAGCCCCCGAGCAGCCGACGGTCAAGGCGTTGGGCGAACGCCTGGCGCTGGATTCCGGCACGCTGACGCCGTTGCTCAAGCGTCTTGAGCAACTGCAACTGGTTCAGCGTCAGCGCTCGGTGCGGGACGAGCGTGAAGTGCACTTGAGCCTGTCGCCAAGCGGCAAGGCTTTGCGTGATCAGGTCGGGCCGCTCAAGGCCCGCCTGTTATGCGACAGCGGTGTGGATCTGGATCGCCTGAATGACCTGCGCGAGGGTCTTGATCACCTTTTGGGGCAAATCAAAGCACTGTCGTAGTAGGGACCCACAAGTCCAGCAGGGCCGCCAACTCTTCCCGGCGGAAGGGTTTTGCCAGGTAATCGCTCATGCCTGCCGCACGACAGCGTTCGCGCTCTTCGGACATGGCGTTGGCGGTCAGGGCGACGATGGGCAGCTGTGGCCAGCGTCCGCTGCGACGGATTTGCCGACTGGCCTCGTAGCCGTCCATCACCGGCATGTTGCAGTCCATCAGCACCAGATCGAATTCGCTCTGCTCCAACTGATCCAGCGCCTCGCCACCGTGACCGGCGACAATCACCTCGCAACCGAGTTTTCCGAGCATCCCCTTGGCCACCAATTGGTTGACCGGATTGTCCTCCACCAGCAGCACGCGTCCGCGCCGTTGTGGGGAGAGGGTGTCGAGTCGGGCACCATTGATCGTGCTGAGTTCCGGCTGCAGGACTCGCCGCAGCGTCTGGTACAGCGCGTTGCGTGCCAGAGGCCGCGCCTGTTGATGTAAGGGGGCGAGGGCGAGGGCTTCTTCGCTGGGCATGAAACTGCCGTAAGCGGTGACCAGCAGAATGGGCGCTTTACACGAAGGGCGCAGGCCAAACAGGCATTCGGGGCAATCGGTAATCAGTACATCCGGGTTCAGACCCCGCAACGAGTCATCGATCGAGCGCTGCTCATAGTCGAGCCCCCAGCCGGGCAACACACTGCTCAACAGTTCTGCCAGACCGCTGCTGGCGCTGGTGATGGCGATGACCTTGCCCTGTAATGAGGCCGGGGGAAGGGCGCGGGTGTGGCTGGGCAGCGGCAGATCCGCACAGAACAGGCTGCCGAAGCCTGCTTCCGAGCTGATGGTGAGGCGCCCTTGCATGGCTTCGCAAAGGTTGTAGGTCAGTGCCAGGCCCAACCCGGTCCCGCCGAATTGCCGGGTAATGCCGGCACCCGCTTGCGTGAAGGGCTGGAAGATCTTGACCTGGGCGTCCTGGGCGATACCGATGCCGGTGTCGCAGACTTCGATTCTGACGCCGTCCCCGAACGTCGACAGGCGCACATCGACCCGACCGAAACGGGTGAACTTGAGGGCGTTGGACAGCAAGTTGCTGACGATTTGTCGCACCCGGGTCGGATCCCCAAGCACCAGGGCCGGAAAGTGCGGGTCGATCAGGCAGCTCAGCTCGACACTCGGCGCGGCGTTTTGCGATAGCAGGTTGGCGGTGTCCTCGATCAGCGAGCCAAGGTCGAACGGAATATGTTCGAGCTCGAGTTGACCAGCATCGAACTTCGACAGATCGAGAATATCGTTGAGCAGTTCCACCAGTACTTTGCCCGAGTCATGGGCGATGGACAGCTGTTGCTGTTGTTCGGCATTGAGCGGGCCGTCCAGGGAAAGCGCGATCATCCCCAGCAGGCCATTGAGCGGCGTGCGGATCTCGTGGCTCATGTTGGCCAGGAACACCGAGCGCGCTTCGGCCATGTCCAAAGCGGTGCTGCGGGCGACTTCCAGCTCCTGATTGGATTGGCTGAGCCGCGAGTTGATCGCCTTGAGTTCCGCCGTGCGGGCCGAGACGATGTTCTCCAGCTGCCCAAGGTAGTCGGTGAGGCGGTTTTCGGCGTTGCGTCGCTGCTGGATTTCGGTGGCGATGTTTTCGAATTGTTGATTGGCAACCTTGACCAATACTCCAATTTCATCGTTTTCATGGCCCGTCGGACATTCCAGTGACGTCGGCTCCACGCCTCGCGGGTCGCGGCCGCTGAGTTCACGGATGACCCGTACCAATGGCTTGGTCAGCATCACATAAAACAGCGCCAGCAGGATGCCGGTCAGCAGCAGGCTGCGAGCGAAGCCATTGAGCAGGGTCACCTCGGCCCGACGCAGGAACCGGTTGCCGAATGAATAGGTGTCGACGTCCAGGCTCAGGGTGCCGAGGGATTCGGTCGGCAAGTGATCCAGGTAGAGACGGTCTTCGAACTGCCGGTTGGCGCCGAACAGGAAGTCGCTGATCACCCGATAACCGCTTTGCAAGCCCGGGCGTTTGACGCTGGCGAGCACGGTACCGTTGTTATCGATCAACTGCGCGCCGATGATCGCGGGCGAGCGCAACAGGCCCTGGGTCAGTTCCTGAGCGAGTTCGGCGTCGATGTTGTAGGCAATGCGGGACGCGGGGTTGTGGCTGATTTCCAGCAAAGACAGGATTTCGCGGTTGATGGAGGCGTCTTCACTGGCATAATCGATGCCAATTTGCAGCAGACTGAGCAGCGTGCCCAGAATGAAACCGACCAGCACAGTAAGCCTGGCTTGCTTGTAGGACAGCCGGTTGGTGAACTTGATATCCATGGGGTGTCGAACCACTTCCGTTTCCCTTCGCTGCTCAAGCATAGTCGATCATGCATGGATACCGATGTTCTCGCGAGCCCTTGGGCAAAGGGATGAGCCTGACACCGAACGCTGTGTTTAGTCGCTGTATCGCCATCATTACTGTGAACGAGCCCGAGGAGAAGACGTGGATTCCCGATTAAATGCTTTTCTTGAACGCGCCGATGCCGTTTTGGCCCGTATCGAACCGCTGCTGCCTGCGCCTCGGCAAGCTATCGACTGGAATCATTGCCTTGCCGCGCGCTGGCAGCGCGAGGGGCGCAGCGGGTTTCTGTTGCCGCTGGAAGTCAGCCTCGACATGCGTTTGTCCGACCTGATCGGTGTCGACCGGCAACTGGAGCAACTGGGGCGAAATACCCAACAGTTCCTCGATGGCATGCCGGCCAACCACGCATTGCTCTGGGGGGCGCGCGGCACCGGTAAATCGTCGCTGGTGCGCGCCTTGCTGGCCGAACACGCAAAGGCCGGTCTGCGGCTGATCGAGATCGAACGCGATCACCTGGCGGACTTGCCGCGCGTGGTCGAACAGATCGCCAAGCTGCCCCAGCGTTTCGTGCTGTTCTGCGATGACCTGTCGTTCGAGTCGGGCGAGGGTGATTACCGGGTGCTCAAGAGCGTGCTCGACGGCTCTCTCGAACAGGCCCCGGATAACGTTTTGTTGTACGCCACGTCCAACCGTCGCCATCTGGTACCGGAAAAGGAAAGCGATAACGAAAACTGGAAACGCGTTGACGGCGAACTCCATCCCAGCGAGGCGGTTGAAGACAAGATTGCACTGTCGGACCGTTTTGGATTGTGGCTGTCGTTCTATCCGTTTACCCAGGAACACTTTCTCAACGTCGTCGAACACTGGATCGGTCAACTGGCCGACAAGGCGGGCCTTAAGTGGCAGCGAGACGAAGCACTGGACATCCTCGCGGTGCGCTGGGCCACGGGCCGGGGTAATCGCAACGGACGTTGCGCGTATCAATTTGCCCGCTATTGGGTCGGGCTGAAGCTGTTGGAGCACAAGGCATGATTGATTTACAAAAGAGCGGCCAGGGTCTCGAAGGCTATGGCATGTTGTGGGCGCAATTGGAGTCATTGCTGGCGGACGAGCGGGATTTCATTGCCAACGCCGCGCAGTTCTCGGCGTTTCTGTACAACCAGCTCGATGACCTGAACTGGGCCGGGTTCTACCTCAATCGCAACGAAGAATTGGTGCTTGGCCCGTTTCAAGGGCAGATCGCCTGCGTGCGGATTCCGTTCGGCCGGGGTGTATGCGGAGCGGCGGCGGCCACCTTGCAGACCCAGTTGGTCGAGGACGTGCACGCGTTCCCCGGACACATCGCTTGCGACAGCGCGTCGAACAGCGAGCTGGTCGTGCCACTGGTCAAAGACGGTCGTCTGATCGGCGTGCTGGACCTCGATAGCCCGAAACTGGCGCGTTTTACCGCTGAAGATCAGGCCGGTATCGAGCAGTTGGCGGCGATTTTCCTGCGCCTGACCGACTGCTGATCATGCCCTCAAGCCTGCCTTGACCAGCAGGCTTGTCGGATCAACCGCATCGATCTGTTGGGGATCGAGGAATCGATCGGCGTACTGCACGTAGATTTGCGCGTTGATGAACAGCCCGAACAACTCAGGATCGATGTGGGCATCCCGGCACATCGTGGCCATGATGCCCAGCGCTTCGCTCAAAGACTTGGCTTTCTTGTAGGGGCGATCGGCGGCGGTCAGTGCTTCGAAAATATCGGCAATCGCCATCATCCGCGCCGGCAGGCTCATTTCTTCGCGCTTCAACTGCTTGGGATACCCGGTGCCGTCCATTTTCTCGTGGTGGCCGCCGGCGATTTCCGCGACGTTGCCGAGGTGGCCGGGGAAGGGCAGGTGGCTGAGCATCAGAATCGTCTGCACCATGTGGTGATTGATGATGTATCGCTCCTCGCGGGTCAGGGTGCCTCGGGCAACACTCAGGTTGTAGAGCTCGCCCCGGTTGTACTTGTGGGGCGGTACATCGAGCTTGAACCCCCACGGATTATCCTCCGGAATCAGTTCGGCTTCGGGCCGTTCGAACAGGTGCTCGGGTTTGTCCGCCAGCAATGGCTCGCTGACTGGTAGTGTCGGTGCCGGGGTTTGCGCCTGACGCCGGTTCTCTTCCCAGGAAACGCCCAGCCGGTCATCCAGCGTTCGGGTCCAGGTGCGTTGGGCGATGCTGCGCAGGCGTTGCAGGTCGGACTCGGCCATCGCCTCGCCACCCAGGTTGCAGCGGGCAACGAACGCGAAATCATCGTCCAGTCCCGCCAACGTGGCGTTGCGCAGTTCGGCCAGTTGCTGTTCGTCACTGCCCAGGGCCATGGCTTGCCAATAGCTGATCCAGGCATCGCGCTTCAGCACTTCGAAGCGGGTGCGGATTTCGTGGATACGGTCGTTAAGCGTTTCCAGCTTCGTGGCTTTATCGACCACATATTCCGGAGTGGTGACCTTGCCGCAGTCGTGCAGCCAGGCGGCGATGTGCAGCGCTTCCCATTCATCGTCGGTGGGTTGATAGCCACTGAAGGCCGGGTCCTGGCTGGCCGCGGCAGCTTGGGCTAGCATCAGGGTCAGCGCGGGCACTCGCTGGCAGTGACCGCCGGTGTAGGGGCTTTTGGCGTCAATCGCACCCGCCAGCAGTCGAATGAAGGAATCCAGCAGTTGTTTTTGTTTATCTTGCAGACGCTGGCTTTCAATACTCACGGCGGCCGCGCCGGACACGGCCTGGAGAAACGCGATGCGGTCCGGACGAAGTTTTTCCAGATCGCTCTGGTTGCCGGTATCGGCCAACAGCAGGATCAGCAGGCCCACGGTTTCGTTATGACGATTGTGCAGCCGAATGCCGATCAGGTGAACGCGGGGACACTCCAGCGCAAGCAACACCTTCTGCAAATCCCCGGCCTGTTCAAAACCCAGCGTGGTGACGACGTTGTCGGCATTCGACAGCTGTTGTAGCCAAGCAGGGCTTTGCGGCGCCTGGAGTTCGTGTCCTCGAAGATCAAATGACGGCAATGCCTGTGAGGTGCCGTTGACGACCAGACCATGGGGCTCCATGCGATCGCCATCACTTTCGCGCAGGTAGATCAGACCGGCCTGGGCCTGGCCGATTTTCACGGTTTCAAACAACACCCGTTCGAGCAAGGGGGCGAAGCGGGTCTCGGCGCTCAGGCTGTCGGTGATCTGGAAAAAACTCGCCAGGGTGTCTTTCATGCGCGTCATCGACACCCTCAGTTGGTCGACTTCGAGGACGGGAGAGCGACGTGAGGCCGGAAAGTTGAAATCAAAACTGCGAACCGCATCGGCCTCCCGTACCAGCGCGCGCAGGGGCTTGACCAGAATCCGCGAGGTCAGCCAGCCCAGCGGCAGGCACAGCAACAACGTGGCCAGGGTAATCAGCGCGCCTTGCCAGCGCATGCGGTAGGCATCGACGAGTAACTCATCTTCCGGCACCAGCAGCGCCAGTTGCAGCCCCTGGGGGCCGCCTTCCTGCATGCGGCTGCGGGCAACGATCCATTGACGACCGGCGACATCCAGGCGATTACCTGCGGCGGAATTGTTGAGCAATGCGCCGAGGCTGGGGCTGAGGTCAGCGGCTTTGATCAGGCGGGCAGTCTGATCGTCGATGATCAGTTTGCTGCTGTCGGGATACGCGATGGCATTCCCTTCGGCATCGAACAGCACGATTTCGGTACTGGGCGTCACGACATGTTTGGCCAGGGTTGCGGAGAGTTCCGCCAGGGTCAGGTCGGCACCCATGACAGCCTGTTTGCCACTGCGCCGGGCCAGGGTAGTGCCGACATTGTGGGTGGAGAAAAAGATGTAGGGTTCGGTGGTGATCTGATCGCTGTCGCCGCGGGCGTTGGCATACCAGGCGCGGGTTCGCGGATCGTAGGTTTCGTCGGGGGTGTCCTGGCGGCTGATGAGGGCCAGATCCTGATCGAAAAACAATGATTGGGAGCGGACCTGACCGCTGTTGCCTGTTCGTTCAATGCTCCACACCTGATAAGCCGCGGTATCCGGTGCCTTGAGGAGCGTTTTCAGGTCGGGGGTTCGCAAGGGCCGAACCATGAAGAAATCACCGTTGCCATAGCCCAGATACAACGAGGCCAGGTCGGGGTTGTCCTTGAGTGACTGGCTGAAGGGTTTGAGTAGCGCCAGGCGTTGCTCCAGGTCAGGTGCCTGGGTCGCCGGGTATTCCGCCAGCAGGGACAGCAGATGGCGAATCGGTTCATAAGTGGCGTGCAGGTCGAGACGGACGTCCTGCTCGATGCGGTTGAAGAGCTTTTCACTGCTGGAAAGAATGATCTGCGTGGTTTGCTGGTAGTTGAAAAGGCCCAGCACCACGCCAGTCAGCAACAGCAGGAAAGTGAACATCACGCTGATATGGACGTGCAGGGGAAACCGCCGTTGATCCGGGCGCAGTGGGCTGTGCATTGCAGGTCTCTCCATGATGGTTAACACACTGCTCAGCGTCCAAGCATAGTTAAGGCTCTGTCATTCTGCTTTTGCCGTTTTGGCCGATCTGTTGCTGCAATGCTTGCTCCAATTCGAGCATGGCGCGCTCTATAGCCTTGCTGCAATCGGCCACTTCTTCGTGACGAAACACTTCATGGCAGGCCTTTTCCAGCGCCTCGCAGCTGTCGATCACCCGGGAGGCCTGGACGATTCGGGCGGCGCCCTTGATTTTGTGGGCGACGTCGAGAAAGGGCTGAGGTTCTTTGGAGGGGGACAGCGCCAGCAGTTCTTGTCGGTCCAGACGGTTGCTGTTCAACAGTTCGGTCAACAGTCGCTGGTCCAATACCGGATCTCCGCCGGTCAAAAGACGCAGTCCTTGCAGGCTGAATGCGGGATCGCGAACGGTTGGCCCGATGCCTTCAAACCACTGACTCAAGGCTGTCAGGGTAAGGGGCTTGAACAGGCAGTCGTCCATCCCGGCTTGTTTGCAGCGTTGTATTTCTTCCGGTTGTGCGTTGGCGGTAAAACCCAGCACGGTACAGGGCGGGCGGTGCGTTTTTTGTTCGTGTTGGCGAATGGCGCGGGCCAGTTCGTATCCGTTCATGATCGGCATGTTGCAATCGACAATTACCAGATCGAACGGCTCGGCTGCCCATGCCTGAAGTCCCGCCTGGCCATCCGGTGCGACGCTGAATCGGTGGCCAAGAAACGCCAGTTGCTGGCACATGAGCAAGCGATTGGCGGGGTGATCGTCGACCACCAGAACATTCAACGGGGTCGTCGTGGTGCGGATTTGCGCTTCAGCAGTCTCCGGCATCTCTACGAGTGGCAGTGTCGCCAGGTGCAACGACACCTCGACGTGAGTGCCGACACCCGGCTGGCTGCTCAATTGCAGGCTGCCGCCCATCATTTCGCACAGGCTGCGGCTGATCACCAGCCCAAGCCCCGCCCCACCTCTGGCTGACTGCCCGGAGTGATCGGCCTGAGCGAAAGGTTCGAACAACCGCCGCTGATCCTGTTCACTGATCCCTATGCCGCTGTCGTGAACCTGCAACAGCATCCAGACCCGCTCAGGTTCGGCGGTTGGGTGCAGGTCGACGATGATCCTGATTTGGCCGCGCTCCGTGAACTTGATGGCATTGCTGACCAGATTGGACAAGACCTGCTTGAAGCGCATCGGGTCCAGCAGGACATCAAACTCCGGCTTGGCAGGGCGGAACTCCACCAGCAGCCGGAGGTTTTTCTGGCGTGCCAGTCCATCGAAGACCCGCACTACAGAGGCCACGATTTCACTTGGATTGACCCGTTCAGGGCTCAGGCTTAGCTGTCCAGACTCAATCCGTGCAATGTCGAGAATGTCCCCGATCAGCTCCAAGAGGTCCTTCGCCGAGTTGTACGCCACATCGATGGCCGGGCGATCCGGGTGCTCATGATCGATGCGTTTCAGCGTGAGTTCGAGCATGCCGATGACCGCATTCATCGGGGTGCGGATCTCATGGCTCATGGTCGCCAGAAAGGTGGTTTTGGCACGGTTGGCTTCATCGGCGCGCTCTTTGGCATAACGCAGATCATCGAACAGTTGCCGCCGTTCGCTGATGTCGATCCAGCCGCCGATGATGCCTTGCACTTCACCGCTCGAATCACGGTAGGGAAGAATCCAGTGGTAAATCGTCAGTCTGCGGCCGCCGATATGCAGCGCGCGATCGAGAATCAGCGGTATGCCCTCGACCACGACGCGCTGGTAATCGGCCTGGTACTCCCGGGCTTCGAACGCATTGCTCATGTTGCCTTGTATGACGCCTTTGCCGATGACGTCTTCACGTCTCGCACAGAAGGCTTCCAGGTAACTGTCGTTGCAGCTTTGCAGCAGTCCCTGACGATCGCGGACGTAGAGGGGATGAGGCGTCCCGTTGACCAGTGATCGCATGAATTCGAATTGATCGTTCAACGCTCGCTCGGCTGCCTGACGCTGCTTTATCTGGCGACGCATGTAAGCGTTCCAGGCAGCGGAAATCAGCAGTAGCACCCCGGCACCGATAACGATTTGGTAGAACAGTCGGTGATAGTTGCGCCAGGTACTTTGCGAGGACGCCGAATAGCCGCGCCAACGGCTGTTGATGATGCCCAGTTCTTCCGGAGCAATACTCAGCAGTGCCTTGTTGAGGATGGCGTTCAGTTCTTTGGCATCTCGGCCGGTGGCCAGGGAGAACGCGGCCTGCCGGGTGCCGATGGTGGTACTGATTTGAAGGGTGTGCTCGAAGAGCTGCGATGAGATGAAGTAGTTGGCAATCACCAGTGAATTCACCGCACCTTCTGCCTTGCCCTCGGCCAGCAACTCCACGGCGCTAAACGTGTCCGGGGTTTCAATCAGCCTGATCCGCGGGAACTCGCTGCGCAGGTAATCCACCAGGGGATTGCCTTGGGCGATTGCCAGGCGTTTGTCCTGTAACTGCGTAAGGCTTGTCGGACTGTCGGCGGCTTTGCGAGTCAACAGGACAAAAGAGTTTTGCAGATAGGGGCGGGTGAAGTTCAGCGTCGATTCACGTTGGGCGCTGGGGAGCAGGGCGGCGATCAAGTCGGCCTTATTGTCCCTGATCTGCCCGATCATCTCGTCATCACTGCGGCTGCGACGGACGTCGAAGCGCAAACCGGTGCGCAATCTGATCAGTTCTAGCAAGTCGGCGCTAACCCCACGAAAGTTGCCATCACTGTCGAAAAACGTCAGCGGTGCAAAAGCCTCATTGACCACCACACGCACGACCGGGTGTTGCGCCAGCCAGCGTTCCTCATTGTGGGTGAGCTGCAGTTTTTGATCGGTGAGAAGCATGTCACTGCCGGCACTCCAGCGTTTGGCGATGTTGTCCCGTTCGTTGGTGGGGATGGCCATGAGTATTGCGTTGATGATCCCGAGCAGTGGCGGGTTGTCCTTGTGCACGGCAAAGCTGAAACCGTGGGCTTCGTGTTTGCCGAAATTGGCCATGCGGATGTTGTTCAGATACCCCTTGTTGATCATGTAATGGGTGGAAATGGTGTCACCCAGAAAAACGTCAGCCTGGTCGAAGGCAACGGCATTGATCGCATTCTGGTAGGACGGGAAGGACGTGATGATCGCCCTCGGATACAGTGCCTTCACCTCCTCCTGCGGCAAATAGTGATACACCATGCTCAGGCGCAGACCGGCCAGGCCATCGGTCAAGGATCGGGTTTCACCTTCGCGTGTCACCAGAACCGGCTGGTCCACCGCATAGGGGGTGGAAAGTACGATGTCAGCGTTGCGAGCTTCGAATCCATTGGCGGTCCCCAGCAAATCGATCTCGCCGTTTTCGAGTGCCTCTATAGCGGCCTCCCGGGACGAAAATCTCAGAACCTTGATTGGCAAACCGGTTGTTTTGCCGAGGATGCCCGCGTAATCGGCGGTAAAACCTTCGTAGTCGTGACCACTGATGGTCAGGTCGAAAGGGGGGTAGTCCGGGGCTGACGTGCCCAGGATCAGTTCCTGTTTATTCTCAATCCATTGTCGTTGTGCGTTATCCAGTTGGACTTCCTGGTGTCCGGCCATTGAGCGACTCATCAGGGTGTAGTTCTCGCTGACGGTCTGCGCAGCGGCCACTGAGGCGGTCAGGCATAATCCTGCGGCCATGAGTGTCAGATAATCCTTTATACGACTGGGCATCCTGTTTCTCACACTAACGCGTTACGTTTTGCCATATCGATGAGTTCAACCAGGGATTTGGCTTTGAGTTTCTGCATGAGGCGTTTTTTATAAGTGCTGACAGTCTTGTTGCTCAGAAACATGCCTTTGGCAATTTCCTTGTTGGTGCGGCCTTGGGCAAAGAGTTGCAATACCATCAGTTCCCGGTCATTGACTGACTTGAACAGTTCCAGGTCGGCGAATCGCGCGTCATCACAGCGAACAGGATTCAAGGCCTGACTTGGGAAATAGTTGTAACCTGACAATACGGCCTTTATAGCGCTGACCAGTTCACTCAGATCTTCCTGTTTACACACATATCCCGATGCGCCGGATTGCATGCAGCGAATACCGAAAAGTGTCGGGCACTGTGCTGTTAACACCAATGTTTTCAGGCGGGTACTCATTGCGTTGAAACGGGCGAGAACTTCCAGCCCATCCAGTTTGGGAATGCTGATGTCGAGAATGACCAGATCAGGCATGCATTCGCGAACCATCTGCATGGCGTCGACCCCATTATCAGTTTCGCCGACGACTTTGTAACCTTCATGTTCAAGCAACATTCTGACGGCAAGGCGGATAACCGGGTGATCGTCGACAATAAAAACGGAGTTCATAATCAAATCCCATACGAGCTCAAATAAAGCGCGCACCTTAGCTCAGATAGTTGAGGCGTCGCATGAGCTGACGGACCTGCAGCGGCAATATAGGAACAATCCTACAGCTGAAGAAGAATGGGACTACGTATCAACTAGGTTTTTTATGAAGAAGGGTGAAGGTTGTTGATGGTTAGTCGAGAGGTTGGAAGTATTTGTTTGTAAGTTTTGAGTTGTGTTTTGGCTAAGTTTTTAGTGCGTTTGGTATGCGATTTTTTACAGTGAGGCCAAGGTCAGCAAGTTTCTAAATTCGGATTGTTTCAGCGGTTTGATCAAGTACCCCAGTAATGGCAGTCCGTGTTCGTTGGCCTTTTTTTCAAGTTCATCCAGTTCGGCGGATGTCAGGCTACTTAACAGTATGGCCTGTCTGATCATCCCCCGGTGGCTGGCGAATTCGACCAGATCAAGCCCGCAGAGGTCGGGCAGACATTGATCGCACAAAAGAATATCAAATGGTTGCACCGCCTTGAGCATTTGTTGCAAGGCGCCATCGGCACTGTCGGTAGTGGTCAGTTGGGTGAAACCGTAACTCTCAAGCAGGTATTGAGTTGCCCGGAGTTGGAAGGGATGATCTTCCACCAGCAAGATGCGCAGATCGTCTTTGGACATAGGAGTATTCACGCTTCTTCTGTCGAGCTGAAGGAGGCGAGATTATTTCGCGAGGTTACCGAATAATCGATCAGTTAGCTCAGCGCAGGTTGTAGGGGAATTCGGAGAACGTTGAGTGCACTTGAGGTTTGAGAGGCAAATCAACCATTACAGGCGGCGTAATGGCTGATCACCCAGGTCTCATCAGTGGCTCGAACGACCGGTCATCTCCAGCGCCATTTCACTGGCATAGCTGTCGGTCATGCCGGCGATGAAGTCAATCATCCGTAGAAACGAGGCGTGCAATGGGCCGTGAGGATCGGGCGCATTGTTACCCAACAGGTCGAGGACTCGGCGACTCTTGAAGGACGGCGTTCGACCGTTATGCTGTTCCAGTGCCGCGCCGCAGAAGGCGTTGAGCAGGATTTCCAGCGTGGTGTAGGCGCCGATTTCATGCAGGGTCTTGCGCTTGTCCTGGAAGATTTTCTTCCGTGCCATGTCCTTGGCATTCAGTACGCATCGCTTGGCAGGGCCGTGCATGTGTTCCACCAGATCACCGGGCAGCGTGCCGGCCAGCAACGCGTCCTGTTGCTCGACAAAGGCCCGTGCTGCGGCGTTGGTCAGGTGCTCAATGGCTTTGCCTCGCAGGATCGCCAGTTTGCGCCGACGCGAATCCAGTGGCCCAAGCTGGCGATAGGTTTCCGGTAAATCGTCACCCACAAGGTCCAGCAACAGGGATTCGACTTCGGCGTACTCCAACAACTCCATTTCCAGACCGTCTTCCAGATCGATCAGCGCGTAACAGATGTCATCGGCAGCCTCCATCAGATACACCAGCGGATGGCGCGCCCAACGCTGTTCCTCGAGTTGCGGCAGGCCGAGTTTATGGGCGATTTGTTCCAGAAGCGGCAATTCGCTCTGATAGCAGCCGAACTTGTGTTTCTTGTAGCCCAGTGAATCCGCGTGTTTTGCCGTCCATGGATACTTCAGATAAGTACCCAGCGTGGCGTAGGTCAGCCGGGTGCCGCCGTCGAACTGGTGATATTCCAGCTGGGTGAGTACCCGGAAGCCTTGGGCATTGCCTTCGAAATTGAGGAAATCATTGCGTTCGACTTCGCTCATTGCATCCAGCCAGCCACGGCCGGCGGCTTGCTGGAACCAGTGGCGAATCGCGTCTTCACCGGAGTGGCCGAAGGGCGGATTGCCGATGTCATGGGCCAGGCAAGCCGATTGCACCACCATGCCCAGGTCGCTGGGCTCGCACCAGTCAGGCAGGGCGTTGCGGATGGTTTCGCCGACGCGCATGCCCAGCGAACGGCCGACGCAGCTGACTTCCAGCGAGTGGGTCAGGCGCGTGTGGATATGATCGTTGCTGGTGACCGGATGGACCTGGGTCTTACGCCCGAGGCGGCGAAACGCGCCCGAAAAAATGATCCGGTCGTGGTCTTTGTGGAAAGGACTGCGGCCGAGTTCTTCCGGGCTGTGCAGAGGCTTTCCGAGGCGTTCGCGGGTAAGCAGGGTTTGCCAATCCAAGGCTGGTTCTCTCCGTCAGGTGACTGATCCCCTAGCTTCCCGTTTCGCGCATGTGCCTGCAAGCGGAACTACAGCCCGGCGGCGTCGATATCGATGAGCAGCAGTCGCTCGCCGTGGTCGAAAAATTGCCCGGCGGTGAGGCAATACTGGTTGCTGGTGGCGTCGCGGTAAGTATTGGAGAGCGTCAGTCTTCGCTCATCCCAACCCTCTGCCAGCAGGTGATAGAAGTAGGGGCGCCATGACCAGTTGTGGCCCAGGTAGCGATTGTCGGCCTCCCAACCGTTGTTGCGCCATTCAAGGTTAGGCGTCAGTTGCGTGCCGTGGCGGTCGCATTGGTAGAAGCGCAGCAGCCAGGGAAATGCATCCAGTTGTGGCAAGGCGCTGAGCGGCGCGCGGGCCTGAGCCCATGCTTGCAGGATGGTCATCAGCTCGCTGAGTTGCTGGCGCATGATCATCAGGCGACCGCGCTCAGCCAGCTTCTGCTGAACATAGCGCTGACGCAGTTGCGCGAAGCGCTCGACAAAGGCGTCCGTGGCAAAGAAACCGGCTTGTGCCCGGGCGAACAGAAAACCCTGAACGTAGCGTGAACCACACTCCAGGGCAAAACTCAGTTGAGCCTCGGTTTCCACCCCTTCGGCGATGATCCAGCAACCGGTTTTCTCCGCCATTTGCGCCAGAGCCTTGACCACGTCGCTGCTCGGTCCACCTAACGCAGCGGCCTGGAACAAGCGCATGTCGAGTTTGAGAATGTCCGGTTGCAGCGCAAGTACGCGATCAAGCTGAGAGTATCCGGCACCGAAATCATCGATGGCGATCCTCGCGCCGGCTTGTCGGTAGCGTGCCACAACTTCGGTCAGACGCTGAATATCGCCCCCCAGTTCGGTGATCTCGAAGACAATGCGTTGCGGATCGACATTGTGCCTGCTCAATTGCTTGAGGCTCGGTAGAGCCTGGTCCTGCCGCAAGCGGTTGATCCAGCGTGGCGATATATTCAGGCTCAGAAACCAGTCCGAGGGCGCTTCATGCAGGCGGCTTAGCGCGTTATCGCGGATCTGGCGATCCAGACGACGCAGGGCGATGGCGGGCGTTCGCGGGTCGGCGAACAGCGGCCCCACCGAGGTCAGTTGACCGTCGGCCTGGCGCAATCTTCCCAGTGCCTCGACACCCGCGATACGGCCGGTGGCGGTATCGATGAACGGCTGAAAACAGGCGAGCGGTTGCCCGTCGATCACGAGGCCTCCTTGGTCAGGTCTTGTTATTGGATTAAACCTGTTCACCGGGTAGGCACGCAGGATTGAACCCCTCGATAAAGAGGTTCAATCCCGATGTTGCAAGAATGCAGCCAGATAACGGCTTTAGTGGTTACGCGAAGAGCCTTGCATGACCAGCTTGATCAATGGCCCCAGCGTGGCGCCCAGACGAACCAGTCGAGTGAGGCTGCTGACGCCACCGCTCTTGGCGCCCTTACCTGTCAGAAAACCCAGTAAGGTGACGGCTGCCACGCCCCAGAGTGGGGCGTGCTTGATGCCGAAGCCATCTTGCAGGTTTTGCGTCATCCCGCGCACGCGCTGCAAGGGTTGCAGCAGTTGCGCGGATTCGTGGCGGATTTCCTGACGATGCATTTCCATGCGCAGGCGGATCAGCGCCTTGCGCATTTCAGTGCGCGAGCTGTTGTGAGGCAGTTCAGGCAGGCTCATGGCAGCAGACGCTCCCGATCGTTGGCCAACTCTTCCAGAGTGCCGTGGAAGGGCGAGGATTCATCGAAAATCGCCGCTTTCAAGCGCATCGCACAGAAAATGGCCGCCAGTGTGTAGAACACACAGAGCCCGATGATGGCCGCCAGGCGATAGGTGTCCCAAAACAGGATCAACACCAGCGTCGACAGCCCCACCAGCAACAGCAAGGCAAAAACCAGCGCCAGGCCTGCGAACAGCAACAGGCTTACCGTGCGGGCTTTTTGTTCCTGCAATTCGATGCCGAACAGTTCGACATGGCTGTGCAACAGTCCAAGAAAAGCGGCACCCAGGCGCCGCGGTGAGGAGCTTGGGCCCGTCGCGGACGAGCCGGATTCGCCGATCGCCATATCAGCGCCGAGTGGCCAGCAAGCCAAGCAGGAAACCCACGCCGGCCGCGATCCCGACTGATTGCCATGGGTTGGCCTGGACATAGTCTTCGGTGGCGGTAACGGCAGCCTTGCTGCGTTCGCGCAGGGAGTCTTCGGTCAATTTCAAG
The DNA here is from genome assembly GCF_000968015.1 of Pseudomonas fluorescens. Taxonomy (GTDB): domain Bacteria; phylum Pseudomonadota; class Gammaproteobacteria; order Pseudomonadales; family Pseudomonadaceae; genus Aquipseudomonas; species Aquipseudomonas fluorescens_W. The sequence continues at coordinate 16,558 of NZ_LACH01000031.1, forward strand.
GTTTCGCGCGCACGCAGCAGACTGTCGTGGATTTGCTCGCGCAACTCATCAGCCTGATCGCCGGCCAACGTTGCGGTGTGTTCCAGCAAGCGTTCGGTGTCGCTGACCAGAGTCTGAAAATCATTCATCAGGATTTCTTGAGCAGTCTTTGCCTTGATGCTGGCCATTGGTGGATCTCCGTAAGTGGCTTCTGAAGCGTTCGAGTATGAGCCTTGCGCGAAGGTTCAGTACAAATGACTGGTACAACTTTTGCTACGTCGTGGTGCGTCTGCCTGCGTCGTTGCGCTGTTGCCGGGCAGGATTCGAGCAAAACCTTATCTCAAATAATGAAAACTCGCGCAAAGGTTCCAACCTTGTGCGCCAAAGTGGCTCATCGGGATCAATCTGTTGATCCCGGCAAGTCGCAACTTGGTGCATGAATTGTCTGCGCGAACTGCTTTGGTGCTTTTTTAGCCTTCAGGTCTGCCAACCCCATGGAAAATCTGCAAAGCGCTGTGGACAGTCTGGTCCATAGCTCCAATACGTTGTTCATTCTGATCGGCGCGGTCATGGTGCTGGCGATGCACGCCGGTTTCGCCTTTCTTGAAGTCGGCACGGTTCGGCAAAAGAACCAGGTCAATGCCTTGTCGAAGATCCTCAGCGACTTCGCCATTTCGACCCTGGCCTACTTCTTTATAGGCTATTGGATTTCCTATGGGGTGACCTTCATGCAGCCGGCGGCGGTGATCAATGCTGATCATGGCTATGGCTTGGTGAAGTTTTTCTTTCTGCTGACGTTTGCTGCGGCGATTCCGGCGATCATTTCCGGCGGCATCGCCGAGCGTGCCCGGTTTGTCCCGCAATTGTGCGCGACGGCACTGATCGTGGCGTTCATCTATCCGTTCTTCGAGGGCATGATCTGGAACGGCAACTTTGGCCTGCAAGCCTGGTTGCTGGAGCACTTTGGCGCCAGCTTCCATGATTTCGCCGGCTCGGTGGTGGTCCATGCCATGGGTGGCTGGCTGGCTCTGGCGGCGGTGTTGTTGCTCGGGCCGCGCAATGGTCGTTATCGCGAAGGGCGACTGGTGGCGTTCGCGCCCTCGAGCATTCCCTTTTTGGCGCTGGGGTCGTGGATCCTGATCGTTGGCTGGTTCGGTTTCAACGTGATGAGCGCGCAAACCCTGCAAGGTGTCAGCGGACTGGTGGCGGTGAACTCGCTGATGGCCATGGTCGGCGGCACCATGGCGGCGCTGATCGTCGGGCGCAATGACCCGGGCTTTCTGCATAACGGCCCGCTGGCCGGACTGGTGGCGATCTGTGCCGGTTCCGATCTGATGCACCCGGTGGGCGCGCTGATCACTGGCGTCATCGCCGGCGCATTGTTTGTCTGGTGCTTCACTGCAGCTCAAGTCAAATGGCGCATCGACGATGTGCTGGGGGTTTGGCCGTTGCATGGTTTGTGTGGCGTCTGGGGCGGAATCGCCTGCGGCATTTTCGGCCAAAGCGCGTTGGGTGGGCTGGGCGGCGTGAGCCTGATCAGTCAGTTGATCGGCACTGCGCTGGGGGTGGTCGTGGCGCTGGCCGGTGGCTTTGCCGTGTATGGCGCGATCAAGGCGTTCCATGGTTTGCGCCTGAGTCAGGAAGAAGAGTATTACGGCGCTGACTTGTCCGTGCACAAGATTGGCGCTGTGAGCCAGGACTAGGTCTCTTCGTCGTCAGCGCCTGGATAGAAACCGTGCAGCAGACGATAGCGGTCGTGCCGAATCTGATCGGCCCGCTCCTGTACCTGATGCGCGGGTAATCCCAGCATGATCAGCGCGTGGGAGGCGAGCATCAGGCTCGACTCCAGCAGTTCAGGCACGACTTCGCTGGCGCCGGCGGCCTTCAACTCGGCCAGTTGGCTGTCGTCGCGTGTGCGCACCAGAATCGGCACGGTCGCATTGAGCTGCCTAGCTTCCTTGAGGATCAGCAACGCGATGTCGGTCTGATCCACGGCGATCACCAACAGCCTGGCGCGCTCCAGCCCTACCGCGACCAGCAGTTCACCGCGACGTGAGTCGCCATAATGCACACAGGTTTCACCAAGGGCGGCTTCGTGGACACGCACCGGATCAGAATCCAGTGCGATGTAGGGTTGCTGCGCGTTGCGTAGTGCGCGTCCGATTGACTGACCTACACGACCGTAGCCACATATAACGACATGGTTGTGTAACCCGGCATTGAGCGCGCTGATTTCCTCGAGTTTCGCTTCTTCGTTGGGTTTGCGGTGCAGGCGTGTGGCGATGTGGGGCGCGGCGCGCAGCAGCAACGGCGTGACGAGCATCGAACAGAAGGTCGCCGCCAGCAGCAGGCCGCCCAAATCCGCGGGCATCAATTTGTTCTGCTGCATCAGTGCCATCAGCGCAAAGCAGAACTCGCCGCCCTGGGCCAATGCCAGGCCGCTGCGCCAGGCGGTTTCGCCATCGCTGCCACGCCATTTGACCAGCAGCGCAACGACGCTGCCCTTGAGCACCAACAACCCCAGGGTCAGGCCGAGAATCAGCAGGCCGTGGCTGGCGAACAACTGCAAGTCGATCAGCATGCCGATACTGACGAAGAACAACCCGAGCAGAATGTCGCGGAACGGGCGGATGTCGGCCTCGATCTGATGCCGGTAGTGGCTTTCCCCCAGCAGCATGCCGGCGAGAAACGCACCCAGGGCAGGGGAGAGACCGAGCAGGTGCGTCAGCCACGCCGTCAGCAGAACAATCACCAGCGCCAGTAGCACGAACAGTTCCGGGGAGCGGGCAGCCGCCACTTCATGGAATAGCCGCGGCAGCAACCAGCGACTGGCCAGCAACAGGCCGACAAACAGCACGACGGTTTTACCCAGCGTCAGTGGCAGCGCCCAATACCAGGCCTGGTCGCTGCTGCCAGCGAACACCGGCACCAGGGTCAGCAGCAATACCGCCACGACGTCCTGGAACAGCAACACGGCAATGGCATTCTGGCCGTGGCTGCTGAAAATCTCGCCGAGACTGCTCAGCTCTTTACTGACAATGGCCGTGGAAGACAGCGACAAGCCGGCGCCGAGTAACAGCGCAGGCGTGATCGGCATTCCGAGCAGCATCAGCAAACCACCCAGCAGCATCCCTGAACACAGCACTTGCAGACTGCCCAGCCCAAACACCACTCGGCGTAGTGCGAGCATTTTCGACAGGGAAAACTCCAGCCCAAGGGAGAACAGCAGAAACACCACGCCCAACTCAGCGAGGTCCGGCAGTTCTTCGCTTTCATTCACCCAGTTGAATGCCGTTGGCCCGACGATCAGCCCCACGCACAAGTAGCCCAGCACCGGCGGCAATCGCAGGTGCTGGAACAGCGCAATCACCACCAGGGAGGCGGCGAAGATGATCAACAGATTGGCAAACACAAAAACTCCGGTGATGGACGCTGGCCATTCAAGCGTAGAGGCAAATAATCCGTGAGCATCGCGCAATGGGTATTGAAGGCGACTGATGTGCGTCAGCGTATTGCCGCGATCCGTTGCCGTTATGGCCCAAAGGTAGAGCATTCAATGGCTCGACGGCTTTTCGGGGCAGGCCTAGAATGATGACTTAATTTTTTCGGTTGAGCGCTCATGCTTCCTGAATGTCAGCTGTTCGGCACCCTGGGGTGTCATCTCTGTGAAGTGGCAGAAGCCATGCTGATGGAATTTGTCGAGCGCGGTCTGCTGGTGGAACTGGTGGACATCGCGGACGACGAAACATGGTTCGAAGCTTACAGTCTGCGTATTCCGGTATTACGGCGGGTCGATACTGGCGCTGAGCTGGGGTGGCCGTTCAGTGCCGATCAGGTAGTGACGTTCCTGCGCTAAGCGCTGGTTGCGGTGGTGGTGTTCCCGCCTGTCGAACTTTGCGATGGATCCCCTTGGCTTTACCGGTACTGATCGGATACTGTATGCGCATACAGTTATTCGTGATGCCTGCCTTGTCGTCCCTGGTTCTCGGGTTTGGCCAGGCAGTCCGGGTGTGAGAGGGATGAATCGTGGTCAATGTCGAACAATTGAAGAACAGCGTGAACCGGATGTCGGCGGACGTGGTGCGCGAGGCTGTCCTCGAATTGCGTCTGGATGGTCTGGTGACAGAAGGAAAAACTCCCTTCAATAAACTGCATTTCAATACCTGTTTCGCCGAAATCGAAGCGTTGTTCCAGCGCGCGGGTTATCACCGGCAGCTGGATGTCGTGGGCTATCAGGGCTTGTTGTATGCGCTTTATGACCCTGGTCGCTGGGAGGCAGTCGATGTGCTGCGCTGGCTCAAGGAGTTCACAGAAGCGGCAGCGCGCACGCAGATACCGGCTTGAGGATTCTCTTCTAGGTTCGTTCCGGCCGCTGTTGGATAATGCCGCCCTGTATTGAGGGTTAGAACTTTCGTATGTCCACTTCAACTTTTTCTGCTGCACACAACCAGGCCAGCACGCTCTACTTGCCACCTGGTCCGTGGCAGACCGTACTCGATTGTCTGTGCGAACACTTCAGCGCCATCGGTCGTGAACAATGGCTGGACAGAATCGCTCGCGGTCGTGTCCTCGACGGTCACGGCATGCCGATCGCCCTTGATCTGCCTTACAAGGAAGGCTTGCGGATTCATTATTTCCGTGAGGTGCCGGACGAAAAGCCGATCCCGGTGGTTGAGTCGATCCTGTACGCGGATGAGCATCTGGTCGTGGCGGACAAGCCGCATTTTCTGCCAGTGACTCCGGCGGGTGAATACGTGGAACAGACCCTGTTGCGACGGCTGATCCGTCGACTCGATAACCCGCATCTGGTGCCTTTGCATCGCATTGATCGGCACACCGCAGGGCTGGTGTTGTTTTCCGCCAACCCTCAGAGCCGATCTGCCTATCAGTCGTTGTTTCCTACACGGCAGATCGAAAAGCGCTACGAGGCAATAGCGCGAGCGTTGCCTGAACGCTCTTTTCCATTGGTCCATAAGAGTCGGCTCATCGATGGCGAGCCTTTCTTCCGCATGCAGGAAGGTCCGGGCGTCAGCAATACCGAGACGACTGTCGAAGTCAGGGAGAAGAACGGTGATCTCTGGCGTTATGCGCTGTACCCGGTGACGGGCAAGAAGCATCAATTGCGGGTGCACATGACAGCGTTGGGCGCCAGCATCTGCAATGACCCGTTTTATCCGCAGGTACTCAAGGATGTTGAGGATGACTATGCCAATCCTTTGAAACTGCTCGCTCAGGGATTACGGTTTGTGGACCCGGTCACCGGCCAGGAAAGAGCATTCGAAAGCACCATCACCCTGCAGTGGTGATCACGAAGTTCAGCGAGTCTGCTGATCTTCAGCCACGAAAAAGCCCGCATAAAGCGGGCTTTTTCATATCCGGTTGTCACCGTAAAAATTACAGCTCTTTGACGGTACGAACCTGATCCTTGTTGATGCGGGTCTGCTTGCCATCCAGTTGTTCGAATTCGTAGAAACCCGAATCCTTATCGAACTTCGGCGCGTCGACAGCCTGGATTTCTCGACCGTCATTCAAGGTGATCACTGTAGGCGATGCGCAACCGGCGAGGGTAGCGAGGCCCAGTGCGAGCATGAAAGTGGCGAGGGTCCGTTGAGTCATGGTGTGTCTCCGAATATGAATTCTTTTGGTTGCTGAGCTTGAGACGAGTATAGCGCGTGCAAGTTCCTTCTCCGGTCAGTCTGACACAGAGTTGTGAGCACTTAACAGTTCAGGTGTGTTGAGGTTGGCCAGGCGAGGATCATTGTCGGGGCATTGCAGGGCGGTAGCGCCCAGTTTGCGCATGAGGCGACCCGGGCTGCGTTCGCCGTCGTTCCAGGCGCTGTCGAAATCTGCCAAGAGTGCCACGGGGATAATGCACAACAAGGGTTCCCAGTGTTCATCATGGCGCAGCATCAGCGGTTGGTCCGGGTGCTGGCTGGCGGCTTCGCGCATGCTATTGAGCAGCGCGGCATCGATACGCGGCACGTCACAAGGCAGCACCAGCAAATGCGCATGGCGGGCGGCCTTCAGGCCTGCGCGAATACCGGCCAGGGGGCCTGGAAAGTCGCCTTCATCGTCGTGAACCAGTTGGTCGGCGTAGGGCGCGTACTTTTCCAGGTTTCTGTTGCAGGAGATGATCAGGTCATCGCTCAGTGAACGGGTCTTGCGGTGCAAGTGGGCAATCAATGGCTCGCCGTGCCATTCCAGCAGCCCTTTGTCCTGACCGCCCATGCGTTGGCCACGACCACCGGCCAGGAGCAGAATGGAGCAGGGCGGCAAATGTGTATTCGAGGTCATGGCAGGTCTCCATGGGGGCGGCGAAAAAATGAGGCGCTGTGATATAACACCGGGCTGTTTCTCCTACAACTGGATGAGCCTATGAAAGCCAAGGCTGATGTACCTTTCGCACCGCTCAACATCGCGGTGCTGACGGTCAGCGATACCCGTACCCTGGAAACCGATACCTCAGGCCAGGTCTTCGTCGACGGTTTGAGCGCTGCCGGCCATAACCTGGCGGCCCGGGTTCTGCTCAAAGATGATCTCTACAAAATTCGCGCGCAAGTCGCCAACTGGATTGCCGACGATGTCGTGCAGGTGGTGCTGATCACTGGCGGCACCGGTTTTACCGGACGTGACAGCACTCCGGAAGCGGTGAGTTGCCTGCTGGACAAACAAGTCGACGGTTTTGGTGAGCTGTTCAGGCAGATATCGGTGGCTGATATTGGCACCTCTACTGTTCAGTCCCGTGCCTTGGCCGGCCTGGCTAATGGCACGCTGGTCTGCTGCTTGCCCGGTTCGACCAATGCCGTGCGCACCGGTTGGGATGGCATTCTTGCCGAGCAGCTGGATTCGCGGCACCGGCCGTGCAATTTCGTGGCCCATCTCAAACAGGCGGCACCCTGTGAATCCCGTGGGTAAGCCAGGCAAGACCGGCAGTCTGATGGCTGTCGAAGTGGCACTGGCACGCCTGTTGGCAATGGCCGAAGCTTCACCGATTCGTGAGCGTGAACGCTTGCCATTGGCGCAGGTTCAGGGCCGGGTGCTGGCCGATGATCTGGTCTCGACGCTTGATTTGCCACCTTGGCCCAACAGTGCCATGGACGGCTATGCCTTGCGCGTGGCCGACTGGACTGGAGAGCCACTGGTGGTCAGCCAGAAGATTTTTGCCGGTCAGGCTCCGGAGCCCTTGAAACCTGGCACCTGCGCACGAATCTTCACCGGTGCGCCAGTTCCCGCCGGTGCAGATTGCGTCGAGATGCAGGAAAACACCGAGGTTCAGGCGGATGAGCGAGTACGTTTCACCGAAACCATGACCCCGGGACAAAACATTCGTCCTCAAGGCCAGGAAGCCACTGTTGGTGAATTGATTCTGCCAGCCGGCACGCGCCTCGGGCCGATCGAACAGGGGTTGGCTGCATCGCTGGGATGCGCAGAGCTGGACGTGATTCGCAAGGTTCGCGTTGCTGTTCTGTCCACCGGCGATGAACTGATTGAACCGGGTCAGGCTCTGGGGCCGGGACAGATCTACAACAGCAATCGAGTGTTGCTGTGCAGTTGGTTGCAGCGGCTGGGCTGTGAGGTGATCGATGCCGGAATTCTTCCGGATGATTTAGCGACCACCCGCACTCAACTGGGTGAATTGAAGGATGTCGATCTGATCCTTTCCACCGGTGGTGTCTCGGTCGGAGAAGCTGACTTTCTGGGCATTGCCCTGCGTGAAGAGGGTGAGTTGACGTTGTGGAAACTCGCCATCAAACCCGGCAAACCGCTGACATTCGGGCATTTTCGCGGCGTACCTGTGATTGGTTTGCCTGGCAATCCGGCTTCAACGCTGGTGACCTTTGCTTTGTTGGCTCGGCCCTATCTCTTGCGCCGACAGGGTGTAAAAGAGGTTGAGCCCCTGAAGTTTCAGGTGCCTGCAGGGTTTGCATGGCCCAAAGCAGGCAATCGGCGCGAGTACTTGCGCGGACGTCTGGAGAATGGCCGGGCAATTATCTACAGGAATCAGAGTTCGGGTGTACTGCGTAGCGCTGCCTGGGCTGATGGTCTGGTTGAGGTGCTGGAGGATCGCACGCTGATCGAAGGTGACAGCGTGAGCTTCATCCCGCTGAGCGAAGTCCTGAGCTGACTCCTGCTGCTGGCTTACTGCGCAAACCCGGTTAATCGAACCGGGTTTTGCGTTCGTGGCTTACCCTTGGTGAGCCAGGAGTGTCACGACCTGGTCGAAACGGCTATTGGCGATCCAGGCCAGAACCCCGATGACCACGGCTGTTCCGATAGCCGAATAGGCAAGCCTGTGTTTTATGGATTTGACGTCACTACGGACTTCATCCATGTCTCGTCGGATGTATTTGAGGTGTGTCTCCAATTCAACGACGCGAGATTCCAAAGCAGCTTCTCCAATGGGCTTTGCGCTGTTTTTGAATTCAGCTTGATGATTGGCGCGTTTTTCTGCGAGCGGTACGACCGGAATGACCGGTGACCTGATCTCTTGGCTTTGCATGGCACGTCCCTGTGTAGTTCCTGCTGATGTTTGATAACTGCAGGCGCCAAGGTGTACCAATCGCATGGGTCGGTCAATTGAGCCGATTCCTTACATCTTGTAAGAAAAGTCCCACCTTGTAGGACGCCATACGGCTCGACTTCAAATAATTCAAATTCTTGCGACTTTTATGGGGCGAGATGAGGTCAACATCTCCCATACGGAATTCAATCATGGGAGTGACAACTAATGAGCGAACGCAAGGCGCTGTTGATTCTGCATGGCAAGCAAGCGCTCAACGAGGCGGTTCGTTCTGCCGTTGCGGACAAGCGCAAACAGGGTTGGGAGCTGGCCGTTCGAGTGACCTGGGAAGCGGGCGATGCGCAGCGGCTGGTGGATGAAGCGCTGGCGGCAGGCTACACGCAGATAATTGCCGGTGGTGGTGACGGTACCTTGCGCGATATTGCCGAAGCCATGGCGGCGCATTCGACTCAGGCCAGTCTGGTACTGATGCCGTTGGGCACCGCCAATGATTTTGCGCGTGCCGCTGGCGTGCCTCTGGAACCCGCGCAGGCGCTGGAACTTCTCGACGTTGCGCCGAGCGCCATTGATCTGGGGGAGGTCGGCGGGCAGGTGTTCCTGAATATGGCCACGGGCGGTTTTGGCAGTCAGGTCACGGCAAACACCTCGGAGGACTTGAAAAAAGTCCTCGGGGGCGCGGCTTACCTGTTCACCGGTTTATCGCGCTTCAGTGAGTTGCATGCAGCCTATGGCGAGCTGCAGGGGCCTGATTTCCAGTGGAGTGGCGACTTGTTGGCATTGGGCATCGGCAATGGCCGGCAGGCCGGCGGTGGACATGTGTTGTGTCCAGAAGCGCTGGCTGACGACGGTCTGCTGGACATCAGTATTCTGCCTGCGCCGCAGGAAGTCGTCGGCACCTTGAAAACCCTGCTCGCCGATGGCTTCGGCATCGACAACATGTTTGTGCGAGTCCGGTTGCCATGGGTCGAAATCAAGGTCTCGGAAGGCCTCTACATCAACCTCGATGGCGAACCTCTGGAAGGTGACAATTTGCGTTTCTCGACACGTCCAGCGGCACTGCGCGTGCATTTACCGGAAAACTCGCCGCTGCTGGGGGCATCGCAATTGATCAATCATCCAGACTGATGATTTGCTCGCGAACGGCGAACAGCACCAGGCCCGCCACATCGTAGATCTGCAAGCGCTTCATGATCTGAGAGCGGTGGGTTTCAACGGTCTTGATGCTGAGGCCCAGGCCATTGGCAATTTCCCGGGTGGATTTTCCGCGAACGATCAGCCGAAGGATTTCCAGCTGACGCGCTGTCAGGTTGTGCGAGTCTGCAGGTTCCGGCTGGTTTTTCTGAGTTCGGGTCAGCGCCTGGTTGATGACGGTGTGGGCGATGGCCGGGCTCAGGTAGCGTTCGTTGTTACGCAAGGCATCCAGGGCATGTTCGAGCTCGGTAGCCGTGGTGTCCTTGAGCAGGTAGCCATGTGCACCGGACTCCAGTGCCTGCATGATGAGTGCTGGATCAGTGTGCATCGACAGGATCAGCACCTTGCTCTGCGGGCGTACTCGCTTGAGTCGCTGCAAGGCGTCAAGGCCACTGGTTTCCTTCATGGAAATATCCAGCAGGACGATGTCCGGGGACAGCTGCTCGACCATCTCGAGCAACTGTGAGCCGTCATTGGCCTCACCGATTACCGCGTAGCCGGGAATATCCAGCACCAGAGCGCGCACGCCTGCCCTGATAAGCGAGTGGTCATCCACCAGAAGTAAGTTACAAGTCAACGCATAACCTTATTCGTACTGGCCCGTTCAAGCGCGCGAGGCGCCCAGGGGAAGAGTGCTTCGATTTGAGTGCCTTTGCCCGGCTCGCTGGTCACGCTCAGAGTGCCTCCCAGCTGATTGATCCGTTCCGACATCCCGGCCATTCCACGTTGCCCCTCACGACCTGGATCGGTCGCTGGCGCGAATCCCAGGCCATCGTCGCTGATCAACAGTGTCAGGCCCTGCGGCTGACGTTGCAGGCGGACCAACAGGTTTTTCGCTTCGGCATGGCGCAATATATTGGTCACCGCTTCCTGAGTGATTCGAAAGGCGGCCAGCGTCATTTCCTCCGGTATACCTGCCAGACGCTGATGGCATTCCAGGCTCCAGTGCACCGGCGTGTTGGCCAGCGTCTTGAGTAAATGCGCCCGCAGACTGGCTTCCAGCCCGAGACTGGTCAGCTGCCTCGGATTGAGAATGGCCGATACGTCTCGCACTTTGGCCAGGGTTTCTTCCAGCGTATCGCAGAGTACCGAACACTGGCCCTGAAGTTCTTCGGGCATTCGGCGCTTAAGCCAGTCGCTTTGAAGTTTTGCCGCGGTCAGCAATTGGCCGATGTCGTCATGCAGTTCCCGACTGAGCCGGCGCCGTTCGTTCTCCTGAACCTCCAACAACCGGTCAGCCAACTCCTGGGGTTCAAACTTTATCGACTTGCGCGAAAGACAGTCCTGCACCCCGACGCAGGCCAATGCCGCAATATTGAGTACCAGCAGACTCAGTGGCAGGGGCGTTGACAGGTTATAAATCAGCAGACAGCCAAGCGCCGAGCAGGTACACAACACAAGCGTGACCAGGCGCGCGTTTTTTCGGGAGGGTGGCTTCAGGGTGATCGACTTGAGGCTGGCGTACATAGCGGATGGAGCCAATGGATGTTCGCTGCGGGAAGACCGGGCATCGTGGATGACGGGTCTCTGTCTGGAGTCACTCTGCCAGTATTTGACGTCAACTAATGGGCGCCATAGTACCACTTAAGATACCGTTGGTCGCGTTTGGTATATAGGTCTGCCGAGTCAGGGAATAAGCGTTTATGGACAGCAGTTCAATACTGGAAAAAGTTGGCTGGCAAGAGTGGTTTATTTGTTTCAAGTTGTCGTAAGCAGGTATGAGATATTCAATTGCGACATGCGCCCGCTAAAGTTAGAGAGGCAACCATGGCAATAAATATTCGCAGCACAGCATAGGGGCCCGATATTTCAGGCTTGCCGACCTGCAAAGGAAACGAGTGTGAACGGTTTGGAATTAGCGGGTAACTGAAACTGACTTTGTCCGACCTGAAAGGCGAAGGCTTCGATCAGGGATGTCTGTTCGCTGTCATCAAGGCTGAGTTGGCCGGTCTTCTGATCGATAAGCTCAAGTTGCCAGGCGATCAACGTCAGGCAGTCTTTCAGCGCGCTCAGGGCCTGGTCGTGTAAATCCATGTGATTCTGGGCATGGCTCAGCAAGCCATGGATGTGCAACGAAAACTCCGAAACGGCTGCCAGAGCGAGGGCATCAGCCTTGTTGGCCAGTTTGAGCAGGGTGCTAAGCATGCAGTCGATGGCATCTTTGTCATTACTGATCAGTTGCAAATGACTCAGGCATTCCTCGGTTTTAACCAGGAGTGTCTCAGCTTCGACGAGAAACTGCGGGAGCCGGTGAGCCCATTCTTTACGATCGTTCGGCATGCTTATCTCCACAACGTCATGACAAATGCGGGAATGTCGTGTGTGTCGACGGGGACGATCAGAGTCCCCGCATTGCCATGCCGTCGTGAGATCGCGCGCCGGCCTGTCTGGCTGCAGGCTGGGGAATTCGATAGGGTGGATGGCCACTTACCTGCGATCGCACACAAAAGCCTGACTCCGTTCATGCAATGAGAATGGCGTCACATTAATGGCTATTGGATATTGCGAATATCAGGTTGGGCCTGATTGCTACTAGGGGAATCCCTTACACGGGGGAACCAACCGAACGAAACAAGGTCTCGCGGCAGGTGGTGGGGCAGATGAAATCGCCTGGCCAGTAAAGCATGATGTTAATATGACATCAATGTTTGGTCGTGGCATTTTACAGGGGGGTCAAGGTCCGGCGAAAACAGCCGATAACCCCCTTTAGTGAATTCATCAGAACAAGCCCAGGAGTCATTGATGGCCGGCATTCTCGACACGGTAGACCAACGCACGCAACTGGTGGGTGAGAATCGCCTGGAAATTCTCATGTTCCGGTTGGCCGGACGGCAATTGTTCGCGATCAACGTGTTCAAAGTGCAGGAAGTGCTGCAACTGCCGAAGCTGACCCTGATGCCCCAGCGTCATCCATTTGTCTGCGGCGTGGTTAATCTGCGTGGCCAGACCCTGCCGGTGATCGACCTGTCCCAGGCCATCGGCATGCGCCCGCTGGTGCCAAGCCCGACCAGTACAATCATCGTTACCGAGTACAACCGTTCGGTGCAGGCGTTCCTGGTCGGTGGTGTGGACCGTATCGTCAACATGAACTGGGAAGCCATTCTGCCGCCGCCGACCAGCGCCGGTCGTCAGCATTACCTGACGGCCATCAGCAAGGTCGACGATCAATTGGTGGAAATCATCGACGTCGAAAAAGTCCTGGCGGAAATCGTCCCGTACAACGCCAAGGTCTCGCGCGACAAACTCGACGATCCGGTTCTGGAACGTGCCCGTGGCCGTGAAGTGCTGCTGGTGGACGACTCGAACGTGGCGCTGTCGCAATTGCGTGACACCCTGGGTCAGTTGGGCGTGAAGATGCACATCGCCAGCGATGGCTTGAAGGCACTGAACATGCTCAAGGCCTGGGCCGATACCGGTGTGAACATGACCGACAAACTGCTGATGGTCTTCACCGACGCAGAAATGCCGGAAATGGACGGCTATCGCCTGACCACGGAAATCCGCAACGACCCGCGTCTGCGTGGCCTTTATGTGGTTCTGCATACCTCGTTGTCCGGCAGCTTCAACGACTCGATGGTGAAGAAGGTCGGCTGCGACAACTTCCTCTCCAAATTCCAGCCGGACAAACTCGTCGACGTGGTGCGCCAGCGCTTGATGCTGGACGCAGTTCCGGCCTGAAATGGGCATGAGGAGCCAGGCTTGCCGGCGTAGGCGTCCTCAAGAGCGCCTTCGCCGGCAAGTCGGATCGCCGCACCGCTGGCTCCTACGAAAAGCGGGTAAGCCCCCGCCACAGAGCCTTTGATTCGGCGATCAAGCTCGTATAGGGTGGCGTTTTTGCCCACCAGGGAGCTGGCCATGTTGCGTCTGAGCGCGCTGTATCGTTATCCGTTGAAATCCGGCAAGGGCGAGACCTTGCAGCAGGTCAGCCTCGACAAGCTGGGCCTGGACGGTGATCGACGCTGGATGCTGGTGGACGAGGCCAGCGGGCGCTTTCTGACCCAACGTGCGGTGGCGCAGATGAGTCAGCTGTCGGCGTTGTGGAATGCCGACGGTGGCTTGACCCTCAGTGCGCCGGGCCGCTCACCGATCGATATCGCCTTGCCTGCCAGCGACGCGCAACTGCGTGGCGTGACCATCTGGCGCGATACGTTGCGTGTGCCGGATGCCGGTGATGAGGCGGGCGCGTGGGTCAGCGAATTCATTGGCAAACCGACTCGCCTGGTGCAAGTCCCTCTTGATCGCGCACGGACCACACAGGCCGGCTACGGCAAGGATGACGATCAGGTGGCCTTCGCCGATGGCTTTCCGTTGTTGCTGATCGGGCAGGCTTCACTGGAGGACTTGTCGCAAAAAGTCGGCCGCCCGCTGGAAATGCTGCGTTTTCGGCCGAATCTGGTGATCGAGGGCAGCGAGGCGTATGCCGAAGATGGCTGGAAGCGTATCCGCATCGGCGATGTCGAGTTCCGCGTGGTCAAGTCGTGTTCACGTTGCATTCTGACCACCATTGACCCGCAAACCGGCGAGCGTAGCGAAGATCGCGAACCACTGGCCACGTTGCAGAAATACCGTGCCGAGGCCGATGGTGCGATGTTCGGACAGAACCTGGTCAACGACAGCAATGGCCAACTTGAAGTCGGTATGCCGGTGACGGTTCTGGAATAAGACAATTTGAATTACTGCCCTTGAACAAAAAATGCCCGAGTCCTTGGACTCGGGCATTTTTTTTGTCGCTGTGAAACCCAGGGGTTTAGCCGCGGTATTCGCACAGGTAAGCGGTGTCGACGGCCACTTTCAGCTGGAACTTGCTGTTGGCGGGTACGTTGAACTGGCTGCCGGCGGCGAAGGTTTCCCAGTCGCTGCTGTCCGGAAGTTTGACGGTCAGGGCGCCGGACACCACGTGCATGATTTCACGCTGGCTGGTGCCGAATTCGTATTCGCCCGGTGCCATGACGCCGATGGTCGCAGGACCTTCAGCGGTGCCAAAGGCGATCGACTTGACGGTGCCGTCGAAGTACTCGTTGACTTTAAACATGGGCGATTCCTCGAAAAGGGCTAAAAAGGGCCGGCCAGTATGCACAAGGCCCATGCCGGCGTCACCTCTCTAAGACGGAAGAACCAGTGGCATTAATCGTGCGGTATTGCGCGCATCTTCCAGCGCCCGATGTTGTTGGCCACTGAACTGCATGCCCGCCAGTTGCAGCGCGGCATTGAGCCCCAGCGGGCGTTCCAGCCGGCGAGCCTTGGCAAAGCGCTGTTTGAGGTTCATGTGCGGCACCCGGCTCAGGGCGCTGTCGAGTTGCAGGCGCTCCCACTCCTGAACCAACTGTTTGCGATCGTAATCGCCCCAGCTGGCCCAGCCTTCGAGGCGCGAGTGATGCTGACCGAGCCACTGCTCAAACGACGCCCAGACCTCATTCAGCGGCTGCGCGGCGTCGATGTTGGCCTGGGTGATGCGGGTCAGTTGCCGGCAAAACGGCGTCAGCAAGGGCCGACGCAGCGGCCGGACGAAACGCTGGAAAGCATCCAGTTCACGCCCCTTGCGGTCCACCAGGGTGGCGCCGATTTCGATGATTTCCATTTCCGTTACTGGCCAACCACCCTCATCGGTGGTGGCTTCTAGATCAATGACCAGCCAATGAGGCATCGCAGGGTTCCTGGTATCCGCGTCCTGATAGGGCTTGAGCGTAGCCAAACCCGGCGGATCCGCCTAGCGGCTTATTCGACCTCCAACAAAATCTGACGATTTTTCACCTGATCGCCAACCCTGACCTGCAAGCGTTTGAGCACGCCGTCGATACCCGATTTGAGCGGATGCTCCATTTTCATGGCCTCCAGCACGACCAGCAACTGGCCTTTACTGACCGTGCTGCCCTCAGTCACCAGCACGTCGACGATCGCCCCGTCCATCGGAGCCTTGAGGGTGCCGGTGCTGACGCTGGCCTGGGCGCCGACCAAGGCCTGCGTCCGGTCCACCAGCCGCACACTGCCGGGGCGGGTGAACAGCCAGAGTTGCCCGGCCTCGAGACGGTAAGCATGACGTCGCCGGATGCCGTTGATTTCCAGGCTGGCCCAGCGTCCGTCGCACTGGATGATCTTTAATTCAAAGGGCGTTGTGGCGACTTGAATCCGATACGGTTCACCCGGCACAGCGTTCAATTCCACCGGCCACTCCTGATCCTCAAGGCCGATTCGATAGTGCAGCGGCACGCTGGCGTTGTTGCGCCAACCGGCCAGTGGCGCGTGATGAACCTGCGCCGAGGCCTGATAGAACAGCGCAGCAGCGATGGCTAGTTCTTCGGCGCTCGGCACATGCGCATGCAGGCAGGGATGCTCGGCAAAGTGTGCCGGGATGAACCCGGTGCTGAACTCGCCACTGATGAAATGCGGGTGTTCGAGCAGGCTGGCGAGCAAGCGCTGATTGCTTTGCACGCCGAGCAGCACGCTGTCCTGCACCGCCCGCAGCAACTTACGTCGGGCTTCTTCGCGGGTGGCGCCGTGGGCGATGATCTTGCCCAGCATCGGGTCATAAAACGGGCTGACTGTCTGGCCTTCGATCAGGCCATGATCGATCCGCACGCCGCCCTGCAACGCGGGCTCCCAGGCAGTGATGCGACCGGTTTGTGGGAGAAAACCGTGTGCCGGATCTTCGGCGTACAAACGGACTTCCATGGCATGTCCGTTGAGCTGCACTTGCTCCTGGCACAACGGCAGAGGCAGTCCTTCGGCGACGTGCAACTGCCAGGCCACCAGATCGAGGCCAGTGATCAATTCAGTCACCGGGTGTTCCACCTGGAGTCGGGTGTTCATCTCCAGAAAGTAAAACTGCCCGCACGCGTCCAGCAGGAACTCGACGGTGCCAGCGCCGACGTAATTCACGGCGCGACCCGCCTTGAGCGCCGCTTCGCCCATGGCCTGACGCAACTCGGCGGTCATCACCGGGCAGGGTGCTTCTTCGATGACTTTTTGATGGCGACGCTGGATCGAGCAATCGCGCTCGCCAAGGTAGATCAGGTTGCCGTGCAGGTCGCCGAACAGTTGAACTTCGACGTGACGTGGGTCGATCAGCGCTTGCTCGAGAATCAGTTCGCCGCTGCCAAACCCATGCAGCGCTTCGGAGCGGGCGGTGCGCAGTTGTTCGAGCAAATCATTGGCCTCGTGCACCAGGCGCATGCCCCGCCCGCCACCGCCGGCACTGGCCTTGATCATCAGCGGATAGCCGATGCGTGCGGCTTCGCGGCTGAGGGTTGCGTCGTCCTGTGCTTCGCCCTGATAACCCTTGATGCACGGCACACCGGCATCGAGCATGGCAAGTTTCGACAGGCGTTTGCTGCCCATCAGTTCGATGGCGTCGGGGCTGGGGCCGATGAAGGTGATGCCGGCATCCTGGCAGGCGCGGGCGAAGCCGGCGTTTTCCGATAGGAAGCCGTAGCCTGGATGGATTGCGTCAGCGCCCGTGCGCCGGGCGGCGTCGAGAATGGCCGGGATATTCAGATAAGACTGCTGCACTGGGGCCGGGCCGACGTTCACGGCTTCGTCTGCCATCTGCACGTGCAACGCATCGGCGTCGGCATCGCTGAAGATTGCGACCGTGCGATAGCCCAGGGCCTGGGCAGTGCGCTGGATGCGGCAGGCGATTTCACCGCGGTTGGCGATCAGGATTTTGCTGAGTCCGGGCATGGGGGTTTCCCTTTTGTTTTGCAGTGGATGTGATGGCCTCATCGCGAGCAAGCTCGCTCCCACAGGGTTTTGTGAACGACACAGAACCAATGTGGGAGCGAGCTTGCTCCGGGCGGCGTTCCGACGATGCTGTTAAGGCGCCCACCCGGGTTTGCGTTTCTGCACGAAAGCCATGGTCCCCTCAATACCTTCAGCCCCGGTCACCGCCTCGCTGAACCAATCGGCCGCTTCGTCCAGCAACGCATTCGATGGTTGTCCGGCACTCGCCAGCAACAGCTTTTTGGTCGTCGCATTGGCCTGCGGCGCGCAGCACAACACGTGGGCCAGAATTTCATCGAGACGCTCGGCCAACGCTTGCGCGTCATGCTCGACAAAATGCACCAACCCCATGCGCCGTGCATGTGTGCCATCGAAACGTGCTGCAGTCAGCGCCAGTCGGCGAGTCTGAGTCAGGCCGATGCGCTGCACCACGAACGGCGCGATTTGCGCTGGCAGCAGGCCGAGGCTGGTTTCCGGCAGACCGAATTGCGCCTGGTGATCGGCCAAGGCGACGTCGCTGACGCAAGCCAGACCAAAACCACCGCCGAGCACCGCGCCTTGCAGCACCGTGATCACCACTTGCGGCGCGTGTTGCACCTCTTGCAGCAACGCACCGAACGCGCGATTCAAGTCGCGATAGGCGCTCGGGCCTTGAGCGCGTGCGTTGGCCATGTCCTTGATGTCGCCACCGGCGCAAAAATGCCCGCCCGCACCACCGATCACCAGTGCGCGAATGGCTCGGTCGTCACGCACCGCCGCCAGCACCGCACGCAGTTCGGCGACCATCTGCAAGCTCATGGCGTTGCGGCTTTCGGGGCGGTTGAGGGTGATGTGCAGGACACCGTTATGCGGTTCGAGCAGCAAGGTCTGGCAAACCGGCAGGGTGCTCATTGCTTTTTCCCCGGCAGGATGCCCATGAGTTTGCAGATGATCCCCAGCATGATTTCGTCGGCACCGCCGCCGATCGACACCAGCCGCACGTCTCGGTAAGCGCGCGCCACCGGGTTGTCCCACATGAAACCCATGCCGCCCCAGTATTGCAGGCAGCTGTCGCTGACTTCACGGCCCAGACGCCCGGCCTTGAGTTTGGCCATCGACGCCAGACGGGTGACGTCCTGGCCTTTGATGTACTGCTCGGTGGCCTGATAGACCAATGCCCGCAGGCATTCAATTTCGGTTTGCAGTTCGGCCAGACGGAAGTGGATGACCTGATTGTCGATCAGCGCACTGCCGAAGGTTTTACGTTCCTTGCAGTACTCGATGGTGCTGTCGACGCAGTACTCCAGGCCCTTGATCATGTTCGCCGCGCCGAACAGCCGTTCCTCCTGGAACTGCAGCATCTGCATCATGAACCCCGCGCCTTCATGGCCGATGCGGTTGCGTTGCGGCACGCGCACGTTGTCAAAAAACACCTGGGCGGTTTCCGAGCTGCGCATGCCGAGCTTGTCCAGGTGCGAGCTGAGGCTGATGCCCGGCGTGTTCATCGGCACCATGATCAGCGACTTGTTGATGTGCGGTTTGTCGTCCGAGGTGTTGGCCAGCAGACAGATGAAGTCCGCGCTCGGTGAGTTGGTGATCCACATCTTGCTGCCGTTGATCACGTAGTCGTCGCCGTCCTTGCGGGCGGTGGTTTTCAAACCGGCCACGTCGGAACCGGCGCCGACTTCGGAAACACCGATGCAGCCGACCTGCTCGCCAGTGATCGCCGGCCGCAGGAATTCTTCGCGCAGTTCATCGGAGCCGAAACGCGCCAGCGCCGGGGTGCACATGTCGGTCTGCACGCCGATGGACATCGGAATGCCGCCGCAGTGGATGGTGCCGAACTCTTCAGCCGCGACGATCGAATAGCTGTAATCGAGCCCCATGCCGCCAAACTTTTCCGGTTTGGAAATCCCCAGCAGGCCGAGGTCGCCGGCCTTGCGGAAGATCTCGTGGATCGGAAAGCGTCCAGCCTTTTCCCATTCCTCGACGTGAGGATTGATCTCGTGATCGACGAATTGGCGGACGGTGCGGCGCAGTGCTTCGTGTTCCTGGGTGAAGATCATTTTTATTGTTCTCCTTATCGTCCTTAGAAGCGGGCTACACCAAAACTGTTGGATTGCAGCGGCCGCACTTCAGCCTCATGACAGATATCCAGCAAGTACCCGAGCAAGGTCCGGGTATCGCGAGGATCAATCAACCCGTCGTCCCACAAGCTGGCACTGCCATAGAGTGCGGTGGACTGGCTGTCGAGTTTCTGCGCGGTGACCTGTTCCAGCATGTCGAGCATTTTGGGGTCGGGCACCAGGCCGTCCTTGGCCTGTTTGGCCTCGGTGACGATCCGCAGCACTTTGCCGGCCTGGGCGCCGCCCATCACCGCCGTGCGGCTGTTGGGCCACGCGAAGATGAAGCGTGGGTCGAGGCCGCGGCCGCACATCGCGTAATTGCCGGCACCGTAGGAGCCACCGACGACGATGGTCAGTTTAGGCACGCGGGCATTGGCCACCGCTTGAATCATTTTCGCGCCGTGTTTGATCACGCCTTGCTGCTCCGACTCGGTGCCGACCATGAACCCGGTGGTGTTGTGGAAGAACAGCAACGGCGTCTGGCTTTGGTCACAGAGCTGAATGAACTGCGCCGCCTTGCTCGCACCCTTGGGCGTGATCGGCCCATTGTTGCCAATGAACCCGCAGGCGCGGCCTTGAATCTGCAAATGGCCGCAGACGGTTTGCTGATCGAACTCGCCTTTGAATTCGAGGAAGTTCGAGCCGTCGGCAATCCGCGCGATGATTTCGCGCACGTCATAGGGCTTTTTGGGGTCATCAGGAATCAGCCCGAGCAACTCGTCGATGGGGTAGAGCGGTTCTTCCCACCGACGTTCGGGTACCCAGGGCAACTGATCATTCCACGGCAACAGGCTGACAATCTCGCGCACCTGGCGCACGCCATCGGCATCGTTCTCGGCCAGGTATTCAGCGGTGCCGGCGATTTGCGCATGCATCTCGGCGCCGCCCAGTGCTTCATCGGTGGCGACTTCACCGGTGGCAGCCTTGAGCAGCGGCGGGCCGGCCAGAAACAGCTTGGCCTTGCCACGCACCACCACCACGTAATCCGACAACCCTGGCTGATAGGCGCCGCCCGCCGTGGCCGAGCCATGGACCACGGTGATTTGCGGCAGGCCCATGGCCGACATCCGTGCCTGATTGGCAAAGCTGCGGGCGCCTTCGACGAAAATCTCCGCCGCGTAATTGAGGTTGGCGCCACCGCTTTCGGCCAGGGTAATGACCGGCAGTTTGTTCTCCATGGCGATCTGTTGCAGGCGCAGGGACTTTTTCAAACCGCTGGGGGAAATGGTCCCGCCCTTGATCGCACTGTTGTTCGCCACCACCAGCACGCGCACGCCGGACACGTAACCGATCCCGGCGATCAATCCGCCGCCTGCGGAGCTGCCGTCCTTGTCGTCGTGCAGTTTGTAGCCGGCCAGGCTCGCCAGTTCGAGGAATGGCGCGCCGGGGTCCAGCAGCAGATTGAGGCGTTCCCGGGGCAACAATTGGCCGCGCTTGTCGAACCGGGGTTTGGCTTCGGCCGCCTTGTTCAGCAGGTTCTGTTCGAGTTGGCGGACCTGTTCGATGCCGACCAGCATCGCCGCGCGATTGCGGGCGAACTGTTCGCTGAACGAGTCCACTTGCGACTGAATCACCGGCATGACTTATTCCTTATCCTTGAGGACGTCCGGCAAGTAGGCGCGATGGAAGCCGTTATACGACTCGCTGATCTGCGCCTTGTGTATCGGCCAGGCGCGCCCGCCCAGGCTGGCGGCGCCGTCGATGCGCAAGGTGCTGCCGCTGACAAATGCCGCGGCCGGGCTGAGCAGGAAAACGATCGCCGCGCTGACTTCCGATTCGGTGCCGATGCGTTTCAGTGGAACGTGTTCACGCAGCGTCGGGATCACCGCTTTGAACGCGCCTTCGTAGGTGTCCATGCCACTGGACGCGATCCAGCCCGGTGCCACGGCGTTGACCCGCACCCCGGCATAACCCCATTCGAACGCGGCGGTCTTGGTGAGGTTGTCCATGCCCGAACGCGCCGCGCCCGAGTGGCCCATGCCGGGCATGCCGCCCCACATGTCGGCGAGCATATTGACGATGGCGCCACCATGTTTGCTCATGGACTGGTTGAACACTTCCCGGGCCATCAAGAAGCCGCCCATCAGGTTGGTGCGCAACACCGTATCGAAGCCTTTTTGATTGATCGACGCCAGCGGTGACGGGTACTGCCCGCCGGCATTATTGACCAGACCGTGAATCGGTCCGTACTTGCGGATCAACTCGCTGACCACATGCTTGACCGCTTCTTCCTCACGAATGTCGCAGACCATCCAGTCAGCCTTGCCGCCATCCTCGGCAATCTCGGCCGTGACGTTTTTCAGCTTGTCGGCCTTGCGACCGAGCAGCAGCACATGGGCGCCGAGGGCCGCCAGTTCGTGAGCGGTGCAACGGCCGATGCCGCTGCCGCCACCGGTGACGATGATGTTTTTGCCTGCAAACAAATCGGCTTTGAAAATCGAATCGTAAGCCATGGCGACAGTCCTCTAGTTGACCTGGTCGGCGATGCGCTGAGGCACCGGTATCTGGATTTCCAGCAGTTGCTGGGCGAAGGCCTTGCCTTGCGGATCGATCCGCAGGCTGGCCACGCCACCGCCTCCCAGGGCGTTTTCCAGCAGAAAATTAAGGCTGTGGGTGCCCGGCAGGTACCAGCGTTCGACACGTCCGTGGATCGGGTCGAGGACGTGACTCATCCAGTCGACGATCACTTCCGGGGTCAAGGCTTCGGCAATCCACGGCAGGTACTCCGGCTTGCGGGCCATGACGCCGATGTTGCTGTGATTGCCCTTGTCACCGGAGCGCGCCACGGCGAGTTTGACCAGGGCCACGCTGGCATCGGCCCGGTCTGCGGATTTCGGTGGGGCGCACGCCACGGGCAGGTCGGCGGTGTCGAGCACATCAACGGCGGGCAGGGCGCAGGGGTGGCGCTGGCCCTTGAGATCAATTTCCAGCGTGCAAGCGGTTTTGTCGATAAGGAACGAGAACAGCCGGATCAGCGGATACACCGTTGGCCGTCCACCGACAATCCCGGTCAGTCCCGGCGCCATGCCGGTGGCGGCCTGGGCGATTTCACGGGAGAACACAATCAACGCCTGTTTACCCGGATGGCGCACCGCGAGTTTGATCACCACTTCGCGGCTGTCCTGACGCTGACCGTGGGGGCCATAAGTGGCTTCGCTGCCGAGCAGTTCGATGTTCACTTCGCTGTAGGGTGGCCAACCGCGCTGGCTGAAGATTTCCGACGTCTTGTTGATGATCGCTTCGCTGACTCGACGCGCCTTGTCGACCGCATCGATCCCGGCGATCAGGCAACTGGCGGTGCAGCGGAAACCGTCCGGGTACGTCGCGCTGACCTTGTACTGATCGGTCGGCGGCAAGCCTTTTGCGCCGTGCACCCGAACCGCGTTTTTGCCTTGTTGCACGAGTTTGACTTCAGTGAAATCGCAGACCACGTCCGGCAGCAGATACGCCTGCGGGTTACCGATTTCATACAGCATCTGCTCGCCGACCGTCAGCGGCGTGACCAGTCCGCCGGAGCCTTCGGGTTTGCTGACGATGAACTGGCTGTCGGCGCTGACTTCGACGATGGGGAAGCCGATGTGTTCGTAGTCGGGCACCTCGCGCCAATCGGTGAAGTTGCCGCCGGTGCACTGGGCACCGCATTCGATGATGTGCCCGGCCAACGCGGCCTGGGCGAGTTTGTCGTAGTCGTGCCAGGACCAGCTGAATTCATGCACCAGCGCGGCGCTGACCACGGCGCTGTCGACCACGCGTCCGGTGATGACGATGTCGGCACCCAGACGCAGGGCTTCGACGATGCCCGGTGCGCCGAGGTAGGCGTTGGTCGAGACGCACATCGGCGGCAAGGGCGCGCCGCTGAACATTTCATGGATACCGCTGCCGCCCAGCTGTTTGAGTTGCGGCTGCAGGTCATCGCCCAGCAGCACGGCGATTTTCAGCACCACCCCGGCCTTGTCGCAGGCCGCTTGCAGGGCGGCGGCGCAGGCTTGCGGGTTGACCCCGCCAGCGTTGCTGATGACGCGGATTTTCTGTTCGGCGAGTTGACCCAACAGCGGGCTGAGGACTTCGATGAAGTCGCTGGCGTAACCGGCCTGGGGATCTTTCATCCGCGCGCCGGCCATGATCGACATCGTGATTTCGGCCAGATAATCGAAGACCAGATAGTCCAGACGCCCACCTGCCACCAGTTGCGCGGCGGCGGTCGAGGTGTCGCCCCAGAAGGCGCTGGCGCAACCGATGCGGATTGTTTTTGGCACAGTCAACTCCATAACCACCCCCGACAGAAGTACATCGAGACTACCAAGCAAGCGCTTGGTTTGTAAACGGCTGAAATATCTTCTGCCCGAGCGCTTGCTTGGTCGCTCCGGCCAGCTTAAATTGCCCGCGCAACCCCGCAGTTTTAGCGGTGAGCGGCGTATTTGATTGATCGACTGTAGGAGAGAACGGGTGGACGAGCAAAAAGCCCTGAGGGTGATGCGCGAATTGGTCGACAGCGGCCAATTGACCGACCCGGACAGCGCCCGCGGCAAACTGCTGCAAGTGGCGGCTCACCTGTTCCGCAACAAAGGTTACGAACGCACCACCGTGCGCGATCTGGCCGGCGCCGTGGGGATTCAGTCAGGCAGCATTTTTCATCACTTCAAAAGCAAGGACGAGATCCTGCGTGCGGTGATGGAGGAGACCATCCGCTACAACACCGCGTTAATGCGTGCAGCCCTGGCAGAAGCCAACAGTGTGCGCGAGCGGGTACTGGCGCTGATTCGTTGTGAATTGCAGTCGATCATGGGCGGCAGCGGCGAGGCCATGGCGGTGTTGGTGTATGAATGGCGCTCGCTGTCCGCAGACGGGCAGGCGCAGGTGCTGGCGCTGCGTGATATTTATGAAGAACTCTGGCTGCAAGTGTTGGGGGAAGCCAAGGAGGCGGGTTTTATTCGCGGGGATGTGTTCATCACCCGCCGTTTTCTGACGGGTGCGTTGTCCTGGACCACCACCTGGTTTCGCGCCGGCGGCAGCATGAGCCTCGATCAATTGGCCGATGAGGCATTGATTCTCGTGCTGGAAGAAAAGCACTAAGTTTGTTTTGAATCAGAAGGAAACTGGCTAAGTCGCCGAAACCGCCTAGCTTGAATGCATTGAAGCGTATTTTTTTGGGGAGTGGGTTTTTTTGATGTCTTCGCCAATTCGGACGGTTTCGCGGCTTTTGCTGGCGACGCTTGCGGTGTTATGCGTGGTTCCATCCCAGGCCGCACAACAGGTGCGGGTCGGTGCCGCACATTTCCCCCCCTATACCGTGCGCCCGGAATCCGGTGCCGACACCGGTTTGCTGCCGCAGCTGGTCGAGGCGCTCAATGCCTTGCAGAACGACTATCAGTTTGTATTGGTACCCACTTCCATTCCCCGGCGTTTCGGTGACTTCAAGCAAGGCCGGGTGGATATGGCGATTTTCGAGAACCCGGACTGGGGCTGGAAGGACATCCCGCACACCACAGTCGACATGGGGCTGGAAGACGCCGAGATTTTCGTCGCACAACGCCAGCCCGATGGCCAGCCGGTTCGCCAGCAGAATTATTTTGCCGACCTCGCCGGCAAGCGTCTGGCGCTGTTCAGCGGCTATCACTACGAATTCGCCAACTTCAACGCCGATCCAAAATTCCTCGCACAAAACTACAACGCCACGCTGACGTACTCCCATGACAGTAACCTGCTGATGGTGCTGCGCGGGCGTGCCGACGTTGCCCTGGTGACGCGCTCGTACCTCAGCGATTACCTGCTGCGCAACGAGAAAGTCGCCAATCAACTGCTGGTGTCCCAACGTATCGATCAGGTTTATCACCACTACGCCATCCTCAGTCCGGCCGCACCGATCAGTGGCGAGGCGTTCGGCAAGTTGCTGCAAGGGTTGCGGGACAATGGCCAGATGCTGAAGATTTTCGATCCTTACAAGATTGCCATCGTTCCGGTCCCGGGTAACTGAGATCGCACCACAGGTCGCGTATTGACCGACTTGTCTTAAATTTCCCGCACTGGCTCACGTCACCTCGTTGAACTGTCGACGATTAACGTGAGCCCGACCCATGTCCACTCTGAATGACCTGACTGCCCTGGCCTTGCCGACAGGAAGCCGTCTTGTAGCTGATGAAACCGAAAGCCGCCTGTGCCTAAGCCTTGAAGGGCAGCCGCTGATTCAATTGCGCCTGACTCGCGAGCCCGCGCTGCAAGTGCACGTAGAAGAGCGCTTCGACCACGCCGACAATCGTGCCGTCTGGGCGGCCTGTTATTGGCTGTTTGCCCGTGACCCGGCCTGCCAGCGCCTGACCTGGCATCTCGATGAAGCCCCCACCGTAGCATTGCTCTGCGGGTTGTTGATCCCTACCGAAATCGTCGGCCAGTATCGTTGCGAGCGCACGCTGTTCTGGCAGTTGCCTCAGCCTTGGCTGGGCGTGTCACTGACATCGGGTTATCCGCAGCAACTGGTCATCAGTGGCGGCAAGCGTCATCCGCTGCGCCCGGTGAAACCGCGCGGTGAAGTCTATCGGCGTTTTGATGCGCGGCTTGGTGCGTGGATTTCCCTGCGCACGGTGGACATCGACCTGGACCTGGCACGTTTCAATCGTTGGCAGAACAACCCGCGCGTGGCGAGTTTCTGGCAGGAGGAGGGCAGCCTCGAGCAGCATCGCGAGTACCTGAGCAAACTTGAAGCCGATCCCCATACTTTGACGCTGATCGGTTGTTTCGATGATCAGCCGTTCGCCTACTTTGAAGCCTATTGGGCCAAGGAAGATCGCATTGCGCCGTTCTATGACGTCGGCGATTACGACCGCGGTATTCACATGTTGGTGGGTGAGGAAAATCACCGTGGCCCGCACAAGGTGGCGAGCTGGTTATCGGCGTTGACGCATTACCTGTTTCTCGACGATCCACGCACTCAGCGAGTGGTTGCCGAGCCTCGCGCCGACAACGCGAAGATGATCGGGCATATGCAGAACCAGGGTTTCCACTGCGAAAAAGCGTTCGACTTCCCGCACAAGCGCGCGGCGCTGATGGTGTTGGGGCGTGAGCGGTTTTTTGATCGGTGTGCGTTGGCGTGATCCGGGGTTAAGCCTAAAAGATCGCAGCCTTCGGCAGCTCCTACATGGGATTGCGTACACCCTGTAGGAGCTGCCGAAGGCTGCGATCTTTTTTATGAAACCGGCAAGGTTTCAGCGGCGGGCAAAAGTATCCACGCGACTGCCCGATACCTTGCGGCAGTGCACCAGCGCATCGCGAATCATGAAGTTCACCAGGGTCGGCGAGACGCCTAGCTCCTTGGCGATGTCCTTTTGTGGCACGCCGTGCAGGCGGTACATCTCGAAGGCGTAGCGGGTGCGGCTGGGCAGCTCGGTCAGCGCGTCGGCTATGTGTTCCAGCGTCGAGAAGTTGATGTGCGAGGTTTCCGGCGAAGCACCTTGAATCACCACGTTCAGGCCTTCCTCTTCCGGGCCCGAATACTTCTGCTCCAGCGCCTGTTTGCGGTAGTGATCGATCGCCAGGTTGCGCACGATCTGGAACAGGTAGCTGAGCTGAGCCTTGAACGAGGACGTGATCTGCGGCGCGGATTGCAGCCGGAAGAACGCATCCTGCACCACGTCTTCAGCACGCGACCGGCAGCCGGTAATGCGGGCTGCAATCTTGACCAGGATCAGTCGATTGTCGACGAATGCCTGAAGTAGCGGTGAATCGCACCTGCTTGTGGACACTTGTTCCGTCATGGAAATCACCTTGCTGCCAATAGGTTCGTGGGACGGCTAGCGGGGGCTGGGCCGTCCAACACATCGAGCGCCAAATTATTCTTAATGATAATGATTGTCAAATGAGAAATAGAACTAATGCGCTGCAAAGGTGCAGGGTGAGAACTGCGACACGCTGACGCGCCCGCTTGCGGCACCGCAGTTCCATTGGCGATCAGGCCTGCCGACTAATTATTTAAAGACGTCAACCGTTCTCATTGGTGAATGGTTCCGGGTAGCGGCTGTGGCCAAAACAGCATTCCCAAGCCTCGCGCGGTCGGCGAAGACCGCGTCCTGTACGCCTCGAAGGGGCGTGACGTCAGAAAACCGATTCCACTTGCAAGCCGAATTCAGGCAGGAAACCTCATGACCGACGCGTTCGAACTCCCCAGCACACTGGTCCAAGCCCTCCAGCGCCGAGCGGCCCTGACGCCGGACCGGGTGGCCTTGCGTTTTCTCGCCGAAACCCAGGATCAGGCTGTGGTGCTCAGTTATCGCGAGCTGGATCAGCGGGCGCGGACCATTGCTGGCGCGTTGCAGGCCGAGGCTGTGTTTGGCGATCGCGCGGTGCTGCTGTTTCCCAGCGGCCCGGATTACGTCGCGGCGTTCTTCGGCTGCCTGTACGCCGGTGTGATCGCAGTGCCGGCCTATCCGCCGGAGTCGGCGCGTCGTCATCATCAGGAGCGTCTGTTGTCGATCATTAGCGATGCCGAACCGCGTCTGCTGCTGACCAGCGCCGGCCTGCGCGATGCGTTGCAGCAAATAGAGGGCGCGCCACCGTTGCTGTGTGTCGATACGCTCGACAGCGCATTGGCCGAACGTTGGGTGGCGCCGGAACTTGCAGACGACCACATCGCGTTCCTGCAATACACCTCCGGCTCCACCGCGTTGCCGAAAGGGGTGCAAGTCAGCCACGGCAACCTGGTGGCGAATGAACTGCTGATCCGCCACGGCTTCGGCATCGATCTGAATCCTGACGACGTGATCGTCAGCTGGTTGCCGCTGTACCACGACATGGGCCTGATCGGCGGTCTGTTGCAGCCGATTTTCAGCGGCGTGCCATGCGTGTTGATGTCTCCGGGGTATTTCCTCGGCCGGCCGTTGCGCTGGCTGGAAGCGATCAGCGAGTACGGCGGCACCATCAGCGGCGGGCCGGACTTTGCCTATCGGTTGTGCAGCGAGCGGGTCAGTGAATCGGCCCTGGAGCGCCTCGACCTGAGCGGCTGGCGCGTGGCGTATTCCGGTTCCGAACCGA
The DNA here is from genome assembly GCF_000968015.1 of Pseudomonas fluorescens. GTDB lineage: Bacteria > Pseudomonadota > Gammaproteobacteria > Pseudomonadales > Pseudomonadaceae > Aquipseudomonas > Aquipseudomonas fluorescens_W. Next base: position 45,091 of record NZ_LACH01000031.1, read on the forward strand.
TTCGCCTCGATACCCTGGATCGCTTCGCCGAGAAGTTCGCGGCCTGCGGTTTCACCCAAGACAGTTTCATGGCGTCGTACGGGTTGGCCGAAGCGACACTGTTCGTGGCCGGCAGCCCTCGCGGTCAGGGCATTGGCAACCTGCGCGTGGACGATCACGCCCTGGCACAAAACCGTGCCGAGCCAGGCGATGGCAGCCCGATTATGAGTTGCGGCATCAGTCAGCCGGATCACGCAGTGCTGATTGCCGATCCAACAGCCCTCAACGAGTTGGCTGACAATGCAGTCGGCGAAGTCTGGGCCGCCGGGCCAAGCATCGCCCACGGCTACTGGCGCAACCCGGAGGCCAGCGCCAAAACCTTCGTTCAGCACGCTGGCCGTACCTGGCTGCGTACCGGTGACCTGGGCTTTATGCGCAACGGTGAACTGTTCATCACCGGTCGCCTGAAGGACCTGTTGATCGTGCGTGGGTACAACCTTTATCCACAGGACATCGAGCAAACCATCGAGCGCGAAGTGGAGGTGGTTCGCAAAGGTCGTGTTGCCGCTTTTGCGGTGAACATCGAGGGGCAGGAAGGCATCGGCATTGCGGCGGAAGTCAGCCGCAGCGTGCAGAAAATCCTCCCGCCCGACGCCCTGATCAAAGCCATCCGTCAAGCCGTGGCGGAGGCGTATCAGGAGGCGCCAAGCGTGGTGGTGCTGCTTAATCCGGGCGCGTTGCCCAAGACCTCCAGCGGCAAACTGCAACGCTCGGCATGCCGCAATCGCCTGGCCGACGGCAGCCTCGACAGCTATGCGCTGTTCCCGTCGGCAGACATCGAAAGTAAATCCGCGACTGAATCAGGTTCCGAACTGCAAACCCTGATCGGCCAGATCTGGTGCGAGCAACTGCAGGTCAAACAGATCTGCGCCGACGATCACTTCTTCCTGCTGGGCGGCAACTCTATTGCCGCCACTCAGGTGGTCGCACGTCTGCGCGAGGCACTCGGTCTGGAGCTGAACCTGCGCCTGCTGTTTGAAGCGCCGACCCTTGGCGCGTTTGCCGCCGCAGTCGCTCAGCAACAACAGGACGGCGGACTCGCCCAAGGCGCGATCACCTCGTTGTCGCGCACCGAAGCCATGCCGCAATCGCTTGCGCAAAACCGTCTGTGGATCACCTGGCAACTCGACCCGCAGAGCAGCGCCTACAACATTCCCGGCGCCTTGCGCCTGCGTGGCGAACTGGATGAAGACGCCTTGCGCGCCAGCTTCCAACAGCTGATCGAGCGTCACGAATCCCTGCGCACGCGGTTCATCGAGCGTGACGGTGTGGCGCTGCAGCAGGTCGATGCAGCGAGCGAATTCAACCTGCAACTGATCGACATCAGCGACCTGCCGGTTGCCGAGCGTGAAGTCCGTGCGCAGCAAATCCGAGAGGACGAAGCCCGCACTCAATTCGATCTGCAGAAAGGCCCGCTGTTGTGGGTGACCCTGGTGCGCCTCGATGAAGAGGACCATCAACTGTTGGTGACGATGCACCACATCATCGCCGACGGCTGGTCGCTGAACGTGCTGATCGACGAGTTCTCGCGCCTGTATGCCGCAGCGTCCCAAGGACAAAAGGCGACACTGCCAGCATTGCCGACTCAGTACGCCGACTACGGCAGCTGGCAGCGTCAATGGCTGGCGCAAGGGGAGGGCGAGCGCCAGCTGGCTTACTGGAAAGCGCAATTGGGCGATGAGCATCCGACCCTGAGCCTGGCCACTGATCATCCGCGTTCGGCGCAACACCTTCACAGCGCCGCGCGCCACACCATACGGTTGGGCGCGACGCTGAGCGATGCGATTCGCCAGACCGCCCAGGCCCATGAGTCCACTTCGTTCATGCTGTTGCTCGCCGCGTTCCAGTGCCTGCTGCACCGCTACAGTGGCCAACGCGACATCCGCATCGGCGTGCCGAACGCCAACCGTCCGCGCCTTGAAACCCAAGGGCTGATCGGCTTCTTCATCAACACCCAGGTGCTACACGCCGAACTGGATTCGCAGCTGCCATTCGTCGATCTACTGGCGCAAACCCGTCAGGCTGCATTGGGCGCACAAGCACATCAGGACCTGCCGTTCGAACAATTGCTCGAAGCCTTCCCGCAAGCCCGCGAACAAGGTCTGTTTCAGGTCATGTTCAACCACCAGCAACGGGACTTGAGCGCATTGCGTCGCCTGCCTGGATTGCTCGCCGAAGAGCTGCCTTGGCACAGCCGCGAAGCCAAGTTCGACCTGCAACTGCACAGCGAGGAAGACCAAAAGGGTCGCCTGAGCCTGTCCTTCGACTACGCCAGCGAACTGTTCGACGTGGCGACCATCGAGCGCTTGGCCGAGCACTTCACCAACCTGCTGCGAGCCATTTGCGAACAACCAAAAACTGCCATCGGCGACCTTCCACTACTGACCCCGAGTGAGCACGATCAGCAATCATCTTGGAGCGCTGCACCGTGCACACAGGCCAGCGTTTGGCTGCCCGAATTGCTCAATGAACAGGCTCGCCTGACCCCGGAGCGCACCGCTCTTATGTGGGACGGTGGCGCCATGGATTTCGCCGAACTGCACACCCAGGCCAACCGCTTGGCCCATTACCTGCGCGACAAAGGCGTCGGCCCGGATGTTTGCGTGGCCATTGCCGCCGAGCGTTCGCCGCAGTTGCTGATCGGCCTGCTGGCGATCATCAAGGCCGGCGGCGCCTACGTGCCGCTGGACCCGGACTACCCGGCCGAACGCCTGGCTTACATGCTCAGCGACAGCGGCGTCGAATTGCTGCTGACCCAAACCCAATTACTCGAGCGCTTGCCGGCCACCGATGGCGTCAGCGTGATCGCCATGGATGCCTTGCATCTGGAGAGCTGGCCGAGCCATACACCGGGCCTGCACTTGCACGGCGACAACCTGGCGTACGTGATTTACACCTCCGGTTCCACCGGCCAGCCGAAGGGCGTCGGCAACACCCACGCAGCCCTCGCCGAGCGCCTGCAATGGATGCAGAACACCTATCGATTGAACGACACCGACGTGCTGATGCAAAAGGCGCCGATCAGTTTTGACGTGTCGGTGTGGGAGTGCTTCTGGCCGCTGATTACCGGTGCACGCTTGCTGATCGCCGGCCCCGGTGAACACCGCGATCCGCATCGTATTGCGCAATTGGTTCAACAGTTCGGCGTGACCACGCTGCACTTTGTACCGCCGCTGCTTTCGTTGTTTATCGACGAACCGCTGACCACCGAATGCACCAGCCTGCGCCGCGTATTCTCCGGCGGTGAAGCCTTGCCCGCCGAACTGCGCAACCGCGTGCTGGAACACCTGCCGGCCGTGCAATTGCACAACCGTTACGGCCCGACCGAAACCGCGATCAACGTCACTCATTGGCACTGCACAACCGCCGATGGCGAGCGCTCGCCGATTGGTCGTCCGTTGGGCAATGTGCTGTGCCGCGTGCTCGATGAGGCACTCAATCCCGTTCCGGCCGGTGTGCCGGGCGAGCTGTGCATCAGCGGTATCGGTCTGGCGCGCGGCTATTTGGGCCGTCCGGGACTGACCGCAGAACGTTTTGTCGTCGATCCATTGGGTGAGCAGGGCGCGCGTCTGTACCGTACCGGCGACCGTGCGCGCTGGGCCGCCGACGGCGTGATCGAATACCTCGGCCGTCTCGATCAGCAGGTCAAACTGCGTGGCTTCCGCGTTGAACCGGAAGAAATCGAAGCACGATTGCTGGCACAGGACTGCGTCGCTCAAGCCGTGGTGCTGGTGCGCGAAACGGCGGCCGGCGGACAGTTGATCGGTTACTACACCGCAACCGATTCCACAGAAGATGTTGATGCTCAAACCGCACGCCTGAAAGCTGCGCTGGCCGCCGAGTTGCCGGAATACATGGTTCCAGCGCAACTCATGCGCCTGGACGTAATTCCCCTGAGCCCAAGCGGTAAACTCGACCGCCGCGCTTTGCCGGAGCCTCAGTGGCAAGTGCGCGAGCACGTTGAACCGGTCACTGCCCTCGAGCAACAAATCGCCGGCATCTGGCGTGAAGTATTGGGCCTCGCGCAAGTCGGCCTGCGTGACGATTTCTTCGCCCTCGGCGGCCATTCCTTGCTGGCCACGCAAATCATTTCCCGCACCCGTCAGGCCTGCGACGTCGAGTTGCCGCTGCGCGCGCTGTTCGAAAACAGTGAGCTGGGCGCCTTTGCCGAACAGGTGCAACTGATCCAGGCCAGCGGCAAAACCAACCAGCAACCGCCGATCGAGAAAGTCGACCGCAGCCAACCGGTGCCGTTGTCCTATTCCCAGCAGCGCATGTGGTTCCTCTGGCAGATGGAACCGGACAGCCCGGCCTACAACGTTGGTGGCATGGCACGGCTGCGCGGGGTGCTCGATGTCGGGCGCTTCGAAGCCGCGCTGCAAGCCCTGATCATGCGTCATGAAACCCTGCGCACTACGTTCCCGAGCATCAATGGCGTGGCCCGGCAACGGGTTCACCCAGACACCGGGATGCGCATGGACTGGAAGGACTTCTCCGCGCTCGACGTTGATCGCCGCGAACAGCGCGTCCAGCAACTGGCCGACGACGAGGCGCATAAACCCTTCGATCTGGAAACCGGACCCCTGCTGCGCGCCTGTATGGTCAAGACCGCCGAGCACGAACATTATCTGGTGCTGACCCTGCACCACATCGTCACCGAAGGCTGGGCGATGGACATCTTCGCCCGGGAACTGAGCGCGCTTTACGAGGCCTTTGTCGATGACCGCGAATCGCCGCTGCAACCGCTGCCGGTGCAATACCTGGATTACAGCGTCTGGCAGCGCCAGTGGCTGGAGTCCGGCGAACGTCAGCGCCAACTCGACTACTGGACCGCGCAACTGGGCCGCGAACATCCGTTGCTGGAGTTGCCCGCCGACCGTCCGCGTCCACCGGTACAAAGTCATCAGGGCGAACTGTTCCGTTTCGACCTGAGCGATGAGCTTGCCGCGCGCGTTCGTGCTTTCAATGCACACAACGGTCTGACCCTGTTCATGACCATGACCGCCGCGCTGGCAGTGCTGCTTTACCGCTACAGCGGCCAGACCGACCTGCGCATCGGCGCGCCGGTGGCCAACCGGATTCGTCCGGAAAGCGAAGGGCTGATCGGTGCGTTCCTCAACACCCAAGTGCTGCGTTGCCAGCTCGACGGGCAGATGTCCGTGGGTGAGTTGTTCGAGCAGGTTCGCCACACCGTGATCGAAGGCCAGTCTCATCAGGACTTGCCGTTCGATCATTTGGTGGAGGCTTTGCAGCCTCCGCGCAGCGCGGCGTACAACCCGTTGTTTCAGGTGATGTGCAACGTGCAGCGCTGGGAATTCCAGCAGAGCCGCACACTCGCCGGCATGACCGTCGAATACCTGGCCAACGATGCGCGGGCGACCAAGTTCGACCTCAACCTGGAAGTCACCGACCTCGACCATCGCCTGGGTTGCTGCCTGACCTACAGCACCGATCTGTTCGATGAACCACGCATTGCGCGGATAGCCGGGCATTGGCGCAACCTGCTGGAAGCGCTGCTGGCCGATCCGCAACAGCGCCTCAGTGAACTGCCGCTGCTGGAAGCCACCGAACAGCAACACCTGCTCGACAGCCTCGGCGTCGAGCCGGGCGAACACCGCCTCGACCAGTGCATTCATCACCTGTTCAGCGAGCAGGCCCTGGCGCGCAAAGATGCGCCGGCACTGACCTTCGCCGGGCAAACCCTTAGCTACGCCGAACTCGACTGCCGCGCCAATCGCCTGGCCTGGATGCTCCGCGAGCGTGGCGTCGGGCCGCAGGTTCGGGTGGGTCTGGCGCTTGAGCGTTCACTGGAAATGGTCGTCGGCCTGCTGGCGATCCTCAAGGCGGGCGGCGCCTACGTGCCGCTGGACCCGGAGTACCCGCTGGATCGTTTGCACTACATGATCGAAGACAGCGGCATCGGTTTGCTGCTCAGCGATGCCGCAATGTTCGATGCGCTCGGCGAACTGCCGGCAACGGTCGCTCGTTGGTGCCTGGAGGAGGACGCAGCAGAACTGGCCCATTACCCGGCCACCGAGCTGCCGTTTATCAGCCTGCCGCAGCATCAGGCTTACCTGATTTACACTTCGGGCTCTACCGGCAAACCGAAAGGCGTGGTGGTGTCCCACGGTGAAATCGCCATGCATTGCCAAGCGGTCATTGAACGTTTTGGCATGCGCCCGGACGATTGCGAACTGCACTTCTATTCGATCAACTTCGATGCGGCAACCGAGCGTTTGCTGGTGCCGTTGTTGAGTGGTGCTCAAGTCGTTCTGCGCGCTCAAGGTCAGTGGGACGCGGAAGAAATCTGTGGTCTGATTCGCCGCCATCACATCAATATCCTCGGCTTCACCCCGAGCTACGGCAGCCAATTGGCGCAGTGGCTGGCGACCCAGGGTGAAATCCTGCCGGTGCGCATGTGCATCACCGGCGGTGAAGCGCTGACCGGCGAACACCTGGCGCGGATTCGTGCGGCGTTCAAGCCGAGCCTGTTTTTCAACGCCTACGGCCCGACCGAAACCGTGGTCATGCCCCTGGCCAGTCTGGCGCCCGAGCAGCTTGAAGAAGGGCTGGGCAGCGTGCCGATCGGCAGTGTGATTGGTGCGCGCGTGGCCTACATCCTCGACGCTGATCTGGCGCTGGTGCCGCAAGGCGCGACGGGCGAGTTGTACGTCGGCGGCGCCGGTCTGGCGCAGGGTTATCACCTGCGTCCGGGTATGACGGCCGAACGTTTTGTGGCTGATCCGTTCGCGGCCAATGGCGGGCGTCTGTACCGCACCGGCGATCTGGTGCGCCAGCGCGCCGACGGTCTGGTGGAATACCTCGGACGTATCGACCATCAAGTGAAGATTCGTGGTTTCCGCATTGAACTGGGCGAAATCGAAACCCGTCTGCTGGAACATGAATCGATCCGTGAAGCCGTGGTGCTGGCGCTGGATGCCCCGAGCGGCAAACAACTGGTCGGCTATCTGGTGACTGAGGTCGCTGAGCAGGACGAAACGCAACAAAACACACTGCGTGAGGCGTTGAAGGCGCACCTCAAATCCCAGTTGCCGGATTACATGGTGCCAACGCATTTGATCCTGCTGGCCAGCATGCCGCTGACCGCCAACGGCAAACTCGACCGCCGCGCATTGCCGGCCCCGGACCCGGAGTTGAACCGTCAGCAGTACGTGGCACCGAGCAACGAGCTTGAACTGACGCTGGCCGCCATCTGGTGCGAAGTGCTGAACGTCCTGCAGGTCGGCCTCAACGACAACTTCTTCGAACTGGGCGGCGATTCGATTCTGTCGATCCAGGTGGTCAGCCGTGCACGGCAGCAGGGCATTCACTTCAGCCCGCGAGATCTGTTCCAGCACCAGACCGTGCAAACCCTGGCCGCCGTGGCGACCCGCACCGAGCAGGTCACCGCCGAACAAGGTTTGCTGACCGGCGAACCGCGTCTGACGCCGATCCAGCACTGGTTCTTCGACACCGACATCCCCCAGCGTCAACACTGGAACCAGGCGTTGCTGCTGGAACCGACCGTGGCGCTGGAGCCCCATCATCTGGAGCAAGCGCTGCTGGCAGTGATCGAACAGCACGACGCCTTGCGTTTGCGCTTCTCTGAAATTGCAGGCCGATGGCAGGCCGAGCACCAGGCGATTTCCGACGCGCCGGTGCTATGGCAAGTGCGCGTTTCGTCCATGGACCAAGGCGCGGCACTGTTCGCCGATGCCCAGCGCAGCCTCGACCTTGAGGATGGGCCGCTGATGCGCGCGCTGCTGGTCGATGGTCCTGAGGGGCAACAACGGCTGTTCATCGCCATTCACCACTTGGTCGTGGATGGGGTTTCGTGGCGGGTGTTGCTGGACGATTTGCAAACGGTGTATCGCCAACTGAACGCAGGGCAGTCGGCAAAACTGCTGGCGAAAACCAGTGCCTTCAAGGACTGGGCCGCACGCTTGCAGGCGTATGCCGGCAGCGAATCCCTGCGTGAAGAACTGAGCTGGTGGCAGTCGCAACTGGCCGGTGAAAGCGCCGGATTGCCGTGTGATCGCCCAGAGGGTTGCCGGCAGAATCGTCATGCGCAAACTGTCAGCGTGCGCCTCGATGTCGAGCGCACTCGCCAACTGCTGCAACAGGCACCGAGCGCCTATCGCACTCAGGTCAACGACTTGCTGCTGACCGCATTGGCCCGCGTGCTGTGCCGTTGGAGTGGTCACGCATCGGCGCTGATTCAACTCGAAGGGCATGGCCGCGAAACCCTGTTCGACGAGATCGACCTGACCCGCACCGTCGGCTGGTTCACCAGCGCTTATCCGCTGCGGCTGATGCCAGCGGATGGGCAGGGCGCTTCGATCAAAGCGATCAAGGAACAACTGCGCGCCGTGCCGCACAAAGGCCTGGGTTATGGCGTGTTGCGTTATCTCGCCGATGACTCGAGCCGGCAGACCATGGCTGCCTTGCCGGTGGCGCCGATCACCTTCAACTACCTCGGTCAGTTCGACCAGAGCTTCGGCGCGGACGCCTTGTTCCGTCCTCTCGATGAAGCGGTCGGTGCGGCCCATGATGCTCGCGCGCCGCTGCCCAATGAGCTGAGCGTCGACAGTCAGGTCTATGGCGGTGAACTGGTGCTGCGTTGGACCTTCAGCGCCGAACGCCACGACCCGCAGACCATCACCGACCTGGCGGACGCCTACCTCGGCGAATTGCAGGGCCTGATCGAGCATTGCCTGCGCGACGATGCGGGAGGCCTGACGCCGTCAGACTTCCCATTGGCGAAACTGACCCAGCCGCAACTCGACGCGCTGCCAATCCCGGCCGCCGCCATCGAAGACGTCTACCCGCTGACGCCGATGCAGGAGGGCATGCTGCTGCACACCTTGCTGGAACCGGGCACCGGCCTCTACTACATGCAGGATCGCTACCGCATCAACAGCGAGCTCGACCCGCAACGTTTCGCCCAGGCCTGGCAAGCGGTGATCGCCCGTCACGAAGCCCTGCGCGCATCGTTCTGCTGGAACGTCGGCGAAGACATGCTGCAAGTTATCCACAAGCCGGGCAGCACGCCGATCGAGTACCTGGACTGGAGCGTAATCGGCGGAGCCGAACAGGAGCCGAAGTTGCAGGCATTGCTGAAAAGCGAGCGCGAGGCCGGGTTCGATCTGCTCAATCAGGCACCGTTCCACCTGCGCCTGATCAAGGTCGGCGCGGCGCGCTACTGGTTCATGATGAGCAACCACCACATCCTCATCGATGCCTGGTGCCGTTCGCTGCTGATGAACGATTTCTTCGAAATCTATACCGCATTGGGCGAAGGCCGGGACGCGCAACTGGCCGTGCCGCCGCGTTATCGCGACTACATCGGCTGGCTGCAACGCCAAAGCCTGGCCGAAGCGCGGCAGTGGTGGAAAACCAACCTGCAAGGCTTCGAGCGGACCACGCCGATCCCGAGCGACAGGCCGTTCCTGCGCGAACATGCCGGCGAAAGCGGCGGCATGATCGTCGGCGACCGCTACACACGGCTCGATGCCCGTGACGGTGCGCAACTGCGCGAAATGGCTCAGGCCCATCAACTGACGATCAATACCTTTGCCCAAGCGGCGTGGGCGCTGGTGCTACGCCGCTTGAGCGGTGATCGCGACGTGCTGTTCGGCGTCACGGTAGCCGGGCGTCCGGTGGACATGCCGCAGATGCAGCGCACGGTCGGGCTGTTCATCAACAGCATCGCGCTGCGGGTGAAAATGCCCGAGGACGATCAGCGTTGCAGTGTTCGTCAATGGTTGAGCGGTTTGCTCGACAGCAACATGCAACTGCGCGAGTACGAATACCTGCCGCTGGTGAGCATTCAGGAAAACAGCGAACTGCCCAAGGGACAGCCGTTGTTCGACAGCCTGTTCGTGTTCGAAAACGCCCCGGTGGAAGTCTCGGTGCTGGACCGTGCGCAAAGCCTCAACGCGACCTCGGATTCGGGCCGAACCCACACCAACTTCCCGCTGACGGCGGTCTGCTATCCGGGCGATGACCTGGGCCTGCACCTGTCTTACGACCAGCGTTATTTTGATGAGTCGACCGTCGAGTGCATGCTCGGCGAGTTCAAGCGGTTGCTGCTGGCACTGGTTGAAGGTTTCCACGGAGACATGGCCGATCTACCGTTGCTGGGCTTTGATGAGCAAGACTTCCTGATCCGCGGCTGCAACCAGAGCGAGCACGATTACCCGCTGGAGCAGAGTTACGTCTCATTGTTTGAAGCGCAGGTTGCCGAGCATCCACAGCGCATTGCCGCCAGTTGCCTGGATCAACAGCACAGCTACCTTGAGCTGAATGAGCGCAGTAACCGTCTCGGTCACGCCTTGATCGCCGCTGGCGTAAGGCTGGATCAACCGGTGGCGTTGCTGGCTGAACGTAACCTCGATCTGCCGGGCATGATCATCGGCAGCTTCAAGGCGGGCGCGGGTTATTTGCCGCTGGACCCGGGGCTGCCGAGTCAGCGTCTGAGCCGGATCATCGATCTGAGCCGCACGCCGGTGCTGGTCTGCACTCAGGCCTGCCGCGAACAAGCGGTGGCGCTGCTGGATGAGTTTGGTTGCGCCAACCGGCCCACGTTGTTGGTCTGGGAAGAGGTGCAGGCGAGTGATGTTTCGGTTGCCAACCCGGGCATCTACAGCGGCCCGGACAACCTTGCCTACGTGATCTACACCTCGGGCTCCACCGGTTTGCCGAAAGGCGTGATGGTCGAACAGCGCGGCATGCTCAACAACCAGTTGAGCAAGGTTCCCTACCTGAACTTGAGCGATGCCGATGTGATCGCCCAGACCGCCTCGCAAAGTTTCGACATTTCGGTCTGGCAGTTCCTCGCCGCACCGCTGTTCGGCGCTCGGGTGGACATCGTGCCGAACACCATCGCCCATGATCCGCAAGGGTTGCTGGCGCATGTGTCGGCCCAGGGCATTACCGTGCTGGAAAGCGTGCCGTCGTTGATTCAGGGCATGCTCGCCCAGGAACGCATGAGCCTCGACGGTCTGCGCTGGATGCTGCCAACCGGTGAGGCAATGCCTCCGGAGCTGGCGCACCAATGGCTGCTGCGCTACCCGGAGATCGGGCTGGTGAATGCTTATGGTCCGGCGGAATGCTCGGACGACGTGGCGTTCTTCCGCGTCGACATGGCGTCGACTCGTGGCAGTTACTTGCCGATCGGCACGCCGACCGACAACAACCGCTTATACCTGCTTGATGGTGCCTTGGAACTGGTGCCGTTGGGTGCGGTGGGCGAGTTGTGTGTCGCCGGCACCGGGGTAGGGCGCGGTTATGTGAGCGATCCGTTGCGCACGGCTCAAGTGTTTGTGCCGAATCCGTTTGGTGAACCGGGGGATCGTCTGTATCGCACTGGCGACCTGGCCCGTCGGCGCAGTGACGGTGTGCTGGAATACGTCGGACGGATCGACCATCAAGTGAAGATCCGCGGTTACCGCATCGAACTGGGTGAAATCGAAGCGCGTTTGCATGAGCAACCGCAAGTGCGCGAAGCGGCAGTCGGCGTGCAGGAAGGCGTGAACGGCAAACATCTGGTCGGCTATTTGGTCGCGGCTGATGCTTTGATCAATCCAACCGAGCGACTGGAACGCATTAAGCAACGCCTGCGTGCTGAACTGCCGGAATACATGGTGCCGCTGCACTGGCTATGGCTGGATCGGATGCCGCTGAACGCCAACGGCAAGCTTGATCGCAAGGCTTTGCCGGCGCTGGAGATCGGCCAGTTGCAGAGCCAGGACTACCAGGCGCCGCGCAATGAGCTGGAGCAGACGCTGGCGGATATCTGGGCCGAGGTGCTGAAGGTCGAGAAGGTCGGTGTTCGCGACAACTTCTTCGAGCTGGGCGGGCATTCATTGCTGGCGACGCAGATCGCTTCGCGGGTGCAGAAAGCCCTGCAACGTGATGTACCGCTGCGGGCAATGTTCGAATGCAGCACGGTGGCGGAGTTGGCCGAATACATCGACGGATTGGCGGCGAGCGACATCACCGAGGAGAAGGTGGATCGTCTTAATGATTTGATGGCGGAACTGGAGGGGCTTTGATTCTCTAGCGCCGCTAAAGGCCTCATCGCGAGCAAGCTCGCTCCCACAGGGATATGCGATCACCTGTGGGAGCGAGCTTGCTCGCGATGAGGCCAGTTCAGACAACTACAAAGTTGACTATGGATCTTCAGCGGCACAGTCTGCCTGTGCCCTTTTGGAGAGGAGACAACCGATGCCCTTCGCAACAATAGACGGACAACCCCTTCACTACATTGATCAAGGCACCGGCCCAGCCGTTTTGCTGGCCGGCAGTTATCTGTGGGACCAGGCCATGTGGGCGCCGCAGATCGCCGCCCTGTCGCAGCAATACCGGGTGATTGCTCTGGACCTCTGGGGCCACGGTGAGTCCGGGCGGATGCCGGAGAGTACACAGTCGCTGGATGACGTAGCGCGCCAGGCATTGGCGCTGCTCGATCATCTGGACATCGACCGTGTCACGCTGGTCGGTCTTTCGGTCGGTGGTATGTGGGGCGTGCGTCTGGCGCTGTCGGCACCGCAGCGCATCAACGGTCTGGTGCTGATGGACACCTACGTCGGCGTCGAGCCGGAACCGACTCGCCAATACTATTTCTCGCTGTTCAAACAGATCGAAGACACGGGCTTGATCGCGCCGCAGTTGCTCGACATCGTCGTGCCGATCTTCTTCCGCCCGGGCATCGATTCGCAGTCGGCGCTGTATCAGGATTTCCGCGCCAAACTGGCCGCACTGCCGCCGGAACGTCTGCGCGAGAGCATCGTGCCGATGGGGCGGATTACGTTTGGGCGGGATGATCTGTTGCCGCGTCTGGGCGAGTTGAATCCTGACACCACACTGCTGATGTGTGGCGATCAGGACAAACCGCGGCCGCCGTCGGAGACGAAGGAGATGGCCGAGTTGATTGGTTGCCCGTATCTGCTGGTGCCGGAAGCGGGGCATATCTCCAATCTGGAGAACCCGCAGTTCGTGACGGCGACTTTGCTGAAGTTTTTGGCTGAGAGAGCTTAGTCGGTTCTGCTGACGCCTTCGCGAGCAGGCTCGCTCCCACAGGGGAACGCATTCCAATGTGGGAGCGAGCTTGCTCGCGATGGGGCCGGTGAGGTCACTTAGGCCCGAGAATTTGCACCAACTTGTCCGGCGAAGGCGCGCCTTGCTGTTGTTGCAGCTCGCCCTTGTCGTCCATGTAGAAAATCGCCGGGGTGGCCTGCAACTCCAGGTCTTCCATCAACTTCATGTTGGCCGCCAGCTTCGCCTGAATCGCCGGGGGCACGTTTTTCAGGGCTTTTAGCGAGCTGTCCTTGCCTGCCTTCTCATGGTCTTCCAGCGCTTTCTGCGGATCCTTGGCGGCCAGCAGCGCAGCGGATTTCCCCGGACTGTCTTCGCGAATGATGCCGACCATGATGTGCCGCAGTTGCACCTTACCCGCCTTGACCCATGGCCGCGCCTGTTCCCAGAACACGTTGCAATAAGGGCAGTTCGGATCGCTGAACAGGTACACGATCCGCGGTGCATCTTTCTTCCCGTCACCGATCCAGTTGCTGGTTTCCATCTTGCCCCAGACTTCCTTGGCCATCGGTGCGTAAACCAGCTTCTGCAATGGCGCACTGCTCAGGTCTTTGCCCTCGGCGTCGTACAGATTGCCGAGCAGCACGTGCTTGCCATCCGGCGTCAGGTACAACGCGATGCCATGGTTCTGGTACTGCGCCGCATAACCGCGCAAACCGTCGGGTGCGTCGAATTGGCCGACGATTTTCGCGCCCTTGGCTTCGATTTTCTTGATCGCTTCGGGCAATTCTTCGGCGGCCTGTAGCGACGGTAGATGCAGCAGGGCGGCGCCCAGGGTCAACGTCAGCAGGTGGCGGAGGCGGGGCATGGCAATTTCCTTGAAGAGGTGGCCGGTGCGGCAGGATTCGGGGTGTCGAAGTTTTCCAGGGCACGGGCCAGGCTGGCTTCCGACAGCTCACCCAGATGGCTGCCCAGCAGGCGACCGTCGGGGCTATAGAACAGCGTAGTCGGCAACGCCATGGAACCGACGGCCTGACCCAATCGGCCACTGCCGTCGAACAGCACGTTGGACAGGCTCAGGCCCTGGGTTTCCAGAAAAGTACTGACGCTTTGCATGCTTTCAGCCTGATTGACGAACAGGAACGTCAGGTCCGGGCGGTGTTGCTGGGCGTTTTCCAGCACCGGCATTTCCCGACGGCACGGCGGACACCAGGTGGCCCAAAGATTGATCACCAACGGGCCGCCCTTGTAATCAGCCAGTTGCACGGTTTCACCGGCAGCATTGCGCAAGGTGATTTCCGGCAGGCGTGTGCCCTGTTCGTAAAGGGTCAGGGAGAAGGTCGCCAGCAGCCAGAACGCCAAACCGCTGGCCACACCAAAGCCCAGCGGCCGGCGCAAGCCCGGACGACGCCAGCCTCGATACAACGCGGCAAGCAGCAGCACGATCACACCCGGCCAGGCAAGGAAACCGCCGTCGCGCAGGTCGATGATCTGCCAGGGGTCATCGCGATAATGCATCCAGTAAACGACCACAAAACTGACCCGGGCGGCCAACATGCCCAGCAGGAACAGGCTGAACAGCACCGACTCTGGATTCTCGCCGCCGCGCTTGGCCACCCGCCAGCCGATGAAGGTCGCCAGCGCCAGGGCGCTGATCAGCAGCAGGTGATTAAGCGCGATGGCAAAAGTGCCGAGGGTAAAGGTCAGCATTAACGGGCGTCTCGGGTAGTGGTCCAGCGTTGCAGGAAGGTGCCGGCATCGACCTCACCGGTGATGCGCTGGCTGCGACGCTCAATGCCATCGGCACCGATCCACAGCAGGCTCGGTGGCCCCGGCACTTTATAACGGCCGAGCAGTTCACGGCTCGCGGCATTGTCGGCGGTGACGTCCAGCCGTAGCAAGCGCACATCGCTCAAGGCTTGCAGTACATGAGCTTTGCCGAACACCTGTTTTTCCATGACCTTGCACGACACACACCAGTCGGCGTAGTAGTCCAGCAGCACCCACTGGCCCTGAGCCTGTGCTGCGTCGAGTTCCCGTTGCAGAGCTGCCGGGTCCTTGATCGTGGTGAATGCGTCGTGGCCGACCGGGTTTGCGGCGCTGCTCGAGTTTGAAGCGCTGTAGACCTGCAATGGCTTCAACAAGTCATCACTGCCGCCGGCGGCACCGATCAGCAGCAGGCTGCCCCACACACCCAGCAAGAGTGAGCTGGCGCCGAACACATGGGCGACGCGACCGAAACCTTCCGACTGCTTCCAGGCGCTGTACGCGGCAATCAACAGTAATGCACCGCACAAACCAATCCACAGTGATTCATCCAGCACCGGACGCAGCATCAGCAACGCGGTGGCGAGGAACAGGAAGCCGAATACGCCCTTGAGCAGGTTCATCCAGGCGCCGGGTTTGGGCAGGAAGCGATTGCCGACGGTGACCAACACCAGCAGCGGCACACCGATGCCGATGCCCATGGCGAACAGAATCAGCCCGCCATGCAGCGCATTGCCGCTTTGCGCGATGTAGAGCAAGGCGCCCGCCAGCGGGGCGGTCATGCACGGACCCACCAGCAAACCGGACAAGGCCCCCAACACACCGGCACCGAACAGGCTGCCGCCGCGTTGATTGCGCGAGACATTTTCCAGTCGATCACGCACGGCCACCGGCAGTTGCAACTCGAAGAAGCCGAACATCGGCAACGCCAGCAACACAAACACCGCCGCGAAACTGCCCAGCAACCAAGGGTTCTGCAACAACGCCTGCAGATTCGCCCCGAGCAGCGCGGCCAGCACGCCCATCGCCGCATACACCAGCGCCATGCTCACGACGTAGCTGGTGGCCAAGGCGAAACCGCGCTTGGGCGTGGCGCCACTGCCGACGATCAAACCGCCCAGAATCGGCAGCATCGGCAGCGAGCAAGGCGTGAAGGCCAGTAACAGCCCCAGACCGAAGAACACCAGCAAGCTCCAGCCCAGCGCCCGTTGTTGCAGGCCGCTGGCCAGGGCTTGATCCGGCGCTTCGTTTGTCGCAGCGATAGAGGCTTTGCCGCCCAGATCCACGACCTGAGTTTGCGGTGGATAACACAACCCGGCATCGGCACAGCCTTGGAAGCCCACTTTGATTTGACCCGTGGCGCCTGCCGGGATCTTCAGCTCAAGGCCTTGGCGATAGACCTGCTGTTCGCCGAAGAACTCGTCGCTGTGCGCTTCGCCTTCAGGCAATGCGGGATGGTGCTCAGCGGGTAAACCATCGAACTTCAGGCGTTTCTGATAAAGGTAATACCCGTCGGCGATCTGCCAATAGAGCTGGGTTTCACCGGACTCAAGACGTTCGGAGGTAAAGATGAACGCCTTGCCGACGGGAAGAAAATCGGGTTTGGTCGCGAACGGATCAGTCCCTGCCTGGGCCAGACCCGAGATCAAGAGAACAAAAAATACAAACAGTCGACGCATGGGTAAGCCTTATCCCTGTGCAAGTGAGGTGAAGAATGGGAGGCGGCGATTAACCAATGATTAACCACAGTGGCCTTGTGGCAATGGCGCTTGCGGCATAATGTCCGCTTAATCGGCCACCGGCCTAATCACCCTTTTTCAACAGGTCTCACCATGCACGTACTGGTTTGCGAAGACGACGAGTTGATCGCCAGCGGCATTGTCGCCGGCCTCACCGCTCAGGGCCTGACGGTAGAGCATGTCGCCACCGCAGCGTCTGCCCGGGCGATGCTCAAGGTCGCCGAGTTCGATGTGATGGTGCTCGACCTCGGTCTGCCCGATGAAGACGGTTTGAAGCTGCTGCAGCAGTTGCGACACAGCGGTCTGGAAATCCCGGTGTTGATCCTCACCGCCCGCGATTCAGTCACCGACCGCGTTGATGGCTTGCAAGCCGGCGCCGACGATTACCTGCTCAAACCGTTCGACCTGCGTGAACTCGCCGCGCGTCTGCATACGTTGCTACGACGGGTGGCGGGGCGTAGCGTCAACCTGATCGAACACGGTCGCCTGACCTACGACCCGAGCAGCCGCGAAACCATGCTCGGCGGCCAGCCGGTGGACCTTTCCCGTAGAGAACAATCGCTGTTGCAGGCCTTGCTGCATAACCGGGGCCGGGTGTTGTCCACCGAGCAACTGAAAGACAGCGTTTATGGTTTTAACGATGAACTGGAAAGCAACGCCCTCAACGTGCATATCCATCACCTGCGGCGCAAACTTGGCAATGGCATTGTCGAGACGGTGCGCGGCCTGGGCTATCGGCTGGGGCCGGCCGATGGTGGAGAGGAATTGAAAAAGTGATGAGCCTGCGTTTGCGCCTGAGCCTGACACTCGGCGCCGCTTTTGCCCTGATCTGGGCCTTGGCTGCGGCCTGGATGCTCAGCGACCTGCGCAATCAGATGATGTTTTCCCTCGACCAGCGGCTTGTAGCGTCGGCACGCATGGTCGCGGGCCTGATGGAGCAATTGCCGCCATTGCCGAGCAAGGGCGAGGGCACCCATTTCAGCGCTGAACAACTGAACCTCCCCGGCGGCATGGCCTGCCAGGTCAGTTCATTACGCGGCGAAATCCTCGCCCGCAGTCACACCGATCCGCAACAAACCCTGGAAGCCGAGAAAATGGGCTTTCACGACCAGATGATCGACGGCGCACCGTGGCGCAGTTTCACCCTGGCCCGTGGCGATGTGCGCATCACCACCGCCGACCGGCAGATCGAGCGTGAGGCCTTGAACATGTCGATCCTGCTGGCGGCTTCGGTGCCGGTGGGCGTGGCCTTGCTCGGTTGCCTGTGCCTGCTCTGGCTGGGGATCGGCCAGGGGCTGGCGCCACTCAACCGCATGCGTGATGCCTTGATGCGCCGCAGCGCAGACTCCCTGGAACCGCTGCAGATCCAGCCGCTGCCCAGCGAACTGCAACCGTTGCTGGACACCCAGAATCAGCTGTTCCAGCGCATCGGCAAGACCATCGAACGGGAACGCCGCCTGACCGGTGACGCCGCCCATGAATTGCGCAGCCCGCTGACGGCGATCAAGACCCACCTGCAAGTGGCGCGCATGACCGATGGCGCGGCTCGGGATCAATCCCTGGCCCGGGCGGAAGAGGGCGCCGATCGCCTGCACCGGACCCTTGAACAATTGCTGCTGCTGGCACGGGTCGAGGGCAGTCTGTCGTTCGATGACGGCGTGCAATGCAGCGCCGAGCAGGTGGCGAAACTGGCGATTCAGGACGCTGCCAGTGGTGATCGTCAGCGGATCAAGCTGCAGATGCCGAGCAAATTCTCCGCTGCACCGGTGCAAATGCCAGCCGTTTTGTCGATTGCGGCGTTGCGCAACCTTTTGGACAACGCCCTGCGTCATACCCCGGGCGAAGGGGCGGTGGAGCTGAGCCTGGAAACCACTGGCAGCCGTGTGCGCTTTTTGGTCCGCGACCACGGCCCGGGGATTGCTGAAGACGATCTGCAACACCTGACCCAACGCTTCTGGCGCAATGGCCAGAGCACCGGCTGCGGACTGGGTCTGGCGATTGTCCAGGCGATCGTCCAGCGCTGCGGCTGTACGTTGCATTTCGACAGCCGGCCGGACGGGTTGCGAGTCGAACTGACCATGCCGTTGCAACCGATCTAACCCACAACAAAAATCCCCTGTGGGAGCGAGCTTGCTCGCGATGACGGTCTGTCAGTCACATCAATACTGGATGTGCCGCCGCTATCGCGAGCAAGCTCGCTCCCACAGGGGGTCTATGTCGCACACCAAATGTAACGTCTCTCCATTAGCCGTCAGCTCTCCACAGCGCTATCGTCCCCGGCAGCTTTTTCTCAATGGATTGAGGTAACAGCGCCATGGATGCCCCCCTACACATTTGCAAGGCAACCCCCGCCGACGCCGGCATCATCAGCCGGATCGTCGACCGCTCCATTCGCGTGGGTTGCGCGCTCGACCATCGCAATGATCCGCTCACCGTCGCCACCTGGACCCACAACAAAACCATCGAACACGTGCAGCCCTGGCTGACCGACGAGCGGTTGTACCTGAACATCGCCCTGTTGCAGGACAAACCGGTGGGCGTCGCGATGGCTGCGATCAGCGGTAAGGTCGCGTTTTGCTACGTACAACCGGAATGGTTTCGTCGCGGCGCGGGGCAAGCGCTGGTGCGCGACCTCGAAGGCTGGTTGACCGATCAGGGTTTGCGCCAGGCACGACTCAACAGCACCCGCACCAGCGAAGCGTTTTACCGTCATCTGGGTTACCAGCCTTGCGCTGAAACCTTCACGGTGGCGGGGCTCCACGCCATTCCCATGCACAAAGCGCTGGCACCCCCTTCATAGAAAGCTGATAGAGGGTCTAAATCCTCGGCGCCCTGATGCGTTTCCAGAACAGGAAAACCTTATTGAGGGGTCGAGAGATGTCAGTCGCTACCAGCCTTATGGAAGATCAGTCGGCCCGGATCACTCCGGTGCCGACCGAGACGCTTTATCAGTTCAACGAATCGCCGCTGCTGGCCCGTCAAAACCAGCAGGAATCGAATGCCCGCAGCTATCCGCGACGCATTCCCCTGGCCCTCAAGCGTGCCAAGGGCATTTATGTCGAAGACGTCGAAGGTCGCCGTTTCATCGACTGCCTGGCCGGCGCAGGGACGTTGGCCCTTGGGCACAACCATCCGGTGGTGATCGAAGCGATCCAGCAAGTGCTGACCGATGAACTGCCGCTGCACACCCTCGACCTGACGACCCCGGTCAAGGATCAATTCGTTCAGGACCTGTTCGGCCTGCTGCCCCCGGCTTTGGCCGCTGAAGCCAGGATCCAGTTCTGCGGCCCGACCGGCACCGACGCGGTGGAAGCCGCGCTGAAACTGGTGCGCACCGCCACCGGACGCAGCACCGTGCTGTCGTTCCAGGGTGGTTATCATGGCATGAGCCAGGGCGCGCTGAGCCTGATGGGCAGCCTGGGGCCGAAAAAACCCTTGGGCGCCTTGCTCAGCAGCGGCGTGCAGTTCATGCCGTATCCCTATGATTACCGCTGCCCGTTCGGGCTCGGCGGCGCGCAAGGCGTGAAGGTCAATCTGAACTACCTGGAAAACCTGCTGAATGATCCCGAGGCTGGCGTGCAATTGCCGGCAGCGGTGATCGTCGAGGTCGTGCAGGGCGAGGGCGGGGTGATCCCGGCCGATCTCGACTGGTTGCGCGGCCTGCGGCGGATTACCGAAAAGGCCGGTGTGGCGCTGATCGTCGATGAAATCCAGAGCGGTTTTGCCCGCACCGGCAAGATGTTCGCCTTCGAACACGCCGGGATCATTCCGGACGTGGTGGTCATGTCCAAAGCCATCGGCGGCAGTTTGCCGCTGGCGGTGGTGGTCTATCGCGACTGGCTCGACACCTGGTTGCCGGGCGCCCATGCCGGGACCTTCCGCGGCAATCAAATGGCCATGGCCGCAGGTTCTGCGGTGATGCGTTACCTGACCGAACACAAGGTCTGCGAGCACGCCGCCGCCATGGGCGAACGCTTGAGCGAACACCTGCGCATCCTGCAACGGGACTTCCCGCAGTTGGGTGATATTCGCGGTCGCGGCTTGATGCTGGGTGTTGAACTGGTCGATCCGACTGGCGAGCCAGATGCGCTGGGTCATCCGCCGATTTTCGGTCGTTTGGCGCCGCTGGTGCAGCGTGAATGCCTCAAGCGCGGCTTGATTCTCGAACTGGGCGGCCGTCATGGCGGCGTGGTGCGCTTCCTGCCGCCGCTGGTGATTACCGCTGCGGAAATTGATCAAGTGGCCGAGATTTTCGGCCGGGCCATGGCCGCTGCCACCGCCAGCCTCTAAATTTTTCAGCCTCCGACACGTTCTTTCTACATAACGGCTGCGCACGCAGTGCAGCCCACCCTACAGCGATGGAGAAACACCATGACTTCAGTATTCGACCGCGAGGACATCCTCTTTCAGGTCGTGGTCAACCACGAAGAGCAGTACTCGATCTGGCCCGACTACAAAGCCGTGCCTGCAGGCTGGCGTACAGTGGGCAAGAGTGGCTTGAAGAAGGAATGCCTGGCTTACATCGAAGAAACCTGGACTGACATGCGTCCGCTGAGCCTGCGCCAGAAGATGGACGAGCAGGCGGCAGTGGCTCACTAAGTCACCGCGCAGAAAGAAGCCCGCTGAACCGGTAAGGTCAGCGGGCTTTTTGTTGGGGTTGAACATCAAAGGATCGCAGCCTCGTTTCACTCGACAGCTCCTACGAGGGCTCCACAAAACCTGTAGGAGCTGTCGAGTGAAACGAGGCTGCGATCTTTTGATCTTAGGCCGATGGCTTGCCGCTCAACCCCTTGATCACCAAATCCACATTCCCCTCCAGCTCGGCCACCGGATCCGCCGCCTCCACACTCAACACCACCAACCGACTCCCAGCCTCGGCAATCACCTCTTTCATCGCCTCCGACGGCTGCCGATGATGCAGCACCACCGCCACATCATTGTCCTTGAGTGTCGCACCCAATTGCTTGAGCGCTTCAGGCGTCCACTCGGCATCCGGCCGCGCATCGAGGCCGATCAGTTCCAGGTTCAGACCGCCAATCAGATAGCCAAAGTGATCGCTCAGGCTCATCACGCTGAGGTTGTCGGCACTGGCCAACCGCGCTTCGCTGTCAGCGCTGAGCTTGAGCAAGCGCTGTTTGAGCGTCGCCAGGTTAGCCTCGATCTTCGGCTTGGCCTCGGGCGCCAGGCGCACCAGGTCTGCCGCCATGACGTCCGCCATCCGCCCCATGTTGTTGCTGGACAACCACGGCTGACTGTTCAACCCATCAACCTTGTTGCCAGGCTGCACGGCGATGCCGGGCAGGGCGCCGTCCACCGGGCGGGCGGCGTCGACTTCGACGATACGAATGTTGCTGCGCCGGGAGATCGGGTAAAGCGGATCATCCGCCCACAGCGAACGCAGACCAATCACAGCATCGGCCTCGGTCGCCAGTTTGGCCAGCGCCGGGGCGCCACGGCCGGTGAAGTAAGCAGTCTGGCGGCTGCCGGGCAGGTTCGCCGGCGCGGCACGTTCAAGGTTGATGGCGGTGCCTCTGAGCAAGACTTCGCCCAGCCCGTATGTGATCGGCAAGGACGCCAGCACCCGCAGAGGTTTGGCGCTGTCCGCCGCGAGCAGCGGGGTATTGACCAGCCCACACAGGGCAAAGGCCAGGGTCAGTTGACGCAGAGAAAAAGACATTTATCCAAGGTTCCCTTTCAGACTGGGGACAACGCCACGCGCAATGGCGGCGAGAGCGAAGGCGATACCGGCCACCAGAATGATCGCGGCGCCGGACGGGATAGGCAGGTCGAACACAATCGGCGCGAGAATCCCGCACAGCGTGCTGACCGTGGCGATCAGCACCGAGCACCAGAAGAAGCCCTTCAGCGACTGACTCAGCAATCGCGCCGCCGCCGCCGGAATCACCAGCAGCGCACCGACCAGTATCGCGCCGATGACTTTCACCGCCGCCACGGTGATCAGGGTCACCAGAATCACAAACAGATAATCCAGCGTCTTCACCGCCACACCTCGGACTGCCGCCAGTTGCGGATTGAAACTGGCCAACATGATGCGGTTGTACAGCGGCAACGCCAGCGCCATGACCAATGAACCGACGATGGCCAACACCAGCAGGTCATTGCCGTTGACGGTCAGCACCGAACCGAACAACACGTTTTCGAGGATGTGTACGTTGATTTTGCCCGCCAGAATCAGCAGCAGACTGGCACCCAGCGCCAACGACACGGAAAGGAACACGCCGATCAAGGTATCCGGCGCCAGACCCGTGCGATTGCGCAGGTAGTTCAGCAAGATGCCGAACAACAAGCAGTAGCCGAACAGGCTGCCGTAAGGCCCGGTGTACGGTTCGCCCAGCAGAATGCCGATGGCCACGCCGGTCAGTGCCGCGTGGCCTACCGCTTCGGAAAAAAACGCGAAGCGCTTGACCACCACCAACGTCCCCAAACCGCCCAGCACCGGGCCGATCAGCAAACCGGCGAGCAACGCGTTAACTACAAATCCATAGGCCAGCGCCTCGGGCAGATAACCCGACGAGGCCCAACCCTGGACCATCAAACGAAAGGCTTCGTAACTCATCAGGCAGCGCTCCGTGGATGGGTCGAGAACAGGGTCAGCAGGCGTTCCGGGGTCAGTGCCTGTTTCGGCGTGGCATCGAACAACACCCGGCGATTAAGCCCGGTGACGCGATCTGCCAGCCGTCCGACCGCTTCCAGATCATGTTCGATCCACAGCACGGTGATGCCGCTCTGGCGCCAGTCGCCGAGCAGCCGTTCGAACACCTGAATTCCTGCCTCATCCAACGCCGACATCGGTTCATCCAACACCAACAAGTGCGGTGCCGGAATCAACCCTTGGGCAAGCAACACCCGCTGGCGCTCACCGCCAGACAACGCACCCATGCGCCGCTTGCGTTTGTCCTGCATGCCGACCCGTTCCAGGGCTTCGCCAATCGCGGCGGCGTAGTGCTTGCTCAACCCGAGAAACGCCGGACGCCGCTGGCACATCGCGGCCATGAAATCGTCGACAGTCATTGGCAAACCCCGATCGAATTCCAACGCTTGGGGTACGTAGCCGATGGTTCCAGGTGTGCCGGGCCATTGCAGACTCAAGCGACCCTGATGCGGCATCTGCCCGAGCAAGGTCTTGATCAGCGAACTTTTACCGCCGCCGTTGGGGCCGACCAGCGCATGCACGCTGCCGGGCTGGACCTGGAAGGTCACATTGTCGAGGATCGTCGTGAGCCCGAGGGTTAAGCTGACCTCCGCAAAATCCAGCGTCGGCCCCAACCCCTGTAGGAGTGAGCCTGCTCGCGAAAGCGGTGGGTCAGTCAACGTTGATGTCGACTGAAGCTCCCTCTTCGCGAGCAGGCTCGCTCCTACAGGGGATTCGGTGTCAGTTGGATCGGGGTTTTGTGCGCAGATGGTTTCTTTGGCGGTCATTGGCCGGACTCCTGAATCGCCCGGACCACGGTGTTGAGGTTGCCGGTCATTTCCTTTTCATACTTGTCGGCGGTGTATTCGCCATAGGAAATGTGCGACAGCGGATACAGCTTCACCCCGGATTCACGCTGGATGGTCTCGACGTAGGTGGACGGGAAATCCATCTCCGAGAAGATCACTTTTACGTCCAGTTCCCGCAGTTGATCGATGGTCTTTTTCAGCTGGCTCGGGCTCGGCTCGATGCCGTGCGCCGGTTCGACCACGGCGGTCACTTCCAGGCCAAATTCGCGCAGCAAATAATCGTAAGCCGCATGAACTGTGGCCACTCGCAGTTCGGCATTCGGCGCCTGAGTCAGTTTCGCCAGGGCGTCGGCGCGCATCTGCCGCAGGCGTTTGCCGTAGGCGCGGGCGTTCTGGATGTAGGTCTTGGCGTTGGCCGGGTCGAGCTTGCCCAGTTCCCGGGCGATGTTGTTGACCTGGGCAATCGAGGCGCTGATCGACAGGAAGGTGTGCGGGTTTACCACCTTACCGGCGCCGCGAGCGGCGACGCCGGTGGCGGCCAGCAACGGCACGTTTTCGTTGGCTTCGATCACCGGGACGTTCGGCGTTTCGCTGGCGGCGATCATGCGGTCGGCGAAGTCGTCATGGCCGACGCCGTTTAACACGACCACGTCCAGTCCGCTGATGCGCTTGATGTCTTCGGCGCGCGGCTCGTAGGCATGCGGGTTGAAACCGGCCGGAATCAGCGGCACCACCTCGGCCTTGTCACCGACGATGTTCGCCACGTAGCTGTAATAAGGGTGCAGGGTGATGCCGATGCGCAGGCGCTTGGTCTCGTCGGCATTGGCCAGCGAGGTCAGCAGACAAGCCAGTAAACCGACCAACATCAGGCGCAAGAAACAACGTTGAGATGAAATAGGCATGGGAAAGCGGTCTTCTCTCGGGTGAAGGCGAGGGTTCAGTGCCGATGCTGGCGGGTAACCCCGGCATCGAATTGCGCGACGATCTGCTGCCAGCCAGCGCTTTCCAGCGCAGCGTCGGTGAGGTCGGTCGGGGCCGCGAGGGCTTTGCCGCGGTTGAGCCAGACGTCCGGCGCGTCGTCGTCAGCGGTCAAGCGCATCAGAAACGAACCCGCCACGGTGGGCGACTGGCTTTGGCCGAAGTAAGCCTTGGTGTCGAGCAATTGCCAGGCATGGCCGCCACGGCTGACGGAACTGGCGTCCTGGGCGAACGGCGCAAAACCTTCATCGGCGAGGGCTGCGGGGGCGGGTAGCGCCTGTTGCTCCTGGCGCAGCAAGTGAATTTCGTCGAGCGTCACCCGCAGGTCGGCGTAGATGCCTTGCTCGGACGCGCTCAAGTCACGGCGGGCATCCAGTTGATGGCTGCCCACGCTGCTGACTTCCTGAGACTCACCGCGCCAGGCAACCACCGAGCCGGCCACCGCCAGAATCATCAGGCACAACAGCAACACATAGAGGGTTTCATGGCCGGCACCGGCCGGGCGGACGATTTGCGTAGTCGGCGTACTCATGGGGTTTCGATGTCCGCTTGGTCGATCTCGACGACGTGGCCGGGACCTGCGTCGAACAACACATAGAATTCGGCACCGGGCTTCTTGAAAGTCAGGGTCGAATCGGCGCCGAGCTTGCCCGGCACCAGAATGGTTTCGTCGTAGCCGATCACGTCCAGGGTCACCCCCGGAGCGCCGCTGCCGTCTGAGAAACCGCCGGTGCATTTGATCTGCTCGGCGTCGATGGCTTTGCATTCGCACATCGGGTTGTGGGCCAGGGCGCTGGCGCTGAAACCGGCGCAGAGCACCAGCAACGCGGCGCTTAGAGGACGTATAACGTTGATCATGGTTTACCTCCTTGTTGGTTCAACCAGGCGAGGGTGGCCGGGGATGCCTGGCTCAGGGGGACGGAGGCCTGATGCATGGCGCCGTCCCAGCCTTCCATGGTGATCCACAGTTCGGCGTCGGTTTTGGTCTTCTCGGGGATCGGCAACATGGCGCCCATGCGGTACGGCGTGCCGAAGAAAATCACCCCGGCAGCGCGCAGGCTGCGCGGTTTGCCGATGCGCAGGTACGTCGCCTTGACCTGATCACGGCAGCTGTCGCACAGCGCCGCGTTGAAGCTTTTCATGTAGCCGGCCGGACCATCGAGCGTCGGTGCTTCGTTGCGCAGCTCGGCCAGACGCAGGCTCCAGGGGCCGACCTGAACCTCGCCGATCGCCCGCTCGCCCAGGCCGGTGTCACCACGAAACAGCGCAGCGTCGGCGAAGTACTTGGGCATGAACCCCAGCGGCACCAGCAACAGTAGAACGTTGATGTGGAAGCGCCATTTGTGCCAGAAACGGCTCAGTTTCGAGCCCGGTTTATCAGCGGCGAACAGGCTCATTGGCTGACCACCGTGGTTTCATGGCTCGCAGCCGGAGCGGCCTGACTGCGCGGGCGTTTATGGCTGCGCTTGAGGGCGTTGGCCGTGGCCAGGGCGGTGCGCTTGGTCCAGATCAACAGGCCGCTGAGGACCATCATGCTCAGGATCAGGCCGAAGAAGAACCAGATCAGCTTGATCCAGATGCCGCCGAAATCGCCGGTGTGCAGCGGACGCATGGATTCGGTCACCAGCTCCAGACCGGAACGGTCCGACAACAGGCGGGTGGCGGCGATGTCGCCGGTGTACGGGTTGATGTCGGCGGTCTGGAACATCAGCGGATACCAACTGCGTCCGCCTACCGAGAGGTAGCTGTAGGCATTGGCGGGCAGGCTGACAAAGCTGTCGTCCAGTCCGGGAATACGTTCCTTGGCTTCGCGGATCGCGGTCTCCAGGCTGATCATCGGCGCTGGCGAGCCGTCGGCAGTCAGCGGGGCACTTTCACGCGGAACCACAGCAGCGACCGGCGCGGTGGAAATCGAAATCTGGTTATCGAACATGAATGCCTGAATCAGAAACCAGGTGCTGGTGATGGAAATCACCGCGATAAACCAGATCGACCAGATGCCGCTGAGGCGGTGAAAGTCGCCCCAGAAAATCCGTGCGCCGTGACGAATGCGCAGGGTCGGTCGGAAGAAACCTTTCCAGAAACGCTTGTAGACCACCAGCCCGGTGACCAACGAAGCCAGCAGCGGCAAGCTCAGGAATGACACTAGATACCAGCCCCAGCTGTAACCGTTGGTGAATGGCACCAGCCACCAACCATGCAGGGCGCGGGTAAACGCCTTGAAATTGAATGGCGGGGCAGTGCCCTGAATGACACCGCTGTAGGGATTGACGTAAACCGTCACGGAGCGCCCGTCGGGATAGCTGACGTCCACGTCGAGGGCGAAGTGCGATTCATCGGGCCGACTGATGCCTTCGACCAGTGTGTTCGGTTCCGCCTTTTTGATCGCAGCAATGATCTGGTCATAGCTGAGCAGCGGCGCATCGTCCGAGGGTTGGCTGGCGCGCATTTGCGGGTTGGCCAGCCAGACGATTTCCTGGCTGACCACCGCCAGGGTGCCGGTCACACAGACGATCAGCACGAAAAACCAGATTGGCAATGCCAGCCAGCTATGGACCAGAAACCAGAGTTTTGAACGGGATTTCTTCGACATGATTAAAGGTCTTGTTTCGATGAAAGGGCCTCTGCTGCGGGCTTCCCGGCGATGAGGTCCATGTAAGGCCGGGCCGTGGCTTTTGCCTACGCGGGCCGACTGCATCTAAATAAGACGGATGAGCATCGAAAATCCCGAAGGGGGATATGAAAGAAAATGTTTCGTATTGCAATGAAGCCTCCCCTTTGTGGGAGCGAGCCTGCTCGCGATTGCAATCTTTAATTCAACATCGTTGTTGGCTGGACTGACCTCATCGTCGGAACGCCGCCCGGAGCAAGCTCGCTCCCACAGGGATCTTCTGTGATTCAACTGTGGGAGCGAGCTTGNNGCTCCGGGCGGCGTTCCGACGATGAGGCCCGATCAGGCACCGAAGATTTCAACCTTGTTTAAACATCTCCTTCGCCCGCTGCTCGATCTGCTCCTGAGTCAGATCCTCCTTGCGCGTGGCCAGAAACCACAGATGCCCATAGGGATCCTTCAGGGTCCCCGAGCGGTCGCCATAAAACTGATCCTTGACCTCGGAAACCACCGTACCGCCAGCGGCAATCGCCTGTTTGTAAGACTTGTCCACATCGTTCACATACAGATGCAGCCCTACGGACGGCGACTTGTCCGGATTGCTCAGCGGGCCCTGATCGCACGGTGTGCCAAGCATGATCGGGCAATCGCCGATGCGCAGTTCGGCATGCCCGATGCCGCCATCGGGCATGGACAGGCGCATGACTTCGGTGGCGCCAAAAGCTTTCTTGTAGAACTCGATGGCTTCGGCCGCTTTTTGAATGCCCAGGTACGGGGTGATGCTGTGATAACCCTCTGGAATGGGTTTGACGCTCATGATGGTTCTCCCTGTTTTTTGTTTTGGGATGAAGGTGGTCCTTCGCCGATTTACAACCTATGAAGAGTAGTAGGAGCTGCCGAAGGCTGCGATCTTTTGACCTTGGTTGCGGTGCAGCCGACGAAAAATCAAGATCAAAAGATCGCAGCCTTCGGCAGCTCCTACAGGGTGTAAGGCATAACAACGCCACTGTTCAGCCATCAACAGTGAAGCAGCAGATTGCTCTTGCTCGTTATCTTGAGATCGCGAGAACACCGCTGAACTCCCCGAAAACATTGGTTCGGACGGTCCGGCACAGAAGCTGCAATGCCCTCTGGTAAACATTGGTGCCGAGAGACTTGTATGCCTGAATCTGCCGTTTATCCGATCAACCCACCGGCTGCCCATCGGATCGCCGACGAAGCCGAAGCCCTGCGGGTTGCCGAACAGGTCGCCGCAGTGTTGCTGGAGCAAGACGCCGAGCGCGACCGCACCCGCCAAGTGCCCGCCGAGATCGTCGATCTGTATTCCAACAGCGGTTTGTGGGGCATCAGCGTGCCGAAGGAGTTCGGCGGCGCGCAGGTGTCCTATGCGGTGCTGGCGCAGGTCATCGCGATCATCTCGGCGGCCGATCCGTCCCTGGGGCAAATCCCGCAAAACCACTATTGCCTGCTGGAAGACATTCGCCTGCAAGGCACGCCTGAGCAGCAAGCGCACTTCTTCGGGCTGGCGCTGCAAGGTCACCGCTTTGCCAATGCCTTGTCGGAGATCGGCGGCAAGAACGTGCAGGATATTCAGGCGACCATTCGCCGTTACGGCGACGGCCATGTGATCAACGGTCGCAAGGGTTATTGCACCGGTTCGCTCTACGCCCACTGGCTGGCGGTGCTGGCGCTGGACGAGGAGCAGAAGGGCCAGCTGGCCTTCGTCGAGCGCGGCACTCAAGGGTTGGTGATTCTCGACGACTGGGACAGCATCGGTCAGCGCACTACCTCCAGCGGCACAGTGCTGGCTGAGGACCTGCACGTCTCGGCGTTCAATCTGTTCCCGACGTATCGCTCTTATGAAACACCCACCCTGGCGGGACCGTTCGCGCAGTTGACCACCGCCGCCATCGACGCCGGCATCGCCCGTGCGGCCCTGCGTGACACCATCAAATTCGTTCAACAATTCGCTCGGCCATGGATCGACGCGGGTGTGGAAAAAGCCAGTGAAGATCCGCTGACCATCATTCAGGTCGGTGGCCTGGAGATTCGTCTGGAAGCAGCCGAAGCCTTGCTGGAACGCGCCGGTTGGGCGCTGGATGCTGCACGTTCGGCACCTGACGAAGACAACGTCGCGCAAGCCTCATTGGCCGTCGCCAAAGCCAAAGTGCTGACCACCGAAATCGCCATCGAGGCCAGCAACAAACTCTTCGAACTCGGCGGCACTCGCTCGACGCTGAGGAAACACAACTTCGACCGCCACTGGCGCAACGCCCGGGTCCACACCCTGCATGATCCGGTGCGCTGGAAGTACCACGTGGTCGGCAACTGGCTGCTCAATGGCGTCAAACCACCACGTCACGACTGGTCGTGACCATGGCCGAGTGGTTGAAAAACATCTATTGGGCCGACATTGCCCAAGCCTGCCTCGACACCCTGAGCATGCTCGGTGCCGCCCTCGGTTTTACCGTGCTGCTGGGCCTGCCGCTGGGCGTGGTGCTGTTCCTCACCGGCAAGCGCCAATTGCATGAAGCCGTCGGTGTTTATCGGGTGTTGTCGGTGATCGTGAACATGTTGCGCTCGCTGCCGTTCATCATTTTGCTGATTGTGCTGATTCCCCTGACCACGCTGTTGGTGGGCACCTCTCTCGGTGTGCCGGGGACGATCCCGCCGCTGGTGGTGGGTTGCACGCCGTTCTTCGCGCGGCTGGTGGAAACCGCCCTGCGCGAAGTCGATCGCGGAGTCGTGGAAGCGACCCAGGCCATGGGCGCCAACACGTGGCAGATCATCCGCCACACCTTGTTGCCCGAAGCGCGGGGAGGGCTGCTGGCGGCGGTCACGGTGACCGCAATTGTGCTGGTGGATTACACGGCAATGGCCGGGGTGATCGGTGGCGGCGGTCTTGGCGACCTGGCGATCCGTTACGGCTATCAGCGTTTTCAGACTGACGTGATGGTGGTCACCGTGGTGCTGTTGCTGATCCTGGTCCAGGCGCTGCAAATGACCGGAGACCGACTGGTGGCGCGCTACAGCCGACGATAAAAATTTGATTCAATCCTTAAAAATCGGCCCAACGTCCGCCCCACGACGGCCACTCAATCTGCCTAGGAGCACACCATGAAAAAGACCCTGGCCATTCTGGCTGCCGTCCTGTCGTTCAACGCTCACGCCAACGAAAAACTCATCGTCGGCGCCACCCCGGTGCCGCACGCGGAGATCCTCGAATTCGTCAAACCGACCCTGGCCAAGGAAGGCGTGGACCTGGACATCAAAGTCTTCACTGACTTCATCCAGCCCAACCAGCAATTGGCGTTGAAGAACCTCGACGCCAACTATTACCAGTACCGGCCATTTCTCGATGACTTCAACAAAACCCGCCATACCGATCTGGTGCCGGTGGTCGGCGTGCACATCGAACCGTTTGGCGCTTATTCGACCAAAATCAAAAACATCGCCGAGCTGAAGGATGGCGCCACGGTGTCGATTCCCAATGACCCGGTGAACACTGGCCGTGCGCTGGTTCTGCTACACGAAGCCGGCCTGATCAAACTCAAGGACCCGAGCAACACCCTGGCCACTCAACGCGACATCATCGAAAACCCCAAGCACCTGAAAATTCGTGAACTGGAAGGTGCGCTGCTGGCGCGTTCGGTGAGTCAGGTGGACCTGGCGTTTGTCTTCGCCAATTACGCACTGGAAGCGGGGATCGATACCAACAGCGCGTTGATTGTCGAGAAGGGCAAGAGTTTGTACATCGAGTTTCTGGTTGCGCGGCCGGACAACATCAATGATCCAGGCTTGCAGAAGCTGGCCAAGGCGCTGAATTCGGATGAGGTTCGACAGTTCATTTTGACCCGCTACAAAGGACAGATTGCACCGGGGTTTTAAATCTTCATTGACTGACAGGACGCCATCGCGAGCAGGCTCACTCCCACATTGGTCTGTGAGCGCCACAGATCAAATGTGGGAGCGAGCTTGCTCGCGATGGTCGCGCCACTATTTCGGCTCAGCCTTCGTTTCAAGGAGCTGCGCATTGCAATCTGGTGGGTTAGATCGACAGCTGCATGACACGCTCGCCCTGAAGGTTTTCCGTGGGCCGGCGTTTGTTCACCGCCAGTTCGCCAATCTTGATCAGTCGCGTGCGCGTTACGTTGCGGCTCAAGCCCAGCAGTGCGGCGGTGTGCACCTGGTTGTAGTGGCTGAAGCGATAAGCCGCCCGCAGCAACGCGTCTTCGACTTTCTCGTGCAGCGCCCCGGCCTGTTCTTCGAAGAGCTTTTGAAAGGCCCGATCGAGCAGGGCTTCCGGTGAGTCGTCGACGTTGCTGTGGTAGTCGTCCTGACGCTCGATGCGCATGTTCGACAGGCGCAGGTCGTCGCGTTCGATCACGCCGTTACGGCAGATCAGCAGGGTGTGGTGAATGACGTTTTCCAGTTCGCGAATGTTGCCCGGCCAGCTGTAGCTGCGCAGTTTCAGTTCGGCGTCTTTGCTGATGGTGATGGTGCCGTAGCCGAGGCGCTGGCTGTAGGCTTCGACGAAGTGTCGGGTCAGCGGCAGGATGTCGCCGGGGCGGTCGCGCAGCGGACTTAATTCCAGGCTGACCACGTCGAGGCGGTAGTACAAATCCTCACGGAAATGCCCGGCGTTGATGGCTTTCTCCAATTGCACGTTGGTCGCCGCCAGCACGCGCACATTGATAGGAATGCTCTTGCGCGAACCCAGTCGCACCACCTCGCGCTCCTGTAACACGCGCAACAACTTGACCTGAATCGCCATCGGCAAATCGCCGATTTCATCGAGGAACAACGTGCCGCCATCGGCCTCCTCGAACCAGCCGGCCTTGGCGCTCAGTGCACCGGTAAAGGCACCTTTTTCATGGCCGAACAACTCGGCCTCCACCAGGGATTCGGAGAACGCGCCGCAGTTCACCGCCACGAATGGCCGGTTGCGCCGGGCGCTGAGGTTGTGAATATGTCGCGCCACCAGCTCCTTGCCGGTGCCGGTTTCGCCGATGATCAGCACGCTGGCTTCACTGGGTGCGACTTGTTGGATGTGGGCGAGCAAGGCCTCGGATTTAGGGTCTTCGAACACCTGCGCCGTGGCGCGGATCGAGGTGGCCAGAGCGGGCGAGGGCGGTAAGGTCAGCAGTTGCATGGGCAGGCTCCATGAATAGAAGGCTATGAATAGAAAGTCGGAGTTGGCAGGGACTGGTTGAGCGCCCAGTCACCCAGTTCATGGAGTTTGTAATCCACCGGGTCGTGCAGGGTTTGCGTGCGCAGGTTGCGCCAGTGGCGATCCAGCCGCAGTGAGGCATGAGTTGAACGGGCGCCGGTCACTTCGAACAACCGGCTACAGAGTTCCAGGCCGTTGCGGGTGGCCGCGACCTTGGCCGTGGCGATGGCGGTAGCGAGGTGCCCGCGTTCTTCGGCACTGAGGTTCGGGCCTTTGGCCCAGGCCTTGTCGAGCAGCCCGGCAGCGCGCTCCACCAGCAGCCGAACACTTTCGAGGGCGACCCAGAATTCGCCGTAGTGGCCGAGTACATAAGGGTCCTGGCGCACATCCTGAGCGCTGGATTTGTGCCACGGACGGGTTTCGGTGAGGGTGTATTGCCGCGCCTCTTCGAAGGCACCTTCGGCGATGCCGAGAAACATGTGGGTGAAGGTCAGCTGGGCAATCAACGGCCGCAGGCAGGCAAATGGTGTACTCAGCGGACCCGGATCAAGGAGCAATTCCGACTCTTCGACCCGTACCCGTTCGAATGTCGCGCTGCCGCTGTCGGTCTGGCGCTGGCCCATGTTGTTCCAGTCGTTGTGCAAGGTGATGCCGCTGCGACCACTGGGAATCGCAGCGATCAACAGCTTGCCGCCAGCGCTTTCGTCCACCGCCGAGGCAATCAGCATTTCCGAATCGCTGGCGCCGGAGCAGAAGCTTTTCTTGCCGGAAAACTCACGCCAGCCACCGAGGTTTTTCACCACGGTACGGGTGTCCAGTGGGTTGAGGGCGTTGCCCCAGAACCAGTTCTTGCGCGCGGTCTGTTCGAACCATGGCTGCCATTGCTCGGGCCGGGCGAACAGGCGCACGGTGGCGAGCATCAGGTGATGGAAGCCGAAGACATGGGCAATCGAACTGTCGACCTTGGCGAACTCGCGCACGATGGTCAGGGTGTCACTCCAACTGGCGCCGAGGCCGCCGTACTGGGCGGGAATGCTTAACGCGAGCAGACCGCTGTGGCGCAAGGCATCACGTTCGGCTTTGGGCGTACCGCCACGTTCATCGCGCTCGACAGCGGTCAGGGCAAACTCGGCGGCCAATCGGCGGGCGGTCTGCAAGGGAGATATCAGGGCGCTTTGCGGTTTGGCAGTCACGCGGAATTTCCTATATGTCGATGGACCACCGTAGGAGCTGCCGCAGGCTGCGATCTTTTGATCTTGATCTTTGAAATCAAAAGATCGCAGCCTGCGGCAGCTCCTACAGGACCGAGGTCAGGATCAGGCTTTGGCGTGAGCCGGCAGCACATCATTGGCAATCATTTCACCAAACGGCCCGGTGAGATTGGTAACCCCACGCCCGGCCAGGCTGGCGTACGGCTCAGGCAACAGCGGGAACACCAGTTCGGCAAAGCGATAAGCCTCTTCGAGGTGCGGATAGCCAGAGAAGATGAAGCTCTCGATCCCCAGGTCCGCGTACTCCTTGATTCGCGCCGCCACTTGCTGCGGATCGCCCACCAGCGCCGTCCCGGCGCCGCCACGCACCAGACCGACACCGGCCCACAGGTTGGGGGATATTTCCAGGTTGTCACGGCGGCCGTCATGTAACGCCGCCATGCGCCGCTGACCTTCGGAATCGAAACGCGAGAACGACTTCTGCGCGGCCGCGATGGTCTCGTCGCTGATGTGCTCGATGAGTTTATCCGCGGCTTTCCAGGCCTCTTCGGCGGTCTCGCGGACGATCACGTGCAAACGAATCCCGAACTTCACCGTGCGCCCGTTTCGCGCTGCACGCTCACGCACATCGGCCAGTTTTTCCGCCACGGCGGCCGGTGGTTCGCCCCAGGTCAGGTAGACATCAACCTGCTCGGCGGCCAGTTCATGGGCCGCTTCGGAGGAGCCACCGAAGTACAGCGGCGGATAGGGCTTTTGCACCGGCGGATACAGCGCCTTGGCGTTCTGCACTTGCAGGTGTTTGCCTTCGAAATCCACCGATTCGCCTTGCAGCACCCGGCGCCAGATTTTCAGGAATTCGTCGGTCACTTCGTAGCGTTCGCTGTGATCGAGGAAGATGCCGTCGCCACGGTTTTCATCCGGGTCACCGCCGGTGACCACGTTGATCAGCAAGCGGCCATTGGACAGTCGATCCAGTGTCGCGGCCATGCGCGCCGAGACTGTTGGCGAGATGATCCCCGGCCGAATCGCCACCAGATAACGCAGGCGTTCGGTCAGTGGCACCAGCGCCGAAGCAATCACCCACGAATCCTCGCAGGAGCGCCCGGTGGGAATCAGTACACCGTGGTAGCCGAGGCTGTCGGCTGCCTGGGCCACTTGTTTCAGGTAGTTAAGTGTCACCGGGCGAGCGCCCTGAGTGGTGCCCAGGTAATGGCCGTCGCCGTGAGTCGGCAGAAACCAGAAAACATCCATGAAGAAATCCTTAAGCGATTTTCAGCAGATTTTTGGGGTGCACGCCAAACAACGGCGCGGCGCGTTCTGCAGCAAGACGTATGCGGGCCTTCAAGGGCTCACTGGTTATTTGATAATTCGAGAAATCGGCTTCGGTGGCGTAGACGCCAATCGGCAAGGTCAGGGCCTGGAAGAAACTGAACAGCGGCCGCAACTGGTGATCGAGCACCAGCGCATGGCGTTCGCTGCCACCGGTGGCGGCCAGCAATACCGGGGTGTCGATCAGCGCGTTGAGGTCGATCAGGTCGAACAGATGCTTGAGCAGTCCAGGGTAAGAACCGCGATAAACCGGCGCGGCGACGATCAGCAGGTCGGCGTTCTCGATCGCTTGCAGCTCGGCTTCGATCTCGGCGCTCAATTCCTGACGGGACAGCGCGGCGCCCAACGGTCGGGCGATGTCACCCAATTCAATCAGCTTGCTTTCAATCGGTAATTGCTCGGCCAGTTGCGCCAACAGCGCCTGGGTCAGCACCAACGTGCGGGACGGACGCCAGGTACCGCCGGAGAGGGCAACGACTTTCAATGGACGCGACATGATCAGTTCCTTTTTAAACAGTTGCTCAGGGAGCAGTGAGTAGTCACTGACAGAGAGCAAGAGCTGTACCAATCCCTCGGATGCTTGATTTACGGGGCTTTCAGCGCGTTGGCCGGTAGACGCTGTACGAAAGGCAGAGCTGTTTGTTGAATGACTGTTGCCTGGCAAACAGTTGCTTGGGCAACAGTGTGTGAAGCGATGACAGTTGTTATAAAGACTCTGTGTTATTCCGTAAAAGACCATAAATTAATATTTATAGATCGTTTGGAGATATAAGGCGCTCCACCTGAGTGTCATTAGTCAAAGTCGATAGCCACTATCGAGAGCGTTGATTTCTGCTGATCGGAGGCCCGGCGTAGCCTGTGTTCATTGCCTTTAACCCAGTTGCCGGGACGCTCACCATGAAACCTATAATCGCTACTTTCTTGCTGCTTGCGGTCTCCGTACTCGCCGGATGTGCCAGCCATGTTTCCCCCGAACTACGGCCCTACACCGCTGCAGAAACCAAGGAACTGGCACTTGAGGCGTTGAATCGTCGCGGTCTGTCTTTCGAGGAGTACCACGCGAAGAAAGCCGAATTGCTCGGCCAACCGAAAAAGTCGTTCAGTTTCGACAAACAAGGCGAGATGAACGCCGAACGTGCTGTACAGCTTCACGGTCGTCCTAGCTGATAGAAAACTGTACCGCTTGAAGTTTCACCCAACTGTCCATGGGTTTCCGTGAAGGCCTGCGATAGGGTCAACACCTGACTGACCCCAATGGACTGCCACCCATGACGCTCTCGCTCGATTTGCTGCTGGGCTTTGCCCTGTTTGCGCTTGTCACCTCGATAACTCCCGGCCCCAACAACACGATGTTGCTGGCATCGGGCGTAAACTTCGGCTTTAACCGCACCATCCCCCACATGCTTGGTATCACCTGCGGCTTCTTCGTGCTCGTGGTGGCAGTCGGTTTCGGCTTGGGTGCAGTGTTTCAAACCTATCCTTTGCTCTACAGCGTGCTGCGTTACGTTGGCGCGGCGTATTTGCTGTATCTGGCGTGGAAGATTGCCCGGTCGGGACCGGTTTCCGAGAGTGAAAAGGGCGAGAGCAAGCCGATCAGCTATTTGGGCGCCGCCGCGTTTCAGTGGGTCAATCCCAAGGCCTGGATCATGGCCATCGGAGCCATCAGCACTTACACGCCAATGCAGGGTTATTTCACCAACGTGATCGTGATTGCGGCAGTGTTCGCCTTGATCAACCTGCCGAGCGTCAGTGTCTGGGCAGGCTGCGGCACGTTGTTGCGCAACGTGCTGAAAGATCGCCGCTGGTTGCGGCTGTTCAACTGGGGCATGGCCTTGCTGCTGGTGGCTTCGCTGTATCCGTTGTTGCTCGAAAGCTTTAGCTGACGCATTGCTTCAACCGGTTGCCCGATGCCTGTTAAGCTCGACTTCAGGAGCGTTCCTACGCACTTTTAAATGAAGTTGTCCTTCTTTAACGGCCTCCGATCAGGTATTTCTAACGCTCTGAACGATCGGCGCAGCTCACGAGGCTGCGCTTTGATGTTTCAGTGACGAGCCTCCTGATCCCGGAACATGCTCTGCGAGTCTTCTATGAATAAACGTCCTCTGTATTTCGACTACGCCGCCACCACGCCGGTGGATGAGCGAGTCATCAAGGTCATGGTCGAGTGTCTGGGTTTTACCGGCAACTTCGGCAACCCGGCGTCCAGCTCCCATGCGTTCGGTCAACAGGCCCGGCAATCGGTCGAGCAGGCGCGGCGTCAGGTCGCCGAACTGGTCGGCGCCCAGGCGGAGCAGATCGTCTGGACCTCCGGCGCCACCGAATCGAACAACCTTGCCCTCAAGGGCGTGGCCCAGGCTCGCGGCGTTTCTGGCGGCCACATCATCACCAGCCAGATCGAACACAAAGCGATTCTCGACACGGCAAAGCAGTTGCAGGATGCCGGCGTCGCGGTGACTTATCTGGTGCCTGACGCCGAGGGTCTGATTACCCCGCAAGCGGTCAGCGAAGCGATGCGCGAAGACACCTTTCTGGTGTCGTTGATGCTGGTCAACAACGAACTGGGTACGGTCAACGACATCTCGGCTATCGGCGACGTCGTGCGTGCTCGCGATGCGTTGTTCCATGTCGACGCGGCTCAAGGTGCAGGCAAAGTGGTGATCGATCTGGCTCGGTTGCCAGTGGATCTGATGTCATTTTCCGCCCACAAGATTTACGGCCCAAAAGGCATCGGCGCGCTGTACGTCGGGCCGCGCGCGCAGCAGCGTGTGCAGGCGCAGATTCACGGTGGTGGTCACGAGGGCGGTTTGCGTTCCGGCACCCTGGCGACTCACCAGATCGCTGCCATGGGTGCGGCGTTCGCGTTGGCGGCCTCTTCGTTCGATGAAGAGAAAGCCACGATCGACCGGTTGCGCGAGCGTTTGCTCGAACAGCTGCTGAGTATTCCCGGGGTTCGCCTCAATGGCAGCCCGACTCAGCGCATCCCTCATACCTTGAGCCTGACCTTCAACGAAGGCGAGTTCAATTCCGCGGCGTTGAGCACCTCGATCGCTTTTTCCGCGACCTCGGCCTGCAACTCCGCCAGCAACGCGCCCTCCCATGTGCTGCTGGCCTTGGGGCATGACGCTCGCTCGGCGAGTCGCACCATTCGCTTGAGTCTCGGCCGGTTCACCACCGAGCAGGACATCGACCAAGCGGTACGCCTGATTAAAGCGGCCTGCGCCAGTGCTCCGGCATTTTGGCAATAAGGTCTGAAAGTGCCGACGTTGATCGGCGCTCAACAATAATGATGAAGTGATTAGCAGGAGACATGATGAGTACGCAGCCTTCGATCAATGGATCGGTGCCTCAACGCCTGGCGCAAACCCGCGAACTGATGAGCCGGGAGGGCATTCACGCTCTGCTGGTGCCGTCGGCCGACCCGCATCTTTCGGAATACCTGCCGGGTTACTGGCAAGGGCGGCAATGGTTGTCGGGCTTCCATGGTTCGGTCGGCACGCTGATCGTTACGCCGGATTTTGCCGGCGTCTGGGCCGACAGCCGTTACTGGGAACAAGCGACCAAGGAACTCAAGGGCAGCGGCATCGAACTGGTCAAGCTGCAACCGGGTCAGCCCGGCCCCCTGGACTGGCTGGCCGAGCAAACCCCTGAAGGCGGCGTCGTCGCGGTAGATGGTGCGGTAATGGCCGTGGCTTCGGCGCGTACGTTGGGTGGCAAGCTCGAAGAACGTGGCGCACGTCTACGCACTGACATCGATGTGTTGAACGAAGTCTGGAGCGACCGTCCGACGCTGCCAAATGAACCGATCTATCAACACCTGCCGCCTCAGGCGACGGTCAGCCGCGGCGAGAAACTGGCCAAGCTGCGTGAAGTTTTGAAAGATCGCGGTGCCGACTGGCATTTCATCGCCACCCTTGATGACATCGCCTGGCTGTTCAACTTGCGCGGCGGTGACGTGTCGTTCAACCCGGTATTTGTTTCCTTCGCGTTGATCAGCCAAGAGCAGGCAACCCTGTTCGTAGCCCTGAGCAAGGTCAATGCCGAATTGCGCGCGATCCTCGAACAGGATGGCGTGACCCTGCGCGACTACAGCGAAGTGGCTGCCGCTTTGCGTGCTGTACCGAGCGGGGAGAGCCTGCAAGTCGACCCGGCGCGCGTCACCGCCGGATTGCTGGATAACCTGGACAGCGGCGTGAAACTGGTCGAAGGCCTGAACCCGACGACGTTAGCCAAGTCGCAGAAAAGCCTGGCCGATGCCGAGCACATTCGTCAGGCCATGGAACAGGACGGCGCGGCGCTGTGCGAATTCTTCACCTGGCTGGACACTGCGTTGGGTCGTGAGCGCATCACCGAACTGACCATCGACGAACACCTGACGGCGGCGCGTACCCGACGTCCGGGCTATGTATCGCTGAGCTTCAACACCATTGCCGCGTTCAACGCCAATGGCGCGATGCCGCACTATCACGCCACTGAAGAAGAGCACGCAGTGATCGAAGGCGACGGTCTGTTGTTGATTGACTCCGGCGGCCAGTACCTGGGCGGCACCACTGACATCACGCGGATGGTACCGGTCGGTACGCCGACCGATGAGCAGAAGCGCGATTGCACGCGAGTGCTCAAAGGCGTGATTGCGTTGTCCCGTGCGCAATTCCCCCGTGGCATTCTCTCGCCGTTGCTCGACTCGATTGCCCGCGCGCCGATCTGGGCTGAAAGCGTTGATTACGGTCACGGCACCGGTCACGGCGTCGGCTACTTCCTCAACGTGCACGAAGGCCCGCAGGTCATCGCCTATCAGGCCGCCGCTGCACCGCAAACCGCGATGCAACCGGGCATGATCACTTCCATCGAACCGGGCACTTACCGTCCGGGCCGCTGGGGTGTGCGGATCGAGAACCTGGTGTTGAACCGCGAGGCGGGCAAAAGCGAATTCGGTGAATTCCTGAAGTTCGAAACCCTGACCTTGTGTCCGATCGACACTCGCTGTCTGGAGCCGTCGCTCCTGACTGACGATGAAAAGCAGTGGTTCAACGCCTACCACGCCGAGGTGCGCCAGCGCTTGAGCCCGTTGCTCGACGGCGCAGCCCTTGAGTGGTTGAACACCCGGACGGCGGCTATTTGATCGGTTTGAGTTCAGGCGCTTCTTCGAGCGCCTGGCTCATGTAGTCGACAAAGGCTTTGACCCTGGCGGATTGGCGACGATTCGCCGGGGACACGGCATGAATCGGCAGCGATTGGGCGCTGTATTCCAGCAAAATCGCTGTCACGCGTCCCGCCTTCAAGTCCTCGCTGAACAGCCAAACCGGCGACAGCGCAATCCCCAATCCCCCCAGTACCATCTCGCGGATTGCCTCGGAGTTGTTGCTTTGGGCGTTGCCCTTGATTCGCACTTCGTGACGTTGGGCCTCTCTCTCGTAAACCCATAGGTTCTGACTGTTCAGCAGGTTGAACAGCAGACAGTTGTGCCCGCTTAATTCTGCGGGCGTTTGCGGGTGGCCGTGTTGCGCAAGGTAGTCGGGCGTTGCGACGGTCACTCGGTGGGTGGTGCCGATGCGGCGGGCAATCAATCCGCTGTCGTTCAACTCACCGATCCTGAACGTGACATCGAGCCCTTCACTGACCAGGTCCTGATTTTGATCGCTCAGTTGCAGATCAATTTGCACCTGGGGATGTTTTTTGAGGAATGCCGGCAGTCGCGGAGCAATCTGCAAGCGCCCGAAACTCACGGACGATCCGATTTTCAGGTTTCCGGCAACAGCTTCGCGGCCGGAGTGAAAACTGTGTTCTGCGGCGTCTACCGCCGCCAGAATTTGTCGACATTCGCTGTAGTACCGCTGACCTTCGTCGGTCAGGGACAGTTGTCGGGTGCTGCGGGAAATCAGCTTTCCACCCAGATCAGTTTCCAGTGCTCGCAGCACTTTGCTGATGGTCGGCTGACTGGTCTGCAATTCCCGGGCGACGGCAGAAAAGCTGCCACGTTCGACAACGCGGACGAAGATCGCCATTGCATTGAGTTTGTCCACGGGGTTTCTCATTGATGCCAAATGGGCATGGTCACTATAGCTATATAGCGTCTTATCGGCATGAGTGAGGGAGAGGAAGATTAATCCCACAGCCACCTCTGACGGGAAATTGCGAAATGACTGACTCACTTGAAATGCGCGCTCTGATTGTTGATTCGGCCAACGGGCCTTTACGCTTGGCTTCCATTCAACGGCCTGTGCCCGGAGCCGGTGAGGTGTTGGTCAGGATCAAGGCCAGTGGGGTGAACCCTCTGGATGGGAAGATTCGGTCGGGTCAGGCTGCTCATGCGCGCCAGCCTTTGCCGGCGATATTAGGTATTGATCTTGCGGGAACAGTGGCGGCATTGGGGGAGGGTGTCAGCGGCTGGCTATTGGGTGATGAGGTCTATGCGATGGCCACCGGCATTGGCGGTACGCAGGGTTCACTGGCTGAATACGCCGCCGTCGATGTACGACTGCTGGCGCGCAAGCCAGTCAATCTGAGCATGCGAGAGGCCGCAGGGTTGCCGTTGGTACTGATCACGGCGTGGGAAGGATTGGTGGATCGTGCGCGGGTGCGGGCGGGGCAGAAAGTGCTGATTCACGGTGGTGGGGGTGGTGTCGGGCATGTGGCTGTGCAAATTGCCCGGGCTTTTGGTGCTGAAGTGTTTGCCACCGGGTCGGCCAGGCAGCAGACGATCATTGAAGGGGTCGGTGCGACGTTTATTGATTACCGCAAATCTTCGGTCGAGGAGTATGTGGCTGAGCACACGGCGGGGGAGGGCTTCGACATTGTCTACGACACGGTGGGTGGTGAGACGCTGGACGCTTCATTCAAGGCTGTCAGGGTCTACGAGGGACATGTCGTGAGTTGTCTTGGATGGGGGCAGCACAGTCTTGCGCCGCTCTCGTTTCGTGGGGCGACTTATTCTGGAGTGTTTACCTTGTTGCCGTTGCTGACTGGCAAGGGGCGCGAGCATCACGGGGAGATACTTCGGGAGGCAGCGCAGTTGATTGAGGCGGGTCAGTTAAAACCGTTGCTCGACCCTCGGCAGTTCACGCTGCAAACCGCCGAAGCCGCCCATGAGCTGCTCGTTTCTGGAGCTGCGCAGGGACGGCTGGTCGTCGAGATTTAACTCAGGGCTTCAAGGACGAAGTCCAGGCGATCCTGGCCGAAGAACAGCTGATTATCGACAAACATGCTCGGGGCACCGAATACACCCCGTTGCACTGCTTTCTCTGTGTTGTCCTTGAGCGCGGCTTTGACTTCCTCATCGGCAGTCAGGGCCAGCACCTCATTTGGATCGAAACCGTTTTGTGTCAGTACTGACGCGACGGTTGCGAGGTCATCGAGGCTGTGGCCTTCAACCCAGAGGGCGTGAAACAGGCAATCGATGAATGCCTGAAAGCGTCCGGGATGACGCAACTGCATGCCGGTGACAGCGCGCATCAACATCAGGGTGTTGATAGGAAAGTGGGGATTGAACTTCAGTGGCACGCCATAGCGCTTGGCGTAGCGGTCCAGGTCTTGAAACATGTAGTGGCCCTTGGCGGGGATGGTCGCGGGGGAGGCGTTACCTGTGGCTTTGAAGACGCCACCCAGCAAGATGGGTATGTAGATCAACTGGCTGTCTGTCTGCTCGCAGATCTTCGGCAGTTGGGTATAGGCCAGGTAGGTGGCGGGGCTGCCGAGGTCGAAATAGAACTCCACGGTTTTGCTCATGGTCGATGCGCTCTGTTTATTATTGTGGGGTAGGGCTTACCAGCGTTCGCTCCAGGGGCGCAGGTCCAGCTCGAAGGTCCATGCGTCACGGGGCTGGCTGTGCAGGTACCAATAGTTCTCGGCAATGTGCTCTGGATTGAGAATGCCGTCCTGGTCCTTGGTCGCGTATTTTTCGGGGAAACTCTCGCGGATAAAATCGGTATCGATGGCACCGTCGACTACTACATGGGCGACGTGAATATTCATCGGCCCCAGTTCACGCGCCATGCTTTGCGCCAGGGCACGAATTCCGTGCTTTGCGCCGGCGAACGCCGCAAATCCTGAGGCCCCACGCAGGCCGGCGGTAGCACCGGTGAACAAGATCGTCCCGCGTTGACGCTTGGCCATGCGCTTGGCCACTTCACGAGCGTTGAGAAAACCCGAGAAGCAGGCCATTTCCCAGATCTTGAAATATTTGCGCGCGGTTTCTTCGAGAATGCTGCAAGGCACATTGGCGCCGATGTTGAAAACGAACGCTTCGATTGGGCCGATCTGGCTTTCGATCTGCTCAACCAACGCGATCACGTCCTCTTCCTTGCGCGCATCGCAGGCAAAGCCGTGGGCTTCATAACCATTGGCCTTGATGGCGTCCACGAGCGGCTGGAGTTTGTCCGCGCTACGGCGGGTGACACACGCCACAAATCCTTCCTGCGCAAAGCGTTTTGCAATAGCGCCGCCGGTGGCATCCCCGGCACCAACAACCAGTACGACCTTCTTGTTATTCATGGGTAGATCCCTTTGCTAAACGATCGTTAACTAAACGAACGTTATGCTACGATTCGGCAAGCGTCAAGGCGATCAATCCTGAGGGCAAGGCAATGCGTTACTCGGCCAATCACAAGCTGGAAACCAAAGAGAAACTACTTGAAAGCAGTGCGGTGTCGGCCAAGAAGTCTGGTTTTTCAACGGTGGGTGTCGACGGTTTGATGAAGGCGATCGGTTT
The DNA here is from genome assembly GCF_000968015.1 of Pseudomonas fluorescens. Lineage (GTDB taxonomy): Bacteria > Pseudomonadota > Gammaproteobacteria > Pseudomonadales > Pseudomonadaceae > Aquipseudomonas > Aquipseudomonas fluorescens_W. The sequence continues at coordinate 89,138 of NZ_LACH01000031.1, forward strand.
GAGTGGTGGGGCGTTCTACAGTCACTTTTCGTCGAAGGATGAGCTGTTCGCTTCAATCGTCGAGCGTGAGCTGTCTCAAAGCCTGGAGCGTTTAGGGGCGGACCAGAGTCTTGAGAAGCTCCAACGCTGCCTGAAACACTACCTGAGCATGGCCCATGTCGCGCACCCGGAATCCGGTTGTGCTTTGCCGGCATTGGGGGCTGAGATTGCACGATCAGACGTGATGATTCGTCAGCAGGCGGAGAACTGGATTTGTCGACTTCAGAAGAGTTGGGCGCAGGTTCTGGAAAGCGACAGCCTGGCTTGGGCGATTCTGTCGCAATGTATCGGTGCATTGGTCATTGCACGAATGCTGGCCACGCCAGACATCCAGCGCGCGGTACTGAAGTCCAGTTACGATGAGATTGGCCGCCAGATCGCAGGTCCACGAACCTGACCAGGCGGCATCAATCTATTTGCAGATGACGATCATGCTGCGGCTGGTATAGCCTGCCGGGTTGAGGCCGAACGGGTAATCGCCTGGTTCTTCCACAGCGTCCCCTGACTTGGCGATGACCTTGTAACCTTTGGGAGCGCACGAGTTGGCGGCGCTGGTGTAGCACTTGTCCCAGGATGACGACAGCCCGGAACAGTTGATATGCAGCCCTCTCTTGCCGTGTTTTACCTGGGTTTTCGATGTCGCCGCGCAGCCTGCAACCGCAAGTACGGCGATCAGTATCAAAATTCGTTTCATTACTGTCCTTATAGCGTCCCGGATCTTTGCGCCCGGGTCTGGCTGCATTCGCTTTCGCTTGAAGCGTTCTGATATCCCTATCTGAAAAATCCATGTCTGACACTGGCTTACGGGTCTAAACATGGCCTAATTGCGCGGTAAATACCAGACCCCCGTCAAATCCTGTCTCAATCTGCTGCGACAGCAGGCTTGGCTGCGCTCCCCATGGTCATGGTCGCGCCTATGGAAGCCAGAATGATGCACATGATCGCCATCCATTGTGACAGTGAGAGGTACTCATGGAGAAACAGCAGGCCTGACAGTGCGCCGATCGCAGGTTCAATGCTCATCAACGTGCCGAATGTCCGGGTCGGGATTCGGGTGAGGGCGACCATCTCCAGCGTGTAGGGCACGGCGGTGGACAGAATGGCGACAGCGATGGCCACGGGGATCAGTGAGGGAGTGAGCAGCGCTGTGCCAGCATGGACGATGCCAATAGGGGCTACAAAAAGTGCCGCAATCATCACCCCCAGTGCCGCGGTCTGCACGCCATTGTCGGCGCCGGCCTTTTGGCCGAACAGAATGTACAGCGCCCAGCAGACTCCTGCGCCCAACGCATAACCGGTGCCTATCAGATCGATTCCCGCGGTGGTTTCTCCCGTAGGTATCAACAGCAACAAGCCGACGGCTGCCAGGGCGATCCACAAAAAGTCGATCACGCGACGTGAGGCGTAGATGGCTACCGCCAGTGGGCCGGTGAATTCCAGTGCAACCGCAATACCGAGGGGGACGGTTTGCAAGGACATATAGAAGAGGAAGTTCATGCCGCCCAACGCCATTCCGTAGACGATGACGGTGCGCAGGGATTTTGCGGTGAGCTTCGCTCGCCACGGGCGCAGTATCAACATCATGATCACGCTGGCGAAGATCAGCCGCAGGGTGGTGGTCCCTTGCGCACCGATAATGGGAAACATGCTTTTAGCAAGGGAGGCTCCTGACTGGATGGATGCCATGGCTATCAATAGCAGGCCAACCGAAAACAGGGTCGAGGCAAGGCTGCGAGGTTGGTCATTCATGGCGTGGCATCGTCCGAAGTAGGAAGCGAGAGTGTTGTTGGGCAATATACTGCGCATTCATGGCGGGCGCGTCTATATATAAGCAGCGATTTTGAGCATCCTTATAGAGAAGCGTAATTAAGGGTTGACGGCAGATTCTGGAAG
>NZ_LACH01000032.1 GCF_000968015.1 Pseudomonas fluorescens
TCCAGAATCTGCCGTCAACACCTATTTTCACAGTTCTGTCATATAGGTGAAAAAAGCCCCTGAAACGCAAAGGCCGGCCCCAAGGGGCCGGCCTTCTTCCCTTCTACTTACAAGCTAGGGAATGCGAACTGCGAAGCTTCATGGCTCGCCCGTTGTGGCCAGCGCTGGGTAATCGCCTTGCGACGTGTGTAGAAACGCACGCCGTCCGGACCATACGCATGCAAGTCGCCGAACAGCGAGCGCTTCCAGCCACCAAAGCTGTGATAAGCCACCGGTACCGGCAGCGGTACGTTGACGCCGACCATACCGACTTCGATCTCGTCGCAGAACAACCGCGCCGCTTCCCCATCACGGGTAAAGATGCAGGTGCCGTTGCCATACTCGTGATCGTTGATCAGCTGCATCGCCTCTTCCAGGCTGTTAACCCGGACAACGCACAGCACCGGCCCGAAGATCTCTTCTTTATAGATACGCATTTCTGGCGTGACGTTGTCGAACAGGCAGCCACCCAGGAAGAAGCCTTCCTCATGACCGGACACGCTCAGACCACGACCATCCACCACCAAGGTCGCACCAGAAGAAACACCGTCTTCTATATAGCCACTGACTTTGTCACGAGCCTGACCGGAAACCAGCGGCCCCATGTCCAGACCGCATGAAGTGCCGGCACCGATTTTCAGCGCCTTGATTTGCGGTACCAACTTGGCCACCAGCGCATCCGCCACCTGGTCGCCGACACACACGGCCACCGAGATCGCCATGCAACGCTCGCCGCAAGAACCATAGGCCGCGCCCATCAGTGCGCTGACCGCGTTATCCAGATCCGCATCCGGCATCAGCACCGCATGGTTCTTCGCGCCACCCAGTGCCTGAACGCGTTTGCCGCGCTTGGTGCCTTCGGCGTAAATGTATTCGGCAATCGGCGTCGAACCAACGAAGCTCAACGCTTTGACTTCCGGCGCTTCGATCAGCGCGTCCACCGCAGCCTTATCGCCGTGAACCACACTCAGCACACCTTTAGGCAGACCGGCCTCCAACAGCAATTGAGCAATCAACAACGTCGAACTTGGGTCACGCTCGGACGGCTTGAGGATGAAACAGTTACCGCAGACGATTGCCAGCGGATACATCCACAGCGGCACCATGGCCGGGAAGTTGAACGGCGTAATACCCGCCACCACGCCCAACGGCTGGAAGTCCGACCAGGCATCTATGTTCGGGCCTACGTTACGGCTGTATTCGCCCTTGAGGATTTCCGGTGCGGCGCAAGCGAACTCGACGTTCTCGATACCACGCTTCAATTCACCGGCAGCATCTTCCAGCGTCTTGCCGTGCTCTTCGCTGATCAGCTGAGCGATACGCGCTTCGTTCTGCTCCAGCAATTGCTTGAAGCGGAACATTACCTGCGCACGCTTGGCCGGCGGAGTGTTGCGCCAAGCCGGGAACGCAGCTTTAGCCGAGTCGATGGCTTTTTGAATGGTTTCGCGGCTGGCCAACGGCAGCTTGTGGATAGCCTGGCCGGTGGACGGGTTGAACACGTCAGCTGTGCGACCGTCTTCGGTCACCAGTTCGCCATTGATCAAATGCGGGATAAGGCTCATGCGGGGCTCCTGAAAAGTTGTCCACAGGCGCCCTTCAACGGGCGCCTCTATATAGAAGGGAAAATCAGTCGATCTTGTTCAGCACTTCGCCGACCGCGTCGAACAGACGATCAAGGTCTTGCGGCTTGCTGTTGAAGGTTGGGCCGAACTGCAGGGTGTCGCCGCCGAAGCGCACGTAGAACCCGGCTTTCCACAGGGCCATGCCGGCTTCGAACGGACGCACGATGGCGTCGCCGTCACGCGGCGCGATCTGGATCGCACCGGCCAAACCGTAGTTACGAATATCGATGATGTTTTTCGAACCTTTCAAACCGTGCAGCGCATTTTCGAAATGCGGTGCGACTTCAGCCACGCTCTGCACCAGGTTTTCCTTTTGCAGCAAATCGAGTGCTGCCAGGCCAGCGGCACACGCCACCGGGTGCGCGGAATAGGTGTAGCCGTGCGGGAACTCCACCGCGTACTCCGGCGTCGCCTGGTTCATGAAGGTCTGGTAGATCTCGGAGCTGGCAATCACCGCGCCCATCGGGATCGCGCCGTTAGTGACTTGCTTGGCGATGCACATCAGGTCCGGGGTCACGCCGAAGCTGTCGGCGCCGAACATCGAACCGGTACGGCCGAAACCGGTGATCACTTCGTCGAACACCAGCAGGATGTTGTGCTGATCGCAGATCTCGCGCAGACGCTTGAGGTAACCCTGTGGCGGAACCAGCACGCCAGCGGAACCAGCCATTGGCTCGACGAACACTGCAGCGATGTTCGAAGCGTCGTGCAGTTCGATCAGCTTGAGCAGTTCATCTGCCAGGGCGATGCCGCCCTCTTTCGGCATGCCGCGGGAGTAAGCATTGCTCGCCAGCAAGGTGTGCGGCAGGTGATCGACGTCCATCATCGCCTGACCGAACATTTTGCGGTTGCCGTTCACACCACCGAGGCTGGTGCCGGCGATGTTCACGCCGTGATAACCACGGGCACGGCCGATCATCTTGGTCTTGGTGGCCTGGCCTTTGAGACGCCAGTAAGCACGAACCATCTTCACCGCCGTGTCAGCACACTCGGAGCCCGAGTCAGTGAAGAACACGTGATTCAAATTGCCCGGGGTCAGGTCGGTGATTTTCTCAGCCAGCTGGAACGACAGCGGATGGCCGTACTGGAAGCCTGGCGAGTAATCGAGGGTGCCCAATTGCTTGGCGACCGCTTCCTGAATTTCCTTGCGGGTATGCCCGGCACCGCAGGTCCACAAACCAGAGAGCGAGTCGTAAACCTTACGGCCCTTGTCATCTGTCAGCCAACTGCCTTCAGCCGCCACGATCAGTCGCGGATCGCGCTGGAAATTACGGTTGGCGGTGTAGGGCATCCAGTGAGCATCGAGCTTGAGCTGGCTGGCCAGGGACGTCGGGTTGTTTTCAGGCAAGTTCATGGGCAAAACCTCGCAGGGCAATAAGCGGCATAGAGATCAAAAGCGTTCTTGCAGCTAAATTGCCACGGGGATAAAGTCGGTGAAATCCAACTCTTCTAACGTTCAGTCAGGTCACCACTAAACTATGAGCAGCCGCCGCCCCGATCCGCTGGCGCAAGTCAGTGACTTTGATATCCGCCTGCTTCGGATCTTTCGCAGTGTGGTGGAGTGCGGCGGCTTCTCAGCAGCGGAATCGGTGCTGGGAATCGGCCGCTCGGCCATCAGCCAGCAAATGAGCGATCTGGAACAGCGCCTCGGTCTGCGTTTATGCCAACGGGGCCGCGCCGGGTTTTCCCTGACCGAAGAAGGTCGCGAGGTTTACCAATCGGCCTTACAGCTCTTAAGTGCGCTGGAAAGTTTCCGCACCGAAGTCAACGGCCTGCACCAACACCTGCGCGGCGAATTGACCATCGGCCTGACCGACAACCTGGTCACCCTCCCCCACATGCGCATCACCCACGCCTTGGCGCAATTGAAGGAACGTGGGCCGGACGTGCAGATTCAGATCCGCATGATCGCGCCCAATGAAGTCGAACAAGGCGTGCTCGACGGTCGATTGCATGTCGGCGTGGTGCCGCAAGCCAGCGCGCTCTCGGGGCTGGAATATCAGCCGCTCTATAGCGAACGCTCGCTACTGTATTGCGCGGTCGGTCATCCGTTGTTTTATGTCGACGATAAACAACTGGATGACGAGCGCCTCAATAGCCAGGACGCCATCGCCCCGACCTTCCGTTTGCCCGCGGAAATCCAGGCCCATTACCAGGCGCTCAATTGCACTGCCAGTGCCTCGGACCGGGAAGGCATGGCGTTCCTGATCCTGACCGGGCGCTACATCGGCTACTTGCCGGACCACTACGCCAGTCTCTGGGTGCAGCAAGGCCGATTGCGTGCGCTGAAACCAAAGGTGCGTTTTTATGACCTGAGCCTCGCATCGGTCACCCGCAAGGGCCGTCGCCCGCATCTGGTGCTGGAAAGTTTTCTGGAGAGTCTGGCTGCGACACGCTGAAACCTGTGGGAGCGAGCTTGCTCGCGATGGCGCCAAGTCAGCCACCATCAATGCTGAATGTTAAGCCGCCATCGCGAGCAAGCTCGCTCCCACAGGGATTGTGGTGTTCAGGTTTTATTGCGTCAGGACTTGTCTGATGCCTGTGGGTGCGCTATCAACGCACTGGTTGTACCCACCCACTTGTCCGGAAGTGCCTATGACCTTTGAAGTCCCCGCTCACGGCGGCAAACCTGCCAGCCGCATTCGTCAGAAGAACGAAGAGACCATCATCAAAGCCGCCGAAGACGAGTTCGCCCGTCACGGGTTCAAAGGCACCAGTATGAATACCATCGCCCTGAATGCCGGGTTGCCCAAGGCGAACCTGCATTACTACTTTACCAACAAACTCGGTTTGTACGTGGCGGTGTTGAGCAACATCCTCCAGTTGTGGGACAGCACCTTCAACACCCTGACCGCCGAGGATGATCCGGCCGAAGCGTTGACGCGTTATATCCGCGCCAAGATGGAATTCTCCCGTCGTCAGCCGCAAGCCTCGCGAATCTTCGCCATGGAAGTCATCAGCGGTGGCGAATGCCTGACCGAGTATTTCAACCAGGACTATCGCGCCTGGTTCCAGGGTCGGGCGGGCGTGTTTCAAGCGTGGATCGACGCCGGCAAAATGGACCCGGTCGACCCGGTGAACCTGATCTTCCTGTTGTGGGGTAGCACCCAGCATTACGCGGATTTCGCCACACAGATCTGCCGCGTCAGCGGTCGCACCAAGCTGACCAAGCAGGACATGGAAGACGCCGGCGACAACCTGATCCGCATCATTCTCAAGGGCTGCGGCCTGACGGCAACGATCTAAGACACTTATGCCTTTTACCCTCAGCGGTTTTTTCGAGTACCGCGAAGAGATTCGCAAAAGCCGCTTCATCACTTTCGCCGCGCCGATCAGCAGCCCTGCTGAAGCCCAGGCGTTCATCGAACAGCACAGCGATTTGAATGCCTCGCACAATTGCTGGGCCTGGAAACTTGGCGACCACTACCGCAGCACTGACGATGGTGAGCCCGGCGGCACCGCTGGCCGGCCTATTCTGGCGGCAATCGACGCGCAGGACTGCGATCAGGTCGCGGTGCTGGTGATTCGTTGGTATGGCGGCATTCAACTCGGCACCGGTGGCCTCGCCCGGGCGTATGGCGGCGGCGCCAACAAGTGCCTGCAAGCGGCGGCAAAGGTTGAACTGATCAGTCGGGTACCGGTGAGTTGTGCCTGTGCTTTTGGTGAGTTGCCGTTGGTGAAGCTTCGGGTGGCGGAATTGGGTGGATTGGTGGTGGAAGAAACGTTCACGGCCAACGGCGTAGACCTGCAATTGGCCATCGCCGAAGGGCAGATCGATACTCTGCAAACGCAGTTGGCGGATTTGAGTCGCGGACGCATTTTGTTGCAGCACTAATCGCACCAACACCGTTCACAGCCCTTTCGTCGAGCCGCTGCATTTGCCCACATCTACTGTGCACCCGGCTGTGGATAACCTGAGCACACCCGGCTGTAACCCTTCTGTCATGCGGCTTTGCGGGCTTTGCTCACTTTTCGTCCAATCCGCCATCAAAAAAGCTAAATCCACGTAAAAACAATCAGTTAGCGCGGTTTATCACCTTTAGAAGAAAGCCACGCAGTGCTTATGCCCGAGCTTCGGGCTTGCGCACAAATACTGTGGAGCAATCTGTGGATAACCCGTTCATGGCTGTCGCCGCCCCATGCCCGGCATGGCTTGCCGCCGGTTGCTCGTTTTTTGACCAAACACCCTGTGCAAAACCGGAGCCCGATCAACGGCTTTGCCCTCAAGTGGTGCCTGGTTCGGAATCGACGTAGGGCGAGGCGCCGTCCTCAAAGCCTTTATCTGTAACGCATTTGATTTTTCCTGACTCAATGGCCAGGAAATTGCTTTGTCCACAGGCATCACTTCAATCGACCCGAGCCTGTCATGCCCAACCCCGTGCCGATCCCCGATCCAACACCTCGTCTGCAACTGCGCAGAATCAGCAAGCGCTACCCCGGTTGCCTGGCCAACGATGCCATCGATCTGAGCATTGCACCCGGCGAAATCCACGCCCTGCTCGGCGAAAACGGCGCGGGTAAAAGTACGCTGATGAAGATCATCTACGGCGTCACCCCTGCGGACTCGGGAGAGATGATCTGGCAAGGGCAACGCGTGACCCTGCGAAACCCGGCTCAGGCTCGGGGGCTGGGAATCGGCATGGTGTTTCAGCATTTCTCGCTGTTCGAGACGTTGAGCGTGGCGCAGAACATTGCTTTGGCGATGGGCGCGGCGGCTGGCACACCGAAGCAGCTTGAACCAAAAATTCGTGAAGTCTCCCGGCGCTACGGCATGGCGCTGGAGCCGGAGCGACTTGTCTACAGCTTGTCGATCGGCGAACGCCAGCGGGTGGAAATCATTCGTTGTCTGATGCAGGACATCCGCCTGCTGATTCTCGATGAGCCGACCTCGGTGCTGACCCCGCAGGAGGCCGATGATTTGTTCGTCACCCTGCGCCGACTGGCTGCCGAGGGCTGCAGCATTCTGTTTATCAGCCACAAACTCGGTGAAGTTCGCGCGTTGTGCCATAGCGCCACGGTGTTGCGCGGCGGCCGGGTGGCCGGGCATTGCGTGCCGGCCGACTGTTCGGATCGGCAACTGGCGCAATTGATGGTCGGCGAAGCCGCCGCACTGATTACGGATTATCCAAAGGTGATCGGCAGTGATGTTTTCTTGCGTGTGAGCGGATTGTCCTGGCACAACCCGGATCCGTTCGGCTGCTCGCTGAAGGACATCAACCTGGAAGTGCGCAGGGGTGAAATTGTTGGTATCGCCGGTGTCGCGGGCAATGGTCAGGATGAGTTGCTGGCGCTGCTCAGCGGCGAAGAACCTCTACGCCGCAACGACGGCGCAACGATCAGTTTCGCCGGGCAACCGGTGGCGCACTTGCGGCCGGATGCACGGCGCAAACTGGGACTGGCCTTCGTCCCCGCTGAACGTCTGGGCCATGGCGCGGTGCCGGACCTGAGCCTGGCTGACAACGCCCTGCTCACCGCCTTTCAACAAGGGTTGATCAGCAACGGCCTGATCCAGCGCGGCAAGGTCGAAGCGCTGGCCGAAGAAATCATCCATCGCTTCGGGGTGAAGACGCCCGGCCCCCAGACACCGGCCCGCAGCCTGTCCGGCGGCAACTTGCAGAAATTCATCCTCGGCCGGGAAATCCTGCAGCAACCGAAACTGCTGGTGGCCGCACACCCGACCTGGGGCGTGGACGTCGGCGCTGCCGCGACCATTCACCGGGCGCTGATTGCCTTGCGCGACGCTGGCGCGGCGATCCTGGTGATCTCCGAAGACCTCGACGAACTGTTCCAGATCAGCGACCGCCTCGGCGCTTTGTGCAGTGGTCGATTGTCGCCGCTCAAGGCCACGGTCGAAACGCGCCTGATCGATGTCGGCGGCTGGATGGCCGGACAGTTCGACGTTCCTCAATCACCCGCACACGCAACGCTTTAACGGAGTTTCACATGCTGCTTTCTCTCGAACCCCGTGGCCAGCAATCGCGCCTGATGCTGTGGTGCTCGCCATTGCTGGCGGCTGTCCTGACGTTGGGCTGTGGCTCGCTGCTGTTTATCGCGCTGGGGCATGATCCACTGCTCACGCTCCACACCTTGCTGATCGCACCGATCAGCGACCTGTATGGCGTCTCCGAGTTGCTGGTCAAAGCGCTGCCGATTCTGCTCTGCGCGTTGGGGCTGGCGGTGGCGTACCAAGCACGAATCTGGAACATCGGCGCCGAAGGTCAGTTGCTGCTTGGCGCGCTGGCCGGCAGTGCGCTGGCAGTGAACATCATCGGCATGCAAAGTCGCTGGGCGCTGGTGCTGATCCTGCTCGCCGGCACCCTGGCCGGTGCCGCGTGGGCCGGGCTGACGGCGTGGTTGCGCACGCGTTTCAATGCCAATGAAATCCTCACCAGCATCATGCTCAATTACATCGCCCTGAACCTGTTGCTGTTCTGTGTGCATGGGCCGCTGAAGGATCCGGCGGGGTTCAACTTTCCCGAGTCAGCGATGTTCGGTGATGCCAGCCGTTTGCCGCTGCTGATGGAGGAGGGTCGAGTCCACATGGGCGTGTATTTCGCCTTGCTCGCGTTGGTGGCGGTGTGGGTGTTGCTGCAGAAAAGTTTTATCGGGTTCCAGATCAAAGTGCTCGGCCTGGACAAGCGCGCAGCGGGGTTCGTCGGTTTTCGTGAGAAGCGGCTGATCTGGCTGGCGCTGTTGATCAGCGGAGGGTTGGCGGGACTGGCCGGTGTGTGTGAAGTCACCGGGCCGATCGGCCAACTGGTGCCACAGGTCTCGCCGGGTTACGGCTATGCCGCGATCACCGTGGCGTTTCTCGGGCGGTTGAATCCCATCGGTATTCTGTTTTCCAGCCTGCTGATGGCGCTGCTGTACATCGGTGGCGAGAGCGCACAGATGAGCATGAATCTGCCTCAGGCAATCACGCAATTGTTCCAGGGAATGATGCTGTTTTTCCTGCTGGCCAGTGACGTGCTGATTCTCTACCGACCGCGTTTGAATCTGCGCTGGCCCCGTCGTGCACAAACCACCGCCGTACAAGCAGGAGCGCTGTGATGGATATCGATCTGCTGAGCAATATTTTCTACGCCATGGTCCGCTGCGGCACGCCTTTGCTGCTGGTGGCTTTGGGTGAATTGATCTGCGAGAAGAGCGGCGTCCTCAACCTCGGCCAGGAAGGCATGATGCTGTTTGGCGCGGTGATCGGTTTTATCGTCGCGCTGAACAGCGGCAACCTGTGGCTCGGCGTGTTGCTGGCGATGCTTGCCGGGATGCTGTTGTCGTCTCTGTTTGCGCTGGTGGCGTTGGTGTTCAACGCCAATCAGGTGGCCACCGGGTTGGCGCTGACGATCTTCGGCGTGGGTCTGTCGACGTTTGTTGGCGCAGCGTGGGTCGGTAAACCGCTGGCGGGTTTCGAGCCGGTGGCGATTCCTTATTTGAGTGAAATCCCGCTGATCGGGCGGATGCTGTTTGCGCAGGATCTGCTGGTGTATCTGTCGTTCGCACTGTTTGCGCTGGTGGCCTGGGTGATTGTGAAAAGTCGCGTCGGGCTGATCATTCAGGCGGTCGGGGAAAACCCGGATGCGGCCAGTGCCATGGGCTTGCCAGTGTTGGGCGTGCGCACGTTGGCGGTGCTGTTTGGTGGGGCGATGGCCGGGTTGGCTGGGGCTTATTTGTCCCTGGCCTACACGCCGATGTGGGCGGAAAACATGAGCGCCGGCCGCGGCTGGATTGCCTTGGCGCTGGTGGTATTTGCCAGTTGGCGGGTGTGGCGCTTGCTACTGGGGGCGTATCTGTTCGGACTCGCCAGCATCCTGCATTTGGTGGCGCAGGGGTTGGGGCTGGCAATTCCGTCGAGTCTGCTGGCGATGCTGCCGTATGTCGCGACCATTGTGGTGTTGGTGCTGTTGTCCCGGGATGCGCTGCGTACGCGGTTGTATGCGCCGGTGTCGTTGGGGCAGCCGTGGCAGAGCGGACATTAGCGGTGCCTGCACTGGCCTCATCGCGAGCAATCGAGCGTCGACCGGCTGCTCCCACAGTAGTCCGGTTTTAACTCAGGATTGCAGGTCGACACAGATCCCCTGTGGGAGCGAGCTTGCTCGCGATGAGGCCCTGACAGGCAACACCTGAGCAACGCCCCACGCCAATTCAAAGAACAGGAAAATCACCAACAAAGAGCTGGCGCCCTGGACCAGGGCATAGAGCTGCCAAGCCGAAAACAGGAATCTGCCCACCGCGTCATACCGACCAAAAATCTGCTGCGGATCACGAATCCGCAGCACCGCCCACACGCAGACAATCGACCCCAACAGATTGGCCATCAGCATGTGCATCGGCTCAAACACCGGCAACTCGCCAGGCAAGTTGAACGCCTGACTCACACTCAACAAAACTCCATGCAACGCCGCAAAACTCCACGGCGTGACAAACGCCGCCGTCACGATCAAGTCGTACCACGCGCTGCCGCGCACCAACCGGCGATATTGCGTTGAAGTCCACATCCTTCGTGCTCCATAAATTCAGGGAGCAACAAGGCTAAAGCCTGGAGTATGCTCCAGGGTCAAGCCCTCTCGAGATGTCATGATGCGCATCGGTGAATTAGCCCAGGCCAGCGCCGTCAGTCGCGACACGCTGCGCTTCTACGAGCAGCGCGGGTTGATTGCGGCGCAACGCAGCGCCAACGGTTATCGCGACTATCCGGCGGACATGGTGCAACTGGTGCTGTACATCAAGACCGCTCAGCGACTGGGGTTTACCCTCGGCGAGATCGGCAACAGCGTCGCCGCGTTATGGCAGTCGCCCGATCCCGACAGCGCCGTCACGCAATTGCTGCAAGACAAACTCAAACTGATCGAAACCCGAATCGACGAACTCGGCGCGCTGCGTCAGGAGTTGCAGCAACGGCTCGGTCAACGTTGTCCATTGAATCCGTGATCCTCATTTATCAAGGAAGCCACTTATGTCTACGGCAAAAACCGCACTCATCATCGGCGCCTCCCGGGGCCTGGGCCTCGGTCTGGTAAAAACCCTGCTGGCCGACGGTTGGCAAGTCACCGCCACCGTGCGCAACCCGCAGAACGCCGAAGCCTTGCAGGCCTTGGGCAAGGTGCGGATCGAAAAACTCGACATGGACGACCAGCAGGCGGTCATCGCCCTGAGCCAACAACTCAAGGGTGAAGTGTTCGACCTGTTGTTCGTGAATGCCGGGGTCAAGGGGCCGGAGGTTCAGACACCGGGCGGCGCGACGTTGGCCGAAGTCGGGCAACTGTTTTTCACCAACGCCGTGGCGCCGATCAACCTGGCCCAGCGTTTTGTCGGGCAGATTCGTCCGGATACCGGCGTGCTGGCGTTCATGAGTTCGGTGCTGGGCAGCGTGACCATGCCGGATGCGCCGGAGCTGGCGTTGTACAAGGCCAGTAAAGCGGCGTTGAACTCGATGACCAACAGCTTCGTCACTCAACTGGGCGACCAGAAACTCACCGTGCTTTCACTGCATCCGGGCTGGGTGAAGACCGACATGGGCGGTGAAGGCGCCGACATCGATGTGGAAACCAGTACGCGCGGATTGGTCGATCAGGTGAACGCATACACCGGTAACGGCGGGCATCATTTTGTGAACTACAGGGGTGAAACCATTCCCTGGTAACACCGCAATCCACCTGTAGGAGTGAGCCTGCTCGCGATGAGGCAGTGTCAGCCACATCAACTGAATGACACGGCCTCATCGCGAGCAGGCTCACTCCTACAGAGGATCATTCCAAGCATGGATTTGCGTCGTCTGGTCGGGCCGGGCTTGCCCGTCGAGCGGTTTTGTTTGAAACTCCGCACCTCGTCCCCGCGACGACCCTGGATCAGCAGACAGGGTAATCACTGAGCTGGCTAACCTGAACCCCACTTTCAGAGGAGCCGGCCAACATGCCTGCGACCCGTACCTGGTTAAAAAATCCCCTCGCAATTTTCACTGCCAATGGCCTCGATGCCCGTGGCGGCCTGGTGCTGCAAGACGGTTTGATCGTCGAAGTGCTCGGCGCCGGCCAGCAACCTTCCGCGCCCTGTGGACAAGTCTTCGATGCCCGCGAGCATGTGATCCTGCCGGGACTGATCAACACCCATCACCACTTCTATCAAACCCTGACCCGCGCCTGGGCACCGGTGGTCAATCAGCCATTGTTCCCGTGGCTGAAAACCCTGTACCCGGTCTGGGCCCGCCTCACCCCTGAAAAGCTCGCCCTCGCCAGCAAAGTCGCGTTGGCCGAGTTGCTGCTGTCTGGCTGCACCACCGCGGCCGATCACCATTACCTGTTTCCGCAAGGCCTGGAAAATGCGATCGACGTACAAGTCGAAAGCGTTCGCGAGCTGGGCATGCGCGCCATGCTGACGCGCGGTTCCATGAGCCTCGGCGAAAAGGACGGCGGACTGCCACCGCAGCAAACCGTGCAGGAAGGCGAAGTGATCCTCGCCGACAGCCAACGCTTGATCGCCGAGTACCACGAGCGTGGCGATGGCGCGCAAATCCAGATCGCCCTGGCGCCCTGCTCACCGTTCTCGGTGACCCCGGAAATCATGTCGGCCAGCGCCGAACTGGCGAACAAACTCGACGTGCGCCTGCACACTCATCTGGCCGAAACCCTCGACGAAGAAGACTTCTGTCTGCAACGCTTCGGCTTGCGCACCGTGGATTACCTGGACAGCGTCGGCTGGCTCGGCCCGCGCACCTGGCTGGCTCATGGCATTCACTTCAACCCGGATGAAATCGCTCGCCTCGGCGTCGCCGGCACCGGCATTTGCCATTGCCCGAGTTCGAACATGCGTCTGGCTTCCGGCATTTGCCCGACGCTTGACCTGACGGCTGCGGGTGCGTTGCTGGGCTTGGGCGTGGACGGTTCGGCGTCCAACGATGCGTCGAACATGATGCTGGAAACCCGTCAGGCGCTGTACATTCAGCGGCTGCGTTATGGCGCCGAGAAGATCACCCCGGAATTGGTGCTGGGGTGGGCGACCAAGGGTTCGGCGAGTTTGCTCGGGCGTACCGATATCGGTGAACTGGCGGTGGGCAAGCAGGCGGATCTGGCGCTGTTCAAGCTCGATGAGCTGCGCTTCTCCGGCAGTCATGATCCGGTCTCGGCGTTGCTGCTGTGCGGCGCTGATCGGGCAGATCGGGTGATGGTTGGCGGCAAGTGGCGGGTGATTGATGGGCAGGTTGAAGGGCTGGATTTGAAGGGGTTGATTGCCGATCACAGCCAGGCCGCCCGACAGCTAATCGCCGGAACCTGACACAACACAAATCAAACTGTAGGAGTGAGCCTGCTCCGGGCGGCGTTCCGACGATAGCGGTGTGTCAGTCGACATTGAGGGTGTCGGACACACCGCTATCGTCGGAACGCCGCCCGGAGCAGGCTCACTCCTACAGGGGATTTGTGGTGTGTTCAGAGCCCCAGCAGCGACAACATGATGAATGTCGCGAACAACACAAAGTGGGTCATGCCTTCGATGGCATTGGTTTCGCCATCGTTGAGATTGATCGCGCTGACGATCAGGGTGAGGAAGATCATCACGGTCTGCACCGGGGTCATTGCCATCTGGAACGGCTGGCCGGTGTAGAGCGCCATCGCTTCCATCACCGGCACCGTCAGGATGACCGTCGACAGCGACGCGCCCAAGGCGATGTTGACCACCGACTGCATGCGGTTGGCCAGTGCCGCCCGCAACGCCGTCAAAATTTCCGGCGCCGCCGAGATTGCCGCCACCAGGATCGCCGTGATCACTGGCGGTGCACCCGTCCCTTCCAGGCCCAGGTCGAGGGTCTTGGACATCACTTCGGCCAAGGCACCGATCACCACCACGCCGAACACCAATGTCCCGATACTCAGCCCCAGATTGATGGGCTCAGGTTCTTCGTTCGGGACTTTCTTGCGGCGTTTTTCCGGGTAGCTGTAACTGAAAAAATAGCTGTGCGGCCCGACCTGCATGCGCAGGAACAAGGCGTAAAGCACGACCATCGCACCAATGGTGAACGCCGAATAGAGTTTCCAACTGGCCTCGGGGATGAACTCCGGCACCACCATGGAAACGCCCATGGCGGTGAGGATCATCACACTGTAACTGCGCGCCGAGTCGTCGTTGTAGGACTGTTCGCCGTGCTTGAGTCCGCCCATCAACGCAGCAAGGCCGAGGATGCCGTTGATGTCGAGCATTACCGCCGAATAAATCGTGTCGCGCACCAGAGTCGGCGAGGCTTCATTGCTCATCATGATCGCCAGGATCACCACTTCCACCAGCACGGCGGCCAGGGTCAGGATCATCGTGCCGTAAGGGTCACCGACTTTTTCGGCCAGCAGTTCGGCGTGATGAGCCACGCGCATGGAAGCAACGACGATGAAGGCGATCAGCACCAGGCCCGCGGTCAGCGCAATGGGTTGGCCGCTGTGCAGCATCCAGTGTTCCAGCGGATAGGCGACGACGGCTGCGAGCAGGGCCAGCAACAGAAACTTTTCTTGCTTGAGGAGTGTGAGCATTGCGGGCCTTTTTTGCCGACTGAAGCGAACAGAGTGATGAGCTACTGACTGCGGGGCGGCGCTAACGTTTCGTTACACCTTAGCGCACCAGTGGATGGCAGCTGTGCCAGGCCATGCACTTTTATTGGCTCAAGGGCCTCATCGCGAGCAAGCTCGCTCCCACAGGATTTGTGTAGGTCATGTGGGAGCGAGCTTGCTCGCGATGGCCTTCACTCGGTCTTGAGACATTTGTTGTCCTGTTGGTCAGCAACTTGCATTGGCCTTGCCAACCTCACAACAACATGGAGTTCCCATTCATGCACAAACGTCCGTTGAAGAAGCTGCTTTGCGCCGTCGCCGCAGCCATCGGTCTGAGCGCAAGCCTGACTGCCAGTGCCGCCGACCCGCTAAAAGTCGGCTTCGTCTACATCGGTCCGATTGGCGACCACGGCTGGACGTATCAGCATGAACAAGGGCGCAAGGCGCTGGCCGAAAAATTCGGCAACCAGATCACCACCAACTACGTGGAAAACGTCGCTGAAGGCGCCGACGCCGAGCGGGTGATCCGCAACATGGCCAAGGACAAATACGACCTGATCTTCACCACGTCCTTTGGCTACATGAACCCGACCCTGAAAGTCGCCAAACAATTTCCCACGGTGACCTTCGAACACGCCACCGGTTACAAGCAGGACAAGAACCTCGGCACCTACCTGGCGCGCACGTATGAAGGGCGCTACGTCGGCGGTTTCCTTGCAGCGAAGATGACCAGGACCAAGAAGGTCGGTTACGTCGCGTCCTTCCCGATCCCCGAAGTGATCCGCGACATCAACGCTATTCAACTGGCCCTGAACAAGTACAACCCCGGCACCGAGATCAAGGTGGTGTGGGTCAACTCCTGGTTCGATCCGGGCAAAGAGGCCGACGCCGCCAATGCGTTGATCGATCAGGGCGTGGACGTGGTGTTCCAGCACACCGACAGCCCGGCGCCGATCCAGGCGGCCGAACGTCGCGGCGTGTATGCCGTGGGCTACGCTTCGGACATGGCGCACTTCGGGCCGAAAGCGGTGCTGACGTCCATCGTCAACGACTGGGGGCCGCACTACATTCAGGCGACTCAAAGCGTGCTCGATCACCTGTGGAAATCGCAGGATTACTGGGGCGGGTTGAAGGAAGGCACGGTTGAACTGCCGATCAGCGATCTGGTGCCAGCGCCGGTGAAGGCCGAGGCAGAGCAGATCATCGCGGATATCAAGAGCGGTGCTTTCCACCCGTTCACCGGACCGATCAAGGATCAGGCGGGCGTCGAGAAAATTGCGGCGGGGGCGTCGGCGAGCAACACGGAGCTGGCATCGATGAATTATTACGTTGAGGGCATGAAGGCCGAGATACCGAAGTAACTCTCGCGCCGAATACAAACCCCCTGTGGGAGCGAGCTTGCTCGCGATAGCGGACTAACATTCAACATTGATGCTGAATGTTCTGGCCTCATCGCGAGCAAGCTCGCTCCCACAATGGATCTCCAGTGTTTCTCAGTCAGAGTACCTTCCAGGGCTGCCGCATGAACCAACTCCCAATCATCAACATCGCCCCGCTCTACAGCGATGACCCATCCGCCTGGCAATCCGTCGCCACCCAAATCGACCACGCATGCCGCGAGTGGGGCTTCTTCTACATCAAGGGTCACCCGATCAGCGCCGTGCGCATTAACGCCGTGCTCGACAACGCCCAACGTTTCTTCGCCCTGCCCGCTGCCGAAAAACTCAAGATTGACATCACCCAATCCCGACATCACCGCGGTTACGGCGCCATCGCCACTGAACAACTCGACCCGAGCAAACCCAGCGACCTGAAAGAAACCTTCGACATGGGCCTGCCCCTGCCGGCCGATCACCCTGAGGTGCTGGCGGAAAAACCGCTGCGCGGCCCCAACCGCCATCCGTCGATGCCTGGCTGGGAGTCGCTGATGGAGCAACATTACGTCGACATGCAGGCCTTGGCCCTAACCCTGTTACGGGCCATCACCGTGGCGCTGGGCATCGAGCGCGACTTTTTCGACACCCGTTTCGTTGAACCGGTCAGCGTGCTGCGGATGATTCATTACCCACCGCGCCACACCGCCAGTTCCGAAGAGCAACAAGGCGCCGGCGCCCACACCGATTACGGCTGCATCACCCTGCTGTATCAGGATGCCGCCGGCGGCCTGCAAGTGCGAAACGTCAAAGGCGAGTGGATCGACGCGCCGCCGATCGACGGCACGTTCGTGGTCAACCTTGGCGACATGATGGCGCGCTGGAGCAACGACCGTTACCTGTCGACGCCGCACCGGGTGATCAGCCCGCTGGGCGTGGACCGTTACTCGATGCCGTTCTTCGCCGAGCCGCACCCCGACACGGTCATCGAATGCCTGCCCGGCTGCCAGGATGAACAGCACCCGGCAAAGTATCCGGCCACCACCTGCGCCGAATTCCTGCTCTCGCGCTTCGCCGATACCTACGCCTATCGACGGGGACAGGAAGCGCTGTGATGAACCGGCTGGTCAGGTTTTGCTAATTGTTTCCACGGGCATCTGTAGAATGCTCGCCATCTGCACCTGATGAGAAAAGACTATGTACGACTGGCTGAACGCCCTGCCCAAGGCAGAACTGCACCTGCACCTTGAGGGTTCGCTGGAGCCCGAGTTGCTGTTCGCACTGGCCGAACGCAACAAGATCGCCCTGCCGTGGAGCGATGTCGAAACCCTGCGCAAGGCCTACGCCTTCAACAACCTGCAAGAATTTCTCGACCTGTATTACCAGGGCGCCGACGTGTTGCGCACCTCTCAGGATTTCTACGACCTGACCTGGGCCTACCTGTTGCGTTGCAAGGCGCAGAACGTGATTCACACCGAACCGTTCTTCGATCCGCAGACCCACACCGACCGTGGCGTGCCGTTCGAAGTGGTGCTCAACGGCATCGCCGCCGCGTTGAAGGATGGCGAGCAGCAACTGGGGATCACCAGCGGATTGATCCTGAGCTTCCTGCGCCACTTGAGTGAAGACGAAGCGCAGAAAACCCTCGACCAGGCGCTGCCGTTCCGTGATGCGTTTGTCGCCGTGGGCCTGGACAGTTCGGAGATGGGTCACCCGCCGAGCAAGTTCCAGCGCGTGTTTGATCGTGCCCGTCACGAAGGCTTCCTGACCGTCGCCCACGCCGGTGAAGAAGGCCCGCCCGAGTACATCTGGGAAGCCCTCGACTTGCTGAAAGTCCAGCGCATCGACCATGGCGTGCGCGCCATCGAAGACGAGCGTTTGATGCAGCGGATCATCGACGAGCAAATCCCGTTGACCGTGTGCCCGTTGTCGAACACCAAGCTCTGCGTGTTCGATCACATGTCTCAGCACAACATTCTCGACATGCTCGAGCGTGGCGTGAAAGTGACCGTGAACTCGGATGACCCGGCGTACTTCGGCGGTTATGTCACCGAGAACTTCGACGCGTTGTACACCCATTTGGGTATGACCCAGGATCAGGCCAAGCGATTGGCGCAGAACAGTCTGGATGCCAGATTGGTCAAACCTTAAAGTCAAAAGATCGCAGCCTTCGGCAGCTTCTACAGGGTGTACACATAACCTTGTAGGAACTGCCGAAGGCTGCGATCTTTTTTGCATCTACCCCACAGTGGCTTCGCTCAACTCCTCCAATGTCTTGC
The DNA here is from genome assembly GCF_000968015.1 of Pseudomonas fluorescens. Taxonomy (GTDB): domain Bacteria; phylum Pseudomonadota; class Gammaproteobacteria; order Pseudomonadales; family Pseudomonadaceae; genus Aquipseudomonas; species Aquipseudomonas fluorescens_W. Next base: position 17,841 of record NZ_LACH01000032.1, read on the forward strand.
CCCGGGTCTCCATCCCGAACACCCACACCACGCCCGCTGCAATCGCAAAACACATCGCTCCCAGCGCAAACACCCCGCCCTGCCCGGTCATCGGGAACACCAGCCCGGTCACCATTGGCCCGAGCAACGAACCCACGCGGCCAATCGCCGAGGCAAAGCCCGAACCCGTGGCCCGCGCCGATGTCGGGTACAACTCCGGCGTGTAGGTGTAAAGCACCGCCCACATGCCGAACAGGAAAAACTGCATCAGCAGACCCGACGCAATCAACAGGCTGACATTGCCGCCAAACACTGCGCTCTGGCCATAAAGAAACGCCATCACCCCGCCGCCGAGCATCGTCACCACGCACACCGGTTTACGCCCCCAACGCTCCACCAGCCAGGCGGCCATCAGGAAACCGGGAATCCCGCCGAGGGAAATCAGCACCGTGTAATACACCGACTGGGTCACGGCAAAACCCGACTGCTGCAGCAAGGCACTGAGCCAGGACGTCAGGCCATAGAAACCCAGCAAGGCGAAGAACCAGACGCTCCAGATCATCATCGTGCGCTGGCGGTACAGCGGCGACCAGATCTGCCGCAACGCGGAAAAGAAATGGCCCGGCGTACTCGCCACTCTCGGCAGGCGGATCGGCTCAGGCAGATCCGAACGGCCCAGAGATGTCCGGACCCGATCTTCGATGCGCAGCAAGACCTTGTCTGCCACGTCATGGTGCCCGGCCTGTTCCAGCCAGCGCGGTGATTCTGGAATGAAAAAGCGAATCGCCAGGACAAACACCGCCGGCACCGCCAACACCAGGAAGATGTCCCGCCAGCCAATCACCGGCAGCAGGAAGTACGACAGCACGCCAGCGGCGACGAAGCCCAGCGGCCAGAAACCGTCCATCAACGCAATGTAGCGCCCGCGCCGTTTGGCGGGAATCAGCTCTGAAAGCATCGACTGAGCGATGGGAAACTCCATGCCCATGCCGATCCCCAGCAGGATTCGAAACAACGTCAGTGTTTCGACGTTCTGCGCCGTGGAGCACAGATAACTGGCGATCCCCCACAACACGATGCTCCACTGAAACACCGGTTTGCGGCCGAAGCGGTCGGCCAGCATGCCCGACAGCGACGCCCCCACGACCATGCCGAAGAAGCTCGAACTGGCCAGCAACCCAGCCTGCGCCGTGCTCAGGCCAAACTCGGTTTTGATCGAGCCGAGCAGGAAGGTCATCATCGCCAGGTCCATGGAGTCGAAGAAAAACGCCAGGGCAATGATGATGAAAATGATTCGGTGATAACCGCTGATGGGCAGCCGTTCCAGTCGTTCTGCCGCGCTGAAGCCTCGTGTTTCCATACCACATTCCCCCAATCCGAAAGTCCCCGGACGAGTGTGCGCGATAGCTGCTGGGGGTTACTGCTGGATGCGACCTGTTCGCAGCTCTGAACGACGCCCGAAGCTACGGACGTCGATCTCGATGCGTCTACAACGCCATTTCCAGCTCGGTTTCCTTGGCGAACCGATGGATTTCACGCTGCCCCGCGGCGGTGATCTGCAAGGCTCGCGAATCGTTGGGCAGGCTCAGCCAACCTGACTGCATGAACAATTGCAGCAACGCCGCACCCAGTGATCCGCCCATGTGCGGGCGTCTTTCGCTCCAGTCCGGACATGCGCAGGCGACTCGGTTGTTGCGATGAGCCAGCGCCTGGATGAACACACCCCGTGTCGCCAATTGCGTGGCGCCCTTGTGGGTGATCATGACCCGCTGATCGAACTGTTCGATCCAGCCTGCATCCAGCAGACGCTGGTAAAGATCGGCGGCAAGGGTGCCGCCCAAATGATCGTCACAAAGCCTGGCGCGCAAGAGTGACGAAGGTGCCGCCTGAGGTTTGACGATGGGTGTCGTGCGCTTGAAAATGTCCGGGATTTCCCGAGGCGTGCTGGCCAGGGTGGCGCTGGCCAGTGCCTCTATCGCGGCCCCCACTTCAGGCGCGGCAAGACGGAAGAACCGCTTGCGGCCGCGGATTTCGACTTTCAACAGACCTCCGGCGGACAAACGCCCCAGATGCGCACTGGCCGAAGACGGTGACAGGCCGGCCAACAAGGCCAGCTCTTCGGTTTGCCGTGCCGAGCCGTCCATCAAGGCCCACATCATTGCGCTGCGCTTTGGGTCAGCCAGCAACGTGGCGATCTGGCTGATGCAAGGTGCATGTTCCATGTATTCACTCCCTGTTGAATCGTTTCGTCTACTGCTCAGAGACATCTTGACCAGTAATGTGTCGTCGGCCAAGGCGTGGAAACCGCCATAAACCGGGCAAAGCCGGCCAATCGCACAGGCCATTGCTTCGCAGGTTTCGCAAAGCCGCGGCGATTGACCATGGGCCTGGCTGACTCGGACGTGGACTCGCCATGGCGAGATCGACGGTGCGTACATGAGGCGGGCGCTAGTATATGCGGGTTAACCGCCGGTTCCTGCCCTTGGGAAACCATTGGTGGTGATAGTTCCTGAGTGAAATTTCGCTATTTGCCTGCGACTAATGATCGGCGCCCGATAACGTCGGAAATTGGCTACTCAACCGGGCGCATCGGCTGGCGAGCATTTCCCGCAAAAGGTTCACCGGCTTACTCAATTGTGCGCGATGGGCGCACAGCAAATTCAGCGGTGCGCGCTCACAGAGCAGTTCCGGCAGGAGCACTTTCAATCGACCGGCCAGCACATCGGCCGCGACATCGAGCCAGGATTTGTAGGCAATCCCGGCACCCGCCACGGCCCACAGCCGCACGACATCGGCGTCATCGCTGAAACGATCGCCGCTGACGGTCAGGCTGACCTCGCGTTTGCCGTCGTGGAAACTCCAATGATCGTGGACCCGGCTGCCGAGCATGAACAGCAGGCAGTTGTGCTGAGCCAGTTGCTCCAGTTGCCGAGGCTCGCCATGCCGAGCCAGGTAACTCGGAGCGGCACAGAGGACGCGGCGGTTCTGCGGAGCAATGGGCAGCGCCACCAGGCTTGAGTCTTCCGGCTCGCCGTAACGCAGGGCGATGTCCACCGGTTGGCGGAACAGGTCGGCGATGCGGTCGCCCAGCAGTAAACGCACCGTGAGCTTCGGATGCTCTCGCTGAAACTCGTCCAGCCAGGGCAGCAGCAGATTGCGGCCAAAGTCCGAAGGCGCCGACAGCTGCAAAATCCCGCTGACCTGGTCCTGACCACTGGCCAACAAACGGCGCCCCTCATCGAGATTGCTCAAGGCGGCCCGAGCGTATTCGAGAAACCCTTCGCCTTCAGCCGTCAGTCGCAGGCTGCGGGTTGAACGGGCGAGCAACCGGGCGCCGAGCTGCTGTTCGATGCGCTTCAACGCTGCACTGGCTACCGCGGCCGACATGTCCATCCCCCGCGCCGCCGCTGACAGACTGCCCAGGTCCGCCGCCCGGACAAACAACTGCAAGTCATCGAAACGCAGCATTGTTCAGCCTCGATTATCAAAAAAATTTTGAAAGAGACTGCTGTTTTAGCGGGTTTTATCTTGCAGAGAAATAGCCAATCATCCGCCCCATCGAACTCATCCCGCTCCCGGAGCCGAACATGTCCCAGCCTTTCACCGCTATCGCCACCCTCATCGCCAAAGCCGGCCAGCAGGACGCCCTCGAACAGCATCTGCGAGCGCTGCTGGAACCGACCCGCGCCGAGACCGGTTGCGGTCAATACGACTTGCATCAGGACCTCGCCAATCCTCACGCCTTCTACATGATCGAAAAATGGAGCAGTGACGAAGCCCTGCAGGCTCATGACGCCAGCGCGCATGTCCAGAACTTCCGCGCCAAGGCAGGCGACTTTCTCGAACACTTCGACCTCAAGCGCCTGCGCGCCATCGTCTGATTTCTTCCTTCTTTATTACTTTTCAGGAGCTCCAATGAAAGCCATTGCCTACTACGCCTCGTTGCCAATCAGCGACGTAAACTCGTTGCAAGACATCGAACTGCCAGAACCGGTTGCGGGCCCGCGTGACCTGTTGGTGGAAGTCAAAGCCATCTCGGTCAACCCGGTGGACACCAAGGTCCGCCAGAACGTCCAGCCTGAAGCGGGCGCGCCGAAAGTGCTGGGCTGGGATGTGGCCGGTGTGGTCAAGGCTGTCGGCAGTGAAGTCACACTGTTCAAGGCCGGCGACAAAGTGTTCTACGCCGGCTCCATCGCCCGTGCGGGCGGCAACAGCGAACTGCATGTGGTCGATGAGCGGATCGTCGGCCATATGCCGAAAACCCTCGGTTTCGCCGAAGCCGCCGCGCTGCCGCTGACCGCTATCACCGCGTGGGAATTACTCTTCGAGCGTCTGCAAGTGCGCGAAGGCAAAACCGATGAAGGCCAGAGCCTGTTGATCGTCGGTGCTGCTGGCGGTGTGGGGTCGATTCTTACGCAACTGGCCAGCCAACTGACCGGGCTGAAAGTCATCGGCACCGCTTCCCGCCCGCAAACCCAGAGCTGGGTACGTGAGCTGGGTGCTGACCTGGTGATCGATCACAGCCAGCCGTTGAGCGCAGAACTCAAACGCGCGGGTGTCGATCAGGTGACCCACGTCGCCAGCCTGACCCAGACCGATCACCACCTGGATCAGTTGATCGAGGCACTGGCGCCGCAAGGCAAACTGGCCCTGATCGATGATCCGAAGGCGCTGGACGTGACCAAGCTCAAGCGCAAGAGCCTGTCGCTGCACTGGGAGTTCATGTACACCCGCTCGTTGTTCGAAACCGCAGACATGATCGAGCAGCACAAACTGCTCAACCGCGTGGCGGGGCTGATCGACGCCGGGACGTTGAAGACCACGGTCGGCGATCACTTCGGGACCATCAACGCGGCGAACCTGCGCCGTGCCCATGAGCTGCTCGAAAGCGGCAAATCCAAGGGCAAGATTGTGCTCGAAGGGTTCTAAAGATCAAAAGATCGCAGGCTGCGCCAGCTCCTACGAGGTCGGGTGTACCCCCCCTGTTTCCGGTCGTACACAAATCCTGTAGGAGCTGGCGCAGCCTGCGATCTTTTTGCATTTCAAACCGTCAGTCCGAAGGTTGACCCTTGTCACAATTGCGATCGTATTCGGGTCTACAATCGTGAAGCTCTGTGACGAATTCCTTTAAGTGACATCTTTTACGAGAGGAGAGATCAGCAATGAAGATCCTGATAAAAGAACTGGCAAAATCCCAGTGGCAAGTCCGTCTGGACCAACACGTCGTCACATTCCGCAGCGAAGCCGAAGCTCGCGCTTTCACCCGCACCCTTGAAGCGCGACTGCAAGCCCCTCATCAAATTACGGAACACCAGCAGCAGCGTGCCGTTGGCTGAGTCCGTCCTCAGACCTGGGCTTGCGCCAACGCCCGGGCATTTTGCAAACGCCGGGTGAGCATCGCCACGCTCACCACCAGAATTCCGCACAAGCTGATGACCATGGCCATCGGCATGGCGCTGCCGTCGTGTAAAACACCCACCAGTGCTGCTGCCCCGGCGGCGACGCTGAATTGCAGGCAACCGAGCATCGCCGATGCGCTACCGGCCCGTGCGCCCTGCCCGCTCATGGCGCAGGCCGAGGCGTTTGGGAGGATGCAACCGAGGCTGGCGATGCAAACAAACAGCGGAATCAGCAACGGCCATAGCTGCGCGGTGTGCAGCGAACTGACGGCCAGCAGCGCCAGACCGGCGCCGACGTAGATCCACACGGTGCGCGACAACAAGAACGCCGGGCCACGCTTGGCCAGCAGTCGCGCGTTGAGCTGAGCCACCAGAATGAAGCCCGCCGCGTTGGTACCGAACAGCCAGCCGAAATGCTCGGGCGGCACGCCATACAGCTTGATGAAGACGAACGGCGAACCGGCGATGTAGGCAAACATCCCGGCGATGGCGATGCCGCCGGTCAAGGCGTGGCCGAGGAACACCGGATCCGACAACAGTCGACCGTACTGACGCAACGCGCCGGACAACGGTTGACGCGGCACATGGGCCGGCAGACTTTCCGGCAACCCCAGCGCCACGGCCAACCCTGCCAAGGCACTGAAACCGGTCAATACGAGAAAGATCGACTGCCAGCCCGTGGTGTTGACCAACAGCCCACCCAGCATCGGCGCAAGAATCGGCGCCAGGCCCATCACCAGCATCAGCTGCGAAAAGACCTTCGCCGAACCCACCGCATCGCATTTATCGCTGACAATTGCCCGCGCGATCACCATCCCCGCGCAACCGCCCAACGCCTGAACGAAACGTGCGCCGATCAGCCATTCGAGGTTCGGCGCATAGGCACAGGCCAGAGAGGCCGCAGTGAACAAGCCGACACCGGTCAGCAAGGGAATGCGTCGTCCGAAGCGATCCGCCACCGGGCCGTAAGCCAGTTGACCGATGGACAAGCCAAGGAAATACGCCGCCAGGGTTAGCTGAACGTGTTTTTCATCGGTGGCGAAGGCGAGCGCCATCGCCGGGAAGGCCGGCAGATAGAAATCGATCGCCAGTGGACCGAAGGCGCTCAAGGCGCCAAGAATCAAAATGGTACGGAAATTCATCAGGCATCCAGTTGGACAGGGGGCGGCAGCCCCACAGTCTAGCCGCGCATGGACGCCTTGAACATTCCGTTAGGTCGCTAACTATTAAAAACCCTCAGGCAATTGATGCCTGTCAGCTAAAGCACAGAACCTGTGGGAGCAAGCTCACTCCCACAGGGGTTGAGCCGTATTCAGGCGACTTTCGCCTCGTAGCCCTCTTCGGTGATCACAGCGATCACCTGGTCCGCCGACAAAGCGCTCTTGACGCCGACTTCCTTCGCGGCCAGATCGATATGCACGCTGGCCGCAGGATCCTTGGCTTGCAGCGCCTGGGTGATGGCTTTGACGCAGTGACCACAGGACATGCCTTGAACGTTGAACACTTGCATGGGATGACTCCTTTCGTGAAGTTGCGTGCAGTCTCGAGCTTGCCACCGTGGCAAGGTCAAGTTCTGAAGTGAGCTGCCGGGCTGGCAATCAGCGTCGCGCTCGGCCAAGCTGCGTCCATCAATGACTCGACATCAGGAGATTCAGCCATGCGCTGGTCAGCTCTCAGCCTGTTTGGCTTTCTCAGCCTATTTGCCGCGACACCTTCAGTTCAAGCCGCCGGGGAGGACTATGGCGTACTGATCATTTCGCGCGAGCGCCTGGAAGTCGCGACCTCCTGTGAGATCGGCGTGTACATTCACGATCAACTTTCGGCGCGGTTATTCCAGGAGCAAAGCACCTCGTTCAACCTGCCGCCGGGTAATGTTTCCTTGCGCCTGAAGTTGCTGCCGGGCCAGGCGCCGGGTTGCAATCCGGGCATGCTCGCACCGGGTTCACAGAACATCACGCTCAAGGCCGGTGACGTGTTGAAGTTCCGGATTGCGATGACGCAGGAAGGGATGTATCTGAAACCCACTGCCCTCGAATATTGAGTCGCCGGTAAAAAAAGATCACAGGATCGCAGCCTCGTTGCACTCGACAGCTCCTACAGGGATACGAAACCTTGTAGGAGCTGTCGAGTGCAACGAGGCTGCGATCTTTTGATCTGAGACATGGCGCTTGACCTTGCCAGCATGGCAAGGTTGATCCTGTAGTCATCTTCTACAGGGAGCGTGACCGATGTCCGAATCCACCACTTTCGATCTGCCGATTGCCGGCATGACCTGCGCCAGTTGCGCCGGGCGTGTCGAGCGTGCCTTGAGCAAAGTCATCGGCGCCTCTGCCGTCAGCGTCAACCTGGCCACCGAACAGGCCCGGGTTCAAGCGCCCAGCGACAGCCTGCCGGCCTTGATGGACGCGGTGCAGCAGGCGGGTTACAGCGTGCCGCAGCAGAGTCTGGAATTGAGCATCGATGGCATGACCTGCGCCTCCTGCGTCGGCCGGGTCGAACGAGCGCTGGCCAAGGTGCCGGGGGTCAAGAGTGTCAGCGTCAACCTGGCCAACGAACGCGCTCACCTTGAACTGCTCGGCCAGATCGATCCGCAAACCCTGATCGGCGCAGTGACCAAGGCAGGCTATAACGCCAGTGTCTGGGAAGTCGAACACCCGCAAACCGATAATCAACAACAACGCCTGCACCGCGAGCGTTGGGCCTTGATCATGGCGATCGTCCTCGCCGCACCGTTGGTGCTACCGATGTTGCTACAACCGTTCGGCGTGCACTGGATGCTCCCGGCCTGGGTGCAATTCGCGTTGGCCACGCCGGTGCAATTCATCTTCGGCGCGCGCTTTTACGTCGCTGCCTGGAAAGCCGTGCGCGCCGGTGCGGGCAACATGGATTTGCTGGTCGCGCTGGGTACCAGCGCCGGTTATGGCTTGAGTCTTTATGAATGGGCCACTGCCGCCGGGCGCATGCCGCACCTGTATTTCGAAGCCTCGGCGGTGGTAATTGCCTTGGTGCTGCTGGGCAAATACCTGGAAAGCCGCGCCAAACGCCAGACCGCCAGTGCTATTCGCGCCCTCGAAGCCTTGCGCCCGGAGCGGGCAATTCAGGTGATCGACGGCCGCGAGCAAGATGTCGCCATCAGCGCCTTGCGTCTGAATGATCTGGTCATGGTCAAACCTGGCGAACGCTTCCCGGTGGACGGTGAAGTGGTCGAAGGCCAGAGTCACGCCGACGAAGCGCTGATCAGCGGCGAAAGCCTGCCGGTGCCCAAACAACCCGGCGACAAGGTCACCGGCGGCGCGATCAATGGCGAAGGCCGGTTGCTCGTTCGCACCCAGGCCTTGGGCGCGGAAACCGTGCTCGCCCGCATCATCCGCCTGGTCGAAGACGCTCAAGCGGCGAAGGCTCCGATCCAGAAACTTGTGGATAAAGTCAGCCAAGTCTTCGTGCCAACGGTCCTGCTGATTGCGTTGGCCACCTTGATCGGTTGGTGGTTGTACGGCGCGCCCCTGGAAACGGCGCTGATCAATGCCGTGGCGGTATTGGTGATCGCCTGCCCTTGCGCGCTCGGGCTGGCCACGCCGACAGCGATCATGGCCGGCACCGGCGTGGCGGCGCGCCACGGGATTCTGATCAAGGACGCCGAAGCATTGGAGCGTGCCCATGAAGTCAGCGCGGTGGTGTTCGACAAGACTGGCACGCTGACGTCGGGTACTCCGCGCATCGCTCATTTGAGCGCAATCAACCATGACGAAGCGGCCCTGCTGAAAATGGCCGGCGCCCTGCAGCGCGGCAGTGAACACCCACTGGCCAAGGCGGTTCTGGACGCTTGCGCCGAACGCGGCTTGACCGTGGCCGATGTCACCGACAGCCAGTCCCTGACCGGCCGTGGCATCGCGGGCACTCTCGACGGTCGTCGATTGGCGCTGGGCAATCGTCGTCTGTTGGAAGAGAGCGGCTTGAGCGCCGGTGAATGGGCCGACTCCGCCACAGCGTGGGAAACCGAAGGCCGGACCCTCTCCTGGCTGATCGAGCAAAGCTCCGAACCACGAGTGTTGGGCCTCTTCGCTTTCGGCGATACCCTCAAACCCGGCGCGCTGCAAGCTGTGCAACAACTCAACGCACGCAACATCAGCAGCCACCTGCTGACCGGCGACAATCGTGGCAGTGCCAAGGTGGTTGCCGATGCGCTGGGCATCAAGGATGTCCACGCCGAAGTACTGCCGGCGGACAAAGCCGCCACCGTCGCCGAACTGAAAAAAACCGGCGTGGTAGCGATGGTCGGCGACGGCATCAACGACGCACCCGCCCTGACCGCCGCAGACATTGGCATCGCCATGGGCGGTGGCACCGACGTTGCGATGCACGCAGCCGGGATCACCTTGATGCGCGGCGACCCACGGCTGGTGCCGGCAGCGCTGGAGATCAGCCGCAAGACTTACGCGAAGATTCGTCAGAACCTGTTCTGGGCCTTCGTCTACAACCTGATCGGTATTCCGCTGGCCGCGTTCGGTTTCCTCAACCCGGTACTGGCCGGTGCGGCCATGGCGTTGTCGAGCGTCAGCGTGGTGAGCAATGCGCTACTGTTGAAAACCTGGAAACCCAAGGATCTGGAGGACAACCGATGAACATCGGCCAAGCGGCCCGCCAAAGCGGCCTGAGCGCGAAGATGATTCGTTATTACGAATCCATTGGCCTGCTCAAGGCCGCCCATCGTACCGACAGCGGCTATCGGGTTTATGGCGACGACGACCTGCACACCCTGGCGTTCATCAAGCGCTCCCGGGACCTGGGGTTCTCACTGGAAGAGGTCGGCAAACTGCTGACCCTCTGGCAGGACCGCCAACGAGCCAGCGCCGACGTGAAGGCCCTGGCCCGTCAGCACATTGATGAGCTGAACCAGAAAATCCGCGAACTCGGCCAACTGCGCGACACCCTGCAGGACCTGGTCGAACACTGCCACGGTGATCACCGCCCCGACTGCCCGATCCTCAAGAACCTGGAGTCGGGCTGTTGCGCACAACCCGCTCGCTCCTGATTGCCAGCCCCTTCACCACCAACAAGGTGGTGAGGGGTATCCCGTGGAACAACAGCACCACGGCACCCGGCGTCCACCACGAATAGAACGGCGCGGCGATCAACATGCCCACGCCGAACCCGGTCATTTGCAACAGCGTCAGGAAGCTGAAAATCGGCAGGCGCAGGCTGTCCGGTTCACGCTGCAGGCGCGACATCAGGCCGACTTCCGAGAAACCGTCGCCCAACCCCGCCGGCAACGAGAACAACAGCAAACCGTAGAGCGTTTCCTGCTGAAACATCAGGATGAAGCCGCAGGACATCAGCAACACACCAAAGAAGAATCGCCGCTCCAGGTTCACGTTATCCGAGCCTTTCAGACGGCTGGCGATGCGCGCGCCGATGAGTTTTCCGCTGGCCCAGACCGCCAACATCAGACCCAGCGTGGTACTGGCGGACTCGGGCGTCAGCAGTCTGGAAATGATCGGGAACCCCACGTTGTGCGCGGCACTGCCCAGGGTGTCGGCCATCGCGACTGCGAGCATCGCTGCAACAACAGGCGTACTGCGCAGACCTTGGCGCAGGGCCGACCATTCACCACGTTCGTGGGTGGGTTCGTCACTGGGCGCGGGGTGTGAAAAGCGCAGCGGCAAGATGAACAACGCGGCCAGCAAATAAGTGACCACGTTCAATGCAAACACTGTTTCAAAGCCAAATGCCGCCACTAAAAGCCCCGACACCAGACTTCCACCGACCATAGCGGCCGACGATGCCGAGGTGATCCAGGCGTTGGTCTTGAGCAAATGCTCAGCCTCGATCAAGTGCGGCAATTGGCTGTTGAGGCCGATGGCGAACATCGAGTTGCCGAATCCCAGACCGAAAGCGATCACCGGTAACAGCAGCATCTGCTGGCCGACAGGTAGCACAAGCAGCAGGCCCAGCAGCCCGGCGCGCAACAGGTCGAAGGCAATCAGCGGCAGGCGCCCGGCCCAGCGGCGATAAAACGTCGTGCCGATGAGGCTGGCGAAGATCCCACCGGCCACGCGGCTGGCGAGGAAGATGCCGACGCTCATGGCGCTGTTGCTGAGCAGGTAGACGTAGGTGGCCAGGGCGACCATGTTGAGGAAAGCGCCGAAGTCCGAGACCAGACGGGCAGCGATGATCAGTTGGGTGTTGCGGGTGGAGTTCACATTCAGTCCTTGAGTGTGGGGAGCAGCAGGGAGAACACAAAACTCTGTTACACCAAAAATCTACTGTGGGAGTGAGCCTGCTCGCGATGGCGGTGTGTCAGTTGTATTGTTGTCGACTGACACACCGCCATCGCGAGCAGGCTCACTCCTACATTTGATCTCCAGTGTCTGGAGATCAGCATCTGCAAAAAACCCGGCCGAAGCCGGGTTTTTCGTTAACCAATCACTGCATCCAGGGAGGAGGCGGCTCTTCGGTTTTGCCTGGTGGCGCATCGTCTGCCGCGCGCACCGCTTGCTTGCGCTCTTCATCAAGGCGTGCCGCCTCGATCTCGCGCATGATCCCCCCAACATCGGCCAACTCTTCCGGCTCATCGAACTCGCCGGTCAAGAGGCTGGCCGGGTGCAAGGTGCCGGCTTCGAACAGGGCCCACATTTCCTTGGCGTACTTGGTCTTTTTCAACTCCGGCGCAAACCGCCCGAAGTAGGACGCCATGTTGCCAACATCCCGCTCCAGCATGCTGAACGCGTGGTTGTTACCCGCTGCGTCGACCGCTTGCGGCAGATCGATGATCACCGGGCCGGTCGGGGTCAGCAATACGTTGAACTCCGACAGGTCACCGTGCACCAGACCGGTACACAGCATCAGCACGATCTGCGAAATCAGGAACGCGTGATACTCGCGCGCCTGATCCGGTTCCAGCACCACGTCGTTCAGACGCGGCGCGGCATCACCGTACTCATCGGCCACCAGTTCCATCAGCAGCACGCCTTCAAGGAAGTCGTAAGGCTGAGGGACCCGAACGCCAGCACCGGCCAGACGGAACAATGCCGCCACTTCGGCATTCTGCCAGGCGTCTTCGGTTTCTTTCTTGCCGAACTTGGAGCCCTTGGCCATCGCTCGAGCCTGACGGCTGTTGCGCACCTTGCGGCCTTCCTGATACTCGGCCGCCTGACGGAAACTGCGTTTATTCGCCTCCTTGTAGACCTTCGCGCAACGTAACTCGTTGCCGCAGCGCACCACATAAACAGCTGCTTCTTTACCACTCATGAGTGGGCGCAGCACCTCGTCGACCAGACCGTCCTCGATCAGGGGTTCAATGCGTTTTGGAGTCTTCATCAGCTTTTATTGGGGGTCCTTTATTACCAAACACGCGAAAGTCATTCCTTATACGGCAATCCACTCATTCGGGGGAGGGGTTGCCGACCTATGAACGTTCCTGTGACCGTCAACAAGCACACAATGTGCCGGTTTAATCAGGCAACAACCGCCGGTCGTCATCGGCGCCACAGATCATAGCTGACCTTGCGCCACTTGTTGCTGAAGGGCTAAGCGGGTATTTGCGACAGAAGCTGACATCTCGATTCATACCCTTCGTAGGATTTTTCTAAATAGGCCTCAATTTCCGCCTCGGCCAGCCGAAGTCATCAGAGACAAAGTGATTTGTCCGACAATCGTTTCGACAACAACAACAACGATGGCGCACTCACGGAACCGGGTCGATCAAAAACGTTTACGGCTGCCAATAATCCGCGAGTCATCTGCACTGCGTGGGTCTACAAGAAAAATCTGGAGCGCGGATGAACATCAAACAGAAGTTGACCTGGGCGTTTGCAATCATCGCCTGCTTGCCGGTGGTGCTGGTCGCTACCCTGGTTGTGCTGAACTTGCGCAGTGATGCCAAGGACAGTTTCGTTGACGGCAGTGGCCGCGAAATTCGTCAGGTCAGCAACGCCATGCAACTGTTCTTTGACGGCATCAGCCAGAACGTGGATTACCTGGCGACCCAACCGCTGATCAAAAATTCCGACGACAGCCTCAAGACTTATATGAGCGCCAACGCCGAGAGCATTCCTCAAGGCGAGATGGACAAGAAGGTCTTCGGCCTCCTTCAGGACCTGGGCAACAGTCACCCGTCCTACGCCTATGCCATCCTCGGCACCGCGGCGGGCGGTTATGTGTCCTGGCCGGACGATGCGAAGCTGAGCAATTACGATCCGCGCCAGCGCCCCTGGTACAAGGCTGCCCAGGCCAAACCGGGCAAACCGTTCCGCACCGAGGCCTATTACTGGGCCCAGGACGACGCTACGTACGTCAGTACCGTGCGCACCATCGACAACAAATTGGGCACCAATGGCGGCGTGGTCAGCATCGACGTGACGCTCAAGCAGCTCACCGAAATCGTCAAACAGATCAAGCTCGGTGAAACCGGCTACCTGATGCTCCTGGAAAACACCGGCACCGTGCTGGTCGATCCGAAGCAACCGGAACACAACTTCAAAGCTTTGAGCAGCCTCGGCGAGGGCTACGCGCAACTGGCCAAGGCCGGCAAAGGGCTGGTGGAAGTCGAGCTGAACGGCGAGCGCTACATGGCCAACGTCTGGCCGTCGGAGCAGTTGGGTTGGACCTTTGTCGGCCTGATCAAGCAAACCGACGTGATGAGTTCGGCCACCCAGCTGACCTGGCTGATCGCGATCATCGCCGCCGTGCTGGCCGTGTTCTTCGCCATCGTCGGCGCCAGTTTCGCCAGCCTTATCGTGCGGCCGATCCGCAGCGTGGCCAGCGGTCTGGAAGGCATCGCCCAAGGCGAAGGCGACCTGACCAAGAACCTGCAAATCCGTGGCAGCGATGAAACCGCGCAACTGGCCAACTGGTTCAACCAGTTCCTGGCAGCGATTCGCAACCTGATCCAGAACATTGGCGGCGCCGCGACCAAGATCCTCGCCACCTCCAAGAGTTCGACCCAGGTCTCCAGCGACATGGCCGAAGCGGCCGGGCGTCAGCGTGAAGCGGTGGACATGGTTTCCACGGCGTTCCACGAAATGGTCGCCACCGCCAACGAAGTCGCGCGCTCTTGCAGCCAGGCGGCGGAATCGGCCGACAGCGGCCAGCGCCAGGCGCGTGAAGGTCAGCAGCAGATTGATGCGGCCGTGACCAGCGTTGATCGCTTGAGCCAGGAAATCGAACAGTCGGCCCAGTCGATGCAACAGCTTGAGCGCGACAGCAACGACATTCAGTCAATCCTCGGGACCATTCGCTCGATTGCCGAACAGACCAACCTGCTGGCACTGAACGCGGCCATCGAAGCGGCGCGGGCCGGTGAACAGGGTCGTGGGTTTGCGGTGGTGGCCGATGAAGTTCGGGCACTGGCCAAGCGGACGGCCGATTCCACGGCGGAAATCGACGGTTTGCTGGGCAACCTCGCCAAGCGCACCAGTCAGGTGACTCAGCAAATGCATGCGAGCCTGGAAGTGTCCCAACAATCGGTGACGCGGATCGGTGAAGCACGCAGCAGCTTCGGGCTGATTCGGGAGTCAGTGGACGTGATCCGCGACATGAACACCCAAATCGCTACCGCGGCGGAAGAACAACATCAGGTGGCAGAAGACATCAATCGGCACATCAGCCAGATTCATGGTGATGCGCAGTTGGTGGCAGAACTGGCGAACTCGGCGCGGCTGGATTCGCAGAGTCTGGCGGGGTTGTCGAACGAGCTGGACGGGTTGGTTCGCCGCTTTAGAACCTGATCCTCAAGAACGCCGCAAAACAAATGTGGGAGCGAGCTTGCTCGCGATAGCGGCTGGACAGTCAACAATGATGTTGAATGTTGAGCCCTCATCGCGAGCAAGCTCGCTCCCACAGTGGTCAGGTGGTGTCAGTGTCTGAAGAGTTCGCCGGGAGTGAAGCCGAACAGGCTTTTGAACGCCGCAATAAACGCCGAAGTCGAGTCATACCCGCAAGACAGCGCGGCATTGGTCACGCTGTCGCCCTCCTCCAGCAAACTCAACGACGACAGCAACCGCATCCGCTGGCGCCACCCTCGAAAGCTCAACCCGGTTTCCCGCTGGAACAACCGCATCAAGGTCTTCTCCGACATCCCCAACCGCTCGGCCCACGCCTGCAATGTCACATTGCACTCAGGGCTTTCAATCAGCTCGTTGCACAACCCGAGCAACCGTTCATGGCGCGGTAACGGTAGCGAGAAGCCGACCTCCGGCAGATGCGCCAACTGGTCCAGCAGCACGTTCACCAGCCGCGCTTCCTGGCTGTCGCCCTGTGGATATTCAACCGGCAGCAAACAAAAACTCTTGATCAGCTCCCGGGCCAACGGCGTCACTTCCAGCACCCGGCAACGCCCGTCCGCCCATTCACAATCCTCGCGGCGCACATAGAGGCTACGCATCTCGGCGCGCATCGAAGTCACCACCTGGTGTTCGAGATCCGCCGGAATCCAGATGCCCCACTGCGGCGGCGCAAAGAAACTGCCTTCGGCGGTGTGCACGCCGAGAACGCCGCTGATCGCGTAGGAGAACTGCACCCAATCGTGTCGATGCGGAGGCGTCCATGAACCGGCGTTGAGGCTTTCCGCACGGGCATACAGCGGACGCGGCAACGCCGTCAGCGTCGGAATCGTCCGTTCGAGGGAAAGTTGTCCGTTAGTCGGCATTGATTGGCCTTATGTCGCAAGACGGCTGATGGAGCCGACGTTAGGCTAAGTCACCAATTCTTACAAATGTATTCGGTGCCTGTTATGCATGCCTTCAAACACCTCAAACGCGTGGTCACCGACTGGTTCTTGTGCGGCATGTTGATCGCCACGCTGCTGGCGTATTTCTTCCCGACCTTCGGCGCCACCGGCGGCGGAATGCACGCTGAATACGTGATTAACATCGGCGTGTTCCTGGTGTTCTTCCTGCACGGGGTCAACCTGTCCAGCGAGCAGATCACCCGCGGTCTGAAAAACTGGAAGCTGCACGTGATGGTCCAGGGGTTCACCTTCGCGGTGTTTCCACTGATCTGGCTGCTCAGTGACAAGCTGTTGGGTTCGCACATTCCGTCGCTGCTGATGCTCGGCTTCCTGTACCTCTGCGCCCTGCCCTCGACCATCTCATCGTCCGTGGCCTTGACCGGCAGCGCGGGCGGCAACGTACCGGCGGCGATTCTCAATGCGAGCCTGTCCAGCGTGCTGGGGATTTTCCTGACGCCGTTGCTGGTGAGTTTCGTGGTCGGCAGCGGCGCGGGTGGCATCGATCTGGGCTCAACCCTGCTCGACCTCTGCGCCATGTTGCTGTTGCCACTGGTGCTTGGCCAATTGGTTCGGCCATTCCTGGGCAAGTTCTTCGCCCGCCACAAGCGCTACACCAACATCGTCGACAAACTGGTGATTCTGTTGCTGGTCTACGCGGCGTTCTGCAATTCGATGGTCTCGGGGATGTGGCAACAGCAGGGCAACAGCGTGATCCTCACGGCGCTGATCGGCAGTGCGATCCTGCTGGCGATCATCCTGTGGATGACCACCCGCACCGCTCGCGCATTGAAATTCAGCCCGGCCGATGAAATCGCAGCGGTATTTTGCGCCAGCAAGAAGTCCCTGGCCGCCGGTGCGCCAATGGCGGCGCTGATCTTCGGCGCCAACCCGGGGCTTGGGCTGATTCTGCTGCCGATCATGATCTACCACCCGTTGCAGTTGATCGTCTGCTCGGTCATGGCCGAGAGTTACGCCAACCGCAACCGGCAGCTGGCCCAACAACAAAGCACCCCGGCCCTCAGCGCTCGATAATCACTGTCACCCCCTGGCCACCGGCGGCGCAGATCGAGATCAACCCTCGGCCCCGCCCCGCCGCATCCAGCAACTTCGCCAGGTTCGCGACGATCCGTGCGCCTGTCGCTGCAAACGGATGCCCCGCCGCCAGTGAACTGCCTTTGACATTGAGGCGGCTGCGGTCGATGGAGCCCAGTGGCGCATCGAGACCGAGGCGGGTTTTGCAAAATTGCGGATCCTCCCAGGCCTTCAGCGTGCAGAGCACCTGCGCGGCGAAGGCTTCGTGGATTTCGTAGTAATCGAAGTCCTGCAAGGTCAGGCCGTTGCGCGCCAGCAAACGCGGCACTGCATACACCGGCGCCATCAACAATCCTTCCGCACCGTTGACGAAATCCACCGCCGCCACCTCGCCATCGCGCAAATAGGCAAGGACCGGCAGGCCACGCTCCTTGGCCCACTCTTCACTGCCCAGCAGCACCAACGACGCGCCATCGGTGAGCGGCGTCGAGTTGCCCGCCGTCAGGGTGCCCTTGGCGCTTTTCTCGAACGCCGGCTTGAGTGAGGCGAGTTTTTCCAGGGTCAGGTCCGGGCGCAGGTTGTTGTCGCGAGTCAGACCGAGGAACGGCGTCATCAAATCGTTGTGCCAGCCTTCGGTGTAGGACGCAGCCATTTTCTGGTGACTTTCCCAGGCCAGTTGGTCCTGTTCGTCGCGCGGGATGTTCCAGGCCTGGGCCATCAACTCGCAGTGCTCACCCATCGACAGGCCAGTGCGTGACTCGTTGATGGTTGGCAGATCCGGGATCAGGTGACGGGGGCGCAGTTGCAGGAAGGTTTTCAGTTTATCGGCGGTGGTTTTGGCGCGGTTGGCTTGCAGGAGGATTTTGCGCAGGCCTTCGTTGACGCCGATCGGCACGTCGGAGGCGGTGTCGACGCCGCCAGCGATTGCGCATTCGATCTGGCCCAGCGCGATTTTATTGGCCACCAGCAGCGTCGCTTCCAGACCAGTGCCGCACGCCTGCTGAATGTCGTAGGCCGGGGTGGTTGGCGCCAGCCGCGAGCCGAGTACACATTCGCGGGTCAGGCTCATATCCCGGGAGTGCTTGGCCACCGCCCCCGCCGCCACTTCGCCCAGGCGCAAACCGTGCAGGTTGTAGCGTTCGATCAGGCCTTCGAGCGCGGCGGTGAGCATCGCCTGATTACTGGCGGTGGTGTACGGCCCGTTGGAACGGGCGAAGGGGATACGGTTACCACCAATAATCGCAACGCGGCGCAGCTGAGTCATGAAAAGCTTCCTATTCTGTGAAGGCCATAACCCACAAGCGTAGGCCTAATCTCGTGGATCGAACGACTGATTGCGATTCATGGTCCACACTTTGAACCCCAGCTGCTGGAGCGCGTTCCATGTCTGACCGTTATATCGACTTCGCCAATTCGTCCATCGGCCATCGTGTGGTCGGGGCCCTGGGTCTGCCGTCGCCGGTTCGGCTGGAGCGCTGGCAAGCAGGCCGGCTGCGGCCTGTAGAGGGGGCGCTGTTGATAGGCGGAGGCCCGTTGACGGCGAAAATCGTTTCCTTCGCCAACCGCCTGACCGACGCGATTTACAGCTACGGCACCGAGTCTTCACTGGCCACCGCGTGGATTCCCGGCCACGGCCCCAAACTCAAAGCCGTGGTATTCGACGCCAGCGACCTGGTGCAAACCGATCAACTCAAACAGCTGCGCGAGTTCTTCCAGCCACTGATAAAAAACCTTGATCACAGCGCGCACCTGGTGATTCTGGGGCGCGCTCCGGAGACCTTGAGCGATCCGTTCGCCGCCAGCGCCCAGCGAGCGCTGGAAGGCTTCAGCCGTTCGCTGGCCAAGGAACTGCGCAGCGGCGGCACCTTGCAGCTGATTTATGTCGGCGAGGGTGCCGAGGATCAACTGGAAGGCCCGCTGAGGTTTTTCCTCTCGCCCAAAAGTGCATTCGTCTCCGGGCAAGTGATTCGCTTGAACGCCTGCGACGCGCAGGTGACGGATTGGACTCGCCCATTGTCTGGCCGTAAGGCTCTGGTCACCGGCGCGGCACGCGGCATCGGCGCCTCCATCGCCGAAACCCTGGCCCGCGATGGGGCCGAAGTGATCCTGCTGGACGTAGCACCGGCCAAGACTGACCTCGAAGCCCTCGCTGCACGCCTCGGCGGGCGCAGCATCACCCTGGATATTTGCGCCGAAGACGCCGCCGCGCAGTTGGTCGAGCAACTGCCCGACGGCATCGACATCGTGGTCCACAACGCCGGCATCACCCGGGATAAAACCCTGGCCAACATGACCCCGGAATTCTGGGACGCGGTGCTGGCGGTCAACCTCAATGCGCCGCAAGTGCTGACCAAGGCTCTGCTCGACAGCGGCACCCTGCACGACAACGGCCGGGTGATCCTGCTGGCGTCCATCAGCGGCATCGCCGGCAATCGCGGGCAAACCAATTACGCCGCGAGCAAGGCTGGGCTGATCGGTCTGGCCCAAGCCTGGGCGCCGCTGCTGAATGTGCGCGGCATCAGCATCAATGCGGTAGCACCCGGTTTCATCGAAACTCAAATGACTGCGCACCTTCCGTTCGGCGTGCGTGAGGCCGGGCGGCGCATGAGTTCGCTGGGCCAGGGCGGCCTGCCGCAAGACGTCGCCGAAGCGGTGGCGTGGCTGGCTCAACCGGGCACCGGCGCGTTCACCGGCCAAGCGTTGCGAGTGTGCGGACAAAGTGTTTTGGGGGCTTAGGCATGATCATCGATTGGCACACACTCAACCGCGAACCGAGCCTGTCGGGACTCTACGTGCGGGCCGCGACGCGACGCAAAATCACCGGCACCACCCTGCCCGATTCGGGTTTGCGCTGCTGGATCAATGTCGATCCGAAGCGCCTGGCGGACTATCGCAAGGTCTGCGGTTTTGCCGAGAACGGTTTGTTGCCGCCAACGTATCCACACATCCTCGCGTTCGCATTGCAGATGCAATTGCTGACGGCCAAGGAGTTTCCGTTCCCGCTGCTGGGGTTGATTCACCTGAGCAACCGCATTCGCATCTTTCGCCCAATGGGCGGCGTGAATCGCGTGCGGGTCAGCGTTCAGGTGCAAAACCTACAACCCCATGAAAAAGGCGCGACGTTCGATTTGGTAACCACGCTCGACGATCAGTTAGGGGCGTTGTGGGAAGCTGAAAGCCAGATGTTGTGCCGTGGGGTCAAACTCGCAGGCGAGCCCGTCGAGGAAGTATTGGCATCGACGCTGGAAATGTCGGAAGTGGCTCACTGGAAAGCGCCGTCGGACATAGGGCGGCAGTACGCCAAAGTGTCCGGCGACTACAACCCGATTCACCTGAGTGCCGTCAGCGCCAAACTCTTCGGTTTTCCGACCGCCATCGCCCATGGTTTGTGGAACAAGGCGCGCACCCTGGCGGCGCTTTCCGATCATCTACCGGCGGCGAATGTCGAGATTGCGGTGCAATTTCGCAAACCGGTGCGGTTACCCAGTGAAGTGACATTGCTGGCCAGTGCGGCAGGGTCGAGCGGGGATTTGCTGTTGGTGGGTGCGGGGGATCTTGAGCACATGGCGGGGCATTGGCGGCCGGTTACCTGACCCGATCGTTCCCGTGCTCTGCGTTCGGCTCTTGGGACGCAGCGCACGGGAACGATCAATCACGGACTCACTAAATCCACGCGAGGCAGTGGAAACAAATTATTCAACGTCTCCAACAACCGCACGTGATAAATCGGCTTGCGAAAAAGGTCGAGCACCTGCAACCGCAACATGTCACTGACATCCTCCATGTCCGCATGCCCCGACGTCACAATCACCGGCAAATGCTGGCGGGACGTGTGCTCGCGCAACCGCTTGATCAACGACATGCCGCTCTCCTCCGGCATCCGCAGATCAGTGATCACCAACGCAATATCAGGGTGGCGCGTCAGATGTTGCAACGCGAGTTTGACCGAGGTGGCAGTAAAGCAATTGAAGCCCTCGCCCTCCAGCAATTCCGCCAGTTCCAGCAACGCCTCCTCCTCATCATCGACCAGAAGAAGCTGTTGGCGTGGAAGTGAGGGAGCGTTCATGGGCAACACCTGCAATGGACTAAGCGCTGACGTTAGAAGCCCTTTTGAACATTAGCAAGTTGCCGGCGTGTCTTATGGCGCTAACCGAGGGCGGTTTTGATTTTGCCAAATATGGAAGTGATCGAGTCCCCCATATCCCCGCTGAGTCCGGCAATCACCACTGCGACCATGGCGGCAACAATCGCGTACTCAATACCCGAAGCACCCTCGGTATCTTTGGCCAGGCCTTTGTAAAAAGCGATTTCGGATTTGATCTTCTGAGCAATCTTGGTAAAGGACATGGCAGTTCTCCTGAAGACGACGGGTGTTGCACGGTCGCAACATGGTTCCCCTTTGCCAGCATCAGCATTGTCGGCATTCCCCGTACCCACAACTGTAAGAACGAATTATCACTAAAGTATTAGTCGCTTCGTTGACGCCAAAAAAGTCTCGTTTTCGCCCTGGCGCCTTACTTTCGTCAGTTATTTTCCGGCCCGTAATGGCTTTTTGCTCTAGCTGAGCTACCGTCAAATAGCGAAATAGTTCCATTTTTTTAGCTGCCTGATTGCGAAGTTGACTCGTTGGATGCGATGAGGTCTCAAGCAGCAGGAAAGGGAGAGCCGCCACGAACAGTCGTATCACTCTGGGCCTGGCCGGTGTGTTTCTGGTGGGCGCCATTATTGCCGGTTACTGGGGCCTCATGCTGAGCCGCCAACCCGCTCCCGAGCCTGTCTTACAATCCGAAATCGCCACGCCTGCACCCATCGCCCAGACGCCGGCCCCCGTGGACGACCCCACTCGCCAACCGGTGGTGGTGCTGCTGCATGATGTGCCACCGTTCGTGCCAATCAGCGCCGCCGACGTGACCCTGGAAAATCTGCGTACCGTCCCGGCCGGCAGTCTGAGCCGCCTCGATCAAGCGATTGGCCGAACGCCCTGGCGTGCCCTCAGCGCCGGCACCTGGCTCAATGATGAAAGCTTTGAAGCCGGCGGCAGACTGGCACGGATGATTCGTCCCGATGAACGCGCCCTCGCCGTCGCGGTGGATGAAGTGATCAATGCCGGTGGGCAACTGACACCGGGGGACTATGTCGATGTGCTGCTGTTTCTGCGCATGGACAACAACAACCTTCAGCCGTCGGCGCAACTGGTAGTGCCGGCCTTGCGGGTGCTCGGGGTGGGCGAACAGTTGGGCTTGACCAACGACGGTCAACCCGCAAGCCCGGTCCGCAGCCTCGAAGAAAAACTCCGGCAGGAACAATTGCGCGCCAGCGCCCGCAGCGTCTTGCTTGCCGTCCCCGAACAACTATTGAGTCGCCTGATGTTAGCGGCCCAGGCCGGCGTGCTGCGCCTGGCCGTACGCAGCGCCGATGAAAAACGTCTGGCTCGTTACTGGGCCGGCGAAAGCGATTCATCGGCCAACCTTGCCAGTGCCAACCGCGAGTTGATCCAGTTCAGTCAACTGGCCATGACGCCCCCCCAAAAATCTGTCGTCACCCACGGTGGCACAGCACCGCGCAAGCCGAGCGTGGAAGTCATCCGCGGCAACGAAATTACCCAACAAACCCCCTGAATCGAGCAAGGACGCATCTAAATGCGCAGTCGTTCCATGCCCCTGTTTCAAGGCCTGCTCTGGGTCTCTTTACTGAGCGGTGTGCCGCTTGGCGTAACGTTCGCCGCCGCCGGCAATTGCGCCGCGCTGGGTTCGTTGCCTGCGGTGCTGGAAGTCAGTGAAGGGCTGCAACAGGAGGTGCAATCGCCGGTAGCAATCACTCGGGTGGCGGTGGGTGACCCGAAAATCGCCGACGTGCGAGTCAACGGTAATCAAGCATTCTTGCTAACAGGGATGGCCCCCGGCGCCACCAGCCTGATGGTCTGGACTGCCTGCGCCAGCGCGCCGCGCCAGAGCATGGTGTTCGTTCAGGGCAAGGCCACCACGGCGATGACCACCGCGACACGGTTACCCTCTGATGACCCACTGCTGCCGTCGCAAGTACAGACCGATATTCGTTTTGTCGAAGTCAGCCGGACCAAACTGAAGGAGGCCGGCACGTCGATTTTCGGCAAGGGCTCGAACAACTTCCTCTTCGGCGCACCCGGTACGGTGCCCAACACGGCCGTGACGCCGGGTGTGGTGCCGCTGCACAACCTTGATCCGCGGATCGCGGTACCCAGCATCCCGTTGCTCAACGACAGTTTCAACATTGTCTGGGGCGGTGGCAGCAGCAAAGTCCTCGGCATCGTCAACGCCCTGGAAGGCAGCGGCTTCGCCTACACCCTGGCACGGCCGAGCCTGGTGGCTCTTAGCGGGCAGAGCGCGAGCTTCCTGGCCGGGGGTGAAATTCCGATCCCGGTGCCCAGCGCCAACAGCAACAGCTACTCCATCGAATACAAGGAATTCGGCATCCGCCTGACGCTCACACCGACCGTGGTCAGCCACGACCGCATCACCCTCAAAGTGGCGCCGGAGGTCAGCGAACTCGACTTCAACAATGGCGTGACCATCGGCGGCACCACCGTCCCGGCGTTCACCATTCGGCGCACCGATACCAGCATCTCGCTGGCCGATGGCGAGAGTTTCGTCATCAGCGGTTTGATCAGCACTCACAACATTTCGCAAGTCAGCAAGTTTCCAGGCCTGGGCGATATCCCGATTCTCGGTGCGTTTTTTCGCACCTCATCGGTCAACCGCGAAGAGCGTGAGCTGCTGATGATCGTCACGCCGCACCTGGTCCAACCGTTGGCTGCCAACGCACAACTGCCGTCGTTGCCGGGTGAAAAGCTGCGCAACTATGACCCGAACTGGTATCGCCTGTACTTCCTCGAAAACGGCGACTTCGATAAACGCAGCGGGTTATCGCAATGAGCCAGAGCCAGAACCTGAGCCAGACCTTCCTCGCGATCACGCGCAAAAGTACCGACCTTGAGTGGCTGCAAGGCGCCCTCGCCCCGTTGGGCCAAGTGGTCAGCGCCGGCAGTGGCAGCCTCGACGAATTGCTGGCGCTGGTGGACGTGACCTTCGCCAGCCTGGTGTTCATCGGCCTGGACCGCGAACACGTGGTGGCCCAAAGCGCACTGATCGAAGGCGCCCTGGAAGCCAAACCGATGCTGGCGATCGTCGCGCTGGGCGATGGCATGGACAACCAACTCGTACTCAATGCCATGCGCGCCGGTGCACGGGATTTCGTGGCCTATGGTTCGCGTTCCAGTGAAGTCGCGGGGTTGGTGCGACGGCTGAGCAAACGCCTGCCGCCCGTGGCCCCGAACACCCAGCTGGGAGGCCTGACGGTGCTCTACGGTGTGCAGATCAACGCCGACGGCGCGCTGCTCGCCACGCACATGGCGCAAGTGGTGCAAAAGAGCGGACAGCAAACGCTGTTGCTGGACCTGGGCCTGCCGCGCGGTGACAGCCTGGCCTTGCTCGGGCTGGAGAGTTCGTTCCACTTCGGCGATGCACTCCGGCACCTGCGGCGCCTCGACTCGACGCTGATCGACAGCGCGTTCACCCACTGCGCCGCCGGGTTGCGGATCCTCGCCTACGCCCACCACGATGAGCCGCTGGAACACACCAGCACCGCCGAGTTGTACATGCTGCTCAGCGCCCTGCGCCAACACTTCCAGCACATCGTGGTGAACCTGACTGGCCAGCCGGACAGCGAAGCGTTACGCACCTTCGTCACCCATTGCGACAAGTTGCTGTGGTACACCGATCAGAACGTACTCGACTGCCGTCGCAACCTGGCGGTACTCAACCAGTGGCGTGAAAAAGGCATGAAGCTCGATCACGCCAAGCTGCTGGTGGATCGCTACCTGCGCAACGTCGCACCGGACGCCGACACCCTGAGCAAAAGCTTTGGCATGGAGATCATCGCGACCCTCGTCTACAGCCCGGAAGTTCGGCTTAACGCCAAGAACCAAGGTGTCACACTGTTTGAACTGGCCCCCCGCGAAGGCCTGACTCAAAGCTTGCGCGCCCTCGGCGATCGTCTGGCCAAGCGCTCCGAGGGGCTGGCCAAACCCAAGTCTGGCTGGTTCAACCGGTTGAGGGGTGCGCAATGAGCGGTGAAAAACTCTTCGGTGCCCCTGTGCGCACCACCAGCGGCAACACCGACCACGAAGGTCTGAAACTGGTGCTGCACCGCTACATCATCGACGCCATCGAGGAGTCCGGCAAAAACCTGCTGGAGGGTTCGCGGCAGGTGCTCTCGCAGTTCGTCATCGACAAGGTTGCCGAGTACATCGCCCGGCTGCACCTCGCGATTTCCCGCTATGAAATGGAGCGCCTGGCCGAAGAAATCGTCGACGAACTCACCGGTTTCGGCCCTTTGGAAGTGCTGCTGCGGGACCCGGCAGTGACGGAGATTCTGGTCAACGGCCCGCACCGGGTGTTCATTGAACGCGACGGCGTACTGCATCAAAGCGACCTGCGCTTCATCGATGCGCATCACGTCGAACGGGTCATGCAACGGATCCTCGCGCCCCTCGGTCGACGGCTCGATGAGTCGTCGCCAATGGTCGACGCACGACTGCCCGACGGTAGCCGGGTCAACGCGATCATTCCACCAATTGCGCTCGACGGTCCCTGCCTGTCGATACGTAAATTTCGCAAGGACATGCTCAAAAGCTCGGACCTGATGGCGATGCAAACCATCGATCAGGCGATCTTCGACTTTATTCAGGAGGCCGTGGGCAAGCGCTGCAACATCCTGATCAGCGGCGGCACCGGCACCGGCAAGACCACGCTGCTGAACATTCTCAGCCAGTTGATCAACCCTCACGAGCGAATCGTCACCATCGAAGACGTCGCCGAACTGCAACTGGGCCACCCTCACGTGGTGCGTCTGGAAACCCGACCGCCGAATGCCGAAGGCCACGGCGAAGTGAAATCCAGTGACCTGATTCGCAACGCCCTGCGGATGCGCCCGGACCGAATCATCCTCGGCGAGATTCGTGGCGTCGAAGTGGTGGACGTACTCACTGCAATGAACACCGGCCACGACGGTTCCATGAGCACCGTGCACGCCAACAACGCCCAGGATGCGCTGTTGCGCCTGGAGACATTGGTGGGCCTGACGGGCCGCACCATCGCCGAACGGACCTTGCGGCAAATGATCTGCGCCGCACTGGACGTAGTGATCCAGCTGACGCGCATGCCCGATGGCCGCCGCTGCGTCAGCGAAGTGGTGGAGGTGATTGGCTTGCGTGATGACGTGTATGTCACCAACACGTTGTTCCGGCTCGACCGGCGCAGCGGTTTCGGATTCATGCGCGAGGCGGTCAACCCCGCCGGCGACAAACTGCGCCGTGAGTTGGCGCGCTCTCCCTCTGCGTACTGAAGGCCACGGCATGCTCAAACCGGTGCTGCTCATCCTCGTTTGCCTGGTCTTGCTCGGACTGTCGATCCGCCTGTTTTATCGCGGTTTGCGCCAGACCGGCACCGAGCGGGTACTGGGACGCCTGAACCAGGGGCAACCGCAGCCGATACAGGCGAAAACCTCCTGGGTGGGTCTGGATCGGGCCTTTCTGCGGGCCGGCCTTGGGCGTCCCTCCGAGCGCCTGGGGGTATGGCTGCTGCTATGGGCTTTTGGCATCTTGCTCGGATTTGCTAGCGGTGGCTGGGTCGGCTTGCTGGTTCTGTTACTGCTGCCGCCGTTGATTCTGCGTCTGTATGTCAATTGGCGTTATCAGCGCCGACTCCAGCGCATGATCGAACAACTGCCACCGATGCTCGATCACACCGTGCGCAGTCTGAAGTCCGGGCGCACCCTGGCCGATGCGGTGCTGGGTGCCATCGACGTCGCTGAAGACCCGCTGAAAAATGCCATGGGGCGGATTCAGCGCAACGTGCAGTTGGGGGTCAGCCTGCCGGATGCTGCGGCTGACCTCGCCGAGCTGTATGAGAAAGATGAACTTCGCCTGTTCGCACTCGGTTTGAAGGTCAATCACCGCTATGGCGGCAATGCCAGCGAATTGCTGGAAAACCTGATCAAGATGATCCGCGAGCGCGAGCAGGCTGCGCGCCAGCTCAGGGCCATGACCGGTGAAACCCGGGTGACCGCGTGGGTCCTGGGCTGTTTGCCGATTGGTCTGGCCGGCTATTTCCTCGCGACCAACCCCCATTATTTGCTCGCCATGTGGCACGACCCATCAGGGCAAATCATGCTCGCGTCCGCGTTCGGCTTGCAGGTGATCGGCAGCCTGGCGCTCTGGCATATGTTGCGCAGCGTATGAAAGTGCCTTTGCTGATCTGCGCATTGCTGTTTCTGGGCGCAACCTTGTTGCTGCTCAGCGGTTTGCTGGAACACCGTCGGCGGGTTCGCCAGGTGGCGCAACGACTCGACGGCAAACTGGCAAGCGACAACCGGGTGGATCAGTGGCTACAGCTGCTGGGCAGCAGCCGGATCGGTCAGCGCTCGGTCAACCTGGATAACGAAACCCAGGCATTGCTTAACCGTCTCGGCTGGCGCAGCGCCCGGCGACGGTCACTGTTCGCGGCGTTCCAGGTAGGCGCTCCGGTGCTGGCGCTGGCCCTGACCTTGCTGATCCAGGGCGTTTTCTTCCCTCATACCGACAACCACTGGATGGCCCCGATGTTCGCCACCGGCATCGGCTATCTGTTGCCAAAACGGTTGCTGGCCGCTGCCGCGAAGCGTCGGCAGAAACAACTGGCGAGCGAGATTTCCACCTTCATTCCGCTGCTACGCATCCTGTTCGAATCGGGCATGGCGGTGGAGCAGTCGCTGCGAGTGTTGAGCAATGAAGGCAAACAATTGTTGCCGGCCCTGACCCATGAGTTGCGTCTGGTATTGGCCCGAGTCGATTCCGGCCTGGAACTGGGTGAAGAGCTGAACAAAGCCACCCGATTGCTGGCCGTCGACGAGTTCACCGACACCTGCGTCATCCTTCAGCAGTTGATCCATCAGGGGGGCGGGGCGATGAAATCCTTGCTGACCCTCAAGCAATTGCTCGATGACCGGCGCCTGACGCGCTTGCAGGAATACATCTCCAAGCTGTCCGCCAAAATGTCCGTCGTGATGATGCTGTTTCTCTTCCCGGCGTTATTGATCGTACTGGCCGGCCCGGGCTTCACCGCCCTGTCCCATGCCTTTGGTTCTTAGAGGGATCGTTATGAAAGCAATCATTGCCGGTTTGAGTCTGCTGTTGCTAGGCGGTTGCGCGAGCAACGGGGCGACGCCCTGGAGCGCCCTGACCAACACGGCCAGTTGCGGCAAGCTGACCTCCGAGGAACAGCTGTCGCTGAACCTCGCCGATGACATGGCCAATGACGGCAAACTGCACGCCAGCCTCGCCAACCTGCAAAGCCTGCCCGACAACCTGGCCGACGTGCGCCTGCGCAAGGCCAAGGTCTATCGACTGCTGGGCCGCAGCGAAGCCGAGCCGTTGTACCGCAGCCTGCTCGGCAGTTGCCTGGCCGCCGAAGCCGAACACGGCCTGGGCCAACTCGCCGCCGCCAAGGGCGACAACGGCCTGGCACAAGCCCACTTGCAACGGGCCGCACGGCTAGCGCCGACGGACGAGAAAATTCGCAACGACCTCGGCGTGGTGTACCTCAATCAATTACGCGTCGAGGATGCGCGATTTGAATTCCTGACGGCCATGGAACTCAAGCAAAGCGATCAACTGGCTGCGTTGAATCTGGTCACGCTGCTGATCTACCAGGACGACTGGAGCCGCGCGGCCGAACTCGTCAGCCGTCTC
This sequence comes from Pseudomonas fluorescens, assembly GCF_000968015.1. Classification (GTDB taxonomy): domain Bacteria; phylum Pseudomonadota; class Gammaproteobacteria; order Pseudomonadales; family Pseudomonadaceae; genus Aquipseudomonas; species Aquipseudomonas fluorescens_W. The sequence continues at coordinate 46,741 of NZ_LACH01000032.1, forward strand.
GGCCTGAGCCCCGCCCAAGTCACCGAAGCCCAGGCCCGCGCGCAAAGACTCAAGACACCGGGCAAGTCCGGCCCGACCGCCGCAAACCAGGTCGCCGTCGCCACACCGACGCTTCAATAAGGAGAGGCTTTTGATGAAACCAACCATCCTCTGCTGCATCGGCCTGCTGGCCCTGCCCCTCACCGCTCACGCCATCGACCCCGGCCCCTCTTCGGCCCAACAACAGGAAACCGAAGGCTGGCTGCAACTGCAAAGCAGCAACAAAGCGGCTTCCCAGAAACCGCAAACCTCAACCGCGACCGAGCGCGAGCTGAGCATGCAGCGTTGGTTGAAAAGCTATCAGCATGAGATCCCGGAGTACTTCGATCAGTATGAAAGCGGGCAGGTGGACAGTGGGACGGGGGGGTAGTCTTGATCCGGGAATTGGACGCTTGGGACTAGCGTTCTTTGGCTGACTTTTTTCGGGCCGGCATTCCGGGTAATGCCAGTCGTTAGTAATTCCAGCCGCGACACTCTTTTTGTAGCAGCTGCCGAGCCCGCGAGGCTGCGTTCGGCTGCGAAGCAGTCGTGAGGCCGGCTGACGCGGTATGCCTGACGTACCGCAATGACTGATTTACGACTGCTACGCAGCCGAACGCAGCCTCGCGGGCTCGGCAGCTGCTACAAATCGCGTTACGGCTTACCTCACTGGCATTAGGCATTCCGGGCGCTTGTAAAAAAAGTGAGTCGCCGGTCGTTACCGCAGGAATGGAGAGGTAAACCAACAAAAACCTAACGCGCAGTCACCCCCTGACGCAATCCAGAATGACCGGGTAACAACGCCAGCGCCAACTGCGTCCGATTATGCATATGCGTCAACCGCAAAATCTGCGACACATAAAGCTTCACCGTGTTCTCGGTAATCCCCAACTCACAGGCAATCTGATAATTCGTCTGCCCCTTCCCCACCAACCGCGCCACCTCCCACTGCCTTGGCGACAGCTGACTGAAAATCGCCGAAATCTCAACCCGATCCACAGCACTGACATCTTCATCAGTGGAAACCGATAACCGCGGCCCACGTCGAACCTTATCCAGATCCTGATACAGATCATCGATCGACTCGGCAAGATACTGCAGCTTCTGATCCAGATGCCCCAGCTGCACACTCTTCTGCCGTTCCTGCAAAACCACTACCTGACGCGCAATCCCTTCGAGCAACTCACCCAGATTGATCGGCTTCTGGTAGTAATCGGCAAACCCGGCCCGCAGAGCCTTGATCACATCCTGCTTGTCCGCACGCCCAGTGAGCATGATTGCTTCAAACACACGGTGCTTGCCGGATAACCGTTGCAGCTCCTGAACCAGTTGAATCCCGTCCAGACCGGGCATGTGCAAATCGCAAAGCACCAGGCCAATCGCTTCGTCTTCATTGAAACGCTCGACGGCCTGTTTGCCAGTCTCGCAAGGAACGCAACGGTAACCGCGGCCTTCAAGAAACTCACAAAGCTGCGCGGCAATAAACGGTTGGTCGTCGACCACAAGGATTTTTACTGCCGAAGAAAGCGTGTTCACGTGCGACTCCCTGCCGGGTCAACGTTGACCGTTCCTCTACAAACAGCAACAGACTGGACAACTGCTGAATTGAAAGTAGACGTACTATCCGACTCTGTACATAGAACGGGTGACTAGTGAAACCAGGCGAGTGTGAGCAACAGGCCCACCAACACGAAGGGTGCAAAGGGCTGTTTCTTTGACACTCCAGGCCCCAGGTATCGAAGATGATTTCTAAGCCCTTGGCCCATATGAAGCCAGACTCTTGGCGCCAGCAGCAGCCACAGCACACTGGCCAATCCGGCACCGATGAACACGCCGAGCAGGTGCATGCCGTCAGTCGCCAGCCCCAGGCCGGTCATCAGTTTCACATCGCCTGCGCCCAAGCGTCTCAGCGCATAACCGGGCAAGGTGAAAGCCAGCGCCAGCAAACAAGCCCAGCCGCCCTGCACCCCCTCGGCCCCCAGCCAGGTAGTGCCCGTCCACAGGAGATACGCCAGCGCCAACACCGCGGCGCCAAGGGTCAGGCCATTGGCGATGTGCCGTTCTCGAGCATCCTGTGCTGCGCATAGCGTCAGCCAGATCAGTAGTACAAAGCTCTGCATCCGGTAAAAAACGTCCGTTTTGGCTGAATGATTCTATGCTGATATCACGTCGTGAATGTCAGGGTAGACGCAGTCATGAAAACAGGCCTCCCCCGTAAGCAAAAAGGCGCTGTAGCGATTGAATTCGCTTTGGTGTTTCTGATCTTTTTCGCCGTGTTTTATGGAATTGTCACTTACAGCTTGCCATTGTTGCTGATGCAATCGTTCACCCAGTCGACCGCCGAAGCGGTGCGCCGAAGCGTGGCGCTGGATCCGAGCACCCCCGGATACGACACCGCAGTAAAAACCGTGGCCACGACAGAACTGAGCCGACAGCTGGCCTGGATTCCTGCCGCACTGAATTTCAATGTCGCCACCGACACCAGCGCCACCTACGTGGGCGGGGTGTTGAAGGTCAGCATCAGTTACCCCACCAGCAAACTGCAGCAGGTGATCCCGTTTCTGAACTTGCCGGGAATTGGCCAAGTGCCCAATCTGCCGGCAAACCTCAGCGCCAGTTCGAGCCTGCAATTTTGAGTTCCGCAGACAAACTTTTCGGGCGCCTGCTCAACCGCCATCCGCCTCAGCCAGTGGACACGCCAGACACCCTGAGCGTGCAAAGTGTCGGTTTGCAGATGCATCTGGATGCCGAAGGTCGAGTGATTCACCTGACCGGCCCGCTGCGGCATGTGCTGGCCCAGCAGACGCCCGCTGCGCACGCACCGCATCTGCTCGATTTCCTCATGCCCCACAGCGGCCTCGCCGTTGAAGGCTCGCCCACCGACTGGCAGGGACAGAGTCTGGACCTGGACTTTTACAGCCTCAACGGACAACCCCTGCACCTGCGTGGCTGGGTCCAGCCATTGGCCGATGCGTGGCTGTTGCAGTTGCTGGACATCGGCGACTTGTTGCTCGATCGCCGGCAATCACGCAACCGCGAGCAATGCCAATTACTCGCAGCGCAGATCGGCGAACAGTTGCGTCGGTGCAACCTGACGCGCCTGCCCGAGGTGTTAGCGGAACAACTGCAAGGCCTGGCCCAGCGTTTCCACATGCCATGCATTGCGGTGGCGTTACTCGATGAACAGGAAGAAGGCTGGCAGATCCACCAGCAATACACGGCGTTCGATGCGCCCCACCTGTGGCAAAACGCTCAGCGCCTGGGCACGGGGCTCGAAAGCCTGAACAGCTCTGCGCCGCAATGCCTGACACCCGCTGAACATCCCCGTTTGCAAGGCATCTTCGGTAATGCCGAAGGGTTCGCGGTGCCCTATCACGATGCTCAGGGTGTGGCGGCCTGGTTGCTGTGTGGCCTTTATCCGGTGCAGCAACAGGCACCTGACCTGAAAGATCGCGATTGGTTACAACTGACCGCCGCGCTGGCAGGCCCGTTGCTTGAGCGCTTGCGCGAGCACCGGCACCATCTGCAGCTGGAACGGCTGGAGTCGCTGCAAGCCTTGCTCGGCACCGGATGGTGGGAGGTGTTCAGCGACAGTCGCGAGGTGCAATTGGCGCCGTCATTGGCCAGCAACCTGAACCTTGCGGTCGATCGTTTGCCGCTACACGAGTGGCTTGATCGGGTGCACCCCGCCGACCGGGAAGAGCTGAGCAGTCGTCTGCAAGCCTTGCAAGACGACGGCACCCCGCTGCTGCTTTGCGTGCGTCTGGCACAAACGCCAAACTGGTATCGCCTGCAGGGCCAGGTTCTGGGCCTCGGTAAAAACCGGCGGTTGTTGGGTTTCATGCTCGACATCAGCGACATCAAAAACCAGGAGCAAAACGCCGCGGCGGCCCATGCCCGACTGGACAATCTGATCGCCAGTTCACCGGCGGTGATCTATGTGCAGCGCTATGTCGAAGGTGCGCTGCAACCGACGTTTTTCAGTGACAGCCTACTGCCGCTGCTCGGCTGGACACTGGCTGATTGCGCGACGGGAAACCTGGTTGAAAGGGTGCACCCGGATGACCGTGATCGGTACTTCGAACGTACCCGACATTTGCTGCGTGAAGGTTCGGTGCGCACCCGCTATCGGCTGCGCGACAGTCGCGGCGAATACCACTGGCTACTCGATGAAGCCAAGCTACTGCGCGACGACCTTGGCTTGCCGGTGGAGGCCGTCGGCCTGTGGCTGGACGTCACCGAAGCAACCCTGGCCGCCGAACAGGTAAAGCAGAGTGAAGAACGCTACCGGATCCTGGTGGAAGACTCTCCGGCGATGATCTGCCGCTACCGCCCGGACCTGACCCTGACCTTTGGCAACCGCCCGCTGGCGACTTACCTGGAGTGTCAGCCCGAACAACTGCCCGGGGTGAATCTGGGCAGCTGGATGTCGCAGGAACAGCGCGAAGCGTTTCTCCAGCGGCTCAGCCGACTCAGCCCGGAGTTCCCGGTCAGCACCGCGGAAATCAATCTGCAACTGCCTGGACGCGAACATGCCTGGTGGGTGTGGTCGGATCGCGGGGTGTTCGATGAAGACGGCCATTTGCTGGAGATTCAGGCCGTGGGGCGCGACAACACCGAGGTGCGCCGCGCCCAGCAGCAGCTCACCCAAAGTGCAAAAATGGCCACCCTCGGTGAAATGGCCACAGGGCTGGCCCATGAAATCAATCAGCCGTTGAATGTGATGCGCATGGCCATCGTCAACGTGCTCAAGCGTCTGAGCAACGGCGATGCACAGATCGACTACCTGACCGACAAGCTCAACCGCATCGATGCACAGGTCCAGCGCGCCGCGCGGGTGGTGGATCACATGCGGGTGTTTGGCCGCCGCTCGGAGATCGAGCAGCATCCGTTTAATCCGGCGCAAGCCATCGAAGGCACGCTGTCGCTGCTGGCCGAAGGGATGCGCGGCAAAGGGGTCGAACTGCGGGTCAACGAGACCGGGTTTGAAGTGCAAGTGCGCGGTTACGTCGATCAGCTCGAACAGGTATTGATCAACTTGATGGTCAACGCTCGGGATGCATTGCTCGGCAAACGCGAGGCCGACCGCGAGTTCAAACCGTGGATCTCGGTGTACGCCGAACGTGATGCGCATTCGGTGCGGCTGTGGGTCGAGGACAACGGTGGCGGTATCGATCCGCGGTTGCTGGAGCGGATTTTCGAGCCGTTCTTTACCACCAAACCCGTGGGTGTCGGCACCGGGCTCGGGTTGTCGGTGAGTTACGGCATCGTCGAGAACATGGGCGGAAAACTGAGCGTCAGAAACTCGGTCGAGGGCGCACGGTTTTGTATCGAACTGCCGATTGCCGTCGACGATCAGATCACCAATGTCGCTCGTCCTGAGTGACAACTGAGGTTGGCGCCGACATCGACCTTGTTCAGATCGATCCCCAGGCTGAGCAGCAGTGTGTTGATCAAGGTGTCGAGTAACGGGCTGAGCACGCTGTTGATCGCGTTGACCAGCAATGTGGTGACACTGCTGAGGATGGCCCCCAGACCACCGACCAGACTGCCCGTCGGGCCGTACATGTTGACCTTGATGTTGGTCGCCGTGTCGGTAAGGCTGCTGACGATATTGCTGGTGGACCAGGAATAGTAGAACGGTGGCTGGTTGATCTCCGGCAGGCTGGTGGCCGGCGGTGCGGAATAGACGTGCGGCAGGTTGGCGCTCTGTGCCACGGTGGTGTCGGCCATGATATCGATCCCGCCGCCGACGCCTGGAATTCGCGGGTCACAACTGACGGGCAAGATCAGGAACCGGCGGCAGGTCTTCACCCCGATATCGATCACCTTCAACGGCTGTACCACCACGGCGGGCGGCGTGGTGTTGTTGCCGAAAGCCGTGTTCGGATCGATCTTGCCGATTTTCAGCTTCACCAGTGAAGTGCTGGTATTGGTGGTCAGGGATTTGTTGGTGGCGCTGACGCAGCTGTAGGCGGTGACGTAACTGTTGGCGCTCGCGACGTCCAGTGCGACATCGAGCCTTACGGTATTGGAAAGCGGCACGATCGAGGGTGTTTCGCAGGCCGCGCCAAGCGCGCAGGTCAGTGAGTCAATGACACCGACCAGATTGAGATGCAGCAAGGCGTTCAAGGTATTGGTCAACGGTCCGGCAAGATCCGCCGCTGCCTCGAGCAAGGGTTGTATCGCACTCAGAATGGGCAAGTCGATCGACAGCAATGTACGCACCTGAGCGGTTTTCACATAGATCCGGTTGGGCCCCAAAGGCGCGAGCGCGGCGCTTTTCGGATTGCCGATGGCCGAGAGCTGTGGCGGCTCCAGTATCTGCACCCGAGCAGTAATTTGCGCGAGCCCCGCGAGGTTGATCGGCAGGGTCGCCACCAGGCCGTTTTTCTTGTTGGCCAGTTGCACGACGGCTTCGATCAGGTCGAACACTTTCAGGGTGGTCCCCAGCGCCGTCACGGTGCTGCCAGCCTCGACGTGCAGCACGTTGCCGAGTACGACGGTGGTTGCGCCTGCCGCGACCTTCAGCGCTTGAAGACTCGCAATGGTGGCGGTCGCACCGAGAGTGCCGCCGGGGTCCAGTACATTGACGGCGGTCTGAATCAGCTGGCTGACGGCAATCGTATTGCCCAATACCTGGTCATACCCGGCAGCGCTGAGGTTAAGGTCGACTTTCAATCGATCGAGGTAGCCGAGCAGGCTGATGTTGGTGTTCACCAGTCCGTTCCAGCCCGCCGCATTGATGTTCAGGTTGCCTCCGAGCAAACCACCGAACAGCGCGTTGAGCGTGGCCGATTTGCTGGTGTCGACGCTCAACGTCGTGCTGCGCAGGGTCAGCGAAGCCTGCGGTGGTGGTAATGCGGCGACAGCGCTGGCCGTCAGGTTGATGGTTGCCGCGCGTGGAGCGCCACCGAACAGGGCGCCGACACCGCCGGCGAAACTCTGCGGGACCGAATGGCTGGCGATCACCCGAATGGCTTCGCTCTTGCTCGGGTCGGCGCCAAATACTCGAAGGTTATTGGCATCCAGGGTCAAGGCGCCGCAAGCGACCAGCAGATTGCGATTGGGGTCAGGAAGGGTGAAGCCATTACGGTTTGCGCTGGCGGTGGCATAAACGGTAGCGGTGTTGCCAGCGGCGCAATCACCGCCTCGGGTGGAGGCTTCAAGTGCGGCCATGTCCGCTACGCGCTGCAGGTCACGTTTTTCCAGGTACAAACGACCGCTGTCGACCACGACCAGCAAGAACATCAGGGCCATGCCCAATGTCAGCGCCGCCATCAAACCGATCGCACCCCGTTGCCGGGACGGGCTGCGAAACTGCAAACGGGGAGACATCACGCACTCCTTTGCCGGTACGCAGCCGAGGGCTACCTCCTTGGGTGAACAGCAGTGTAGTTGGCGCTTTTGCGGGCTGCTCGCAGATCACAAGCAAAAGATCGCAGCCTCCGGCAGCTCCTACAATTGGATTGATGTACCCCTGTAGGAGCTGCCGGAGGCTGCGATCTTTTGATCTTCCAGCTGTTTATTTGGGTGGGTAGTTGGCGAGAATTCGCCCCACCGTTTCACGTATCGCCGTGCTGCGATCCGACGGGTTCGGTGTGCGGCTGAGTATCTGCTCGTCACTGCCGCGCCACACCAGTTTGCCGTCCTTGCCATCAAGCAGGTCGATCTGGATGATCGCCACTTTGTAGCTGACGTTACGGGTTTCGTTGTACATCGGCCCACCCCAGTAGCCGTTCCATGGATTACCCCACGCGCCGCCGTAGTTGGTGGTTACTTGTTGCTGGCGTTGTTCGACGATCAGATAGGTCTGCACGCTCAAATCGCCCTTTTTGCCATCCGCTGCCGGACGCAGGCCACGCTGATCCAGCTGATCGGTCACCGATTGGCGGATGCGTTGTTCAGTCAGGTCGCTCTTGATCCGTGGGTCATCGGGACGATATTGCAGGGCGGGTTCTTTCCAGCTCCAGCTGCGATAGGCGGCGAAGTCGCGGCTGGCATCGAAGTCATGATTGACCTGGCTGCCGGCGCAGGCAGTGAGCAGCACGGCCACAGTCAGTAAAGCGAGACGGCGGAACATGATATTTCTCCGGTTGAAGACATGAACCTGCGTAATGCTTCTTAACTACAGAAGCTAACTAGGAGGATACGCCGACATCGCCTTTTCTACAGCCTCCCGTATCGCATCGACACGCTCGCTCTGGCTGCCGCGATTGCTGGTTTCGGCGCTGGCACTCCAGACCGGTTCACCGCTCTGAGCGTCAAACAAATCAACCCGCACCACCACGACCTGTTCCTGATAAGTGCGAACGATCGGCACGGTGTTGTACATGCCGTAACCGCTGCCGTAGCGGTTGTAACCGCCATAACCGCCACCGTAATAACCATAGTCGTCCTGAACCTGACGCAGGCGGGTTTCCAGGTGCAGGTCGGCGCTGACAAACAGGTCGGCCGGACGGCTATCGTGCAGCGGGCGCAAGCCACGTTGATCAAGCGCATTGCTGACGGCTTCGGCGACCTGCGCCGAATCCGCCCAGGTGGTGCCCGGCGGCAACTGCCCGTTGAGCCAGGCCCAGCTGCGGTAACGCCCATAGTCGCGCGGCGCGACCGGATAGGCGCTGCGATCAAAGGTGTTGGCCGCCTGAGGCGGCGCGGGTGGCAAGGGGTTGGATGACGCCACATAAGGGTTGCTGCCCTGACAGGCCGCCAACCCGAGACAGATCGCCAATAACCCCGAACGACTGTTCATTTCGCGCTCCGATCAGACCGGCCGACAGATCCAGTGCAAGTAGCGCCCAAGCCCGGCAAAGCTTGGGTGACGACGGTGGGCCAGTTCCATTTCCAGCAAATCCACCAGTTCGGCGCGGGCCTGGAATTCCACCGGCATGTAGTCGTGAAAAACTCGCACCCCGCTCTGAGTTTCGACCTGCCACAGGCCTTCAAGTTGCGCCGCCAGTTCGCGCGGATCAAGCGGCTGCTGCGGGGTCAGGCTCTGTTTCTCGCCGGCCATGTCGTTCTTGCGCATCTTGCGGAAATGGCCTTTGAGCAGGTTGCGATAGATCAACGCATCGCGGTTGTAGAAGGCCAGGGACAACCAGCCATCCGGTTTGGTCAATTGATGCAGCACCGGCAGGATCGCGTGAGGTTCGGCCAGCCATTCCAGCACCGCGTGGCACAGTACCAGGTCGTAGGGCTCGGTGAGTTGGCCGAGCAGATCCTGCCACGGCGCCTGAATGAACGTCGCTGTTTGCCCGGCATCGGCAAAGCGTTGGCGGGCGCCTTCGAGCATCGGCTCGGCGGGCTCGGCCAGCGTGACCTCATGACCACGCTGGGCCAGCCACAACGACATGTGGCCCAAGCCGGCGCCGATGTCCAGTACGCGCAACGGCCGGTCCGGCAGGGTTTCAGCCAGGTCGGACTGAAGCACTGCCAGACGGATCGCGCCTTTGGCACCGCCGTAGATTTTTTCGGCGAAACGGGTGGCCAGTTGATCGAAATGACGGTCGCTCATCAGCTGAACCTCCGTTCGCTGTCCGCGAGTTTGCTGCGCACCACTTCATTCATGTCCAACCCCAACTCGCTGCACAGCAGCAGTAAATAGAGCACGATGTCACCGATTTCCTGCCCGGCATGGGCGAGCTTGTCCGCCGGCAACTGGCGCGACTGGTCTTCGGTCAGCCACTGGAAAATCTCCACCAGCTCGGACACTTCCACGCTCGCGGCCATGGCCAGGTTTTTAGGGCTGTGAAATTGCCGCCAGTCATTGCGGTCACGGATGGCGTGCAGGCGTTCGGTCAGTTCAACAAGGTTCATCGGGCTCTCCTGAAGGCGTATAGCTTCGGGGGGATGACGGGGGAAGGCAAGCGTCTCGGTGAGGCGCGGATCTTTGCACCATAATCAAAAGATCGCAGCCTGCGGCAGCTCCTACGGGAACTCGGCACCCTGCTCGATAGCCCAAGGCTCAAGTCCGGCAACCCTGCCACCACTTTCATCAAGGACGCTCACGACATGCAGGTAGAAAGTTTTTTCGAATGGCTCGGCCAGGCACTCGGTTCGGTTATCCGTTTCATCGTTGACGGCCTCAGCGGCTTGTTCAATCTGCTGAGCCACGCCGGCAGCAACTTTGTCGAAGGGCTGTCCCGTGCGCTGGGCATGGACGCGTCGATCATCAGCATCGTTGCGCTGATTTTGGGGTTGATGCTGTTGTGGTCGGCGATTCGGGCGTTCATGAATGCGTCGATCATCATGGGGATTATCTGGTTGCTGCTGGGGTTGTGGTTGTTGAGCTGGATAATCCATTGATCGGCAATCCCCCCTCACCCTAACCCTCTCCCCGAGGGGCGAGGGGACTGACCGGGTTGTTCTCTCGAGCTACATCGACCTGAAACTTCGCGTCGAACTCAGGTTTTGAAAAGCCTGGAGATCAGCTCCCTTTCCCCCTCTCCCCCATGGGGCGGTCCGACGTTTCGGGAGGGTTGGGGTGAGGGGTCGATTTCCGAATCGCCGCACATCCCCAATCAACCGCTACAATGCCGCTCCCCCAAGGAGCCTGCATGTCCAACCTGATCGCCGACTGGCGCGACCGCCCTACCCATCGTCGAGTCTGGGCGCTCGCCGCGCCGATGATTCTCTCGAACATTTCCGTACCGCTGGTGGCGCTGGTCGACAGTACCGTCATCGGCCACTTGCCCCATGCCCATCAGTTGGGCGCCGTCGCGGTCGGGGCCAGCCTGTATACCTTTCTCGCCTGGGCCATGGGTTTTCTGCGCATGGGCACCACCGGGTTCGCCGCACAGGCCGCCGGGCGTGGGGACGGCGCGGCATTGCGGCAGATTTTGTTGCAGGGTCTGTTGTTGGCCATGGGCCTGGCCATTGTCCTGGGAGCACTGGGTGTGCCGTTGAGCGGGGTCGCGCTGCACTTTATGCAGCCGTCGGCGGAGCTGGATCAGTTGACCCGCGAGTTTTTCCACACTCGCCTGTTCGGCCTGCCGGCAGCGCTAGCCAGTTATGCGTTGGTCGGCTGGTTCCTCGGCACTCAGAACGCCCGGGCGCCGCTGGCGATTCTGCTGAGCACCAACCTGGTAAACATCGCGCTGAACCTGTGGTTCGTTCTCGGGCTGGAGTGGGGTGTGGTCGGCGCGGCACGAGCGTCGGTGATCGCCGAATGGACCGGCGCGCTGATCGGCCTGCTAATGACCCGCAATGCCCTGCGCGCCTATCCCGGTCACATCGCCTGGGCCGCGCTGGCGCTGTGGCAGAGCTGGCGGCCGCTATTGGCGGTCAACCGCGACATTTTCATCCGCAGCCTGGCGCTGCAATCGGTGTTTTTCCTGATCACCGTGCAAGGCGCGCGACTGGGTGATGCCACTGTCGCCGCCAACGCGCTGCTGCTCAATGGTTTGCTGCTGACCGCCCATGCGCTGGACGGCCTGGCTCACGCCGTGGAAGCCCTGTGTGGGCATGCCATCGGCGCTCGTGATCGAGAGGCCCTGCGCCGCTCACTGGTGGTGGCTTGCGGTTGGTCGTTGCTGGCGAGCCTGGGTTTTGCCGTGCTGTTCCTGTTCGCCGGCCATCTGTTTATCGAGATGCAGACCAACATTCAGAGCGTGCGCGACACGGCGTTCATTTACCTGCCCTACCTCGCCGCGCTGCCGCTGATCGCGGTCGGAAGTTACCTGCTCGACGGGCTGTTTATCGGCGCCACCCGCGCCCGGGAAATGCGCAACGGCATGCTGCTGACGGTGGTGTTGTTACTGCCGTTCGCTTGGGCGCTGCAAGGTTTGGGCAACCATGGACTGTGGATAACCTTTCTATTGTTCATGTTGCTGCGCAGCCTGACCCTCGGCGCGTTTGCCTGGTATTTGCACAAAAACGACGGCTGGTTCGCCGGCAAAGCTCACTGAGTCGGCGTGGCATTGACGAAGGCCGTGACCACATCCAGCACCGGAGCCAAACCGCGCATCGGCCGGGACAGCGTCGCCACCAGCGTGGCGTGGCTGGTGCGCGAGAAATACAGGTCCTGCACCGGCACGCCCGCCTCGCGCAGTTTGCGCGCCAGACCACCAGTGTTGCGCGCCGGGTTGACCAGCTCATCGTCGCTCGCCGCGATCAACAAGGCTGGCGGCGCACCACGACTGACATGATTGATCGGCTGCGACCGGGGTGGTGAGTCCGGCCAGAAAAACACCGGACGCACCTGCGGATTCTTGATCGGCAGAAAATCATAAGGCCCCGCCAGACCGATCCAGCCGCTGAGGTTATGCGGCGACAAACCCACCGCCCCCAGTAATCCGGGGTCCAGCGCCAGCATCGCAACGTTGTAGGCCCCGGAACTGTGGCCCATCAGGTACAACCGCTGAGGGTTCCCGGAATATTGACGAATGTGTTCATGGGTCCAGGCCACGGCCCGGGCGCCATCTTCAAGGAACAGCGGATAACGCACCTGCGGATACAACCGATAGTCCGCCAGCACCGCAATAATTCCCCGGGACGCCAAGGCCTCGCCGACAAAAGCGTAATCGCTGCGTGAACCGCTGTTCCAGCTGCCGCCGTAGAAAAACACCACTACCGGGGCGTTTTTCATGGGAGGGCGCGGTACATACACATCGAGTTTTTGCCGCGGATCAGGGCCATAGGCAATGCCCTCGGTCTTGTCGAAGGTTGCGTCGGGGGTCAGCGCATTGAGCAACTTCAGCGGCGAGCACGCCGTCATCACGGCCAGCATTACGCCGCCGATTATCAGGCTGAACAACCGCCGCGTGGTGCTCGCCATCAATGTTGAACCTCGTGTTCAGGGTTGATCGTTCTGCCACAGGTTGCGCAGGCTATCGAGACGCTCCTGCTGGGTGAGTCCCGGCAACGCGTGCCCAGGCAAAGCGCCGGGGTACTGCAAGCGTAGCCATAACCAGTCATCGAGTACTGGGCGCTCGGTAAAATCCAGCGCCAATCCTTCCTGCACGTGGGACCACAGCGTGTTGTAGTCAGTCCCGGTGGATCGACTCCAGAGCCAGGCATGCTGCTCCAGCAGGCAGGTCTGCAGTTTTTCCTGCTGATGAGGACTGAGGTTTTCTTCAACCGCCAAAGGGCTGACGGCAAGCCCCGGATTGACCAACTGCTGCCAGCCCTGACTGCCGATCGCTCGGTCGGCCCACGTCCCGCCGAACCAGCGCAAATGGCTGATAGGACCCAGCCAGCGACTCAGTTCCTGCGCATCGCAGGCATCGAACAAATAACTGGCCGTTTGTGGGTTGTAGTAACTCAACAAGGCTCGGTGATGCAGACCGAACGTGACCGTGAGCATGCGGCGCAAATGCTCCAGCAACAGAGCCGACGGCACGTCGCTGGCCATCAGCAAACCGCGCCAGAGGGGCACTTCGCTGTCACATAACCCGACCAGCTCAGGGCATGTCCGAAGGTCGATCAGGGCCGGGCCGTGTTCACGCAACGCATGCCACTCAGTGCCTTCGAACAACCAGAACCACCGGGCATGCGCAAACTGCTGTTGCAGCATCGCCCCCGCCTGTGGCGCACCCGGCACATCCAGCAATAGCCATTGCGGGGTCACGGCGATCATGCCGCACCGCTCTGGCCAAACTGCATCGCCGCCCTGCAGGTGCAGAGGGGCTGTGTGCAATGGCTGAAACTGCCGCCACCGGGCAGCAGACAGAGCAACATCAATGGTTCGCTCGCTTGCAGAAACTCCAGCAAGCCCTCGACGTCGTCTGTCGCTGATGTGCGCGTAGGGCCGACCTCCTCAACGCCTTCAACGGACGAAGGGGTGTGAAGAAATCCGGTAATCAGCGGCTGATCCGGATCCCCCTCGATAAAGCTCACCACCACCTCGTCCCCTTCACTCAACCGTGTGACTGCCGCGTCGCCCAGCTCAGCGGCCAACGGCAGCCAACAGTGGCTGGGCGCCGCACCCTCGCCCTGATAAAGCCAGTCAAATTGCACCGCCACCGGCCTGGACGGATCGGGGCGTGACTCATCAATGTCGACCACCCAGGCCCGTTGGAGGCTGTGCATCCTGGGTTGCGTTGCGCAATGAGGCGATACAAAAGGCATCTGCCAGTGAGTCGCGCGGATCTGGTTGCTGTAGGACGCCGTTGAATCCTGCCGGCCCTGATGCTCGACGTGAGTCAGCAGCCAGAGATGATTCCAGTCGGCAATCGGATGGCCGGACAGCGGCATCAACTGACCGCTGCGCAGCGCCGTCAGGTCCGTGCGACCTTCGGCAATCGGCACGGCTCGTTGCCCGGCGCACCCCAGAAGCTTGAACTGACGCACGGCCGATTGCTCACTCTCTACCTGGAAGACCGCGCGCTCACCGAATCGAAAGTGCCTTTGACCATCACCGAAAACCACGCAATGCCCGCGCTCGCCGTGTTCGAAATGGTAGTGAAGCCGTTCCTGGGCACACAGACGCTGGATAAATTGCAGGTCTGATTCCCGGTACTGCGTGCAGAATTCACGGGCCGGGTAATCGCCACTCAGCTCAAAGCGCCGACTCTTGCCGGCAATACCGTGCTCCTTGAGCACCTGACTGAGGATTTGCGGCACCGAGCGCGCGCTGAAAATACGCTGGCTAAAGCGCAGGGAAAGGCACGCCAGCTTCGGCCCCAGACGTACGCGGCAGAGCCTGACAGCCGAGTCATGATCACGTTGGACGAGTTCATGCAATTGTCCGTGAAAGCCGTTTCCCGCAGGCCCGACATGCAGAAAGGCCGGACGGTACAGCAGGCTTGCAAGGTCGAGTGTCGGGTCATCGATCAGCACATCCACGTCGAACACAAAAGGCTCGCTGATGGCTTCACTACCGGTAAACGCCAAGACCTCAAAGGGCTCGGGCAGACCCTCTACATCCAGACGAAATGACGGCTCGTTGACTGGATCGAACATCGGCGATTCTCTACAGGAGGGGCGGTCGGGGATTCTCTCCGAGAGAGTTGGCCGAGTAGAGTGCCGAAGTACAACTTAGGAAATGACCTACGCGAAAAGAAGACCACATCGCTTGGATGGCCAAGAATGTAAGTCATTTCGCTTGAAATCAGAGAGGCATCCCACCAAGTCATCTGAAATTTCCGCTACGTGCGGAACATTTTCAGACAACCTGATGAGAGCGGTGCCTTACCTCAAGAAGACAGGTAAGAGGAACGGGTCAGCCCCAGACGCAGTGCGTCGAGGAACTGGGTACGCTCGGCGGCGGTGATGCGGGCACTGGCGCATTTGTCGCGGTAGTGGGTCATCAACTCTTCCGGCGACAAGTGCACGTAACGCAGCATGTCTTCGATGGTGTCGTGGGTTTCGATACCGGCGTGGTACACGCTGCCGTCAGCATTCTGGTAGATGTTCACCGAGTCGGTGTCACCGAACAGGTTGTGCATGTCGCCGAGGATTTCCTGGTAGGCACCGACCAGGAAGATACCCAGCAGGTAGTCTTCACCGTCGTTCAAGCTGTGAACCGGCAGGCTGGTTTCGATGCTCTGCTCGTCGACGTATTGCTTGATCTTGCCGTCGGAGTCGCAGGTCAGGTCTTGCAGCACGGCACGGCGCAGCGGCTCTTCGTCGAGACGGTGCAGCGGCAGGATCGGCAGGACCTGGCCGATGGCCCAGGTGTCCGGCAGGCTCTGGAATACCGAGAAGTTGCAGATGTACTTGTCGGCCAGCTTGTCGTTGAGTTCGTCGAGCACCTGACGGTGCGAACGCTGACGAGCCTTCAACGAGTTGTGCAGACGACGGCACACCGCGAAGTAGCATTGCTCGGCCAGCGCTTTCTCGGCCAGGGTCAACTTGCCGTCGGCGTACTGGGTCGCGATGTCGCTCATGTAGTGCGTGGCGCGCCAGTAGGTTTCGGTGACCATTTCGATATCGGTCGGGCCCAGCAGGTCAACCAGCCACTGCACGGTTTCCGGCAGTTCTTCCTTGTTGTCGATCTGCGGCACGTCGTCGTTGTGCTTCTCGACGTCGGTCACTTGCACCACCAGCATCGCGTGGTGAGCGGTCAGGGAACGGCCGCTTTCGGAGAAGATGTTCGGGTGCGGCAGGTTCTGCGCGTCGCAGAATTCCTTGAGCATCCCGACCACGACACCGGCGTAATCGTCCATGTCGTAGTTGATCGAGCTGGCGTTACGCGAGTGCGTACCGTCGTAGTCCACGCCCAAACCACCACCGACGTCGATGTGATCCACCGGCAGGCCGAGGTTGCGCAGTTCGCCATAGTAGCGAATCGCTTCCTTGAAGCCGTGCTGGTAATCCGCCAGGTTGGCGATCTGCGAGCCCATGTGGAAGTGCAACAGGCGAATGCCCTGGTCCAGGCCCGCCGCGCGGAAACGCTCGACCACCGACAGCAATTGCGCCGCCGACAGACCGAACTTGGATTTCTCGCCACCGGTGTCTGCCCACTTGGACGACGCCAGGGACGACAGACGCACGCGCAGACCGACCTGAGGCTTGACCTTCAGCGAGGCGGCTTCTTCGATCACCAGTTCAACTTCGGATTCTTTCTCGATCACGATGAACACGTTGTGGCCGAGCTTCTGGCCCATCAGCGCCAGACGAATGAATTCGCGATCCTTGTAGCCGTTGCAGACGATGGTGCCGCCCTTCGGCGCCAGGGCCAGCACGGCCAGCAGCTCAGGCTTGGAGCCGGCTTCAAGACCGATGGACACGTCTTGGGTGGCAATGATGTTCTCGATCACCGCTTCTTGCTGGTTCACCTTGATCGGGTACAGCGCGGTGTACTTGCTCTGGTATTCCAGGCGCTCGATGTTGGCGTCGAAGGCGCCGGTCAGCTGGCGCACGCGGTCTTGCAGAATGTCAGGGAAACGCACCAGCAACGGCAAGGACAGGCCGCTTTTACGCAGCTGGTCGACTTGCTCGAACAGGTCGATAGGCGAACTGGTCGGACCGTTCGGACGAACTTCGACGCGACCGGCGTCATTGATCGCGAAGTACCCGGCCCCCCAATGGCGAATCCCGTAAACACTGCGGCTGTCCGCAACTGTCCATTGGCTGCCATCGTCTTTGCGTGTGCGTCGTACGGACATTGAAGTCCCCTATAAAGAAGTCATAGAGCGTCGCCTGGGTTCAGGCCGGCGCAGTCTAAAGAATGAAAATGACGGTTCGTCAACGAGGGGATAGACCTCGCTGACCGCAGTGAGTTTAGAAACCGGTCAGAACAGGCTCTGTGAAAACCATGTAGGCGACGCCAAACCTGAATCGGATCAGGGCTGGATCAAGCCGAGGGTGGTTTTCACAGAGGCTGCTAGCCGCCGGACTTCTTCGCTTTGAAACCGTGTTTGATCAGCTCGGCCAAGAGTAGCTCGACATGATCGCCCTGGATTTCAATGATTCCGTCTTTCAACGCACCACCGGTCCCGCAACGTTTCTTCAACGTGGTCGCCAGGTCCTTGAGCGCGTCTTCGGCCAACGGCACGCCGGTGATGGTGGTCACCGTCTTGCCGCCACGCCCCTTGCTTTCGCGACGCACACGAGCGATGCCGTCGCCGGCCGGGATAACGGTCTGTTTGCAGATGCAGGCATCCACCGGTTTACTGCAATCCGGGCAATGACGACCTGCGTCGGTGGAAAATACCAAGCCACCAAGGGCGGCGAAGGATGCGGCTTTTTTGGCCACCGGCAATCCTCTTGGGAGGACAAAGACTGGTCGCAGCACTTGGGCAGGCTATCGACCGCGAAGCCCCACTCAGGCAGGGGCAGCGCTACTGAAAACGTACAACACTGTGTATGCGTGTAGGAGCTGTCGAGTGCAACGAGGCTGCGATCTTTTGATTTTGATTCAACGGTAAAATCAAAAGATCGCAGCCTCGTTGCACTCGACAGCTCCTACAAGGTCGCGCAGTGTAACGGCAAAAAGCCGACTTGCTAAGAGCCAATCGGCGCCAATTTATACCTCTTTTGCGACGTCATTCCCCCGAGAACCAAGATACCGCTTCAATGCGGCCAGAGAGTCCGGGCAATAAGGCTTTTGCTGGATTTCCAGCAGGACTTGATCAACGGGGATGAAGCGCGCCTCAAGGACTTCTTCGGGTTGCAGGATCAAAGGACCGTCCCACACCGCCGAAAACGCCGAACACCAGAGCCGATTGCCGGTGTCTTCGAAGAAAAAGTGATCATGGGCGGTCAGTTCCACACCGCTCACGCCCAGCTCTTCTTCCAGTTCGCGGGCGGCGGATTCGGCGTAGGTTTCGGTCGCTAGCACCATCCCCCCCGCCGCCACATCCCAGAAACCTGGATAAATGGCTTTGCTCAGCGTGCGTCGATGCACGCAGAGTTCACCGGCGGAATTGAACAGCATGATGTAAGTGCCGCGCCCGATCAGCCCGCGCTCACGCAGGTCGGAGCGGACCAGGGCGCCGAGCAGGTTGTCCTGCTCGTCAACCCAGGCGATCTGTTCGGCATCCGAGGCCGCGCGGTGCGCGACCTCTCTGGCGCTATCGACCATGACTTAACCCTGATTGAGCAATTGACGCAAATCGATCACTGCGGCGTTGGCCCGGGAGATGTAGTTGGCCATGACCAGAGAGTGGTTGGCCAGCACCCCGAAGCCGCTGCCATTAAGGATCATAGGACTCCAGACCGGCTCCTGCGAAGCTTCCAGTTCACGAATGATCTGACGCACGCTGACCGTGGCGTTCTTCTTGGCCAGCACATCGGCGAAGTCGACTTCGATGGCGCGCAGCAGATGGGACAGGGCCCAGGCCTGACCGCGAGCTTCGTAGAACACGTTGTCGATCTGCATCCACGGCGTCTCGACGATTTCTTCGTCGACCTGCGGCACCTGACCCGGGGCCAGGACTTCGGTTTTCAGCGCAGTGTTGAGCTTGACCCGGCCTACGCTGGCCGACAGCCGTTGCGACAGCGAACCCAGACGGGTACCGACATCGCCCAGCCAATTGTTCAGGTTGTCGGCGCGGGCATAGAACAGCGCGCTTTTCTGACTCGGATCGGACAGGCGCGCCTGATAACGGCTCAGGGAGTTGATGCCTTCCTGATATTCGGACTCACTGGAAGGCAGCACCCAGCTCTTGTTGTCGAAGTTGAAACGCGGCTCGGCCTTGGCCAGGTCGGCGTCTTCGGTGGACTGCGACTGCGAACGGGCGAAGTCTTTACGCATGGCACGGCTCAGGTCGCGGACCTGGACCAGCACGCCATATTCCCAGCTCGGCGTGTTATCCATCCACAGGCCCGGCGGGAAACGGTCGTTGGAAATATAGCCACCCGGCTTGGTCAGCAAAGTACCGGCGACGGTCTTGAGGGTTTCGACCGTGGTGTAGCCGATGACCATTTGCTTGCCTTCTTTCTCGGCGGCCATCTGGGCGTTCTGCTGAACCGGGAACAGCGCAGGTTCCTGGCTCCAGTACCAGCCCAGCGCAATAGCCACCAGCAAGTAAAGGCCAATCAGAGTGGCCAGCGCCCGGCTGAACAACAGACCACCGAAGTAACTCCGGGTGGCCGATTTCGGTTCAGCGGCACGTTCAGGCGCGCTGCCCGCGCGGTTCTTCCAGTCCAGCATGGCGATATCCTTTCAATCACTTGAGTTCATCGGTTCGACCACAACCCTATCTCATCGTGCCTCGTTTGCCGCGCATTAAATCCTGCGCAAACACTACCCGCACAATGACCATGATCGACGGCCACTATAAATGAAGCACAACCTGGATCCTATGCGACCAGTCGGTCAGGAACTGAATAAGGTCGCTTTGCAGTTAATTGACATACGACACTCATGCGATGGAAAAGAGGTGCTAGCATAGAGCCACCAGTCGATCTCAGCATGCACCCTAACTAGTAGTCAGGATATGACCGAGCCAGAAGACCCCAGCCGTGAGCGCCTCAAGCACCACTTTGCCCAGCGGGTAATTCATCAGGCACGTCAAATTCTTGAGATATGGCAGCGCCTGCAACGCAATGAGTGGTCCACCACCGACTTATCGGAACTGAGCGAGGCCAACCTGCGCCTGCTGCGTTTCGCCGAACGCTTCGAACAACCTGAACACACGCAGCTGGCACGCCACATCGGTCAGTCGCTGGAGGCTGTCGACGCCAATCGCGGACGCCTGAGCAGCGGACTGATCACCGAACTCAATCGTTTGATGCAGCGTCTGTCGCGCACCGGCCTGCGCCACGGCGACCAGTTCGAACAAACCTTCCTGCCGCCGCTGCGCAAGCCGATCTACGTGATGTTGCAGGATTACGACCGCGCCGAGCGTCTGGCCAAGCAGCTGGAGTTTTTCGGGCTCAGCGCGCAAGCCCTCGACAGTGTTGCGGCGTTCCGCTCTTCGATGGTCGAGCGCTTGCCCGCGGCAATCGTCATGGACGTGGACTTCGGTGGTACCGGCATCGGCCTGAAACTGGCCGCCGAAGCCCAGGAAGGCCTCGATCATCAATTGCCGCTGTTGTTCTTCAGCCTGCACGAAACCGATACCCCGACCCGTCTCGCCGCCGTGCGTGCCGGTGGCCAGGAATTCCTGACCGGCACCCTCGAAGCCTCGAGCCTGCTGGAGAAAATCGAAGTCCTGACCTGCGTCGCCCAGTACGAACCTTATAAAGTGCTGATCATCGACGACTCCCGCGCCCAGGCCTTGCACACCGAGCGCCTGCTCAATAGTGCCGGGATCGTCACGCGGACCTTGATCGAGCCGATCCTGGCCATGGCCGAGCTCGCGGATTTCCAGCCAGACCTGATCATCCTCGACATGTACATGCCGGCCTGCACCGGAACTGAACTGGCCAAAGTGATTCGCCACAACGACCGTTACGTCAGCGTGCCAATCATTTACCTGTCGGCCGAAGACGATCTGGACAAACAGCTCGACGCCATGAGCGAGGGCGGCGACGACTTCCTGACCAAACCGATCAAGCCCCGGCACCTGATCACCACCGTGCGCAACCGCGCGGCGCGGGCACGCAATCTGAAAGCGCGGATGGTCCGCGACAGCCTCACCGGGCTGTACAACCACACGCACATTCTGCAATTGCTCGAAGACTGCAGCTTCCGCGCCCGTCGCGAGAACAAGCCGCTGAGCTTTGCGATGCTCGACATCGACCACTTCAAACGGGTCAACGACAGCCACGGCCACCCCATGGGCGATCGGGTGATCAAGAGCCTGGCGCTGTTTCTCAAGCAACGCTTGCGCAAGACCGATTTCATCGGCCGTTACGGCGGCGAAGAGTTCGCAATTGTCATGCCGGACACCGATCTCGAATCGGCCCATAAAGTGCTCGACGAAATCCGTCGACGCTTTGCCGAGATTCACTACCCGGCTCAACCGCAGGACCTCTGGTGCACGTTCAGCGCCGGGGTGGTGGAATTGTGTGAAAACTCCGACAGCCTGATGATGGCCAGCCAGGCAGACGAAGCGCTGTACCGCGCGAAGAACGCCGGACGCAACCGCGTGCAGGCCGCGCGAACAGCAAAGCAAAGTGCCACCTTTTCATCGGAATCGACCCATTCGGTCATAACCCTGTAACACAAACGCAATAAATTCAGGCGCTTACCATTCTGCCGCTGGTAGACCCGCGATGCGCCTGAAGCTGCTGACCAATCTCAACACCCTCCTTTTAGTCGCCGTGTGCGTGGCCCTTGGCGCCACGCTGTGGTGGTCGCAAAAGGCCCTGGAGCGCCCCTATCTATTGATGGAGCGTTACCTGGGCCTGTCCCAGCAATTTCAGAATGAAGTTGCGCGCAACATCGACGACTACCTCGCCAGCGGCGATGCCCTGCGCCTGAGCAGCGCCAGCCAAGCCATCGACAGCCTGCAAAAGGAACTCGGTGAGTTGCCGCCAGCGTTGGCCGACACCTTGCGCCCGAGCCTGTCGAACCTCGAAGAATTCAGCAAAACCGACCTGCTGGCCGCCGGCAAACTCGCGGGTGATCCGCAAGCGCTGCTGCTGCAAGCCGAACGCGAGCTCGGTGCCAGCCTCGATCAGCTCAGCCAGTACGCCAGCACTAACGCGGCGTATCTGACGCCGTTGCTCGCCGCCTCCCAGCACTTGGGCAAGTTGTCTCTGGCCCGGGACAAACTGGTCAGCAGCGGCCGCAGCGAATTGGCCGCCGACGTCGAGCGTGAAGTCAGCAACATCCGCACTCAGGCTGAGTTGCTGGGCGCCTTGCCGCTGCTCGGTGTAGCCAGCAGCAGCGAATCCGGCACCGATGATTTCGCCGCGATGATGGGCTTGGAGAATACCGAAAAAGCCGTTGCCGAAGATGCGGGCGTTGGCCTCAAGCGCGAACTCAACAGCCTGCTGACGCGCTACCCGGCCGAACTTTCCCGTACTCGTGACCAGATCCAGAAACGCACCGACCTCAGCGCCGCCACTCACCAGAAAATCGCCGCCGTGCAGCAGGCCATTGCCGGACTGGAGCCGGTGGTTCGCGCCCAGCACGGGCAGATCCAGGGCGAAGTGCGACTGATGCAAGGCGTGATGATCGGCCTGATTCTGCTGATTGCGTTGTTGATCGACACCTTGCAACGGAAACTGGCCCGGACGCTGACCAACCTCGCCCCGGCCCTTTCGACCTGGGCCGAGGGCGACTTCAGTCGGGACATTGAACTGGGCGCGACCAATCGCGAACTGCATGACATTCAAGCTTCGCTCAATCGCTTGCGCGCCTATCTGGTCGACCTGGTCGGGACCATTCGCCTCAACGCCGAGCAGGTCGCCGGTAGCAGCCGAACCCTGGCCGAGTTGAGCAATGACCTGCACAGCGGTGCCGAACATCAGGCCGGCGACACGGCGTTGATCCGTGATTCTCTCGGCGAGCTGGAAGCGACCATTCAACAGGTTGCCGGCGATGCCAGCCAAGCGGCCGACGCCAGCCGCCATGCCGGGCTGGCGGTGGAGCACGGCCAGAAAGTCATCGGCTTGAGCCTCACCGGGCTGCACGCGTTGGTCGGTGAAGTGCAAGGCAACGCGCAAATGATCGAACACCTGGCCGAAGAGTCGGCAACCATCGGAGGCGTGCTGATAGTCATCCGCTCGATTGCCGACCAGACCAACCTGCTGGCCCTGAACGCCGCCATCGAAGCCGCTCGTGCCGGGGAAATGGGTCGAGGGTTTGCGGTGGTGGCCGAAGAAGTTCGCTCACTGGCACAACGCACCGCCGGCGCCACAGCAGAGATCCAGACACTGATCGCCGGCTTGCAAACCGCGGCGCGACAATCGGTGGAAGGCATGCGCGCCCAGGTCGAACACGCCGAAGCCACTGCCAATCAGGCCCAGGCCGCCGACGGTGCGCTGGATAAAATCGTCGGCGCGATCCAGACCATTTCCGACACCGCCGTGCGTATCGCCGATGTCACCGCCCAGCAGAGCGGCGCCGTCAGCGAGATCCGCGATCACAGTGAACGGATTCACCAATTGGGTGGGGATAACTTGCTGCGCATTGGCGAGGGGCGCGTGCAGGGGGAGAATTTGTTGGTGCTGGGTGGACGGTTGCATACAGCCGTCCAAGCCTTCCGCGTCTGATAGATCGCCATCGCGAGCAAGCTCGCTCCCACAATGGAATGCGTACCCCTGTGGGAGCGAGCTTGCTCGCGATGGCGCCAGAACAATCACCGCAAAACTCCCCACCCTGCACACCCCGCGACTGTCCGCTATCATGCCCTCACTTTCGATACGCGAGATTGTCATGCGCCGTTTGCTCTGCCTGTTGTTTTTAGTGCTCGCCCTGCCGGCCACCGCTGCCGGGTTGCTGGACAGTCGGCCCAGTTCGACGTTGGGCTCGATCAACAACAGCGCCGACTTTCTGCCGGTACGTGAAGCCTTTCAACTGAGCCTGGTAGAAAGCACGCCGCAATCGATCAAGCTGCGTTTCGTCGCCACAGAGGGTTACTACCTCTACCGGCACCGCTTTCAATTTCGCGCCGATCCGCAGGACGTTAGCCTGGGCGCCGCACAACTGCCCAAGGGCGAACAGAAACACGACGAGTATTTTGGCGATGTCGAGGTCTACCACGGGGTTCTCGATGTAGAGCTGCCGCGCACCGATCAACGCGCCTTCACCCTGGTGGTTACATATCAGGGTTGCGCCGACAAAGGCTTGTGCTATCCGCCCGAGACCGAGCGCCTGAGTATTGAGGGCAGCACAGGTGCGCCCCCGGCCTGGAGCTGGCGCGAATTGGCGCTGTTCTTCCTCGCGGGCCTGGGTCTGACGTTCACACCGTGCGTGTTGCCGATGCTGCCGATCCTGTCCGGCGTGGTGTTGCGCGGACAGGTGGGTGGTTTGCGCGGCTTCAATCTGTCCCTCGCTTATGTGCTGCCAATGGCCGTCTGCTTCGCCCTGCTCGGCGCGTTGATGGGGATGTTCGGCGCACAACTCAATCTTCAGGCGCGGCTGCAATCGGCGTGGGTGCTGGTGCCGTTCGCGATGTTTTTTGCGCTGTTTGCCTTGGCGATGTTTGGCGTCTTCGAACTCAAACTGCCTCACGCCATCAGCAGTCGGCTGGATCGGATCGCCGGTCGCACCGAGGGTGGTTCGTTGTGGGGCGCCGCTGTGCTGGGTGTGGTTTCCAGCCTGCTGGTTTCGCCCTGCGTCTCGGCACCGCTGGCCGGCGCGCTGCTGTACATCAGCGCCAGTGGCGATGCATTGGGCGGTGGTCTGAAATTGTTCATGCTCGGCCTTGGCATGGGCGCTCCGCTGTTGCTGGTCGCCACCGGTGGCGCCGCCTGGTTGCCGAAAAGCGGACCCTGGCTGATCTATGTGAAAAACGCGATTGGCGTTTTGTTGCTGGGGCTGGCGATCGGTCTGCTCAGTCGAGTACTGCCGGGCCAGATCACATTGCTGCTGATCGGCTTACTGGCCGGTGGCGTCGGGTTGTTCATGGGGGCGCTGGAGTTCGTCTACAAACCGCCGAGAAAACGCCTGGGCCAGTTGCTGGGAATGTTCCTGCTGTTTTATGCGCTGGCGTGTTGGTATGGAGCGTTCAGCGGCCAGACCGACCCGCTCAATCCGATTGGCCAGCCGCGCACGGTTACCGGCAACGAGCAACCGCAAAACACCAGCGCCTGGCAAACTGTCAGCACCCCGGCTGACCTGGACCGCGTCCTCGCCGAAGCCAAATCATCGGGCACCCCGCTGCTGCTCGACTGGTACGCCGACTGGTGCATCAGCTGCAAAGTCATCGAACGCAAGGTGCTCAACGACGCCAAGG
This sequence comes from Pseudomonas fluorescens, assembly GCF_000968015.1. Classification (GTDB taxonomy): domain Bacteria; phylum Pseudomonadota; class Gammaproteobacteria; order Pseudomonadales; family Pseudomonadaceae; genus Aquipseudomonas; species Aquipseudomonas fluorescens_W. The sequence goes on from NZ_LACH01000032.1 coordinate 71,937, forward strand.
TCGTCGAACACCTCAAAGGCTATCGCCTGATCCGCTTCGACATCACCGCCAGCAACGCCGAGCAACGCGCCTTGCTCGACCGCTACAAACTGTTTGGCCCGCCAGCGCTGATGTTTTTCGGCAAGGACGGCGTCGAACACACCGATGTGCGGGTGATCGGCGAGATCAACGCCACCGACTTCGCCGAACGTGTTGCGAAAGCAAATGACCGGATTTAATAACCCGGTCACATATTTCGCGCAAACATCGGCCATCGTGCTGGCTATTGCATAGAACTGGACAGTCACAAAGGCTTTGCGGCATAGTCGCCGGGTTCTGACAATTGCACACAGATAACAAGGAACAGCAGATGGCGACGCTACTGGTTCTGCACGGACCCAACCTGAACATGCTCGGCACCCGTGAACCGGGCACCTACGGCGCTACGACACTGGCGCAGATCAACCAGGACCTGGAACGCCGTGCCCGAGAAGCCGGCCACCATTTGCTGCACCTGCAAAGCAACGCCGAGTACGAATTGATCGACCGCATCCACGCTGCCCGCAGCGAAGGTGTGGACTTCATTCTGATCAACCCAGCAGCTTTTACGCACACAAGTGTCGCATTACGTGACGCGCTGCTGGCGGTGAGCATCCCATTCATCGAAGTGCATTTGTCTAACGTGCACAAACGCGAACCTTTCCGCCATCACTCTTACTTCTCCGACGTAGCGGTGGGAGTGATCTGCGGCCTTGGCGCCAGCGGTTATCGACTGGCCCTGGAGGCTGCCCTAGAACAGCTTGAAAGACCGGCAACAGCTTGAACAACAAGCGTAACGCCCCTGACCGACCCTTGGGAGTTGATGATTCATGGATATCCGTAAAGTTAAGAAACTGATCGAACTGCTGGAAGAGTCCGGCATCGACGAACTCGAGATCAAGGAAGGCGAAGAGTCCGTACGCATCAGCCGTCACAGCAAGACCCCGGCTCAGCAGTACTACGCACCGGCTCCAATGCATGCTCCGGCGCCTGCGCCTGTTGCTGCTGCCCCGGTTGCTGCCGCCGCACCTGCTGCTCCGGCCGCGCCAGTTCTGAACGGTAACGTTGCCCGTTCGCCTATGGTCGGCACCTTCTATCGCAAATCTTCGCCATCCTCGCCGTCCTTCGTTGAAGTCGGTCAGACCGTGAAGAAAGGCGACACCCTGTGCATCGTCGAAGCCATGAAGATGATGAACCACATCGAAGCTGAAACCAGCGGTGTGATCGAATCTATCCTCGTCGAAGACGGCCAGCCGGTTGAGTACGACCAACCGCTGTTCACCATCGTTTGAACCGCGGAGAGACTTTGATGACTGCGAAGTTGGAAAAAGTTCTGATCGCCAACCGCGGTGAGATCGCCCTGCGGATCCTGCGTGCTTGCAAAGAGATGGGCATCAAGACTGTCGCCGTTTACTCCAAGGCTGACAAAGAGCTGATGCACTTGGGCCTGGCAGACGAATCCGTCTGCATCGGCCCGGCCTCGGCCGCGCATTCTTATCTGCACATCCCGGCAATCATCGCCGCGGCTGAAGTGACCGGCGCTACCGCCATTCACCCAGGCTACGGTTTCCTTGCGGAAAACGCTGATTTCGCTGAACAGGTCGAGAACTCCGGCTTCGCCTTCATTGGCCCGAAAGCCGACACTATTCGCCTGATGGGCGACAAGGTATCGGCCAAGCACGCCATGATCGCTGCGGGCGTTCCAACCGTTCCGGGTTCCGACGGCCCGTTGCCTGAAGACGAAGAAACCGCTCTGCGCATCGGTCGCGAAGTCGGTTACCCGGTGATCATCAAGGCCGCTGGCGGCGGCGGTGGTCGCGGCATGCGCGTTGTGCATAACGAAGAAGACCTGATCTCCTCGGCGAAACTGACCCGCTCCGAAGCAGGCGCGGCGTTCGGCAACCCGATGGTTTATCTGGAAAAATTCCTGACCAACCCACGTCACGTGGAAGTCCAGGTACTTTCCGACGGCCAGGGCCATGCCATCCATCTGGGCGACCGCGATTGCTCGCTGCAACGTCGTCACCAGAAGGTTCTCGAAGAAGCGCCGGCACCGGGCATCGACGAGAAGGCACGGGCTGAAGTCCTCGCACGCTGCGTCAAGGCTTGCATCGACATCGGCTACCGTGGCGCTGGCACCTTCGAGTTCCTTTACGAAAACGGTCACTTCTACTTCATCGAGATGAACACTCGTGTCCAGGTAGAGCACCCGGTTTCGGAAATGGTCACCGGCATCGACATCGTCAAGGAGATGCTCAGCATCGCCGCCGGCAACAAGCTGTCGTTCACCCAGGATGACGTGGTCATCCGCGGTCACGCGCTGGAATGCCGGATCAACGCCGAAGACCCGAAAACCTTTATGCCGAGCCCAGGCACGGTCAAGCATTTCCACGCACCAGGCGGCAACGGCGTTCGCGTCGATTCGCACCTGTACAGTGGCTATGCCGTTCCGCCGAACTACGATTCGTTGATCGGCAAGCTGATCACCTACGGCGCAACCCGTGACGAAGCCATGGCGCGCATGCGCAATGCGCTGGACGAAATCGTTGTCGACGGGATCAAGACCAACATCCCGCTGCACCGCGACCTGGTCCGTGATGAAGGCTTCTGCAAAGGGGGCGTGAACATTCACTACCTCGAGCACAAGCTGGCAGGCGAGAAGCACTAAGCTTCGACCCCATCAACAAAGCCGCCTTTGGGCGGCTTTGTTGTTTCTGAAAGTTTCATCCGACCTGTCGCCATGCCTCCCTGTGGGAGCGAGCTTGCTCGCGATGGCGGCGTGTCAGCCGACGCTGATATTGGATTTGCCGACGCCATCGCGAGCAAGCTCGCTCCCACAGGGTCCGGCGTCACCCGGGGACCCGGCGGTGGATGCAGGTCAAGCCGCTCCCACAAAACCTCCGCGCTCGCGTAAACTTGCGCGCTTCTCGCAGCCCGCTAGGCTGCAATCAATATTTTTCAAAGGTGCCCGCCATGCCTTGGCTGCAAGTCCGTCTCGCCATCAGCCCAGAACAAGCCGAAACCTACGAAGACGCTTTCCTTGAAGTGGGCGCCGTGTCGGTGACGTTCATGGACGCCGAAGATCAGCCGATCTTCGAGCCGGAACTCAACACCACCCCGCTGTGGTCGCACACGCACCTGCTGGCCCTGTTCGAAGGTGGCACCGAAGCCGCCACCGTACTGGCCCACCTTGAGTTGCTGACCGGCAGCCCGCTGCCCGAGCATCACAGCGAAGTCATCGAAGACCAGGACTGGGAACGTAGCTGGATGGACGGTTTCCAGCCGATGCGTTTCGGCCAGCGCCTGTGGATCGTTCCGAGCTGGCACGCCGCACCCGAGCCTGATGCCGTAAACCTGCTGCTGGATCCGGGCCTGGCGTTCGGCACCGGCACTCACCCGACTACCGCGCTGTGCCTGGAATGGCTCGATGGTCAGGACCTGAAAGACTGCAACGTGCTGGACTTTGGTTGCGGCTCAGGGATTCTGGCGATTGCCGCCCTGCTGCTGGGCGCCAAGCAAGCCGTCGGTACCGATATCGACGTGCAAGCCCTGGAAGCCTCCCGCGATAACGCCGGCCGCAACAATATTGCCGAAGAACTCTTCCCCCTGTATCTGCCAGAAGACTTGCCGCAGGTTCAGGCCGACGTGCTGGTGGCCAATATTCTTGCCGGCCCGCTGGTTTCCCTGGCGCCGCAATTGTCCAGCCTGGTCAAATCCGGCGGTCGCCTGGCGCTGTCGGGCATCCTCGCCGAGCAAGGTGAAGAAGTCGCCAAAGCCTACGCTCAGGACTTCGATCTGGACCCGATCGCCAATCGCGATGGCTGGGTGCGCATCACTGGCCGTCGGCGCTAGAATGAGCGCCTGCATAAACCGGATCGCCGCATGACCGACAGCTTCGTCACCCAGTGCCCGCATTGCCAAACCAGCTTCCGTGTCAGCCATGCTCAATTGAGCGTGGCCCGCGGGGTGGTTCGTTGCGGCTCGTGTTTGCAGGTGTTCAACGCCGCCAAGCAGCTACTTGAGCAACGGGCCGGCAAAGACGCGATCACGCCAGCTGCCTCGGCCATCGTCGAGCCACCGGAGCCGCGGGCCATCAGCCAAAAGCAATGGACCGCCGCCGAGCTGGATCTGGACAGCCTGGACCTGGACGAAGAACTCGCCCGCCTCGAACAACGGGAGATCCAGCCGACCACGGAATTCAGCCGTCAGCGCGCAGATAACCTGAGTGCCAGCCGGGATACCGTCGAGCACGAAGAGGCGCCGTGGCCCGACAGCCTGTTCAGCGAATCGGCCGCCGATCGTGCGCAGACCGCTGAAGCCGACTTGCCGGAGCTGGAACTCGATCCGAGCAAATACTCGCGCACCGAACCTTCGCTGTCCCTGGAACCGGTGGAACTGGACGACGAGTCTCTGCCGCCACAGTTGCGCCTGCACGACCCACTCGACGCACCGATACATCACGAACGCCTGTCGGCGACCGATGACATCGACGACGATCTGCCCTCGATCGAGCCTGTGCGCAAAAAGCGTGAGCCGGCTGTCCGCGCGGAAGCCCTGCAAGACCTGACCGATGACCCACTGCAACTGGATTGGCAAAAGCGCCGCTCACCCTGGGGCCGCCGGTTTTTCTGGCTGCTGTTGATCCTGCTCGGCGTTGCCGCGCTCGCCGGCCAGTACGTCGCCTACCATTTCGAGGAACTGGCGCGTCAGGACCAGTACCGTCCGTGGTTCCAGCAACTGTGCCCGCAAATCGGCTGCACCGTGCCATCCAAAGTCGACATCGCCAAAATCAAAAGCAGCAACCTGGTGGTCCGCAGCCACCCGGAATTCAACGGCGCACTGGTGGTCGACGCGATCATCTACAACCGCGCGCCCTTCTCCCAGCCTTTCCCGCTGCTGGAATTGCGTTTTGCCGACCTCAACGGCCACCTGATCGCCAGCCGTCGCTTCAAGCCCGGCGAGTACCTCAACGGCGATCTCGAAGGGATGGCGGAGATGCCTCCGCAAACGCCGATCCACATCGCACTGGATATCCTCGATCCAGGCTCCAAAGCGGTGAATTACAGCCTGAGCTTCCATTCGCCCGAGTGAAACGGTTCAGTGCTACGGCTTTGACGGCATATTTCTGACTTTGACCGCTCACACCAAACCGCTGGCGATAACAGAATAACTGTTCAGATTTTGTTCAATTCAGCCTTTATCCAGTCATCGAGAGCGGGTATCATGCCAACCCTTTTTCGAACTCTCATGATCCGACCCCACAACAGGGAAGTCCTATGTCGGCGGTACGCATCGGTCCTTACACATTGCACAACGGCTTGATTCTCGCCCCGATGGCGGGGGTCACAGACCAACCCTTTCGTCAGCTGTGCAAGCGACTGGGCGCAGGACTTGTAGTCTCGGAAATGGTCACCAGCGACATGAGCTTGTGGAACACCCGCAAATCGCGGATGCGCATGATCCACGAAGGTGATCCCGAGCCCCGCTCGGTACAGATCGCCGGTGGTGATGCACAGATGCTGGCGGATGCGGCCCGGGCCAACGTCGAACTGGGCGCACAGATTATTGATATCAACATGGGCTGTCCGGCGAAAAAGGTCTGCAACAAGGCCGCCGGGTCCGCGCTGCTGAAAGATGAAGCATTGGTGACCGAGATCCTGCAGGCCGTAGTGGCTGCGGTTGATGTGCCGGTCACCCTGAAGATCCGTACCGGCTGGGACCGGGACAACAAGAACGGCCTGACCGTGGCGAAGATCGCCGAGCAGGCAGGCATTACGGCGCTGGCGGTTCATGGCCGCACCCGTGCCGATCTGTACACCGGCGAAGCCGAATACGACACCATTGCCGCGATCAAGCAGGCGGTGTCGATTCCGGTCTTTGCCAACGGCGATATCGATTCGCCAGAGAAGGCCCGGTACGTGCTCGATGCGACCGGTGCCGATGGCCTGCTGGTAGGCCGGGCCGCCCAGGGGCGGCCATGGATTTTTCGTGAGATCGATCATTTTCTGCGTACCGGCGAGAAACTCCCGGCACTGGAACTGATTGAGGTGGAACGCATTCTGCTAGAGCATCTGGCTGCGCTGCACGTCTTCTATGGAGACGTCATGGGCGTACGCATTGCTCGAAAGCATGTGGGCTGGTATCTCGCAACCTTGCCGGGCGCCAAGGAGTTTCGCGCCCACTTCAATCGTTTGGAAGATACGGAAGCACAATGCGCCAACGTTCAGGGCTTCTTCGCCGAACGTTACAAGAGCCTGACAGGGGACGGAGACGAGGTGGCCGCATGACGATGATGACCGAGACTTTAGTGAGTGGAACAACACCCGTGAGCGACAACGTGAATTTGAAACAGCACCTCAATACGCCGAGCGAAGAAGGTCAGACCCTTCGCGGGAGTGTCGAGAAGGCGCTGCACAATTATTTCGCCCACCTTGAGGGCGCTGCCGTCACGGATGTGTACAACCTGGTGCTCTCCGAAGTCGAGGCTCCCCTGCTCGAGTGCGTGATGAACTACGTCAAGGGCAACCAGACCAAGGCCAGCGAGCTGCTCGGGCTGAACCGGGGCACGCTGCGCAAGAAACTCAAGCAGTACGATTTGCTGTAAGCATTCAATCAAACCAGAAAGGCGCCCGCTTAAAACGGTCGCCTTTTTTGCTGACTCCTTTGCTTTTGATGGAAATTGAAATGACCGACCAGACTACCCGCCTGCCGATCCGCCGCGCCTTGATCAGCGTTTCCGACAAGACCGGGATCCTCGAATTCGCCAAAGAACTTGAAGCCCTGGGTGTCGAGATCCTCTCCACCGGCGGAACGTTCAAGCTGCTGCGCGACAACGGTGTTGCCGCAGTGGAAGTCGCGGATTACACCGGTTTCGCAGAAATGATGGACGGTCGGGTGAAAACCCTGCACCCGAAAATCCACGGCGGGATCCTCGGTCGTCGCGGTATCGACGACGCCATCATGAACGAGCACGGCATCAAGCCGATCGATCTGGTAGCGGTCAACCTGTACCCGTTCGAAGCCACCATCAACAAGCCAGGCTGCGACCTGCCGACCGCGATCGAGAACATCGATATCGGCGGCCCGACCATGGTCCGCTCGGCTGCAAAAAACCACAAAGACGTGGCCATCGTGGTGAATGCCAGCGACTACGCCAACGTCCTCGAAAGCCTCAAGGCTGGCGGCCTGACCTACGCTCAGCGTTTCGACCTGATGCTCAAGGCGTTCGAACACACCGCCGCCTATGACGGCATGATCGCCAACTACATGGGCACCGTGAACCAGGCGGCTGACACCCTCAGCACCGAAGGTCGCAGCGAGTTCCCGCGCACCTTCAACAGCCAGTTCGTCAAGGCTCAGGAAATGCGCTACGGCGAGAACCCGCACCAGAGCGCGGCGTTCTACGTTGAAGCCAAGCCAGCCGAAGTCGGTATCGCCACCGCGACCCAACTGCAGGGCAAAGAGCTGTCGTACAACAACGTGGCCGACACCGACGCCGCGCTGGAATGCGTGAAGAGCTTCGTCAAGCCAGCCTGCGTGATCGTCAAGCACGCCAACCCGTGCGGCGTGGCCGTGAGCCCGGACGCCGAAGGCGGCATCCGTCAGGCTTACGAACTGGCCTACGCCACCGACACCGAGTCGGCGTTCGGCGGCATCATCGCCTTCAACCGCGAACTGGATGCTGAAACCGCCAAGGCCATCGTCGAGCGTCAGTTCGTCGAAGTGATCATCGCCCCGTCCGTCAGCGAAGAAGCTCGCGCCATCGTGGCTGCCAAAGCCAACGTGCGCCTGCTGGCCTGCGGCGAGTGGTCGGCTGATCGCGCTGCTGCCTGGGACTACAAACGCGTCAACGGTGGCCTGCTGGTACAGAGCCGCGACATCGGCATGATCGGTGCCGACGACTTGAAAGTCGTGACCAAACGCGCTCCGACCGAACAAGAGATCCACGACCTGATCTTCGCCTGGAAAGTCGCCAAATACGTTAAGTCCAACGCCATCGTCTACGCCAAAAACCGTCAGACCATCGGTGTCGGCGCTGGCCAGATGAGCCGCGTGAACTCCGCTCGTATTGCTGCGATCAAGGCTGAACACGCTGGTCTGCAGGTGCAAGGTGCGGTCATGGCATCGGATGCATTCTTCCCGTTCCGCGACGGCATCGACAACGCGGCCAAGGTTGGCATCACTGCGGTGATCCAGCCGGGTGGCTCGATGCGTGATAACGAAGTGATTGCAGCCGCTGATGAAGCTGGCATCGCGATGGTGTTCACCGGCATGCGCCACTTCCGTCACTAAGTACACGCCTAACTGTAGGAGTGAGCTTGCTCGCGATAGCGTCCTTTCAGACACATTGATTCTGACTGTAACGCCGTCATCGCGAGCAGGCTCACTCCCACAGAAAAGCAGCTTCAGTGCTGCCTACAGAATTAGCGTCATCCGAGGTTTTTGAAATGAATGTTTTGATCATTGGCAGCGGTGGCCGTGAACACGCCCTGGCCTGGAAAGTGGCTCAGGATCCGCGTGTGCAGAAAGTTTTCGTGGCTCCGGGCAACGCCGGCACCGCCATTGAAGCCAAGTGCGAGAACGTCGCTATCGACGTGCTGGCCCTTGAGCAGCTGGCAGACTTCGCCGAGAAAAACGTTTCCCTGACCATCGTCGGCCCGGAAGTGCCGCTGGTCGCGGGTGTCGTCGACCTGTTCCGCTCCCGTGGCCTGGATTGCTTCGGTCCGACCGCTGGCGCTGCTCAGCTGGAAGGTTCGAAAGCCTTCACCAAGGATTTCCTGGCGCGCCACAAGATCCCGACCGCCGACTACCAGAACTTCACCGAGATCGAGCCTGCCCTGGCATATCTGCGTGAAAAAGGCGCACCGATCGTGATCAAGGCCGATGGCCTGGCCGCCGGTAAAGGCGTGATCGTTGCCATGACGCTGACCGAAGCCGAAGACGCCGTACGCGACATGCTCGCGGGCAACGCATTCGGCGACGCCGGTTCGCGCGTGGTGATCGAAGAGTTTCTGGATGGCGAAGAAGCCAGCTTCATCGTCATGGTCGACGGCAAGAACGTATTGCCGATGGCCACCAGCCAGGACCACAAACGCGTCGGCGACGGCGACACCGGTCCGAACACCGGTGGCATGGGTGCTTACTCCCCTGCCCCGGTCGTGACCGCGCAAGTGCACAAGCGCGTCATGGACCTGGTGATCTGGCCAACCGTGCGCGGCATGGCCGATGAAGGCAACGTCTACACCGGTTTCCTGTACGCCGGCCTGATGATCGACAAAGCCGGTAACCCAAAAGTTATCGAGTTCAACTGCCGTTTCGGCGACCCTGAGACCCAACCGGTGATGCTGCGTTTGCAGTCGAGCCTGGTATTGCTGGTCGAAGCGGCGCTGGCGCAAGCCCTGGACAAGGTCGAAGCACAATGGGATCCGCGTCCGAGCGTCGGCATCGTGCTGGCGGCTGGCGGCTATCCTGGTGACTATGCTAAAGGCGTTGCCATCAACGGTCTCGATGCAGCTGCAGCACTGGAAGGCAAAGTCTTCCACGCCGGTACTGCACTCAAGGACGGTCAAGTGGTGACGGCCGGTGGTCGGGTACTCTGCGCCACGGCAATGGGGGCCAGCGTCGATGCCGCTCAGCAGCAGGCTTACAAGCTGGCGGCGAAAATTGACTGGGAAGGCTGTTTCTATCGCAAGGACATTGGCTACCGTGCCATTGCCCGCGAGCGTGGCGAAAATCAGGAATAAGAACGCCATTCGGCCAGGCAAGGGCTTCGGGCCCTTGCCGGACTATTCCGGCGCCGCGCATAGTTATATTCTGGCATTAACCTACGAAGGGATTTCGCCGTGCGCTGGCTCAGGATTGCCATAGGATTCACCGTCACTCTGCTGACCTTGCTCTGCATGATGCTCCCGGCCCAGGCCGCGCAAGGCAGTGGCTGGGCGGTATTGCTCGACGAACAGGGTGACCTGCAGCTCAGCGACATCCGTTCCGCTCGCTACACCAATCAATTCAGCCCCATTGAACTCGACCGCCTCACCGCCGCCGAGCCCGATGGCGCGTTATGGCTGCGTTTCAGACTCGCTCCCGGCAAGCATGAACAGTTGCTGCGGGTGTTCGCTCCCGATCTGTCGCACCTCAATCTGTATGTGCTGGACGGCGACACGCTGATCGAGCAACTGAACACCGGCACCGGCCAGCCCCAGGCTGAACGGCCACTGCCCAGCAGCGACTTCATGTTGCCGCTGCCGCAAAACGAAAAACCTCTCGACGTTTACCTGCGACTGGTCTCCGACCATCAGTTGAGGCCTCACATCACCCTGCAGTCGGCGGTCATGACCGCGGCCAATCAGAATCGGACGCTGATCTACGGACTGTTGTTCGGCTGTATCGCGATGCTGATCGTGCACAGCCTCGTCCGCTACGCCTATACCCGCTCACGCAGCAGTCTCTGGCTGGCCGGATGCGAAGCATTGTTGATGCTCAGCCTGTTGCTGTTGCTGAATCTGGCAGGGCCCTGGCTGCCGAACTGGCACGCAGTGCAGACACCCGGCGCCTACCTCGCCTTGCTGCTGACGGCGCCGTGCGGCCTGATGTTCGCCTATCGCTTCTTCGCCCCACTCGGCCCGCACCCGCTGAACAAGCTGCTGCTGGGGGACATTCTGTTCATCGTGGTCTGCGGCTTGCTGCTGTTGTTCGTCAACACGCTGCCGCTGAACATCATGACTTACGCCCTGGTCGCTCTGGCAGGTCTGAGCATGTTGTTCGTCAGCGCCTATCACTGGCAAAAAGGTTATCGCCCGGCGCGCCTGTTCGTCGCGGCGATGGTGGTGTTCAACATCGGCACTCTGATCATGTTGCCGGCACTGCTGGGATTGACCCTTGTCGCACCGCAGGGCTTGATCATGACGCTGCTGGGGTTGATCTGCATCAGCGGCGTGTTGATGAGCATTGCGCTGAGCGAACGTCAGCGCAGCATCACCGAAGACCGTTTCAGCGTCAGCCGCGACCTGGCCGCCAGCAACGCCGAGATCAACGCCAAGGCCGAATTCCTGGCAAAAATCAGCCACGAAATCCGTACCCCGATGAATGGCGTGCTGGGCATGACCGAACTGCTGCTGGGCACGCCGCTCTCGGTCAAGCAGCGCGACTACGTGCAGACCATCCACAGTGCCGGCAACGAACTGCTGACACTGATCAACGAGATTCTCGACATCTCCAAACTCGAGTCCGGGCAGATCGAACTGGACGATGTGCAGTTCGACCTCAACGCACTGATCGAAGACTGCCTGAGCATCTTCCGCGCCAAGGCCGAACAGCAGAACGTCGAGCTGATCAGCTTTATCCAGCCGCAAGTGCCGCGCGTCATCAGCGGTGACCCGACTCGCCTGCGCCAGACCCTGCTGAGCCTGCTGGAAAACGCCCTGAAAAAAACCGACGAAGGCGAAATCCTGATCGTCGTCGCGCTCGATGAGCGCAGTGCCAAACCGCGCTTGCGCATTGCCGTGCAGGACAGCGGCGAGCCGATGGACGCCGAAGAACGCGACGCATTGATGCACGCCGAACTGCACAGCAAGCACTTCCTCTCGGCCACCCGTTTGGGAGGCAACCTGGGACTGGTGATCGCCCGTCAGCTGATTCGCTTGATGCAAGGGGAGTTCGGGATCAAGAGCGGCGCCAATCAGGGCAGCACCTTGTGGCTGACACTGCCGCTGGACCCTGACCGCCTCGAACACCCGACGTCTGACCTTGATGGCCCCCTGCAGGGTGCACGGGTATTGGTGGTGGACGATAACGACACCTGCCGCAAAGTGCTGGTGCAACAGTGCACCGCCTGGGGCCTGAATGTCAGTGCCGTAGCGTCCGGCAAGGAAGCGCTGGCGCTGCTGCGCACCAAGGCTCACTTGCGCGATTACTTCGACGTGGTCCTGCTGGACCAGAACATGCCCGGCATGACCGGCATGCAACTGGCCGCCAAGATCAAGGAAGACCCGAGCCTGAACCACGACATCCTGCTGATCATGCTCACTGGCATCAGCAATGCGCCCAGCAAGATCATCGCGCGCAACTCCGGGATCAAACGCATCCTCGCCAAACCGGTGGCCGGTTACACCCTCAAGACAACGTTGGCCGATGAGCTGAACCAACGAAACAAGGGCCTTTCCATCTCCCATCACCTGCCCACCGGCCCGACCTTACCGGTTAAGGTACCCAGTGATTTCCGCATCCTGGTGGCCGAAGACAACAGCATCTCGACCAAAGTGATTCGCGGCATGCTAGGCAAGCTCAACCTGCAACCGGATACCGCCAGCAATGGCGAAGAAGCCTTGCAGGCGATGAAAGCCCAGCGTTATGACCTGGTCCTGATGGACTGCGAAATGCCGATCCTCGACGGCTTCTCCGCGACTCAGCAATTGCGTGCCTGGGAAGTCGGTAATCAGCGGATTCGCACCCCCGTGGTGGCGCTGACCGCGCACATCCTTGCCGAGCACAAAGAGCGCGCGCGCCAGGCCGGCATGGACGGGCACATGGCCAAACCGGTCGAGCTGTCGCAACTGCGTGACCTGATCGAACATTGGGTGGCTCAGCGCGATCAGCAGAACCGCACGGCGTCGACCTTTTGAGCAGGCGTGTGGCGCCTGCTCGGCCATGACTCAATCTGCTGCGCAGAACCCTTTGTCCGAACCCTCATCGGTCAGTGTCAACATTGCAACGTTGTCCTCGAGCCTGTCTTTGACTTTCAAGGCAATCGCGTCGCGCACGGGGCCGTAGAGCGTTTCGGATAAGTTGGCGTCGGCGTAGCGCATGCAAACATTGCCTCGTACATCCTTGGCCTGGTAGCGCTGGGCCAACGGGTTGGAGTCGAGGCCCTGGTCAGTCTTAAGGTCCATGTACACGCTTGTGACGGATGTCGGCGTGTACGCTACAACTACTAGCAAACGCACAGCCATGGCAGGTGAAAGCACATCCCCCGGCTCCCCCGTGGAAATTCTCTGCATGTGCCCGCGCAGCAACTCTATTGCGGGTTCGGTGCCGGACAGCCTTGTCAGCCGCTGCAACGTTGCAGCCGCTGCGCCTCTTTTGTTCACAGCATCTTTGAACAACGATGCGATGACCCAGTCGCCGACACACTCGACGCTATCTTGTGCGACAGGCCATTCCTGTCTTGCTCTTGAATGTCGCAGCCAGTAGTCATCCAGAAATTCCACATAGGCGTTGTACCAGTCGATATCCGGAGCTTTTTCGATTTTCTTATTGGCAATCAATTGCGCCAGCAACACGGAATCGACCAGATCCTTATATTGGGTCGCCCCATCCGCGGCCGGAATAATCACGACACAAGCCCCAACGATCAATACAGAATATTCGCAACTCATATCAACTCCCTCGACAATAAAAAAAGGCAGCCGATAACCGGCTGCCGATTCAGATCAATTAGATATCAATGTCTGCGATCTGGTCTTTATGCGGGATCAGCTTGCTCTTGACCGATTCACGAACTGCGTCAGCAACCAATGTATTTTTGGCAAATACCGTTTCGCCGCGATACAGGTCCACATTACGGACATCCACATCCACGAACATCACTTTGGTCGAGTAGTTCTTGCGAAGAAAACGCACTGCACCGACGGCCATGATGGCCTCACCTTCGACTTCGACACACGCGCCGGCCGAGATTCCGCCTACGCCGTTTTCCAGCAGATTTCGCTCATAAACAGTCAGAGCAGCCGTGTCACGCTTTTGCAGGGCAGCGATTGCATCCCCCGCGACCTTGAGCATCAACGCGGTCGATGGACCAGGCAATGCAACGCCGGCAACCACCGAACCGAGAATCTCCAGCACCAGTTTGTCCATCCGCACGCTGGTGCCGCCGACTTGCAGGCCACTATAGTACTTGCTGACAGGTGTCCAGCCTGCGATGGTCATGATTTCCCGGAACCTCAAATACCACTCTTTGCCCTGATGTTCTTGAGGGTAGAGTTTGTTCGCTGCACGGGTTGCAAACAGAAAGGCGTTTTCAGCATCCGACTTGTTTACGGCACTGAGTTTGCCAGCAAAACCCAATGTGCCTTCGCCCACAATTGAACCTTTCGACGGCGCTTCAATGTCGTCGCCCACAACCATCATGCGACGAGGACGAATAATCACCTGCTCATCGAGCTCACACTCTTCAATCGCTTCAATACAGGCGGCAACATAACTTTCACGAACAGCTTGATTATACATAACGAATTCCTTTTAAAAATACCAGACAAGTTCCTCATGAACTTGCGATAAAACAATAACCAAACAACCGAACAACGACAAACTCAAATCTGTAACATTAAACCCAACCAAACCATGCAACTTACAAGACGCCCATTCGACTATAAAAACGCCCAACAGAAAAATTAATTGTCGCGTACGCCACAACTCAAATCCCCAAGCAATTAACTGACTGATAGACTCCCCGTCACCCCTCTCCTGATGCGAGCCGAAACCATGCTCCACGTGTTGTTCAGCGTTTACCTGAAGATGCTGGTGCTCTACAGCCCGTTCTTCGTGTTGTCCTGCTTCATCAGCCTGACCCGCGGTTATTCGCGCAAGGAACAACGCCGACTGGCCTGGAAAGTGGCGACTGCCACCCTGGTCTCCAGCGTCTTGCTGTACCTGTTCGGGCGAGTGATTTTCAGTGTCTTTGGCATTACCGTGGACGCCTTCCGCATCGGCGCCGGCAGTGTGTTGTTCATCTCGGCGCTGGGCATGGCCCAGGGCAAGTCGGCCGTGCAGACCGACAACGTGCAGCAGGACGTGACCATCGTCCCGCTGACGATTCCCCTGACGGTCGGCCCCGGCACTATCGGCGCCTTGCTGGTGATGGGCGTGAGTCAGCCTCATTGGGACGACAAACTCACGGCCATTCTCAGTATTGCCCTGGCCAGTTTCACGGTCGGCGTGGTGCTTTATCTGTCCAACCGCATCGAGCGCATTCTCGGCGACCAGGGCTTACAGATCGTCAGCCGGTTGATGGGGTTGTTTGTGTGCGCGCTGGCGGCACAGATTATCTTCACAGGTGTGAAAGGTTACCTCGTGCCATAAGCGGCCAAGAGAACGCTACGTCCTAAAACGCCGGCTCTGCGATCACTTCGACCTGATCATGCGACATCAGCTCATTTAACGTGGCACTGCCGGCAGCGCCCTTTTGCCTCAGCAACTCGGCCACTATTTCCGATACCGCACACGATCGATAGCCACTGAGCGCAAGAAACACATCACCGCACAACGTCACATCCGATGAGTAAACTCCGCGAAAGATCAGGCTGTGCCCGCTGTCCAAGCCATTCATCACCAAGTGTTCGTCGACCAGGCTTACCCACAACTGATCCGTTACCGAGGCGTCCAGAATCAGCTTGCCCGGAACCAAGGGCCGGTGATCAAGCGGGTATCGGCAGTCGACGATGACGGACTCAAGTTTCAACCAAGCCGCCCTGCTCAGCCGACTCGTCGTTGCCCCTTGACCCAGTTTGAGCACCAGGATGCTGACATCATCGGCAATCAACGGGAGCAGCTCCGTACGCGTTTTCGATCCCTCGACCACCAGTACTTCGGCGTTTCGCTCGACATAGTCGAGCGGCCCGACCCTGTTGTTTTGCGGGTAGGTGTGCAAAAAACCATCCCCACGGTCATGCAGCATCACATTGGTTTGATGCTGAGTGCCGACGAGCGTGAATTGCGCAGCAATAGCGGTCTTCGGAATGCGGATCAACCGTCCGGTCCGGACCACGTACCACTGTTGGTAGTCGGGGTCTTCGACGGACAGAAAATCGGCGCATCGATGTTCCTTCGCCAGCGCCGCCAGCCCCTCACTCAATTCACCTTCCAGTGCAGCGACCCAATGGCTGTTAACGCCCGTAATCCGTACCGGTTCGTTGTGCTCTAAATCCACCTCCACGCCTTCAAGCGTCGTTGCCCTCAGGCCAGCGCCTTCCACTGTTACGTCACTAAAGGTCCAGTTCGCCCATTCCTGCGTCGGGGCTGGCAATGCCTCAGCCAGTAACAGTTTCGTTCCCTGGCCAAATGCCGTGCTCAAGTGGTCTGGATCGATAAAACCCTGACGGACAATCTTGCCGGTGGAAAGATCAAACAGCCAGGTGGCCTGATTGTCTGGCGTAATACTCAGTAGCCGTACTTCTTTACCGCGCCCCATTTCAGCGAGCAGCAGCCGCCCTCCCAGGTACCAGGCGCACAAACCGCCCTTGAAACCGGCCAAACCCAGGATGGCAAAACTCGGCACCGGGTATTGCAACGCAACTGTTGCCAGCGCCGACCACCACTGGGTTTTGCCCTTGAACCAGTGCTCGGTCAGCCCGCCGAATCTCAGATTCCCGTCCGGTGTAATGTCAAAGAACAGACCAGAGTCGGTCAGGGCGAGATAGTCCCGTTCAACGGCGATAACATTGTTCAACCCAGGTGGGGCGATTTCTCTGGACGACCATTGTGCACGCCCCTCCACCATCGACCTTTGCTGTCGCACGAGCCTTGCGTGAGGCTTGTCGTAGGTAACGAACACTTCGCCCTCGGCACCGGCAGGGGCGATGAGCAGAAGCTCATTCAAGGCCTTGATCGAGTCTGCCCATCCCCGCACGTGGTGACGCCTGGCAGGCGCACGAATAATCAACCCATCACCGTTGCGCACCCAGACCATATCCCGCCACGTGTCATCGATCTGCCAACAAATCGAAACCAGTGCACCGGGACGCCAGTTAACGGTATTGGCGGACTCTGCCGGCAAGAAATAGTCGCCCAGTACCTGCTTCCAGTTCGTCAGCGTGTCAGCCTTCAAAACAGCCTGCAGCGCAGGATCCTGACCGCGGGTGATCGAGCTGAGCAACATGGCACGATCATGGATCACATAGGTCAGTTCATCGCGCTGGCCGTCCTTTCCAGTGATCTGCTGCACGATCTGAATGCCGCCATTGGTCACGGCCTCGCAGCGGACAATCGCCATGCTATTTCCTACAAGCAAACGATAGCGCTGAACCAGCGTGCCGGTGTTCGCATCGACCTGCCAGACATAGAAAGTCTCGGGGTGATAGAAGTAAGCCGAACCCTCCACCACGGCCCCTAACACGGCCTCATCGGCCAACAGCACATTCGGGTCGCGGATGTACAGAAAACGATCCTGTGCCGAGTCGTAATACGCGACTACCGTCCTGGGTTCGTCCGGCTTTTCGAACGGCACCACGAAGTTGCGAACGGGGGTGTAAGACGTGGCCAGGCGATGTTCATGGGTCAGTGTCTTGAAGTGATCCAGCAACGCTTGTTCCCCGAGGGCCGGATTGGCCTCCTCTTCGACCACCTCCAGCCGCCGGGCAGCAAGATCTACAAGCACGATTTTGTTACCCGCCAGCTTAAGCAATACATGGTGAACGCCGCCGCCACTGAACGTCACATCCAGCGTCTGCGAAACAAGGCGCCCCCCGGCTTCTATCTGGATGTCTGTCTCCGCCAGCCAAGGCGTCAGCAGCACCCATTGCATGGCCGTGTGACCGGGTGCGGCGAGTTCAAGGCTCACCCCAGGATTGAGCAGCATGGAACATTGAGCGCCTGCACCTTCTACCCGGTAGGACACCAGGCCATGCCACGCCTTCGGCAGCACAGGTACCGCCAGTGAACGCTCGACGTTATCGAGCCGTACATTGAATACCGTTGGTTTGTAGACCGGGTTCAGCCGGTTGACCACGTACTCGCCGGGAAACGAATAGAACGAGAACAGAAACTGCCATTGCCCCTGTTCGTTCTTTTTCTCCAGTCGACGTGCCGTGTCGTACCCGCCGGCATGACGAAACGTGACAAACGGCAGCAACTTGTATTGATAGCCGTACCAGGTCCTGGGTCTGCAGGGCAGAACGATTGTCTGTCCGGCCTGCGGTGAGAAACGCGCCGAGTCCGGCAACTCAAGGCCCTGACGAATATCGATGGCGCGGTTGTAATCCACATCGAAATCCGGAACCCCGAAATGATCCCGAAGCGGGAACAGTTTCGGACTGTCGAAATGGACGGTGGATGCGCGCAAATCCAAATCGGCAAACACCAGCAAGGGATGCGCAATCCAGGCATTCGACGCCTTGTCCAGGTAATAGCCGCCTTGTTGATACGCCTTTTCAAGCCCATCAAAAAACAGCGCGACCTCCTTGGCTTCCTCCGCAATCGTCGCAAAGCCTTCGGCCAGCGCCGTAACGCCCACCGCCAGCCCACCCAGAATCACCCCAACACCCCCAAGCACCCCGGCCACCGTACCCGCGCCAGCCAGTGCCGCCCCCAGACCGGCGGCGCCTACCACCGCACTCGCGGAGTCAAAGGCCAACTGCGTTCCGAACTGCGTCTTTTCACTGTCATTGGTGGCGTGGCTTAACTGATAAATATCAAACCCGACATTCACCAGCCCCAGCACAGTACCGACGCCTTCATTGGCGATATGCCCCAAGGCCTTTTGCACCAACGGTGCGCTGGTACGGGCGATCAGCTTTACATCGTCCAGTGCCTGACGCACCAGTTTCACAACGCCAAGCAAATCCACTACGTTGCCATGGGCCAGTTGGGCATAGTTGACGTAGGCATGCAGGCGAATAGCGGTGGTCAGGGCCTTGTCACCACCGCTGGCCGCGCCCTCGTGATGTCGCAGCGCATTCATCAGGGCCTGTATGGTGAAACCGGCATTGAGCGTATGAACGCTGCCGGCGTCCGTCGGATCAAGCGGATTGACCGGCGCACGCGGGCGAGCGGCTAACGAATGGAAGGTTTCCGAGAGGAAGTTTTTAATCCTCAGGAGTCGATGATCATCGGTGGTCACACGCACAATGGTCTTCGCGGCATCGGTGTTGACCAGACTGATTTTGTATTCTCCTGCCGGGGTTATCTCCAGCGTCTCGAACAACGCAACAGCGCCCGGCGGCAACCCGTGTTGCTCCTGCAACTGCCGGGTCGCCTGCGCGATCTGCCCACCCCACCAGTGCGCGTCCAGTTCCAGCAATGAACTGCCCAGCGCTGCATTGTTGACCAGCGACTGCCCCCGGGCACTCGCCAGCCGTTGTCTTACCCGCGGCACCTGCTCAGGCAGGCCGCCCGACTCGGAAAGACTGGACACCTGGACACCCGACGACAGCACCCTTTCATTGAGTCGGGTAGCGTCGAGTTCAATCAAATCAAAGCTCGGACGAGCGACCTCTCCATAGGCTGCGTAATGCCTGGCCATTTCCTGTCGAACGAAAAAATGTGTCAGCGCTTCGCTGAACGCTTTGGCGGAATCAAATTCGAAAACACCAAAATTCGGATCGTAGAAATGGTACGTGCTGCGCCCGCCATTGGACGTTTTGGCCACCAGCATGGAATGGTTGTCAGAGTTGAGCATCAGCGTGCTGGTGCCGTTTTTTCCTTCGAGCGTCGCAATGACTTGGGTCAGATCCGAACGCACCATCGCCCCGCCCAGGTCATGGATGTCGGTATCGCGTAACTCTTCGAGAATGCTCACAAACGCCTTGGAATCGCTGGTGTCGGGCTCAATGACCGCCAGGTAGAACCGCTCACGCAGAATGTTGGCCGCATCGCTCCCTTTACTCATGGCCGCTGCCATGGCCAGTGCCAACGGGTAACAACGCCCGGCGATACGGTCACCGGTCCCCTGAAGCAACAAGTCCTGCGGGACCAACTTGAAACTGCCGTGATTGAAGCTTTCCAGCACATCGGTCATCCGCTCGCCAATACGGTCACGGAATTCGAGTTTTGCTATCTGCTGAATACGGGCAACCTGACGCCCCCATTGCAGCAAAGTCAGTGGCTGCTCGAGCGCCTGCTTCTTCAGTTCGATGCTGGTCTCGGACAACGCTACGGTGGGCGTCGAGGCACTGGCCAAACCTGCCACGAACGCTGGGTGATTCTCTTTGAACAGCTCCCGCTCAATAGCCCCGTAACGGTGAGACACGCCCAGTTCAGAGACGTTGTTGGCAAGGTTTTCCAGCCGTGCGCTGACGTGATCAAAGTTGCGCTGATCCATGGCCCGAGCGCCCAGCAACGAACCGATCAACAACCGTTGCAGGGGGTCAAGCTGTTCAACCTGCAAAGCGCCTCGGCCGATTCGGTGAAGCAATTCATCCAGGGGTAAATCCGCTGTTGCCGGGTCACCGACCAACGACGGCGGGAGCGCGATCTCCTGCGCGAGAATAGATTGACGCTCGTCAAAACTCAGCTGCAACGGCTTGTCGAAAGTCACCCCACCGGTGGCCCGCTGACTCATCGCACGCAAAAACGGTTCGCCAAGGTGCTGTGCCAGGGATTGCAGCAATTCGGTCGACAACACATGTCGACCTTCGATAACAGGCCAGCCATGGTCGAAATGGATCGTCTGACTCTTTAACAACTGATCCACTTTGCCCACGTAACGTGCTTTGAACTGCCCGGCCTCCCAACGTTGTTTTTCGTTCTTGAGCCATTCGACGGTGTCACTTTCGTTTTCTTTCCAGGAGTGGTCCAGCTCCTCCTCGGTGGCCCGGTTCACCGTAGCGGCGGGGTCAATAGCCACGTCTTTTCGCCAGGCGCCCGCTGCACTCGGGGTGAAGTGCATCTTGGCGTAATCAGCGAGCGCATCGCGCATCGCTGCGGGCCCGGTCAAATAGATGGTCACTTCGCTTTGCGGGCGAATGCCGTCGCTGTAGTAAAAGGTTGCAGCTTTTGCCAGAAAATACAGGGCGAGCTCTGCATCCGCCGGCAGAGCGTGCAATGGGCCGAACTTTTTTTCGACGACCTCCAACGCTATATGACTTATCGCCTCAGAGTCGGTAGCGGCGACCTGGCGCTCCATGGCCAAACGGGCCGTGGCATCAACGATCTCATAGTTGAGTTTGAATCGATCGATCACGGCGCCCAACATCGCCGATCCGGGATGAGCCATTAGAAACGCATTGCTCAGGCTGTTCCGCTCGGAAACCGCTCGCAGTCCATCGGGACGAACGAGGCGTTCTGCGGGCGCGCGAAAGACACTGTTCAACTGCGGGCGACTTTTGGCGAACCGTTCCAGCGCCGGGCGATGTTCTTCAGGGATGCGCTCAAAATAATTGGTGTACTTACTTCTTGATGCCTCACGACCAGGCATCCATTCCGGGTTTTGATCCAGCAACAATTGCAATATGCCCAGGCGCGCATCGGTGCCGAACTGACTGATGTCCACATCGCCCAACACTTCATGAAGCGGTGGCAGGTTATCGACATCCGCGTAACTTCCGCCTTCGGCATCCAAGGCCTCGATGCGCACAACATCGGAGGCGGCGGCAAAATTGCCTCGCAGACTGATTTCCCGTTGGTAGATATCCTGCAAGTGCAGCGGTGTTTCATTCGCCGCTAAATCACGAAGTTCCACACCCCCCTCGCCCAGTGCGGAAATACTTTGGCTATTCTTTTCCCGCAAGGCTTTCAGTGTCGCTTCCTTCTGGCCATACCCACGAACCAGAAGATCAATTCGTGCATCATCCGCGCGAACACCGCGTTCTACTGCCTTGTTGACATGTGCAAACATTTGTTGCTTCAGAACAATGGCTCGTTCCTCATACAGACTAACAAGATCAAGATCCGATTCGCTGCTATGCCCGCCATTAACCATTGCATCGGCTTTCGCCGCCTCGACAATAATCCGGTTGGTTTCATAAGCCAGTAGTGCATCGCTGTCGTACCAGAGTTTAACGGCATAGTCTTGCTCGACCAGAACCTTCTTCCAGACATTAATGTAGTCGCGCTGGATGTCCCCCAGGCCACCTCCCAGCCATACGAAGTGCATATTCTTCGGTACTTCGGTTGCTACGGCAGTCAGCTGTTCGATGCTGTCGGACAGGCGTGCATGAAAGCCTTCGACCCTGTTGCTGATTTCAGCCAGGCCCGGCGTCGCAGCGCCCTCCGGCGCCATTGGCGGTTCCATCCCCGCCGCGCGTCGATGCCGGCTCGTGGGTTCAACAAAAGATTCAAGCGCCTCGCGCAGCAAGCCTAGCGGTGGCAGCATTCTCGGAAAATCGAGCACGCCGACACACGCGAAGTAATACCGAAACACCGCGTCGTACTTGTCGGTACCTTTATGCTCCTGCAATGCCTGCTCAAGATCAGACAATTTAAAAAGATCAATAAAACTGACGTAGCCGTTCACACGGCCGACTGCTTGCTCACCCATAAAGTACTTCCTTGTAAAAATTAAGTGCTGGCATCCCACTAAGATGCAGAAACCATCCGACCTCAAACAACACTAGCCGAACGCACTTACAGCCTCAAAACAGAAAACAAACAATTGATGACCAACCGAACATTCAGAAACTTAAACACCCACCCAAACAACAAAAGAAAGACAACAAAATGCTCGACCATCAATAAATACGATAGCGACCTTACGTCCAAATCAAATATTAACTTACATCAAGACATCGAACTGTCGGCCGCAAGCACTACGTCTTCATTAACAACAGTCAGGTATAAAAGCGGCCTCAGGACGAGGCCGCCGACACTCACGAAGTTGGCTTGTCGCCGTACCAACGAGGCGTATACACCCACTCGCCACCCTCGGCACGCGGGAACACGCAGGTGGTGGAGGAACCGATCAGCACCATGGTGCGCATGTCGACCTGGTCGGGGGTCAACTGCCCCAGCGTGGTGACGCGCAAGGTCTGGCCCGGGCGACCAATGTCGCGACCCAATACGACCGGCGTTTCAGCGGTGCGGTGCTGCGCGACAATCTCCAGGGCCCGACCCAATTGCCATGGACGTGAACGCGAGATCGGGTTGTAGAACGCCAACGCCAGATCGGCTTCGGCGGCCAGGTCCAGGCGCTTCTCGATGATCGCCCAAGGCTTGAGGTTGTCCGACAGCGACATCACGCAGAAGTCATGCCCCAACGGCGCACCGGCCTGCGCAGCAGTCGCCAGCGAAGCGGAAACACCCGGCAGGATTTCCAGATCGACGCTGTGCCAGCTCGGCTCACTCGACTCATGCAACGCTTCAAGCACCGCCGCCGCCATGGCGAACACGCCGGGGTCACCGGACGAGACCACAATCACCGAACGACCTTGCGCCGCCAACTCGAAGGCGTGGCGGGCACGCTGCATTTCTTCGCGGTTGTCGGTGCAATGCAGCACCTGATCTTCACGGAACGGCCCGGCCATGCGCACGTAGGTTTCGTAGCCGAGTACGTCGGTGGCCCTGGCCAGTTCAGCCTTGACCGCTGGCACCATCAGTTCGGCGGCGCCCGGCCCCAGACCGATCACCGCCAAACGACCGCGTGCACGGCCGATCTGCGCAGCGTCCAGCGGCTGAGTGGCCACCGCGATGGCAATGCCGGTATCCGCTGACACGATGCTAGCGTTCGGCACGGTGTGGCGGGACAACTCGCTAACGCCGCCGCTGACCGACGCAAACCGCAGAGGCACACCCAGTTCAAGTGCCGCTTCGCGCAATGTCGTGTTGGCCATGTGCAGATCGCTGGCCAACAGGCACGCCACCGATTGCACGGCGATTTTCGCTTGATGCAGGGCCGTGCGAATCGCGCCTGGCAGCCCCGTCACCTCGCCGCTCACCGCCACCAACACATTGCGCGGGTAGATCCTCAATTCATTGGCTGCCGGTGTCCGCTCGGCATGACCGACATGGATCGACAGCTGCGCTTGAGGATCTTGCGGCAACTGCGCTTGCGCCAGCCACGGCGCAGTCCCTTCGACGCGTACGCTTTGGCCGGCGAGCAAATCCGAGACGAAGCGCTTGCCCAGTTCCAGATCGCCGAGGGCGTAACCGCTGGGTGGATTGAGCAGGCAGGTGCCGAAGCGCAATTCACCGCTGGTGGTGATCGCCGCAGCAACCTCGAGACCAGCGGCAATCTCGCGCGCCATGACGTTCACGCCACCGAGCCCCCCGAGCAGCGGCACCACGGCGCTGCCGTCTTCGGCCACGGCCAGCACCGGCGGCTCAGCGCCTTTTTCCAGCAGAAGCGAGGCCAGCGTTCGGATCACGATGCCGGCCGCACACAACGCGATAATCGGCGTGTCCTGCTGATAGAACTCACGCAAGGTGGCACCGAACTCGTGATAGACGCGGTCCGCGCCTTCCACCCGCTCGGCCAGGCCATGGATCAATGCGCCAGGGTACAACTGCGCAATCTTGCGCGCGGTCGCGAGGCTGCCATTGCCCAGAATGACAATCGCCGGAACTGGACGGGACATCAGCCTTGCCACCTTTCGCCGGGCACAATGATCAGCGAGAAGTACGGCGAGGACATCGGCTCGACCTGATCCAGCGGGACGATTTTCTGGTTGGCCATGGTCGCGCGCTCAACGTACAACGCACGTTCCGCCAGCCCGAGTTCTTCGAGCACCTGACGGACCTTGGGAAAGTTGCGCCCCAGTTTCATGATCACGGCGGCATCGGCATCGGCCAGACGCCGCTTGAGATCGTCGGCAGGTAATACGCCCGACAGCACCGACAAACTCTGATTGCGATACACCAGCGGCGCGCCCAGTACCGAGGCACCGCCGAGCATCGAACAAACGCCCGGCACAACTTCGGCTTCGTAGCGCTCGGCCAGCCGATCGTGCAGGTACATGTAGGAGCCGTAGAAGAACGGATCACCCTCGCAGATCACCGCCACGTCACGGCCAGCGTCCAGGTGCGCGGCGAGTTCTTCGCCGGCCGCATCGTAGAAATCGCTGATGACTTGTTCGTACGACAGCGGCGCCGGCAACGCTTCGGTGGTCACCGGATACACCAGCGGCAGCAGCGTTTGCGCATCCTGCAAATGCGCCTCGATGATGCCGAAGGCGTTGCCCTTTTTGCCCTTGGCGACGAAGTACGCCACCACCGGCGATTCACGCAGCAGGCGCAGGGCTTTGACTGTAATCAGCTCCGGATCACCAGGGCCGACGCCCAGGCCGATCAAACGTCCAGGTTGCTGCATCATTCGATCTCCGTAGCGAGGGCATTGACGGCGGCGGCGGCCATGGCGCTACCGCCCAGCCGGCCTTGCATGATGACGAAAGGCACGCCACGGCTGTCCGCCGCGAGCGCTGCCTTGGATTCGGCGGCGC
Source organism: Pseudomonas fluorescens (assembly GCF_000968015.1). Lineage (GTDB taxonomy): Bacteria > Pseudomonadota > Gammaproteobacteria > Pseudomonadales > Pseudomonadaceae > Aquipseudomonas > Aquipseudomonas fluorescens_W. Next base: position 97,034 of record NZ_LACH01000032.1, read on the forward strand.
CGACGAAGCCCACCGGGAAACCGAGAATCAGCGCCGGTTTCGGTGCGCCCGCGTCGAGCATTTCCAACAGATAAAACAGTGCGGTCGGCGCGTTGCCGATCACCACCACGCTGCCTTCCAGGTGCGGACGCCATAGCTCCAGCGCGGCGGCGGAGCGAGTATTGCCCAACTCGCGGGCAAGCTCCGGAACGCTTTCATCGCGCAGGGTGCAGATGACCTGATTGTTCGCAGGCAACCGCGTGCGGGTCACGCCTTCACTGACCATCCTCGCATCGCACAGGATCGGTGCACCGGCGGCCAGCGCATCACGTCCGGCCTTGCCTGCGCCTTCGGAAAACTGCAGGCCGTCGATGGCGTCGACCATGCCGCAAGCATGGATCACACGGACCGCAAGTTTTTCCAGATCGGCCGGAATACGCTCGAGGTTGGCCTCGGCACGAATGATCGCGAAGGAGTTGCGATAGATCTCCTGACCGTCGCGGATGTAATCAAGCATCAAGGGGGCTCCGTGAGCGGGCGTCGAGCAAGGCTGCGACCGCTTCAATAGTAAGGTTGCATGCGTGCAGCGCGCCGAAACCCGGCTGCGCTGCATCGCGAAAATAGAGGTCGTAGTGACCGGGAAAAACCGCCAGCAACGTGATGGGTGCGATGTGTGCGGCCGCGCAGGAACGTGAGCAACCGGACAGGTGCACGTTCTGTGTCTGGCCCTGGTGTTGCAACAGCGCGGCCAGTTGCCGGGCATCGCCCTTGGTGTCGGCCAGGCCTTTGCCGCAACCCGTCGAGCCGGTGCAGGCGATCAGATTCGCCAAGGCTTCGTCGGCCGAGCAACGCAGACCGAGCTGTTCAAGACGGTGGATAACTTCGCGAGCGTCGTCGACATGGACACCGGGTAACAACAGGCTTTGCCAAGGTGTGAAACGCAGGCTGCCATCGCCCTGATTGCGTGCCAATTGTGCGACGCCTCTGAGCATCGCGGGATTGAGGCGACCCAGAGGCGGCACCGCGCCGATATACACACGCTCGGCCTCGCGCTGTGGATGAACGCCGATGTGCAAGACACTCGGACTAACCTTGCGTTGCCAACCCGTGATGGGCATCAGCGGCACACGCTCGGCCAGACAAGTGAGAAACCCGTCGAGCGAGCAATCAGCGAGCAAATGCCGCATGCGTGTCTGGTCGGGACGCGCCAGGTCGAGAAACAATTCAAGCACCCCGACCACCAGCGCATGGCCCTGCTCCAGTGACACCGCGCCCGCAGGCGAATCCACGGGACACCCTGCCAGACCGAATGCAAACACCAGCTCGCCTTCTCGCTCAGTGGCGGACAACCACAGGTCGTGGGGATGCTCGAGCATCGCCAAGCCTTCGCCGCCATCCAGTTGCACGGCAAACTTGGCACTGAGGTCGTGAAAGCGCTCATGGCTTTGCAGCGTGGCGAGGATCTTTTCGGCCAGCGGTCGCGTGTCGAACAGCATCTGCTGATCGATCCCGGCGCTCGGGCTGAGCATCAGATTACGCACATCGTCGCCAGCGGCAGTGCTTGGGCCCAACCCGGCCGCCATCAGGCCATCGATCAAGGCGCCCTGTTCACTGCCGATCCCGCGAATTTGCAGATTGGCGCGGTTGGTCGCCTCGATCACCCCGTCGGCAAACCGTTCGGCGGCATCGGCCACTGCATCGGCCTGATCTGCCATGATCGAACCACCATTAAGCTTGATCCGGCAGATCCCACCGTCCAGCGCCTGGACGATACGCAGCAACCCCGGACAGGCCGAGGGGCGTAAAGCGTTGGACATCGGGCGTTCGTTCAATGAGTGACCGGCTGACTGGATGCATGTGAAAGGCGAAGGGCCGCCATTATGCCTGCTTTGCCCGAGCGCATGAAAAGTCTGCCGGTCGGAAACGCTGCCAACGTATCGATCAAGCAAAAGAATGCTTCGGCCTGCGTGGATTAGAGCTCGTACTCGCTGAACTCGAGCGCAAGGGCTCGCGTGGCATCTTCCACGCGTTGTCGAATGGCGTCCATGTCTCGACGCTTGATCTCCAACCGCCGAATCCGGATATCCAATTGGGACAGACTCTGGTCTATCGTCCAGAACAGATAGGGTGTAGTGATGCCCAACTTGATCAACCTGACATGACTGACCACCATTTCCAGATCTCCGTTGGGTTTATAACTGAACGGTACGATGTTGAATCCGGCTATTTTTCCACTTAAACCCGCAATCTTCGCCAGCAACCTGGCGTCACTCTCCAGCTTTCCAAGTACTGCTCCCACCTGCGCTATTTGAGCGCTCGTAAGGTAGGGACGTGCCACGTTCAACCAAGCCTGTTTCAAACTGCCCGAAAACTGCGGCATGATGTACTCGACAGGCTCGGCAAGTTTCCATTCCATTGACCAAAATATACCGGCGTAATGATCGAACCAAGGCCCCGGCTGCGTCTCGCTCTTTGCGACTTTATCCGCGCCATTCTGGGCCAGATAGATGCAATTTTTGACAAAACTATTGTCGGCGATAGTCTGGCCGGCAATGCCGACCAGCAGCACATTATTCATCATCAGCGCATCATGCTCGATGACACTTTCAGCTAACACGTTATCCATATAAGTTTCTTTCATCCTTGATAGTGTCGCGACCAACATCAACGACAGGCCAAATATTTAATACATATAAGATTGCGTAACCAGAACAAAAACCAAACTACCAAAACCATCATTACAGCAGACAATTTTTCGTCGACATTAAGTGTCTGCAACCCGAAGTACCTTTTCCCGGCCATAGACCTGCGTCAGATGACAGAAGCCGCGTTATCATGTCGCCTTGACGTTGAACATTGGATTAAGGAACAACATGGCCTCCTGGCTGACAGTAGTGGGAATCGGTGAAGACGGCTTCAAGGGCTTGGGCAAAAACGCCCGGCACGCTCTGTTGCGCGCTTCGCGGATCATTGGCGGTCAGCGGCAACTGGATTTGCTGCCGGTGTGCATCCGTGGCGAGCGGCAATTGTGGCCCAGCCCTTTCTCCCTTGAACCGGTTTTAGCGCTGCGCGGCGAACCGGTCTGCGTACTGGCCAGCGGCGATCCGATGTTCTTTGGCGTGGGCGCAAGCCTTGCCCGGAAACTGCCCAACGATGAAATGCTGATATTGCCAGCGCCCTCTTCTTGTTCATTGGCGGCGGCGCGAATGGGCTGGCCGTTGCAGGATGTGGTGACACTTTCGGTGGTTGCCCGTCCCATCGCCGCACTCAATGCGCAGTTGTTCAGCGGTGTTCGCTTGCTGGTGTTGAGCAACGACGGTCAGAGCCCGGCCGCGATCGCTGCGTTGCTATGTGAACGCGGTTTCGGGGCGAGTCGCCTCACCGTGCTGGAACATCTGGGCGGTGCAGCCGAACGACGCATCGAGGGTGTCGCCAATGACTGGAACGATCCTGTGATCGCCGATCTGAACCTGATCGCCATCGAGTGCATCGCCGAACCCAACACGCCGCGCCTGTCGCGACTGGCCGGCCTGCCGGACTCAGCCTTCAAGCACGACGGCCAATTGACCAAGCGCGACGTGCGCGCAATCACCCTCGCCCGCCTCGCTCCAATTCCCGGTGAACTCTTGTGGGACGTCGGCGCCGGCAGCGGCTCGATCGGCATCGAATGGATGCGCGCCCACCCCAGTTGCCGGGCGCTGGCCATCGAGGCGGATGAAGGGCGGCAGCTGTTGATCGAACACAACCGAGAGGCCCTCGGTGTTCCCGGCCTGCAGCTGATTCGCGGCAGTGCACCGCTGGCCTTGGCCGGGCTCGAGGATCCAGACGCCATTTTCATCGGTGGCGGGGTCACCCGCGAGGGCGTGCTCAACACGTGCTGGGCCGCACTCAAACCCGGCGGCCGACTGATCGCCAACGCCGTCACGCTACAAAGTGAAATGACCTTGATGGCCTGGCGCGAGCAGCACGGCGGCGAGCTGACGCGCATTCATATCGCCCAAGCGCAACCGCTGGGGGACTTTGATACGTGGCGTCAGGCGTTGCCGATTACCTTGCTGGAAGTGACGAAGCCTTTCGATGCGTGACGAAACCGCCGAACAACCCGCACCGCTGCGCAGCGGTTTGACCACGGGCAGCTGTGCCACCGCGACCAGTCTGGCGGCTGCACGATTGTTATTGGGCGGGCTGAGTGCTGACGCTGTGGAGATCGTTTTGCCCAAGGGCAAGCAGGTGCAGATGCGGCTGGAGTTCTGTCGTCTGATCGACAACGGCGCCGAAGCAGGGACGATCAAGGACGCGGGCGATGACCCCGACGTGACCCATGGCGCGCTGCTCTATTCCCAAGTGCGACTGAGTAGCGAGCCGGGTATCCGCTTCAATGCCGGTCGCGGCGTCGGCACGGTGACCCGGCCGGGGCTGGTGCTGGGCGTCGGTGAACCCGCGATCAACCCGGTGCCGCGCAAGATGATCACCGACCACTTGACCCTGCTGGCCGAGGAACTCGATTACCACGGCGGTTTCGAGGTCACGGTGAACGTCGAGGACGGTGAAGCACTGGCCTTGAAAACCATGAACCCGCGCCTGGGGATTCTCGGCGGGCTGTCGATTCTCGGCACCAGCGGCATCGTCCGGCCGTTTTCCTGCGCGGCCTACATTGCCTCGATCCATCAGGGCATCGACGTCGCCAAAACCAACGGTTACCTGCACATCGCCGCGTGCACCGGCAACGCCAGCGAAGACACCATGCGCCGGGTCTATGATCTGCCGGAAATCGCCCTGATCGAAATGGGCGACTTCGTCGGCGCCGTGCTCAAACATCTGCGCAAAGTGCCTGTGGATAAACTCAGCCTCTGCGGTGGTTTCGGCAAGATCAGCAAACTGGCAGCCGGGCACATGGATTTGCACAGCCGACATTCGAGCATCGACCTGCCGCAACTGGCCGAGTGGGCGGCGGCGATTGGTGCCGATGAGGCGTTGCAGCAAGGGATTCGCGAAGCCAACACCAGCCAGCAAGCCTTGGCAATGGCCAGCGCTGCCGGGATCGCCCTGGGTGATGCGGTGTGTCAGCACGCCCTGGACTTTGCTCGCAGCGTGGTGCCGGCGCAGGTTCAGGTTGAAGTATTTGCCATCGATCGCCAGGGTGGGATTGTCGGCCATGCGGGAGCTTTTCAATGAAGCGCGTGTTGTTGCTCGGTGGCGTGACAGAAGCCTTGGCCATCGCCCGGACCCTCGGGCCAGAACACATCTATAGCCTGGCCGGCGTCGGGCGTGTGCCGACGGATCTGACCTGCCAGGTTCGCGTTGGCGGTTACGGCGGTGCCGAAGGGCTTGCGCAGTTCATTCGGGATGAAGGGATCGACCTGCTACTGGACGCCACCCACCCCTACGCCGCACAAATCAGCCAGAACGCCGCCACTGCCGCGCAATTGAGCGGCATTGCATGCTGGGCGCTGAGGCGTCCGGCCTGGCAGCCACAGCCCGACGACGACTGGCGAGACGTCAGCGATTGGGCCGAGTTGATCGAAGCGCTGAAACCGTTTCGGCGACCGCTGTTCACCCTCGGCCGCGAACCCTTGCAGCATCTGCATGAAATACCGCCAGAGCAATTCTGGACCTTGCGCGCCCTGGACGTTTACCCCGGCAACGAACGTTGCGAAGTCATCGGCGCGCGTGGGCCGTTTCTGATCGAGGATGAACGTGCGCTGTTTGAACGTCGGCAGATAGATGTACTGATCAGCAAGAACAGCGGCAGCACCGCGACCGAACCGAAACTGGAAGTGGCACGGGAGCGTGGGGTGCCGGTAATTGTTTTGCAGCGGCCAGTGTTGCCGGGGGTTGATCGGGAGTTTGGGTCGGTAACAGACGTATTGGCAGCCCTGACAGCCGAACCAGTACAAAACCTGTAATTGGATGGACTCG
>NZ_LACH01000033.1:0-164 GCF_000968015.1 Pseudomonas fluorescens
GGCGGTGCATCAAGATCAAAAGCTGCAGGCGAGCTAACGCTCGGCCTGTTGAGTGGTGAGGAGCGTGCGTACACCCGCTCCCCCCGGTAGGAGCTGTCGAGTGAAACGAGGCTGCGATCTTTTGATCTTGCCGTGGCTGTGGTTTTTGATTTTGATCTGTTGCC
>NZ_LACH01000033.1:238-98031 GCF_000968015.1 Pseudomonas fluorescens
TCGCTGTAAGAGCGAAACCGTGATCAGCCATCACCACAGAAACGGATATGTACCCCACCAACCCCAATCCCCAATCCCCAAAACTTTCTCAGGCAAACAGCATTCCCGTCGTCGTCCGCTTGTAAGAACCGCTTTACAGCGGCACTCTCTAACGACAAAGCACACCCGGATTTTCGCTGGAGAACTGCTGATGACCGATATTGATGCACGCTTGCGCGAAGATGTTCACCTGTTGGGTGAGCTGTTGGGCAACACCATTCGTGAACAGTACGGGGACGGTTTTCTCGACAAGATCGAGCAAATCCGCAAGGGCGCCAAGGCCGACCGTCGCGGTTCGATGGACGCTGAACTGAGCGCCAGCCTCAACCAATTGAGCGAAGAAGAGTTGCTGCCGGTGGCGCGGGCGTTCAACCAGTTTCTCAACCTGGCCAATATCGCCGAGCAATATCAGCTGATTCACCGTCGCGAAGAGTCGCAGCCTGCACCGTTCGAAGCGCGGGTACTGCCGGAACTGCTCGCCCGCCTGAGTGCTGAAGGTCATGGCGCTGAATCCCTGGCCCGCCAACTGGGACGGCTGGAGATCGAACTGGTCCTCACCGCGCACCCGACCGAAGTGGCGCGCCGCACGCTGATCCAGAAGTACGACGCGATTGCCGCACAACTGGCCGCCCAGGACCATCGCGACCTGACCACTGCCGAACGCGAACAGATCCACACGAAGTTGCAGCGCCTGATCGCCGAAGCCTGGCATACCGAAGAAATCCGCCGCACCCGCCCAACCCCAGTGGATGAAGCCAAATGGGGCTTCGCGGTGATCGAACATTCGTTGTGGCAGGCAATCCCCAACTATTTGCGCAAGGCCGATAAAGCCCTGCATGACGCCACTGACCTGCACCTCCCACTGGAGGCAGCGCCGATTCGCTTTGCCTCGTGGATGGGCGGTGACCGCGATGGCAACCCCAACGTGACCGCTGCCGTGACCCGTGAAGTCTTGCTGCTGGCGCGATGGATGGCCGCGGACTTGTACCTGCGCGATGTCGATCACCTGGCGGCCGAGTTGTCGATGCAGCAGGCCAGCGACGACTTGAAGGCCAAGGCCGGGGACAGCGCCGAACCTTACCGCGCGGTGCTTAAACAGCTGCGTGAACGCCTGCGCGCGACGCGTAACTGGGCCCACGCCGCCTTGACGAAGACCACGCCGGCCCCCGCCGATGTGTTGCAAAACAACCGTGAACTGCTCGATCCGCTGGAGCTGTGCTATCACTCGCTGCATGAGTGCGGCATGGGCGTGATCGCTGATGGGCCACTGCTCGATTGCCTGCGTCGGGCGGTGACGTTCGGGCTGTTCCTGGTGCGGCTCGATGTGCGTCAGGACTCGACGCGACATACCGCGGCCATGACCGAGATCACCGATTACCTGGGCCTGGGGCGCTACGAGAACTGGAGCGAGGAAGAGCGCATCGCTTTCCTGATGCGCGAACTGAACAACCGCCGGCCGTTGCTGCCGGCGTACTTCAAACCATCGGCGGACACCGCTGAAGTGCTGGCGACCTGCCGGGAAATCGCTGCCGCACCGGGCGCATCGCTCGGTTCTTATGTGATCTCCATGGCCGGCGCCGCTTCCGACGTGCTGGCCGTACAACTGCTGCTCAAAGAGTCTGGCGTGTTGCGGCCGATGCGCGTGGTGCCGCTGTTCGAAACCCTTGCCGACCTCGACAACGCCGGCCCGGTAATCGAAAAGCTGTTGCTGCTGCCCGGTTATCGCTCGCGCCTGCAAGGGCCGCAGGAAGTGATGATCGGCTACTCCGACTCGGCCAAGGACGCCGGCACGACAGCGGCGGCCTGGGCGCAGTATCGGGCGCAGGAGCGCTTGGTCGACATCTGTCGCGAGCAACAAGTGGAACTGCTGTTGTTCCACGGTCGCGGCGGCACCGTGGGACGCGGCGGCGGCCCGGCACACGCAGCGATTCTGTCGCAGCCGCCAGGTTCGGTGGCGGGGCGTTTCCGTACCACCGAGCAGGGGGAAATGATTCGTTTCAAATTTGGCCTGCCGGACATCGCCGAGCAGAACCTCAATCTGTACCTGGCAGCGGTATTGGAAGCGACCTTGTTGCCGCCGCCGCCACCAGAGCCAGCCTGGCGCAATCTGATGGACGAATTGGCGGCTGACGGTGTCAGCGCTTATCGCGCCGTGGTGCGGGAAAATCCGCAGTTCGTTGAGTATTTCCGTCAGTCCACTCCGGAGCAGGAACTGGGACGCTTGCCGCTGGGCAGTCGCCCGGCCAAGCGCCGCGCTGGCGGGATTGAAAGCCTGCGGGCGATCCCGTGGATCTTCGGCTGGACCCAGACGCGGCTGATGTTGCCGGCGTGGCTCGGCTGGGAAGCAGCGTTGAGCAAGGCGCTGGAGCGCGGTGAAGGCGAGCTGCTGGGGCAGATGCGCGAGCAGTGGCCGTTCTTCCGCACGCGCATCGATATGCTGGAAATGGTGTTGGCCAAGGCCGATGCCGATATCGCCCGGTCTTACGATGAGCGTTTGGTCGAGCCGGATTTGCTGCCTTTGGGTGCGCATTTACGCGACCTATTGTCGCAGGCCTGCTCGGTGGTCCTGGGGCTGACCGGTCAGTCTCAGCTACTGGCACATAGCCCAGCCACGCTTGAATTCATCCGCTTGCGCAACACTTACCTCGACCCTCTTCATCTATTACAGGCTGAGTTGTTGGCACGTTCGCGACAACAGGAAGTGGCGCAGGGCAGCCCGGTAGAACAGGCGCTGCTGGTGTCTGTGGCGGGGATTGCCGCCGGTTTGCGTAATACCGGCTAAGGTTTTCGTCTTGGGGCAAGGCACTCGGCGCGAGCGTCGAGTTGCCTGTGGGCGAGGGGTTGAAAAGTGCTGCCAGGCGACAGTTAGTGATGGGGTTGCGACTAGGGTAATCCCGACGAAAGGCCACATCAGACGCTGGTTTCTCCGACTTTCGGCGGCTTGTGTGGTCCGGGCCTGCTGTGTATCTTGATCAGCCTTTGACCGTTTGGGCGGTCACGACCCTTTTTTGAGATTGGCCCCACGAGGCGAATCTGACGTTATCTATATAAAAAATTGAGGAGCACATCGATGCGCGTCATTCTGCTGGGAGCTCCCGGGGCCGGTAAAGGTACTCAGGCTAAGTTCATCACCGAAAAATTCGGTATCCCGCAAATCTCCACCGGCGACATGCTGCGTGCCGCGGTCAAGGCCGGCACCGAGCTGGGCCTGATCGCCAAGAGCGTCATGGACAGCGGTGGTCTGGTTTCCGATGACCTGATCATCAACCTGGTCAAGGAACGCATCAGCCAAGCCGATTGCGCCAACGGTTTCCTGTTCGACGGTTTCCCGCGCACCATTCCTCAGGCTGAAGCCCTGGTGAAAGCCGGCGTGGAGCTGGATCACGTGGTCGAAATCGCCGTCGACGACGAAGAAATCGTTCAGCGTATCGCTGGTCGTCGCGTTCACGAGGCCAGCGGCCGCGTGTACCACACCGTCTACAACCCGCCGAAAATCGCCGGTAAAGACGACATCACCGGTGAAGAGCTGGTGCAGCGCAAGGACGACACCGAAGAAACCGTTCGTCATCGCCTGTCCGTCTACCACTCCCAGACCAAACCACTGGTAGCGTTCTACCAGAACCTGGCCGCTGAACTGGGCAAGCCGACCTACAGCCATATCGCTGGTGTCGGCTCGGTTGAAGCGATCACCGGCAAGGTGCTTGAAGCACTGAGCTGAAAAGTCTGAATCGCTTCATCTTCTACGGCCCGCTTGCGGGCCGTAGTTGTTTATACTGGCGCACTTTTTCTGACCTCTCTTACGGAAACATCGATGAGCACCTTGCTGGCCCTGGACACCGCGACTGAAGCTTGCTCCGTTGCCTTGCTGCATGACGGCAAAGTCACAAGCCATTACGAGGTGATCCCACGCCTGCATGCGCAGAAGTTGCTGCCGATGATTCAGCAACTGCTGGTGGATGCCGGGACCACTTTGCAAGCGGTCGATGCCATCGCGTTCGGACGTGGTCCGGGTGCCTTCACCGGCGTGCGGATCGCCATCGGCGTGGTGCAGGGGCTGGCGTTTGCGCTGGATCGCCCGGTGTTGCCGGTGTCGAACCTGGCTGTGTTGGCGCAGCGGGCCTATCGCGAACATGGCGTAAGCCAGGTTGCGGCCGCCATCGATGCGCGCATGGACGAAGTGTATTGGGGGTGCTACCGCGAAACGGCGGGGGAGATGCGACTGGTCGGCAATGAAGCGGTGCTTGCGCCGGAAGTGGCCGCGTTGCCGGCTGACGCCAGCGGTGAGTGGTTTGGCGCCGGCACTGGCTGGGGTTATGCCGAGCGAATCGCCGTCAGCCTGACCGGGCAGGATGCGGGCATGCTGCCTCACGCCGAGGACCTGCTGACCCTGGCGCGTTTTGCCTGGGCGCGTGGTGAGGCGATCGTGGCTGATGAGGCTCAGCCGGTTTATTTGCGGGATAAGGTTGCAACCCCGAAGGCTCGTTAATTCATTTCACCGAGTTAGCCCCATCGCGAGCAAGCTCGCTCCCACAGGGTTCACGCTAACCCCTGTGGGAGCGAGCTTGCTCGCGATGGCGGTCTGCGCAACGCAGCCAATCGTCACTTTATGCAGCGGCTTTTAAACCTTTTCCATTTTCTGTGTTCTAGTTATCACTCGGCGGTTTGCGAAGTGGGCTATGCGCCACTAAACTGCCATCATTGATCCCGGACATGTACTCATGCGTATAGACGGCGTTCCCTCCCAGTCCTACCCCATCAAACGCAAGCCTCGCAAAGGCCCTGTGGCGGATGACGACTACGTCGATATCGACGGCGAGCTGGAAATTCCATCCGAAGAGCAACTGGCCGCCCGCGCTGCCAAAGCCTCTGCGCAACGCTTGAGTAATCTCCCCGCCCGTCAACAAGACATGCTTTATCACCGTGCCATGAGCAGCAGTGTCGCGAAGGCCTTGGCCAGCTACCTGAGCACCGCCGGTTTTGTCGATTGGGATTCGGATGTGCTGGGCCTCGACCTGTACATCTGATGCGGCTGCCTTACTTCCTTGGCTGTCCGTCCTGGAGTGAAAACGCCTGGCGCGACTACCTGTATCCGCAAGACGCAAAACCCGCCGAATTTCTGAGTCTCTATTCCCAAGTATTCAACGCAGTGGAAGGCAATACGACCTTCTACGCGAGTCCGGCTGCGACCACTGTGCAGCGTTGGGCCGAGACCATGCCCGAATACTTTCGCTTCACTGCCAAGTTCCCCGGCGACATCAGTCACGGCGGTGACCTGCGCGAACAATTGACCGCTGCCGAAACCTTCCTGCAATTGCTCAGCCCCCTCGGCGAACGGGTTTCACCGCTGTGGCTGCAGCTGTCGAAAAGCTTCACGCCGCAACGATTGCCCGAATTGGCCGGATTCATCGATGCGCTTGAGCGGCCTCTGGCGGTTGAAGTGCGGCATGACGCCTTCTTCACCAAGGGCGATGCCGAGCGAATGCTCAATCGCCTGCTACTGGATCGCGGTGTCGAGCGTATCTGCCTCGATCCCCGTGCGCTGTTCAGCTGCACATCGACCGATCCCTCGGTCCTTCACGCCCAATCGAAAAAGCCCAGGGTGCCGCCCCGTCCGGCCGCCTTCACGCAATGTCCGCAGGTCCGCTTCATCGGCCATCCGCAGCTTGAGGCCAACGACCCGTTCCTGGTGCCGTGGGTCGAGAAAATCGCCGTGTGGATCGAAGAGGGCCGCACGCCCTATATCTTCCTGCACACCGCTGACAACCTGCTGGCCGCCAAACTGGCGCAACGTTTTCATGCAAAACTGATGCTGCGTTTGCCTGGCCTGCCGCCGCTGCCTGAGCTATACAGAGAGCCCGCTGCCGAGCAACTTGGCCTGCTCTGAAGCGGATTCCCTGCCCTTTTCAGGAGCCTGCCAATGGATGCGCAAACCCTTCGAGCCCAAGCGTTCAAAGCACTGCACGAACGCGCGGGGGCTTTTGTCATTCCCAACCCTTGGGACGCCGGCTCGGCGAAAATGCTCGCCAGCCTTGGTTTCGAAGCGCTGGCGACCACCAGCGCCGGATACGCCTTTTCCAACGCCCGCCCCGATGGCGCGCTAACGCTGGACGACACCCTGGCAAACGTTCGGGCGATTGTCGCGGCCACTGATCTACCCGTCGCCGTCGATCTGGAAAACGGCTTCGCTGACGATCCAGCCGAATGCGCACAGAGTATTTTGCGTGCGGCAGAGGCCGGCGCGGTCGGCGGTTCAATCGAAGATGCCACCGGCCGTGAAGGAGCGCCGATCTACTGCTTCGAGCATGCCGTCGCGCGCATCGAGGCTGCGGTGGCAGCGGCTCGCAGCTTGCCGTTTCCCTTTATGTTGACTGCTCGCGCGGAGAACTTTCTACACGGCAATCCTGATCTCGCCGATACCATTCGCCGCTTGCAGGCGTTTGCCGAGGCAGGTGCCGACGTGCTTTATGCGCCGGGTCTGCGCAGTGCTGAAGACGTGTTGGCGGTGGTCCGCGCGGTGGCGCCAAAACCGGTGAATGTGTTGATGTCTGGCGGACTGAAATTGACGGTCGAGCAGTTGAGCGAAATGGGCGTTAAACGTATCAGTGTCGGTTCGGCGCTGGCTCTGGCTGCGTATGGCGAGTTTTTCCGCGCTGCTAAAGAGATCAAGACGTCGGGCACGTTCGGGTTCACGTCGCGATCCATGCCGTACGCCCAGGCCAATCAATTGTTCAAAGGCTGACGATCGCTGAGGTTCAAGCGGCGATGCGCAGGTTCTGCAGGACGATCGGGCGAGCCCAACCGTTATCGAAATCGAGTTGTTTCTGTTGCTCCACCAGCTCTTCGGGCGAAAACGGCGGGAATGGCTTGTCCAGCAGATTGAGTTCGAATTCGGCGATCGGCAGGTGCAGCGGACGCGGTTGTGGTGCGGCGCCCGGCACTGGCAGCGGTTGACCGGCAGTGAGCACGATCGGGCGGACCCAGCGGCTTTCGAAGTCTTGTTGTTTCTGTTGAGCGACGATTTCTTGTGCCGGGAACGGCGGGAAAGGTTTGTCGGCCAGGTCCATTTCGAACTCGGCAATCGGCAGGAACAGTGGCTCGGGCGGACGAACCTCGGTTTCTTTCACATCGCATTCGCGCTGGGAAATGATGTGCGCCAGCAGTTCGCTGCCAACGGTGGGTTCGACCGGGCTGTCGAGATCGACCGGTGGAAAGTTGAGAGAAGCCGGTACGACATCGCCCGACTGATCGGCCAGGGCCTGGGCAAAGAAATCCTGCCACAGGTGACTGACGCCGCTCAGTGCTTGGGAATTTCGTAGGCCAAAATCGCCGTGGGGCGAGATGTAGCCTATCGATGTGCGTTGAATGTCTGACATTTCTCTCGGTCGACGCTCAGCTCTGGCAAAATGCTCGATAGTTTTGTTATCGGCCGTTTTTGCCGATCATTAATTTTTTGAGCGTGTTTTCTCATGATTGAGCAACCTGCGGCCTGCCGCATCCACGTCGAGGCCTTGGCCGCGACTTTTCAGCCACAGGCCGAACAATGGGCCGAGCGCCTGGGTTTGCCGATGCAGGCGGATGATGGTGAGTTTGCCTTGCAGGTCGGTGACCAGGGTTTGCAGCTGCAGCAACTGGGCCCGGACGCGCCGGGCCCGGTGCGGGTGGATTTTGTCGAGGGCGGTGCGGCCCATCGCCGCTTGTACGGCGGCGGTAGCGGTCAGATGATCGCCAAGGCTGTCGGGGTTGCCCAAGGCGTGCGTCCGCGCGTGCTGGATGCCACGGCGGGGCTGGGCAAAGATGCGTTCGTGCTGGCGAGCCTGGGCTGCGAAATGAGCCTGATCGAGCGTCAGCCGCTGATTGGTGCGTTGCTTGAAGATGGCCTGGCGCGCGGCGCGGAAGACTTTGACGTGGCGCCGATCGTGGCGCGGATGCGCTTGCTCAAGGGCAATTCGATCAAGGTGATGCGCAATTGGGAAGGCGAGCCGCCGCAGGTGATCTACCTCGACCCAATGTTTCCCCATCGTGAGAAAACGGCCTTGGTGAAGAAGGAAATGCGCCTGTTCCGGCCGCTGGTAGGCGATGACCCGGATGCGCCTGCACTGCTCGAAGCGGCGTTGGCGTTGGCCAGCCACCGGGTGGTGGTCAAGCGCCCGCGCAAGGCGCCATGCATCGAAGGGCCGAAGCCGAGTCATGCGCTGGACGGTAAATCCAGCCGGTATGACATTTATCCGAAGAAAGCACTCAAGCCTTAAGACCGCGTCGCCCCCATCGCGAGCAAGCTCGCTCCCACAGGGGATTTAGAGTGGTCACACATTTGGTGTACACCACAGAACCACTGTGGGAGCGAGCCTGCTCGCGAAGGGGCCAGACCAGACAACCAAAACTTATCAGGCTGTCTCAGGCCTGTAGGCCCGCATAAACAACCCCACCACTTCCTGCACATGGCTCTCGGCTGCATCCCCGATCAGCGGCTCGCCACAGCCATAAAGCAGCCTGAAATTCCCCGCCCCCTTGAGCAGGCAGAAAAAATGCTCGGCCGCATTGCGCGGTTTGTCGATGCTCAACGCTCCGCTCTGATCAACCTTGGTCAGCAACCGCTCCATGCCCTGCAGCATGCGCTCAGGCCCGGCTTCGAAGAAGATCAGCGAGAGTTTTGGGTCCTGGCTGCCCAGCGTCATCATCAGCCGATGCAGGTTGACCGATTCGTCGCTGTTGATCAGCTGATGAAAGCCGCGCGCGATGTTCAACAGCACCGTTTCTACGGCAGTACCGTCCGGCAATTCGAAAAACAGCGTCGGCAACTGCTCTTCGCACTTGGCCATCACGGCGGCGGAGAACAGCGTCTCCTTGTCGTTGAAGTGGCTGTAGACCGTCAGCTTCGACACGCCGGCCTCGGCCGCCACGGCGTCCATGCTGGTATTCGCATAACCCTTGCTCAGAAACAGAATTTTCGCTGCATCGAGGATCGCCTGGCGCTTGGCCAGATCCTTGGGACGGCCCGGGCCGTTAGGTACTGAAAGATTGTTAGGCATATGCGCTTTTAATACTGGACTGGTGAGTTTGCTATTAATAACATACTGCTCAGTATAATTATTCCAAGCACCATTAGCGAAAGGTCCTTCACCATGTTCCGCTATGCCTTGCCCCTCGCGTTGCCGGTCAGTCTGGCGTTTTTATTGTCTGCGTGTGGTCACGAAGAGGCGCCTCAAGTCACTGTTCGCCCGGCTATGGTCGTGCAGCCAGAGCCATCGGCCCAGGCGATGGAAAGCTTTCCCGGTGAAGTCCGCGCTCGCTATGAACCGGACCTGGCGTTTCGCATTGGCGGTAAAGTCAGTCGACGACTGGTCGAAGAGGGGCAGCGGGTCAAGGCCGACCAACCTCTGGCGGAGCTCGATCCTCAAGACGTGCGCCTGCAACTGGAAGCCACCCGTGCCCAGGTCGCTGCTGCCGAGGCCAACCTGAACCTGGTGCGCGCCGAACGTGATCGCTACAAGACCCTGATGGACCGTCAGATGGTCAGCCGCTCGCAGTACGACAATTCCGAAAACCTTTACCGATCCGGCGAAGCACGCCTCAAGCAAATCAAAGCCGAATTCAACGTTTCGACCAATCAGGCCAGTTACGCCGTGCTGCGTGCGCCTCAGGATGGGGTTGTGGCTAAACGCGCGGTTGAAGTCGGGCAAGTGGTGGCGGCGGGGCAAACCGTATTTACCCTCGCCACCGATGGCGAGCGCGAAGTGTTGATCAGCTTGCCGGAGCAGAGCTTTGGCCGCTTCAAGGTCGGTCAGCCCGTGTCAGTCGAACTCTGGACCCAACCCGACCAACGTTTCGCTGGGCGCATCCGTGAGCTGTCGCCCGCTGCCGATCCAAAATCGCGCACCTTTGCCGCCCGCATCGCGTTCGCTGCCGGCAAGGTCCCCGCTGAACTTGGCCAGAGCGCCCGGGTGTTCGTTCAGACTTCCGATGTGGTGCCGCTGTCGGTGCCGCTTTCCGCACTGACCGCAGAAAACGGCGCGACCTACGTCTGGGTCGTCAACGCCAACAATACCCTGAAGAAAACCCCGGTCCGGGTCGGAGCCTTCGGCGAGAAAACCGTACCGGTACTCGAAGGACTGAACGCCAGCGATTGGGTGGTGGCCGCTGGCGTCCATGTGCTGCTTGAAGGGCAGCAGGTGCGTCCGGTGGATCGCTCCAACCGCGTGGTCAATCTGGCGGGCAAGGAGTAATCCCGATGGGTTTCAATCTTTCCGAATGGGCGCTGCGTAATCGCCAGATCGTACTGTTCCTGATGCTCCTGCTGGCCATTGTCGGCGCAGTGTCCTACACCAAGCTCGGTCAAAGTGAAGACCCGCCGTTCACCTTCAAGGCCATGGTGATTCGGACCACCTGGCCGGGGGCCACGGCGCAGGAGGTATCGCGCCAGGTTACCGAGCGTATTGAAAAGAAACTGATGGAAACCGGCGAGTACGAACGCATCGTTTCGTTCTCCCGTCCGGGCGACTCCCAAGTGACGTTCATGGCCCGTGATTCCATGCACTCGGTGGACATCCCGGACCTCTGGTATCAGGTTCGCAAGAAGATCGGCGACATTCGCCAGACCCTGCCACCGGGCATCCAGGGGCCATTCTTCAATGATGAGTTCGGCACAACGTTTGGCAATATCTACGCGCTGACGGGCGAAGGTTTTGATTACGCGGTGCTCAAGGACTACGCCGACCGCGTGCAGATTCAGCTGCAACGGGTCAAGGATGTGGGCAAGGTCGATCTGCTCGGGTTACAGGACGAGAAGATCTGGATCGAACTCTCCAACGTCAAACTCGCCACCCTCGGCCTACCGTTGTCGGCGGTGCAGCAGGCCCTTGAAGAGCAGAACGCGGTGTCCACCGCCGGGTTCTTCGAGACCAGCAGTGAGCGATTGCAGCTACGCGTCTCGGGGAATTTTCAGACGGTCGAAGAGATCAAGAGCTTTCCGATCCGCGTTGGTGATCGCACCTTCCGCATCGCCGATGTGGCGGATGTGCGCCGGGGGTTCAACGATCCGCCAGCGCCGAGCATGCGCTTCATGGCGGAAAACGCCATTGGTCTGGCCGTGGCCATGAAGGCCGGTGGCGACATTCTGGTGCTGGGCAAGGCCTTGGAAATCGAGTTCGACCGGATCCAGAAAAACCTTCCTGCCGGTATGCAGCTGCGCAAGGTCTCCGACCAGCCCGCCGCCGTGAAAAGCAGTGTCGGTGAGTTTGTTCAGGTGTTGGTGGAAGCACTGGCAATTGTCCTGCTGGTGAGCTTCTTCTCCCTCGGCGTGCGCACCGGCATGGTGGTCGCGCTGGCGATTCCTTTGGTATTGGCGATGACGTTCGCCTGCATGTATTACCTGGGCATCGGCCTGCACAAGATTTCCCTCGGGGCATTGGTGCTGGCGCTGGGTTTGTTGGTGGACGACGCGATCATCGCCGTGGAAATGATGGCGATCAAAATGGAGCAAGGCTTCGACCGGATCAAGGCGGCCAGTTACGCCTGGACCAGCACCGCCTTCCCGATGCTCACCGGTACGTTGATCACCGCTGCCGGTTTCCTGCCGATTGCCACGGCGCAATCGGGTACCGGCGAATACACCCGTTCGATCTTCCAGGTGGTGACCATCGCGTTGCTGGCCTCGTGGGTGGCCGCTGTTGTGTTTGTGCCTTATCTGGGGGAAAAACTTCTGCCGGATCTGGCGAAGATTCATGCAGTCAAACATGGCAGCGGCCACGGCCAGCCGGACCCTTACGGCACGCCGTTCTATCAGCGCGTCAGACGCCTGGTGGAATGGTGCGTACGGCGGCGCAAGACGGTCATTGTCCTGACGGCCGTGTTGTTTATCGGTTCTGTCATCCTGTTTCGCTTTGTGCCGCAACAGTTCTTCCCGGCATCGGGTCGTCTGGAGTTGATGGTTGATCTGAAACTGGCAGAAGGTGCCTCATTGAGCAACACACGCGATGAGGTCAAACGCCTCGAAGCGCTGCTCAAGGATCACGCCGGTATCGACAACTATGTCGCTTATGTGGGCACCGGTTCGCCACGTTTTTACCTGCCGCTGGATCAACAACTTCCTGCAGCAAGCTTCGCGCAGTTTGTAGTCCTGGCCAAAACCATTGAGGAGCGCGAAGTCCTGCGCACCTGGCTGATCGAAGCCCTCAAGGAACAATTCCCGGCCCTGCGCGCGCGGGTGACACGTCTGGAGAACGGGCCACCGGTTGGCTATCCGATGCAGTTCCGGGTCACCGGTGAGCACATCGAGGAAGTCCGCGCGCTGGCCCGTAAAGTGGCGGCCAAGGTTCGCGAGAATCCGCATGTGGTCAACGTCCATCTGGATTGGGAAGAACCGAGCAAAGTCGTTTATCTGAACGTCGATCAGGACCGCGCACGGGCACTTGGCGTGAGCACCGCGAACCTGTCGAAGTTCCTGCAAAGCTCTCTGACCGGTTCCAGCGTCAGCCAGTACCGTGAAGACAACGAGTTGATCGAGATTCTGTTGCGCGGCACGTTGCATGAACGCACCGAATTGTCGCTGCTGCCAAGCCTGGCGGTGCCGACTGACAATGGTCGCAGCGTGGCGCTGTCGCAAATCGCGACCCTGGAATACGGCTTCGAAGAAGGCATCATCTGGCACCGCAACCGCTTGCCGAACGTGACGGTCCGCGCCGACATCTACGGCAAGGAACAACCGGCGACGCTGGTGAAGCAGATCATGCCGACCCTCGATCCGATTCGCGCCGAACTGCCGGACGGGTATTTGCTGGAGGTCGGTGGCACGGTGGAAGACTCGGCTCGCGGGCAGAACTCGGTGAAGGCCGGTGTGCCGCTTTTCATCGTGGTGGTGCTGACGTTACTGATGCTGCAACTGCGCAGTTTCTCACGCACGGTAATGGTGTTTCTGACGGCGCCTTTGGGGTTGATCGGTGTGACCTTGTTCCTGATGGTGTTCCGTCAGCCGTTTGGTTTCGTCGCCATGCTCGGGACGATCGCGCTGTCCGGGATGATCATGCGTAACTCGGTGATTCTGGTGGACCAGATCGAGCAGGACATCGCTTCCGGGCTCAAGCCTTGGCAGGCGATTATTGAAGCCACGGTGCGGCGCTTTCGGCCGATTGTGTTGACTGCACTCGCGGCGGTGCTGGCGATGATTCCGCTGTCGCGTAGCGTGTTTTTCGGGCCGATGGCGGTGGCGATCATGGGCGGGTTGATTGTGGCGACGGCGTTGACGTTGCTGTTTTTACCGGCGCTGTATGCGGCGTGGTTCAGGATCAAAAAGGACCCGGCCTAACGTCCTACGTGTATTTCAGATCCCTCTGATATTGAGTCATAGGGATCTGAATGCTGTACTCAAGACTCAGTTTTACGAGTTTTTGAGACAGCAATAATGAAAAAGCCGCCGATTTTGAGGGGGCGGACCGACCCGGTATTCGACCTGTTGGGGAAGTCGCCCCACAAGGAACGCCTCTCGGATTACCTCGCCTTGCTCAAGCCGATGGACGATCAGGGGCGTTATCTGCCTTTCGATGAGTTGCGCTACCGCTGGGCGCCGGGGCTGGATTCGAATCTGTGCTGGGCGCTGGTGAAGAAAGCCCGGACTGCGCAGTACTCAAGTCTTTTGCCACTGGGCGAGCCGCTTCAATGGGGCAACTTCGTGCTTACGCCGCTGGCGCAGAAAGCTATTTCTGCCGTCGATCGACAAGCCACAACGGCCGCGCTGGAGTACATGACCCGTCAGATTGGTGAGCATGCGCACTTCAGCTATCTGCTCAACGACTTGATCGAAGACGAAGCCATCAGCAGCAGCCAGCTCGAAGGCGCGGCGACCACCACGCGGGTGGCCAAGGACATGCTCAAGCGCAATCGCCTGCCACGCACGCCGGATGAGCGAATGGTGATCGGCAACTACAAGATGATGAATTTCGCCTGGGAAAAGCGCTATGACCCCCTAAGTGTCGAACTGATTTCAGCCATGCACCGGGTGGGTGTCGAGGGCATTGATGACGCGCAGTATTCGCCGGGGGCGTTCAGGGGCAACGATGATGTGGTGGTGCAGGACGGCGAGGGCAACACCGTGCATACACCGCCGCCCGCCGCTGGGCTGGTGTCACGATTGCGGGTGCTGTCGACGTGGATCAACCAGTCCCATCACGATCCCGATCAAGCGGATTACCTTCATCCACTGATCAAAGGCATCGCTCTGCATTTTGCTCTGGGCTATGAGCATCCGTTCCGCGATGGCAACGGCCGGGTCGCGCGGGCACTGTTTTATTGGTTCATGTTCAAGAATGACTTCTCTGCCTTTCGCTACATTGCGATCAGCATTTTGCTGCGCAGTGCGCCGGTGAAATACGGGCGGTCCTATCTGAACACTGAGGCTGATGACCTCGACCAGACTTATTTCATCGATTTCCAGTGTTCGGTCATCCTGCGGGCTGTCAGCGGTTTCACCGAGGCCTATCGGAAAAGTCTGGCGTATGCCGAGTGTTTGAGAAGCGAAAGATGGGGCGCGATTGGGTAATGCCGATCAGTTAAGGATTTGAGCACCGCTCCCACAGGTTCTGCGCCTTAACTGATCGGCAGGAGAGAGTATTAGAGGGTACCAAACACCTTCTTCGCCAAACTGGTCGCTGCCGCCGCAGGATTCTGGCGAATGGCTTCTTCCTGTTTACCAATCATCTCGAACAGACCGTTCAACGCCTGCTCGGTCACGTAGCTTTCGATGTTGGCGCTCTTCGCATCCACCACACCCATCGTCGCGGCTTGCCCTGCGAACGAGTTGTACTGCTTGGCCAGGCCCACCTGGTCGGTGGCCTGCTTGACGATTGGCAGGAACTTGACGCGGATCTGTTCGCGGCTGGTTTTGCTCAGGTACTGAGTGGCCGAGTCCTTGCCGCCGCTGAGAATGCCTTTGGCATCCTCCACGCTCATCTTCTTCACCGCGTCAACCAGGATCGGCTGGGCTTGCGTCACGGCGGTTTCAGCCGCTTTGTTCATGCTGGTTTCCAGCTGATCGACCTGGTCGCCCATGCCGAACTGTTTCATCTTGCTGGCGACTTTGCCCAGTTTGCCCGGCAGTTCGATTTTCACGTCCGGGTTGTTGCTGAACCCACCCGGCGTGCCGAGTTGTTTCACGGCCAGTTGCGCGCCTTGAGTCAGGGCATCCTTGAGGCCGCCGGTGGCGTCGTTTTGCGACAGGTCGTTGAGCGACAGCGCCAGGGCGCTGGCGGAGATCATCAAGCCTGCGCACAGGCCGGCGAAGCGAAGGGTAGGGCGGAACATGGCAGCTTCCTTTGTTCAAAAAATGAGAGTTAGCGAGCGGCGTCGACGCGGATTTTCAGAGGCTGCGGGTCGCTGCCATCCAGCTGCACGGCGTGATGTTCGGTGGTGATGAACATCAGTTCGCCATTTACTTCGATCCGTGCGCTGACCGAATAACGATGGCCCGGTTTGACCTGCGCTGGATCGTAACTCAGATGAAACGGCAGCGGCACCTGGCCTTTGACCGGGCCTTTGTGTTCGTCGAGGACCACGGCGGGCGCGTCGGCCAGGGAAACGTCCTGCAAGCTGACGCTTAACGTGGCGCTCGGCGGCAGGGCGATGCGTTGCAGGTAGAAGACTTCGCCTTCGAGGCTGGTTTTGGCGGCAGGTTGTAGGGTCTGGCAGGCCCCGAGCAAGGCAGTGAGCCCCAGAAGCGAGAGTTTTTTCATGAGTTGAATCCCTGTCGTTGGCGCCCGAAGTAGATGAGCGCCGACGACAATTTAACGGATTTTTCCGGTGATTTCGCCCCATGGATCTTTTGGTATGCGCTTTTTTCAAACTCTACTAAAGGGTTTCAATACAACGGACCCGGGATATACCGCAATTGAATTGTGGTATTCATTTTCAGTGGCTGTCAGCGTATAGCGTTTTCCAGGTACGACAGTCTCCGGGTCGTACTCCAGATAGAACGCCTCGGCCATTTTTTCGCTGATATGTATTGGCGTCAGTTGCGCAGTCGTGTCGTCGTACTCGTGGGCGACAACAGTGACTGCGTGTTCAGGTTGAACCGCTTGAGGCGCTTGCGCCTGGAGGTAGAGGCGGCCAACAGGGCTGAGATGCAGGGTTTGTCGATGCGGCGCACGATGGACAATCACGAAGTAGTCCAGGTCAATCAGCAGTGGAACGCCGTTGTGGGTCATGCTGACAGCGACAAGGTATTTAACGCTGACATCGGAATAGTGGTGTGCAAATGAAAAGTTCCAGCGGCCACTGCGCAGTACGGGTTCACGGGATTGCGCTACTTTGATGGGGGTGAAAGAGTTTGCGGTGTGAACGCTTATATACGTTTCGCCTTCGCCACTGCTGGGCGGTAAAAAGTCTTCAGGCAAACTAAAGGTGAGGGTTATGTAGGGGTTGTTATTTTCTAATGGGTTCATCGCGATATCCATATCGGGATTAAATTGGGGGCTCTATTAGTTCATAAGTTGGCGATTATAAGAACATCCTTGTTCTTGTAATCATTGTCAGAAAGTTACAAGCAACCTCAACTAAGCCTGATCTGCCGCATCTTCACTGCGATGCAACGCGACCTGACGGATCGACAAGCGAATCTCCGCCGGCAACACTCGCTTGGCCGCGCCTTCGGCCAGTTCGCCCAGCAGTTCGTGATAGCTCAGCTTGCCGGCCTCGTCGCGTTTGAGCACGTCGAGGTCGAGCATTGTCTGGATGAAGTGGCGGAACAGGCTCTTGTCGAAGAACTCCGGGGCGTTGAGGCCATGGAGGATCGACAGGCGTTGGGCCATGACCGTGCACAGGTCTTCCAGTTCTTCGGCGCTGATGCTGTTCTGACCGCTGTTGAGCAGCAGCGAAACCGTCATGTAGAAGCGCTGCAAGGTCTGGGCGATGCTTTTCGACAGCAGGGTCAGCAGCACGAAATGCCGCGAGCTCGGCGCCGGCCGCAGGTAGACATCATTCTCAAAACGCAGCAGACCTTGCTCGACGAAGGCTTCGAGCCATTGGTCGATCACCGCATCCAGCTCGTCCAGCGACCAGCGAATGAACAACTCCGATTGCAGGTACGGATACAGCGCGCGGGTGTAGCGCAGGATCTGTTCGCGGCTCATGCGCGACGCGCTCTGGAAGAAGCTCGCCAGCAACGCCGGCAAGGCGAAGATGTGCAAAACGTTGTTGCGGTAGTAGGTCATCAGGACGGCATTTTGCTCGTCCAGATACAAAATCTTGCCCAAGGCATCGCTCTGCTCGGACAGCAGATCCATGTCCTTCACATGCTCGATCAACGCGCGGCCGTCACCTTCCGGCAGCGTGGTGTGCGGCGAATACGGGACCTTGCGCAACAGCGCCAGGTACAGATCGAGCACGCGTGCCATAGCGCGATCATCCAGCGCGAGACGGCTGGTGGACAGCAGCGCCAGGGCCACCAGGTTGACCGGGTTGATCGCTGCCGCTTCGTTCAAATGCTGCGCGACTTTCTCGCCGAGGCGGTTGGTGGTTTCATTCAGCCAGGCCGGTTTGAACTGCGGACCGAGCTCCTGTTTACGCCAGTCCGGCTGTTCGCTGTCGAGAAATTCTGCCAGTTTGATCGGCTCGCCGAAGTTCACCGCCACCTGGCCGAAGCGTTGCTTGAGCGCGCCGATGACTTTGAAGATGTCGAAGATCGATTCCTTCTTCTTGGTCGCGCCACGCAGTTCGCCGAGGTAGGTCCGGCCTTCCAGCACACGCTCATAGCCGATGTAGACCGGGATGAAGACGATCGGCATCCGCGACGAACGCAGGAAGCTGCGCAAGGTAATCGCCAGCATCCCGGTTTTCGGCTGCAGCATGCGCCCGGTGCGCGAACGGCCACCCTCGACGAAGTACTCCACCGGGAAGCCTTTGGTAAACAGGGTGTGCAGGTATTCGTTGAATACCGAGGTGTAGAGCGGGTTGCCCTTGAAGGTGCGGCGCATGAAGAACGCACCGCCGCGTCGCAGCAGACCGCCGATCCCCGGCATGTTGAGGTTGATCCCGGCGGCGATGTGCGGCGGGGTCAGGCCATTGCGGAACAGCAGATAGGACAGTAGCAGGTAGTCGATGTGGCTGCGGTGGCAGGGTACGTAGATCACTTCGTAACCCGGGGCGACGTTTTGCACGCCTTCGATGTTGTTGACCTTGATGCCGTCGTAGATCTTGTTCCAGAACCAGCTCAGCACCACTTCCATGAAGCGGATCGCTGTGTAGGTGTAGTCCGAGGCGATCTCGTTGCCATAGCGCAGGGCCTGGGCCTTGGCTTTGTCCGGGGAGATGTTCTCGCGCTCGGCTTCGTCGAGGATCGCTTGCTTGACCAGCGGCTGATTGAGCAGGCCTTTGACCAGGTTGCGGCGGTGGGAAATGTCCGGACCGATCACCGCCGCTTTCAGATTGCGGAAGTGCACCCGCAGAATTCGCTGGGCCATGCGCACGGTGCGCTCGTGGCCCTTGTTGTGGTCGATCAGTTCACGCAAATGGATCGGCGCGGAGAACTGCACTCGGGTTTTGCGCCCCAGCACGATGATGCTCAACAACCGGCGCAGGCGCCCGGTGACCGCCCAGCTGTCGGCGAAGAGCAGTTTCCACGGGCTCGATTCGCTGTCTGGCGACTGACCCCAGAACACGCTGACCGGAATGATCTGCGCATCTTCGGCGGCGTTCTGGCTCAGGGCGCTGACCAGGCGGGTCAAGGTCGGCGGTGCACCGCGCTTATCCTGACGACCCAGCCAATCAGGCTCCGGCGTGAGGTAAAAGAATGCGGCGGGCTCCATCAGCGTCCCTACCGATACCGGCAACACCGGGCGGGGCAAACCCGCCTTGCTGCACTCGGTATCGACCACGGCGAGGTCGGTCAGCGAAGGGTTTTGCAGGACGTAGAGCACCGGGCGGCTGCGGTCGAGGTTGAGGGTGAACGACGACTGATTGATCGTCTCCGAGCGAACCCAGAGATACAACAGTCGGCGCAGGGTGCCAAACACAAGACGGCGGAGCGGGGAACGGGTCATACGGCATCTGCATGAGTGAAAAAAACCGAGCGTTTGCTCGGGCGGTCGATAGTGTGCCGTATTCGCCGAAAATCGGCAAAAAAGCGCCTAAGTAAAGTTGAGTTGAGAGTTTTGGCGGCTGTCATATACTCGGCCGTTCAAAATAAAAACAAGGGGGTACTGACATGGCTACGCGCGAAACCGGCAATGTGAAGTGGTTCAACGATGCCAAGGGTTACGGATTCATTCAGCGCGAGGACGGGGTGGACGTGTTCGTGCATTACCGCGCGATTCGCGGCGAAGGGCATCGCTCCCTGGCGGAAGGTCAGCAGGTGGAATACGGCGTGGTGACTGGCGAGAAGGGCTTGCAGGCTGAGGATGTTGTAGGTCTGTAAACCGCATCTTACCGATCACCCAAAACCACTGTGGGAGCGAGCTTGCTCGCGATGGCTTAGTAACAGTCAACATAGTTGTTGAATGTGACGGACTCATCGCGAGCAAGCTCGCTCCCACAGGTTTTGTGTGCAGCTTTTAGGCAGTTTTCCAGATGATCTCTTCTTCGCCATCCGCGCTTATGCGCATCCAGCGATCCGCGGTCTCTTCACCTTCTTCCTCGACCCAGCTACCCGGTGCGCAACGCACTTCGACGTTCAGCGCGGCAAACGCTGCACGGGCGCAGGCGATGTCGTCTTCCCACGGGGTCTGGTCGCTGTCCAGGAACAGGCTGTTCCATTTGCCCACGGCTTTCGGCAGCCAGGTGACCGACACGTTGCCGGCCTTGCACTTGTAGGTCTGGCCTTTCTGGACCCAGTCGGTGCATGGGCCCAAAGCAGTGCCGAGCCAGGCCGCGACGGCCTTGTAGTCGACGTCGGCGTCTTTCAGATAAATCTCGATATCGGGTTGGCGCATGGATGTCCTCACTGCGGGTCTGAAAAATCCATTCGCGGATTTAGCCGGCCTACGGCAAATGCCGAAGACCAAAAAATTAAAAATTATTGAAGTACGAAGTAATCGTAGCGCATTGAAACAGTGACCTCGAACGGCTCCACCTGTTCGATGACCGCCGCCCGGCGTTCAGCACTGGCGCGCCAGCCGTGGGGTGTCATGGCCAACAGGTTCGCCCGGTCCTGACCACTTTCCAGCGTCAGTTTGAACTCCAGGGTTTCGCTGTGTTGCAGCGCCATGCCGTCCGGCACCAAAGCCAGATGCTTGTCGTCGGTGTACTCACGCACTTCATCGTAAAGCCGCTCGCGCAATTCCATCAGATGGCCGCTGGTGGGTCCGACTTTCATCAAGCCACCACCGGGGCTGAGCAGGCGCTTGGCTTCCTCCCAGTCCAGCGGGCTGAAGACGCTGGCGAGAAACTGGCAGCTGCCGGAGGCCAGCGGCACCCGCGCCATGCTGGCGATCAACCAGGTCAGCTGCGGGTTGCGTTTGCAGGCGCGTTTGACGGCTTCCCGGGAGATGTCCAGCGCGTAACCGTCGGCGTTCGGCAAGGCCTCGGCGATTTGCGCGGTGTAGTAACCCTCGCCACAACCGATGTCCAGCCAGCGCTGCGGCGCGTATTGCGCCGCCAGTTCGGCCAGACGCTTGGCCACTGGTGCGTAATGACCAGCGTTCAAAAAGTCGCGTCGGGCTTCGACCATCGCCAGGTTATCCCCAGGGTCGCGGCTGTTCTTGTGCTGCACCGGCAACAGGTTCAGGTAACCCTGGCGCGCACGGTCGAAACGATGCCCGGCGGGGCAGGCCACGCCGTTGTCCACCGCGTTCAGCGGTTCGCTGCAGATCGGGCAGGCGAGCATCAGGCGAGCAACTTGATCAGGGTCTGGTAGTAAATTTCAGTCAGCACGTCGAGGTCGGCAGCCAGCACACGCTCGTTGACCTGGTGGATCGTCGCGTTGACCGGGCCCAGTTCAACCACCTGAGTACCCATGGTCGCAATGAAGCGCCCGTCGGAGGTGCCACCGCTGGTGGAGGCTTTGGTTTCACGACCGGTGATGTCCTTGATGCTCGACGCAACGGCATCCAGCAACGCACCCGGTTCGGTGAGGAACGGCAGGCCGGACAACGCCCAGTCGATGTGCCAGTCCAGGCCATGCTTGTCGAGGATGTCAGCGACGCGCTTTTGCAGGCCTTCCACGGTCGATTCGGTAGAGAAGCGGAAGTTGAACACCGCCACCAGATCACCCGGGATCACGTTGGTCGCGCCAGTGCCGGAGTTCACGTTGGAGATCTGGAAACTGGTCGGCGGGAAGAAATCGTTGCCGTGGTCCCAGTGCTCGGCGGCCAGTTCGGCCAGCGCCGGGGCAGCGAGGTGGATCGGGTTTTTCGCCAGGTGCGGATAGGCCACGTGACCTTGCACGCCGCGCACAGTCAGCTTGGCACCGAGGGAGCCGCGACGGCCGTTCTTGACCACGTCACCCACCAGGGTGGTGCTCGACGGTTCGCCGACGATGCACCAGTCCAGACGCTCCTTACGGGCGGCAAGGCGTTCGATCACCGCTTTGGTGCCGTGGTGCGCCGGGCCTTCTTCGTCGCTGGTGATCAGGAAAGCGACCTTGCCCTTGTGATCCGGGTAGTCGGTGACGAAACGCTCGGCCGCCACGGTCATGGAAGCGAGGCTGCCTTTCATGTCCGCCGCGCCACGGCCGCAGAGCATGCCGTGTTCGTCGATTACTGCGTTGAACGGGTCGATCTGCCAGGCAGTCACCGGGCCGGTCGGCACCACGTCGGTGTGACCGGCGAAGCACAGTACCGGACCGTCGTGTTTACCGTGGGTGGCCCAGAAGTTATCCACATCTTCGATGCGCATTGGCTCAAGCGCAAAACCGGCATCGCCCAGGCGCTGCATCATCTGCTTCTGGCAATCGGCGTCGACCGGCGTCACGGACGGACGGCGGATCAGGTCGATGGCGAGTTGAAGGGTCGGCGAAAGGTCGGCGTGGGCCGTCATGGAAAACTCCGAAAACATGAAATATGGGCGCGGACTGACTGTAGGAGTGAGACCGGCTTGCCGGCGATGGCGGTATGTCAGTCAACGTAACCATTGATTGTTACACCGCTATCGCCGGCAAGCCGGTCTCACTCCTACAGGAACTGGGTCGGGTCAATGAACCGTACTCCGCCAAGCCCCGCAAAATGGCGGTTATCTTAAAGCAAAACGGCGGCCATTGGCCGCCGTTTAGTGCATCTGGAACGATTTAGACCGCCGGTGCCGTCTCGCCCTCGACCGCCGGTTTCGGCAGCGAAGACAAGAACGCCATGATCAGCGCTGCCAGGTACGGCAATGATTGCACGAGCAACATCGTCACCCAGAAGCGCATGTCGTTGCTTGGCAGGCCGTTCACCAGGAAAATCCCCAGCGCCGCGCTCCACAACAGCAGCATGATGAACATTTCTTCGCGAGCTTCCGAAATCGCCACCCAGAAGCCGTGGTTATCGGCGTTTTTCGGGGTGCGGAAGAACGGAATGCTGCTGGTGAAGAAGCCGTACAACACCGCTTTGGCGATGGTGTGCGACAACGCCAACCCGGCCAGTGCCGCGCAGAACGCGTCCTTCAGGTTGACCCCGACCGCACGGCGGTAGAGGAAGATGATCTTGCCAACCTTGAACACGAACAGTGCCAATGGCGGGATCGCGAAAATCAGCAACGGTGGATCGACCCGCTGCGGCACGATGATCATCGCCGACGACCACAACAGGGCGCCCACGGTGAAGAAGATGTTCATGCCGTCCGCCACCCACGGCAACCAGCCCGCGAGGAAGTGATAACGCTGGCCCCGGGTCAGCTCGGTGTCCTTGCCGCGCAGCAAACTGGCGGTGTGGCGCTTGATGATCTGAATCGCACCGTAAGCCCAGCGGAAACGCTGTTTCTTGAAGTCGATAAAGGTATCGGGCATCAGGCCTTTGCCGTAGCTGGTGTGGTAATACGCCGCTGACAAGCCTTTTTCGAACACACGCAGACCCAGCTCGGCGTCTTCACAGATGCACCAGTCAGCCCAGCCCAGTTCCTCGAGCACCGAGCGCCGGGTCATGGTCATGGTGCCGTGCTGGATGATCGCGTCACGGTCGTTACGGGTAACCATGCCGATGTGGAAGAAACCTTTGTATTCCGCGTAGCAGAGCTTCTTGAAGGTGCTTTCGTTCTGGTCGCGATAATCCTGCGGCGACTGCACCACAGCGATTTTCGGATCGGCGAAGTGCGGCACCATGTGTTTGAGCCAGTTCGGGTCGACGCAGTAGTCTGAGTCGATCACCGCAATCACTTCGGCATCCTTGGCGGTGTGCGGAATCAGGTAATT
Organism: Pseudomonas fluorescens; assembly: GCF_000968015.1. Lineage (GTDB taxonomy): Bacteria > Pseudomonadota > Gammaproteobacteria > Pseudomonadales > Pseudomonadaceae > Aquipseudomonas > Aquipseudomonas fluorescens_W. The sequence continues at coordinate 23,580 of NZ_LACH01000033.1, forward strand.
CAACGCGCCGCCCTTGAAACCGGCCAACGGTGCAACGTGGAAGAACTTGAAGCGCGGGCCGAGGGTTTCGCAATAATCGCGCACCGGTTCCCAGACCGCCGGGTCCTTGGTGTTGTTGTCGATGATCAGGACTTCGAAATCCGGATAGTCGAGGTTGGCCAGGGCGTTGAGGGTCTGTTTGACCATCTCCGGCGGTTCGTTGTAGCAAGGTACGTGAATCGAGACTTTCGGTCGGTAGTCCGAATCGCCCACCACCGGCAGGAATTCACGCCGACGCTTGTGGGTCCAGACTGCTTCGGCCAGTTCATGGGCCTCGGTCAGCAGCACGATAAACACCCCGAGTGCGCCGAGTGCGAGCAAGAAGCCCACCGTCAGGCTGAACCAGGTGCTGTATTGCTGGCTGTAGTCGTAACCGATCCACACCAGCACCGAACCACAGAGGAACGCGATGAAGGTCAGGAAGGTTCGGCCACGTTGACGCAAGGCCGAGCCGTCGATCATCAACAGAGTCAGGGACAGCAGAGCCAACACCACCGAACCGATGGCCAGCACGCGCCATTGCGGGATCGCGACGACCGGGCCTTCAAAGTTGAATTTCTGCTGGCGCGCGGCGTTGAACACGCCCCAGTAAGCGCCCACGGAACCTTCGTCACTGGCCTTCCACGGTTGGTCAAAAGCTTCGATCACGAAGTAGTTGAAGCCCTGGCGATTGAGCTTGTTGACCAAGGTCCGCAGATAAATCGCCTGGTCTGCCGGCGACGCGTCGGCGCCACCGCGCATACGGCCGTTGCTCGGCCAGCCAACCTCCGACAGCAGCAGCGGTTTTTTCGGGAACATCTTTTTCAGATCACGGGCCCGGTCGAGTACGAACTGCCCGGACTGCTCCATCGGAACATGTTCCCAGTACGGCAGGACGTGGGCGGCGATCAGGTCGACGTGCTTGGCCAGGCTCGGGTTTTCTTCCCAGACGTGCCATTGCTCGGAGGTCGTCACTGGTACTTTCACTGCCGCGCGGACACGATCAAGGATCACGCTCAGTTCGGCGGCGGTGATTTCCTTACGGAAGATCGCCTCGTTACCGACCACCACGCGAACCACGCTGCGGGAGGTATTGGCCAGGTCAATAGCGCGCAGGATTTCACGCTCGTTGCGCTCCTGGTCCGGGCTGATCCAGATACCCAGCGTCACGCGCAAACCGAATTCTTCGGCGAGCTTGGGAATATCACCCAGGCTGCCATCGACCGAGTAAGTACGGATGTTGTCCGTCAGCTTGCTCATGATCTCCAGATCGCGACGCATTTCATCGTCGGTCGGGTATTGCTCTTTTTGTGGGTACTGCCCTTGCTGGAACGGCGAGTACGAAAAGCCGGAGATCTGTTCAGGCCAGTTGGGGGCGGTGACCGGGCGATTGATCAGCGCCCAGAAGCCGGTAAACAAGGCTGCGATGGCGAGCACCACGACCAGGTTGAGTCCAAATTTACGCGATGACATAGCTATTTCGGGTTCCAAAGGCTGTGGAACGAAGGAACGGGTGGCTACCGCCAAGGGGCGCGCATCCTACACCGGGCGTTCACTGACCGTACAGCGGACAGGGAAATGCCGGACGTTGGGCAATCCAACTCGGCTTAAGTTCTTTCGTTGGACCTTGTAGGTTAAATCTTGGTTCTGTGTAGGCTGAATAATGAGATCAAGACGCCCGTTCATAGCCCAAAGATGCTCTTGGCCGCTGACGGCCCTATAATGCGCGCCGGTTTTTGGGGTAATGGTCATGAGTACAGAAGATCCGCGGTTTGCAGGCATCGCCCGTTTGTATGGCATCGAAGGGCTTGAGCGCTTGCGCGCGGCCCACGTGGCGATCGTCGGCGTCGGTGGCGTCGGTTCCTGGGCGGCGGAAGCCGTCGCCCGTTGCGGCGTTGGCGAGATTTCGCTGTTTGACCTGGACGACGTCTGCGTCAGCAACGCCAACCGTCAGTTGCACGCGCTGGACAGCACCGTCGGCAAACCCAAGGTTGACGTGATGGCCGAGCGCCTGCGCGGGATCAACCCGGACTGCACCGTGCACGCAGTGGCGGATTTCGTCACCCGCGAGACCATGGCCGAGTACATCACGCCGAACATCGACTGCGTCATTGATTGCATCGACAGCGTGAATGCCAAGGCGGCGCTGATTGCCTGGTGCAAGCGTCGCAAGATTCAGATCATCACCACCGGCGGTGCGGGCGGGCAGATTGATCCGACGTTGATTCAGGTCTGCGATTTGAACCGGACCTTCAATGATCCGTTGGCCTCGAAAGTGCGCTCGACCTTGCGCCGGGATTACAACTTCTCACGCACCGTGACCCGCCATTACAGCGTGCCGTGCGTGTTTTCCACTGAACAACTGCGCTACCCGAAACCGGATGGCAGCATTTGCTTGCAGAAGAGTTTTGTCGGCGATGGTGTGAAGCTCGACTGCGCCGGAGGGTTCGGTGCGGTGATGATGGTGACGGCGACGTTTGGCATGGTCGCGGCGACCAAGGCTGTGGATAAGATTGTTGCCGGGGTACGGCGCCCTTCGGATCGGGTCAAACCTGAGGTTTGATGGGTGTGGCTGATGGCCTCATCGCGAGCAAGCTCGCTCCCACATTGGATCTGCGTCGGATGCAAAATCGAGGTTCACCTCAAATCAAATGTGGGAGCGAGCTTGCTCGCGATGGCGATTAACCGGCCAACTCACGCATCCGCTGTAACACCGCATTCAAGCCATTGCTACGGGACTGGGACAACTGGCGACCCAGGCCCAACTGATTAAACCACTCCGGCAAATCCACTTGCTGCAACTCAACCGCCGACAACCCGTTAACCCGCGCCAACAGCAACGCCACCAACCCACGAATCAACCGCGCATCGCTGCTGGCGCTGAATTGCCAGTGCCCGTCCTGCAACGTGCCGACCAACCACACCTGGCTTTCACAGCCATGCACGCGGTTGGTGTCACTCTTATCCACATCACTCAACGCGGGCAGACGGTCGCCCCATTGCATCAACAGCCGCGCCCGTTGTTCCCAGCCGGCAGCCTTCTGAAAAGTCTCCAGCGCCGTAGCCGCATCGGCAGGCAAGTTCATCGCAACAACTCCAGCGCCTGATCCAGCGCTTCAAAGAACCGTTCCAGGTCTTCGGAATCGTTGTACAGCGCCAACGACACCCGGATCGCCCCAGCCAGTTCAAAACGCTTGAGCAACGGCATGGCGCAATGATGACCGGCGCGCACCGCGATCCCCTGTTCCGTCAGCAAATGCGCCAAATCAGAGTTATGCACACCCTCGACGACAAAACTGGCCAGCGCCAGTTGCGGCTTGCCCAGCAACCGAATGCCGTTGCGCGCTTCAAGGCCTTTTAGCAAATAGTCATGCAGCGCTGCTTCATGGGCGCAAACCGCGTCCTGATCTAGCCCCGCAAGATAATCCAGCGTCGCCCCCAGACCAATCACACCGGCAATCGGTGGCGTACCCGCCTCGAAACCCAATGGGGCAGGGCGGAACCGTGCGCTGTGGTAATCCGCATCCAGCACCATTTCGCCGCCGAATTGCCAATGACGCAGTTGCTCAAGCGCTTCGTTGCGACCGAACAGCACGCCTAGACCATCGGGGCCGTAGAGCTTGTGACTGGAAAACACATAAAAGTCGCAACCCAGCGCTTGCACGTCATGTCGACCATGAACCACGCCTTGGGCGCCATCGACCACGGTCAGCGCGTCATGCGCCTTGGCCATCGTCAAGAGGGCGGGTAATGGCTGCCAGGCGCCGAGTACGTTGGACAACTGACTGACCGCCAGCAAGCGGGTTCGCGGACCGATCAACTGCGCGGCAGCATCAAGGTCAATCAAACCGTCGGCGTCCAGTGGCAGGATCACCAGCTTCAGGTCGCGACGGTGGGCCAGTTGCTGCCACGGCAACAGATTGGCGTGATGCTCCAGGGCGCTGATGACAATTTCATCGCCTGGATTGAAAAGATGTTCCAGGCCATACGCCAGGAGGTTCAGCGCAGACGTTGCGCCATGGGTAAAGATGATCTGCCCGCAATCGCCGGCATTGAGCCAGTGGGCGACTTTGCTGCGGCTGGCCTCGAACGCCTGGGTGGCGTGGGCGCCGGGCAGGTGTTGCGCCCGATGCACGTTGGCCGCGCCGTTGGCGTAGTAATGCGCCAGGGCATCCAGCAGGGCTTGAGGTTTTTGCGTGGTGGCGGCGTTGTCCAGATAGGTCTGGTCTTGCCGTTGCAATGCGGCGATGGCCGGAAAATCGGCGCGCCAGGGAGAAGGAATCATCATGTGTTCAGCCCTGTGAACTTGGGCGGGTGTACACCGGACCTTGTGGGAGCGAGCTTGCTCGCGATGGCGTCCGTAAAACCGCCAAAAGCATCGCGAGCAAGCTCGCTCCCACAGGTGCCTGTGGCACTTAGTTGTGAGCGTGCAGCGCTTCGTTCAGTTCGATTGCCGATTTGTGGGTTTTGCATTCCACGGCACCGGTCTCCGAATTGCGGCGGAACAGCAGGTCAGGCTGACCGGCCAGTTCACGCGCCTTCACGACTTTGACCAGTTTGTTGTTTTCGTCCAGCAGCGCCACTTTGGTACCCGCGGTTACGTACAGGCCCGACTCAACGGTGTTGCGATCGCCCAATGGAATACCGATACCGGCGTTCGCGCCGATCAGGCAGCCTTCGCCGACCTTGATCACGATGTTGCCGCCGCCCGACAGGGTGCCCATGGTCGAGCAACCGCCGCCCAGGTCCGAACCCTTGCCGACGAATACGCCAGCGGAAACGCGGCCTTCGATCATGCCCGGGCCTTCGGTGCCGGCGTTGAAGTTGACGAAACCTTCGTGCATCACGGTGGTGCCTTCGCCGACGTAAGCGCCCAGACGAATACGTGCCGCGTCAGCGATGCGCACGCCGGCCGGAACCACGTAGTCGGTCATTTTCGGGAATTTGTCCACCGAGAACACTTCCAGCAGCTCGCCACGCAGACGCGCTTCCAGTTGATGCTCGGCCAGTTCGGCGAGGTCGATCGCACCCTGGCTGGTCCATGCCACGTTCGGCAACAACGGGAACACACCCGCCAGGTTCAGACCGTGCGGCTTGACCAGACGATGGGACAGCAGGTGCAGCTTGAGGTAGGCCTCAGGGGTGGAGGTCAACTGAGCGTCTTCGGCCAGAATGGTCGCGACCAGCGGCTTGTGGCTCTCGGCCAGACGGGTCAGCAAGGCAGCCTGGGCAGCGTCGACGCTTTTCAGGGCTTCAGCCAGTTGCGACGCCTGAGCGGTAGTGAACGCGATGGCCTGATTGCCTTCGGTGTAGCCCAGAATTGGCGCGATGGCAGCGACCAGTTCGGCCGAAGGGGTGAGCAGTGGCTGCGCGTAAAACACTTCCAGCCAAGCGCCTTGACGGTTTTGAGTGCCGACACCAAAGGCCAGGCTGAACAGGGTAGTGGACATGTGGATACCTCTAACAAAATGGAACGGGCTGCCTTACTTGAGCGCTGCCGCGTAGATATCTGGCTTGAAGCCAATCAGGGTTCGGTCACCGAGATCAAGCACCGGGCGCTTGATCATCGAGGGTTGTGCGAGCATCAGTTCGATAGCTTTCGGCTGGTCGAGATCGGCTTTGCGTTCGTCGTCGAGCTTGCGAAAGGTCGTGCCAGCACGGTTCAACACCACTTGCCAGCCGTGCTCGTCGCACCATTGGTTCAGGTGTTCACGGTCAATGCCGACCGTCTTGTAATCATGAAAGTCATAGCTGACAGCGTGTTCATCGAGCCAGGTGCGCGCCTTTTTCATGGTGTCGCAGGCTTTGATGCCGAAAAGGTGCAACGTTTTACTTGAAACGGTCAAGGAATTGCCCCCTTTGCAGGTGCTGGAAACTGAAGGTGACGGATTATGCCATGACCCTTCAGTTAAAACGCAAAACCTGTGGGAGCGAGCCTGCTCGCGAAGAGGGCGTGTCAGTCGACATCAATGTTGACTGATCTGGCGCTATCGTCGGAACGCCGCCCGGACCAAGCTCGCTCCCACATTGGATTTACGGTAAGTCGGCAGTCTAAGGGATTAATATGGCACTTCAATGCTGTCGATTGTCTTGGCAACCGCGCTTTATTTGGGGCGTTGCGGGCGCAGCGCCTGGAGTTGAATAGCCTCAGCCGTCATCACCCGATAGGTGATGACGTATTGCGAGAAGCGCAGGGTGAACTGGATTTGAGTGAGGCCAATCCGGGATCGCTTAAGTAGGCCTACATGGTGAATGGCGTCGTCACCAGACAAATGCCCAGTCTTTGCGTACGCTGGACTCAGTCAGCTTCGTTCGGTCGAAATTTTGGGTAGGCTTTGCGCATGACTCGCCTGTCCAGCATGCTGATTTTGGTGTTGATGCCCACTTCCCAATCCTCTGTCGTCAGTTCGTTCGGGATTGGATAGTGCATGATCGAATCCTTGTCGTAGCTACCCCATATATGGTTGCTGCCTTCAAGGGGCGTCAGGACGTTAAAGTCCGTGTCTTTCTCGGTCCACCCATAGTGGCTTTTATAAAATTCGTAAACCTTCGGTTTGTCCCAGGGAATGTTCGCTTTTGGATGCAACTGCTCGTGCTGCAGACCCAGCGCGTGACCGAACTCATGCAGTACGGTTGCTTTGAATTCTGGATGGTCGAATTCAATATTCAAATTCAGCGTCGGTACATGTTGTTCGTATAACAACGCATCAGTTCCTAATGCGGAGTCGTTTGTCGCGCTGGATGTTGAAATCCTGATCTCGCTTTCGCCTTGGTCAATAAATTCGAACTGCAAGTTCACAGAGGGTTGCCATTGCTTGATCAACGCTTCGATGGCAAGCCTTTTCATTTGAGTTGGAGTATCCACGAACGCGATTCTTAATGTCCGGCCATTACCCCAGAATTTGCTCCAGGTGCCAATGGCACGCTTGGAACGTCGGCCCGTAGAAGAACGTTGGGCGTTGTCGGAGTTTTCCAGGATAGCGGCGTCGTAAGAGGCGAGTTCATCAATTGCGCGGATCATTTTACAGGGCGTACTAATGTTCATGATTGATGTGCTTATAGTGTGCGTGTAGTCGTTTGGATAGCGGCAGTGCTCGTCCGTTAGCTTAAAGACGATGCCCCTGTACTCGATCATTACAAAGAATAAAGTTTTAGCGCTTGGGATAGAGCAGTTTCATCAAACGCTTGTCTTTTCTGCTGATCTTGCGGTTGATTGGAATTTCCCAATCACCCACTGTCAGTGTGTTTGCCACTGGATGGTGCATGATCGACTTTCTGTCGTACGGCGTATAAATCGCTTCGATTGTATCGAAGGGCTGAAACAGGTTCCTGTCGACTTGTTCTTTGGTCAGTGGATTCATTTCTCGGTTCTGGTAGAACGCATACACTTTCGGTTTATCCCAGGGGATATTGGCCTCAGGGTGTTGGTGTTCATGCATGGCGCCTAAGGCATGTCCAAACTCATGAGTCACGATCACGCCGAAGTCTGCATCTTCAGGTTTGACTCCCAGATCCATGGTCTGCCAGTCCGGATGAATCAACAGCGCATCGGTACCCAGCATTGAGCTGTTAACGTTGTTTTTTGTTGCAATCCGGATATCACCTTCAAGTCCATCGACAAAATCGAAGCTCAGATTGATATAGGGCAGCCACTGGCTGGCGGCGTCGATGATCTTCTGTTTGTGCTCATCATCGGGGCCGTCGATAAAGGCGACTTTGAGCGTCCGTCCGTTCGCCCACAGTTTTGAGTAATTGATCAGCGAGCGCTTGCGGCGAGTACGGCTGGAGGAGTTTGCGTTTGCGGGGTTTTCGTTGACGGCAGCATCGTAGGATTGCTGATCATCAGGCCATTGGATAAGAGAACAGTTTTCAATGCAGTTCATTCGTTACTTCTTCCATGAAGTGGATGTAAAGGTTTATTGGTGTGCACAGTTATGTGCTGCTTGAGAGTAAGGGGAACTCTGCAGTGTCGTGAGCTTTAATTGTGGACGAAATGTAACTGGTTATATAAGTATGCCCGCACTGCGTTGCACAGTGCGGGCAGGAGTACTTATTTGTTGCGGATAATAAACTCGCGAACTCTCTTGGCCGCTTCTACACATTCGGCCAGCGGCGCGACCAGTGCCATGCGCACGCGTCCGGCGCCCGGATTGAAGCCATCAACTTCACGAGACAGATAAGAACCTGGCACCACGGTCACGTGTTCTTCCACAAACAGATCACGGCAGAACGCCTCATCATCGCCGTCAACGTTTGGCCACAGGTAGAAACCGCCATCCGGACGCTGCACGTCCATCACTGGGCCAAGGATTTCCAGCACCGCATCGTATTTCTCGCGATACAGCGCACGGTTGGCGCGTACATGCACTTCGTCATTCCACGCGGCAACACTGGCCAGTTGGGTCTGAACCGGCATCGCGCAGCCGTGGTAGGTGCGGTACAGCAGGAAGCCCTTGAGGATGTCCGCATCACCGGCCACAAACCCCGATCGCAGGCCCGGCAGGTTGGAGCGCTTGGACAGGCTGTGGAACACCACGCAACGCTTGAAGTCCTTGCGGCCCAGTTCCACGCAGGCGCTGAGCAGGCCGGCCGGCGGGGTTTGCTCGTCGAAGTACAGTTCGCTGTAGCACTCGTCGGCGGCGATCACGAAGTCGTATTCGTCGGCCAGGGCGATCAGCTTTTTCAGGGTTTCGACCGGGATCAGTGCGCCGGTCGGGTTGCCCGGCGAGCACAGGAACAGGATCTGGCAGCGTTTCCAGATGTCTGGGGAAACGGCGTCGAAGTCCGGGTTGAAGCCGTTTTCGTCCAGGCATGGCAGGTAATGCGGCTTGGCCCCGGCAAGGAACGCCGCGCCTTCATAGATCTGATAGAACGGATTCGGGCTGACCACCAGTGCATCGTCGCCACGGTTGACCACGGTCTGGGTGAAGGCGAACAGCGCTTCGCGGGTGCCGTTGACCGGCAGCACATTGCGCGCCGGGTCGAGCCAGCCGTTCGGAACGCTGAAACGACGTTCGCACCACGCAGCGATGGCTTCACGCAGGGCCGGAATGCCGAGGGTGGTCGGGTACACGGCCATCTTATCCAGATTGCTTGCCAGGGCTTCGGCGACAAAGCTTGGCGAACGGTGTTTCGGCTCGCCGATGGACAGCGCAATGGCACGCTTTTCCGGGTTTGGCGTGACGCTGCCGAGCAGGGCACGGAGCTTCTCGAACGGGTAGGGCTGCAACTGGTTCAGAGCGTTGTTCATGGGGGCCTCGTTCAATGTGGGAGCGCGCTCAAATTTCAATCAAGACACAAAAACTGTGGGAGCAAGCTCGCTCCCACATGATTTTCGTTTAACTGAACATTCTTGGGGTTGCCCATTTCCACAGGGGAATTTTGTTAATTCAAATCAGATGCTGATGCGCGACAGTTTGATATCGGGTTCGTTAGTGACGGTCAGCTGTTCCACGATTGCATCCTGCAAGCGGCTGCACAGCAATGGGTCGGACAACGGCTGGTTGTTCGCATCGGTGATGAAGAACACGTCTTCCACGCGCTCGCCCAAGGTGGCGATCTTGGCGTTTTGCAGCGACAGATCAAATTCGAGGAAGATCGTGCCGATGCGTGCCAGCAGGCCTGGGCGGTCGGGGGCGCTGAGTTCCAGTACGGTCACCGGACGCTGGGCGTCGTTGTGGATCGTCACCTGTGGCGCAAACGCGAAATGCTTGAGCTGGCGCGGTACCCGACGCTGAATGATGGTCGGGTAGTCGTCCGGGTTGCGCAGGGCTTCGGTCAGGCCTTCGCGAATCTGTTTGACCCGCGCCGGGTTATCACCGATCGAGTCGCCGTCGGTATCGAGCACGATGTAGGTGTCGAGCGTGAACTGGCTGCTGGAGGTGATGACCCGGGCGTCGTGAATGTTCAGGTTGAGCTGGTCCATTGCCGCCACGGTCACGGCGAAGAAGTCGTGTTGATCCGGTGCATAGATAAAGATCTGCGTGCCGCCTTCGAACTCGCGCTGGGTGGTTTCCTTGATCAGCACCAGCGGCCCGCCGTCGGCCGGCTGCTGAAGGATCGCGTCACTGTGCCAGGCCACGTCGCCGGCGGTGTGGCGCAGGAAATAGTCATCGCCCAATTGCGACCACAGCTGCTCGACGTCGTCCGGGTCGGTACCGCCGCGTACCAGAATGTCCAGCGCTGCGCTTTGGGTCTGGCGGATCTGCTCTTCGCGGTCCACCGGGTTTTCCAGGCCGCGGCGCAAGGCTCGCTTGGTCTCGGTGTAGAGCTGGCGCAACAGGCTGGCGCGCCAGGAATTCCACAGCGTCGGGTTGGTGGCGTTGATGTCGGCGACGGTCAACACGTACAGATAATCGAGGTGGGTTTCGTCGCCGACGATCTGCGCGAAATCGTGGATGACTTGCGGGTCGGACAAGTCCTTGCGCTGGGCCGTGGTCGACATCACCAAATGGTTCTGCACCAGCCAGACGATCAGGCGGCTGTCCCACACCGGCAACTGATGGCGCTGGCAAAAGGCTTCGGCATCCACGGCGCCGATTTCCGAGTGATCGCCATGCCGGCCCTTGCCGATGTCGTGGTACAGGCCGGCCAGGTAGATCAGCTCGGGTTTAGGCAATTTGCCCATGAGCTTGCTGGCCAGCGGGAATTTTTCCGACACCTGGGTGTACTGCAACTTACGCAGATGTTTGATCAGGTTCAGGGTGTGAGCATCGACCGTATAGATGTGAAACAGATCGTGCTGCATCTGCCCGACGATGAAGCCGAACTCCGGCAAGTAGCGCCCGAGGATGCCGTAACGGTTCATTCGTCGCAGGTTGCGGTGGATGCCGATCTTGCACTTGAACAGTTCGATGAACAGGCTGGTGTTGCGAATGTCGTTGCGGAAATCGTCGTCGATCAAGTGACGGTGCTCGCGCAGCAGGCGAATGGTGTCGGCGCGCACGCCCTTGATTTCCGGCTGCTGCGCCATCAGCACGAAGATCTCGAGCATGGCGAACGGTGTGCGGCGGAACACGTTGTCGTTGCGCGCTTCGATGTAGCCGTCGTGCAACTGGAATCGCGAGTTGATCGGCTGCGGCGTCGCTTGGTCTTCCGGCGCGAGGATGACTTCCTCAAAGTGCTGGATGATCAGGTCGCTGAGCTGGGCAATGCTCATGACCACGCGGTAATACTGTTGCATGAAGTTTTCGATGGCTTGCTTGGCGTCATCGCCTTTGAAGCCCAGCAGCCCGGCGATGGTGCGCTGGTGATCAAACAGCAAGCGGTCTTCGGAACGGCCGGCGAGCATGTGCAGGGCGTAACGAACCTTCCACAGGAATTCCTGGGAGGAGGCCAGCAGGGCGTTTTCGCTCTCGACCAGGAAACCTTCGCCGGCCAGGGCCCGCAGGTTCAGGGTGCCGTATTCACGGCGGGCCACCCACAGAATCGTCTGAATATCCCGTAGGCCGCCGGGCGAGCCTTTGACGTTGGGTTCCAGGTTGTATTCGGTGTCGTTGTACTTGTGGTGACGGGCCTTCTGCTCGGCGCGTTTGGCCAGGAAGAAGTCCTTGCTCGGCCACATGTGCGCGGTGCTGGTGACGTCCAGCATGCGCTGGCGCAAGCGCTCGGGGCCGCAGATGGTACGGCTTTCCATCAGGTTGGTGACGACCGTCAAGTCGGCGCGGGCCTCAACGGCGCATTCGTCCACCGAACGCACGCTCTGGCCGACTTCCAGGCCGATGTCCCACAGCAGCGTCAGAAAACGCTCGATGGAGTCGCGGAAAACTTCGTGATCGGCGCTGTCCAGCAGGATCAACAAATCGATGTCGGAATAAGGGTGCAACTCACCGCGACCGTAGCCGCCGACCGCGACCAGCGCGATGTCGGCTTCGGAACTCAAGCTGAACTGCTCCCAGGCCTTTTGCAGGATGTTATCGACGAACCAGGCGCGATCCTCGATCAACCGGCGAATGTCGCGGCCGCTGCGAAAGCGCTCGTCGAGCACCTCGCGGGCCTGGCGAATCGCCTTCTTGAAGGCCGCGATAGGGCTTGCCTTCAGGGCCAGTTCAGCCTGGAACTGGCCACGGTCGAAGAGTTCGGGATCCACCTGCGGCATCGATTGGCTTTCCTGTCTATAAGGCTGAGGAGCTGCGCGCCCGGATCAGGCCGAAACGCGCGGGATGGTGTCGTCGGCGCGCAGGGTGAAGATCTCGTAACCGGTTTCGGTTACCAGCAGGGTGTGTTCCCACTGTGCCGACAGCTTGCGGTCCTTGGTGATCGCGGTCCAGCCGTCGCCCAATACCTTGGTGTCGGCTTTGCCCTGGTTGATCATCGGCTCGATGGTGAACGTCATGCCGGCTTTCAGTTCCATGCCGGTGCCGGCGCGGCCGTAGTGCAGGATCTGCGGCTCTTCATGGAACACTTTGCCGATGCCGTGACCACAGAATTCGCGAACCACGGAAAAACCGTTCTTTTCAGCGTGCTTCTGGATGACTTCACCGATGTCGCCCAGGCGGCAGCCGGGTTTGACCAGTTCGATGGCCTTGTACATGCATTCCTGGGTCACTTGCGACAGGCGCTCGGCCCAGACCGGTACGGTGCCGACGTGGAACATGCGGCTGGTGTCGCCGTGGTAGCCGTCCTTGATGACAGTGACGTCGATGTTCAGCGTGTCGCCATCCTTCAATGGCTTCTCGTTTGGAATGCCGTGGCAGACCACGTGGTTGATCGAGGTGCAGATCGACTTCGGGAAGCCCTTGTAGTTGAGCGGGGCAGGGATGGCTTTCTGCTCGTTGACGATGTAGTCGTGGCAGATGCGGTCCAGTTCTTCAGTGGTAATGCCCGGCTTGACATGTTCGGCAATCATTTCCAGCACATCGGCGGCCAGTTTGCCGGCGATGCGCATTTTTGCGATGTCCTCAGGGGTTTTGAGGGTGACGGTCATACAGGCTCTCTCTGCGCTCGATGGCGCCTTCTAAAACGGAATGGGCGTTGTGCGATCGATCTTCGCGGCCCTGAAAAACGCGATTCTAACAGACGAGCAGCGCAAATCTGAGCCTCTGTGCATCGCTTCTCCTTACAGAATGGCGCATTCTTGGAGGATTCCAAGGGGCGGAACCAAGGCGCGCGCCAGGATTTAACAATCCGGGTTCCGTTTTTTTCAGCCTTGTGATATAAAATGCGCCGCTTTCCGGGGATCCCCTGAAAAGCCTAAATCCACACACGTGTCGACACGATGACCTGGGTGCCTTCAGCTGATGCTGCTGGTTGGTCATTGGGATACGTGGAGGCCAAACCCGACTTATTAAGGAACTATCATGTCCCAAGTCAACATGCGCGATATGCTGAAGGCCGGTGTGCACTTCGGTCACCAGACCCGTTACTGGAACCCGAAAATGGGTAAGTACATTTTCGGCGCGCGTAACAAGATCCACATCATCAACCTTGAAAAAACCCTGCCAATGTTCAACGAAGCTCTGACTTTCGTAGAGCGTCTGGCCCAGGGCAAAAACAAGATTCTGTTCGTCGGCACCAAGCGTTCCGCTGGCAAGATCGTTGCTGAAGAAGCAGCACGTTGCGGTTCGCCGTACGTCGATCACCGCTGGTTGGGCGGCATGCTGACCAACTTCAAAACCATCCGTGCTTCCATCAAGCGTCTGCGTGACCTTGAAGTGCAAGCCGAAGACGGTACTTTCGCCAAGCTGACCAAGAAAGAAGCGCTGATGCGCACTCGCGATCTTGAGAAGCTCGATCGTTCCCTGGGTGGTATCAAGGACATGGGCGGTCTGCCAGACGCACTGTTCGTTATCGACGTTGATCACGAGCGCATCGCGATCACCGAAGCCAACAAGCTGGGCATCCCGGTTATCGGCGTAGTCGATACCAACAGCAGCCCGGAAGGCGTTGACTACATCATCCCAGGCAACGATGACGCAATCCGCGCTATCCAGCTGTACATGGGTTCGATGGCTGACGCTGTAATCCGCGGTCGCAACCACGTTGCTGGCGGCACCGAGCAGTTCGTTGAAGAAGCTCCGGTAGCAGCAGCTGAGTAATTGACGCCTTGGCGTTGACTCAGTAAGCAAAAAGGGGGCTTGGCCCCCTTTTTGCCACCTCGAAAACCGTTTGTCGGCAGCGCAGTTACAGCCCTTGTAACCTGCAGCAGCCCGCAAGGGTGATTCGGGAAGAATTGATCGCCCGTTCGATCGGGTGGAATGGTTGAAAACCTATCCAAGAGGAATTTTGAAATGGCAGAGATTACTGCAGCGTTGGTCAAAGAACTGCGCGAGCGTACTGGCGAAGGCATGATGGACTGCAAAAAGGCCTTGACCAAGGCTGGCGGCGACATCGAAAAAGCCATTGATGACATGCGTGCTTCGGGCGCCATCAAGGCTGCCAAAAAAGCTGGCAACGTTGCCGCTGAAGGCGCAATCGCTTTGAAAGAAGACGGTAAATCCGCCGTTCTGCTGGAAGTGAACTCGCAGACTGACTTCCTGGCTCTGCAGGACGACTTCAAGGCATTTGTCGCTTCCAGCGTTGAAAAAGCGTTCGCTGACAAACTGACTGACGTTGCTCCGCTGATCGCCGCTCAAGAAGCCGATCGCCTGGTTCTGGTCGGCAAGGTTGGCGAAAACGTCAACATCCGTCGCTTGGCTCGCGTTGAAGGTGACGTTGTTGGTGGTTACCTGCACGGCAACAAGATCGGTGTTGTGGTTGCCCTTAAAGGCGGCAGCGTTGAGCTGGCCAAGGACATCGCCATGCACGTAGCGGCGACCAACCCTGAATTCCTGCTGCCATCGGAAGTTTCCGCTGAAGCGGTCGAGCGTGAGAAAGGCGTGTTCCTGACCCTCAACGCTGACAAGATCGCCGGCAAGCCAGAAAACATTGTTGAAAACATGGTCAAAGGCCGTATCAGCAAGTTCCTGGCTGAAGCGAGCCTGGTTGAGCAGGCGTTCGTCAAGAACCCTGAAATCAAGGTTGGCGAACTGGCCAAGAAAGCCGGTGCTGAAATCGTTTCCTTCACCTACTTCAAAGTAGGCGATGGCATCGAGAAGCCGGTCGACAACTTCGCTGAAGAAGTTGCTGCCCAGCTGGCTGCCGCCAAGCAATAAGACGGTTTTTTAACTGTCGCCCTGAAGAGGCTGCCCGCTCACGCGCGCAGCCTCTTTTCAGATGGGGCACCAATTTTTAATTGGTTTCCCTTTGGAACTGGCTTACAAAGCCATGTTCCGATGGCGCTGAAGCAGCGCCAAGTTAGAGTGAACGCCAGCTGTAAACAGCTCGCAAAGAATTTTTAAAATACGCCGCAGGAGAGATTCGCAATGGCTCAGCAGGGCAGTGGTTATCAGGCTCGCTATAAACGCATTCTACTCAAGCTTAGCGGCGAGGCCCTGATGGGCTCGGAAGAGTTCGGGATCGATCCGAAAGTTCTGGATCGCATGGCGCTGGAAGTCGGCCAACTGGTCGGCATCGGTGTTCAGGTCGGTCTGGTGATCGGCGGCGGCAACCTGTTCCGCGGTGCAGCGCTGAGTGCGGCCGGCATGGATCGGGTCACCGGCGACCACATGGGCATGCTGGCCACTGTGATGAACGCCCTGGCCATGCGCGATGCGCTGGAACGTGCCAATATCTCGGCCATCGTGATGTCGGCCATTTCCATGGTTGGCGTAACCGATCACTATGATCGCCGCAAAGCCATGCGCCACCTGAACGCCAAGGAAGTCGTGATTTTCGCGGCCGGTACCGGCAATCCGTTCTTCACCACGGATTCGGCAGCGTGCTTGCGTGCAATCGAAATCGATGCCGATGTCGTGCTCAAGGCGACCAAGGTTGATGGCGTCTACACCGCTGACCCATTCAAAGACCCGCATGCCGAGAAGTTCGATCATCTGACTTACGATGAAGTGCTGGATCGCAAGCTGGGCGTGATGGATCTGACCGCCATTTGCCTGTGCCGCGACCACAAGATGCCGTTGCGCGTATTTAACATGAACAAGCCCGGCGCCCTGCTGAATATCGTGCATGGCGGCGCTGAAGGAACCCTGATCGAGGAAGGCCAACAATGATCAACGAAATCAAGAAAGACGCTAAAGAGCGTATGCAGAAATCCGTCGAGTCGCTGATGCACAACTTCGGCCGTATTCGTACTGGCCAGGCGCATCCAAGCATTCTGGAAGGCGTGATGGTGCCGTATTACGGTTCTGACACCCCGATCAAACAGGTGGCGAACATCACCGTCAAAGACGCCCGTACCCTGCAAGTCGTTGCCTTTGAGCGCAACATGCTGGGTGCCGTCGACAAAGCCATCGGTAGCGCGGGTCTGAACCTCAACCCGACCAACCTGGGTGAATTGCTGCTGATCTCCATGCCGGCCCTGACCGAAGAAACCCGTAAGGGCTTCACCAAGCAGGCTCGCGATGTCGCTGAAGATGCCCGTGTTGCAGTGCGCAACATCCGTCGTGATGCGAACAGCCAGCTCAAGGATCTGGTCAAGGAAAAAGAAATCAGCGAAGACGAAGAGCGCCGTGCCACTGGCGAGATCGATGACCTGACCAAAAAGTTCGTGGCTGAAATCGACGCGAATCTGGCGCAGAAAGAAAAAGACCTGATGGCCGTATAAGGGTCACGTTTTCATGGAAAAGACCAAGCAGACTGCGCCGTCCGCGGTGCCGCGCCATGTCGCGATCATCATGGATGGTAATAATCGCTGGGCGAAAAAGCGCTTTATGCCGGGTGTCGCCGGTCATAAAGCGGGCGTGGATGCGGTTCGTGCGGTGATCGAGGTGTGTGCCGAGGCCGGGGTCGAAGTATTGACCCTGTTCGCCTTCTCCAGCGAGAACTGGCAGCGCCCGGCCGACGAGGTCAGCGCCTTGATGGATCTGTTCTTCAAGGCATTGCGCCGCGAGGCCAAGCGCCTGAACGAAAACAACATCAGTTTGCGCATCATTGGCGACCGTTCGCGCTTTCATCCAGAGCTTCAGGCTGCCATGCGTGAAGCTGAGGCAATGACGGCGGGCACCAATCGCTTCGTTCTGCAGATCGCTGCCAACTATGGCGGACAGTGGGATATCGCGCAGGCCGCACAGCGTCTGGCTCGGGAAGTTCAGGCCGGGCACCTGCGTCCGGAAGACATTACCCCGGAACTGTTGCAAACCTGTCTGGCTACCGGCGATTTGCCGTTGCCGGACTTGTGCATCCGTACCGGTGGCGAGCACCGCATCAGTAACTTCCTGCTGTGGCAACTGGCTTACGCCGAGTTGTACTTCTCCGACCTGTTCTGGCCGGACTTCAAACACGATGCCATGCGTACCGCGCTGGCCGATTTTGCTTCTCGGCAGCGCCGCTTCGGTAAAACGAGCGAGCAGGTCGAGGCTGGAGCCCGGGTTTAATGCTTAAACAACGAATCATCACCGCACTGATCCTGCTGCCGATAGCCCTGTGCGGGTTTTTCCTGCTCGAAGGCACCGGTTTTGCGCTGTTCATCGGGCTGGTCGTGACCCTCGGTGCATGGGAGTGGGCGCGCCTGGCGGGCTTCACTGAGCAGCCGATTCGCGTTGGCTTTGCGGCTGTGGTCGCGTTGATGCTGTTTGTCATGCATATCGTGCCTGGTCTCGCGCCTTGGGTGTTGGGCGCTTCGGTGCTTTGGTGGGGCGTTGCAACCTACCTGGTGCTGACGTATCCGCGTTCCAGCGAACTTTGGTCCAGCGCTGCCTGCAAGTTGATGATCGGTCTGCTGATCCTGCTGCCCGCCTGGCAAGGTCTGGTTCAGATCAAGCAGGAACTTTTGGGCAACTGGTTGATCATGGCGGTGATGGTGCTGGTCTGGGGTGCTGATATCGGTGCTTACTTTTCTGGTCGGGCCTTTGGCAAGCGCAAGCTGGCGCCACAGGTCAGTCCCGGCAAAAGCTGGGAGGGCGTCTACGGCGGCCTCGCGGTAAGTCTGGTCATTACTGTCATTGTCGGTCTGGTTCGAGACTGGACGGTGGCGCAGCTGTTCAAAGGTCTGATGGGTGCAGCCATCATCGTGTTCATCTCGGTGGTAGGTGATCTGACAGAAAGCATGTTCAAGCGTCAGTCCGGGATCAAGGACAGCAGTAATCTGCTGCCAGGTCACGGCGGCGTGCTGGACCGCATCGACAGCCTGACTGCAGCGATTCCGGTGTTTGCCGTGCTGTTGTGGATGGCGGCGCCGTGAGCCGCCCACAGCAGATTACCGTCCTGGGGGCGACCGGTTCGATTGGTCTGAGCACGCTTGATGTCATCGCTCGCCATCCCGAGCGTTATCAGGTTTTCGCCTTGAGCGGTTTCACCCGTCTGAGCGAGCTGTTGGCGCTATGTGTTCGTCATGTGCCGCGGTTCGCCGTAGTGCCTGAGGCGGGTGCTGCCCGAGGCTTGCAGGACGACTTGCGCGCTGCAGGCCTGCCGACCCGCGTGCTGGTGGGGGAGGAGGGTCTGTGTCAGGTTGCTTCCGATCCTGAGGTCGATGCGGTCATGGCGGCCATCGTTGGCGCTGCAGGCTTGCGACCGACTCTGGCGGCGGTCGAGGCCGGCAAGAAAATCCTCCTGGCCAACAAAGAAGCACTGGTGATGTCCGGTGCGCTGTTCATGCAGGCGGTGCGCAAGAGTGGTTCGGTGTTGCTGCCGATCGACAGTGAGCACAACGCGATTTTTCAGTGCATGCCACAGGATTTCGCTCGTGGGCTGAGTGCCGTCGGGGTGCGTCGGATTTTACTCACGGCCTCTGGCGGTCCGTTCCGACAGACACCTATGGCTGAACTGGTGCATGTTTCCCCTGAGCAAGCGTGTGCCCACCCGAACTGGTCCATGGGGCGCAAGATTTCGGTGGATTCGGCCAGCATGATGAACAAGGGGCTGGAGTTGATCGAAGCCTGCTGGCTGTTTGACGCCAAGCCGTCCCAGGTCGAAGTGGTGATTCATCCTCAAAGCGTGATTCATTCGCTGGTCGATTACATCGACGGTTCGGTATTGGCCCAGTTAGGTAACCCTGACATGCGCACGCCGATCGCAAACGCGCTGGCCTGGCCGGAGCGGATCGATTCGGGAGTTGCGCCGCTGGACCTGTTTGCAATTGCGCGGCTGGACTTCCAGGCGCCTGATGAAGAGCGATTCCCGTGTCTGCGCCTTGCGCGTCAGGCCGCCGAATCCGGCAATAGCGCGCCGGCCATGCTTAATGCGGCGAATGAAGTGGCGGTCGCGGCCTTTCTCGACGGGCGGGTTCGCTACCCGGAAATCGCGAGTATCATCGAAGAAGTGTTGAATCTCGAGCCCGTAGTTGCGGTTGACGATCTCGAGGCAGTGTTCACGGCCGACGCGAAAGCGCGAGTACTGGCCGAACAATGGTTGAGTCGTCACGGGCGGTAAGTGCTGCAATACGTTGACCCATGCGGCACTGGACAGGATTGCGGAGAAAGTAGATGAGCGCGCTCTATATGATTGTCGGCACCCTGGTGGCTTTGGGTGTGCTGGTCACCTTCCACGAATTCGGCCATTTTTGGGTCGCACGTCGCTGTGGGGTCAAAGTGCTGCGTTTCTCCGTAGGCTTCGGTATGCCGTTGCTGCGCTGGCACGACAAGAAAGGCACTGAGTTCGTCGTCGCCGCGATCCCGCTGGGCGGTTACGTGAAAATGCTCGACGAGCGTGAAGGTGAAGTACCCGCCGATCAGCTTGATCAATCCTTCAATCGCAAATCCGTCCGCCAGCGCATCGCTATCGTATCGGCGGGTCCGATTGCCAACTTTTTACTGGCGATGATTTTTTTCTGGGTGCTCGCCATGCTCGGCAGCGAGCAAGTGCGCCCGGTCATTGGTGCAGTCGAATCCGGCAGTATCGCCGCCAGGGCTGGTTTGAGCGCTGGCCAGGAAATCATTGCCATCGATGGCGAGCCAACTTCCGGCTGGGCTGCGGTCAACCTGCAGTTGGTCCGTCGCCTTGGGGAGAGCGGTTCCCTGCAGTTGCTGGTCCGTGATCAGGGTTCCACGGTGGATTCGCCCCGTGAGCTGATGCTGGATAAATGGCTCAAGGGTGCCGATGAGCCGGATCCGATTCGTTCGCTGGGTTTGCGCCCTTGGCGTCCGGCGCTGCCACCGGTCCTGGCTGAACTTGATCCGAAAGGCCCGGCACAGGCTGCTGGCCTGAAGACCGGTGACCGACTGTTGGCTCTGGACGGCAAGTCGCTTGATGACTGGCAGCAGGTGGTAGACACGGTCCGTATGCACCCTGATACCAAAATCATGCTGCGCGTCGAGCGTGATGGTGCTCAAATCGACGTCCCTGTGACGCTGGCCGCTCGCGGCGAGAAGAAGGCACCCAGTGGTTATCTGGGGGCTGGGGTGAAGGCCGTTGATTGGCCGCCAGAGATGATTCGTGAAGTGAGTTATGGTCCTGTGGCAGCGATTGGGGAGGGTGCTCGACGCACCTGGACCATGAGCGTACTGACCCTCGATTCGCTCAAGAAAATGTTGTTCGGTGAGCTCTCGGTAAAAAACTTGAGTGGACCGATAACCATTGCTAAAGTGGCGGGCGCTTCTGCCCAGTCGGGTGTCGCTGATTTCCTGAATTTCCTTGCTTATCTGAGTATTAGCTTGGGGGTTCTGAATTTGTTGCCCATTCCTGTACTGGATGGGGGGCATTTGTTGTTTTATCTGATCGAGTGGGCGCGTGGTCGCCCCTTGTCGGATCGGGTGCAGGGTTGGGGGATACAGATCGGCATCAGTTTGGTGATCGGGGTGATGTTGCTTGCTCTTGTCAATGATCTGGGTCGACTGTAACGCTTCGCTGAATTGCGAATCTGCCGCATTTTGCGGCAGTTTGTTTATTGCCAGTTGGAATAAGAAAGGACTTCATGAAACGTCTGCTGCTAACTGCGGTTCTCACCGTATTGATGATCGCCGAAGTTCACGCCGAGTCCTTCACTATCTCTGATATTCGCGTCAATGGCCTCCAGCGGGTCTCCGCGGGTAGCGTCTTTGGTGCTTTGCCGTTGAACGTCGGTGAACAGGCGGATGATCGTCGCCTGGTGGAATCCACTCGTGCGTTGTTCAAAACCGGTTTCTTTCAAGATATCCAGCTGGGCCGCGATGGCAACGTCCTGGTCATCACTGTAGTCGAGCGTCCGTCGGTCGCCAGTATCGAGATCGAGGGTAACAAGGCGATCTCCACTGAAGACCTGATGAAAGGCCTCAAACAATCCGGTCTGGCCGAAGGCGAGATCTTCCAGCGCGCCACCCTCGAAGGTGTTCGTAACGAGCTGCAGCGCCAATACGTCGCTCAGGGTCGCTACTCGGCTACCGTCGACACTGAAGTGGTGCCGCAGCCGCGTAACCGCGTTGCGTTGAAGGTCAATATCAACGAAGGCACCGTTGCGGCTATCCAGCACATCAACGTGGTGGGTAACACCGTCTTCCCTGAGGAAGACCTGATCGACCTGTTTGAACTCAAGACCACCAACTGGCTGTCGTTCTTCAAGAACGATGACAAGTATGCTCGTGAAAAACTTTCCGGTGACCTGGAGCGTCTGCGCTCCTACTACCTGGACCGTGGCTATATCAACATGGATATCGCTTCGACCCAGGTGTCCATCACTCCGGACAAGAAGCACGTCTATATCACTGTCAACGTCAACGAAGGCGAGAAGTACACCGTCCGTGACGTCAAGCTGAGCGGCGACCTGAAAGTCCCTGAAGACCAGGTCAAGTCCCTGCTGCTGGTCCAGAAAGGCCAGGTGTTCTCGCGTAAGTTGATGACCACCACGTCCGAACTGATCACCCGCCGTCTGGGTAACGAGGGTTACACCTTCGCCAACGTCAATGGCGTGCCTCAGCCTCACGATGAAGACCATACCGTCGACATCACGTTCGCCGTCGATCCGGGCAAGCGTGCTTACGTGAACCGCATCAACTTCCGTGGCAACACCAAGTCCGAAGACGAAGTGCTGCGCCGTGAAATGCGTCAGATGGAAGGCGGCTGGGCTTCGACTTACCTGATCGACCAATCCAAGACTCGTCTTGAACGTCTGGGCTTCTTCAAGGAAGTCAACGTCGAAACACCGGCCGTGCCGGGCGTCGACGACCAGGTAGACGTGAACTACAGCGTTGAAGAACAGGCTTCCGGTTCGATTACCGCCAGCGTTGGCTTTGCCCAGAGCGCCGGTCTGATCCTCGGTGGTTCGATCACCCAGAACAACTTCCTGGGTACGGGTAACAAAGTCAGCATCGGTTTGACCCGCAGTCAATACCAGAGCCGCTATAACTTCGGTTATGTCGACCCGTACTGGACTGCTGATGGCGTGAGCCTGGGTTACAACGCGTTCTATCGCACCACTGACTACAAAGACCTAGACGTCGACGTAGCCAGCTATGCCGTGGACAGCCTGGGTGCAGGCGTGAGCGTCGGTTACCCGATCAGCGAGACTTCGCGTCTGA
Source organism: Pseudomonas fluorescens (assembly GCF_000968015.1). Classification (GTDB taxonomy): domain Bacteria; phylum Pseudomonadota; class Gammaproteobacteria; order Pseudomonadales; family Pseudomonadaceae; genus Aquipseudomonas; species Aquipseudomonas fluorescens_W. The sequence goes on from NZ_LACH01000033.1 coordinate 46,019, forward strand.
CCTTCGGCCTGACTGCGCAACAAGACAAGATCAAGACCGGTCAATACACCGTTGACGAGATCTTCGATTTCGTTAACAAGGAAGGCGACAACTACCTGAACTTCAAGGCCTCGGCCGGCTGGTCCGAATCCACACTGAACAAAGGCGTATTGGCGACCCGTGGTCATTCCCAAAGCCTGACACTGGAAACCACCACGCCTGGCAGCGACCTGTCGTTCTTCAAGCTTGATTACCGTGGCCAGTTGTTCCAGCCATTGTCTGAAAACTACACCATGCGCCTGCACACCGAACTGGGCTATGGCGATGGTTATGGTTCTACCGATGGCTTGCCGTTCTATGAAAACTACTATGCTGGTGGTTTCAACTCGGTTCGTGGCTTCAAGGACAGCACCCTCGGTCCTCGCAGTACCCCAAGTCGCGGTGCGGCTGTGACGGGTAACACCGGCACGCTCGCCGACCCGGACCAGGATCCGCTGCCGTTCGGTGGTAACGTTTTGATCCAGGGTGGTGCCGAGGTGCTGTTCCCGTTGCCATTCGTCAAGGATCAGCGTTCCCTGCGTACTTCGGTATTCTGGGATGTGGGTAATGTATTCGACTCCAAGTGCGATAAAACGACGAACGCAAATGTCGGTTCAACCGCTCAAACAGAATGTAACGACATCAGCCTGAGCAACTTGGCCAGCTCCGTCGGTGTAGGTGTGACCTGGGTTACCGCACTGGGTCCTCTGAGCTTCGCGTTGGCCATGCCGGTCAAGAAACCGGATAACGCTGAGACTCAAGTGTTCCAATTCTCCCTCGGCCAGACGTTCTAAGCGTCTGACCCAAGATAACGACAATGGATTTTGTAGGAGTGCATCGTGCGTAAGTTGACTCAATTGGTTCTCCTGGCGACCGTACTGGTAGCAGGTCCGGCTTTTGCCGACATGAAAATCGCCGTTCTGAACTATCAGATGGCGCTGCTGGAATCCGATGCGGCCAAGAAGTACGCCGTGGATGCCGAGAAGAAGTTCGGTCCACAGCTGAGCAAACTCAAGACTCTGGAAAGCAGTGCCAAAGGTATCCAGGACCGTCTGATGGCTGGCGGCGACAAAATGCAGCAAGGCGAGCGTGAACGCCTGGAACTCGAGTTCAAGCAAAAGGCCCGTGACTTCCAGTTCCAGTCCAAGGAATTGAACGAAGCCAAAGCCGTTGCCGACCGTGAAATGCTGAAGCAGCTGAAGCCGAAACTGGACAGCGCTGTGGAAGAAGTCATCAAGAAAGGTGCTTTTGACCTGGTCTTCGAGCGTGGCGCAGTGATTGATGTCAAACCTCAGTACGACATCACTCGCCAGGTTATCGAGCGCATGAATCAGCTGAAGTAACCATGACAGCGACTATAAAGCTCGGCCAATTGGCCGAGTTCCTCGGCGCCACACTGCGTGGCGACCCGGAGAAAGAAATTACTGGGCTAGCCACTTTGCAAGAGGCTGGCCCAGCTCAGTTGAGCTTTCTCGCAAACCCTCAATACCGTAAATACCTGGCGGACAGCCGGGCCGCAGCCCTGTTGCTGAAGGCCGCTGACGCTGAAGGTTTTGCAGGTAATGCGCTGGTAGTGCCTGATCCGTATCTGGCTTACGCGCGGATTTCCCATCTGTTCGATCCCAAGCCAAAGGCCGCTGTCGGTGTTCATCCGACAGCCGTTGTGGCAGCGGATGCAGTGGTCGATCCGGCGGCTAGCATTGGCGCCTTTGCGGTGATCGAAAGCTGCGCGCGTATTGCTGCGGGTGTGACCATTGGCGCGCACTGCTTCATCGGTGCCCGCTGCGAGATTGGCGAGGGCGGCTGGCTGGCCCCGCGAGTCACGCTGTACCACGATGTTCGCATCGGTAAACGGGTGGTGATTCAATCGGGTGCCGTGCTCGGTGGCGAAGGTTTCGGTTTTGCCAACGAGAAAGGTGTCTGGCAGAAGATCGCTCAGATCGGTGGTGTACTGGTCGGTGACGACGTGGAGATTGGCGTGAATACCGCTATCGATCGCGGTGCACTGGCCGATACCGTTCTGGGTAACGGGGTGAAACTCGACAACCAGATTCAGATCGCCCACAACGTCCAGGTCGGTGATCACACCGCCATGGCCGCGTGCGTGGGGATCTCCGGCAGCACCAAAATCGGCAAGCATTGCATGCTCGCCGGTGGCGTAGGGCTGGTGGGGCATATCGAAATTTGCGACAACGTTTTTATCACCGGGATGACCATGGTGACCCACTCGATTACCGAAAAGGGTTCCTATTCTTCCGGTACAGCCATGCAACCGGCAGCCGAATGGCGCAAAAGCGCGGCCCGTATCCGTCAGCTCGATGACATCGCGCGGCGGTTGCGACAGCTGGAAAAGCGTGTAGGGGAAGTGACCCCTGACGGTAATGCTTCATCAGATGGCTGATACCATTTCCATATCAAGTGTGCACAGCCGCTAGACTGCCTCCTTGATTTGCTAGAGGGGTGCGCGTCAGTCGCGCCTCCCAATCTTTACATAGGCTTCCCCCCGAAATGATGGACATCAACGAGATTCGCGAATACCTGCCTCACCGTTACCCGTTCCTGCTGGTGGACCGGGTCGTGGATCTGGATGTGGAAGGCAAGCGCATTCGCGCCTACAAGAATGTCAGCATCAACGAACCCTTCTTCAATGGTCACTTCCCCGCGCATCCAATCATGCCGGGCGTATTGATCATCGAAGCGATGGCTCAGGCTGCCGGGATCCTTGGTTTCAAAATGCTCGACGTGAAACCGGCCGACGGCACCCTTTATTACTTTGTTGGATCCGACAAGCTGCGCTTCCGCCAGCCGGTGATGCCGGGCGATCAACTGATCCTGGAAGCCAAGTTTCTGAGCTGCAAGCGTCAGATCTGGAAGTTCGAGTGCCAGGCTTCGGTCGATGGCAAGCCAGTCTGCTCTGCTGAAATCATCTGCGCGGAACGCAAACTATGAGTTTGATTGACCCTCGCGCAATCATCGATCCGACGGCTATCCTGGCCGACGGCGTCGAGGTCGGCCCTTGGTCGATCATCGGTGCAGGTGTGGAAATCGGCGAGGGGACAGTGATCGGGCCGCATGTGATTCTCAAAGGCCCGACCCGAATCGGAAAGCACAACCGCATCTACCAGTTTTCTTCGGTAGGCGAGGACACGCCCGATCTGAAATACAAGGGTGAAGAAACCCGTCTGGTCATCGGTGACCACAACGTCATCCGTGAAGGCGTGACGATTCACCGTGGGACCGTTCAGGACCGTTCTGAAACAACCCTGGGCGATCACAATCTGATCATGGCCTATGCCCACATCGGCCACGACAGCGTCATCGGCAACCACTGCATCCTGGTCAATAACACCGCGTTGGCGGGCCATGTGCACGTTGAAGACTGGGCAATCCTGTCAGGTTTTACCCTGGTTCATCAGTATTGCCATATCGGCGCCCACAGCTTTTCCGGGATGGGCACCGCCATCGGCAAGGACGTCCCGGCGTACGTTACGGTGTTCGGCAACCCGGCCGAAGCCCGTAGCATGAACTTCGAAGGCATGCGTCGTCGCGGTTTCAGCGAAGATGCGATCCACGCGTTGCGTCGTGCCTACAAGGTCGTTTACCGCCAGGGGCTGACGGTCGAACAGGCGCTCGCCGAACTGGCCGAGCCTTCGGATCAGTTCCCGGAAGTCGCGGTGTTCCGTGATTCCATCCAGTCTTCGACCCGCGGCATCACTCGTTAATCATGGCTAATCTGCGTATTGCGCTGGTGGCGGGTGAGGCTTCCGGCGACATTCTTGGCGCGGGTCTCATGCGCGCACTCAAGGCTCAGCACCCGGCAGTCGAGTTCATCGGTGTCGGCGGTCCGCTGATGCAGGCCGAAGGTCTGACCTCGTATTTCCCGATGGAGCGTCTTTCGGTCATGGGCCTGGTGGAAGTGCTGGGCCGCTTGCGCGAGTTGCTGGCACGCCGCAAGAAGCTGGTTGCCGACCTGATCGCCGAGAAGCCGGACGTGTTCATCGGTATCGATGCCCCGGACTTCAACCTCAATATCGAACTCAAGCTGCGTCAGGCCGGGATCAAGACCGTGCATTACGTTAGCCCGTCGGTTTGGGCGTGGCGGCAGAAACGCGTGCTGAAGATTCGCGAAGGCTGCGATCTGATGCTGACGCTGTTCCCGTTCGAAGCGAAATTCTATGAAGAGAAGGGCGTGCCGGTGCGGTTTGTCGGGCATTCCCTGGCTGACGCCATCCCGCTGGAGGCCGATCGCGCCGCCGCGCGGGCTGAACTCGGCTTGCCCGACGGGCCGCTGGTTGCTCTGATGCCGGGTAGCCGTGGTGGCGAAGTTGGCCGTCTCGGTGCGTTGTTCCTCGATACGGCCCAGCGTCTGCGAGCCCTGCGCCCAGGTGTGCGGTTCGTCATGCCTTGCGCCGGCCCCGAGCGCCGCAAACAACTTGAAGAGCTGCTGGCGGGCCGGGATCTGCCGCTGACATTGCTCAACGGTAAATCCCATCTGGCCCTGGCAGCCTGTGACGCTGTGCTGATCGCGTCCGGAACCGCGACGCTTGAAGCGTTGTTGTACAAACGGCCGATGGTGGTCGCGTACCGCTTGGCGCCGCTGACGTTCTGGATTCTCAAGCGCATGGTGAAAAGTCCCTACATCTCGTTGCCGAACCTGCTGGCCCAGCGCCTGTTGGTGCCCGAGTTGTTGCAGGACGATGCGACCGTTGAAGCCTTGGCCCAGACGCTGTCGCCACTGATCGAAGGCGGTGAAGAACAGACCCGCGGCTTCGATGAAATTCACCGTACCTTACGTCTGGACGCCTCCAATCAGGCGGCGGACGCGGTACTGAACCTGATCGGCAAAACACAATGAGCAAAGCAAGCATTCAGATGGGCCTGGACTTCACCCTGGTCGCCGAAGTTGAGGATCTGGTCGCCGGCGTTGACGAAGTCGGTCGCGGCCCGCTTTGTGGTGCAGTGGTGACAGCCGCTGTGATCCTCGATCCGAACCGTCCGATTCTGGGCCTGAATGATTCGAAGAAGCTCACCGAAGCACGCCGCGAAAAACTCTACGACGAGATCTGCGAAAAAGCCCTGAGCTGGTGCATTGCTCGCGCCGAAGTCGAAGAAATCGACGAGCTGAACATTCTCCACGCCACCATGTTGGCCATGCAGCGCGCGGTCGAAGGTCTGCACATCACGCCGAAACTGGCGATGATCGATGGCAATCGTTGCCCGAAGCTGTCGATGCGTGCCGAAGCGGTGGTGCAGGGCGACGGCAAGGTACCGGCCATCGCAGCAGCGTCTATTCTGGCCAAGGTCAGCCGCGACCGCGAGATGGCAGCGTTCGAATTGATTTACCCGGGTTACGGCATCGGTGGTCACAAAGGCTACCCGACCCCCGTTCATCTGGAGGCGCTGGCCCGCTTGGGGCCAACACCGATTCACCGCCGCTCGTTCGCCCCGGTACGCCTGGCTTACGAGGCGCGGGAAAACCTGATCGAGAGTTAGTCGCAAGGCTGATGTTTTTGCCAAGGCCCGGTACAATCCGGGCCTTGTTGTCTTCACGTTTCTAGTTTCTAGACAGGATCACTATGCCGGCTTCATTCGTTCATCTACGCCTGCACACTGAGTATTCCCTGGTCGACGGTCTGGTGCGGATCAAACCGCTGGTCAAGACCCTGGTCGGCATGAACATGCCTGCCGTAGCGGTCACCGACCAGAACAACATGTGTTCCCTGGTCAAATTCTATAAAGCCGCCATGGGGGCCGGGATCAAGCCGATCTGTGGCGCCGACCTGTGGCTGTCGAACAAGGATCCGGATAACGCGCTGAGCCGGATCAGCCTGTTGGCGATGAACGCCGTGGGTTATCGCAACCTCACCGAACTGATCTCCCGCGGCTTCATCGACGGCCAGCGCAATGGCTCCGTCATCATCGAGCGCGAGTGGGTGGCCGAAGCCAGCGAAGGCTTGATCATGCTGTCGGCGGCGAAAGAAGGCGAGATCGGTCTGGCGATGCTCAGTGGCAACCCGGCCGAAGCGGAAAACCTGGCACGCGAATGGATGGCCGTGTTCCCGGATCGCTTCTACCTGGAAATCCAGCGCACCAACCGCCCCAACGACGAAGAACAGTTGCACGGTGCCGTGGCCCTCGCTGAAAAAATCGGTGCGCCGCTGGTCGCGACCAACGACGTGCGCTTCATCAAACAGGAAGACTTCGCCGCCCACGAAACCCGCGTTTGCATCGGTGAGGGCCGTGCCCTCGACGATCCGCGGCGTTCGAAGAATTACAGCGATCAGCAATACCTCAAAAGCGCCGAGGAAATGGCCGAGTTGTTCAGCGACATTCCCGAAGCGCTGGAAAACACCGTCGAGATTGCCAAGCGCTGCAACATTGAAGTGAAGCTGGGCACTCACTTCCTGCCCAACTTCCCGATTCCCGATGGCATGACCATCGACGAATATTTCCGCAAGGTTTCCTTCGATGGCCTGGAAGATCGCCTCAGCGTTCTGCTGCCCAAGGACACCACTGAAGACTACGAAACCAAGCGTCAGGTCTACGTCGATCGGCTGAATTTCGAGCTGGATATCATCATCCAGATGGGGTTCCCCGGTTACTTCCTGATCGTTATGGACTTTATCCAGTGGGCCAAGAGCAACGGCGTACCGGTAGGTCCAGGCCGTGGATCGGGTGCCGGGTCGCTGGTGGCCTACGTGCAGAAGATCACCGACCTTGACCCGCTGGAATATGACCTGCTGTTCGAACGATTCCTTAACCCGGAACGGGTATCCATGCCCGACTTCGACGTCGACTTCTGCATGGACGGTCGTGACCGCGTAATCGACTACGTGGCCGAGAAATACGGCCGCAACGCGGTAAGCCAGATCATCACCTTCGGTTCCATGGCAGCCAAGGCTGTGGTCCGTGACGTGGCGCGTGTGCAGGGCAAGTCCTACGGTTTGGCGGATCGTCTGTCGAAGATGATTCCGTTCGAAGTCGGCATGACCCTGGAAAAGGCCTACGAGCAGGAAGAAATCCTCCGTGACTTCATCAAGGTCGATGAAGAGGCCGCGGAAATCTGGGAAATGGCCCGCAAGCTGGAAGGCGTTGTGCGTAACGTCGGTAAGCACGCCGGTGGTGTTGTTATTGCCCCGACCAAACTGACTGACTTCTCGCCGATTTATTGCGATGAGGCCGGTGACGGCCTGGTCACCCAGTTCGACAAGGACGACGTTGAAGCTGCTGGCCTGGTGAAGTTCGACTTCCTCGGTCTGCGGACCCTGACGGTCATCGACTGGGCGCTGAAAACCATCAACCGCGATCGCGCCAAGGTTGATGAGCCGCCGCTGGATATCGCGTTCATCCCGCTGGATGACAAGCCGACTTACCAGTTGCTGCAAAAAGCTGAAACGACCGCAGTGTTCCAGCTTGAGTCGCGCGGCATGAAAGAGCTGATCAAAAAGCTCAAGCCCGACTGCCTGGAAGACTTGATCGCATTGGTGGCCCTGTTCCGTCCGGGCCCGTTGCAATCGGGCATGGTGGACGACTTTATCAACCGTAAGCACGGTCGCGCCGAACTCGCGTACCCGCACTCGGACTACCAGTACGAAGGCCTCAAACCGGTTCTGGCTCCGACTTACGGCATCATCCTGTATCAGGAACAGGTGATGCAGATTGCTCAGGTCATGGCCGGTTATACCCTCGGCGGCGCAGACATGCTTCGTCGAGCCATGGGTAAGAAAAAACCCGAAGAAATGGCCAAGCAGCGCGGCGGTTTCATTGAAGGTTGCAAGACCAACAATATCGACGCTGACCTGGCCGGTAACATTTTCGACCTGGTAGAGAAATTCGCCGGTTACGGCTTCAACAAATCCCACTCCGCCGCTTACGGCCTGGTGTCATACCAGACCGCGTGGCTGAAAACGCACTACCCGGCGCCATTCATGGCCGCGGTACTGTCGGCGGATATGCACAACACCGACAAGGTAGTGACCTTGATCGAAGAAATTCGCACCATGAAGCTGCGTCTCGACGCGCCGGATGTGAATACTTCGGAGTTCAAGTTCACGGTGAATGACGAAGGCCGGATTATTTACGGCCTCGGCGCGATCAAAGGGGTGGGCGAAGGTCCGGTGGAAGCCATCACCGAGGCGCGTCAGAAAGGTCCGTTCAAGGATCTGTTCGATTTCTGCGCCCGGGTCGATCTCAAGCGTATCAACAAGCGCACCCTGGACGGTTTGATCCGCAGCGGTGCGCTGGATCGTCTGGGGCCTTACTTCCATGACGAGCAGAAAGCCTATCAGGCCAATATCGACCGCAACCGAGCGGTCTTGCTGAACGCCATGGAAGGGGCGATCAAGGCGGCCGAACAAACCGCGCGTACCCACGATAGCGGTCATGTCGACCTGTTTGGCGGTCTGTTCGTCGAAGAAGATGCCGACGTCTACGCCAATCACCGCAAGGCCAAGGAGCTGACCCTCAAGGAACGCCTGAAAGGGGAGAAGGACACCCTGGGCCTGTACCTGACCGGCCACCCGATCGACGAATACGAAGGTGAGATCCGCCGTTTCGCCCGTCAACGCATCATCGACCTGAAACCGGCCCGTGATACCCAGACCGTCGCGGGCATGATCATCGCCCTGCGAGTCATGAAGAACAAAAAGGGCGACAAGATGGGTTTCATTACCCTCGACGACCGCTCGGGTCGGATCGAAGCGTCGCTGTTCGCCGAAGCATTCCATTCGGCGCAGTCGCTGTTGCAGACCGACGCGATGGTGGTGGTCGAAGGCGAAGTCAGTAACGACGATTTCTCCGGCGGGCTGCGTCTGCGGGTCAAGCGGGTGATGAGCATGGAAGATGCGCGCACCAACCTGGCCGAAAGCCTGCGCTTGAAGCTGCAAACCCAGGATTTGAAAGGCGATCAGCTACGCTGGCTCGGTGAGTTGTTCAAGCGTCACCGCGGTGCGTGCCCGATCACCATGGAATACACCAGTCCCGATGCGAAGGCCTTGCTGCAGTTCGGCGAGACCTGGCGGATCGACCCGGCGGATGCCTTGATTCAAGCCCTGCGTGACCAGTTCGGGCGAGACAACGTCTTCCTCCAATACCGTTGACGGTCAGGTGCCGCTCTTCTAAAAGGGAGCAGCTCTGATCTCGACCCAATTTTTAATCTCGACCTGAACGCGCCTCTCCCTTAAGGTAGGGCGCGAATAGACAACCGGCCGGCCCAAGCTCTCTTGGATGTCGACCCAAGACGGACGCCTATGAACCCGAATTTTCTAGATTTCGAACAGCCGATCGCCGACCTGCAAGCCAAGATCGAAGAGTTGCGCTTGGTCGGTAATGACAATTCGCTGAATATCGGCGATGAGATCTCCCGCCTGCAGGACAAAAGCAGCACGCTGACCGAAGACATCTTCGGCAAGCTGACCAGCTGGCAGATCGCGCGTCTGGCGCGTCACCCGAAACGTCCATATACCCTGGACTACATCGAACACATCTTCACCGAGTTCGACGAACTGTACGGCGACCGTCACTTCTCCGACGACGCTGCGATAGTCGGCGGCATTGCCCGTCTGGACGATCAGCCGGTGATGATCATCGGTCACCAGAAAGGCCGTGAAGTGCGCGAGAAAGTTCGTCGCAACTTTGGCATGCCGCGTCCGGAAGGCTACCGCAAGGCTTGCCGCCTGATGGAAATGGCCGAACGTTTCAAAATGCCGATCCTGACCTTCATCGACACCCCGGGTGCTTACCCTGGTATCGACGCTGAAGAGCGCAACCAGAGCGAAGCGATTGCCTGGAACCTGCGCGTCATGGCACGCCTGAAAACCCCAATCATCGCCACCGTGATCGGTGAAGGTGGTTCCGGTGGTGCTCTGGCGATCGGTGTATGCGATCAACTGAACATGCTGCAGTACTCGACCTACGCGGTGATTTCGCCGGAAGGTTGCGCCTCGATTCTGTGGAAAACCGCCGAGAAAGCGCCGGACGCTGCCGAAGCCATGGGCATCACTGCCGAGCGCCTGAAAGGCCTGGGTATTGTGGATAAAGTGATCAGCGAGCCGTTGGGCGGCGCGCACCGTAATCCAGCTGCTGCGGCTGCATCGATCCGTGCCGAGCTGAGCTCGCAGTTGGCGATGTTGAAGAAGTTCGATAACGAAGCACTGTTGGCTCGCCGTTACGAGCGTCTGATGAGCTACGGTCTCTGAGCCAACTGCAGTACCCATGTAGGAGTGAGCCTGCTCGCGATGAGGGCGTAACATTCAACAGATGTGTTGGCTGTTACACCGCTATCGCGAGCAGGCTCACTCCTACATTTGATTTGGGCAAAGAGAACGATATGGGTCAGTCCATGATTGATTTGCCTTCCCGGCTTTTGCTGAGTCTGAAGCCCTGGCGCAACGCCAAAACCTGGCGCATCGCCTTCTCCGGCGGCCTCGATTCAACCGTCCTGCTGCACCTTCTCGCACACCTCGCAAAAACCGAATCCCTGCCGGCGCTAAGCGCCATCCATGTTCATCACGGCCTTCAGGCTGTGGCTGATGCGTGGCCGGATCATTGTCAGTCGGTCTGTGATGCGCTGAGTGTGCCGCTGCAGGTCGTTCGTGTGCAGGTTCAATCCGGCGCCAGCCTTGAGCGTGCAGCCCGGGATGCGCGATATGCCGCGTTCATCGACGCGACTCAGGCCAATGAAGTGTTGATGACCGCCCAGCACCGTGACGATCAGGCGGAAACGTTGTTGTTTCGGATGTTACGCGGGGCAGGCGTGAGGGGATTGTCGGGGATGCCACGCCAGCGCGCACTCGGTAAAGGGCAGCTGCTTCGGCCATTGCTCGATGTCACGCGGGCTGAACTTGAAGCCTATGCAGCGGAGCATCGACTGAGCTGGATCGAAGACCCATCGAACCAGGATCGGCAGTTCTCGCGAAACTACCTGCGCCATCAGGTGTTCCCGGTATTGACCGAGCGCTGGCCACAAGCGGTAACGACCATGGCCCGCAGCGCTGCGCACCTGAGTGAAGCACAGGGATTGCTCGATGAGCTTGCGCAAATCGACCTGGCTGGCGCCAGCACTGCCAATGATTTTGATTGGCTGGGATTGCCGTCCCTGGAACTGGCGGCATTGGAAACGCTGTCCGCTGCTCGTCAGCGGAATGCGTTAAGTCATTGGCTCGAACCGCTGACTCGACTGCCGGACAGTGACCATTGGTCGGGTTGGGATAATTTACGTTATGCCACCGGCGATGCCTGCCCGATCTGGCGGCTGGCGGATGGCGAGCTGCATCGGGCGGGGGGGCGTATCTGGTGGTTGTCCGGCAGTTGGTTGCGCACCTCGCCCGCCGTCGGAAACTGGCCCGACCCCTCGCTATCGTTGGTATTGCCGGACAACGGCGTGCTCACACTCACCGGCCAAACCCCCGATGGCCCGCTGCATATCCGCTATCGCGAGGGAGGTGAGGTGATGAATCTGCCCGGTCGCGGCCATCGCGATCTGAAGCGTTTGCTCAATGAACGTGGTGTGCCGGCGTTCGCCCGTGGCAGATTGCCGCTGCTCTACCGAGACGAGCAATTGCTGGCGGTGGCCAACCTGCGGGGCTTGGACGGCAGTGCAAAAGACCGTTGGAATTTGCATTGGCAGCCACCGACCGAAGATCAAGGTTTGAGCTGAAAGGGGCTTTCCGGTAGACTACGCTCCCTTCTTGATACAACTTCTGTGGATTCACATGAATTGCAGGAGTTGCCGATTACCAAGCAGTCTTTGCTGGGCGATTCCAAAAAATGTGTAGCGAGCAACGTACCGGTGTTTCATCTTCCGGTCTGTCCCAACGCGGCGGTTTTTTTGAAAGGTGCACTGTGATTAATGCAGGTGATCGGGGGCTTCGGCCTTCCTTCGCTTTCCCCGGCGGCTCGGACCGCTTTAACGCAGACTTCTAGGGTTTTTCATGACGCGCTACATATTCGTCACGGGCGGTGTTGTTTCTTCATTGGGGAAAGGCATCGCATCGGCTTCATTGGCGGCCATCCTGGAGGCGCGGGGACTTAAGGTCACCATGCTGAAGCTGGACCCGTACATCAACGTTGACCCGGGCACCATGAGCCCGTTCCAGCACGGTGAAGTGTTCGTCACCCACGACGGCGCCGAGACCGACCTGGACCTGGGCCACTACGAGCGGTTCATCCGCACGACCATGACCCAGAACAACAACTTCACCACCGGCCGTGTCTACGAACACGTCCTGCGCAAAGAGCGCCGTGGTGACTACTTGGGCGCCACCATTCAGGTGATCCCGCACATCACCGACGAAATCAAGCGCCGGATCATCAAGGGCGCCGGCGATGCCGACGTGGCCATGGTCGAGATCGGTGGCACCGTGGGTGACATCGAGTCCCAGCCGTTCCTCGAAGCGATCCGTCAATTGCGTTTCGAAGTCGGCGCCAAGCGCGCGATGCTGATGCACCTGACGCTGGTGCCGTACATCGCCACTGCCGGCGAAACCAAAACCAAGCCAACCCAGCACTCGGTCAAGGAACTGCGTTCCATCGGCCTGCAGCCTGACGTGCTGGTCTGCCGTTCCGATCACCCGATCGACATCTCTTCGCGTCGCAAGATCGCTCAGTTCACCAACGTTGAAGAACGTGCGGTGATTGCGCTGGAAGACGCCGACACCATCTACAAGATCCCGGGCATCCTGCACTCCCAGGGCCTGGATGATTTCGTTGTCGAGCGTTTTGGCCTGCAATGTGGCGGCGCCGATCTGTCCGAGTGGGAAGCCGTGGTCGACGCCAAGCTCAACCCTGAGCATGAAGTCACCATCGCCATGGTCGGCAAGTACATGGAACTGCTGGACGCCTACAAGTCGCTGATCGAAGCGATGAGTCACGCCGGCATCAGCAACCGCACCAAGGTCAACCTGCGCTACATCGACTCCGAAGACATTGAAAACCAGGGCACTGCGCTGCTGGAAGGTGTCGACGCGATTCTGGTACCAGGCGGCTTCGGTCTGCGTGGCGTGGAAGGCAAGATCACTGCCGTTCAATACGCTCGCGAAAACAAGGTTCCGTACCTGGGCATCTGCCTGGGCATGCAAGTGGCCGTGATCGAGTTCGCTCGTAACGTGCTGGGCTGGAAAGACGCCAACTCCACCGAGTTCGATCGTGCCAGCGGTCATCCGGTCGTGGGTCTGATCACCGAGTGGGAAGATGCCACCGGCGCCGTCGAAACCCGTACCGAAACGTCCGATCTGGGCGGCACCATGCGCCTTGGCGCTCAGGATTGCCTGCTGGAATCAGGTTCCCTGGTGCACGATTGCTACGCCAAGGACGTGATCGTCGAGCGTCACCGTCACCGCTACGAAGTGAACAACAACCTGCTGCCGCAAATCATGGAAGCCGGTCTGAAAATCACCGGTCGCTCTGGTGATGGCGCCCTGGTAGAAGTGGTTGAAGCACCGGATCATCCATGGTTCGTCGCTTGCCAGTTCCACCCTGAGTTCACCTCGACACCACGCGACGGTCACCCGTTGTTCAGCGGTTTCGTTAAAGCAGCATTGGTTCAACACCAGAAGAAGGCGTAAATCCGATGGCCCAGAAGATCATCCGCGTAGGCGATATCGAGATTGCCAACGACAAGCCAATGGTGCTTTTCGGTGGCATGAACGTGCTGGAAAGCCGCGACATGGCGATGCAGGTCTGCGAAGAGTACGTAAAGGTCACCGAGAAACTCGGTATCCCTTACGTGTTCAAGGCCAGCTTCGACAAGGCCAACCGTTCCTCCGTGACCTCTTACCGTGGCCCCGGCCTGGAAGAGGGCATGCGGATTTTCCAGGACATCAAGCAAGCCTTTGGCGTGCCGATCATCACCGACGTCCACGAGCCTGATCAGGCTGCGGTCGTCGCTGAAGTCTGCGATATCATCCAGCTGCCGGCCTTCTTGTCGCGCCAGACTGACCTTGTGGTCGCGATGGCCAAGACCGGTGCGGTGATCAACATCAAGAAAGCCCAGTTCCTCGCGCCTCAGGAAATGAAACACATCCTGAGCAAATGCGTGGAAGCGGGTAACGATCAGTTGATCCTCTGCGAACGCGGATCGAGCTTCGGCTACAACAACCTGGTCGTCGACATGCTTGGCTTCGGCATCATGAAGCAGTTCGAATACCCGGTGTTCTTCGACGTGACCCACGCGCTGCAAATGCCCGGCGGTCGCTCCGATTCCGCTGGTGGTCGCCGTGCTCAGGTCACCGACCTGGCGAAAGCCGGTATGAGCCAGTCGTTGGCTGGCCTGTTCCTCGAAGCCCACCCGGACCCGGACAACGCCAAATGCGACGGCCCTTGCGCCTTGCGTCTGGACAAACTGGAGCCATTCCTGGCCCAGCTCAAAGCTTTGGACGAACTGGTGAAGAGTTTTCCGACGGTAGAAACCGCGTAATCCTCATTTCTCCGGTAAAGTACCGCACGAATTAATGCTCAGGCCCTCGGGCCTGGGCCTTATCGTCCGCAAGTCTGCCCGCTGCACGTCACTTGCCGGCGATACAAGATTTCCTTCAGCTGCGTCGTTTTCGTCAACTTTGGAGTGTTTACAACAATGGCAAAAATCGTCGACATCAAAGGTCGTGAAGTTCTCGACTCCCGTGGCAACCCCACCGTGGAAGCGGACGTGCTTCTCGATAACGGCATCATCGGCAGTGCTTGCGCGCCGTCCGGTGCTTCCACTGGCTCGCGTGAAGCGCTCGAGCTGCGTGATGGCGACAAGAGCCGTTACCTGGGCAAAGGCGTTCTGAAAGCCGTCGCCAACATCAACGGTCCGATCCGTGACCTGTTGAAAGGTGCAGATCCAAGCGACCAGAAAGCGCTGGATCACGCGATGATCAAGCTCGACGGCACTGAAAACAAAGGTTCCCTGGGCGCCAACGCGATCCTCGCCGTTTCCCTGGCAGCCGCCAAGGCAGCCGCACAGGATCAGGACCTGCCGCTGTACGCTCACATCGCCAACCTGAACGGCACCCCGGGTGTTTACTCGATGCCGGTTCCGATGATGAACATCATCAACGGTGGCGAGCACGCCGATAACAACGTCGACATCCAGGAATTCATGGTTCAGCCAGTTGGCGCCAAGTCTTTCTCGGAAGGTCTGCGCATGGGCACCGAGATTTTCCATCACCTCAAAGCCGTTCTGAAGGCCCGTGGCCTGAGCACTGCTGTTGGTGACGAAGGTGGTTTCGCACCGAACCTGGCTTCCAACGAAGACGCTTTGAAAGTGATCTCCGAAGCTGTGGCCAACGCCGGTTACAAGCTGGGCACCGACGTGACCCTGGCACTGGACTGCGCGGCCAGCGAATTCTACGAAGACGGTAAATACAACCTGTCCGGCGAAGGCCAGGTGTTCACCGCTGAAGGTTTCGCTGACTACCTGAAAGGCCTGACCGAGCGTTATCCGATCATCTCGATCGAAGACGGTCTGGACGAGTCCGATTGGGCTGGCTGGAAAATCCTCACCGACAAGATCGGCGAGAAAGTCCAACTGGTAGGCGACGACCTGTTCGTGACCAACACCAAGATCCTGAAAGAAGGCATCGATAAAAAGATCGCCAACTCTATCCTGATCAAGTTCAACCAGATCGGCACTCTGACCGAGACCCTGGAAGCGATCCAGATGGCCAAGGCCGCTGGTTACACCGCCGTGATCTCGCACCGCTCCGGCGAAACCGAAGATTCGACCATTGCCGACCTGGCTGTGGGCACCTCGGCTGGCCAGATCAAGACCGGCTCCCTGTGCCGTTCCGACCGTGTTTCCAAGTACAACCAACTGCTGCGTATCGAAGAGCAGTTGAATGGTAAAGCCAAGTACAACGGTCGCAGCGAATTCCGCGGTTAATCGTTAACGGGTAAAAAGACACCGGATTGTGTCGGAAAAATCGCTACAGCGATGGATTTGCCACTAATCTGATGCCTTATAAGCACAAGCCTGGTTCTTCCAGGCTTCGTGCTATCAGAAGCTTCAAAGTTTTGGCATGGCTGTCTTTTTTCACTGGATACCTGATATTCGATGCGCAGTCCCAATTGGTTGTTCCTCGTTTTGCTCCTGCTGCTGGCTGGCCTGCAGTACCGCCTGTGGGTGGGTAATGGCAGTCTGGCGCAAGTGGCCGAACTGACTCAGCAGATCGCAGATCAACACGCTGAGAACGAGGGGTTGCTTGAGCGCAATCGGGTGATGGATGCTGAAGTCAGTGAATTGAAAAAGGGCATGGAGACCGTTGAAGAGCGGGCTCGTCATGAGTTGGGCATGGTCAAGGACGGTGAAACCCTTTACCAGTTGGCTCAATGAACCCCTCGTTACCGGCCTTCTGGGCTGTAATTCCTGCCGCGGGCGTCGGTGCCCGTATGGCCGCGGACCGTCCCAAGCAATACTTGCAACTGGGCGGGCGCACTATTCTCGAACACAGCCTCGGCTGTTTCCTTGATCATCCTTGCCTGAAAGGGTTGGTGGTCAGTCTTGCTGTTGATGATCCTTATTGGCCGAACCTGGCGTGTGCCAGCGATCCGCGAATCCAGAGGGTTGAAGGTGGTTCAGAGCGTTCCGGGTCGGTACTCAATGCGTTGCTGCATTTGCATGCGCAAGGCGCTGACGATGAGGATTGGGTGCTGGTTCACGATGCTGCGCGGCCGAATCTGAGCCGTGATGATCTGAACAAGTTGCTGGGTGAACTCGCCGATGATCCGGTCGGTGGACTGCTGGCGGTTCCGGCACGCGATACCCTCAAGCGGGTCGACAAACATGGTCGTGTGGTCGAAACCGTGGATCGCAGTGTGATCTGGCAAGCCTATACGCCGCAGATGTTTCGCCTTGGCGCGTTGCATCGGGCGTTGGCCGACAGTCTGGTGGCCGATGCGGTCATCACTGACGAAGCTTCGGCCATGGAGTGGGCGGGTCTGGCACCGCGCCTGATCGAAGGTCGGTCCGACAACCTCAAAGTAACTCGCCCCGAAGACCTCGAGTGGTTGCGCCAGCGTTGGGCTAACCGCCGCTGATTGACTCGGGTTCAGTGTTATTTCCAATCGCGAGCAGGCTCACTCCTACAAGGTTACGTCCACTGTAGGAGTGAGCCTGCTCGCGATTGCGGCAGCCCAGGCACTCGATCTCTTGCTGGCACGCCGGTGAACGCCTAGCTTCGATACTCTGGCCTTAACGCCAACCCCTCTTTCAAATAGTCCACCAACTTGCGCACCTTCGGCGACAAATGCCGCTGCTGTGGATAAAGCGCCCACACGGCGGTGTTCGGCGGTTGATGAGCTTCCAGCAGCGAAATCAATTCACCGTTTTTCAGATGCTCCAGGACGTAGTAGTCCGGTAGCTGACACAGACCCACGCCCTGTAACGCGGCATCCAGCACCGCTTGCCCACTGTTGCAGCGCCAGTTTCCCTGTACCCGCTGGGAAAATTCCCGCCCGTTCTGTTCCAGTTGCCAGATATCTGAGCTGCCAATGAGGCAGTTGTGGCGGCTGAGTTCCGACAAGCTATGCGGGCGACCATACCGTTCCAGGTAGGACGGTGATGCGCACAGGTACATTCGCCGTGGCGCCAGACGTGTCGCCACCAGTCGTGAGTCTTGCAGACGGCCAAGGCGGATCGCCAGGTCCAGGCCTTCATGGACCAGGTCGAGTTGACGATTGCTCAGTTCAATGTCGATGCGCAGTTGCGGATACAACCCCATGAATCGCGTCACCAGCGGCACGATGAATCGTTCGCCATACGCCACGGCGCAGGTCATGCGCAGCATGCCTTTGGGCTCGCTGGTCAGGTCGCCGACCGCGCGCAAGGCTTCTTCGCGGCCATCTTGCAATCGCTGGCAATGTTGCAGAAATGTTTGGCCGGCTTCGGTCAGCGTGACCCGGCGGGTGCTGCGATAAAGCAGTCGCGTCTGAAGCCGCTCTTCGAGGCGTACAATTTGTCGACTGATGTGGGAGGACGAAACCCCGAGGCGTTCCGCGGCAGCCGTGAACTGACTGCACTCGGCCACGGCGACGAACTCGTCGATACCTTCCCAGCGGTTTTCGGACATCAAGGACTATCCCTGTATGGCAATAATGTTTTGCTTTTGTCCGGATTATTCACCGTCAGGCGGTGTATTACACTCCCTGTCTTGTTTTTATTCACTGGAGAATCCACATGATCAAGTCGCGCGCTGCCGTTGCCTTCGAGGCCAAGAAACCCCTCGAGATCGTTGAAGTCGATGTCGCCATGCCCAAGGCCGGTGAAGTCCTGCTGCGTGTGGTTGCCTCCGGTGTCTGCCATACCGATGCCTATACGCTGTCGGGCGCGGACCCGGAAGGCATCTTCCCCTCGATCCTCGGTCACGAAGGTGGCGCGGTGGTTGAGGCGATTGGTGAGGGTGTGACCTCCGTCGCTGTCGGCGATCATGTGATCCCGCTGTACACCCCGGAATGCCGTCAGTGTAAATTCTGTCTGTCGGGCAAAACCAACCTGTGTCAGGCGATTCGCGCGACTCAGGGTAAAGGCCTGATGCCGGATGGCACTTCGCGCTTTTCCTACAAGGGCCAACCAATTTTCCACTACATGGGGACGTCGACGTTCTCCGAGTACACCGTGCTGCCGGAAATCTCCGTCGCCAAAATTCCCAAAGAAGCGCCACTGGAAAAAGTCTGCCTGCTGGGCTGCGGTGTCACCACCGGCATCGGTGCAGTTCTTAATACCGCCAAGGTAAAACCAGGTGATACCGTCGCCATTTTCGGCCTCGGCGGCATCGGCCTGTCGGCGGTGATCGGCGCTGTCAAAGCCAAGGCTGCGCGGATCATCGCCATCGACATCAACCCGGCCAAATTCGAGATCGCCAAGCAGTTGGGTGCAACCGATTGTGTGAACCCGAAAGATTTCGATCGTCCGATCCAGGAAGTCATCGTCGACATGACCGATGGCGGCGTCGACTTTTCCTTCGAGTGCATCGGCAACGTCCAATTGATGCGTGCTGCTCTTGAGTGCTGCCATAAGGGTTGGGGCGAGTCGGTGATCATCGGTGTTGCCGGTGCCGGCCAGGAAATCTCCACCCGTCCATTCCAGCTGGTGACCGGTCGCGTCTGGCGCGGTTCGGCGTTCGGTGGCGTGCGTGGCCGTACCGAGTTGCCAAGCTATGTCGAGATGGCGGAAACCGGCGAAATTCCGCTGGATACTTTCATCACCCACACGATGGGCCTGGAAGATATCAACAAGGCGTTCGACCTGATGCATGAAGGCAAGAGCATCCGTTCTGTCATCCATTTCTGAGGTCGGTCATGAGCCTGGAAAATATCTCCTGCCAGAAAAGCTTCGGCGGCTGGCACAAGCGCTATCGGCACCGCTCCGATGTGCTCGGCTGCGACATGGTGTTTGCCGTGTACCTGCCGCCGCAAGCGGAGCAGGGCGGCAAACTGCCGGTGCTGTACTGGTTGTCCGGCCTGACCTGCACCGACGAAAACTTCATGCAAAAGGCCGGCGCCATGCGCATGGCCGCCGAGCTTGGGCTGATCGTCGTTGCACCGGACACCAGCCCTCGCGGTCCCGATGTGCCGGGTGATCCGGATGGCGCCTGGGACTTCGGTCTCGGTGCCGGGTTTTATCTGAATGCCACGCAGGAACCCTGGTCCCGGCACTATCGGATGCATGACTATGTCGTGCAGGAATTGCCTGCATTGGTCGAAGCCCATTTCCCGGCCTCCGACAAACGTGGCATCAGTGGTCACTCCATGGGCGGCCACGGCGCGCTGGTCTGCGCGTTGCGTAATCCGGGACGCTATCAGTCGGTGTCGGCGTTCTCGCCGATCAACAATCCGATGGATTGCCCTTGGGGGCAGAAAGCCTTTTCCCGCTACCTGGGGGAAGACCGATCGAAATGGCGTGAGTGGGATGCCTGCGTCCTGATTGCCGAAGCGAACGAGAAGTTGCCGCTGCTGGTCGACCAAGGTGATCGCGACGATTTCCTGGCCACCCAGCTCAAGCCTGAAGCCTTGCAACAGGCCGCCAAACTGGCCGGTCATCCGCTGACGTTGCGCCTGCAACCCGGCTACGACCACAGCTATTTCTTCATCGCCAGTTTTATCGACGACCACTTGCAGCATCACGGGCGCGCTCTAAGCGCCTAATGTTCGACAAAGCAGGTAGAATCACGCCCTGACAAAAATCGGGGCGTTTTTTTATGCGTATTGGCCACGGCTATGATGTGCACCGTTTCGCTGAAGGCGATTTCATTACTCTGGGCGGCGTGCGCATTGCACACGGCTTCGGGCTGCTCGCTCACTCCGACGGTGACGTCCTGCTGCACGCCTTGAGCGATGCCTTGCTCGGCGCCGCCGCGCTGGGTGATATCGGCAAGCATTTCCCGGACACCGACCCGACATTCAAGGGCGCCGACAGCCGTGTGCTGTTGCGTCATGTCGTCGCACTGATCCACGCCAAGGGCTGGAAAGTCGGCAACGTCGATAACACCATCGTCGCCCAGGCGCCGAAAATGGCCCCGCATATCGAATCGATGCGCGCGCTGATTGCCGCGGATCTTCAAGTTGAGTTGGATCAAGTGAACGTGAAAGCTACCACCACCGAAAAGCTCGGCTTTGTCGGTCGCGAAGAAGGCATTGCCGTGCACTCCGTTGCCTTGTTGCTGCGCGCATGAACGAACTGCAATTGCTCGGCCCGCGTGCCTATGGCCAAGTCCTCGGCACCGCAGTATTGAAAGCCACGGCGGAAGATTTTCAGGTCGATGAAGTCCTCGATATCCCCCTCAGTGGCGACGGCGAACACTTGTGGATCTGGGTGGAAAAGCGCGGTCTGAATACCGAGGAAGCGGCACGGCGGATCGCCAAGGCGTCGGGCGTGCCGTTGCGCACCGTCAGTTACGCGGGCCTCAAGGATCGTCAGGCGCTGACTCGCCAGTGGTTCAGCGTGCAGCTGCCGGGCAAGGCCGATCCTGATCTGTCGGCGGCGGAAAACGATACGCTGAAGATCCTCAAGACCGGCCGGCACAAACGCAAGCTGCAGCGCGGTGCTCACTCGGCCAATGGCTTCACATTAAGACTGACGCAATTCGCTGGCGACAAAGCGGCGATCGAGGAGCGTCTGCAACTGATCGCCAAGCAAGGTGTTCCCAATTATTTCGGCGCCCAGCGTTTTGGGTTTGACGGCGGTAACGTGGTCGATGCCCGCGCGTGGGCTGCTCGCAAAGCTTTGCCGGAGCAGCGCAACGTGCGTTCGCGCCTGCTCTCTACGGCGCGCAGTTTTCTGTTTAATCAGGTGTTGGCGGCGCGTGTCGCCGATGGCAGCTGGCAGCGTGCCCAGGTTGGCGATCTGCTGGCCTTCACCGACAGTCGCAGCTTCTTTCCGGCCGGTGAGGCCGAGTGCAGCGACCCGCGTCTGGCAATTCTCGATCTGCACCCGACCGGTCCACAGTGGGGCGAAGGTGACTCGCCGGCCACGGGCGCTGTCCATGAACTGGAGCAGGCAATCGCCACTCGCGAAGCGGACTTGCGTGATTGGTTGATTAACGCCGGTATGAGCCACGAACGTCGCATCCTGCGGCTGCCCATTGGTGGGTTGACGTGGCATTATCCCGAGCCTGACATTCTGCAACTGGAATTCGTCCTCCCGGCCGGATGCTTTGCCACCGTATTGGTGCGCGAGCTCGTTGATCTGGTGCCGGTGGGGCAGACGGACAGCCCATGCGTATTCTGATTTCTAACGACGATGGGGTAACCGCACCCGGTCTTGCCGCGCTTTATGCTGCGCTGGCGGATTACACCGAATGCGTGGTTATCGCCCCGGACCAAGACAAAAGCGGCGCCAGCAGCTCGCTGACGCTCGACCGTCCGTTACACCCGCAAACCCTGGCCAACGGCTTTATCAGCCTCAATGGCACACCGACCGATTGCGTGCACCTGGGCCTCAATGGCTTGCTGGAACGCGAGCCGGACATGGTGGTTTCAGGCATCAACCTGGGCGCCAACCTGGGTGATGACGTGTTGTATTCCGGCACCGTGGCGGCGGCCCTTGAGGGGCGTTTCCTGGCCCTTCCTTCGTTCGCCTTTTCGTTGGCCTCACGGCAAGTGGAGAACCTTCCCACAGCTGCGTACTTTGCGCGCAAACTGGTAGAGGCTCACGCGGACCTTGAACTGCCACCGCGTACGGTGCTGAACGTGAACATTCCCAATTTGCCGTTGGACCACATCCGCGGTATTCAGCTGACCCGCCTCGGACATCGCGCACGTGCTGCAGCGCCGATGAAAGTGGTCGATCCGCGCGGTAAATCCGGTTACTGGATTGCGGCGGCGGGGGATGCCGAAGACGGCGGCCCGGGCACCGATTTCCATGCGGTGATGCAAGGCTATGTTTCAATCACCCCACTGCAACTGGATCGCACCTTTAATGATGCCTTCAGAAGTCTCGATGGCTGGCTGGAGGGGCTGAACTAATGGCTCGTGAGCAAGACGATATTCTGCGTCGTGGCATCGGGATGACCTCACAACGGACCCGTGAGCGCCTTATTCAGCGCCTGTATGAAGAGGGGATTTGTAACGCCAAGGTGCTGGAGGTCATTCGCCGTACTCCGCGTCACCTGTTCGTCGACGAGGCGCTGGCCCACCGTGCCTACGAAGACACGGCGCTGCCGATCGGCAATAACCAGACCATCTCGCAGCCTTATATGGTGGCTCGCATGAGCGAGTTGCTGCTCGAGGCAGGTCCACTCGACAAGGTGATGGAAATCGGCACCGGCTCGGGCTATCAGACGGCGGTGCTGTCGCAACTGGTCGAACGGGTATTTTCCGTCGAGCGCATCAAGGTTCTGCAGGACCGGGCCAAGGAACGCCTGGTGGAACTGAACCTGCGCAACGTGGTGTTTCGCTGGGGCGATGGTTGGGAAGGCTGGCCGGCGCTGGCGCCTTACAACGGCATTATCGTGACCGCGGTGGCGACCGATGTACCTCAGGCGCTGCTTGATCAATTGGCGCCGGGAGGCCGGCTGGTGATCCCGGTTGGATCGGGTGAGGTTCAACAATTGATGCTGATCATCCGGGAAGAGCAGGGCTTTTCCAGGCGTGTTCTGGGGGCTGTTCGCTTCGTCCCGTTACTCAATGGGCCGCTCGCCTGAGCATTTGTTTCAGCGCGCTGAATTCTCTTCGATTGCTCCTGTCTTACAGCGGCATCGATCAGTTAAACGGGATTCATCGTCAGGCAGCAAACGTGTGCGCGAAGCCATTTCGCTTCATTAAAGGTAAAGCCTGCACGGCCCGTTATACTTGCGACATTTCATGCCGGAACACGGCAATCCACATTTTCAGCCACCACAAAGGGAGCGGCGGGTGAGTCTCACAGTCATTGCGCAGCGAATGGGTAAAACGAGCTTTCAGCGCCTGGTGACTGGCCTTGTTTTGAGCACCTTGCTGGTCGGTTGCTCCAGCAACAAGTCGAGTGAAGTACGCGTCGTCGATCGCAACAACGCCGTCGCCCAGCGTCCGGCAGTGACCACGGGTCAATACGTCGTTCGACCTAAAGACACCTTGTTCTCCATTGCCTTTCGTTATGGCTGGGACTACAAAGCCCTCGCGGCACGCAACAACATTCCTACGCCTTATACGATCCATCCTGGTCAGACGATTCGCTTTGACGGTCGCACCGGTTCAACGCCGACGCCGGAGGCCAGCGCTACCGATTCAACGCCTTCTTCGTCGCTGAAAACCACAGTTATCCGGCGCCAGGCGAATGGCGCAACCACCAGCACAGTAGTGGTTGCACCGTCCGTCGCCAGCAAGTCGACCCCTGCTCCGATGCCTCCTGCCGGTCCGGCCCCGACCGGCTGGGGGTGGCCATCTAATGGCATTCTCATTGGTAAATTCTCTTCAAACGGCAGTTTGAATAAAGGAATTGATATCGCCGGGGATTTGGGACAGCCTGTTTTAGCTGCGTCTGATGGGACGGTGGTATACGCCGGGAGTGGCTTAAGGGGCTACGGCGAATTAGTCATCATCAAACACAGCGATACCTACGTCAGTGCCTACGGACATAACCGCAGGCTGTTGGTTCGGGAGGGGCAGCAGGTCAAGGTCGGACAGACAATTGCCGAAATGGGGTCAACGGGAACAGACCGGGTGAAGCTGCATTTTGAGATTCGCCGACAAGGTAAACCTGTAGATCCGCTGCAATTCCTGCCACGTCGTTGATCGCTTCCAGCCTGTTCCGTCGCGTAGAGGGAACAGGCTCCAGCGTTGCCAAGGATAAAGGCGCCGCTTGAGCCTGAGGTCGAACTCACCAAAGGACTATAACAATGGCTCTCAGTAAAGAAGTGCCGGAGTTTGACATCGACGATGAGGTTCTCCTGATGGAGACCGGCATCGGTACGGATTCGATGTCGAATGATGAAGGGGCTGCTCCACCTTCCGTTCGTGCCAAATCCAAACACTCCGCCACGTTAAAGCAGCACAAGTACATTGACTACACGCGTGCACTCGATGCCACGCAGCTGTACCTCAATGAGATTGGCTTTTCCCCTCTGCTGTCCCCCGAAGAAGAAGTTCATTTTGCGCGCTTGTCGCAAAGTGGAGATCCGGCTGGGCGCAAACGCATGATTGAAAGTAACCTGCGGCTGGTGGTGAAAATCGCCCGGCGTTACGTCAATCGTGGCCTGTCGCTGCTGGACCTGATCGAAGAGGGCAACCTCGGGCTTATCCGGGCAGTAGAGAAGTTCGACCCCGAACGCGGCTTCCGCTTTTCGACCTACGCGACCTGGTGGATTCGTCAGACCATCGAACGCGCGATCATGAATCAGACCCGGACCATCCGGTTGCCGATTCATGTGGTCAAAGAGCTCAACGTGTACCTGCGCGCTGCACGGGAGCTGACGCAAAAACTCGATCACGAACCCTCGCCCGAAGAAATTGCCAACCTGCTGGAAAAACCGGTGGGAGAGGTCAAGCGCATGCTCGGCCTGAACGAGCGGGTTTCTTCGGTCGACGTCTCGCTGGGCCCGGATTCGGATAAAACCCTGCTGGACACCCTTACCGATGACCGTCCAACCGATCCATGTGAACTGTTGCAGGATGACGACCTGTCCCAGAGCATCGATCAATGGCTCTCGGAGCTGACCGACAAGCAACGCGAAGTGGTGATACGCCGCTTCGGCCTGCGCGGTCACGAGAGCAGCACGCTTGAAGATGTAGGCCTGGAGATTGGCCTGACCCGGGAGCGGGTCAGACAGATTCAGGTTGAAGGCCTGAAGCGTCTTCGGGAGATTCTTGAGAAGAATGGCCTGTCGAGCGAGTCGCTGTTTCAATAAGCAATTTGCTGAGTAAGCCCTATAAAGCCCCGACTGGTTCGGGGTTTTTTATTGCCTTGGAGGCGGGCTGGGAGTTCCCTCTGCTTTGTAGTCTCTTGCTGTAAGTGTTTGCTTACTCTTTCGTAAGTATTCGCTAACTTCATGGGTAGCAGTCGTACATATTCCTACGTGAGATATGGCTAACTAATTGATTTATATGTTTATTTTTTAATATTAATTGCTTGTGACAGCCAGTTTCAGCTAGCGGGGGCGTTTGCTCTTGGTAGGGAATTCTCTAGTATCTGAACTGTGTCGACGGACAGACACACCCTTCAAGGATGAGGGGAAAGGACATCGCAGGAAGCGATTCATCAGGACGATGAAAAGGAACACAGGGAATAGGGAAAAAATGTGGGCGGGTCAGACCGCCCCTTTTTTTGCCTGCAGAAAAGCAAAAAGGCCCACAAGGGGCCTTTTTGAGAACGCGGGGGTAATCAGCGTTCGAGATCTTTGATCTTGCCTTTGACACCATCCCACTCTTCGGCATCGGGCAACGATTCTTTCTTCTCGGTGATGTTGGGCCAGATTTCCGCCAGCTCAACGTTCAGCTGAATAAATTCCTGCATGTCTTCCGGGACTTCATCTTCGGAGAAGATGGCCACGGCAGGGCACTCTGGTTCGCACAGTGCGCAGTCGATGCACTCATCCGGGTGAATCACCAGGAAGTTCGGGCCTTCGTAAAAGCAGTCCACCGGACAGACTTCTACGCAGTCGGTGTACTTGCACTTGATGCAGTTGTCGGTGACGACGAAGGTCATTTCTAATTTTCTCCTCAGGCGGCGGCAGCGGAGCCCCTTCACGTTGGGGTCGCCAGGTTTGGGAGCGATAGTCTGCTGGTCAGGCTATAAGCCAGCAGCATCCCAAACCGCGCGAGATTCTAACAGCTTGCAGGCAAGTGCGTTAGATCCGTGTCTTTAGTGTATAGAGCATTTCGAGCGCGCGACGCGGTGTCATGTCGTCCAGATCAAGTTTGGCCAGATCATCCAGCACCGGATGCGGCAGGCTGGCGAACATGTCGCTCTGCTGCGGCGCGGCCGGTTTGCCTTTGGCGGTCTTGGGAACCTCATGAGGCAGGGCGGTCGCTTCCAGCCGGCCCAGGTGTTCGCGAGCGCGCACGATCACTTCGCTCGGCACACCGGCCAATTGCGCAACCGCAAGGCCGTAGCTCTGGCTGGCAGGCCCTGGCAGCACGTGGTGCAGGAACACGATGCGTTCGTTGTGCTCGGTGGCATTAAGGTGAACGTTGGCCACCAGTGGTTGTGCCTCCGGTAGCACCGTCAGCTCGAAGTAGTGGGTGGCGAACAGCGTATAAGCCCGCAGA
Source organism: Pseudomonas fluorescens (assembly GCF_000968015.1). Taxonomy (GTDB): domain Bacteria; phylum Pseudomonadota; class Gammaproteobacteria; order Pseudomonadales; family Pseudomonadaceae; genus Aquipseudomonas; species Aquipseudomonas fluorescens_W. The sequence continues at coordinate 72,692 of NZ_LACH01000033.1, forward strand.
TGCGCCAGGCGTTCGGCCGCAGCCCACGCAAGGGACAAACCGTCAAAGGTGCTGGTGCCGCGACCGACTTCGTCCATCAGCACCAGGCTGCGCTCGGTGGCGTTGTGCAGAATGTTCGCGGTTTCGCTCATTTCGACCATGAAGGTCGAGCGCCCGCCGGCCAGGTCATCGCTGGAACCGATCCGGGTAAAGATCCGGTCCACCAGAGACAACTCGCAACTCGCTGCCGGTACGAAGCTGCCGATGTGTGCCAGCAGCACGATCAGAGCGGTCTGGCGCATGTAGGTGGATTTACCGCCCATGTTCGGACCGGTGATCACCAGCATGCGGGTGTTGTCGTCGAGGCTCAGGTCGTTGGCCACGAAAGGTGTGGTCAGCACTTGCTCGACCACCGGGTGACGACCCTGGCTGATGCGCATGCACGGCTCACTGACGAAGCGCGGGCAATTCAGATCGAGGTTCAGCGCACGTTCGGCAAGGTTGCTCAGCACGTCCAGCTCGGCCAGTGCCGCGGCGGTGTCTTGCAACGGTGGCAACTGGGCGATCAAATCTTCGAGCAGCGCTTCGTAGAGCATCTTCTCGCGCGCCAGGGCGCGGCTCTTCGCTGACAGCGCCTTGTCTTCGAACGCCTTCAGTTCCGGCGTAATGAAGCGCTCGGCACCTTTCAGCGTCTGGCGACGGATATAGTCTGCCGGCGCCGACTCAGCCTGTTTGCTTGGCAACTCAATGAAGTAGCCATGAATGCGGTTGTAACCGACTTTCAAATGCGACAAGCCAGTGCGGGCCTTCTCGCGGGCTTCAAGGTCGATCAGGAACTGCCCGGCGTTTTCGCTGAGCGATTGCAGATCGTCCAGCTCGGCGTCATAACCGGTTTTCAACACGCCGCCGTCACGAATGACGGCCGGTGGGTTGTCGATGATGGCTTTTTCCAGCAGGGCCGCCAGTTCCGGGTAGGTGCCGGTGGTCTTCGCCAGTTGAATGATGTGCGGAGCTTCCAGCTCAGTCATCGCAACCTGCAACTCAGGCAGTGCACCGAGCGCATCGCGCAGGCGAGCCAGGTCACGAGGGCGGGCATTGCGCAGGCCGATCCGCGCCAGGATCCGCTCGATGTCGCCGATTTCCTTGAGCTGCGGTTGCAGTTTCTCGAAGCGGTAACCGTCGAGCAGGCAGGTAATCGAGGTCTGGCGCGCCAGCAATACGGTCAGATCCCGCAGCGGACGGTTCAGCCAGCGGGTCAGCAGACGGCTGCCCATGGCGGTCTGGCAGCGGTCGACCACCGATTGCAACGTGTTGTCGCGACCGCCAGCGAGGTTGGTGTCCAGTTCCAGGTTGCGACGGCTCGCGCCGTCCAGCACCACGGTGTCGTCCAGGCGTTCATGGCGCAGGCTGCGTAAATGGGGCAGAGCGGTGCGCTGGGTTTCCTTGGCATAGCTGAGCAGGCAGCCCGCGGCGCCGATGGCCAAGGTCAGGTTCTCGCAGCCGAAACCTTTCAGGTCTTGGGTGGAAAACTGCTGGCAAAGACTTTTCAGCGCCGAATCACGCTCGAAATCCCACGGCGCACGGCGACGAACCCCACGACGTTTCTCCGCCGGCAGATCCTTCGGCCAGTCGTCCGGGATCATCAGCTCTACCGGATTGACCCGCTCCAGTTCTGCCAGCAGGTTTTCCCAGCCCTTGATCTCCAGCACGGTGAAGTTGCCGCTGGTGATATCCAGCACCGCCAGGCCGAACAGACGCTCGTCACCCAGCACCGCCGCGATCAGGTTGTCCCGACGCTCATCCAGCAGCGCTTCGTCGCTGACCGTACCCGGCGTGATGATCCGCACCACCTGACGATCCACCGGGCCCTTGCTGGTCGCCGGGTCGCCGACCTGCTCACAGATCACCACCGACTCGCCGAGCTTGACCAGTTTCGCCAGGTAACCTTCCGCGGCGTGGTAAGGAATCCCACACATCGGAATCGCCTGACCCGCCGACTGCCCACGGGCGGTCAGGGTGATGTCCAGCAATTTGGCGGCCTTCTTCGCGTCTTCATAGAAGATTTCGTAGAAGTCGCCCATGCGGTAGAACATCAGCTGGTCTGGGTGCTGGTTTTTCAGGCGCCAGTACTGCTGCATCATTGGCGTGTGGGAGGACAGATCGGAGAGCGCTTTATTCATCGGATAATCAGGCAAATTCGTTGAAAGGTGTAGGGCAAAGGAGGGGCATCGGCCCGGCTTTTCCGCGATGGGCGCAAGGTTAACATGGGCGGTCCACCCGACGCAGGCATGAAAGCCCTGCGATGCATTTCTTCTGTCTATGCACGACTTATGCGCTGTTTATGCAATTTGGCATTTGTCTTCCGCGAAAAGAACAAGCACTATGCGCTTTATGCAAAAACGCAATGTTTCTACCGTCTTAAGAGCGCTGCTCGATCAGCACGGGATCTCCCCCACGGAGCTTCACCGTCGCACCGGCGTGCCTCAATCCACTCTCTCGCGGATCCTTAGCGGGAAGATCGTCGATCCCTCGGATAAACACATCTCGAAGATCGCCGAGTACTTCGCCGTGAGCACCGACCAGTTGCGGGGCCGTGCGGATGTCGCGCCGGCAGCCAGCACCGGGCGCGATCAATTGCATTCGGAACTCAAGGACATAAGTCTGTGGGACGACGATACGCCCGTCGATGATGACGAGGTATCAGTCCCCTTTCTTCGCGAGGTTGAATTGGCTGCTGGATCAGGAAGGTTCGTCATCGAAGAGAGCGAGCGCTCTAGCCTGCGCTTCGGCAAGCGGAGTCTGCGCCACAACGGCGTTCAGTTCGACCAGGCCAAATGCGTGACGGTGCGCGGCAACAGTATGTTGCCGGTACTGCGCGACGGCGCCACCGTCGGCGTTAATGCCGGCAAGTGCGGAATCGGCGATATCGTCGATGGCGACCTTTATGCCATTAATCACAACGGCCAGCTGCGGGTGAAACAGCTTTATCGCCTGCCTACCGGGATACGCCTGCGCAGCTTCAATCGCGATGAACATCCAGACGAGGACTACACCTTCCAGGAAATCCAGGAAGAGCAGATTGTCATCCTCGGTCACGTCTTCTGGTGGGGCATGTACGCCCGTTAACCTCACCGCTGTCAGATGAAACCCGCCACTGAGCGGGTTTTTTTTCGCCTGCCAAAAACCTCCAACGCCTTTGCCTGCGGGTCTTTCATGCATCTATGCATTTAAGATGCATAAATAAATGCATTTACGCATTGACTGTATATGCATCCATGCATATTCTTTGTCTCAAGCAGCTCAAAAGCAGCTCGAAACGAAGCTCTTTAGTTCCACCACAAAGGCAGCGATGAACCGGCCTCAACGGTTCAGAGGGTTGGCAACTGACCCGGGTGTGCAGCGTAAAGCACCACAAGCAGTTATCCGGCGGGCAGGGACCGCGGTCGGAAAAACAATTTGAATCGATCCGTACCGCGCCAGTAGCGCCGAAAGATCAACGCGAAGGACCGCATTACTGAAAAGCCCGGCAAGCGCCGGGCTTTTTGGAATGCCTACCTACCGTCAGGCAACTCAAGAGACACCGTTTGAAAGACACACATCACTCATCAATCACCCCCCGGAGGCGTGACATGACAAACGAGCAACAAGCGTTGCTGGACATGCCGATCTGGCTCGTCATCGTCCTCGCCCTGGTGGGCGGGGTGTCCGGCGAAATGTGGCGCGCTGACAAGGAGGGCGCCCGAGGCTGGTCTTTGCTGCGGCGCCTGGCCTTGCGATCCGGGGCCTGCATGGTCTGCGGGGTCTCGGCCATCATGCTGCTGTATGCCGCCGGCGTGTCGATCTGGACGGCTTGCGCGTTCGGTTGCCTGACGGCGATGGCCGGGGCAGACGTTGCTATTGGCCTTTATGAACGCTGGGCGGCCAAGCGGATTGGCGTTTGTGAATTGCCACCGCGAGATACCCGCCAGGACCACTGAACACAAAGCCCAATGGAATGGCGAGCAGCGGTGCCGACCGGCATCCGACCCGCAAGGACGCGGGTTTCCCAAGGCCAGTACCTTTCACTCAAGCCCGCCAACAAGCGGGTTTTTTATTGCCCGGTGAAAACACCATGAAGATCACCCCCCTGATTGCTCAACTGCGCGATCACTGCCCAACCCTCGCCGGTCGCGTGGCTGCCGGCATCGATCTCGAAACACTGCAAGCCAGTGCCCCGCTTTCAACTCCTTGCGCCTACGTGGTGCCGATTAGCGATCTGGCGGGCGCAAACGCGGCGCAAAACGCTACCTGTCAGACCATTCGCGACCGCTTCGAAGTGACCCTGGTGCTTGACACCACCGACGCTACAAAAGCGCTGGATCTGTTGCACGACCTGCGGGCCGAACTGTGGCGGGCGCTGGTGGGTTTCAAGCCCGGTAGCGACTACAGCGCCATCGCCTACGACGGCGGCGAACAGGTTTCCATCAACAGCAACCGCGTGCTGTATCGCTTGCGCTTTTTTGCCGAGTTCCAGCTCGGCCGCAATCTGCCTGGTCAGCCTGCGGAGAGCTGGCACGAACGTGAACTGGACGGCTTGTCGTCCTTTACCGGGGTCACCGTGCAGGTCGATGCGATCGATCCGGCGGACCCCAATCTGAAACGCCCAGGCCCCGACGGACGCCTGGAACTGACTTTCTCTGGAGACGTAACCCCATGAGCAAACGCATCACCGTGCTGCCGGCCCCAGGCCGCGCCGTGCCCGACCCGGAAGCGGGCGATCTGTTGCCCCTCGAGGGCCGTGAAGTGCCGGACAACGCCTGGTGGCGTCGGCGTCTGGCCGATGGCGATATCACTACCAAAGCCGTGAAAGCGGCGAAAGCACAGGGAGCCAAATAATGGCGATCGGATTCAGCAATATCCCCGCGGACATTCGTGTTCCGCTGTTCTACGCAGAAATGGACAATTCGGCCGCCAATAGCGCGTCGTCGGCGATGCGCCGTTTGATCGTCGCTCAGGTCAACGACAACATTGCGCCGGCCGAGGTTGGCAAACTGGTGTTGGTGTCCAGCGTGGCGCTGGCCAAAAGCCTTGGCGGCCAGGGCTCGATGCTCGCCTCGATGTATGAAACCTGGCGCAAAACTGACCCGATCGGCGAGATCTGGTGCCTGCCGCTGCACAACACTGTAGGCAGCATCGCCAAGGGCGTGTTGACCCTGACCGGTGCCGCGACTCAAAGTGGCGTGCTCAACCTGTACGTCGGCGGCGTTCGTGTTCAAGCGGCCATCGTCAACGGCGCCACGGCAGCTCATGCGGCTACCGCACTGGCGCTGAAAATCAACGCCTCGGCAGATCTGCCGGTCAGCGCTGCAGCCGTAGAAGGCATCGTGACCCTGAGCGCCAAATGGACTGGCGACAGCGGTAATGACATCAGCCTGCAATTCAATCGCCTGGGCAAGAGCAACGGCGAAGAGACGCCGGCCGGCCTGACTACGGCCATCACCGCCATGACCGGCGGTGCCGGTGTGCCGGATCAGGTCGCTGCGGTAGCGGCGCTGGGCGATGAACCGTTCGAGTTCATCTGCATGCCATTCTCGGATCTGAGCACCCTCAACACCTGGCAAGCCGTCATGGATGACAGCACCGGTCGTTGGTCGTGGGCCAAGCAATTGTTCGGTCATGTCTACAGCGCCAAGCGCGGCACTATTGGTACTTTGGTCGCTGCCGGCCAGGCGCGTAATGACCAGCACATGACCCTTCAGGCGCTGGAACCAGGCGTACCGCAACCCTTCTGGGTTCAGGCCGCCGCACTCGCTGCGCGCACGTCGGTGTTCATCTCCGCCGACGCCAGCCGTCCGACCCAAAGCGGTAGCCTGCCAGGTCTCGACCCGGCACCCGCCAGTGAGCGTTTCACCCTGACCGAGCGTCAGTCGCTGCTCAACTACGGGATCGCCACCGCGTACTACGAAGGCGGCTACGTGCGCATTCAGCGTTCGATTACCACCTATCAGAAGAACGCCTACGGCCAGGCAGACAATTCCTACCTGGACAGCGAAACCATGCACCAGTCGGCCTTCATCGTGCGTCGTCTGCAAAGCGTGATCACGAGCAAATACGGTCGCCACAAACTGGCCTCTGACGGCACCCGTTTCGGCGCCGGCCAGCCGATCGTGACCCCGAGCACGATTCGCGGCGAGCTGATCGCTCAGTACGCCAAGCTCGAGCTGGAAGGCCACGTCGAAAACGCCGAGTTGTTTGCCGAGCACTTGATCGTCGAGCGCGACGTGCAGGACCCAAGCCGGGTCAACGTGCTGTTCCCGCCGGATTACATCAACGGCCTGCGCGTGTTCGCGCTGCTCAACCAATTCCGTCTGCAGTACGACGACGCAGCCTGATCGCTGCCTTTGACTGTGTGATTTCAGCCCACCTCGCGTGGGCTTTTTATTTGAAGGGAGTAACACCATGGGTCAACTGATTGCGGGCACCTGCTACGTCAAAGTGGACGGCGCTCAACTGACTATCAATGGCGGCTGCGAAGCGCCGTTGATGGCTGTGAAACGGGAAACCGTCGTACCGGGTTTCTACAAGGAAACCGACATTTCCCCGTCGTTCAAAGTGACGGCGCTGCACACCGCGGACTTCCCGCTCAAGCAACTGATCGCGGGCGCCGACATGACCGTCACCTGCGAATTCAGCAACGGCAAAGTCTACGTACTGGCTGGCGCTTACTTGGTTGAAGAACCTGTCTCCAAAGGTGATGACGCCACCATCGAACTGAAATTCGAAGGCATCAAGGGGACCTGGCAATGACTGGCGCCGTAAAGCTTCAGGTTGCGATCGAAGCTCACGGCGAGCCCTTGACCGAACTCAACCTGCGCCGCCCAACGGTGCAGGAAGTTCGAGCGATCAAGGCGCTGCCGTACAAGATCGACAAGAGCGAAGAAGTCAGCCTCGACATGGACGTCGCGGCCAAATACATCGCGGTGTGCGCCGGCATCCCGCCGTCGTCGGTCAACCAGTTGGACCTGGCTGACCTCAACGCGCTGAGCTGGGCTGTCGCGAGTTTTTTCATGAGTGCGGCGTCGGAGCCATCACCGACCTGATTTCAGTCGCCTATGACCTGGCCTGGTTCTGGAAGGTTGACCCCGAACAGATGATGGCCAGGCCACTGGATGTGCTCCGCGAATCACTGGAGCACGCGCAACGGATCAATGCGATGCAGCAGGTGCAGTGATGGCAGACATGAAAAAGGAAGATGAAAAATCGGTCCGGCCGGCGGGGGTCGATGAAGTGACCCCCAAGCTCACCGGCCTTCGAGCGAGGATCGAGGGCTTCAGAACACATCTTGAACAGACGGGGCTGGGCAAGCTGGACATCAGCGGTCTGTTCAAGGGTGGCAGCGTGATCACACCCTTCGTAGACGGGATCAAGGCGTCCGCTGCGTTCAAGGGCCAATTGACTGAGGTCAATGAAGCCGCCAAAGGTGTCGATGTGCCGAACGTGCCGACCAGCGCCGGGCAAACCCTGAATGTGTTCAGTCGGTCGATGGAGCAGGTATCGGCTGCCGCAAACACCGCGTTACAACCCGCCGTCGCGACCGTCACGGCAGGGCTTCAGCCACTGCTCATTGGCTTTGGCAATCTGCTCAATGACAACCCGAAGCTGGTCGAGGGACTTGCGGCCGGTGCCATTGCGTTTTCGGCGATGCAAACGGCCGTGACCGGCGCGACCCAAGTGTTCGATCTGATGGACATGGTGCTCAAGACCCATCCCATCGTGTTGATTGCCACGGGCATCGCCCTGGCAGCCCGTTTGATTGTGCTCAACTGGAAACCCATTTCGGCGTTCTTCGCCGGGCTCTGGCAAAAGATTTCTCCGGTCGTGATGCCCATGGTCGAGTTCTTCAAGACGATGTTTGCGTTCACACCGCTTGGGCAAATCATCAGCCATTGGGGACCGATCACCGCCGTGTTCGCGGCGATCTGGGACGTCATCAAAGCGGCGGCGAGGCCGGTAATGGGTTTTTTCCAGACGCTTTTTTCCTGGTCGCCACTGGGTTTGATCATTAGCAACTGGACACCATTGACGGGGCTGTTCTCGGCCATCTGGGACTTGCTCAGGGCGCTGTCGGTACCGGTCATGGACTTTCTGCATGGCCTGTTCGACTGGTCGCCGCAGGAGATGATCATCGCCGGCTGGGGCGCGGTCACCGAATTGTTTTCCGGGATTTGGGACAGCATCAAGGCCCCGGCGCTGGTGATGTACGACACGCTGCGCAGCCTGTTTGACTGGTTTCCGCTGGAAGAGATCAAAAAGCGTTGGGAGCCGATCACGCAATGGTTCAGCCAATGGTGGGACAAGCTGAAAGGCGTCGTCGCGCCGATCAAGGAATTCTTTGCCGGTGGTTTCGGCAGCCTTGTCACCCGCGTGACCGGCAAGGTCGAAGGCCTGACCGAGGCTCAAGAGAAAACCAATACCGAAGGCAACGGTAAGTTTGCGCCAGCGTTTTTTGGCGCCGACCCAGAGCAACCACAAAGCCGTTCAGTGCTGCCCGGTAATCTGCCGCACAAACCCTCGATGCAGCCTGGCTCCCTGACACAAAACTCCAGCGCGCTGATTCAGCAAAGCGCCGCCAACAGCCGCACACAACTCGAAGGCGGCCTGACCGTGTACTTCGAAAATGCGCCGGCCGGCATGCGCACCGATCAGCCGCAAACCAATCAACCGGCGCTGGCGCTCAATTCGCGCATCGGCTACCGCACACTGTCCCTTGGAGGTTCCAATGAGCTGGCGTGATCGTTTGATGCCGGCGTCGTTTCGCGGCGTCCAGTTCTGGGTCGATCAGGCGAAAAACCCGGTCGGCCAAAAGGGCCAGTTGCACGAGTACCCACAGCGCGATCTGCCGTATTTCGAGGGCCTTGGCCAGCAGGCGAAGATTCACGATTTGACCGCATTTGTCGTTGGTCCCGATTGCCTGGAGCAGCGCGACAAACTGCTCAAGGCGCTGGAACAGGGCAGTGGTGAGCTGGTTCACCCGTGGCTGGGACGTCTGCAGGTCAAGGTCGGCGAATGCGACATGACTCACACCCGCCAGGACGGCGGGCTGGTGACCTTTACCCTGAAGTTTTACCCCGATCAACCGGTGCCGTTTCCCACGGCGGCGGTCAGCACACAGAAGCTATTGCTGGTATCGGCCGACAGCTTGTTGGGCTCTGCGGTGAAACGCTTCGAAGACGCGATGACCTTGATCAAAGCTGCGCGGATTGGCATTGCCAACCTGCGCAACAGCATCAAGGAAGCTTACGAGGTGATTCAGCAGCACCTCCAGCCGTTGATCGATGAGTACCAGCAGATCAGCGATCTGGTCAAAGCCGTCAAGGAACTGCCCAAGGACGTGGCAGCTGAATTCAAGGGATTGATCGGCGACATCAACGAACTGAAGGACTTCGCCCGTGAAGGTTATCGTGGCGTGATTGCCAACGTCTCCCAACAGGTCGAAGCCATCAAGAAGGTCGATGCGCTGAAGCTCACCACCGGCAAGGACACCACCGCTGCGGCCCAGGCGCTGACCAATCTGGTGCAGGACACTTTGATTGTGCAAGTGGCCCAATGGGTTGCGTCGATGCCGGTGGCTTCGCAGGCGGTCAAGCGGGTCACCAACCTGCCGGTCGGGCATCAGGCTGTGCGACCGACCACGCACCGGGACGTTCCGGTGGTCGACGATTTAGAGGCCTTGCGTTTGGCACTTGAAGAAGTGTTAAAGCTGCCCGAGGCCAAGGCTGATCCTGCGCACTATCTGGCGATGAGCAATCTGCGCCAGGCTCTGCGGGCGCATTTGAAAGCGGTCGCGTCGTCCGGTGTTCGACTGGTCAGCAAGTCTTTCAAGCAAAGCCTTCCGGGGCTGGTCGTGATCTATCAGCAAAGTGGAGACGCCACGCGAATCGCTGAAGTACTACAGGGCAACCGCATTATTCATCCGGGTTTTCTCCCGCTGGACGACGTCAAACTCCTGGGGGAATAGACCATGAACGAACTCGACAACAGTGTGTTGCTGACCGTTGACGGTCTGGAGTACGGCGGCTGGAAAAGCGTTGAAATCACCGCGGATCTGGAGCGGCAATTCCGCACCTTCAAACTCGACATCACCTGGCAATGGCCGGGGCAGACGGTCGACCGACCGATCCGACCGGGTGCGCCGTGCCAAGTGCGAATCGGCTGCGATCTGGTGCTCAGCGGGTATGTGTTCAAGGCGCCGATCAGCTATGACGGGCGGCAGATCAGCCTGAGCATCGAAGGCAGTTCGAAGACTCAGGATCTGGTGGACTGCGCGGCGATCAACACGCCTAACCAATGGCATCAGCAATCGTTACTCAGCATCGTCGAAGCGCTGACCTCGCCTTATGCCGGGAAAGTGGTCAGTGAAATCCCCGAAACCGCGCGACTCGGCAGCCACACCATCGTGCCGGGGGAAACGGTCTTTCAGTCGATCGACCGCTTGCTCACACTGTTTCGGGTGTTTTCCACCGATGACGCGGAAGGTCGGGTGGTACTGGCCCGACCGGGCAGCGGTGGGCGAGCCAGTGATGTGCTTGAGCTGGGCAAGAATATTCTGTCGGCCAATGCGCCGATGGACTTCAGCCAGGTGTTCTCCGAGTACCGGGTGATCGGTCAGCACAAGGGCGGCGAGGAGAAGAGCGGTGCGGCCGTGAGCGAAGTGTCCGGGGTTTCCACCGACCCGATTATCGGGCGCAAGCGGATCACCGTGATCAACGAAAGCGCGCAATTGACCCCGGAACTGGCACAGCAACGTGCCGACTGGGAAAGCGGTATTCGCGTCGGCAAGACTGGCACCACGACCTATCGGGTACAAGGTTGGCGGCAGTCCAATGGTGATTTGTGGAAGCACAACACCTTGGTGCGGGTGATCGACAAGGTGCTGGGTTTCAACCACGACATGCTGATCTCCAAGGTGACTTACTCGCTGTCCGAACAGGGCTCGGTCACCACGTTGCAAGTGGCGCCGCCTTACACCTTCGATGCGAACCCGGTGCCTCCCAAGAAAACCTGAACCTGACGCCGAACCTGTGGGAGCAAGCTCGCTCCCACATTAGTCCGCGTTCATTCTGATCCCGGAAGGAAACCCAATGAGCCTACTGACACGCCTCCTGGCGCGCGGCACTGTCGTGCTCGCCAACTCGGCTACCAAGCTTCAATCGCTGCAAATGCGCCTCACCGCCGGCGAAGTGAATGACGACATGGAGCACTTCGAACCCTACGGTTTCACCAGCAATCCGCTGGCCGGCGCTGAAGGCATCGCCACGTTTCTGGGCGGTGATCGTTCCCACGCCGTCGTGCTGGTAGTCGCCGACCGCCGCTATCGCCTCAAGGCACTGGCCCAGGGCGAAGTGGCGATCTACACCGACGAAGGCGACAAGATCCACTTCAAGCGTGGACGGATCATCGACATCGAAACCGCCACCCTGAACATCCGCGCCAGCACCGCCGTAAACATCGACTCACCGACCCTGACCCAGACCGGCAAGATCGTCTCGCAAGGTGATCAGATTGCCAGTGGCATCAGCCAGATCAAACACGTGCATGTCGGCGTGCAGGCGGGTACCGGCCAGACCGGCGTGCCGGCGGGAGGCCAGTGATGTTCATCAGCCAAAACCTCCACGCCGCACTGACCCGTTCAGTGCTGATCAGTCTGTTCACCTGGCGCCGCGCCGCCGATGACGATGCCCTCGATGACGAAGAACGTTTCGGCTGGTGGGGCGACACTTTTCCTACGGTGGCCGACGACCGTATCGGCTCACGCCTGTGGTTGCTGCGCCGGGTCAAGCTGACCCGACAGACCCAGTTGGATGCCGAGTTTTATGCCCGCGAAGCCTTGCAATGGCTGATCGACGACGGCCATTGCAGCGCCATCGACATCATCAGCGAACGCCTCGACGCCCAGCGCCTGAACCTGCGCACGGTCCTGACCCTGGCCGACGGCGAGCGCCTGGACATCAACCCTGATAACAGTTGGCAGGTGATCTATGCCGTTTGAAACCCCTTCGCTGCCGGTGCTCATCACGCGCACCCAAAGCGACCTGGCCAGCGATTCGCTGCGCCAGTCCGATGCGCAAGTGCTGGCCCGCACCCTCGGTGGCGCCGCCTATGGCCTGTATGGCTATCTGAACTGGATCGCTGAGCAGATCCTTCCAGACAAGGCCGATGAATCGACCCTGGAACGAATCGCCGCACTGCGTCTTAACCAGCCGCGCAAAGCAGCACAATCGGCCAGTGGCGGCGTCAGCTTTACCGCCAGCGCTGGTGCTGTGCTGGACGTCGATACGCTGCTGCAATCGAACGACGGTCGCATTTACAAAGTCACGTCCGCCCGCACCACCAGCAATGGCTTGAACAGCACCACCATCGCCGCCCTCGACGCCGGCAGCCTCGGGAACGCCGACACCGGCATGACGCTGATTCCGGTGCAGCCGATTCTGGGCATTATCGGCAACAGCTTCACGGTGCTGGCGCCGGGGTTGACCGGCGGAATCGCTCGGGAAAGTCTGGAGTCCCTGCGGTCCCGGGTGATTCGTTCTTACCGGATCATTCCTCACGGCGGTTCGGCGCAAGACTACGAAACCTGGGCGCTCGAATGTCCGGGGGTGACCCGTGCCTGGTGTCGCGGCAATTACCTGGGGTCAGGGACTGTCGCATTGTTCGTGATGCGTGACGACGATCCGCAACCGATCCCGGACGCAGCTCAACTGGCGGAAGTTCAAGCCTACATAGAACCACTGCGCCCGGTTACCGCCGAGTTGCACGTACTGCCTCCGGTGCTGTTGCCGGTCACCTACAGCCTGCGTCTGACTCCGGACACCACCGCTGTGCGCGGGGCTGTCGAGGCGCAGTTGCGTGACTTGCACAACCGCGAGGCGGGGCTGGGGGAAACCTTGTTGGTAAGCCACATTCGCGAAGCAATCAGCAGCACCACCGGGGAAAGTGATCACAAACTCATGTCGCCAACCGCTGATGTCGAGGCTGCAGCTAACCAGTTGCTGACTTTCGGAGGTTGCGCATGGCAGTGATCAGAACCGCCGCGCAATACCAGGCCCAACTGCGCAACCTGCTGCCCAGCGGTCCGGCGTGGGACCCCGAGCGGGTCCCGGAACTCGAAGATGTCCTTGAAGGCGTCGCCCAGGAACTGGCCCGCCTCGACGCTCGTGCCGCTGACCTGCTCAATGAAATGGATCCCGCCGGCGTAAGTGAACTGGTGCCCGACTGGGAACGGGTGATGAACCTGCCGGACCCGTGCCTGGGCGCCACCCCTCTGTTCGACGATCGCCGTCTTGCCGTACGCCGACGACTGCTCGCGGTCGGCAGCCAGACCATCAGCTATTTCATCGAGATTGCCCGCACCCAAGGCTACCCGAACGCCACCATCACCCAACTCAGGGCGCCGCGTATGGGGCGCTCGCGTTTCGGTGCGGCGCACTTCGGTACCAGGCAGGCGCAGTTCATGTGGACCCTCAACACCGGCGGCCGCCTGCTGCTTGGGCGGCGTTTCGGCGCCAGCTACTGGGGCGAGCGCTTTGGCATGAACCCGGGCAATGCCTTGGAGTGTTTGATACACCGCAGTGCACCAGCGCATACGCTGGTTTACATCAATTATGACTAGAGGATAGAAAAGTGGATTATCCAAAGAGTTTGCCCGGCGTTGGGCTAGTGAATGGACAGTTTGTGGATGAGAACCCGGTCACCGGGACGCCGGGATCTTTGATTCCGTCGACATGGGGCAACGCAGTCACGAGCGAGATGTTGAATGTGATTGCAGCGGCGGGAATGGCCCCCAGTGAGGTTGACCTGACGCAGTTGCTGAAAGCCATCGGTACCCTTGGCCAATCTGCTGCAAGCAGCTTTGCCATCGACACCGGCACGGCCAATACCTACGTCTGCAACTTCACGCCGGCGATCACCGCCCGCGTCGAAGGCCAGACCCTGCGCTTCAAGGTCAAGACGGCGAACACTGGCGCCTGCACGATCAACGACGGCCTGGGGGGCGTCGCTATGGTTGGGGGGGCCCATTCAGCCCTTCGAGGTGGTGAACTGGTCGCCAACGGTGACGCATGGGTGCAGTGGAACAGCTCTATCGGCGGCGGCGCTTACATCCTGCTGTTCTGCACTGGCGCGGCTGAGCAAATCGCTCCAGCAACGCAAAGCCAGCACGCGGCCCAACTGGGCCAGATAACCGGTAGTGTCACCAGCATCAGTGCGGATACCACGTTGACCGCCGCGCAGAAGGGGTTGGTCATTATTGACGCGACGGCGTCTAACCGGACGATCACGCTGCCTACCGCCAACACGGCACTTGGCGTGACTGACTTCATTGTTCGTCGCTTGGATAACACCACCAATACCCTTGTTGTCACGGCGTCAGGGACCGACAAAATCAAATTTCACACCCATCTGAATGCGGCTGGATATTCATTCCTGGTCCTGATGGGGGCGTGCGATTACTGGCATTTGCGCAGTGATGGTGCGGGCAGTTGGTGGCCGGTAAGTCGTTATGACGGTACCCCGCTGGGTCGGTCGGTGCTTGAAACCACGTCCTCGTTGAGTCCCGGTGGTTACGGCGCCATGAACGGCGCGCTGTTCACGCGGGCCGCTTTCCCCTGGTTGTGGGACCACGCGCAACAGTCAGGAATGCTGACCACGGAAGCCGCTCGCGCCGGCATGGAGGGTGGATGGACTTCTGGCGACGGCGCCACCACGTTCCGTTGTCCAGATGTCCGTGGTCGATTCCAGCGCTCCGCTGATGAGACTGCCGCAATTGACCCGAATCGTGCGGCGGGTAGCTCGCAGGCCAGCCAACTCGGATCTCACAACCACTCCCTGCCCGGTGGAGGTACGTTTGGCACGACAATGATGGGTGGTGGTACTAACAACTACGCGCAGTGGGTTGCCGGGGCCTCGGGGTTCGCCGGAGGTTCTGAGACTCGCCCTATAAACATTGCCTACCCGGGCCGAATTAAATTGATCTGAGGTGTTTTATGTCCATTTACGTGTTTGATGCACTGGGTGTCTTGGTTGGCCCGGTTTCTCTTCCCGAAGTTCCCGGCTTGGGCTGTCAGTTGCCGAGCAATGCCGTCGAGCTGGCCGACTTGTTGCCGACGCCTGATCCGGGCAATGTCTGGGTGCTCGTCAACGATGCGCCGGTTCAACTCGCCGATCATCGCGGGACGGTGTACAGCGTGACCACCGGCGCAGCGCAGGAATGGTCCGAGCTTGGCGAGCTCCCCAGCGAATATACGTTGCTCCCTTGTCCCGGTGCTTGCTACGTCTGGAGCGGTACTGCGTGGCTGCTTGATGCCGCTACGGTCGCTCAGGCTCAGTGCAATGCGCTACTGTCGGCGGCCAATCAAGTCACTGCCGGCATGGTTAACGCCTACATCGCCGGGTTGCTCGATGCAGCGGATACGGCGACCTTCAATGCCTACGCGGCCTACCAGTTAGCGCTGAACAAGATTGATCAGCAACCAGGTTACCCAACCAATATTGTGTGGCCGACCTCTCCATAGCCGAGAGCGTAATTGCGATGCCCGCCAAGTGCCGGATTATTTTTTCCCGGAGAAAAGTATGCCCATCACCCAGCAGCAGTTGCTGCAGATCCTCCCGAACGCCGGCCCAGTTGCCGGCGTTTTTGTTCCTGTCCTGAATACAGCCATGGTCCGGTTTCAGATCATCACGGCCAGGCGAATCGCGGCCTTCATCGCGCAGATAGGACATGAGTCCGGGCAACTCACCCGCGTCGTTGAGAACTTG
Source organism: Pseudomonas fluorescens (assembly GCF_000968015.1). Taxonomy (GTDB): domain Bacteria; phylum Pseudomonadota; class Gammaproteobacteria; order Pseudomonadales; family Pseudomonadaceae; genus Aquipseudomonas; species Aquipseudomonas fluorescens_W. The sequence continues at coordinate 88,463 of NZ_LACH01000033.1, forward strand.
AACTACGATGCGCCGGGTCTGATGGCGACGTGGCCAAGCCGGTTCCCGGCTGATTTGGCTGCTGCGCGCGCGCGTCAGCCGGAGAAGATCGCGAACATTGCCTATGCCTCGCGCATGGGTAATGGCAATGCCGCGAGCAGTGATGGGTGGACATATCGCGGTCGCGGCCTGATCCAGATCACCGGCCGAGCAAACTATCAGGAGTGCGGTGATGACCTCGGTATCGACCTTATCGGCAATCCAGATCTCCTGATACAACCGCTGTACGCCGCGCTGTCTGCGGCCTGGTTCTGGCGACTGAACGGTTTGAATGAACTGGCCGATCGTGACCAGTTCAACAGCATTACCCGCCGGATCAACGGTGGCTTGAATGGGCTGGAAGGTCGTTTGCAGCTCTGGGCACGGGCGAGGGCGGTGTTATGCCTGTCCTCGGCCTGATGCCGGTTTCTTATCGGGCCATTGGCGTCACTGTATTGTTGGCCATCGTGGTCGGCGGCGCAGCGACGCTGTCCTGGCGCATTCAGGATTGGCGTTACGGTCGGCAACTGGCGGAACAAGCCAGGTTACGGGGCGAGACGCTGAACCAACTGACCCTGGCGGCGGCGAATCAACAGCGTGCCGAACAGGATAAACGCCTGGCCCTGGAGCAACGGCTCCAGGCCAGCGATCGAACTTACTCGAAGGCGTTGAGCGATGCGCAACGTGATCAAGGTCGCCTGCGCGATCGTCTTGCCACTGCTGATCTGCGGCTGTCAGTCGTCCTCGACGCCAGTGATGTTGCCAATGACGGTGCAGTGCCAACCGCCCCCGGCACCAGCGGCGTGGTTCATGGAACCGTACGAGCCCGACTTGACCCGGCGCATGCTCAGCGAATTATCGCCATCACCGACGCCGGGGACCGCGGACTGATTGCCTTGCAGGCCTGTCAGGCTTATATCAGAGCCCTCGCTCGCTAACATTTTGATCGATCCTGCGCCTTGCAAGCGCGTTACGCTCGTGTACGGTAGTTCTCATTCCGCTTGCTCAGGAGATGACCGTGAAAGAAATCACCCAACTGGCCGCTGAACTTGGCAGGCGCTTGCAGGTTCTCAATGCCCACGTCGCCGCCGCCGAGTCCTGTACCGGCGGCGGGATCAGCGAGGCGATCACCCGGATTCCGGGGAGTTCGGCATGGTTCGAGGCGGGTTATGTCACCTATTCCAATCGCCAGAAAACCGAGCAATTGAATGTCCCGGTCGAGTTGTTTTCGACGGTGGGGGCGGTCAGTCGCGAGGTGGTCGAGGCCATGGTTCGGGGCGCGCAGGAGAAAAGCCGGGCGCGTTTTGCCGTGGCGGTCAGCGGTGTGGCGGGACCGGATGGCGGTTCGCCGAGCAAGCCGGTGGGCACGGTGTGGCTGGCGTGGGGCGTTGGTGAACAGGTGTTCAGCGAGGTGCAGTACTTTCCCGGCAACCGTGAAGAGGTCCGCCGACAAACGGTGAAGGCCGCGCTAGAGGGGCTGCTGCGCCATGCCGCTGGAGAAATCTCAAATCAGGGGTAGGCGATCCTGAAACGCTGTGGAATAATACTGGCTACTTATACAGGTGTTGGCCGTCAGGCCTTATTGATTACGTGAGGACTTTAATGGACGACAACAAGAAGAAAGCCTTGGCTGCGGCCCTGGGTCAGATCGAACGTCAATTCGGCAAGGGTGCCGTAATGCGTATGGGCGATCAGGACCGTCAGGCGATCCCGGCTATCTCCACTGGCTCTCTGGGTCTGGACATCGCGCTCGGCATTGGCGGTCTGCCAAAAGGTCGTATCGTTGAAATCTACGGTCCTGAATCCTCCGGTAAAACCACGCTGACACTGTCGGTGATCGCCCAGGCTCAAAAAGCCGGCGCGACCTGCGCATTCGTCGATGCTGAACACGCCCTTGACCCTGAATATGCCGGCAAACTGGGCGTCAACGTCGACGACCTGCTGGTTTCGCAGCCGGACACCGGCGAGCAAGCCCTGGAAATCACCGACATGCTGGTGCGTTCCAACGCGGTTGACGTGATCATCGTCGACTCCGTGGCGGCCCTGGTTCCAAAGGCTGAAATCGAAGGCGAAATGGGTGACATGCACGTGGGCCTGCAAGCCCGTCTGATGTCCCAGGCGCTGCGTAAAATCACCGGTAACATCAAGAACGCCAACTGCCTGGTTATCTTCATCAACCAGATCCGTATGAAAATCGGCGTGATGTTCGGCAGCCCGGAAACCACCACCGGTGGTAACGCGCTGAAGTTCTACGCTTCGGTTCGTCTGGACATCCGCCGTACTGGCGCGGTGAAAGAAGGTGACGAGGTTGTCGGTAGCGAAACCCGCGTCAAGGTTGTGAAGAACAAGGTGGCTTCGCCATTCCGTCAGGCCGAGTTCCAGATTCTTTACGGCAAAGGCATCTACCTCAATGGCGAGATGATCGACCTGGGCGTGCTGCACGGTTTTGTTGAGAAGTCCGGCGCCTGGTATGCCTATGAAGGCACCAAGATCGGTCAGGGCAAGGCCAACTCGGCCAAGTTCCTGGCAGACAATCCGGAAATCGCCGCGAAGCTCGAGAAGCAACTGCGTGACAAGCTGCTGACTCCAGCGCCGGACGTCAAAGCATCGCCAGTCAAAGAGACTGCTGATGACCTGGCTGACGCTGATATCTGATTGATCCGATGACCGCCGTACTCGATACACTCGTCGCGGTGCGGCGAACCGCAATGGACCTGCTCGCGCGACGCGAGCACGGTCGAGTCGAGTTGACGCGTAAACTGCGTCAACGCGGCGCCCTCCCAGAAATGATCGACACGGCACTCGACCGTTTGACGGAAGAAGGTCTGCTGTCCGAATCCCGTTATCTCGAAAGCTTTGTTTCCTACCGTTCCCGTTCCGGTTATGGCCCTTTGCGTATTCGCGAAGAGTTGAGCCAGCGCGGCCTGCAACGTACCGACATCGAACTCGCTTTGCGCGAGAGCGGTATCAACTGGCAGGAACAACTGGAAGACACCTGGCGGCGAAAGTTTTCCGGGCATTTACCGATAGACGCCCGGGAGCGTGCCAAACAAGGCAGGTTCCTGAGTTATCGGGGATATTCCATGGAAATGATCAGCCGCTTGTTCAGCGGCCGAGGGATGGACGATTGACTGAAACGGCTCGCTATTTCGATAGCGGGCCGTTTTTTTTGCTTACGTAACCTTGGACGTTTCCCGCGAGCGCTGTTGCGCCTGAGGTTGGGATTGCGCCCAGTTTTCCGGCAGGTTGATGTAGTCCACCAGTTCCCGCAGGCGTCCATGATCACGGGCGTTGAAGGTGAAGGCGAGTCGAGCCAGGTGGCTGAACTGCGGTTCGTCGTGTTCCTCTCCGCTGTAAGCATGTTGATGGAAATGATCGCTCAGACACAGGTCGGCAAATGCCCCTTGCATGTGTTCGAGCGCCTGGTCGCTGAGCTTGTGATTCATGCGGATCACGAATTGATGCTTGAGCCAGCGGCTGGAGTGGAAGTTGCTGTAGAACTGGTTGATCTGCTCCACAGCCTCTTCCGCGCTGTAGACCAGACTGACGAGTTTCATATCGGTCGGCAGGATGTAGCGGTTTTCCTCCAGTTGATGGTGAATGAAGTCCAACGCGCCTTGCCAGAACTTGCCGCCGGGAGCGTCAAGCAATATCACGGGCACCAGCGGGCTTTTGCCAGTCTGGATCAGTGTCAGCACTTCCAGCGCTTCATCCAGGGTACCGAAACCGCCGGGGCACAGGACCAGCGCATCGGCTTCCTTGACGAAGAACAGCTTGCGAGTAAAGAAGAAGTGGAAGGGCAACAGGTTGGTAGTGCCATTTACGGTGGGATTGGCATGCTGCTCGAAGGGCAGGGTGATGTTGAATCCCAGGCTGTGTGCCAGGCCGGCACCTTCGTGCGCCGCCGCCATGATGCCGCCACCGGCACCGGTGATGACCATCAGGTCTGAGCGCGCCAGCGCGGCGCCAAGCTCCCGGGCCAGACCGTACAACGGATGTTCTATCGGTGTTCGGGCCGAGCCGAAAACGGTGACTTTGCGGCGCCCCCTGAACTGCTCCAGAACACGGAAAGCGTGCTCCAGTTCGCGTAGGGCTTGCAGGGTGATCTTGGCATTCCAGCGGTTGTGATCTTCCTGGGCCATGCGCAGCACGGTCAGGATCATGTCGCGGTAGATCGGGATGTTCGGGCTGTTGGGTGAAACCAGGTTGAGTTGCTCTTCGACCTTGCTGATGAGGTCGTGGCCGCTTTCTTCAAAATGACGGCTCAGGAGGTCATTCGGTTGGTAAGGCATCAACTTCTCCTTCCATACAGGCTCTGTTTTTCCCTTGGATGAAGGAAACATTCGCACGACAAGACGTGCAATGGGCAGCCCTTTCCTGCCCTGAAAATTGAACGTGAACACTATGAATCTAGACCCTCGCGGAGGTTTCCGCTGACTTGATCATTGCGCCGCAAAGTCTTTCCTGGCAACCGCTTATTGGCGACTTGCAAGGTGCTTTCACCGCTCGTCTGAACGCCAGGCGAGTGTCCGACAGTCTGATTTACTAAATGACAGGCACGACGACAACTTTGCGTCAAAGGCAGGACGCACGGTACAAGCGGTTCAAGGATTTTATCGCTCAAGCAAGGGCGAGGTGCAGGGAGGCGGGAAGCGATGGCCAGAGTCATTCTGGAGATCGATACGCAATTGTATCGATTACTGAAGTCATCGGCCGAGACCAATCATTTGAGTCTCGAAGAAGAGTGCTGCCGGCGGCTGGAGGGGGCCGACCGACGTTCACGTTATTTGCAGGCGTTGCTGGCAGAACTGCGCGCCGAGGATGAACAGCGGCGCGCCAATTCCCAATGATTACTTCTTCTTGGTCGGAGCCGCTTTCGGGCAATCCGATTCCTGATAGCTGGCGGAGCCGACTGAGCGGTTGGTCTTCACCTCAGTGAAGTCGTAACGCATCACCGCGCCCTTGGCCATCAGTTTGCGGAACGATGGGTTGTTGCATACAGAGGCACCAAGCTGGAAATACACGGCTTTGGGGTCGGCACGCATCTTGTTGGCGTGGCTGCTTTGTACGCTTAGATGGTTGATCAGCGTGTTGCCTTCGACGGTGTAGCCCTGATCAAGAATGTCTTCGTTGATCGCCCGTGGAGTACCAACACTGCTTTGTGTGGCGACGTTTCGCAGCTCTCGGTTGAGATTCTGCTCACTCAAGGATGCAGCCTGAGCGCTGAAGGACGACGCCAGCAAAATGGCAGCGGTGGGAACGATAAGGCGCAGCATGAAACTCTCCTGGTTCAGTGACTGGTGGTTCGACCCGTCACATGACTGTGCGTTCAGTGGCGGCGAATTATAGGGGACGAGGCCTGGACGGTACAGGCTTGCGCCGGCTGCTCTGATAAACTGCCGCCACTTTCTGCCCTGCCGAGTGTTTTTCGTGTCGATTTTCTTCCCCTGCCGGCGTTGCCTGCAATGAACCCTGCAACCCCACGCTTTGCTGCAAACGCAGTAGCCCGCTTGCGCGATGAGCGAGAGGAAGAGGGCATCAAGCCGATTCAGGCCCGAGGCTGGAGGGCACCGCGTTGCCGAGCCTGCCGTGTGATCGAGAGCCACTGCCTGTGCGCCTGGCGCCCGCAAGTCGAGGCCCGCTCTGGCGTGTGCCTGATCATGACCAACAAGGAAGTGTTCAAGCCGAGCAACACCGGTTGGCTGATCGCCGATGTGGTGCGCGACAACCATGCGTTTATCTGGTCGCGTACGGAAGTTGATGAGCAACTGCTGGCGCTGCTGGCCGATCCGCAATGGCAGCCCTATCTGGTGTTTCCGGGTGAGTACGTCGAACCCGAGCGTGTCACAAACAGCGTCGATGCCGATAGTTCGAAGCGTCCGCTGTTCATTCTGCTGGATGCCACTTGGACAGAAGCCCGGAAGATTTTTCGCAAAAGCCCCTACTTTGATCGGCTTCCGATTCTGAGCCTGTTGCCCGAGAAGCTGTCGCGGTACCGGTTGCGCCGATCGACCCGTAGCGAGCATTTATGCACAGCCGAAGTGGCGGCGTTGTGTCTCGATCTGGCGGGTGATACCGAGGCTGCGTCGGCACTGGACGCCTATTTCGACGTGTTCAGCCAACATTACCTTGATGCCAAACATCAGCTTGAAATGAATGTTGCAACACCGGCACACGCCGAGCTGATGCCTTTTGTGTAAAACGGCGCCCCTGTCACACGCTGATTGTCGCCCATACTGCAAAGAACTGTACCGGCCATGCACCTTGACCACCCCGGCTTCGCTGGGCATGCTTGGCGCCGATTAGGGCGCGGCCAAAGTTTGATACGCCGTATTCTTTACGTGGATAGCCATGTGATTGGCGTTGAACGTGCCCTGTTGGTACAGCTCCGTGGCTGTACCTCGAGTTGTTTTGGTGAAGCCTGAATGCATCGGGCGTCCCATAAAAAACAGGATCATTTGAAAAATGGCCACATACGAAATCCTGATTGCCGATGACCACCCTCTTTTTCGTAGCGCCCTGCATCAAGCGTTGACCTTGGGCCTGGGCCCGGAAGTCCGTCTGGTGGAAGTGGCAAGCATTGCCGAGCTGGAAACCCGTCTGGACGAGAAGTCCGATTGGGATCTGGTGCTGCTGGACCTGAACATGCCGGGGGCCTACGGTTTTTCAGGGCTGGTGCTGCTGCGCGGTCAGTATCCGCAGATTCCGGTGGTCATGGTGTCGGCTCAGGAAGAAGCCTCGATCATGGTCAAGTCCCGTGAATTTGGCGCCAGCGGCTTCATCCCCAAGTCCAGTGATCTGAGCGTCATCCAGAAAGCCGTACGCGCGGTACTCGATGGTGATGTGTTCTGGCCGCCCCAGGCATTCGAGGCAGTCAGCGTTTCCGCCGAAGCCAAGGCCGCCAGCGAAGGGCTTGCGAGCCTGACGCCTCAGCAGTTTCGTGTCCTGACGATGGTTTGTGAAGGCTTGTTGAATAAACAGATTGCCTACGAGCTGAGCGTTTCCGAAGCGACGATCAAGGCGCATGTGACGGCGATCTTTCGCAAGCTGAATGTGCGGACCCGGACCCAGGCCGCCTTGCTGCTGCAACAACTTGAGTCAATTTCGAGCTAATCAGGCGCGGCACGTTCACGCTTTTTTGACTTTGCTTAATCTAGCTTTCCCACTTCCTTTTGGTCAGTTGCCTACTTTATGTCACCTTTCAAAGGCCAAACCGGCCTAAAACGCATCCTCAACGCCTCCGGTTATTCGCTGGACGGCCTGCGCGCAGCCTTCACCGGCGAAGCGGCCTTTCGGCAACTGGTGTTGCTCAACGTCATATTGATTCCGCTGTCGTTCTTCCTGAACGTCAGTCGCGTTGAACAGGCGTTGCTGATTGCCGTCTGCCTGTTGGCGTTGATTGTCGAATTGCTCAATTCGGCAGTGGAAGCGGCCATCGACCGCATTTCCCTTGAATTGCACCCGTTATCCAAGAATGCCAAGGACATGGGCAGCGCCGCTCAGTTTGTCGCCTTGAGCATGATCGCGCTGGTCTGGGCGGTCATCCTGCTTTAAGCGATGGTAGGTAGAACGATCTCGTCGCTGCGCTGAACCCCAGCGGTAAAAGCGCGGCACAGGTCGAGGAATTCACGCATCGCCGACGTCTGATATTTCTGTTTGTGCCAGATGAAATAGAACTGCCGCGCCAGATCCAGATCCGGCGTCTCCACGGGCACCAGGCTGCCACGGCGGAATGCATCGCGCAGTGCCAGGCGAGAAATGCAGCCAATCCCCAACCCGGACTCCACCGCACGTTTGATCGCTTCGGTGTGTTCCAGTTCCAGCCGGATATTCAGCGAGCTGCGATGGTGACGCATGGCCTGGTCAAAGGTCAGTCGCGTGCCAGAACCCTGTTCCCGCAGAATCCAGGCCTCGTGGGTCAGCTCTTCCATGGTCGCCGTGCCGCGCTTGGCCAGTGGATGCTGGGGCGCACAGAACACCACCAATTCATCCTCGACCCAGCTCTGCACTTCGATGTCTGGATGACTGCAGTCGCCTTCGATTAGACCCAGATCAATTTCATAGTGGGCGACTTGCTGCACAATGTTGGCAGTGTTCTGCACGTGCAGCTTCACCTGGCTTTCCGGATGGCGCTGCATGAAGCTGCCGATCAGCAAGGTGGCCAGGTAATTGCCGATGGTCAGGGTCGCGCCGACCGCCAGAGAGCCGAATCCCGACTTGCCATTGAGCAAGTCTTCGATTTCTTTGGACTGGTCGAGCAACGCCACCGCTTGCGGCAGCAACTGTTTGCCGAGGGCGTTGAGGCTCAGCCGTTTGCCGGCGCGGTCGAACAGCTGGCAGCTGGACTGACGCTCTAGCTCGGTGATCGAGGTACTCGCCGCCGATTGCGAGAGGTTGAGCAGACCCGCAGCACGGGATACGCTTTCCTGCTGGGCGACGGCGACGAATACTTGAAGTTGACGGAGAGTAAATCGCATATCGATATAACCGATAACCCTTATCTTAATAATCCAGTTAACAGATATTGTCGCTGCCATTAGAATGCGATGCAATTGCGCACAGCAGCTCATTTTTTGCAGAGCAGGCGCAGAGCACGCGCAGACAAAATCTCCAGGAGTCCCACGTACATGAGCAACATGAACCACGAGCGTGTCCTCAGTGTTCATCACTGGAACGACACTCTGTTCAGCTTCAAGTGCACCCGCGACCCGGGCTTGCGCTTCGAGAACGGTCAGTTCGTGATGATCGGCCTGCAACAGCCCAACGGCCGGCCGCTCATGCGCGCTTACTCGATTGCCAGCCCGAACTGGGAAGAGCATCTCGAGTTCTTCAGCATCAAGGTGCCTGATGGCCCGCTGACTTCCCAGTTGCAGCATCTGAAGGAAGGCGACGAGATCATCATCAGCAAAAAGCCTACCGGCACGCTGGTGCTGGATGACTTGAAGCCTGGTAAACATTTGTACCTGCTCAGCACCGGTACCGGTCTGGCGCCGTTCATGAGCGTCATCCAGGACCCGGAAACCTACGAGCGTTTCGAAAAAGTGATCCTGTGCCACGGCGTACGTTACGTCAACGAAGTCGCTTACCGCGAGTTCATCACCGAGCACTTGCCGCAGAACGAGTTTTTCGGCGATGCCCTGCGTGACAAGTTGATCTACTACCCGACCGTGACCCGCGAGCCGTTCGAGAACGAAGGTCGCCTGACCGACCTGATGCGCAGCGGCAAGCTGTTCAGCGACATCGGTCTGCCGCCAATCAACCCTCAGGACGACCGCGCGATGCTGTGCGGCAGCCCGAGCATGCTCGACGAGACCAGCGAAGTGTTGAACAGCTTCGGCCTGAAAGTGTCGCCGCGGATGCGTGAGCCGGGTGATTACCTGATCGAGCGCGCGTTCGTCGAGAAGTAAGTACACCGCATCACTGAAAAGCCCCCATAGCCTGTGCAGGCAATGGGGGCTTTTTTATGCCCGACGCAAACCTTGTAGGAGCTGTCGAGTGAAACGAGGCTGCGATATTTTGATCTTGTTTTTAAAAATCAAAGTCAAAAGATC
>NZ_LACH01000033.1:98100-127529 GCF_000968015.1 Pseudomonas fluorescens
CTCCTACACAGCTCCTACAGGTTGGAGGCGGGGATGACTTCCAGCACGCGGATCACACCCGCCTCGGGATAATGCCAACGTACGTCCAGGTCCCAGAATTGCGCACCATATTCCCGCTCAGGTGTAGGAGTCTGATACGCCGGACGTGGGTCTTGTGCCAGGCATTGCTCGATCAGCTCCACCAGTGGTTCTTCAAGGCGCTGAGCGTGGCCGTGAGCCTGTTGCAGTGCTGAATCCATCCACTGCACGGGAATCAGCTGCGGCGCAGCGCTGGCGATGCTGTTGGAGGCCGTATCGATGATGTCGGCGTAAGGCACGTAGGGTTTGATGTCGAGAATCGGTGTGCCGTCCAGCAGGTCGATGCCGGATATCCACAGGCGATTGGCTTCAACCTTGTCTAGTTTGACCACTGACTGGCCGATGCCATTGGGGCGATGCGTCGCGCGGGTGGCGAACACGCCCATGGATTTGTTACCGCCGAGACGAGGAGGGCGGACTTTCAGCCGTGGCTTTTCTTCCAGTGCCTGATGAAACAGGAACAGCAGCCATACATGGCTGACCTGTTCCAGACCTTGCACCGCTTCGCCCTGATCGAACGGCGCCACCAGTTCCAGTACGCCGCGAGCGGCCGGGGCCAGTTGCGGCTGGCGCGGGATGGCGAACTTTTCCTTGAAGCAGGAACGCACGAAGCCGATGGGAGAGACGCTGTAGGTCATGGTTTGGGGTCAAGGCGGGGGATTAGGGCGGCATGATAACCCGATCGACCATTGCATCGCTGGCGTCTGTCAGTCCGCCATCGCGAGCAAGCTCGCTCCCACAGGGTTCTCGAGCGAGCACACAATGTGTGTCCACCACAAAACCTGTGGGAGCGAGCTTGCTCGCGATTTGCCGCACCGCCGATCTAGAGACTAAACCCACCATCCAGCGGAATGATATTCCCGGTCATGTAAGCCCCGGCCGTACTCGCCAGACTGATCGCCAGCGCCGCCATCTCTTCCTCCCGTCCCCAGCGTTTCATTGGAATCAACGCCGTGTCGTCGGCCAACGCCTGCTCATCATTGCCGATGTGCTGCGTCATCTTGCTCGGAAAACGCCCCGGCGCGATGACGTTGACGTTGATGTGCTGGCTTACCAACTCCCGCGCCAGAATCCGCGACAGTTGATGCAGGGCAGCCTTACTCGGTCCGTAGGCATAAGCCTGTTCACCAAAGGAAGAAATGCCTGCCACCGAGCCGATATTGATAATTCGCGCCGGATTCGCTGCCGAACCGGCCTTGCGCAGCAGCGGCAAAAACTGCTGAATGCAGTTGAACACCGAGGTCACGTTCAGTTGCATGACCTTTTCCCAGCCCTTGACCGGGTAGCTCTCCAGCGGCGCACCCCACGTGGTGCCGGCGTTGTTCACCAGAATATCCAGATGAGTGATCTGCTCGCCCAGTCGCGTAGTCAGCTCATGTACGCCTTCTTCGGTGGCCAGGTTGGCCGCTACTCCGTGGCAGCGCCCGAACGCGCTCAACTCGTCAGCCGTTTGCTGACAGGCTTCGGCATCCCGGGCGCACACGTACACAGTGGCGCCGGCCTCGACAAATGCCTTGGCGATCATTTTGCCGATACCACGGGTGCCGCCGGTCACCAGAGCGGTGCGACCTTGCAGGGAAAAGTACGGGTGCATGGCGAATCCTGAGAGCTGAGGGTCAATACACCCTAGTCGTCAGCCGCCAGAAGCGGAGCCACTATTTTTGCGAGGAATGAGGGTCTATACAGCCTTGTAGGAACTGTGTAGGAGCTGTCGAGTGCAACGAGGCTGCGATCTTTTGATCTTGTTTTCACAATCAAAGTTAAAAGATCGCAGCCTCGTTGCACTCGACAGCTCCTACACAGTAGATCCGCGGCGCGCGCTTACTGCGGGCGAACGCGCAGGGTCAGGCCCTTGAGGAAGTTGCGCAGCAACTGGTCGCCGCACGGGCGGTAGTTGGTGTGGCCGAACTTGCGGAACAGCGCGCTCAGCTCAGGCTTGGACACCGGGAACTCGGAGGCCTTGAGGATGGCGTGCATGTCGTCTTCTTTCAGTTCGAAAGCCACACGCAGTTTTTTCAGGATGATGTTGTTGGTCACCGGCACTTCGATCGGCTGCGGCGGACGGCTTTCGTCCTTGCCGCGCTTGAAGATCACCAGGCCATCGAGGAAGTGTGCAATGACTTCATCCGGGCAGCGTACGAAGCCTTCCTCGTCTTCCTCTTTCTTGTCGAGGTACGTCACCAGGTCTGCCAGGGCCAAGTCCATGCCGCCGAGCTTGATGATCTCGATGACTTTCTTGTCGCTGATGTCGAGCATGTAGCGCACGCTGCGCAGTACGTCGTTATGAATCATGGTGTGCAATCCTGATATTCAGCAGTGGGCGCCGCGTCAACAGCGGCGCCAAAATGTGTGGCGGCGTGAAAAGTCTTAGAACTTCTCTTTGCCGGACAGGTAACGCCATTGGCCCAACGGCACTTTGCCGATGGACACGCCGCCAATGCGGATGCGGCGGATGGCGACAACCTTCAGGCCTACGGCCTGGCAGAACAGGGCGATGACGCCCGGTTGTGGGTTCTTCATCGCAAAACGCAGGCGGTTTTCGTTCTGCCAACTGGCTTTGACCGGCGGCAGTTCCTTGCCCTTGTAGGTCAGGCCGTGGTTCAGGCGGTTGAGGCCGTGAGCCACCATGTCGCCTTCAACTTCGACCACATACTCTTGCTCGATCTTGGCGGAGTCGGCAGTGAGTTTGCGCAGGATCTTCCAGTCCTGAGTGAACACCAAAAGACCGCTGGCGTTGGCTTGCAGGTCGGTGCTGGCGGTCAGGCGCAGGAAGTGGCCCTTGAGCGGACGTTTACTGAAGCGGTGTTCTTCGCTCAAGGTCTCGGCGCTGATCGTTGCCATGGCCGTTTCCGCGTCCATGCCCGCCGCAACGTTGAACAGGATGGTCACCGGCTCCGGCGCGGTGGCCTTGGCCTCCGGGTCGAGCTCGACTTTCTGGTTCTCGACCTTGAACTGCGGCTCGTCGATGACTTCACCGTCCACGGTGACCCAGCCGCCCTCGATGAACAGCTCAGCCTCCCGACGGGAACAGCCGACGAGTTCGATGAGGCGTTTGGAGAGACGAATCGGGTCAGTCATGACAGGGCCGTAACAAAAAAGGGGTGGGCATTGTACCTGCGTGGCGCCGGTTAATCCCGGCTCCATTTGCTCCGCGTGGCTTTTTGTAGGAGTGAGCCTGCTCGCGAAAGCGGTAGTTCAGTCAATTTATCTGTTGAATGACACACCGCAATCGTCGGAACGCCGCCCGGAGCCGGCTCACTCCTACACTTGGTCCGTGTTGTGTCAGCCGTGTTGTGAGCATTGCTGATTTTGGCGCAAACGCATGTGCAGCAATGGATAAGGCTGGCCCATGCCATCGACTTCCGAACGGCCAATCACCTCGAAGCCCTGTTTGAAGTAGAAACCCAGGGCTTGCGGGTTTTGTTCGTTGACGTCCAGTTCATCGGCATTCAGGTGTTCCATCGCATAGCGTAGCAACTGCTTGCCCAGGCCCTGACCGCGGTGAGCCGGGTCGATGAAAAGCATTTCAATCTTGCCCGCCGCAACCCCGGCGAACCCGGTGATGCGCTGGCGCGGGTCTTTGGTGCAGATCAGCATCACCGCATCGAGGTAGCGCGTCAGCACCAGGTTTTTCAACAGTTCGATGTAGCTGTCCGGCAGAAAGTCATGGGTGGCGCGCACCGAGGCTTCCCAGACCTGAGTGAGCTCTTGGTAGTCGCTCTGTTTCGGCGTGTGGATGACCGAATGTTGGCGCATGGCCGGCTGCCCCTTTTGCAGTTGATGATGCGAATCCTTTCTCCCACAAAACGATAGACGTAAAAAAGCCCCGCATCTCGTCAAGAGAGCAGGGCTTTTCGTATTTTTTGCGTTTAGATCTGTTCAGCCCACAGGTCGTATTCGTCGGCGTCGGTCACTTTGCACCAGACTTTATCGCCTGGTTTCAGGTTGCTGCCGTTGTCGATGAACACGTTGCCGTCGATTTCCGGGGCATCGAAGAAGCAGCGGCCGACTGCGCCTTGCTCGTCGACTTCATCGACCAATACTTCGATTTCACGGCCAACACGCATTTGCAGACGAGCCGAGCTGATGGCTTGCTGGTGCGCCATGAAGCGATCCCAGCGGTCTTGCTTGACGTCGTCCGGCACGATGGCCGCGTCCAGCAGGTTGGCCGGTGCGCCTTCGACTGGCGAGTACTGGAAGCAGCCGACGCGATCGAGTTGCGCTTCAGTCAGCCAGTTCAGCAGGTACTGGAAGTCTTCTTCGGTTTCGCCAGGGAAGCCGACGATGAAGGTCGAACGGATGATCAGGTCCGGGCAGATTTCGCGCCAGTTCTTGATGCGCGCCAGGGTCTTGTCTTCGAAGGCCGGGCGTTTCATCGCTTTCAGGATTTTCGGGCTGGCGTGCTGGAACGGGATGTCCAGGTACGGCAGGATTTTCCCGGCGGCCATCAGCGGAATCAGCTCGTCGACGTGCGGGTACGGGTAGACATAGTGCAGACGAACCCAGACGCCGAGGGTGCTCAGGGCTTCGCAGAGTTCGGTCATGCGGGTTTTTACCGGCGCGCCGTTCCAGAAACCGGTGCGGTATTTCACGTCGACGCCGTAGGCGCTGGTGTCTTGCGAGATCACCAACAGCTCTTTGACGCCGGCCTTGACCAGGCGCTGAGCCTCGTCCAGTACATCACCGACCGGACGGCTGACCAGTTTGCCGCGCATCGACGGGATGATGCAGAAGCTGCAGCTGTGGTTGCAGCCTTCGGAAATCTTCAGGTAGGCGTAGTGGCGCGGGGTCAGCTTGATGCCTTGCGGCGGCACCAGGTCGATCAGCGGATTGTGATCCTGACGCGGCGGCACGGCGTCGTGCACGGCGTTGACCACTTGCTCGTATTGCTGCGGACCGGTCACGGCCAGCACGCTTGGGTGCACCTTGCGAATGTTGCCTTCTTCGACGCCCATGCAGCCGGTCACGATGACCTTGCCGTTTTCCTTGATGGCTTCGCCGATCACTTCCAGAGACTCAGCCTTGGCCGAGTCGATGAAGCCGCAGGTGTTGACCACCACGACATCGGCGTCCTCGTAAGTGGACACGACGTCATAGCCTTCCATGCGCAGCTGGGTAAGGATGCGCTCGGAGTCGACCAGTGCTTTGGGGCAACCCAGGGATACGAAGCCAACTTTTGGATTGGCCGGCGCAGGAGTGGTGGACATGTCTAACCTCGGTATTTGTGACGCCTCCAGCCGAAGACGGCAAGGCGACAGACGGGCGCTTGGCGTCCTGCCTCGTGAATACGCTGCTTTTTGACGAGTGACTGTAGTTGCCAGGCAAGGCGCCGCGCCGAGTCATAGCTTGCTATGGCGAGAAGCGGCAACGCAGTATGGCAACAACAGGCGCCGTCAAAAAACAGCAGTATTCGCGAGGCAGGACGCTTAGCCTCTGATCAAAAAGTGCGCAATTCTAGCGATGAGAGGCGCACTTGACCAGCTTTATGCAGGGAAATACGACGAGTGCTGCGCTATGCTTCGCGCCTTTACGCTTTACCGATTTTTTACAGTCAACAAAACGTCTGTAACAGTGAGTAAAACAGCGCATGCTGCACGGCAAAGCATAGTGCTTCTTCCAAAGAAGTCCGGTCTGGTAGTAGGAGTGGTGGATGGGTCAGGCAAGTAGTCAGGCGGCGGGTGCCGAGCATTCGGCGGCGAAGCCGATCGGCATGCTGGTCGCGGCGGTCGGGGTGGTTTATGGCGATATCGGCACGAGCCCGCTGTACACCCTCAAAGAAGTGTTTTCCGGTGGCTATGGCGTGCCCGTCAATCATGACGGGGTGCTGGGAATTCTGGCGCTGATCTTCTGGTCGCTGATCTGGGTTGTGTCGATCAAGTACATGATGTTCGTACTGCGTGCCGACAACCAGGGCGAAGGCGGGATCATGGCCTTGACCGCGCTGGCTCGGCGGGCTGCGGCCGGGCATCCGAAGTTGCGCACTTTGCTGGTGGTCTGCGGGCTGATCGGCGCGGCGCTGTTCTATGGTGACAGCATGATCACGCCGGCGATCTCTGTGCTCTCGGCGATTGAAGGCCTGGGACTGGCTTTCGAGGGTATCGATCATTGGGTGGTGCCACTGTCGCTGATCGTGCTGGTGGCGCTGTTCCTGATTCAGAGTCACGGTACAGCGCGAATCGGCATCCTGTTCGGGCCAATCATGGTGACCTGGTTTGTGGTGCTGGGGGCGCTGGGTGTCTACGGCATCATGCAGCATCCGGAAGTGTTGAAAGCGATGAACCCGGTCTGGGGCGTGCGCTTCTTCGTTGTGCATCCGGGCATGGGCGTGGCGATTCTCGGCGCGGTAGTGCTGGCCTTGACCGGTGCCGAAGCGCTGTACGCCGACATGGGCCACTTCGGTCGCAAGCCGATTGCCCGTGCGTGGTTCATTCTGGTGCTGCCGGCGCTGGTGCTGAACTACTTCGGCCAGGGTGCGCTGCTGCTTGGTGACCCTGAAGCTGCTCGCAACCCGTTCTATCTGTTGGCACCGAGCTGGGCGCTGATTCCATTGGTAGGATTGTCGACCATGGCCACGGTGATTGCCTCCCAAGCGGTGATTTCGGGTGCGTTCTCCCTGACCCGTCAGGCGATCCAGCTCGGTTACATTCCGCGCATGCACATTCGGCACACCTCCAGCGCCGAACAAGGCCAGATCTACATTGGCGCGGTGAACTGGGCGCTGATGGTCGGCGTGGTGTTACTGGTGCTGGGTTTCGAATCTTCCGGTGCTCTGGCTTCGGCCTACGGCGTGGCAGTGACCGGGACCATGCTGATGACCAGCATTCTGGTGTCGGCGGTGATACTGCTGCTGTGGAAATGGCCTCCGGTCCTCGCGGTTCCGGTGTTGCTAGGATTCCTCTTGGTAGACGGTGTGTATTTCGCCGCCAACGTGCCGAAAATCGTGCAGGGCGGTGCATTCCCGGTGATCGCCGGTATCGCCCTGTTTGTGCTGATGACCACCTGGAAGCGCGGCAAGCAACTGCTGGTCGATCGTCTCGACGAAGGTGGATTGCCGCTGCCGATCTTCATCAGCAGCATCGCCGTGCAACCGCCGCATCGCGTTCAGGGCACCGCCGTGTTTCTGACCGCGCGCCCCGACGCCGTGCCCCATGCGCTGTTGCACAACCTGCTGCACAACCAGGTGCTGCACGAGCAAGTGGTACTGCTGACGGTGGTGTACGAAGACATCCCGCGTGTGCCGGCTTCACGGCGTTTCGAGGTTGAATCCCACGGCGAAGGCTTCTTCCGGGTGATCCTGCACTTCGGCTTCGTCGACGAGCCGGACGTGCCGCAAGCGCTGAAGCTGTGTCATCTCGATGACCTGGACTTCAGCCCGATGCGCACCACCTACTTCCTCAGCCGTGAGACAGTCATCGCCTCCAAACTCGAAGGCATGGCCCGCTGGCGTGAGGCGCTGTTCGCCTTCATGTTGCAGAACGCCAACGGCAATTTGCGCTTCTTCAATCTGCCGTTGAACCGAGTGATTGAACTGGGGACGCAGGTAGAGATGTAAGCAACATCAAAAAGCCCCCGTTGCCTTGTGGCAGCGGGGGCTTTTTTGTAGCTGATGATTTCGAATCCACTGAGAATCCCCTGTGGGAGCGAGCTTGCTCGCGATAGCGGTCTGTCAGTCGACATCAATGGTGACTGCTGGTCCGTCATCGCGAGCAAGCTCGCTCCCACAAGGGATCTTCATTGCCTTCAGGGGATTGCGCCGGCCACAAAAAAGCCCCCGCTACCGCAATGGCAACGAGGGCTTTTTTTCAGCGGGACTCAGATCACTCCTGAGCCGCCGTTTCCTTCGCTTGACGCTTCTCGATCACATCCACCAACCGCTGCGCCAGGGCCGGGTAGTTCTCGTCGAAGTGATGGCCGCCAGGCAGTTTCATTGCCTCACCCACCGCGGTCTTGTCGGTGCAGCCACTCTCGTCGACTTCTTCTTCACCGTAGATGCACACCACTTTTTCCGGCGGCAGCTTGGCCATTTCCGGGCCGGTGGCGGCTTCTTTGCCGGCGTTGCCGAGCCAGCCTTCGACTTCGATTTCGAAGCTGCCGGTGCGGGCGAAGGCCAGCAGGATGATCGCATCGACTCGTTGTTGTTCCGATGGCTCCAGGCGGTTGTAGATTGCAGGCAGGACGTCGGCGCCGAACGAGTAACCGGTCAGGATGAAGCGCTTGGTTCCCCATTTCTGCCGGTAGTGTTGCATCAGCTCAGCCAGGTCCAGGGCGCTTTGCTCCGGGCTCTTGTGCTGCCAGTAGTAACGCAAGGTGTCGATGCCGACGACCGGGTAGCCGATCTTGGCCATCTCGCCCGCGACGTCGCGGTCCAGGTCGCGCCAGCCGCCGTCACCGGACAGGAACAGGGTCACGGTGTCCTTGGCTTGGCCAGCGGGCACTTCGACCACCGGGATCTGCAAGCCGCCAGCGGCTTTGTCGCCACCGACGAGGATCTTGCGCAGTTCGTTGTTCAGCACTTGCGGCAGGTTGATGTCGTAGTCACTGATGCTGGTTTCGGCGTTGGGTTGGTCGCGTACGAAACCGGCGCTGGTGTCGTCCGGGTTGTCGTTCCAGGCTACCAGCCAGTGCCCATGAGCGGCACTTTTCGGTAGCAGGTGAGTGCAGCCGGGTTTTTCCAGCGCCAGGTCGACGGAGACGGCCTGAGCCTTGTCGTCCTTTTGCTCGGACAACCAGCGCCACGCCAGCACGGCGCCAGGGCCGATCCCGCTGACCAGGGTCGCCGGGCCTTTGAGTTCTCTCAGGGCCGATTGCAGGGCGCGACTTTGCAGCAGGCAGTCTTTGGGCAGGATCACCTGAACAATCTGAGCCGAACCACTGCGGCTCAGGGTCATCAACTGTTTGTTGCTCAGCTTCTGGTCTTCATTGACCGCCACCAGCACTTGGGCGCGTGGTGTGTTGCCGGGGATGACACGGGTCATCACGGCGCCATCGGCCGGCGTCAGCTGTTCGAGGGTCGGCTCGGGTGCCGGGCGTTTCAGGTACCAGTAACCGCCACCGAGAATCAGGGCCAGCACTACCAGTGTGGCCAGTACGTACCGCAAGGAGCGTTGAATCATCAGCGTTTCACCAATCCAGTCAAGCCGCCTGCAATCAGGGCAGCAGTATCGGCCAGGGCAACCAGCGGATCGAGTCCGGCGGGCACGGCCATATAACGGGGTTCCCAGTCAGGCTGGAATTTGTCTTTGAAGCGACGCAAGCCTTGGAAGTTGTAGAGCTGCTCACCACGGCGGAAAACCATCGAGCCCAGACGCTGGGTCAGTGGTGCGCCACGACGGGGTTGCAACCCCGACAACGGCACCATGCCCAGGCTGAAGCGCGCGTATCCATGATTTTTATAATGTTGAATCAGGCCGACCATCATGAACTCCATGGTCAGCTTGGGGGCATCCGGGTGCGCGCGCATCAGATCGAGGCTAGCCAAATCATGGCCGTAAGTCTCGAGCAGGTTGGCGAACGCCACCGGGCGCCCTTCGAAACGAATCACCGCGACGCGGAAATGCTTGATGTAGTCATCACTGAAACGGCCGAGCGAGAAGCCTTTCTCGCGCACGTTCTTGCCGGTCAGCCAGGCATCGGAAATTACCTTCAGCTCGTCCATCGGCGCATGGCCCGGCTCGAAGATCTCCAGCGACAGGCCATCGCGAGTGCCACGGTTCCAGGTGTAGCGCAGGTCTTTCATCTCTTTGCCTTTGGCCTCGAGATCAAAGCGAAGCAGATCGACCCGGGCTTCTTCACCGAGCTTGATTGCGGTCAGGCCGATGTCCATGTAGTACGGCAGGTTCTCGGCGCGCACTTGATAGAACACAGGGCGGGCGTGGTGGATGTCGCAGAGGTCGCGGAACTGCCAGATCATTTCCGCCCGTTGCTGGGTCGGGCCGATTGGGTCATACAAGGCCACCAGGCTGCGACCACGGCGGGCGTACATCAGGAACGCCTCGTCATTGGGGTGAAACAGCAGCGCCTTGTCACCGGTCAGGGCGAGGCCGCCATCCGGTTGGGCGGAGGCCATGAGGATCTTTACCGCGCGGCCCAGTTCATCGGGTGTTGGCAGATGGATCACCGGGCGCGCGGTGCGCAGCAGCCAGGTCAGGGATACCACCACCAGCAGCACGGCGGCGCCGAGCAGCGAGCGCAAGCCCCGCGGGGCATCGGCGTCGAGGGTGAACTGCCACCAGAGCTGATGGCTGTACGGAACGTCTTGATAAGCGAATAGCAGCAACCAGATCGAGGCGCCAAGCACGCACAGGCTGGAGGCCAGATAGAGAGGCGAAAACGGCACTTCAGTCAGGCGGCTGGGCCGGTAGAACGAACGTCGGAAAACACCCAGCAGGCTCGCGGTCAGAATCAGCAGGCAGGCTTCTTCCCAGTCGAAACCCTTGAGCAGCGAGAGCAGGGCGCCGACCAGCAAAAGAATAGTGGTTAGCATACACGCGGCGGACAGCCGACGGCGCAGGCCTTGAGCGAGCAACAGGCAGAGTACGCCGACCAGGCTGGCGCCGAAGTGCGAGGCGTCGACCAGTCGGTGCGGAATCAGAAAGCCGATGTGCTCCAGGCGCGTGTCGATTTCCGGGGTCACGCCGGAGAACAGCAAAACAACGCCGGACAGAAACACCAGCACCGCCAGGATCGGCGCGGCCAGACCGGAGGCTGCACGCAGTGTCTGGCGTGTCTGAAACAGGCGCTGACCTTCATTGATCAGCAAGAACACGCACGCCACCAACAAGGGCAGCACGACATAGATCAGGCGATAGAGCAGCAGCGCGGCGGCCAGTGGGGCAGCGCCGAGTGTGTCGGCGAAGGCGGCCAGCAGGATCGCTTCAAATACGCCGACACCGCCGGGCACATGGCTGAGCACGCCAGCGGCCAGGGCCAGCAGGTACACCAGCAGGAACGCACCGAAGGGCGGAGCTTCCGGCAACAACAGATAGAGCACGGTCGCAGCGGCTGCGACGTCCAGGGCGGTGATGACCAGTTGCAGGAAGGTCAGGCGGCGGCCGGGGAGGCGCAAGGTGCGGCGCCCGACCTTGACCAGCAGGTTGTCCGGGGAAGGCTGGTCCGGAAGGCGACGGCGATAGATGCCGATGGCCAATACGCTGAAGAGCAGCAAGACGGCGGCGGCAACGATGCCCAGCAAACCTTCGGACAGTCCCAGGGCAGCCGAGGCCGCCGGCAGGTTGCTAAGGGTCGCCAGGGCGGCCAGTGGGGGCAGGGCGCAGCCGAGCGAGAGGCTGGCGAACAGCGTCATGTGAGCGACGTCCGATGCCCCCAGGCCATGACGCGCATATAAACGGTAGCGGACCGAGCCCCCCGAGAGCATCGAAAGGCCGATGGCATTGCCGATGGCGAATGCGGTGAACCCACCCAGGGCCAGGATTCGCGGCGCCAGTGTCACGCCTGCGTAGCGGCTGGCGGACCATTCGTAACCCAGCAGAATGATGAAGCCGATCACGGTCGCCGCCAGTGCACCCAGCAATGCCGGTTTCGGAACTTCGAGTATCGAGTCGTGCAAAGCGTACAGGTCGAGTTCGCTCAGCAGATGACGACAGGCAATCAGCGCGATAGCGAATAACAGCAGTGTGACCGCCAGGCCGATGGGCTGACGATATTTGCTGACCAGATCCAGCAAGCGCAAACGCTCGGCCTTGATCGGTTGTGTCGCTGTGACGGTGTCTTGTGGATCAGACGAGTTGGCGCGCATCAATCACCTCTTGGATTGTGCGCGACAGGATGGGGGTATCCAGCCAAGTTACCAATCCCTGTAGAAAAAAATAATCACAAATATTAACGCCTCTCACCGGGTATCGGCGATGGGGCGCCATCAATCGTAGAGGCTTCTGTCTGTGGCTCAGCATAGTCTGGGCTCAGAGCATGGGGATCCCGAACGGCTCGCTACACAGTGGCAGATCATTGTTGCGAAAGGACTTTTTCAACAGATACAAAAAAGGCCACTCTTTCGAGTAGCCTTTTTTGATGTTTGGTTGCGGGAGCCGGATTTGAACCGACGACCTTCGGGTTATGAGCCCGACGAGCTACCAGACTGCTCCATCCCGCGTCTGTGTGGCGGCATTCTACAGGCGAACGCCGGAGTGTCAACCGTTAATCCGGAATAGGGTCAAATAAGCGTAACTGAGCGGCGAACGGTCGTGAGGGAGACTTAAGTTTCGGAATCAGAAGGATTTCTCATTTCTGCGCCGTGAGAAGTGCCCGCTCGTTTCCATGCTTGTTTTTACAAAAGAGACGCGCACAAAAAAGGCCACTCTTTCGAGTAGCCTTTTTTGATATTTGGTTGCGGGAGCCGGATTTGAACCGACGACCTTCGGGTTATGAGCCCGACGAGCTACCAGACTGCTCCATCCCGCGTCTGTGTGGCGGCATTCTACAGGCGAACGACGGAGTGTCTACCGTTAATCCTGAATAAGGTGAAATAAGCGTAAATGAGTGGCGAACGGTGGCGGGGGAGACTTAAGTTTCGGAATCACAACGATTTTTCAATCCTGCACCGTCAGCCGTTACCGGCTCTTTTCTATCTCGTGTTTACAAAAGAGACGCGCACAAAAAAGGCCACTCTTTCGAGTAGCCTTTCTTGATGTTTGGTTGCGGGAGCCGGATTTGAACCGACGACCTTCGGGTTATGAGCCCGACGAGCTACCAGACTGCTCCATCCCGCGTCTGTGTGTCGGTATTCTACAGAGGAACGGTGGGCTGTCAACCTTCAGTCCAGAGAAAACCTCTTCCCGTTCAATCGCTTAGCTTGAAAATAGCACAGGGTGATTGTCTGTAACGCCTGCGTGGCAAGGCTTTCAGTTTTATCGGGTGAAGCTTTTCGATTAAGAAAATAAATTCATCGGCACTTTTCCTACAAGTAGAAAAGAACATTCAGAGTACTGGTGCTATATACAGGTGTCAGTGAGATACTGCCAATCTGACTCGCCAATACGCCATTTCTTCACCATGAACACTGCATTTATATGACGCAGCGAAAAATCATCCACGTTGATTGTGACTGCTTCTACGCCGCCATCGAGATGCGTGATGACCCGCGCCTGGCCGGGAAACCTCTGGCAGTGGGTGGTTCTGCGGATCGACGTGGCGTGATCGCTACCTGCAATTATGAAGCGCGGGCTTATGGGGTGCGCTCGGCCATGTCTTCCGGACATGCCTTGAAGCTGTGCCCGGACCTGACCATCGTCAAGCCGCGCATGGATGCCTATAGAGAAGCCTCTAAGGAAATTCATACGATCTTTCGCGATTACACCGACTTGATCGAGCCGCTTTCGCTGGATGAGGCCTACCTCGACGTGTCGGACAGTGCGCATTTCGGTGGCAGCGCCACGCGAATTGCCCAGGACATTCGCCGTCGCGTCTCTAATCAACTGCACATCACCGTTTCGGCTGGGGTGGCGCCGAACAAGTTTCTGGCCAAGATCGCCAGCGACTGGAAGAAACCCAACGGCTTGTTCGTCATTACGCCGGATCAGGTCGAAGATTTTGTCAGTGGTTTGCCGGTGAGCAAGCTGCACGGCGTTGGCAAAGTGACCGCGGACAAATTAGGCAGGCTTGGCATTGTCGATTGTTCGCATCTGCGCGAATGGGACAAGTTGGCACTTGTGCGCGAATTCGGCAGCTTCGGCGAGCGACTCTGGAGCCTGGCCCGTGGGATCGATGACCGGTTGGTGCACAACGACAGTCGTCGGCAGTCGATCAGTGTCGAAAACACCTACGACGTCGACCTGCCGGATCTGGTGAGCTGCCTCGATAAATTACCCGAACTACTGGAAACCCTGGCCGGCCGCATGGCGCGAATCGACAGCAGCTATCGACCGGGCAAGCCGTTCGTCAAAGTGAAATTCCATGACTTCACCCAGACCACTCTGGAGCAGGCCGGGGCAGGGCGGGATTTGGGGAGCTATCAGTTGTTGCTGACCCAGGCGTTCAATCGCGGCGGCAAACCGGTGCGGTTGCTGGGGATTGGGGTGCGGCTGGAGGATTTGAGGGGCGGGTTTGAGCAGATGGAGTTGTTTGAGCGGTAGTTCAGAGGTGAATGTCAGGGCCTCTTCGCGAGCAGGCTCGCTCCCACAGGTATTGCATTAACCCTGTGGGAGCGAGCTTGCTCCGGGCGGCGTTCCGACAAAGCTTTTAGTCTTAATTCGGTCCCGGATCCGCTACCAGTCGCCCGGCATTCTTGGTCAAGGATTTGAGGAATTCGGTCTGCAACTCGGGATCGTTGCGCGTCAGTTCGATCAGGCTTTGTTCCAGCTCGGTGGCTTCTTCTTCCAGGCCCAGTTCTGACAAACGTTTGACCCGGTGTACCCACTGGCTCACTTCGTCGTCTTCGAGGTCGTCGTAAATCAGCCCGTGAGCTTCGAGCAGCTTGCCGCGTAAGGAGCTACTGACCGCCAGGGACGAATTGGTGTGCACGTCGTCCTGAGCATCCTGGACGCTGATCAGCAGCCGGCTCAAATGATTGATGTCATGTTCGGCGAACGGGCTGTCCAGCAGGTTCACGCGCAATACACCGTTTTTGTCGGTGCTCATCTCGAACGTTTCCTTGCCGGCCTTGACCTCAACCGGACGCTCGCTCCATGGCAGGCTCGAGTATTCGGTGCGCTTGTCGCGCTGGACCTCATCGATTCCCGCCAGGTTCTGTTGCGCACGACCGTGAGACTGCACGTTCATGAACGGGTTGAGCCCGGCGAAACCGTAGCTCAACCACTCTTTCGTCACGCTGTCCGGCAGGGTGCCGAGGGCGAACACGTTGACCACGTTCGCGCCGACACCAGCCACCACGGCCACCGCACCCAGCGGGATCTCGTAAGCCTCCCGCCAGGGTTGGTAAGGCGTGTAGCGGTCGTAGTGGCGTGTGACTTCGAATTCGGTGACTTCGAAAGTCTTCTGCTCGTGGATCTTCACCCGACGTTGCGGCAGCTCAAGCACCTTTGGCTCGCCGACATCAATCTGCAGGCTGTGATCGAGCAATTTACGCTCGACACGTTCCTCGTGCTCGCTGCGTTGTGACATGTGATTGGCACAGCCGCTGACCAGCAGGGTGCCGCACAGGGCGGCACCACCGAGGCCTAAGGTGTTTCGCTTGAACATGACTTCTCTATCTGGTGTCAGCGGCGGATACGGGACTGAAGGAAGGACAGCACGTCTGCGACCGGCAGCGCGTGCGCTTCGGGCTCGGTGCGGCTCTTGTATTCAAGATTGCCTTCGGCGAGGCCGCGGTCACTGACCACGATCCGGTGAGGAATGCCGATCAGCTCCATGTCCGCGAACTTGATGCCCGGGCTGGTTTTCTTGTCGCGGTCGTCCAGCAGTACTTCGAAGCCGGCGGCAGTCAATTGTGCATACAGCTTGTCGGTGGCTTCGCGAACCTGTTCGGTTTCGTAGCGCAGCGGTACCAGCGCGACCTGGAACGGGGCCAGCGTGTCACTCCAGATGATCCCGTTGGCGTCGTTGTTCTGCTCGATGGCCGCAGCCACCACGCGGGAAACGCCGATGCCGTAGCAACCCATTTCCAGGGTGACTGGCTTGCCATTCTCGCCCAGCACTTCGCACTTCATCGCTTTGCTGTACTTGTTGCCCAGCTGGAAGATGTGCCCGACTTCGATGCCGCGCTTGATTTCCAGGGTGCCCTTGCCATCCGGGCTCGGGTCGCCGGCGACCACGTTGCGCAGGTCGGCTACGGTCGGAACCGGCAGATCACGCTCCCAGTTCACGCCGAAATAGTGTTTGTCATCGATGTTGGCACCGATGCCGAAGTCGCTCATCAGCTCGACGGAACGGTCGATGATGATTGGCAGCGGCAGGTTCAACGGGCCGAGGGAGCCGGCACCGGCGCCAATGGCGTCGCGCAGTTCGGCTTCGGAGGCCATGACCAGCGGGCTGGCAACGCCAGGCTGATTGCCGGCCTTGATTTCGTTCAGCTCGTGGTCGCCACGGATAATCAGGGCAATCAGCTTGCCTTTCTCTTCGGCGTGAACCACCAGGGTCTTGATGGTCTTTTCAATCGGCAGGTTGAAGCCTTCGACCAGTTGCGCAATGGTCTTGGCGTTCGGCGTGTCGACCAGACGCAGCTCTTCGGCAGGTGCAGGGCGAGACGTTTCGCGTGGCACGGCTTCGGCTTTCTCGATGTTCGCCGCGTACTCGGAGCCGTTGCTGAAGACGATATCGTCTTCGCCGGATTCGGCCAGCACGTGGAACTCGTGGGAGCCGGCACCACCGATCGAGCCGTTGTCGGCTTCAACCGGGCGGAATTTCAGGCCCAGACGGGTGAACACGTTGCAATACGCCTGGTGCATACGGTCGTAGGTGACTTGCAGCGATGCCTGGTCGGCGTGGAAGGAGTAGGCGTCCTTCATGATGAATTCGCGACCGCGCATCAAACCGAAGCGTGGACGGATTTCGTCACGGAACTTGGTCTGGATCTGGTACAGGTTGATCGGCAACTGTTTGTAGCTGCTCAACTCGTTGCGCATCAGGTCAGTGATGACTTCTTCGTGAGTCGGGCCGGCGCAGAAATCGCGACCGTGGCGATCCTTGAAGCGCAACAATTCAGGGCCGTATTCTTCCCAGCGACCGGATTCCTGCCACAGCTCAGCCGGTTGGGTGCTCGGCATCAACACTTCGAGAGAGCCCGCGGCGTTCATTTCTTCACGAACGACGGCTTCGACCTTGCGCATCACTCGCAAGCCCATCGGCAGCCAGGTGTACAGGCCCGAGGCGAGTTTGCGGATCATGCCGGCGCGCAGCATCAGCTGATGGCTGATTACGACCGCGTCGGAAGGCGTTTCTTTCTGTGTGGCGAGCAAAAATTGACTGGTGCGCATGGTTGGCCGTTGTCGGTTGCTGATGACGAGAAATGACTGAGCATTGTACGGGCGAGATCTGCTGGCGTACAGGCGTGCGGTCGGCGGGGTGTGGCTAGGGGGCGGGAATCCCCGCGCCCTCTGCGCTGCTTCCTGCTAAAGAACCTACGATTCTTCCGCGACCTGGGTCGGAACCGGTTCTGGTGTCGGCGTTGGCGTCGGACCTTCGCGGCGGCTCTCCTGGAACCAGTGCAGCGCGATCAACAGCAGCGTCGGTACGCCCAGCAGGGCAGTGATCAGGAAGAAATTGTGATAACCGAATTTCTCCACCATGACCCCCGAGTAGCCGCCGATCAGGCGTGGCAGCAAAAGCATGATCGAGCTGAGCAGGGCGTACTGGGTCGCGGAGAACTTCAAGTTGGTCAGGCTCGACAGGTAGGCGACAAACGCCGAGGTCGCCAGGCCCGAACTGAAGTTATCCAGGGAAATGGTGAGGATCAGCATGTTCAGGTTGGCGCCCATGTCGGCGAGCATCAGGAACAGCAGGTTGGTGCCGGCTGATGCAATGCCGCCGATGAGCAGAATAGGCAAGATGCCGAAGCGCACAATCAACAGGCCGCCCATGCCGGCGCCGACCAGGGTCATGATCAGGCCAAAGATCTTGCTGACGCTGGCAATCTGATCCTTGGTGAAGCCTTGGTCGATGTAGAACACGTTAGCCATCACACCCATGACCGTGTCGGACATCCGGTAGGTGGCGATCAGCCCAAGCAACAGGAACGCTTGCCAGCGGTAGCGCAGAATGAAGTCGTTGATCGGCGTCAGCACCGGCGCCAGGCCACGGCGGCCAATGGCCGACAGGCATATGGCGGTGAGGGTGGTGTAGAGGATTGCCCGCAGGAACGCGCGGTCTTCGAGCAGCAGGTCGAGCACGCTCACGCCTTGGAAAAGCACGCTGGCGAAATCGGTGTTGTACAACTGAGTGAACATGGCCGGCACGGAAACCAGCAGCACGATCAGCACAAACACTGAGGCCAGTTGATGCACAAAGCTGTAGCGCCCGGCCTGAAGCTGTGTGCGCAGCGGCACCGGCGGTTCGCGCATGAAAAAGGAGGTCAGCAGCGCCGGAACCATCAAGGCACCGAACAGGATGTAGGTGCCGGCCCATGCCGAATGCTTATAGTTGAAACCGGTGGAGCCGAAGCCTTCAGCGAAGAACAGGGCGCCGGCGGTGGCCAGCAGCGCGGCGATCCGATAACCGGACATGTAACTGGCGGCGAGGGCGGCCTGGCGGGTGTCGTCAGCGATTTCCAGGCGATAGGCGTCGACCGCGATGTCTTGTGTCGCCGAAGCGAAAGCAACGACCACAGCAATAGCGATCAGCCAGGACAAATGCTTTTGCGGGTCGCAGAAACCCATCCCGATCAGGCCGAGGATGACCAGTGCCTGGGAAAGCACGAGCCAGGAACGCCGGCGACCGAGCTTGCCGAGTAATGGCAGGCGCCATTGATCGAGCAGCGGTGACCAGACCCATTTAAAGGCGTAGGCCAGGCCGATCAGGCTTGCATAGCCAATGGTTTCGCGAGCCACACCGGCTTCGCGCAGCCAGACCGAAAGTGTCGAAAACACCAGCATATAGGGCAGGCCGGCGGCGAAACCAAGCAGCAACAGTACGAGCGTCGATGGGCTGGCATAGGCGGCGAGCGCGGCGCGCCAGGTTTTACGGGGCATGGGCTGGAGTCTGCCTCAAGAAATACGGAAACAAAGCGCGCACTCTAACCGCTGTGCTCTACCGGGCGCCAGCCATGGCGCTGAATATCAACACGATTGTTCAGGATACTGATGCCCTCCATGCGCAAACGCGCGCGTTGTTCATCCCCTGAAGGGCTGCCTGCAGGCAGGCTGATACGCCCGCCGGCGCCGAGCACACGGTGCCAGGGTAATTTGCTGTCGCCCGGCAGTTGGCTCAGTGTCCGTCCGACGAAGCGGGCGGCGCGACCCAGTCCCGCCAGCTCGGCGAGCTGACCGTAACTCACGACTTTGCCCTCTGGGACTTGCGCCAGTGTCAGGTACAGCGCCGTGCGTCGGATTTGCGCCGGACTATCGGTTTCAGTGGTTGAGTCGGTCACGTCGGCAGTTCCTGAAAAAGTTCGCCTTACCGTCTGTAGAGTAAATCCTGGATCACCTATTGAGAAATGAACTCAATAGAAATAGTCGGGTCAGTCCTTGCTAGGGTCTTATTCGTATGGATAATGCCGACTTTTTTTCGCAAACCTGAGCCTGTATTGCTTATGTTGTCCAGAACCCTGCTGTGCCTGGCTGTCGTCAGTGCTTCCACGCCCTTGCTCGCCGATACCGTCTGGTTGAAGAACGGTGACAAGCTGAGCGGCAAGATCACCGTTTTCGATGGCGGCAAGCTGTTGATTCAGACTGAGTACGCCGGTTCCGTCCCGATCGACTGGAAACAGGTTAAAACCCTGGAAAGCGATCAGGAATTGCTGGTCAAGCAGGATGCCTACACCGGTGAAAAGGCCAAGGCGCTGCATGCTGCCGAAGACGGCAAGGTCACCCTGGCCAACGGCGAGGCTCCCAAGACTGTCGAACTGGCCAGCATTCAGCAGATCCTCAAGCCCAAGCCGGTGATAGAGGATTTGGTGTGGAAGGGTAATGTCGATGCAGCGCTGGATTATCAGCGGGCCGAGAAAGACACCGACGATTACGATATCGACTTCAAGACCACTGCGCGTCATGGCAGATGGCGACACACCGCAGAAGGCGAGTACAACCGCGAATTTCAGGATGACGTGGTTACTACCGACAACTTGCGGGGCGAATACTCGCTCGACCGCTTCCTGACCGAAAAATGGTTCTGGCAAGGGCGCGCGGTCTATAAGCGCGACAAGGTCGAAGAGCTGGCCCGCCAGCGCACAATCGGTACCGGCCCCGGTTACCAATTCTGGGACGACGAACTGGGCGCATTCTCGCTGGGCTCGCTGGTCAACCGCACGGACTATGAGTTCGCTGACGGCAGCAAAGAAAATTTCTATTCCGTGGCGATGAAGTGGGACTACAACCGCTACCTGATTGGTAAGAAGGTGGAGTTCTTTACGAACGGCGAAGTGGGCAAGCCGTTGTCGGGCGTGGCGGATTACGCGCTCGATGCCGAAATGGGCTTGCGCTACAAAGTGACCGAATGGGCGTCGCTTAACCTTAAGGCTGAGCGCGACATCATCAGCGGCACCGACGATGCTGATTTGGACAAGACCCGGTATACCGCAGGGTTTGGCGTGGCTTGGTAAGACGCAAAAAATCGCAGCCCTGGGCTGCGATTTTTTTTGCCTGCAAAACAGACAGGCACAAAAAAGCCCCGCTTTTGAGGGCGGGGCTTTTTACTAAAGCAAGTACAAGTTAGATAACTTGAACTTCTTCAGCTTGCATGCCTTTCTGACCGCGGGTAGCGATGAAAGAAACCTGTTGGCCTTCTTTCAGGCTTTTGAAGCCGTCGGATTGGATAGCTTTGAAGTGAACGAACAGGTCGTCACCGGATTGTGGAGTGATGAAGCCGAAGCCTTTTTCATCGTTGAACCACTTAACGGTACCAGTTTGGCGATTAGACATGGTGTAACTCCTTGAACAAAGATAACTGCGACTCAGGAAGAACCCTGGCCGAGACTGAGTGCAAAGAGCAGGAAAAATTCTTGTAGATGGTTGGATCGAAATTCAACATATCGTGTAGAGATTCTCAGTGACACAAGCAGCACAGTGGCGCCACCTTAACCCTTTTTCCGGAACGTGCCAATGCTTCCGGCGAAGGTTTCTCTGTTTTCATGACTGACGGTCCGCCGATTTTCCCGCAAGGGCCGGAAATTACGGGGGATCGGCAAGATTTGCGCCCCGGACTTTGAACCCGAAGCGCGCGCCCGGTAAGATGCCGGACAGATTTTTTCCACCTCGCTATTCAGGACACCCGCCATGAGCATCAAATCGGACAAGTGGATTCGCCGCATGGCGCAAGAGCACGGCATGATCGAGCCCTTCGTAGAGCGCCAGGTGCGCGGCAGCGACGATAGCCGTGTGATCTCCTACGGCGTGTCAAGCTACGGCTACGATGTGCGTTGCACAAATCATTTCAAGGTGTTCACCAACATCAATTCGGCTATCGTCGACCCGAAAAACTTCGATGCTGGCAGCTTCGTCGACATCCACAGCGACGTGTGCATCATTCCGCCGAACTCCTTCGCCCTGGCCAGCACCGTCGAATATTTCCGCATTCCACGTAATGTGTTGACCATTTGCCTGGGTAAAAGCACCTATGCGCGCTGCGGCATCATCGTCAACGTCACGCCGCTTGAGCCTGAGTGGGAGGGGCATGTGACCCTGGAGTTCTCCAACACCACCAATCTGCCGGCGAAAATCTACGCGAACGAAGGCGTGGCACAAATGCTGTTCCTTGAATCCGACGAAGAGTGCGAAGTGTCCTACAAGGACCGTGGCGGCAAGTATCAGGGACAGCGCGGCGTTACCCTGCCACGCACCTGATCCGTTCGTCTGGCAGGTCTTGGGAATTCTTGAGCGGGTAGACACTCTATTGGGTGTACTGCCCCGTTCGCGCAACGCGGACGGGGCCATCGCTCAGGAGTGCCCTATGAAGATCGATCCGCGAATAAGTGCCGAACTGGCAAGGCTTGAGCCCAATCAGGTTGGCGTTTTGGCCTGGTCCTTGTTGGCACATCCACCCATCAGCATGGCAGGGGGCATCCCCGGTCAGCCTGATCCCGATACCCCCAACGAACAACCCAGCGAGCCCGGTGAACCTACGCTGCCGGATGAGCCGCCTCCTGCGCCCGTTGCTTGATCGCCGCCTGCGAAAAATGAATGGCATGTAGGAGCGAAGCTTGCTCGCGAAGGCGATGTGTCAGGCACGATAATGTCGGCTGACACACCGCCTTCGCGAGCAAGCTTCGCTCCTACAGGGTGTCAGGGTTACTTGAGGTTACCGCTCAGGAACTGCTTCAACCGCTCACTTTTCGGGTTGCCCAGCACGTCGTCCGGTGCACCTTCTTCCTCCACCAACCCTTGGTGCAGAAACAACACCTGACTCGATACTTTGCGGGCGAAGCTCATTTCGTGGGTCACCATGATCATGGTCCGGCCTTCTTCGGCCAGACCCTGGATCACCCTGAGCACCTCACCCACCAGTTCGGGATCGAGTGCCGAGGTCGGTTCGTCGAACAGCATGACTTCTGGTTCCATGGCCAACGCCCGGGCGATGGCGACCCGTTGCTGCTGGCCACCGGAAAGAAACGCCGGGTATTGATCCGCCACGCGTGCCGCCAACCCGACCTTGTCGAGGTAGCGCCGTGCGCGGTCTTCGGCTTCCTTTTTGCTGCAGCCCAGCACCCGGCGCGGGGCCATGGTGATGTTTTCCAGCACCGTCATGTGGCTCCACAGGTTGAAGTGCTGGAACACCATGGCCAGGCGGGTGCGGATTTTTTGCAGTTCATCGGGGTCGGCCACGTGCATGCCGTGGCGATCCTTGATCATGCGGACGTTCTGGCCGTCCAGGCTCATGGCGCCGTCGTTTGGCTGTTCGAGAAAGTTGATGCAACGCAGGAAAGTACTTTTGCCCGAGCCGCTGGCGCCGATCAGGCTGATGACGTCGCCGGTGTTGGCCTTGAGCGAAACGCCTTTGAGTACTTCATGTTCGCCATAGCTTTTATGCAGGCCTTCAATGGTCAGTTTGTACATGGGGCATGCATCCTCAAGGCGAAAGTAGGTAGCCGCTGCGATAGGCTTCGGTGCCCGCGACGTGGGCGATCACCATGCCGGCAGTGGCCATGCGCCGTAGCGAGCGGGCGTACATCAACCCGGCGACGGTGCAATGAACGGGGGTGACGCGGTCAAAGATCGGGTCGATGATTTCAGCGATCAGTTGCCCGGCTTCGAGGTATTCCCCTGGTAGCGCGATGAATACCAGCAGCCCGCCGACCGGTGTCGCCACCGGTTCAACACCGGCCAGCGGTGTGGCCGGGTAGGGCAGTTCGGGCAGTGGCGCCGGCTCGCCGGCTATCGCGCCGTAATGAATCAGGTAATCGATCAGCGCCTGGCAATCAAGGCTGGCCAATGGATGATTGACGTCGCCCTGACCGCGCAATTCGACGGTGACCGAAAAACTGCCCAGCGGAATATCGAAGTGTTCGCCAAAGCGTTCCTTCAACTGCCACCAGAGCAGGGTGAAGCATTCATCGAACGACTGACCGCCGGAGTCGGTAGCCAGCAGGCTGGCTTCGGCACCGATGTACCGCGCCAGCGGCTCGACCTGCGGCCAAGCCTCAGGCGTGGTGTAGAGGTGGGCGACCGCTTCGAAATCGCAATGCAGGTCCAGCACCATGTCGGCATCGCAGGCCAGCCGTTGCAGCGCCAGGCGCTGGGATTGCAGTTGCGTGCTGGCAGTCTGTTGGGCGAGGGCATTGCGCAGGCTGCTGCGAATCAGTTCGAGGTTGTGCTGCGGATCGTCGCCGAGCAGGCCTTCGATCTCGTTGCCGACGGCTTCGCTCAGATCGACGAACCAGCGATTGAAGTTTTGCCCGC
This sequence comes from Pseudomonas fluorescens, assembly GCF_000968015.1. Taxonomy (GTDB): domain Bacteria; phylum Pseudomonadota; class Gammaproteobacteria; order Pseudomonadales; family Pseudomonadaceae; genus Aquipseudomonas; species Aquipseudomonas fluorescens_W. The sequence goes on from NZ_LACH01000033.1 coordinate 121,635, forward strand.
TTTCGAGGTCGTAACGGCCCAGCGGCACGTCCATCAGCACTTGCTCGAGGCCGACCGGATTGGCCACCGGCACCAGCACGATTTCGCTGCGCAGACGGCCGGCGGCTTCGAGTTCCGCCAGACGCTGCTTGAGGTGCCAGGCAACCAGCATGCCGGGCATTTCGTCGGCATGCAGGGACGACTGGATGTAAATCTTGCCTTTGGCCGATGAGGGGCCGAAGTGAAAGCTGTGAATCTGTCGAGCGGTCCCCGGCAGCGGGGCCAGCAGGTCATGAATCTGGTGGCGCATGTCTCTTTATCCCTAAAGCGGGTCCTAGTGGGTCGGCCCGAGGAAGGCTAGCCATCGGCGTTCGGCGAGGCGGAACAAGCCGACCAGCGCAAAGGTAACGGTCAGGTAGATCAGCGCAGCGATGCCGAACGACTGGAAAGTCAGGAAGGTCGCCGAGTTGGCGTCCCGCGCGACTTTCAAGATGTCAGGGATGGTCGCGGTGAAGGCCACGGTGGTCGAGTGCAGCATCAAAATCACTTCGTTGCTGTAATAAGGCAACGAACGACGCAGGGCCGAAGGCATGATCACGTAGGCATACAGCTTCCAGCCTGTCAGACCGTAAGCCTTGGCCGCTTCGACTTCACCATGCGCCATGCTGCGAATCGCCCCGGCGAAAATCTCCGTGGTGTAGGCACAGGTGTTCAGGGCGAAGGCCAGGATCGTGCAGTTCATCGCATCGCGAAAGAACGCATCCAGTACCGGTTGTGCGCGGATGGCGGCCAGGCTGTAGATGCCGGTGTAGCAAATCAGCAGCTGGATATACAACGGCGTCCCGCGAAACAGATAGGTGTAGAACTGCACCGGCCAGCGGATGTAGAAGTGCGGCGAAACGCGGGCGATTGACAGTGGGATCGACACCAGGAAACCGATGAAGATCGACGCGCTGAGCAGCCACATGGTCATGGCCAGTCCGGTGATGTTCTGGCCGTCGGTATAAAGGAAGGGTTTCCAGTATTCCTGCAAGAGTTCGATCATCGTACGGCCTCCCGGGAACCGGCAGCGTAACGGCGTTCGAGCCAGCGCAGGACGAAGTTGGAAGCGCTGGTAATCAGCAGGTAAATCAGCGCGGCCAGCACCAGGAAATAGAACAGTTGATAGGTGCTTTTGCCGGCGTCCTGAGCGGCTTTGACCAGGTCGGCGAGGCCGATGATCGACACCAGCGCAGTGGCCTTGAGCATCACCATCCAGTTATTGCCGATCCCCGGCAGGGCATAACGCATCATCTGTGGGAACACCACGATCCAGAAACGCTGACCGCGCTTGAGGCCATAGGCGGTGGCCGCTTCGACCTGACCCCGTGGGACGGCGAGAATCGCGCCACGGAAGGTTTCGGTGAAATAGGCGCCATAGATGAAGCCCAGGGTGATGACCCCGGCGCTGAACGGGTTGATCTCGATGTATTCCCATTCCATGTAGTCGGTCAGGGACGTCAGCCAGGTTTGCAGGCTGTAGAAAATCAGCAGCATCAGGACCAGGTCCGGAACGCCGCGAATAAGTGTGGTGTAAAGCTGGGCAGGCACGCGCATCAGTTTGACTTTTGACAGCTTGGCACTGGCGCCGAGTAGCCCGAGCAACACGGCTACCAATAGCGACAACGCCGACAACTTGATCGTCATCCAGGTGCCTTGCATCAGCAACGGACCGAAGCCCTTGAGGCTGAAGGCAGAGAGCCCCAGATTTTGTAATAGGTTTTCGAACATAAATCAGCAACCTGATCGAATGAAAAAAGCGCCCATCGCGAGATGGGCGCCGGGCATTATTTGCCGCTGTACAGGTTCAGATCGCCAAAGTGCTTCTTTTGAATCTCGGCGTATTTGCCATCATCGTGTAACGCTTTGATACCTTTATCCAAAAGCGCTTTCAGCTCGGTGTTACCTTTCTTAATACCGACAGCCGTTTTGGCCGGCAGCAAAGCGTTGTCGACTGGCTTGGTGACATCGTAATCGGCGCCCTGTGGCGACTTCAGGAAGCCCAGTTCGGCTTGCAGCATGTCCTGAATCCCTGCGTCGAGACGACCGGAAGTCAAGTCGGCGTAGACCTGATCCTGGTTTGCGTAGGCCTGGGTTTTAACGCCGGCCTTGTCCAGAACGGCTTTGGCATAGGCTTCCTGGATGGTGCCCTGTTCGTAGCCGACGGTCTTGCCCTTGAGCGAGGCGACGTCTTCAGTCACGCCTGAACCTTTCTTGAACACGTAGGCAGTAGGGCCGGAGAACAGCTCGCTGGAGAAGTCGATGACTTTTTCGCGGGCTTCGGTGACGGTCATCGAAGAGATCACACCGTCGAATTTATTGGCCTTCAGGCCCGGAATCATACCGTCGAAATCGCTTTCGACCCATTTGCACTTGACCTTCAATTCGGCGCAGATCGCGTTACCCAGATCGATGTCGAAGCCTACCAGGCTACCGTCAGCCGCTTTCGACTCAAACGGGGCGTAGGAAGGGTCAACGCCAAAACGCAATTCCTTGTATTCCTTGGCCAGCGCGGAACCGGCTGCCATGCACAACGCCAGTGCAGAAAGGGTCAGCAATGCTTTTTTCATTATTCAATCCCTAAAAACCAATATGAGCGCTTGTGGCGCAGAATTATTGTTACTGGAAAGCGTAAGACCCTATGAAAGTAGCAATTTCCGAACCAGAGTCCCGAACAAGTGTTTTAAAAGGTGATTCAAGAAATGGCAAGGAGGGATTTGTGCACGAAAACGGGCGCCGCAGTCTGGTTGCACTAACATGGATCAGATCACCACAAAAACCTGTGGGAGCGAGCTTGCTCGCGATGAGGGAATGCCAGTCGAATAATTGTTAACTGACACACCGCTATCGCGAGCAAGCTCGCTCCCACAGGGAATCGGTTTAGCCGAGCAGCCCCTGAAGTGTTGCGAGGTTGTCAGCTTCTTCGACCGACTTATCCTGCCGCCAGCGCAACATCCTCGGAAACCGCACCGCAATCCCGCTCTTGTGTCGTTTGGACAGGGCGATGCCCTCAAATCCCAGTTCAAACACCAGGCTTGGCGTCACGCTGCTCACCGGCCCGAATGTCTCTACGGTGGTCTTGCGCACGATACTGTCGACCTGGCGCATCTCTTCGTCGGTCAGCCCTGAATAGGCTTTGGCGAACGGCACCAGGGTGCGTTCGCTCGCGTCAGGCGGCCCGTCCCACACGGCGAAGGTGTAATCGCTGTAGAGACTGGCGCGACGACCATGGCCGCGTTGCGCATAAATCAGCACCGCGTCGACACTGAATGGGTCAACTTTCCATTTCCACCAGACGCCCATGTCCTTGGTCCGCCCGACCCCATACAACGCATCCCGGGCCTTGAGCATCATGCCTTCGACACCGAGCTTGCGGGAGGCTTGCCGTTGTCGGGCGAGGTCGAACCAGTCTTCGCCGGTGAGCACCGGAGAGGCGAGTAACACCGGGTTGTTACAGCGGCTGACGACGTGCTCCAGTTGAGTGCGACGCCTGGCCTGAGGCTGGTTGCGCCAGTCTTCACCCTGCCATTCCAGCAGGTCGTAGGCGAGGATCACTACCGGCACTTCTTCGAGGATTTTTTTGTCCAGGGTTTTGCGACCGATCCGCTGTTGCAGCAGCGCGAAAGGCTTTACCGCAGGTGAAGCCGGGGAATGAGGGTTGAAGGCGTCCTCGGTGGTGGGTTGTTCGGTTTTCCAGGCGACGATTTCACCGTCGATCACCGTGCCATCGGGCAAGCAGTAAACCAGACTGTCGAGTTCGGGGAAGCGCTCGGTGACCAGTTCTTCGCCTCGCGACCAAATCCACAGTCGCCCGTCGCGTTTGACCACTTGGGCGCGAATGCCATCCCACTTCCATTCCACTTGCCAATGGCTCGCCGGACCGAGCAGGGCTTCGAATTGTTCAACCGGTTGTGATAGCGCGTGAGCGAGGAAAAACGGGTAGGGCTGACCGCCCCGCTGGGCATGTTCGGCAGACGATTCGGCGGCGATCAACTTCAAATAAGCCGGCGCGTTCGGGTGGTTGGACAGGTCGGTGTAACCCACCAGTCGCTGGGCGACGCGTTTGCTGTCGAGCCCGGCCATGGCCGCCAAGGCGCGGGTGACCAGCAGCTTGGAGACGCCAACACGGAAACTGCCGGTGATCAATTTGACGCACAGCATCAGGCTCTGGCGGTCCAGTTGCGACCACAGGGCAGGCAGTCGCTCGGCGAGGACTTGCGGGGTTTCACCGCGTAGCGGCAGCAGTTTGTCTTCAATCCACACTGCCAAACCGTCGGTGGAGCTGTGAAGCGCTTCGGGCAGCACCAGCGAAATGGTTTCCGCCAGATCACCGACCGCCTGATAACTCTCTTCGAACAGCCACGGCGCGAGGCCGGAGACCTCCACCGCCAACTCTCGCAGGATGCGCACCGGCACCAGTTGCCGAGGCCGTCCGCCGGACAAAAAGTAAACCGCCCATGCGGCATCTTCCGGCGCGGCCTCGGCGAAGTAGTGTTGCATCGCCGCCAGTTTGGCGTTGCTCGACGTCGTGGCATCGAGTTCTGCATATAAATCGGCGAACGCCTTCATGGCAGCACCTCGGCGCTCTCGGTTTCGACGGCTGCGTTTTCTTCCTCATCATCGCCGTACTCGGTGCTGAAACTCATGGCATCGAGACCCTGTTCGCGCAGATGGCGCACCAGTACCCCGACCGAACCGTGGGTAACGACCACTCGCTCAGCACCGGTCTGTTCGATGGCCCAGAGCAGGCCCGGCCAGTCGGCGTGGTCAGACAGTACAAAGCCACGATCCACGCCACGTCGCCGCCGTGTACCACGCAAACGCATCCAGCCGCTGGCGAAACCGTCGCTGTAGTCATCGAAGCGACGCATCCAGGTGCTGCCGCCAGCCGAAGGCGGGGCCAGGACCAACGCCTTGCGCATCATGGGGTCGCTCTTTTTTACCTCGCCGGCATAGATCGTTGGCGGTAAATAAATACCACCTTCGCGATAAACCTGATTGAGCGGTTCCATGGCGCCATGCACCAATATGGGGCCGATGCTGGCATCGATACCGTGGAGAATTCGCTGCGCCTTGCCGAAGGCATAGCAGAACAACACGCTGGTTTTGTTGGCGGCGGCGTTGGCTTGCCACCACTGATTGATCTCGGCAAAGACGTGCGCCTGGGGTTGCCAGCGATAAATCGGCAGACCGAAGGTCGATTCAGTGATGAAGGTATTGCAGCGCACGGGTTCGAACGGCGCGCAGGTGCCGTCGGGCTCGATCTTGTAGTCGCCCGAGGCGACCCAGACTTCGCCGCCGTATTCCAGACGCACCTGTGCCGAGCCGAGGACGTGGCCGGCAGGGTGAAAACTCAAGGTGACACCATGGTGGGTCAGGGATTGACCGTAGGGCAGGGTTTGCAGGTTGATGTCCTGACCCAATCGCGCACGCAAAATCCCTTCGCCGGGAGTGGCCGCCAGATAATGCTGATTGCCGGTGCGGGCATGATCGCCGTGAGCGTGGGTGATGACTGAACGCTCGACCGGCCGCCACGGGTCGATGTAGAAATCCCCGGCCGGGCAGTACAAACCTTCAGGACGCGCGATAACAAGATCCATGTTGTTACCAAAATCGAGGGACTTGTTAGCTATGAGGTTTGCGCGAGGCTAGAAGTTCTATTGTTTTTTCGCAGGGGCGGAAGATTTGCGGCGAATTGAAAGTCCACCCCTCACCCCAGCCCTCTCCCCAAGGGGTAGAGGGGGCTGACCGAGTTGTTTTTTAGAGTTGCATCGACCTGAGATATCGAGTCGAACTCAGGTTTTGGAAACGATACAAGTCGGCTCCCTTTCCCCCTCTCCCCTGTGGGGAGAGGGTTGGGGTGGGTAAAAACCGGGT
>NZ_LACH01000034.1:0-34853 GCF_000968015.1 Pseudomonas fluorescens
CTATCGTCGGAACGCCGCCCGGAGCAAGCTCGCTCCCACATTGGGTGTTCGGTCAACCGAGCATTAGCGTTCCGCTTGCAACGAGCGTCGCATTCCCGCCAATTTTCACCCGATCCCCTTCCAGCCGACAGAACAACTCCCCGCCTCGAGCCGAACGCTGACAAGCCGTCAGGCTCGACTTGCCCAAACGTTTCGACCAGTACGGAATCAGGCTGCAATGGGTGGAACCGGTCACCGGGTCTTCGTTGATGCCGATCGCCGGTGCGAAGTAGCGGGAAACAAAATCATGCTGGCTGCCCCTGGCCGTGACAATTGCCCCCGGCCACGGCAGTTTCGCCAGTGCCGCCATGTCCGGCTGACATTCGAGCACCGCCTGCTCGGATTCCAGCACCACGAATAACTCGTTCGCCCCCAGCACATCAACCGCTTCCACACCCAGCGCACGCTCGACATCCAGGGTCACGCCCACTTCCGACGGCATGAGCGCCGGGAAATCCAGCCACAAGCGCTCACCCTCACGACTCACGCTTAGCGGGCCGGACTTGCAGATAAAGTCCAGCCGCTCGACCGGCTCTTTATAGATTTCAAACAGAACGTAAGCGCTGGCCAGGGTTGCATGACCGCACAACGGCACTTCGGTGGTCGGGGTAAACCAGCGGATGCGCCAGCCCTGCCCTTCGCGCACCACGAAGGCGGTTTCGGCGAGGTTGTGCTCGGCGGCGATCTTCTGCATCAGCTCATCGGCAAGCCAGGCATCGAGGCGATAGACCATCGCCGGGTTGCCACTGAACGGCCGATCACTGAACGCATCGACCTGATGAAACTCAAGCTGCATAACCTTCTCCCTTTGTCAGGCCACGGAGCATGAAGCTGCCGACAATCCGGCACCAGTAACAGAGCCCGTGAATTTGCACCATACAGCGCCGGGCCGGAAGCCTTCGTCAGGCACGGCCGATATCGGCGAACTTCGCCTGGGTATGTTCGGCCAGCACCGCGGGTGCCAATTCGACTTCCAGCCCACGTCGCCCCGCGCTGACAAAAATGCTGGCGAAGGGCTGAGCCGAATTATCGATAAAGGTGCGCAAGCGCTTTTTCTGTCCCAGCGGGCTGATCCCGCCCAACAGGTAACCGGTGGATCGTTGCGCAGCGGCAGGATCGGCCATTTCAACTTTTTTCACGCCCGCAGCATGAGCCAGGCCTTTCAAGTCCAGACTTCCGACGACCGGCACCACGGCCACCAACAATTCACCTTTCTCGCTCGCCGCCAGCAAGGTCTTGAACACCTGCGCCGGATCCAGCCCCAGCTTCTCCGCAGCCTCCAGCCCGTAGGACGCTGCCTTCGGATCATGTTCGTAACTGTGCACGCGATGTTCGGCACGAACTTTTTTCAACAAATCCAATGCGGGGGTCATGACAGCTCCAGGCTTGGCGGCAGAAGAAAAATACTGTGCTGGATTCTAGGACATTGATCGACAAATGGCTCTATTGCGGCGCTATTTCAAAGGCTTGGCGGCGCCTTATGCCGTTCGTCCACCTTCAGCTTGAAGCGTGAACGATGCGGTCATTCATGTGACTAATAGTTCGATTGTGACTGACGGTTCACTTTCGACCTTTGACAGCAGCGTTTCTTGTCTATATTTTTTCGAATCTGAATACTGTACGAATGTTCCTATCGCAGCACCCAGCAGTAGGCCGAGAGCAGGATGGGGATCCCGCCTCGGTGAAAATCGCGCTTTATCCCTAAGGAAAAAGCGTCAGACAACAACAAAAACGAGGTTTTCAATGACAACTGCTCTACAACAACCGTCGCTCTCAAGCCAATGCATGGCCGAATTCCTGGGCACTGCGCTGCTGATCTTTTTTGGTACAGGTTGTGTTGCCGCGCTCAAGGTCGCGGGTGCCAGCTTCGGTCTTTGGGAGATCAGCATCATCTGGGGGGTCGGCGTGAGCATGGCGATCTACCTGACCGCCGGCGTTTCCGGGGCTCATCTCAATCCCGCCGTCAGTATTGCCCTGAGCATTTTTGCTGACTTCGAAAAGCGCAAACTGCCGTTCTATATTCTCGCCCAGATCGCTGGCGCTTTCTGTGGAGCGTTGTTGGTTTACACGCTGTACAGCAATTTATTCTTCGATTACGAACAAACTCACCATTTGGTTCGTGGTACTCAGGCCAGCCTCGAATTGGCCTCGGTGTTTTCCACCTTCCCCAACCCGGCGTTGACCACGGCACAAGCCTTCCTGGTTGAAGTGATCATCACTGCCATCCTGATGGGCGTGATCATGTCCCTGACCGACGACAACAATGGCTTGCCAAAGGGGCCGCTCGCTCCGCTGCTGATCGGCCTGCTGATTGCGGTGATTGGCAGTTCGATGGGGCCGCTGACCGGTTTTGCGATGAACCCGGCGCGCGACTTCGGTCCTAAACTGATGACTTTCTTCGCTGGCTGGGGTGAAATTTCCTTCACCGGCGGGCGCGATATCCCGTATTTCCTGATTCCGATTTTTGCACCGATTGTCGGTGCCTGCCTTGGTGCTGCAGCTTATCGCGGGCTGATTGCCCGTCATCTGCCCAGCGCCCTGACTGCTACACAGGACGCAGCACCGGCCATTGACGGCAAACCAAGAACTTCTTGATACCGTTGGCGTGTGATCCTGCCCATCAGATCACGCGCCGGACCTCACTCCCTTTTTTCGTCCAAGGCAATCGACATGACCGACACTCAGAATAAGAACTACATCATTGCCCTCGATCAGGGTACGACCAGCTCCCGCGCGATCATTTTCGACCGCGACGCGAACGTGGTCTGCACCGCCCAGCGCGAATTCGCACAGCATTACCCGCAAGCCGGTTGGGTCGAACACGACCCGATGGAAATCTTCGCGACCCAAAGCGCCGTGATGGTCGAGGCCCTGGCTCAAGCCGGCCTGCATCACGACCAGGTTGCCGCCATCGGCATCACCAACCAGCGCGAAACCACCGTGGTCTGGGACAAGACCACCGGCCGCCCGATCTACAACGCGATCGTCTGGCAGTGCCGCCGCAGCACCGAGATCTGCCAGCAGCTCAAGCGCGACGGTCACGAGCAATACATCAGCGAAACCACCGGCCTGGTCACCGACCCGTACTTCTCTGGCACCAAGCTCAAGTGGATCCTCGACAACGTCGAAGGCAGCCGCGAACGTGCGCGCAAAGGCGAACTGCTGTTCGGCACCGTCGACAGCTGGCTGATCTGGAAATTTACCGGCGGCAAAGTGCACGTCACCGACTACACCAACGCCTCGCGCACCATGCTCTTCAACATCCACACACTGGAGTGGGACGCGAAGATGCTGGAGGTGCTGGATATTCCGCGCGAGATGCTGCCGGAAGTTAAATCCTCGTCCGAAATTTATGGCCACACCAAAAGCGGCATCGCCATCGGCGGTATCGCGGGTGACCAGCAAGCGGCCCTGTTCGGCCAGATGTGCGTCGAGCCAGGTCAGGCGAAAAACACCTACGGCACCGGCTGCTTCCTGCTGATGAACACCGGCGACAAAGCCGTGAAGTCCAAGCACGGCATGTTGACCACCATCGCTTGCGGCCCGCGCGGCGAAGTGGCTTACGCGCTGGAAGGTGCGGTGTTCAACGGCGGTTCGACTGTTCAGTGGCTGCGTGACGAACTGAAGATCATCAACGACGCCCACGACACCGAATACTTCGCCAACAAGGTCAAGGACAGCAACGGCGTGTACCTGGTGCCCGCCTTTACCGGCCTGGGCGCTCCGTACTGGGACCCGTATGCCCGCGGTGCATTGTTCGGCCTGACTCGCGGCGTACGCGTGGATCACATCATTCGTGCAGCCCTGGAGTCGATTGCCTACCAGACCCGCGACGTTCTGGACGCCATGCAACAGGATTCCGGCGAACGCTTGAAATCCCTGCGTGTGGACGGCGGCGCAGTTGCGAACAACTTCCTGATGCAATTCCAGGCCGACATCCTCGGCACTCAGGTTGAGCGTCCGCAAATGCGCGAAACCACCGCACTCGGTGCGGCGTACCTGGCCGGTCTGGCGTGTGGCTTCTGGGGCAGCCTGGATGAGTTGCGCGGCAAGGCTGTGATCGAGCGCGAATTCGAACCGACCCTGGACGAAACTGCGAAGGAAAAACTCTACGCTGGCTGGAAAAAAGCCGTCAGCCGCACCCGCGACTGGGAACCGCATGAAGGCGCTGAATAAGCCAAGCTGAGTACTCGTAACTGGTAGGGAGCAGATTCCTGCGGCATCATGGGCAAATTTTGCACGGCAGCCCAAAGGAAGCCCCATGAATCTGCCTCCCCGTCAGCAGCAAATCCTCGAACTGGTCCGCGAACGCGGCTATGTCAGCATCGAGGAAATGGCTACGCTGTTCGTCGTTACACCGCAAACCATCCGCCGCGATATCAATCAGCTCGCGGAAGCTAATTTGTTGCGTCGCTACCATGGCGGCGCAGCCTACGACTCCAGTGTCGAAAACACCGCCTACGCCATGCGTGCCGATCAGATGCGTGATGAAAAACAGCGTATCGGTGAAGCCATTGCGGCTCAAATCCCCGATCACGCCTCGCTGTTCATCAATATCGGTACCACCACCGAATCCATCGCCCGGGCGTTGCTCAATCACAATCACCTGAAGATCATCACCAACAACCTGCATGTGGCTTCGATGCTCAGCGCCAAGGACGACTTCGATGTTCTGCTGACCGGTGGCAACGTGCGGCGCGACGGTGGCGTGGTCGGTCAGGCCAGTGTCGACTTCATTAACCAGTTCAAGGTTGATTTCGCCTTGGTCGGCATCAGCGGTATCGATGAAGACGGCAGTCTGCTGGACTTCGACTATCAGGAAGTTCGGGTGTCCCAGGCGATCATCGCCAATGCCCGGCAGGTCATCCTCGCGGCTGACTCCAGCAAATTCGGGCGCAACGCCATGATTCGTCTGGGGCCGATCAGCTTGATTGATTGCCTGGTGACTGATCAGCAACCTGTGCCGGCGTTGGCGCAGTTGTTGAGTCAGCACAAGATTCGGCTGGAAGTGGTTTAACTCCCCTCACATCTTCTTCGACTGTACCGACGCCATCGCGAGCAAGCTCGCTCCCACAGGTTCAGCGCAACCCCTGTGGGAGCGAGCTTGCTCGCGATGGCGAACTCTCATACACCTCCTCTTTTGCGTCCTCGTGCGCATCTAAATGTTCGAAAATTTTCCTTTAGCGGCCCTTCGATCAGTATTTTCAATCGAAGTTAACTGGCTGTGGGCGACTTTATGGGCTACCATTTTCGCAAATGAACATTAATGTTCGAATTCCAATACCGAAAATCATAAAAGCCCGAGGCTAGCCAATGCCCACTTCTACCTTGCCTACGCCCCCTCTCGCTGAGATCTACGATATCGCCGTCATCGGTGGCGGGATCAATGGCGTGGGGATCGCAGCGGATGCCGCCGGTCGCGGTCTTTCGGTGTTTCTTTGTGAAAAAGACGACCTGGCCAGCCACACCTCGTCAGCCAGTAGCAAGCTGATCCACGGCGGCCTGCGCTACCTTGAACATTACGAATTCCGCCTGGTGCGCGAAGCCCTGGCCGAACGCGAAGTGCTGCTGGCCAAGGCCCCGCACATCGTCAAGCAGATGCGCTTCGTGCTGCCGCACCGCCCGCACCTGCGTCCAGCGTGGATGATCCGCGCCGGTCTGTTCCTTTATGACCACCTCGGCAAGCGGGAAAAACTCGAAGGCTCGAAAAGCCTGAAGTTCGGCCCGGACAGCCCGCTGAAAAGCGAAATCACCAAAGGCTTCGAATACTCCGATTGCTGGGTCGACGATGCTCGTCTGGTGGTACTGAACGCCATGGCAGCCCGCGAAAAAAGCGCCCACGTTCACACCCAGACCCGTTGCGTCAGCGCCCGTCGCACCAAGGGAATGTGGCACCTGCATCTGGAACGCGCCGATGGCAGTCTGTTCTCGATCCGCGCCAAGGCACTGGTAAACGCCGCTGGCCCTTGGGTCGCCAAGTTCATTCGTGACGACTTGAAGATGGAATCGCCGTACGGCATCCGCCTGATTCAGGGCAGCCACCTGATCGTTCCGAAACTGTACGAAGGCGAACACGCGCATATTCTGCAAAACGAAGATCAACGCATCGTCTTCACCATTCCGTACCTGAACCACTTCACCCTGATCGGCACCACCGACCGCGAGTACACCGGCGATCCGGCTGCCGTTGCAATCACCGAAGGCGAAACCGATTACTTGTTGAAAGTGGTCAACTCCCATTTCAAGAAACGCATCAGCCGCGACGATATCCTGCACAGCTATTCCGGTGTTCGCCCACTGTGCAACGACGAATCCGACAACCCGTCGGCCGTTACTCGCGACTACACCCTGGCACTGTCGGGCACTGGCGAAGAAGCGCCGCTGTTGTCGGTGTTCGGCGGCAAGCTGACCACCTACCGCAAACTGGCCGAGTCGGCACTGGCGCAACTGGCTCCGTACTTCAAAGACATCAAGCCGAGCTGGACCGCCAGCGCTACCCTGCCGGGCGGCGAAGACATGACCACCCCGCAAGCCTTGTGCGCCTTGATCCGTGACAAGTTCGACTGGGTGCCGACCGAAATCGCCCGCCGCTGGTCCACCACCTACGGCAGCCGGACCTGGCGCATGCTCGAAGGTGTGCAGAATCTCGGCGATATGGGCGAACACATCGGCGGCGGACTCTACACCCGCGAAGTCGATTACCTGTGCAGCGAAGAGTGGGCGACCACCGCGCACGACATTCTGTGGCGCCGCAGCAAGCTGGGGCTGTTCACCACCCCGCAGGAACAGGAAAAGCTCAAGGATTACCTGAACAAGGTCGAACAGAACCGCAGCAAGATCGAAGCGGCCTGATCGAAAATCCGGTTAAACGAAAGCCCCTGAATCGTGAGATTCAGGGGCTTTTTGTTTAAAGAGAAGGTCAGGCAAACCGCTCCAGCATGAAATTGACGAAACTGCTCAGCGTGGAGGAGCGGTATCGGTCAGGCAGATAAACCAGGTGCATGGCGCGGCTGGTCAACTCATAGTCGGCGAACAGCTGCACCAGCCGCCCTTCCCTGACATCAGCTTCGAGCAGTACGGCAGGCTGCATGACAATCCCGACCCCATGCAGTGCGGCAATCCGCAGGGCCTGACCGTTGTTGATCTGCAAATGCCCGTCGACTGCCACCCGGACAGTCCTCTCGCGACTTTTCAGACGCCAATCAGTCAACGCCGACTGGCTGAAGGACAGACATTCATGCTGCCCAAGTTCTTCCGGCTCCTGTGGCGTCCCGCGACGCAGCAGGTAGTCGGGCGATGCACAAATCATCATTCGGTAAGGCGCCAGAGGCCGCGCGATCAGGCCCGAATCGGGCAATGTGCCGATGCGTATTGCCGCCTCAAAGCCCTCCTCCACTAGATCGACGACGCGATCAGCCAGGGTGAGCTGAACCCGCACCTCGGGATAAAGGGCCAGGTATTCAGACAATGCCGGCACCAGCGCCTGGGTCCCGAACGAAACGGGGGCACTGATGCGCAATTTCCCGGCCGGCACCAGCAACTGATCCTGAGCGAGGACATCGCTTTCGGCGATCAACCTCAGTATCTGCTGACACTTCGGGAAGTATTCCTCGCCGAATCCGGTCAGGTGCACGCTACGGGTGGTCCGGTTGATCAACCGCGCGCCCAGGCGTTTTTCCAGGGCCCTCAAGTGGTTGCCCACCATGGTCGCGGAGATGTTGCAGACTTTTGCCGCCGCAATCAGGCTGCCTTTTTCGACGATGGCGACGAAGGCTTGCATGCTTTCCAGCGTATCCATTGCACAGTCCTGGTTGTTACCGCATAAATTTTTGGCCAGTTTATCTCTATTTATTTCTGAATAGACTCAAAACCTTCGACACAGGAGGTCAACCATGAAAGCCATCGAACTGTTTGCACCCACGCTTGAGTCTTTTCGCGCCACCGTTCTGCCCGATCCGGTCCCAGGTCCGGGTGAGGTGTTGGTGAGGTTGCGCGCAGCCACCTTGAACTACGTCGATGTAGCGATCGCCACAGGGCAGTTTCAAGGCCCTGCGTTTCCAATGATCCCGGTCGCTGATGGTGCCGGCGAAGTCGTCCAGTCAGGCCCTGACACGCCAGGCTTTGCGCCGGGCGAGCGGGTCATTCCGCACTTTATGCCGCGCTGGCAAGCGGGCCCGATCAGCGCCGCCAACGTAGCCGGCATGCGCGGGGTGAACCTCCCGGGCTCGCTGGCCGAGTACGTCGTGGTCCCCGCCAGCAGTCTGGTGCGCCTACCGGAACACTTGAGTTTTGCCCAGGGCGCGGCCCTGCCGATTGCCGCCACCACGGCATGGAACGCACAGCGCGCCGCGCAGATTCGTCCCGGTTCTACCGTGGTGATACTGGGAACCGGCGGGGTGAGTATTTTTGCCTTGCAGTTTGCCAAGGCCGCGGGAGCGACGGTGATCCTGACGTCTTCCGACGACGAGAAACTGGAGCGGGCACGTCAGCTGGGCGCGGACTACCTGATCAATTACCGGGCTTTCCCCGAGTGGGACCAACAGGTGTTGGAACTCACCGATGGCCGCGGCGCAGACCTGGTGGTCGATACCGTCGGAGAGGCAACCATCGGCCGCGCACTGGATGCCGCTGCTTACGGGGGAACGGTGTTCACTGTCGGCTTTTTAAGCGGCACGAAGCCCGCACTGGACTTGCTGCCGATCATTATCAAAGCGCTAAAAGTGGTCGGTAACAACACCGGCTCGGTCGCTGACCTGAGCGAAGCCGTTCGAGCGATCGAGGCTAATCGCCTCCTGCCAGTGATCGATAGCATCCACTCCCTTGACGAGGTCAGCCGGGCCTATGCGCACCTCGCCAGTGGTGGCCGGCATTTCGGCAAGATTGCGATTACGCACTGAAACCTTTTTAGATGTTCGCCGAGAGAGCCAATATGACGACTACCCACGCGTCCAATAACACTGAACAGCGTTTTATCGACCGCACCGTCCTGATCACCGGCGGCGGAACCGGCATGGGCAAGGCCGCCGCCCTGCGCCTCGGGCTTGAGGGAGCCAATGTGGTGATCGCCGGGCGCCGCAGCGCCGAACTGGAGGCCGTTGCCCGGCAGATCAGCGAAGGCGGAGGCAGGGCATTGGCAGTGGTCACCGACGTGTCCGACCCCGAGCAGGTCGAAGCACTGATCGACACAACGCTGCAGACATTCGGTGGCCTGCACATGGCCTGGAACAACGCCGGTGTACTGGGGCCGTTCAAGCCGCTCCAGGACCTGGGTTTCGAGGAATTCGACGCGTTGATCGCCACCAACTTTCGCGGCGTGTTCGCCTGCCTGAAGTATGAAATCGCAGCAATGCTCAAACACAAGATTGCCGGATCGATCGTCAATACGTCGTCCTGGACCGCGCATGGCTCGATGCCGGGACTGGCTGCCTACGCCGCCGGCAAAGCCGCGCTGGATGCAATGATGCGCACGGTCGCGCAGGAAGTGGGGCCGCAACAGATCCGGGTCAATAACGTATGCCCGGGCCTGATCGCAACGCCGATGGCCAGTGATGTCCTGGCCAACGAACGGTTGGCGTTACCGTTCATCAAGCACACGCCCCTGCAGCGCGTAGGCCAACCCGAAGACGTAGCCGATGTCGTGACCTGGCTATTGAGCGAGGATGCACGATTTGTGACGGGGCAAAGTCTGTTAGTCGACGGTGGATTCACCCTCGGAGGGCTACGTCCCTGGTTCAATCAGTTTGTCGTCGAGCACGGCTGACAAGTCAGTATTCGGTTTTCCGAACGCGACCTGTCGGTCGATTCGGTTAACCGGATTCTCCAGCATCAAAAACCTCGCCATAAATATTTAATCCCCTTATAAATCAATATGTTGACCTGTTTGGCCTGGCCTGGCACGAGTCATGCTCTACACTCTTGGACGAATGTCCGCTGAGCCAACCCTTCAGGAGCCGGCAAGCATTCAAAGCACAAAAAGGGCCGATGAACTGGCTCCATATAAAAACAATGTCGAGGAAAATTTGATGCGCATCGTTCCCCATCTCCTGGGCGCAGCCATTGCTGCCGCTCTGATCAGCACTCCAGTTTTCGCCGCCGAGCTCACCGGTACCCTGAAGAAGATCAAAGAGTCCGGCGTTATCACCCTCGGACATCGTGACGCTTCCATTCCGTTTTCCTACATCGCTGATGCTTCCGGCAAACCGATGGGCTACTCCCACGATATCCAGCTGAAAATCGTCGAAGCCATCAAGAAAGACCTCGACCTGCCGAACCTTCAGGTCAAATACAACCTGGTCACCTCGCAAACCCGTATCCCGCTGGTGCAGAACGGCACCGTGGACGTCGAGTGCGGCTCCACCACCAACAACGTCGAGCGTCAGCAGCAAGTTGACTTCTCCGTCGGCATCTTCGAAATCGGTACCCGCCTGCTGTCCAAGAAAGGCTCCGCGTACAAGGATTTCGACGACCTCAAAGGCAAGAACGTCGTGACCACCGCCGGCACCACGTCCGAGCGCATCCTCAAGTCGATGAACGCCGACAAACAAATGGGCATGAACGTCATCTCCGCCAAAGACCACGGCGAATCCTTCCAGATGCTGGAATCGGGCCGTGCCGTCGCGTTCATGATGGACGACGCGCTGCTGGCCGGTGAAGCGGCCAAAGCCAAGAAGGCGGATGACTGGGCCGTAACCGGCACTCCACAGTCCTACGAAATCTACGGCTGCATGGTCCGCAAGGGCGACGAGCCGTTCAAGAAAGTCGTGGATGACGCCATCGTTGCAACCTACAAGTCCGGCGAGATCAACAAGATCTACGAAAAATGGTTCATGGCGCCAATCCCGCCAAAAGGCCTGAACCTGAACTTCCCGATGAGCGACGAGCTCAAGGCCCTGATCGCCAATCCGACCGATAAAGCGGCTGACGAAAAGAAATCCTGATTTCTGACTAACCTTATCTCCTGAGAGGGCCACTGCCCTTTCGGGGGATAGTCATTCCCTGCTGGCATTTCTGGAAACACTCGAACCGGTGGTTGTCGAGCCGCTCGTGTGTGCCTGATTCTCAAGATCAGGCGGGAACGGAGCTTCCCCAGGCGGGCACTTGTACATCGAACGATCTGAGGGGAGACCCTAATGAATTACAACTGGGACTGGGGCGTGTTCTTCAAGTCCACCGGCGTGGGCAGCGAGACGTATCTCGACTGGTACGTCGCCGGTTTGGGCTGGACCATCGCCATCGCCGTCGTGGCCTGGATCATTGCCCTGCTGCTGGGCTCGATTCTGGGTGTCATGCGCACCGTGCCGAACCGCATCGTATCGGGCATCGCGACCTGTTACGTCGAACTCTTCCGTAACGTGCCGCTGCTGGTTCAGCTGTTCATCTGGTACTTCCTGGTACCCGACCTGCTGCCTCCAGACCTGCAAGAGTGGTACAAGCAGGATCTCAATCCGACCACCTCGGCTTACCTCAGCGTCGTCGTCTGCCTGGGCTTGTTCACCGCCGCTCGTGTTTGCGAACAAGTGCGCACCGGTATCCAGGCGCTGCCTCGCGGCCAGGAATCCGCCGCTCGCGCCATGGGCTTCAAGCTGCCGCAAATCTACTGGAACGTGCTGCTGCCCCAGGCTTACCGGATCATCATTCCGCCGCTCACCTCAGAATTCCTGAACGTGTTCAAGAACTCTTCCGTCGCGTCGCTGATCGGCCTGATGGAGTTGCTCGCGCAGACCAAACAGACCGCCGAGTTTTCCGCCAACCTGTTCGAAGCCTTCACCCTTGCAACGCTGATCTACTTCACGCTGAACATGGGCCTGATGCTGCTGATGCGCATGGTCGAGAAGAAAGTGGCCGTACCGGGCCTGATCTCCGTAGGGGGTAAATGATGGAATTCGACTTCTCGGGCATCGTCCCGTCCCTGCCGGGTTTGTGGAACGGCATGGTCATGACCCTGCAACTGATGGCACTGGGCGTGTCCGGCGGGATCATCCTCGGTACGATCCTGGCGCTGATGCGCCTGTCCCACAGCAAACTGCTGTCGAACATTGCTGGCGCCTACGTTAACTACTTCCGCTCGATTCCATTGCTGCTGGTCATCACCTGGTTCTACCTGGCGGTGCCGTTCGTACTGCGCTGGATCACCGGCGAAGACACCCCGATCGGCGCGTTTGCCTCGTGCATCGTGGCGTTCATGATGTTTGAAGCGGCGTACTTCTGCGAAATCGTCCGGGCCGGCGTGCAGTCGATTTCCAAGGGCCAGATGGGTGCAGCCCAAGCCCTGGGCATGACGTATAGCCAGATGATGCGGTTGATCATCCTGCCGCAAGCGTTCCGCAAGATGACCCCGCTGCTGCTGCAACAGAGCATCATCCTGTTTCAGGACACCTCGCTGGTCTACGCGGTCGGTCTGGTGGACTTCCTCAATGCCTCGCGTGCCAGTGGCGACATCATCGGTCGCTCCAACGAGTTCCTGATCTTTGCAGGTCTCACGTACTTCACAATCAGCTTTGCCGCCTCGCTGCTGGTCAAGCGTCTGCAAAAAAGGTTTGCCGTATGATCTCTATCAAGAATGTCAACAAGTGGTATGGCGACTTCCAGGTACTGACTGACTGCAGCACCGAGGTCAAAAAAGGCGAAGTGATTGTGGTGTGCGGGCCGTCCGGTTCCGGCAAATCCACCCTGATCAAATGCGTCAACGCCCTGGAACCGTTCCAGAAAGGCGACGTGGTGGTCGATGGCACGTCCATCGCCGACCCGAAGACCGACCTGCCGAAACTGCGTTCGCGCGTTGGCATGGTGTTCCAGCATTTCGAACTGTTCCCGCACCTGACCATCACCGAAAACCTGACCATTGCGCAGATCAAGGTGTTGGGCCGCAGCAAGGAAGAAGCCACCAAGAAAGGCCTGCAACTGCTTGAGCGCGTCGGGCTGTCTGCCCATGCGCATAAGCATCCGGGCCAGCTCTCCGGTGGTCAGCAACAGCGTGTGGCGATTGCCCGTGCGCTGGCGATGGACCCGATCGTCATGCTGTTCGACGAACCGACTTCGGCGCTGGACCCTGAAATGGTCAACGAAGTGCTCGACGTGATGGTGCAACTGGCTCACGAAGGCATGACCATGATGTGCGTGACCCACGAAATGGGCTTCGCCCGTAAAGTGGCGGACCGGGTGATCTTCATGGACCAGGGCAGGATCATCGAAGACTGCAAGAAAGAGGAATTCTTCGGCGACATCAATGCCCGCGCCGAGCGGACGCAGCATTTCCTCGCCAAGATTCTGCAGCACTAAGCACCGTACGCTTGCTCGGAGTCACACAAATCCCTTGTGGGAGCGAGCTTGCTCGCGATAGCGGACCGACATTCAACATCAATGTTGACTGGAATGGCCTCATCGCGAGCAAGCTCGCTCCCACAGGGGCCGGTGATGGTGCTCTAAGTAAGTGTTGTGGTTGACCCAAGGCATCTGTGATGAAATGCGACCCCACTCTCTATCGCGCCGCGCCGCCATCACTCGCCGTGAAACCCCGTCTGATTCGCCATCTGTTCCTGCCGCCGCTGGTCATCGCCCTGATGATCGGATTGGGTTACCTCGGCTTCTGGGTCAGTGAACACTACGGGATCCGCAGCCTCAGCGAGAACGGCCAGCGTCAGCTGGAACTGCACGCCCGCGCCGTCGAGAGCGAGATCAGCAAGTACACCTACCTGCCCAGCCTGCTGGAACTCGAATCCAGCGTTTCGAAGCTGTTGGCCGACCCGTCGCCGGAACACCGGCAGACGGTCAATGAATACCTCGAAGGCCTGAACCGGCGCAGCCGCAGTCGGGCTATCTATGTGATGGACACCACCGGCCGCGTCATGGCCACCAGTAACTGGCGCGATGTCGACAGTTACCTGGGCGAAGACCTGTCCTTCCGCGCCTATTTCCAGAATGCCGTTCGCGGTCAGCCGGGGCGTTTCTACGGCATCGGCAGCACCAACGGCGAGCCCGGTTATTACCTGGCTCATGGCCTGGAAGAACAGGGCAAGATCATCGGCGTCGCGGTGGTCAAGGTTCGCCTCGAAGCCATGGAAGAACGCTGGCAGCGCGCGCGGCTGGAAGCGTTCGTCAGCGATGAAAACGGCATCATCATTCTTTCCAGCGATCCGGCACGGCGCCTGAAATCGGTTGTGCCGCTGAGCGACGAAACCAAGGAAAAACTCGCTCGCAGCCTTCAGTACTACTGGTTCCCGCTAAACGAACTGCAACCGCTGGCCCGGGAAAAACTGGCCGAAGGCGAGGAAAAACTCACCTTCCCCGCCAACAGCGAAGTGGAATCCGATGAGGAAGACATCAGCTACCTGTCGCAAACCCGTCCGCTGAGCGATACCCCGTGGAATTTCACCCTGCTGACACCGTTGCAGGATTTGCGTCGCGAAGCGATCAATCAGGGGATTCTGGTGGCAGTGGCGTTTGCCCTGGTGGCGTTCCTGCTGATCGCCTGGAACGAGCGGCGCAAGG
Organism: Pseudomonas fluorescens; assembly: GCF_000968015.1. GTDB lineage: Bacteria > Pseudomonadota > Gammaproteobacteria > Pseudomonadales > Pseudomonadaceae > Aquipseudomonas > Aquipseudomonas fluorescens_W. The sequence goes on from NZ_LACH01000034.1 coordinate 14,527, forward strand.
TCATTGCCACGCGCCTGGCCGCCCGGGAAGCCTTGCAGGAAGCCAACAATCAACTGGAGCGTCGGATTACCGAACGCACCACCGACCTGCGCGCCAGCAACGAACGGCTCAAGGGCCAGATCCGCGAACGGCGTCTGGCCGAAGAGACGCTACGCCGCGCCCAGGATGAACTGGTGCAGGCCGGTAAACTCGCGGCCATCGGCCAGATGTCCACCAGCATCGCCCACGAATTGAACCAGCCACTGGCGGCGCTGCGAACCTTGTCCGGCAACACCGTGCGCTTTCTGGAGCGCGGTCAGCTGGACGTTGCCAGCACCAACCTCAAGACCATCAACGAACTGATCGACCGCATGGGCCGGATCACCGCCAGCCTGCGTTCGTTCGCTCGCCGCGGAGACGACAAAGGTCAGGCCAGCCTCGGCAAAGCGGTGGATGCAGCCTTGCAGCTGCTCGGTGGCCGCGTGGAAAGCGCGCATCTGCAACTGCACCGAGACTTCGCCGATCTGCAGGTGCAGATCGACCAGACCCGTCTGGAGCAGATTCTGGTCAACCTGATCGGCAACGCCCTCGACGCCATGCAAGCACAGCCGCTGCCAGAACTGTGGCTCGAAGGCGAAGAGTTCGATGGCAAATATCGCCTTCGTGTACGCGATAACGGCCATGGCATCGATGCCGAAGCACGCAAACATCTATTCGAACCGTTCTTCACCACCAAACCCGGCGAACAGGGCCTGGGCCTCGGCCTGACCCTTTCCGCCAGCCTGGCCGCCGCCACCGGCGGGCATCTGGGTGTCGAGCACCCGGCCAGCGGTGGTACCACCTTCGTCCTCAGTTTACCGTTGGTAAGCCCCACTCACGCCGAGCCAATATGAACAACGACCTTAGTGTGCTGATCGTCGAAGACGACCCCCATGTGCTGCTCGGCTGCCAACAGGCGCTGACCCTGGAAGACATTCCCTGCGTCGGCGTCGGTAGCGCCGAAGAAGCGCTGGAGCGGGTCGGCGACAACTTCGCCGGCATCGTCATCAGCGACATCCGCCTGCCGGGCATCGACGGTCTGGAATTGCTGACCCGCCTCAAGGCCCGCGACCGCAGCTTGCCGGTGGTGCTGATCACCGGCCACGGCGACATCTCCATGGCTGTCGGTGCGATGCAGAAAGGCGCCTATGACTTCATGGAGAAACCTTTCTCCCCCGAACGTCTGGTCGATGTGGCGCGCCGTGCGCTGGAGCAACGCAGCCTCGCGCGGGAAGTCTCTTCGTTGCGTCGGCAACTGGCGGAACGCGATTCCCTCGAAGGCCGGATCATCGGCCGCTCGCCCGCCATGCAGAACCTGCGGGAATTGATCGCCAACGTCGCCGATACCTCGGCCAACGTGCTGATCGAAGGCGAGACCGGCACCGGTAAAGAGCTGGTTGCGCGTTGCCTGCACGACTTCAGTCGGCGGCACACCAAGCAGTTCGTCGCGTTGAACTGCGGTGGTCTGCCGGAAAACCTGTTCGAAAGCGAAATCTTCGGCCATGAAGCCAACGCCTTCACGGGCGCCGGCAAACGGCGGATCGGCAAGATCGAACACGCCGACGGCGGCACGTTGTTCCTCGACGAAGTGGAAAGCATGCCGTTGCCGCTGCAGATCAAACTGTTGCGGGTGTTGCAGGAACGCACTCTGGAACGCCTGGGCTCGAACCAGAGCGTGGCGGTGGATTGCCGGGTGATCGCGGCGACCAAGTCCGATCTGGATGAGTCGAGCAAGGCTGGCGAGTTTCGCAGCGACCTGTATTACCGCTTGAACGTGGTGACTCTTGAATTACCGCCGCTGCGCGAACGACGCGAAGACATCCTGCAATTGTTCGAGCACTTCCTACAGCAGTCGTCCCTGCGTTTCGACCGTGCCGTGCCGGACCTGGACAACCAGACCCTGTCGAACCTGATGAGCCACGACTGGCCGGGCAACGTGCGCGAATTGCGCAACGTCGCCGAGCGTTTTGCCCTCGGTCTGCCGGCCTTCAAGAAGTCCGGCGCCAGCGGCAGCAATCAGGGCCTGGCCTTCGCCGAAGCGGTAGAAGCGTTTGAACGCAACCTGCTGAGCGACGCCCTGCAGCGCAGTGGCGGCAACCTGACCCAGGCCAGTCTGGAACTAGGGATGGCCAAGACCACGCTGTTCGACAAAGTGAAGAAGTACGGGCTGAGCCACTGATGGACCTGATTCTCAAAGCAACCCTGGGCGCGGCCGTGGTGCTGATTCTCGCCGCGCTGGCCAAGACCAAAAACTATTACATCGCCGGATTGGTGCCGCTGTTTCCGACCTTTGCGCTGATTGCGCATTACATCGTCGGCAAGGGCCGTTCGCTGGAGGATTTGAAGACCACCATCGTGTTTGGGATGTGGTCGATCATTCCTTACTTCATCTACCTGGCGACGTTGTATGTGGTGGTGGACCGGATGCGGCTGGAGGCTTCGCTCGCTGTGGCGGCGGTGGCTTGGTTGATGGCGGCTACGGTGCTGGTTTCGGTTTGGGTTCGTCTTCACGGCTGACTGATGTGATCGGTTTTAGAACCACCCCTCACCCCAGCCCTCTCCCCACGGGGGAGAGGGGGAAAGGGAGCAGATCTTCATGTGCTTCTAAGCCTGAGTTCGACTCAGATCTTTCACGTCGCAAAATTTCAACTAGGCGCATCGGTCAGTCCCCTCGCCCCCTGGGGAGAGGGTTAGGGTGAGGGGTCGATCTAAAGAATTGCCACAGAACCTCACCCGTTAACCGTCCCGCCCTTCGCTTCACTCATGATCTGGCGAATCGCCCCGACAAACGTCTCCACTGGCTGCCCGCCAGTGACGGCGTACTGCCCGTTGAAAACAACGGTCGGCACCGAACTGACGCCTCGCGACAGCCACAACTGCTCTTCCTCACGAACGTCTTTGGCGAATTCATCCGACGCCAGTATCGCCTCGGCCCGCTGCCGATCCAGGCCAACGCTTTCGGCGATCTGCGCCAATTGCCCATGGTCGGACGGATTGCCGCCCTCGGTGAAATACAACGTGAACAGCGCCTCTTTCAGATTGAACTGCAACCCCTCCAGTCCCGCCCAGAACAGCAAGCGGTGGGCATCGAAGGTGTTGTAGATGCGACTGTTGCCGTCCGTGCGAAACGCAAACCCGACCTCGGCGCCACGCGCGCGGATCATCTCGCGATTCTTCTGGGATTGCTCGGGCGTCGAGCCGTACTTCTCGGTGATGTGTTCGGTGATGTTCTGCCCTTCAGGCCCCATCTTCGGGTTCAGTTCGAACGGCTGGAAACGGATCTCGGCCTGCACCTCGTCGCCCAGCAAATCCAGGGCCCGGGTCAGGCCGTAAAGGCCGACGACGCACCAGGGGCAGGACACGTCGCTGACGAAATCGATTTTCAGTGGGGCACTCATCACACACCTCGCAGACTGGAACGCGCCGGAAAGCTCGAACGATACACCCGACGAGGCCGAGGTGGCAGCCGTTCCACTACCCCTGTGTGGCGAGGGGATTTATCCCCGTTCGGCTGCGAAGCAGTCGCAAACCCGGTGAATACGGTTTTTCTGAAACACCGTAATCACAGGTTCAGGGCCGCTTCGCGACCCAACGGGGATAAATCCCCTCGCCACACAAGCCCGCTTGTATGTTTAGACTTGAAGGGGTGGGCTACAGGAGGTTGTGTTCAGCCACCGGATCAATCTGCGCCCAATGCGAGGTGTCTTCGCGGTGGGCCTGCAAGTACGGCAACACCGCCGCCAGCAATGGCGCCTTGAACGCCTCCTGGAATCGATGCGCCAACCCCGGAATCAGCTTCAACTGACTGCCGCGGATATGCGCCGCCAGGTGTACACCGTGCATGACCGGCAGCAACGGATCAGCAGTGCCGTGAACCACCAGCGTCGGTACGCGCAGTTGATTGAGCAGCGCCACACGACTGCGCTCGGCGAGGATCGCCATGATCTGGCGCTTCACGCCCTCGGGGTTGAACGCCCGGTCATAGGACAGCGCCGCCTGATGCAGTAGCGCTTGCCGATCATCGCTCACCGTCGGACTGCCCAGCGCCGCCAGCAAATCGGCTTGCTGCTCCAGCGCTACTTCGCGATTGGGTGCCCCACGGCGCGACAACAGTTGCACCAGCGCCGCACTCGGCGCCGGCAATCCTTCGGCCCCGGAACTGGTCATGATCAGCGTCAGGCTCTCGACCCGTTGTGGCTCCATGGCCGCCATATGCTGGGCGATCATCCCGCCCATACTCGCGCCCAGCACGTGGAATTGCTCGACGTGCAACGCATCCATCAAGCCAAAAGCATCGTCTGCCATATCGGTCAGGGTGTACGGCGCCGACACCGGCAAACCGAGTTTGTAGCGCAGCACTTCGAACGTCAGGTTGGCGTCGACGGGCGCTTGCCGCCAAGTCGAGAGCCCGACATCGCGATTGTCATAACGAATCACCCGAAACCCTTGCTGACACAGCGCGACCACCACCTCGTCCGGCCAGTGAATCAACTGCCCGCCAAGGCCCATCACCAGCAACAACGCAGGGTCCGACGCACGGCCGATGCTCTGGTAAGCCAGGCTCACCTGTGCCAGATCGACCCGCTCGGTCGGAACATTGATATCGCAACGAGACGCCGCCAAGGACGGCAGGCCGAACAACAGCGCGGCCAGGAAAACCGCTGTGGAAAAAAATCGTACACGCATGAAAAACACCGAAACGCAGAACTCCAGTAGAGCGCGAGTCTGATGAAGTTTGTTCAAGCGCGCTGCCACAGTTACGTGACAGTTTGATGAAGAGTGCTGAACGGTCGTATTCAAGACCGCGTTATCGTTTATCGCGAGCAAGCTCGCTCCCACAGGATTGATGCCGTACACAAAATCTGTGATCGACATAAATCCAATGTGGGAGCGAGCTTGCTCGCGATGGCGTCTGGACAGACGCTACACCCGTTAAGCCAACTGACTCCGCAACTGCCGCGCCGCCGCCACCATGTTGACCAACGCCGCCTCAGTCTCCGGCCACGCCCGGGTCTTCAACCCGCAATCCGGGTTCACCCACAACCGCTCCGCTGGAATACGCTTCACCGCTTTGCTCATCAACTTGACCATCTCGGCCGTGTCCGGCACCCGTGGCGAGTGGATGTCGTAGACGCCCGGACCGATGTCGTTCGGGTAGTCGAAGGCTTCGAAAGCCTCCAGCAATTCCATGTCCGAACGCGAGGTTTCGATGGTGATCACATCGGCGTCCATCGCCGCGATGGACTGAATCACGTCGTTGAATTCGCTGTAGCACATGTGGGTGTGGATCTGGGTTTCATCCCGCACACCGGAGGCGCTCAAGCGGAAAGCTTCCACCGCCCAGTCGAGGTATTCCTGCCATTGTGCCCGGCGCAGCGGCAAACCTTCACGGAACGCGGCTTCGTCGATCTGCACGATCTTGATGCCGGCGGTTTCCAGGTCCAGCACTTCGTCACGCAGGGCTAGGGCCAACTGCTGCGCCTGGATTTTGCGCGAAACGTCTTCGCGCGGGAACGACCACATCAGCATGGTCACGGGACCGGTGAGCATGCCTTTCATGACCTTGTCGGTCAGGCTCTGGGCATAAGTGATCCAGTCGACGGTCATGGCGGCCGGACGGCTCAGGTCGCCGTAGATGATTGCCGGTTTCACGCAGCGCGAACCGTAGCTCTGAACCCAACCGAAACGGGTGAACAGATAGCCGTCCAGTTGCTCGGCGAAGTACTCGACCATGTCGTTGCGTTCGGCTTCACCGTGTACCAGCACGTCCAGGCCCAGGCGTTCCTGGACTTTCACGGCATGGCGGATTTCGCTGTGCATGGCGTCGGTGTAATCGTTGGCCGACAGCTTGCCTTGCTTGAAGGCCTGGCGTGCCAGACGGATCGAACCGGTCTGCGGGAACGAGCCGATGGTGGTGGTCGGGAATGCCGGCAGTTTCAACCGCGCACGCTGCTGCTCGATGCGTTTGGCAAACGGCGAATGACGTTGGCTGTCCTTGTCACTGATGGCATTGATGCGCGCCTGCACCTCGGCTTTGTGGATACGCGGTGACTCGGCGCGACTGGCCTGAATCGCACGGCTTTCGGCGAGGGCGGCTTGCACCTTGGATGATTGCGGGTCGTTCAGGGCATCGCGCAGCACGGCGATTTCGCCGCACTTTTGTACGGCGAAGGCCAGCCAGCTTTTCAGTTCAGGGTCGAGTTTGTCTTCGCGCTCCAGATCCACCGGGCTGTGCAGCAGCGAGCAGGAACTGCTGACCCACAGGTTATCGCCAAAACGTTCCTGGGCCGGTTGCAGTTGCGCGAGCACTTGCTCCAGTTCGCAGCGCCAGACGTTGCGACCGTTGACCAGGCCCACCGAGAGAATCTTGTAGGTCGGCAGACGGTCCAGCACCTGGCCTAGTTGGTCCGGGGCGCGCACGGCGTCGATGTGCAAGCCTTGCACCGGCAGGCTGACCGCCAGGCCGAGGTTGTCTTCCAGACCACTGAAGTAGGTCGCCACCAGTTTTTTCAGCGGCGAGTATTGAAGGATGTGATAAGCGCGCTCGAAAGCGTTTTTCCAGGCCTGTGGCAGGTCGAGGGTCAGGATCGGTTCGTCGATCTGCACCCACTCCACGCCTTGAGCGGCGAGGCGACCGAGGATTTCGCCGTAGATCGGCAGCAGGCGTTCCAGCAGGTCGAGCTTGTCGAAGTCGTTGCCTTTGGCTTTGCCCAGCCACAGGTAAGTCAGTGGACCGATGATCACCGGTTTGACGTTGTGGCCAAGGGCCTTCGCCTCGTCGACTTCGTCGAACAACTGTTCCCAGCTCAGCTTGAACTGTTGGTCAGCGGTGAATTCCGGGACCAGGTAGTGGTAGTTGGTGTCGAACCACTTGGTCAGTTCCTGGGCATATTGCGCTTTGCTGTGTTCGCTGCCGCAGCAGGCAGTCGTGGCGCCGCGGGCCATGGCGAACAGGGTGTCGAGGGTCGGCAGGCCGCGCGAGTCCTTGGCGCTGTCGAAACGCTGGGGGATCACACCGAAGGTCAAGGAATGGGTCAGGACCTGGTCGTACCAGGCGAAGTCGCCCACGGGCAGCAGGTCGATGCCGGCGTCTTTCTGCAATTGCCAGTGGGTGGCGCGCAATTGGCGGCCGACGCTTTTCAGCGCGTCCTGATCCAGATCGCCCTTCCAGTAGGATTCGAGGGCTTTTTTCAGTTCGCGGTCAGCGCCGATGCGCGGAAAACCAAGTGTATGGGCCAGAGCCATGGTGAATTTCTCCCTGTAAAAGATGGCGCTATTGTCGACAGCCAACCCAACATGAGACAAACTCAACCTTTTCGTGTTGATCACAAGTTTTCCTCATGGAGCCCCCGGTGCTTGAAATCCGTCACCTGAAGACCCTGCACGCCTTGCGCGAAGCCGACAGCCTGGTAGATGCGGCCGACCGCCTGCACCTGACGCAGTCGGCCCTGTCCCACCAGTTCAAGGAACTGGAGGAGCGCATGGGCATGCCGCTGTTCGTGCGCAAGACCAAACCGGTGCGTTTCACCAGCGCCGGTTTGCGCCTGCTGCAACTGGCTGACGCGACCTTGCCATTGCTGCGTGGCGCCGAGCGCGATATCGCGCGGCTGGCCGGTGGCACTGCCGGGCGTCTGCACATGGCGATCGAGTGTCACAGTTGCTTTCAGTGGCTGATGCCGACCATCGACCAGTTCCGCGATGCCTGGCCGGAAGTCGAACTGGACCTGGCCTCAGGGTTCTCCTTCGCCCCGCTGCCTGCGCTGGCCCGTGGGGATCTGGATTTGGTGGTGACCTCCGACCCGCTGGAACTGGCCGGGATCACTTACGTGCCGTTGTTCACCTACGAAGCGATGCTTGCGGTGGCCAACCAGCACCGTTTGGCGAGCAAGGCCTACATCGTCCCGGAAGATTTGCTCACGGAAACGCTGATCACCTACCCGGTGGAGCGTGATCGGCTGGACATCTTCACCCGTTTCCTGGAACCGGCCGATATCGAACCGGCGCAGGTCCGCACGTCGGAACTGACGGTGATGATGATGCAATTGGTGGCCAGCGGTCGCGGCGTGTGTGGCATGCCCCATTGGGCGCTGCATGAATACAGCTCACGGGGTTATGTGAAGGCCAAGCGGCTGGGTGAGAAAGGTTTGTTTGCGACGCTGTACGCCGGGATTCGCGCCGACATGCTGGATGCGCCGTACATGCGCGATTTCTTGCTGACGGCTAAAGACACATCCTTTTCAACCCTCGATGGTGTCAGCGCAGTTCGCTGATCGTTTGCAGACTGGAATGCAATCAAATGTGGGAGCGAGCTTGCTCGCGATAGCGGTGTGTCAGTCGATACAAATGTTGCATGCTAAACCGCAATCGCGAGCAAGCTCGCTCCCACAGGGGTTTTCGGTGGCCGCATCGTTGGTGACCAACCTGGGTCCTACAGGGAATTGTGGTGGATTCAGAGCTCCCGCCACATGTGGATTTTGTCGAAGTAGTCCTCGCCCACCCGCACCGCCAGTGGTTCAAGACCAAACTGGATGAAGCCGCAACGCTGGTACAGGTTGAACGCGGCGTCGTTGCCAGCGGTGACGGTCAGCTGGATCAACCTCAGACCTTTATGGTCCTGCGCTTCAGCCAAGGCAGCCTGCACCAGGTGATAACCGACCCCGCGCTGCCGGACCTTGCCCGACACGTACATGCCAAACAATGTCGCCTTGTGCCGGGCCTTTTCCCGAGGCTCGAAGGCCAGACCGACGATGCCCGCCAACTCACCGCCTTCGAACGCGCCGAACACCACGTCCAGCTTGCTGGTCAGGCGTGATTCCCACCAACTCAACGGCATCACGGCGCGTTCGCGCACGCTGGAGGTAAACGCCTGGGGATGCAGGTCGTAGGCTTCGAGCATCAGTGCCCGATAATCCAGAGCATGACTGGCATCAAGCCGTTCAATCCACATGTTCAAGCCATCCGTCGTTGTTCCAGCATCAGTCGCACCGCCAGCGCCGACAGCACGAACCCCATGAAATAGCGCTGCACCGCCAGCCAGGACGGGTTGTTGACGAACCAGGAGGCGATGCCCGCGGCGAACAGCGCAATCAGCAGATTGACGCTGAAACTGACGCTGATCTGGGTCAGACCCAGGGTGATGCTTTGCATGAACACCGAGCCATGCTCAGGCGTAATGAACTGCGGAAACACCGACAAATAAAACACGGCGATCTTCGGGTTCAGGGCGCTGGTCAGAAAGCCCATGGTGATCAGTTTGCGCGACGAGTCCGGCGGCAACTGCTGCGCCTCGAACGGTGAACGCGCACCCGGTTTGACGGCTTGCCAAGCCAACCACATCAGGTACAGCGCGCCGGCCCACTTCAGCACTTCGTAGGCCATCGGCACCGCCAGAAACACCGCGGTCAAACCGGCAGCGGCCGCGAACAGGTGCACGAAAAACCCCGCGACCACACCGAGCAACGACGTCACACCGGCCTTGCGCCCCTGGCAGATCGAACGGGAGATCAGGTAAATCATGTTCGGCCCCGGCGTCAGCACCATCAGCAACGCGGCAGCGGCGAAGATCAGCAAGTCTTGAAGCGGGATCATGGGCAGTCCTTTAGTCCAGAGATGATCAAGCGATCGCGGTTAAGGAGGCTCGATAAAACGGCAGGATCAGGTCCCGTGTCAATGGCGCCAGCGTGACAGTGCCGTCGGTGGCCGAGTCGATCCAGCGCACTTCTTCAATCTCCGCCGCAGGCGATACGTCTGAATCGATGGTCAGTTGAAAGAGTTCGGCCTGGACGGTAAAACCGGGCTCATTGGCGGCCGGTGCCGAGAATTGCCCGAGATAAGTGGCGTGTGCCGGATCGATGACCAGCCCCAATTCTTCTTCCAGTTCACGGGCCAGCGCGTGGACCGGTTGCTCATGCGCTTCGATCTTGCCCCCCGGCTGCATGAACGCCTCGGTGCCGCGCTTGCGGACCAACAGCGTGCGACCGTCCGGGCCGATCAACAGGGCAGCGGCGATACGGATGAGACGGGGCGAAGCAGCGGATGACAGCGTCATGGATCAGGATCGTCCTTGGAAAAAGGCGCAAGAATCACATGGCCGCCGCTGTGTCGTCACGCCGAAAAACATCTATAAAGCACCACTGGCCCCTGTGGGAGCGAGCTTGCTCGCGATAGCGGTATGTCAGTCATATCAATGTTGGATATGTCGCCGCCATCGCGAGCAAGCTCGCTCCCACAGGGGGGTTGTGTAGAGTCTGGAAAAACTAACTCACCTCGAGAACCGCAACGTCTTCCGGCACCTTCACAAAAATGCTGTATTTCGCGCCTTCCATGGCTTCGAAGGCGATCAACTTCTCCACCAGCGGCCCATTCAACACCTTGCCGGCATTGAGCAGCAGCATGCCGTTGTCGGCATTGAGGTTGCGCGCCAGGATCATGCCCGCTGTCACTTCCCGTGTGGTCAGCACCTTGACCGACGGATCGGCCAACGAGACATCGCTCAGGTACGCGGCACAAACCTGGATGAAATCCTCCACCAGTTCGGGATCGTAGAGCCGCCCGGCATAGCTACGGATGTAGACCAGCGCTTCATCGCTGTTCATCTGCCGCTCGAGGATCAGCCCGCGCTGCAACTCGATGAAATCCACCGCCAGTTTCAGCAGCCGCGAACCGAACGGAATCGCCTCGCCCTTGAGCCGGTCCGGGAAACCGCTGCCGTCCCAGCGCTCCTGATGATGAAGAATCAGACGGGCGGCGTCCTTCATCGGGTCGAGGGTCATCAACAGCGATTCGCTCTGCTTGGGATAACCGCGATAGCGTTCCCGATCGCTGTGATGCAGCAGGTCCGCGGGCGCGGTCATCATGCTGTCGGTCCAGCTCAGCTTGCCGATGTTGTAGAGCGCCGCGGCCATGGTCAGGTCGCGACTGGTGCCCTCGTCCAGGTGATGAAGTTTGCAGTAGACCCGCACCAGTTCGATGATCTGGCGGTTGGTCTGTTTGGCCGGCGGCAGGCGCAGATTGGCCAGCAGCGAGAACACCTCGGTGCCGGTGACATAGCTGTGCTTGAGCTCTTCGTAGGCCAGATCGAGCATGTCGGCGGTCTGCTGGAGTTCGGCAGTGCGGGCGGCGACGTGTTTTTCCAGGGTAATGTTGAGCGACTTCAACTGGTCGTTCTGCAGCCGGGTCAACTGCTCCAGGCGCTGGCGTTCGCGCTCGGAATACTGATGAGCCAAGGACTGGCGCAAGGTCAGGAGCATTTCCTCGTCGTTCCAGGGTTTGCTGATGTAGCGGTGAATCTTCCCTTCGTTGATCGCTTTGATGATCGTCGGCATGTCCGCGTAGCCGGTGAGCAGAATCCGGGTGGTCGTCGGGTACAACTGATGGATGCGGGCCAGCAGCGTGGCGCCGTCCATGTTGGGCATGCGTGCGTCGGTCATCACCAGATCAATGGAGTGTTGTTCCATGATCTCCAGCGCCTGGGCACCGCTGGTGGCCAGCAGCAACTCGTAGGGCTGGCCGCGTAACAGGCGACGCAGGCTGTTGAGGATTGACTCCTCGTCATCGACCAGCAGCACCTTGGGTTTATCGTTAAAAGTCGTGGGGAGTTGCTCTTCCATGGCGTCACCTCAAGTGAAACGGGCACATCGTTGTGGCAGGCCCCGAGGCAAACATCCCCTATTGCCGGAGCCTGACCTACAGGCTAGATGATTTTCAGCCCGACAACGGAAATGATTCGGCTCATTGAGTTGCGCGAAGTGCTGGACAGACGACTATGCTCAGCTGACTCGGATCCAAATCTGTACGTTCGGCCAGGTGATCAGGGAAAGGAAGCCCCCTATGAATAAACCGCACCACACTGCTGCCGGTACCAGCGTATGTCGATAAATACGCTGCTGGCGCGGACCAACCGGCGGATTCTTATCGTCGACGACACAGCCTCGATTCATGCGGACTTCGCCAAGATCCTCAGTCCGCCATCGATCGATGACGACAGCCTGATCAGCGCCGAAAATGCCCTGTTCGGCACCCCTGCGGCGCTATCGCTGCAAAGCTTCGTGCTCGACTCTGCGTTTCAGGGCCTCGAAGCCCTGGACAAGGTCGAAACGGCGCTGGCCAATGACATGCCCTATGCGATGGCTTTCATCGACATGCGCATGCCGCCGGGCTGGGACGGGCTGGAGACCATCGAACGGCTGTGGCAGGTCGATCCCAAGCTGCAAGTGGCGCTTTGCACCGCTTATTCCGACTATTCCTGGGAAGACATCGACGAACGCCTGGAACTGGGCGATCGCCTGCTGATTCTGAAAAAGCCCTTCGATGCCATCGAAATCCGCCAGATGGCCAGCGCATTGACGGCCAAGTGGCAAATGACCGAAGACGCAGAGTTGAAGATGTCGCTGCTCGAACAGGCGGTCGAAGAACGCACCCGCGAGCTGTCCGACGCCAACATCATCGTGCAGAACAGCCCCACCATTCTGTATCGGTTGCGCGGCGAGCCGTCGTTTCCATTGATGTATATCTCGCACAACATCACCAAATACGGTCATGTCGCGGCGAAACTGGTCGCCTCGGCCAACTGGGCCCAGGAACTGATCCATCCCGATGATCAAACCAAGGTCGACACCGCCATGGCCCGGGTGCTGGACCGTCATGCCGCGGGCGCGTCCATCGAATTCCGGATGCGCACTGGCGAAGGAGCCTGGCGCTGGGTCGAAAACCGCTACATCCCGGTGCGCGACGATGAAGGCCGTTTGCTGGAAGTCGAAGGCATCATCATCGACATCACTGAACGCAAAATTGCCGAGGAGAAAATCGCCCTGCTCGCCCGCACCGACGGGCTGACCGGGCTGGCCAACCGTGCGACGCTGATCGAGCGGTTGCACCAGGCATTCGCCTCTGTGCGTCGGGGGGCGACAGCGTTCGCCATGTTTTACCTGGACCTGGATCACTTCAAACGCATCAACGATACCCTCGGCCATCCGGTGGGCGACCTGTTGCTGCAAGAGGTAGCACGCCGGATCAAGGCCTGCGTGCGCGAAAACGATGTGGTCGCCCGCCTCGGCGGTGACGAGTTCGCGATCTTGCAACTGGACGTCGGTGACCCGACCCAGTCCGCAGCCCTGGCCGCCAAGATCCGCGATACGTTGGTACTGCCCTACTCCCTGGCCGGCAATGATGTGCGGGTCTCGGTGAGTATCGGCATCAGCAGCTGCACCCCCGAAAGCACCAGCGCCGACGGCCTGCTGACCCAAGCCGACATGGCGCTGTATCGCTCCAAGGAAAAGGGTCGCAACCAGTACCACTTCCACTCCGAGGAGATCAATCAGGAGGTGGTCGAACGCATGGCCATCGCCAGCGACTTGAGAGCGGCCATCGAACACGAAGAACTTGAACTGCATTACTGGCCGGAAGTGGACCTGAGCAGCGGCAAAATCCTCGGCATGGAAGCGCAAGTCACCTGGAACCATCCTGAACGCGGTCTGCTGGACGCCTCGGCGTTCCTGCCCGCTGCGGAAAAGACCGGCACCATCATCGCGCTCGGTCACTGGGTGCTGGATCGCGCCTGTCAGCAAATGCGTCAATGGCGCGATGAGGGAGTGGCGCCGCCGGTGATTGCGATCAAGCTGTCCCTGGCCCAGCTCAAAAGTGGTCCCGAGCTGATCTATGACGTGCTGCGCACTACGGCACGCTGGGAACTCTGCCCCTGGGACCTGCGCTTCGACGTCACTGAAGCGACGCTGGCCCAGACCAAATGGACCCACAACGATGTGTTGCCGCGCCTGCGTGAGCTGGGGGTGAAGATCGCCATCGACGACTTCGGTACCGAGTACTCCTCGTTCGACTACCTCAAGACCTACCAGGTCAATCACCTGAAACTCGCTCAAGCCTTCATCGACACCGCCGCCCGCGATCCGGCCAGCGCGAACACCTTGCGCGCCATCATCAACTTCGCCCGTGACGTCGGGATCGGCATCATTGCCGAGGGCGTCGAAACCCAGGAGCAGCGCAGCTCGCTGATGGCCACCGGTTCACCGATGAACGCCCAGGGTTACTTCTTCAGCAAAGCGGTCAGCAGCCAGCAGGCTGCCGAACTGCTGAAAGCCGGCAGCATCGTGCCCCCGAGCCATGACATCGGCCCGATCCGGGACAACCCGCCACGCTTCACGGAGGACAAAGGATGAAATCGCCTCTCGTGCGGACCAACCGGCGCATCCTGATCATCGACGACACACCCTCGATTCATGAGGACTTTCGCAAGATCCTCGGCCCTGAGATCGAAGGCGAACAGACCCTGGCCGGCGCAGAAGAAGCCCTGTTCGGCACCGTGCAGCTTGATCGGCTGACATTCCAGCTCGACTCGGCCTACCAGGGCCAGGAAGCCCTCGAACTGGTCAAGCGCGCACTGGCCGAAGGTCGTCCCTATGCCATGGCGTTCACCGACATGCGCATGCCACCGGGCTGGGACGGTCTGGAAACCATCGAACAACTGTGGAAGGCCGACCCTCACCTGCAAATCGCGTTGTGCACGGCCTTTACCGATTACACCTGGGAAGACATGGCCGAACGGCTGGAATTCGGCGACCAGTTGCTGGTGCTGAAAAAACCCTTCGACAGCCTGGAAATCCGCCAGATGGCCAGTGCCCTGACCTGGAAATGGCAGATGGCGCAGGACGCGGCGATGAAGGTCCTGAGCCTGGAGCAGACCATCGAGGCGCGGGTCCACGAGTTGCTCAAGGTGTCACACCTGTTGCAGTACGACGTGCTGACCGAGCTGCCCAACAGCACGTTGCTCGGCGACCGGTTGAACCAGTCCCTGGCCCTGTCCCGTCGCCATGACAAGCAACTGGCTGTGATGTTTCTAGGCCTCGATCGCTTCAAGCGCATCAACAATGCCCTGGGGCATCCGGCCGGTGACGAAATGCTTAAACAGGTCGGCCGCAGTCTGGTGGCGACGGTGCGCGAGTCCGACTCGGTGTTTCGCTATGGCGCTGATGAATTCGTGGTGATCCTCGCCGATGTCCGCCACCCTCAGCAGACCAAGGGCATCGCCGAAAAACTCTTGAACGCCATTCGCGCGCCCCAGCACATTGCCGGCCACGACCTGAGCGTGACCGCCAGCCTGGGCATCAGCATTTACCCGGACGACGGTTTCGATGCCATCGCGCTGATCAAGAAAGCCGAAACCGCGATGCGCAACGTCAAGGAAAGCGGTCCGAACGATTTCAGGTTTTTCATCGACGAGATGAACCAGCGCGCCCGGGATCAACAAAGCATCGAAAGCGGCATTCGCCTGGCGCTGGAGCGCAACGAATTTGTCCTGCATTACCAGCCCAAACTGGACCTGGGCAGCGGCCAGGTGGTCGGGGCCGAGGCGTTGATTCGCTGGCAAAAACCGGGACGCGGTCTGGTCTACCCCTCGGATTTCATCAGTGTGGCCGAAGACAGCGGTTTGATCGTGCCGTTGAGCAAATGGGTGCTGGCCGAGGCGTGCCGACAAGCCTGCGCCTGGCAGGCCGCGGGGCTGCCGAAGATCTGTATGTCGGTGAACATGTCGGCCATCGATTTCCGTCAGCGGGACTTTGTCGACGGCATCGAACTGATACTCAAACAAACAGGGATGGAGCCGGCCTTGCTGGAGCTCGAAATCACCGAAGGCGTGCTGATGCAGAACGTCGAAACCACAGTGAACGCCCTGACCCGGCTCAAGGTGATGGGCGTGCGACTGGCCATCGATGACTTCGGTACCGGATATTCCAGCCTGAGCTACTTGCGGCGTTTTCCCATCGACGTGCTGAAAATCGACCAGTCGTTCATTCGCGGCTTAAGCAGCGACAGCAACGACGCCGCGCTGGTCAGCGCCATCATCAGTCTGGGCCGGAGCCTCAAGCTGACCATCATTGCCGAAGGGGTGGAAACCCTCGAGCAACTGGACTTCCTCAAGGCCCATCAATGCGAGGAAGGCCAGGGTTTCTACTTCAGCAAAGCCGTGGAGCCGGACGCCTTCGTCCGGTATCTGGGGTCGGTGAAGCCCTCTTCATCCGCAGCCACGTGAACGATGCGCAACGACACACAGGCCCCATGCCAAGGAATCATCAGATGTCGCCTTTCTTTCACCGTCTGCTATTGGCGCCGTTGTTCGGACTCTGCCTGAGCGCCAGCGCCGCGCCGCTGAATGAAGCGCTCAAACCACTGCCGGCAGTGCCCCAGCAGAATCCGTTTCAGGTCGAACTCGGGCGCCAGTTGTTCAATGAACCGCGCTTGTCTGTCGACAGCTCACTGTCCTGCGCCAGTTGCCATCGACTGGAAAACGGCGGCGCCGACAACAAGGCGTTTTCCATTGGTTTCGCCGGCCTTCCGTTGACGATCAACACCCCCAGCGTGTTCAACGCCAGCCTGAACTTCCGGCAATTCTGGAACGGCCGCGCCGACACCCTGGAAACCCAGATCCACGGCGTGGTGCAAAGCCCCAGTGAAATGGGCAGTGACTGGGAGCATGTGGTGCAGATGCTGAGCGCCGATCCGGCTTATCGGACCTCGTTCACCAACGCCTACCCGGACGGCGTGACCATGAACAATGTGCAGAATGCCCTGGCCACCTATGAACGCACGCTGATCAGCGCCAACTCGCGTTTCGACCAATACCTGCAAGGCGATACCGACATTCTCACCCTCGACGAGAAATACGGTTACCAACGCTTCAAGGACTATGGCTGCATCGCCTGCCATCAGGGCGTCAACATCGGCGGCAACATGTTCCAGAAGTTCGGGGTCATGGGCGACTACTTCAAGACTCGGGGCAACCCCACCGAAGCCGACCTGGGCCGCTATCTGGTCACCAAAGACGAAGAGGACCGCAACGTGTTCAAGGTTCCGAGCCTGCGCAACGTCGCCGTGACCGCTCCGTATTTTCACGATGGTTCGGCCAAAACCCTCGAAGAGGCGGTGGATGTGATGTTCAAGTTCCAGCTAGGTCGTATTCCCTCTGCCGACGACAAGACGCTGATCATCAAATTCCTCAAGACCCTGACCGGTGAATGGGGAGGCAAGCCCTTATGAAAACGTCTAACCGCCGCAACCTGGCGTTGCTCGGCGTCGTGGCCCTGATGCTGGCTTCAGTGCTGCTGTTTCTGTACCTCAAATCCAGCTCGAACCAGACGACGACCTACACCGAATCCCGGGACTTGATCGGCCGGATCAAGCAGCTGAACGCACAATGGGAAACCGAGATCCTCAAGGCCAGGGTCGCCATCAGTCATAACTACGATCCGTTGGTCTCACCACTGACCGAGATAACGAACCTTTGGGAGCGGTTCGACACCATGGAGTCGAACCACGGCCGCAACGACTCGCCCATCTGGCGCGCCAGCCATGAGGCGTACCTGACCGCCATCCAGGAAAAGACCCGCTTGGTGGAGCAGTTCAAGTCTCACAACGCCGTGCTGCGCAACTCACTGGCGTTCCTGCCCACCGCCGAGGACGACATTCAGGAACAGCTGTCCGGGTTGGTGGATGAGGACCAACTGCAACTTCAGAACATTGCCACCGACACGTATGACTTACTGCTCAGCAGCCTGGAGTTCGCCCAGGTCACTTCCGATGACCGGGCCGCCGACATCCTGCTCGGGCTGAACAAACTGGGGGTGAACAAACAGCGTCTACCTGAACAGTTCCACGGAACGATCGATATCATGAGCAACCACATCGCGCTGATTCTGCGCGAACAACCCGTGGTCAATCGGTTGCTGGAAAACATCGAAGCCGTTCCCGTGGCCGAACGCCTGGACGACATTACCAACCTGCTGAACACCGACCAGCAGCGGACCGACGCGATCGATCAGCGTTATCACTTCTACATGCTGGTGTTTTCCGTACTGTTGGTACTGTTACTGGTGTACCTGGCCATTCACCTGATGCGCAGTTTCAATGTGATCAATCGCGTCAACAAAGCCCTGCAAACCGCCAATGAGGACCTCGAACTGCGCGTTGAAGAGCGCACCCGCGAACTCAAGGATACCCAGAGCGAACTGCTCGACACCGCGCGTCAGGCCGGCATGGCCGAGATCGCCACCAATGTGCTGCACAACGTCGGCAACGTGCTCAACAGCGTGAACATTTCAGCCGACCTGGTCACCCGCAAACTGCGTGCCAGCAAAGCGCAGGGCCTAGGCAAGGCCATGCAGCTGATCAACGAACATCCAGGCGACCTCGGCACCTTTCTGACCGAGGACCCAAAAGGCAAGTTGCTACCGGGCTACCTGAATCAACTGGTGGACGCGATAGCCCTGGAACAACAAGGCATGACCGACGAACTGTCCCAACTGACCAAAAGCGTGGACCACATCAAGGACATCGTCGCCACCCAGCAGTCCTACGCGGGCGCCAACAGCCTGATGGAACCGCTACACATCAGCGAATTGCTGGAGGACGCCCTGCGCATGAACTCTGGCGCCCTGACCCGACACCACGTCACGGTGGTCAAGGAGTACAGCGATGTGCCGCGAGTCATGGGCGACAAACACCGGTTGCTGCTGATCCTGATCAACCTGATCAGCAACGCCAAATACGCCATGTCCGACCTCAGCAATCGCCCGCGACAAATGACCCTGGGGGTGAAAATCGTCGAAGACAAGACCCTGCAAGTCAGCGTCAAGGACGACGGCGAAGGCATCGCCGAGGAAAACATGACGCGCATCTTTGCCCACGGTTTTACTACCCGCAAGGAAGGCCACGGCTTCGGCCTGCACAGCTGCGCCCTGGCCGCCATCGAAATGAACGGCCATCTCACCGCCCAAAGCGACGGGCCGGGCAAGGGTGCGCTGTTCACGTTGCAGATCCCGCTGAAAACCGTACCGGAGGAAGCATGAGCGAGCTTTCGAACCGACGCATTCTGCTGATCGATGACACCCCGTCCATTCACGTGGATTTCCGCAAGATTCTCACACCCATGCCGGAGCAGACCGTCGAACTGGACGAGATGGAGGCCGCGCTGTTTGGCAGCGAAGTGAAATCAACCACTGCGCTGTTCGAGCTGGACTCGGCCTATGGCGGCCAGGAAGGCCTGGGCAAACTGAACGAAGCCTTGCAGGAAAACCGCCCCTACGCCCTGGCCTTCGTCGACATGCGCATGCCCGAGGGCTGGGACGGTGCGCAGACCATCGAACATTTATGGCAGGCCGACCCGAGCCTGCAAGTGGTGGTGTGCACCGCCTATTCCGACTATTCCTGGGATGAACTGCTCGATCGATTGCAGGCCCATGACCGGCTGCTGATCCTGAAAAAGCCGTTCGACAATATCGAAGTCCAGCAGATGGCCAACACCCTGCTGACCAAATGGGACATGACCAAACGGGCCAGCGTGCAAATGGACCATTTAGGGCAAATGGTCGAGCGCCGAACCCGGCAGTTCACCGAGGCCAGCGTTGAGTTGCAGCGGGAAATCGACGAGCGCAAACAGCTGGAAACCCAATTGGTGCAATCGGAAAAACTCGCCTCTCTAGGCCAATTGGCGGCCGGCGTCGCTCATGAAATCAACAACCCCATCGGCTTCATTTCCTCCAACCTCGGCACCCTGGATGGCTACTTCAAACAGCTGCAGGAAATGCTCGACGCCTATCGCGATGCGGAAGAGGCGATCGGCTCCAGCGAGCTCGTCGAGCGTTTGAACCAACTGCGCGAACGGGTCGAGCTGGAGTTCCTGCGCGAGGACATTCCGCTGCTGATCAAGGAATCCAAGGATGGCATCAACCGGGTCGGGCAGATCGTCAAGGACCTGAAGGACTTCTCCCGGGTGGACTCCAATCAGGAATGGCAGTGGGCCAATCTGCAACAGGGCATCGAATCAACCTTGAACATCGTCGCCAACGAACTCAAGTACAAGGCCGATGTGCTCAAGGAATATCAGGCGTTGCCCGACATCGAATGCCTGCCTTCGCAAATCAATCAGGTGATCATGAACCTGATCGTCAACGCCTCTCAGGCCATCGGCCCGGAGCGCGGCACCATCACCTTGCGCACCGGGCTTGAAGCGGAAACGGTGTGGATCGAAGTCGCAGACACCGGCTCCGGCATTGCGCCGGACAGCCTGCAGAAAATCTTCGACCCGTTCTTCACCACCAAACCGGTGGGCCAGGGGACGGGACTGGGGTTGTCCCTGTCCTATGGCATCGTGAAAAAACATCGGGGGGAGATTACGGTGCGCAGTGAAGTTGGCGTGGGGACGACCTTCAGGGTCGAACTGCCAGTGCGCCAGACCAAACTGGCGAGCTGAACACAAATCAAAATGTGGGAGCGAGCTTGCTCGCGATGGGGCTGTGTCA
>NZ_LACH01000034.1:34862-123518 GCF_000968015.1 Pseudomonas fluorescens
TGACACAGCCCCATCGCGAGCGAGCTCGCTCCCACAGGTTCTTTAGCAGTCAGGCAATTATGTGGCCTCCTGGAAATCCATTTCCGGTGGCTGGCGACGGAAGCCACTGGTCAGCACCGCCAAGTACACCACGCCAATCGCCAGCCAGCTCAGGCCCAGATAGATCGCCAGGTGATCGAGGCTGACCATCAGCCACAAATCTGCCGCCAGACCGATAAACGGGAACAGCAGGAACAACACGAATTCACGCAGCCCTTTGTGCTCACCGCCAATCCAGTAGTGAAAGATCACCGACAGGTTCACCAGGCTGAACGCCAGGAACGCGCCGAAGTTGATGAACGAGGTTGAGGTGGTGACGTCCAGTTTCAGTGCCAGCAACGCGACCACGGCGCACAACAGGATGCTGTTGACCGGCGTGCCAAAGCGTTCATGCAAAGTGCCGAAGAACGATTTTGGCAGCACACCGTCACGACCCATCGCGAACAACAGCCGCGAGCCGCTGGCCTGAGCCGACAGGCCCGACGCAAACTGGCCGACGATCAGGCCGATCAGGAAGATCGACACGAACAGGTCACCACCGATGTTGCGGGCAATTTCATAGGCCGCCGAGTCGACGCTGTCGAACTGGAACGACGGATGCGCGATCTGCACGAAGTACGACACACCAACGAAGATCAGCCCGCCGATCAGGGTGATCAGCATGATCGCTCGCGGGATAGTGCGACGCGGGTCGCGGGTTTCTTCGGTCAGGGTGCTGACCGCGTCAAACCCGAGGAATGAATAACAGGCGATGGCTGCACCGCTCATGATCAGCGGCATCTGCATGTCACCGTTGAAGAACGGTTTGACCGACCACAACGGCGTGCTTGCATCGCCACCAACGTAATGAACGCACAGCGCAACGAAGGCGATCAGTACCAGGAACTGCACCAGCATCAGTAACGCGTTGATGCCGTTGGCCAGTTTCAGACCGACGATGTTGATCGCACTGGTGATGCCGATGAACGCCAGCACCCAGATCCACTGCGGCACGGCCGGGAACGCGGAGTTGAGGTAGGCCGCGCCGATCAGCCAGATCGCCATCGGCAGGAACAGGTAGTCGAGCAGCACGGCCCAACCGGCGATGAAACCGAGTTTCGGGCTGATCGCCTTGCGGACATAGCTATAGGCCGAGCCAGCGACGGGAAACGCCGAGGCCATTCGGCCATAACTCATGGCGGTGAAAAACATCGCCACCAGCGCCGCCAGGTAAGCGGCCGGGACCATGCCGGCGGTGGATTGAGCAAGAATGCCAAAGGTGCCGAGCACGATGATCGGCGTCATGTAGGCGATGCCGAACAGCACCACCGAACCCAATGACAGGGTGCGTTGCAAACGAGCCATGAGCGACTACTCCGAATTTATTAGATTTATGGCAGAGCCGAGTTCGGCGCTAAATTTCGGGTGTTTCGTTGTTGTAATTGGGTGCAAGGTCAAACAGGTGTGGCGCCTGCCATGGCCTCATCGCGAGCAAGCTCGCTCCCACAGAGGATCTTCAGCGGATACAAAACTCGTGAACGACAGAGAACAACTGTGGCAGCGAGCTTGCTCGCGATGAGGTCAGCACAATCCACAAAGTGTCCGGATCAGTTTTTAGGAATCATTAGCTCCCGCACGCCTGAAGCCTGTTCAACAATCTCCCCCGGCAACTTCAGCCGCTGATCATCCAGATACCGATAATCCTGCCGCGCCGCCGTCAGCTGATTCAGGTCCAGCTCCACCGCAAACTGCCCCTCCTCCCTTCCGGCCTCGAACAACAAAGCCCCCAGCGGATCCACCAGCGCACTGCCGCCCGCAAACACCAACCCACCATCGCCCTCTTCCACCCGGTTGACCATCAGCGCAAACGCCTGGTTTTCCTGGGCGCGGGCCATGATCGCGGTGCGGTGAGTCGGGCCGTACGGGTCCATGTTGCCGTTGGTGACAATCACCAGTTCTGCCCCCAATTGCGCCAGGGCCCGGGCGGTTTCCGGGAATTCGATGTCGTAGCAAATCAGCAGGCCGACCCGCACACCGTTCCACTCACACGTGGCGTAACGGTCGCCGGCCTCGAACACACCGCGATCCGACGCCCACAGGTGCGTCTTGCGATATTTCAGCGCGATACCTTCGGGGGTGATCAGCAGCGTGGTGTTGTAGAAGCGGCCGTTGTCGTTCTCGGCCATGCCGATCACTACGGCGATGTCGTGTTCACGGGCAGCAGCCAAGACCGCGCTGACGGTCGGACCGTCCAGCGGTTCGGCGGTTTCGGCCAACGCCTCGAGGGACGGGAAGCCCATCAGGTGGGTTTCGGGAAACACGATCAGCTGCGTAGCGGCAGCACAGGCGGCAATCGCCTTCAGAGCGCGTTCGAGGTTGTAAGCCGTGTCGTTGTCACGGCCCGCCAACTGGGCGAGTTCGACTTTCATGGGTATTCCTTGTTCTTAACCTCGGGCTGGCAGAAAGATTGCCCGGTCGGTGTCTGTGCGCCAGTATGCGCAGCAAGCCACCGGCCGGGAAATCACGCCGCTGGGGTAACCCGATAGGGGTAGAGGCATGACACTTTCGTTAGACGACATCGCGTGGCACCGCTCGGTCGGGCAACTGATCGACGCTTTGGACAAGCCCAATTTCTGGACGCAGCTGGTACGGTTGCTGGATCAGTACGTGACCTCCGACAGCTGGGTGGCGCTGCTTTTCAGCGCCGACCAGCACCCGCAAGTGTTCGCCGAATGCCCGGGCGCGGACGGCAGTCCCGATCAGTTGTTCCAGGATTACCTGCGCGGTTTGTACCTGCTCGATCCGTTCTACATCGCCTGTCGCGAGCAGTCGCGCACCGGGCTTTATCGCCTGTCGGAAGTGGCGCCGGAGCATTTCGAGCTGACCGAGTATTACCAGCGCTACTTTCGTCTGAATGTGGTGGCCGATGAAATCCAGTTCAATTGCCAGCTCGAAGGCGACCGCACGCTGTGCCTGTCACTGGGCAGCAAGCAACGTTTCAGCGGCCAGCAGATCGCCTTGCTGTCGCTGATCCAGCCCTGGGTGCTCGGCCTGTTGCGCCAGCGCCTGCCCTACGAAATAAACGAAGTCGTGGCCCTCGCACCCGCACCGCCGCAAGTTGACTGGCGGGTGCAGCTGGAAGCGTCGGTGCAGCAACTCAAAGGCGCGCAATTGACCGCCCGGGAGCTGGATGTCGGGCGCTTGATGCTCAGCGGTTGCTCCAGTAAGGAAATCGCCCGCAAGCTGGAAATCTCTGTCGAAACCGTGAAAGTCCATAAGAAACACATGTACAGCAAACTGGGGATCAAATCCCAGTCAGAGCTGTTTTCGATTTTTCTCCAGGCACAGAACGCCTGATTGCGCAGTGGAGCGCTTTTCTGTGGGAGCGAGCTTGCTCGCGATAGCGGTCTTTCATTCAGCATTGATGTCGACTGAACCACCGCCATCGCGAGCAAGCTCGCTCCCACAGGGATCTCCATGTCATCTATGAACAAGTCCGAACCCAAGGAAACCGTATGAGCCTGTCACTCCTGAGCCGCTACGCCTTCTTTGCCGTCTGTGTGATGTTTACCCTCGCCAGCCTGCCCTTCCTGGAGCACGACTGGCTCTGGCCAATCACCGCCGTCACCGGTGTGCTCAGCTTGATCGGCATTTTCGATCTGCTGCAAAGCCCTCACGCCGTGCGCCGTAATTACCCGATCCTCGGCAACATCCGCTATCTGGTGGAGGGTATCCGCCCGGAAATCCGCCAGTACCTGCTTGAATCCGACAGCGACGCCCTGCCCTTCTCCCGGGCCCAGCGTTCGCTGGTCTATTCACGGGCCAAGAACGAAAGCGCCGACAAACCCTTCGGCACGTTGATCGATGTGTATCAGTCGGGTTTCGAATTCATCGGCCACTCCATGCGCCCGGCGCCGTTGAGCGATCCGAGCAGTTTCCGGGTAACGGTCGGTGGCCCGCAGTGCACGCAGCCGTACTCGGCGTCGGTGTTCAACATCTCGGCCATGAGCTTCGGCTCCCTCAGCGCCAATGCCATTCGCGCGTTGAACCAAGGGGCGAAACTCGGCAACTTCGCCCACGACACCGGCGAAGGCAGCATCAGCGCCTATCACCGGGAAAACGGCGGGGACCTGACCTGGGAACTCGGCAGCGGCTACTTCGGCTGCCGCACCGCTGACGGGCGCTTCGACCCTGAACGCTTCGCGGCACAAGCGCAGACACCCCAAGTGCGGATGATCGAAATCAAGATGAGCCAAGGCGCCAAGCCCGGTCATGGCGGGATTCTGCCCAAGCACAAAGTCACCAGGGAAATCGCCGAAACACGCGGCATCCTGATGGGCGAAGATTGCATCTCGCCGTCGCGGCACAGCGCGTTTTCCACGCCGATTGAACTGATGCACTTCATCCAACAATTGCGCGAACTGTCCGGCGGCAAACCGGTGGGCTTCAAGTTCTGCCTGGGCCACCCGTGGGAATTCATGGGCATCGCCAAAGCCATGCTGGAAACCGGCATCCTCCCCGACTTCATCGTGGTCGATGGCAAGGAAGGCGGCACCGGCGCCGCGCCCGTGGAGTTCACCGACCACATTGGTGTGCCGATGCGCGAAGGCCTGCTGTTCGTGCACAACACGCTGGTCGGCCTGAACCTGCGGGACAAAATCAAACTCGGCGCCAGCGGCAAGATCGTCAGCGCCTTCGACATTGCCAGCGTCCTGGCCATCGGCGCCGACTGGGCCAACTCGGCGCGCGGCTTCATGTTCGCCATCGGTTGCATCCAGTCGCAAAGCTGTCACACCAACAAATGCCCGACCGGCGTCGCCACCCAGGACACCCTGCGCCAACGCGCACTGGTGGTTCCGGACAAGGCCCAACGCGTCTTCAACTTCCACCGCAACACGCTCAAGGCCCTGGCCGAAATGCTCGCCGCTGCTGGACTGGAACATCCTTCGCAGCTATCAGCTAAACATTTGGTACGGCGCATGTCGGCGACCGAGATCAAATTGTTTTCGCAACTGCATGTGTTCTTGAAACCGGGAGAGTTGCTGACCGGTGAAGTGAATGGCGAGTTTTACTCGCGGATGTGGCAGATGGCGCGGGCGGACAGTTTTGAACCGAATGAGTTGGCTGCCGCGTAAACAACGATTGAACGCCTTACACCAAGAATGGACACCATGCTGAAAGTCATCGCTCAGGATTTCATCAAACCCGAACACATTGAAACCGTTCGCCCCTGGTACGCCGAACTGGTCGAGAAGACTCGACTGGAACCTGATTGCATCGCTTACGACCTGTTCGTCGATCAAAAAGACCCCGGGCACTTTATCTTCGTCGAACAATGGCCAAATCAGGCGGCGCTGGATGCTCATTGCCAGTCTGAACACTTTCGGCGACTGGTACCGCAGATCAATGCTTACCAGGCCAGGGATTGCATTATCGTGCTGATGGATGCGTTCTGACGCCCGCCATCACCAGTGAAGCGCCTTAATCGGGGCCGGCTCTTTCATGACAATAAAACCGTAATCGCCGAGCAGATAAATCCGGTAGTACTGGCGCTCCAGCACCGGTGGATAACCCTGATAACCCACCCGGGTCGCGTTACGTCGTTCCTTCTCCGCAACGACGTTGGTGATCCCCACTTTCGGCAGGTTCTCGGCCAGCATGTAGAAGTCGATGTTCAGCAGATAGTGCAACACTGGCATCTGCTTGAACGAGCCCGCCGCCCCCAGCAACCAGTGATCGGAATAGGTCACTGACATGTAAATGCGCTTGGCCTCCAGCAGCTGTCGATTCGACGCGATGTCGTGTTCAAGACTTAATAATGCGCTGGACGCGAAGGCTTTCTGGACGGTCAGCACCCGTCCATAGGCATACGAAATTGAAAGCATCGCCAGCAGTGGAACCATCAACAACAGCGGCAACCGCTGGTGGATTCGTGCCAGCGACAGATGGCTCAAATAGAACAACAGCACCAACAGAACCGCGAAGCCCATCAGCGTCCTGGCGCCTTCATTGAAGTCCCGAAAAAACAGCGCGACACCTGACACCAGTAGCGTCACGACCGGCAATGTCAGTAAACACACCAGGCCGATCAGGATTTTCTTCAGCCCTGTGTCCTGACGTTCCAACACGTTCAGCCCCAGCCGGACACTACCGGCAATGGCACACAGCAGCAGTGCGGCGAACACCCAGGCAAATCCGCCGTGAAACAGCAGCACGACTTTTTCCAGCACCCGGCCGATGTTGATTTGAAGTTGCAGCAGGGGCTGCGCCGTCCAGTTCAACAACAAGGTGCGATTTCCACTCATGAACGGATAAGCACTGACGCTGTAAATCAACCAGCCCAGGATGGCCTGCGATATTTTCCAGCCGATCAACTCGCACCACCGCGGCCAGACCAGCTTGTCATTCGCGCTCCTGAGCAGTTCCAGGCAACACAGGCCCAGAAACACATTGAAGCTCACCTGATAGAGCCCCAACGCCAGCGCGATCAGGAACGAAGGCACCAGCCAATGAACGATGCGCGAGGGATGACGGAAGGTGATTGCATAGATGACCGCCACCACGCTCAACGCCATGGCGGGCCCGTCGTATTGATAGGACAGGTTTTGCAGAAAGAACGGGTTGTACCAGAGCGGCAACGGCACCAGGCAGCAAGCAATCGTCGGTTGCGGGTAGTAATGAAACGTCAGGCTGGTCAGCGCCGCGGCCATGCCCAGCGTGGCGATCAACAGCGGCAGCGGAAAGATGTTCGGCGCGGCATTGCTGAAGGTCAGCAGGTTGTAGAACAGTTCGGTGAATAACCGTCCCTGCTCCGCCCAGGCCGAACCGGCCGCGGCCGACAACGAGCGCCAGTTATCATCGATATACGGATAGTCCGCAAGGATCAGCGGCACCACATACACTAAGGTCGCCAACAGAAAAAACAGCCAGACTTGCCGACGCCCGAGTTCCTTGCTGAAAAAGTCGCTGAACCTGCCCATGCTAAATCCCGAGCCGGTCTTTGCCGCCGACGATGTCTTTCACCACATAGCGCGGCCGATGTTTGGCTTCGATGTAGATGCGGCCGACGTACTCACCGAGGATGCCGATGCCGATCAGTTGCACGCCGCCGAGAAACAGAATCGCGGTCATCAACGACGGGTAACCGGGGACGCTGTTGCCGAAGAAAATCTTGTCCAGCACCATGTACACCGCGTAGAGCACCGCGAAGATCGAAATACCGCCACCGACGTAAGTCCATAAGCGCAACGGCACCGTACTGAACGAGGTCACGCCTTCCAGCGCCAGGTTCCAGAGCTTCCAGCCGTTGAACTTGCTGGTGCCCGCCACTCGCTCGGCTCGCTCGTACTCCACCACCACGGTGTTGAACCCGGCCCATGACAGCACGCCTTTCATGAACAACTGGTGCTCGGGAAGCGCGCGAATCACGTCGACCACCTTGCGGTCCATCAGTCGAAAGTCCCCGACATTTTCTTCGATGCGGGTGTAAGCGATCCGGTTCAGCACACGGTAGAACAGCGACGCGCTGTGGCGTTTCAGGTAACTATCGGCGGTGCGGTTCCGGCGTTTGGCGAGCACCACATCCGCGCCTTTTTGCCATTCGCCAATCAACCGAGGGATGACGCTGATCGGGTCCTGCAAATCGACATCCATGGGAATCACCGCATCGCCGGTGGCATATTCCAGGCCGGCGAACAACGCCGGTTCCTTGCCGAAGTTGCGCGAGAAGTTGATCAGCAATACCTGTTCATCGGCCTTCGCCAAGGCCTTGACCTCCTCAGCCGTGCGGTCGGAACTGCCATCGTTGATGAACACGATCTCGACCTCTGCCTGGTCAAGCCTCAACTCGCGACGCACGGCCTGATAGAACAGGCTGATCGCCTGCTCTTCATTGAATACCGGAACGATCAACGAGACTTTCATGCGTTACGCTCGCGAAAGACCACGTACTTTGAAAACAGAAAGCCGAGCACCAGGCTCAATGCTGAAAAGATAGCCACCGTCAGCAGGCCGTGAAGTCTCCACACGTCACCTGCATGGCCGACGCCCAGACTCAGCGCCCCCATGGCTCCCAAGAATAGAAGATAACCGCCGACCGACGCCTTGGCATCGAAGGTATACAGCGCGTTCATATAGAAGGAAAACGAGGCGGCAACGCAGAAGGCTGCCAGGTTGCTGACAGCCTGACTGAAGCCGGCCCCCACGCTCAGCAGGAAGAAGATTTGCCAGTGGATCAGCGTGTTGGCGACCCCGACCACCGTGTAGCTGGAAAATCCTTTCCACAAAAGTTTCATGGTGAGCCTCCTGTTTCACGTCATAAAACTTTGAACCTGTCTACTGTCAGAAATCACAGGTTGGGCAGCCTTTCAGACCAGCGGTCAGGGCTTGCCTCAACGCCAGGAGACATCCCGTAATATCCCGGTTTTGCAATTACCTGCGAATCACGCCACCCTGCGCGCCGCCGATGTGCGGCGCACAACCTTTGGCGCCTTCGGCTACCCCTTATCTCAACACCCGTTCACGAGCCCGCCGTCATGACGTTTGAGCGCGATCACCGAATCGACTTTTTTCGCGGCCTGGCACTGATCTTCATTTTTTGGGATCACGTGCCTCACAACCCCCTTGGCCAAATCACCCTGCGCAATGTCGGTTTCAGCGATGCCGCAGAAATATTCGTGTTTCTCGCCGGCTACGCGGCCGTTCTGGCCTACGGCAAAATCCTTGCGCGCGATGGTTACCTGATCGCCTGCGTGAAGATTCTGCGGCGCGCCTGGGTGCTCTACGTGGTCCATATTTTCCTGCTGGCCATGCTGATGGGCATCGTGTTCTTCGCCAACAGTCATGTGGAAACCCGCGATCTGGTGGAGGAAATGGGCCTGCATCACTTCATCACCAATCCTCAGCAAGCGTTGACGGATGAGTTACTGCTGCGCTTCAAGCCGAACCTGATGGACCCGCTGCCGCTATACATCGTGCTGCTGGCGGGATTGCCACTGGTCCTGCCGTTGCTGGTGCGCAAGCCGTGGGCGGTCGTAGCGGTGTCATTGGCGGTGTACTTGCTGGCACCGCGGTTTGGCTGGAACCTTGCGGCCATCAAGGACGGTGTGTGGTACTTCAACCCCGTCACCTGGCAACTGCTGTTTATCCTCGGCGGCTTTGCGGCGATTCAAGGGCTGCGGCCACGGTTGCCCGACACTCGCCCGCTGCTGCGCCAGCCCTTGTTTGTCAGCGCGGCGGTGTACGTGGTGGTGACCGGTGTGATTACTGTGTCCTGGCGCTGGCCGGAAATACATGATGCCGTGATGCCAGCCAGCCTGAGCAACTTGCTGTACCCGATCAGCAAGACCGATCTGTCGCCGGTTCGTCTGCTGCACTTCCTGGCGCTGGCTTATGTCACCGCCAGGCTCTTGCCCGGCAACGGCTGGACGCAAAACTGGCTGGCGCAGCAATGCTGCCGCATGGGGCGCTACTCACTGGAAGTTTTCTGCCTCGGCGTGCTGTTGGCGCCCTTGGCGGACATGCTCAACGCCCTGACCGACGATGCGTTTGCGATGCAGGTTTTCACAGCGTTGGTGGGGGCCGGGGTGATGGCGTTGCTGGGGGCGTGGCTGGATTTCAATAAACGCCTGAATCGGTCGGTCCAGGTCGCAGCCGCTTGATATCGACATAGTTACCCTAGTGGCAAGGGGGATTTTGTGGCGAGGGGATTTATCCCCGTTGGGTGGCGCAGCCGCCCCAAAACCAGCAGTCGCGATGTGTCAGGTATACCGAGTGCTATGGTTTTACGACTGCTTCGCAGCCGAACGGGGATAAATCCCCTCGCCACAAAAGCTCGCTCGACACATGATAAAAAGCCCCGGCCAATGGACCGGGGCTTTTTCATTTCAGGCGTTACGTCTTACGAAGCCGAACGCACCGCACCTTGCGACACGTTGGTCGGCTGCAGCTTGAACACGTAGAACAACACCGTCAGCAGGACCAGGAACGCCGGGCCCACATAGAGCGCCACGCGGGTGTCCGGGAAGTACGCCATCAAGCCGACCACCAGCACCAAAAATGCCAGCGCCAGGTACGAGCTGACCGGGTACAGCCACATCTTGTATTTCAGGCCGGCACGTTCGCTGGCGCTCAGGCCTTGGCGGAACTTGAGCTGGGCCAGCAGGATCATCACCCAGGTCCAGATCGCGCCGAAGGTGGCAATCGCCGTCACCCAGACAAAGACTTTTTCAGGCACCAGGTAGTTGAGCAGCACGCCCAGCAACAAGGCACCGATCGACAGCAGCAACGCGCGACGCGGCACGCCGTTGTTCGAAGTCTTGGCGAAGCCGGCCGGGGCCTGGCCGTTCTGCGCCAGGCTGTACAGCATGCGCCCGGTGCTGAAGATACCGCCGTTGCAGGACGACAGTGCCGCGGTGATCACCACGAAGTTGATGATGCCGGCGGCGGTCTTGATGCCCAGACGCTCGAAGGTCATCACGAACGGGCTGCCCTGAGTGCCGATTTCGTTCCACGGGTAGATCGACAGGATCACGAACAGCGCGCCGACGTAGAACAGCAGAATCCGCCAGAACACCGAGCCGATCGCATTGGGAATGGTCTTCTGCGGGTTCTTCGCTTCACCGGCGGTCAGGCCGATCATCTCGACGCCGAGGTAGGCGAACATCACCATTTGCAGGGACATCAACACGCCTTGCACGCCGTTGGGCATGAAGCCGCCATGTGCCCAGAGATTGGAAATCCCCAGTGCCACGCCGTCGTTGCCGAAACCGAACGCGATCACGCCGATACCGCCGACCACCATCGCAATGATGGTGACGATCTTGATCAGGGCGAACCAGAACTCGAACTCACCGAAGGCTTTCACCGCGATCAGATTGATCGAGCCCATGCTGATCAACGCGGCGAGTGCCCAGATCCAGCGCGGCACATCGGGGAACCAGACGCCCATGTACACCGCCACTGCGGTGATTTCCGCAACGCAGGTCACCAGCCACAGGAACCAGTAATTCCAGCCGGTCAGGAAGCCCGCCAACGGGCCGAGGTAGTCTTGAGCATAACGGCTGAAGGAGCCGGCGACCGGGTTGTGCACCGCCATTTCGCCGAGGGCGCGCATGATCACCAGGATCGCCAGACCGCCGATGATGTAGGACAGCATGATTGCCGGGCCAGCCATCTCGATGGCCTTGGCCGAACCGAGGAACAGACCGACGCCGATACAGGCACCGAGCGCCATCAAGCGAATATGCCGTTCGCCGAGTTCGCGTTTGAGCGGGCCGCCTTGAGCGGTCTCGCCATTGGGCAGGTGATTGCCTGGCATGGGGTACAACCTCGTCTTGTTATTGGATATGACCACCGAGTGTCAAAGCGCTGACCGGTAAGCCAATGCTTTTCTGAAACCGGGCCTGCTTCGTGGGCAAACCCGTCTTGTAGGACAAAACCTGCAAGATCAGCGGGGCGTGCAGTATAAAAAGCTTCCTACAGGGTTTTTCACTCTATAAACCACAACATTCAGCGAGAACTCTCGGTAAAAGCGCGGTTTACGGAGGGGCATTACCTGCCTAAAGCGGGATTATTCGTAACTGAAACGGCGCGGAGTATTGCACGGTAATGGTGCATCGTCATGTCCCTACTTGCGCCGAATTTACCGTCAGATGGCTCTAGTTCGAGCATTTCAGACTCACCTCCGCGTATGGCGAGGGGCTCTTGTGGCGAGGGGGCTTGCCCCCGTTTGGCTGCGCAGCAGTCGTAAAATTGTATACGCGATGTTCCTTATGGAAATTTGGTTCGCCAGTAACGGGACTGCTTCGCAGTCCAACGGGGGCAAGCCCCCTCGCCACAAGAGCCCCTCACCGGATCCTTCGTAGGAAACAGAAATTTCACTCAACAATCGCAGCGCCAATGCAGACCACTGAGCACTAGCCTGAAAGCGTCACCTGACTTTCACGAAAGGAAGCAATGGATTGCCTACTCAACCAAACTCCCATCGCCTGCGTTTAGGCAGAAATTCCGAAAACGGTCGTGCCTACCTCATCACCGCAGTTCTTCACGATCGAAAACCCATATTTTCTGATTGGCGCTTGGGCCGCCTGCTTGTCGCAGAACTGCGCCGGGCTCACGACTCCGGGCTGGTGAATTCAATCGCTTGGGTGGTTATGCCTGATCACTTTCATTGGCTGATGCAACTGCAAGACAACAATTTAGGGAATGTCATTGGTGCAACCAAAGCCCGATGCGCCCAGGCAGTGAACAAAACGACCGGCCAAAGTGGCGCTTTGTGGCAAACCGGTTATCACGACCGAACCATTCGTGATGGCGAAGAGCTTCTGCCGTTCGCTCGTTACATTGTCGCCAATCCCTTGAGAGCAGGGCTCGTAGACAAAATCGGCGATTACCCCCTCTGGGATGTCTGCTGGTTGTAACGTCCCCCCCTCTATGGCTACCGAACTCCCTGTGGTGAAGGGATTTATGTGGTGAAGGGATTGGTGAGGGGATTTATGTGGTGAGGGGATTTATCCCCGTTGGAGTGCGAAGCGCTCCCCCTGTGTCCTTTTAGTCACATCGCGCCCACAGGTTTACGGCTGCTGCGCAACCGAACGGGGATAAATCCCCTCGCCACAAAAATCCCCTCACCACATACCCCCCCTTCACCACATAAACCCCCTCACCACAAAAGCTCCCTCGCCACAGGGAATGATGGGAATTCGATATTTGTGTATTCACAATTTTTTCACCAAGGCCAACCACCGTCTAAGCTTCAGACAAGTCCTCTCAATCTGCGTGAATGGATCAGTCGACTATGGGCGTTTTATGGCAAACCGATCCGAGAAAAAATGTGGTTCCGACTGAACGTGTGGATGAAGCGCCTATACCTGAAAAACCCCCTCGCAGCCGCACAAAGCACGGGTGGGGGGCGTTTTGGTTGTTGTTGCTGATAATACTGATTGTCCTGGGGCTGGCCGCGGCCAAGGAAATGCGCACGTCAAAGTTTCAATCCCGGGAACTCAGCCAATTCGCCGCCACCCTGAGCTACGAGCTGAAACCCGGTCCCAGCGATGCCATTCGCTATCCCGGTGCCGGTCCTTTCGACCTGCGTCTGGGCTACAGCTCTCTGGGTGAATTCCTGCCGCGTCTGATCAAGCGTGACTACGTTGTGGCGTCACAGACCCGGTTTTCCCAAAAGTTGATGGACTACACCGGCAATGGCTTTTTCGTGCCCTACTCGGAGAAAATCCAGGCTGGCTTGTCGATCACCGATTGCCGTGCGGCACCGCTTTACCAGTACAAATACCCACAACAACTGTATTCAAGCTTTGAGGCGATCCCCCCCGTGGTGGTCAACAGTTTGCTGTTCATCGAAAACCGCTTTCTGCTCGACCCCCGTCAGCCGCGGGCTAACCCTGCCGTGGATTGGCCTCGGTTCGGCATGGCGGCGTGGTCCCAGGTCGCCAAGTTAATGCACTTGCCGGGCCAGTCGGCGGGCGGCAGTACCCTGGCAACGCAACTTGAGAAGTACCGGCATTCGCCCGATGGCCTGACCGTGTCAGGCGCAGAAAAAATCCGTCAGATGATTTCTGCCAGTGTGCGCGCCTATCAGGCCGGACCGGAGACCCTCGAAGCCCGGCAGAACGTGATCCGCGATTACCTCAACAGCGTGCCCCTGTCGGCAGTACCGGGCCACGGTGAAGTGCATGGCATGGCCGAAGGATTGCGCGTCTGGTACGGCGCCGATTTCAACCAGGCCAACGAGCAGCTGGCCAGCAAGGAGACAGATCCGAAAAGCATGTCGGAAAAAGGTCTCGCCCTGCGTGAGATGCTGTCTTTGATGATTGCCCAGCGCCGTCCTTCCCACTACCTGACCAAGGGACACGATGAACTGGCCGAACTCACCGACAGCCACATTCGCCTGCTGGCACTGAATGGCGTGATCGATGCGCCACTCGCAGCATCGGCATTGGCCAGCAAAGTGATCTATCGCGACTGGCAGACACAGCCAACCATTCAGCCGATCGAAACCAACAAGGGCATCAGCGTGGCACGCAGTCGTCTGGGCGGGTTGCTCAACCGTCCGCTGTACGACCTCGATCGCCTTGATCTTTCCGCCACCAGCACCCTGCAAGGCGAGTTGCAATCTCAGGCTACCGAGTACCTGAAGCATCTGGCCGACCCTGTGTTTGCGGCGCAGATCGGTTTGATGGGCGAACGCCTGCTGACCCCCACCAGTACCTCCCAAGTGCGCTACAGCTTCACGTTGTTCGAACTGACCCCCGACGGCTCGCGGGTGCGGGTGCAGACCGACAGCACAGACCAGCCGTTCGATATCAATGAAGGCAGCAAGCTGGAACTGGGCTCCACCGCCAAGATGCGTGTGCTGACCACCTATTTGCAGATCATGGCCGAGTTGCACGATAAATACGCAACGATGACCGTCCCGGAACTGAAGAAGGTCGACGTCCCTGAACAGGACCGCCTGAGTCGCTGGGCCGTCGATTACCTGATCCAGAACAAAGACCGCAACTTGCCAGGCATGCTCGGCGCGGCGCTGGATCGCAAATACTCGGCCAGCCCCGGCGAAGCTTTTTTCA
Source organism: Pseudomonas fluorescens (assembly GCF_000968015.1). Lineage (GTDB taxonomy): Bacteria > Pseudomonadota > Gammaproteobacteria > Pseudomonadales > Pseudomonadaceae > Aquipseudomonas > Aquipseudomonas fluorescens_W. Next base: position 49,463 of record NZ_LACH01000034.1, read on the forward strand.
CCGGTGGTGGGCTGCACACATTCGTTAACTTTCGCAAAGAAGACAACGGCCGCCTCCCTACCCTGCGTGATGCCCTGCGTGAGTCGATCAACCTGCCGTTCATTCGGTTGATGCGTGACCTGGTGCGCTACACCACGTATTCCGGCCCCAGCAGCAGCGCCGAATTGCTCAAGGACGACCGCGACCCTCGGCGTCAGGAATACCTGGCCTCGTTCGCCGACCGCGAAGGCACGTCGTTCCTGCTGAAGTTCTGGAAGAGGTACAAAAACAAGGACACCCAGGCGCGGCTCGAGACCTTTCTCGACGGCATGCGCCCGACCCCGATCCGCATGGCCGCGGTGCATCGTTATCTGTTGCCACAGGCCAGTCAGGAAAGCTTCAACATGTTCGTGCGCTCGCACCTCACCGGCGCCAAGCTCACCGAAAAACTGACCGACGAACGCCTTCAACGGCTCTACGAAAGCTACGGCCCTGGCGCCTACGACCTGCCGGACCAGGGCTTCATCGCCAAGGTTCACCCGCTGGATCTATGGTTGATCGGCTACTTGTTGAACAACCCCGACGCCAAGTTCAGCCAGATCGTCAAAGCCAGCCAGTTCGAACGCCAGGAAGTCTACAGCTGGCTGTTCAAAAGCCGTCACAAGGGTGCCCGCGACAGCCGCATTCGCACCATTCTGGAGATCGAGGCGTTCCTCGACATTCACCAGCGCTGGCAGAAAGTCGGCTATCCGTTCGATCACCTGGTGCCGTCGCTGGCCACCGCCATCGGCAGTTCCGGCGATCGCCCCGCAGCCTTGGCGGAATTGATCGGTACCATCCTCAATGACGGCGTGCGCATGCCGACTTTGCGCATCGACAGCCTGCACTTCGCTGCGAACACGCCGTACGAAACCAAACTGATCAATGACCCGGATGTCGGTAAACGGGTGATGCCTTCCGAGGTCGCCGCCGCCATGCGCGAAGCGTTGTCGCAGGTGGTGGATGCCGGCACAGCCAAACGCATCTCCGGCAGTTTCGTAACCCCTGACGGCAAACCGTTGGCCATGGGCGGCAAAACCGGTACGGGCGATAACCGCATCGAAGCCTTCGGTTCGGGTGGGCGAATTCTGAGTTCGAAATCCATTAACCGCACCGCGACCTTCGTGTTCTACATCGGCGATCGTCACTTCGGCACGATGACGGCGTTCGTGCCCGGGCAATCGGCCGAAACGTTCAAGTTCACCTCGGCCTTGCCCGTGCAAGTACTCAAGGGGATGGCGCCGATCCTCACGCCCTATTTGCAACCGGGTAGCGCGTCACGATGCCTCCCGGTTGAAACGCCGAAAGTAGCCGCAGCGAATAAACAGGGTTGAATAATGGGTGGTGGTAATTACTTATTTTATGCATTGCAATATTAAATGAGTCCCTTATATGCGCGACCATTCAACAACAGGCTTTTAACCTATTATTTTTAGTCTCGATTGTTAGGCTTAATACACCTAACAGCATTCAAGGCTATGAATAATGACAGTTACAAGCACCCATAAAGGGCAACATTACGAATTAATAAAACTACGCATCGACCCTGTTTTCACCAACATGACAGTGCTGCGAAATGATGCCTTGAGAAACACCGTTTTACGCCGTGCCCCCTGGATGACGACTGCGTCGAACAGCGATCACGAACGCCTCGCCAGCGCCAACAAGAATGCCTGGAGCGCGCAGACCTCGGTCGACAGGCTTTTGGCCAATCTGAAAGACGTCTACTCCTTCGCCGAACCCTTGCTCAAGGCAAGACTGCGCGAAAAGTACAATGTGGAAGTGGACGTCAAAAACACTTACTTAATACTTTACGCAACAAAAAAAACACCGTGGTATGTGATCGACACTTCAAAAGGTTACACCGCACGCACGGTTTCCTTACTCGACGCAGCCCTGCATAACTTTTCATCCAATGAAACCTATGAAGCGGATTCCGGGTTCATCACCCAACCCGACAATCGCGGTTTATTCGACATTTTGCCGCTCAAGGAAAAAATAACCGTCGGCCAGTTTCAGGCGCTGTGCCGGGAACTGGACATCGGCTCGCAATACAAGAAGCACCTGGAAATCATTCTGCTCAGCAAAGAGCCAGTGTCTGAGGCGATGTTGCAACTCAACGTCCAGAGAAGCCAGCAGACCGCGCTCAAGGCCGCAGCGCACATGGCGTGGATGCGCAAGGACATCAGTCGCAGCGCCCATGCCCTGATCATCGAGTTACTCAACGGCTCGCATAACCTGGTCCTCGACGGTCAGGTCATGCAGGCCTGCGAGCTGGGCATGATGGACCTTACCCTGACCGGCATCCTGCTGATCCGTCCCGACCCAGAACAGATTCAGCGCTCGAAGAAAGTGATTGCCTACCTGCCCCACGACCCCGATCACCCGCTCAAGGAATACGAAAGCTCGATTGATTTCATGAAAGAGCTGACGCGCCAATTGCGGGACAACCGCGTGTCCGCGTCGACGAAGCAAAGCTACCGTCAGTACTTCAGCCAGTTTGTCGATCATGAACAGCGCGGTCATTTTTTCGCCGGGCTCGAACAACGTCTCACCATCGTCAAATGGCATGCAAAAGAACCGACGGATTCGCGCCCCTCATGGCGGGAAACCCCGGTGGACCGTCCGAACCTGCAATACAGCGCATTGCCGATCACCCAGCCCCTGTGGACCTGGATCTACCAGCGACAGCTGAACAAAATTCTCAATGATGCACGTGGGATCGCGGTGCCGACTGCCGACGCGGACAGCAATGCGCGTTGGGCCTGGTGGGAGAACTTCAAGAGAATCGTTTCAGACATTTTCAATGCAGCCTTGATGGTACTCATGCCGTTCGTGCCGGGACTGGGCGAACTCATGCTCGTCTACACCGCCTATCAGTTGACCCATGATGTGATCGAGGGGGTGGTTGATCTGGCGGAAGGCCTGTGGGAGGAAGGGGCCAAGCATATCGTTAGCGTGGCGTCCGACGTGGTGCAACTGATTGCCTTTGCCGCGGGTGCGAAAATCGCCGGCGAGTTCCAGCTCGCAGCCTCGGCGTTTATCGAGCGTATGAAACCGGTTCGGTTGCCCAACGGTGAACGCCGTTTGTGGAATCCGGACATAACAGCTTACGAGCACAAAAACCTGAGGCTGCCAGAACACTCCAGACCCGACGCACTCGGCCTGCATCGCCATGAAGGCAAGGACGTCCTGCCACTGGATGATCGGCTTTACGTGGTACAAAAAGAGTCCGGTCTGGATCGCCTGCAACACCCTGCCCGCCCCGAGGCCTATGCACCCAAAATGGCGCATAACGGACGCGGTGCCTGGACCCATGAGGGTGAAAACCCGCAGACCTGGGACAGCCCGGCCTTGATGAAGCGTCTGGGCCACAGCACCGAGGGCTTGAGCCTGGCGCAACTGGAAAACATCCGCCTGATCAGCGGCACCCACGAAGACGCGCTGCGCCGTATGCACGTCGACAACGCTCCACCACCGCTGCTGCTGGACGATACATTGAAACGCTTCAGGGCCTTCGAAGATGTCGGTGTGACCAGCCAGCAAGTCCGCTCGGGGCGCCCGATGGACCCGCCATCCAACTGGTTCGAACAACTGGTCACCGAACTGCCGGGCTGGCCGTCCGACTGCGCCTTGAAGGTGTATGAACGCTCGGACTTGAGCGGCATGGCCCGCACCTACGGCAGTGCGCAGCCAACGCGGACCTTGAGCCTTGGCCTGGCGGATGTCATGGAGGGCAAGCTGCCGGATAACGTGGTGGACTTTCTGGATGAGGCGCAGCTCGCGCAGCTGCTGGGTTCAAGATTACCGAAACAGGAGCGGACCCAGGCCTTGCGCGATTGCCTGGCCGATCTGGTCGATGGGCGCAAGGCCGGCATTTCTGACGATGTGTACCGCTTTCGCGAAGCCAGCAACGACCCGCGGGTTAGGCAACTGCAGCACCAGTATCCCGACCTGCCCACCGCCATCGCCGATCGATTGGTGGCCCATGCAACAAAAAGCGAACTCGATACCTTGACCGGGCAGCGACGCATCCCCTTGAGCCTCAAGGGGCGCGCCCGGGAGTGCGCTTTTGAAACCCGCTCTACACGGGCCATTGAGGGTTTGTATCAAAACGACCTGTTGACCCCCGACACCGAACGGCTAGCCCTCAATGTGCTGCGTTTGTACAGCGATACCTACAGCGACCTGCGCATCGAAGTTCGCGGCGGAGCACAAGATGGGCCCATGCGTTGCAGCGTTGGTCTGGATGACGCCACCAATGTCAGGTTGCTGCTGCGTGACGAACAGGGCCGCTACGAAGTTCACGATGGCAACCAACGCAAACTCTTCGAGGCCGATGATCTGTATGAGTCGATCCTGCGCGCCATGCCCGATCGGTCCCGTCGTGAACTGGGCTACGCACCGGGTCAGGGGAATGCTTTCAAGCAATGGCTGAAGAGCAACGCCCGGTTGCCGGCAGACCGTCGGACGGCACTGCTGGAGCCTGCGATTCGCCCGGTGCCGGAACTGGACACCGATCTGTTGTTGCGCGGCCCGCTACTGTCCAGGCCCCCCTTGACCATCGAGCAACGCGTGGAGGATCTCTACCCACACCTGAGCAAACGGGAAGTGGCCACTTTCGTCAGTTCGCTGCCCGCCGACAAAGACCCTGTCGAGGTGCTGACAAAGCTTGACGTCGAGCTGAACGAACTTCGCAACACGTTCGATGCGTGGAAGCAGCAAATGGCTCCAGTCCTGCCCGACGAGGCTGCCGTTGCGCCCGATGCGGTCAAGTTCATCTCGGAGCGCCTGCTGGAATGTTTCCAGAGAAAATCCCGTGTTTTCAATGAACGCAGTACCCGTCTGGAGGGGGGTTACACACTGGACCTGTCCACCGAGTTCCTCAGCCACGACCTTGAGCGCTGGTGGAAAAAACTGCCGGATATCAAGAAATACCTCGATCAGATCACCACGCTGAGTCTCGATAGCATGCGGTTCTCGCAAGGTTCAGGCGGGTTGTTGAAAGACTTCACCCTGCTGCGCCAGTTCAGCGCCCGTCGCTGCAACCTGACCCGTCTGCCCGAGGGCGTGCACCGGATGCACTTCCTTGAAACCCTGCGCCTGGACGACAACCGCATCGAACTGACACCCACGTCGGTAGAGCAGTTGCGCAACTTGACGCGGATGCAAACCCTCAGGCTTGATCACAACCCACTGGGCCGTGTGCCGAATGTCGAGCGCATGCCGCGCCTGAAGGTGCTGAGCCTGGCCCACACCGGCATCGAGGCCTGGCCGGACGGACTGTTCAACAAACATCGGCCCCGCGGCTTTTTCCTCGAGCTGCAAGGTAACCCGATCAGGACAGTCCCCGATGCGGCACCGGGCTCACATGAGGCATGGATTCTCGCCCGAGCGCGGCTTTCCCCTGACAAGCTACTGGCCCCCCATCGCGAGGCGTTGTTCGACTACCGACAATCGGTGGGATTGCACCGCCAGAATCTTTACGACCCCCTCGCCAACAATGCACGGGCCAAATGGCCACTGAGTGACGATTCGTTGCTTTGGGGCCGTCGCTCAATGGGATTGGGCACGTACAGGGTCGAAGCCTGGGACAACTTGATGACTGAACCGAACGCCACAGATTTTTTCAGAATCATCGATCATCTGACGACCTCCGCCGACTACCGGGCAGGGGGCCCTACGCGCGAGCAGTTGTCCCGTCGCGTCTGGGACCTGATCGATGCCATGGATCTGGATACACAGTTACGCGAAAAACTGTTTGGTATCGCCGAACACCCCGAGGACTGCACCGATGCCAGCTCCGAGATATTCAATACCATGGGTATCGAGGCACTTGCCTCCCAGGCGTACGCCTATTCAACGTCCAATGCCGAACTTGAAGTGAAGCTGGTGAAACTCGCCAAAGGGGCCACGCGCCTGGACCGAGTCAACGAAATAGCCCGGGCGGACGTAATGACACGCCCGAGCAGAGAAGAAGAAGTCGAGGTTTATCTGGCCTATCAGACCCATCTGGCGCAACGCCTCGGTTTGCCCTGGCAGTCAGAGACCATGCTTCACAGGAACATTGCAGGCGTAAGCGACAGCGCCATCGACCGGGCCTGTGAAACCGTGCTTTCAAGGGAAGAAGGCGATGGGCTGGTCAATGGCATGCTTGAGAATGCGTTCTGGGACAAGTACCTGCGTGACACCTATCCCAATGCACTTGCCGCCAACGATCGATACTTCAATCGCCAGATGGGACTGCTCGAAGACTCGCTTGCCGGCTCTGACGGCGAAGCGATGACCGAGCAGGCTTACTCGGCAAAGGTAAGCGATCTGGGCTACAAAAGGCTGGATCTGGGTCGGCGACTGACCCGTACCTTGATGAAAAAGCACGAACTGTAAACCCGTGTGCCGTCAGTAGTCGGTCAAGCGTAAATCCAAGGTAGGAACGAGCCTGCTCGCGAAGACGGAGTATCAGTCAACAGACCTGTTGAATGCACTGGCCTCTTCGCGAGCAGGCTCGCTCCCACAAGGTTTGCCTCATTCAGATCATATCTTGCGGTCACTCTCGACACTCACTCACCCGGCGCCCTGGCGCTGAACAACAACAATACGTTTCCGCTGTAATCCCCCGGGCGGTATCCCCCGGACGGCATCACCGGAGCGACTTCCAGCAACACCCGCTTGCCTGCCGCCGCGTCAGCCGCCGACACCACCAGCCGTGGAGAAAGATCCGGACTCAACTCCACACCGTTGAAACTGACCCGCAACACAATGTCGTCAGCCGGCCTGCCGTTCGACAAATAGGGAGCCGCCTCCAGGCGCGCTTCAATGGCGCTGGTGTCATGCCGTACATCGAAGTTCTTGCGGACACTGCTCAGGGTCGATGTCGAGGGGTTCCAGTTCAACCGCTGAGGCCGGTGAATCCAGTCCGGTTCGGCCGGGATCAGGTAGAACGAGCGTGTCGGGATGCTCACGGACACTTCGAAGGTGTGCTCTTCCCGGGCAGCCCATGCCAAAGAGCCCATCAGTGCGGTCATTGCCGTCAGCGCGACGGCGGCGCATAGCTTGATCATGTTCGATACCCGTTGCATCAATGGAAAACCGGCCTATCGGCTGGCAATCTTCAGGACTTTTTTACTGTCGCCTTCGATCAGGATGAAACGGTATTCACGCCCCTTTTCCTTGTCGAAGCCAAATGCCTTGCCGGCCATGACGTGGTGTTTGGTGGTCGCTCCACATTCGTTTTCATCACTTATTGCGCAGCTTTTGAACTCGTCGACGATGACCACGGTGTTGCCGTTATTGCGCAACTCGTAGTGATTGTCGGTGTCACTGATAACGCTCTCGAAACGGGAGTTTTTGGGCCGTACGAAGAAGACCGTGCCGAACCCGGTCATCACATTGACCCCCGCCGACAGGTTTTTTTTGTAGTCCTCGCGTTCTTCGCTGCTGACCAGAAACTCATCTTCCTTTTCCGGCACCACTGGGACAAAACGCACGCGAAAATAGCGCTCTCGGTCCCGCTCGCCCATGTACAACAGGCGTGTACCTTGCATGCCCTGGGCCGGCACGATCAGTCGAGCAGGGCTTGCCATGACGCCATTGCGCGAGGCGCCGTCGGCGGCAGCTTCGACCGGTATTTCCTTCGGCGTGCCGTCGGCCTCGTAGACGATTTCCAGTACGTTGACCTTGACGAAAGCGGTGCTGTCGCCGCTGTTGAATACTCGTTTCAAGTAGGTACTTTTATCGGCATCCAGATAGTCATACACGGTGCCAACGTTAATCTGTGGCCCGGCGTGAACCGCCAAGGGATACACACAGAGCACACACAGCCATAACAGACGCTTCATCCCCTCAACCTCATAAAAAATAAAAGATGACCAACCGAAAGGTCAGACTTCGGAATCCCAGATCACGGTGATGTTGCCCTTATAGGGCCTACCTTTAGAGTTGATGATCAACCAGTTGGTGTCCCGCTCACCCATTTCGAAATGCAGCGTTCCCGGCTTTCGATCGACATAGATGCGGGGCTGAAACGGGCTCGTAGCAGTGCGACTCAAAGGCAGCCGTCTGACCGGTTGCCCGGTACTGTCGGTCAGCCCGTTAGGCAAACTGACACTGACATTCACACCCCCCGCGTAACCCGACTCGCGGTCAAGAATCGCGCAACCAGTGTCCAGATCCAGCTCACACTCGAATCTCATCGTGAACTTTGACGAAGCGGAAATATTAAAAATTTGATCGCGATAAAGACGCACAGGTTTGCGTCCTTGCTCCAGCCAGGATTGCCAACCGCCTTGGGGTTCCAATAAAACCCGATTGCCACCGGGCGGAATATCCACCTTCAAGGTGTGCTGCACGTCCAGCACGAAGTCCAGGATCAGGTTGCCGTCGTCCGGATTCATCAACGGCCCCAGGTCGAAATCACCGCCAGGGCCGATCGTGTAGGACAAAGGCCCGGTATAAAGTCCGGATGACATACCCAAGGGATTGGGGGTTCGTAGCTCATAGGCAAAATCGAGGGTGTCGAACGACATGGATGGAATTCTGAAAGTGGCCACCTTGGTGCAAGGTGATTCCACTGGCGCCTTCCAGAAAAATCGATAGGTTGCGGGGGTGTAGGCCCCTACACCGCTGTACTGACAGGGCATGGGGGCATAGACCCAACTGTTGCTGGTCCAGAGCTTTTGATGCCCTGCGAGTGTGTCTGTCTCTCCGGTCAGATGGGTGGCTGAATCACTCAGGATGTACCGCGAGCCAATGCCGATAATGCGTACTTCGACGGTTTCCGTCTCCTGGGTTTGCATGTTGGTGATGGTCAGCTGCCGCCAGTTGGCCGGCACCTTCAACGAGATACCTTCATCGGGCGCTATGGCTCGAATTGATTCAAAACGAATCGGTAGCTGGATACTGAACATGTTGTTGTCGGCACACTCGCCCGGATAGGTCGCGCAATAACCACTGTTCGGCGTCTTGTTGATGAATACATTTCTTTGTGGCTGCGACGAATCCGGCTGAAACAACGCCCTGATCTCCTGATTCACCGCCCCCGCCGAAGGCACACTCAGCGCCGCCAATAACCCCAGCCAACACTTTGACCTTTTCATACGTTCAACCCGCCTTCTGATCCGTGGACGTGACGTCGGCCAGGGTGTCCGGCGTGCACCGCAGATCACCGATCATCAACACATTGTTTTCACTGCGATGACGGCTCGCATCGAGACGGAACTGGCACAACAGCTGATTGCCCTGGCGTACTTCCAGGGTCGGCGAGCCGGCGTTCATTTCCATCGAGAAGAACCCGTCGACCTCCGTCACCCCGCGACTGGCGTGGTTGATCACGTGGTGGCCCTTGAGCGGCCGCCCCTGTTCATCGACCAGTCTCCCGAGCACCGTCATGGTTTTCATCACCCGCACCTTGCGGTACTCCACCCCGCCCTTGTTCAGGTGATAGCGCGTGCGTGCCGGCTCGATGGTCGCTGCCGGCACGTGATTGCCTTCAAAATCGAAGCTCACCGAACTGTTCTGGTACGCGGTAATCGGGATGAAATTGCGCCCCGGCTTCAACGCCGCGCCGCCGCCGCTGTAATCGTCGGCGCGCAGGGTGATGTCGTCGATGTCTGATTCCACGTCGACAATCATTCCCGCGCCACGCATTTCGTAATGGCTGGTCATGAGCATTTGCTCGCCGCCGACGACCAGGGTGCTGTCCAGGTTAAGACCGCCGGTGAAGTTGCCGTTGTAGGAGGAACGCTGGACGAAACCGTCGCCATTGACTGCGTCGGTACGAAAGTTGGCAAGGCTCGACACACCCACGCCGTAGGTGTCAGTGAGTGCCGTCACCGAGACGTTTTGCAGCACGTGATCTTTGAAATCCTGGCGCCAGCCGAGGGAAGCATTGTTGTCGCGGCTGCCGTCACGGGCCGTGCGCGAACCGATGCTGCCGGTGATCTGCTGGCCCGGCGCGCCCAAGGCCAGGTTAAGGCTCAGGTCGATCCCGCGGTTGCGTGCGTCGCCACTGCTGACACTGCCGGGGCGATCAAATAACGACAGACGCCAACTCGCATCGCTGCCGAACAACGTAGCGCGCTGGGTCCAACCCAGATCCATACCGATGCCATCGACATTGCCCTCGCTGTGGGACACCCGTCCGCTGATCGAGCTTTTACTGCTGACCCGATGGTTGATCGCCAGTGATGAATTGCTGGTTTCACCAATGAACACATTGCGTTGGCGCACCCGTGTACCGTCTGGCAGGGTTTCGTACAGGTTGGTGGTGTCCAGCCAGCTGCGGTTGTGGCTGATCACCAGGCTACCGGAGCCATAGTTGTAAAGACTTTGCAGATCGAGACCGGTGCCATGATCCTGGGTCTGATACACGTTGGCATACAGGCTGATGTGATTGGCCAGGGTCCAGTCGATGGAACTGCCGTATTGCAGTTTTTCACGAATCTGCCGCGCCGATAGCCCGAGAATGACTCGTGGGTGCATCAAGTAATTGATCGAGGCCCCTACCGTCGGACTGCCGCTGGACTGCTGGTCCCAGTTACTGAGCAGTTTGCTTTCTTCACCGGCAAACAGGTTGTAGCGCCAGCGCTCGTCGAGGTTTCGCCAGTTGTTGGGTTTGTAGACCAGCTCCTGGGTAGTCGAGGTGATCTGGCCATCTTCGACCAGGCGCACTTCCACTTCGTAGATCCCGCCTGGCAGCGGCCGGGTGTCGAGGGTCTGCAATCCTGCGGGCACTGACTGGGTGTTGATCAACAGACCGTCGCGATAGATCTCCACCGACCCTTGGCGATTGGCCGTGACATAAATGGGGTAGACGCTGGGCATCGGACTGTTGATCGCCAGGCTGTCAGAGCTGCCGAGCATGACGCCGACAGCGGTATCGGGGCTGGTGCCAAACGTACGAGGTTGGCGGGTCAGCCCTTCGGAACTTGGGGTGAAATAGCCCAGACGCAGGAAACTGCCCTGCAGTTCGCGCTGGGTGTAGAGCTCGTGAACCGCGTGATAAAGCTTATCGTCGGGACCGCCGAGGCGGGCCAATTGCATGTTGAACGTCTGGCTCCAGTTGCCCAGGCTCGCGCTGGCTTCAAGGCCATAGCGCCCGCCCAGATCCTGATCCTGGCCGCCATTGAGGTTGAGCTGGTTGCGCACCATCAGGCCGCTACTGCCGCCCTCCGGTTGCTCGTAATAACGCTTGGCCTCCATGTCGCGCTCGGCGTTTTCGGTGAGGATCGAAACCAACGAGCTTTCCAGGTTGTAGTGCACGGCCAGCACCTGATCCGGGCATGATCCCGTGCAATTGCCCAGCGGCACACCCGGCTTGAGATAACTTGCCCATTTTTCCCGTTCAGCGGGGCTGAAACGGTTTTCGCTGGTGTCGGTAAATTCGAGCAGAGTGACGCGATCATCGCGAGACAACACCACCATGGCCTCTCCCAGAGGCTGTTGATCGAGTTCTACCCGGACAGCCAGAGGCACATCAAAGAAATGCTCCTCGAAATCAGCCGGAAGACCTTTGGCCTGCGCCAGGAGACTTCGCGGTGTCGTACCGGCGGAAGAAACGGGAGCCGCCGCTGCACTGGCGCAAAACAACAGCGCAAGCGCAGCCGCGATGGGGGTCATCGGGAACATGAACTCTTACTCTGATTACAATCAAGTTGAAGTCCGACGGGACAAACAATGCTGTTTGCCCTGTCGGTTTGCGCGACTTTGAAAGTTAGCGCGAGCCGCCCACGGGAGGGACAGCGTCGAAGGTCATTGCCACGACACCGGTGTAGTCGCCCGGCTGGAAGGTCGTACCGACCGCACTGATTTTCAGCGGTGCGCGGAAGTTCACGTCGGACTCGGCTTCACCTACAACCATTTGCGGGGTCAAGTTGAGTTCCTTGTTATTGAGTTCCACTTTCAAAGCAATGGAATGGGAACCAGAAATCAGTTTGGGCGCGCTGTCCAGGCTGGCGTGAACCGAACCGCTGTTGTTACGCACATCGAAGAACCCGTTCACTTCTCCCATTTTGCCGCTGGCAGGCTGGAAGCTCATGTCCTGATCCTTGTTGACGAGCTCAGGATTGGTAGGCACCACGTAGAAACCGTTAGTCGGCACGTGGGCGACGATGTTGATGGAGTGAGCCGCTTCACCTGCGGCAAATGCCCCGGAGGAACCCAGCGCCAAAAGAGCCAGTGGGGCAGCGATTGCGATTTTCTTGAACATTGTTAAGTACCTGTTTTCTTTATGGAATCGGTTCATTGAAAGTTAAAAAACGCTGACCCGTAACAGGTCGCTTTATTTGAACTTCCAACGCCGAAACATCTTCGACTTCTTGTTCTGGAAAGTAAGCAGGCAACTTCCCATGAACACGTAGCTAAACAACCTCATGACCAGAAGGAAAAATAAACAAAAAACTCAAATACCAAACAGCGACTGTAAGTTACAGACTACATACAGTTTTTCTAAAAAAACCATACAGCGCCTTCGCCTATACAACAATGGACTTGCAGGATTTTTAGAACATAAGCTCAACCATTATTAGAGCAATAGCTTTAACGATTAAACAATTCCTGTGTCGGCGGAAAAATCAGCTGATGTACGGTGATATTTCCTGGTGAATTGCATCATTGACCGCGCCAACCGTCCGTCGGCACCGATCAGCCCCTTGCAAAAAACGTCTTGCCCTCCACTTAAGATATATCTTAAGTTGTATCTAAATACGACGAGAGCAGCGAAAAAATGAGAGACCATCATTCCCAACACCGTGACCATAACGACGGCCGCGACGGCTTCGAAAAACGCCCGGGCCCCGGCCGCGAACGGGGCGGCCGAGGCCCGCGGGTGTTCGCCCCAGGCGATCTGAAACTGCTGCTGCTGGCGCTGATCGCCGAGCAGCCTTGCCACGGCTATGACCTGATCCGCCAGATCGAAAGCATGTTCGACGGCGCCTATAGCCCCAGCCCCGGTGTGATCTACCCCACCCTGACCTTCCTTGAAGAAAGCGAAATGATCCTGGGCGACGCCGAGGGCGGAAAAAAACGCTACGCCATCACCGACGCCGGACGGCTGTCGTTAAGCGACCAGGCGATCGCACTGGACGGCGTACGGATGCGCATCGAGGTCAGCAAGCGCTCATTGCGCGGCCATGACCGCCCCGCCGAGATCCACGAAGCGGTGCATAACTTGCGTCATGCCTTGCAGATGCATCACGGCCGCTGGAGCCCGGAAGAAATCCTGCGGGTACGCGACCTGCTCAACAACACCGCCAAAGCCATCGTCGATGGCCCTGCCGTTCAAATCCCAGCGGAGAAAACCGAATGACTGAAGTGATCGTGCAAACCATTCACCGTGTCAGCCACGAGATCAAACGCCGTCGTCTGGAAGTGTTGCGGGTGGTCGACCTGACGCCGCGCATGCGCCGCATCACGCTGGGTGGACCGGAGTTGGCGGGCTTCGTCAGTCTCGGCACGGACGACCACGTCAAACTGTTGTTCCCTCAAAACGCGGCGGAACAAGCCGCCCTGGAAACCCTGGTGCTCGGTGCCGGCAAAGACAACGGGCCGATGCCGGCGATGCGCGACTACACGCCGCGCCGCTACAACCTCGACACGCTGGAACTGGACATCGACTTCGTGCTGCACGGCGACGGCCCTGCCGCGACTTGGGCCGAGCAGGCCAAACCCGGCCAATTCCTGCACATCGGCGGCCCACGAGGCTCGATGATCGTGCCGGACATCTTCGACAGTTACCTGCTGATCGGTGACGAAACCGCCCTGCCCGCGATCGCTCGGCGGCTGGAAGGCCTGGCGGCCAATCGCCGGGCATTGGTGATCGTGGAGATAGAGAACGGCGCCGAACAGCAACGACTGGAAAGCGCCGCGCAAGTCAATGTGATCTGGGTATTGCGCGAGGGCGGCAAGGACAACCTGCTCAAGACTGTGAAGCAGCTGCAGGTGCCCAACGGCAATCTGTACGCATGGGTGGCGACCGAGAGCAAAGTATCGCGGCAGATACGCCGGGTGTTGCTGGATGAGCATGGGCTTAACGAGCAGTCCGTCAAAGCCGTCGGCTACTGGCGGGCGGATAACAGCGACGAGGAGTGACCGGCTTCAGGCCCCCATCGCGAGCAAGCTCGCTCCCACAGGTGTCCCGGTTGTTCACAAGTCATTTGTTCACAATCGATCCAGTGTGGGAGCGAGCTTGCTCGCGATGGCGATGGCTCAATCACTAAAATTCCTGATCCCTGGCACGGTGTCCAAGCCAGCGATCCAGCCCGATCACCAGCAGCGCTATCAGCACAAACCCCGCCAACAATCCCCCGGCATTCACAAACACCTGTGGATAACCCAGCTTGGCGACATCAATGAACGGATAGGGATAAACCGCCAGCAAATGCCCGCGCCACAACGAGTACGCGAAATACACCACTGGATAGATCACCCACGCCGCGATATGCCGCAGTCGCAACGTGCCTTTCGGCACACAGCACCACCAATACGCCAGAAACAGCAGTGGCATGACGTCATGCATCAGCTCATCGGCCAGCCATTGCCAGCCTTGCGGATGCCATAAATGGCGCAACAACACGTTGTACCCCAGGCCGACCACGGCGATGCTCACGGCAATGCCGCTACTCACCCACGGCTGCAAAAACCAGCGTCGCGCCGCCGCCTCGCGGGACGTCAGCTCACACGTCAGCACGGTCGCCACCAGCGTATTGCTCAGCACGGTGAAATAGCTGAAGAAGCTGATCAGCCCACCGAGCAGACTGGCCGCCAGCGTCCAGCGTGAGTAGAAAATCAGGTACAGCTGAATGCTCAGTCCCGCCCAGCCGAGCACCGTCGCCACAGCGACAAAACGACGCCTCGCGGCAGAACCTGGCGTCGGTGGGTTGACCATGCTCAGAGCGGTCGCTTGGTGCGCATCAACTTCACGTACAAGCGCTCGACCTTCTCCCGCGCCCACGGGGTTTTGCGCAGGAAGGTCAGGCTCGACTTGATACTCGGATCACTCTTGAAGCAGCGGATATCGATGCGCTCGGCCAGCCCCGACCATTCGTAGTGTTCAACCAGCGCGTTGAGGATTTGCTCCAGCGTCACGCCGTGCAGCGGGTTGTTGTTCTGTTCGGTCATGCCGGGCCTTCGAGCGGTGAAAGAATAGGAAGCCGCGCACCTTAGCCGAGGGCTTCGTTGGGGGGAAGCGATCTGTGTGCGGTCAGTTAAATGTAGGTGAAACGCAAAAGATCGCAGCCTNNTCACTCGACAGCGCCTACAGGTGAACGCATTCCAATGTAGGAGCTGTCGAGTGAAACGAGGCTGCGATCTTTTCCCACTGACTGTTACCAAATCCGAAACGCTCCATGTCAGTAAAAGCGCTTTCTCTATTTGTAACAGGACATTATCCTTGCGCCCGTCAAGCTGAAACGCTTCTGCTGCCCGCGACATACTGCCGCTTCAGTTCATCCCCCCAGAAAAAGACCCAGAATTACTTCCCCTATGCCTTATTTTCAAACTCCGCGAGACAGCGCTGTCTGCAACGCTATTGCTCATCGAAAAGCCCTGAACCTGATTGGCGGATTCACCGCGTTGGGCCTCGCCACTTGCGCCCAGGCCGCTCCGGCCTTCGATAGCGAATCCCCGTGGATGCTTGGCGACTGGAACGGCACTCGCACCGAACTTTCGGAAAAAGGCTACGACTTCAAAGTCGATTACACCGGCGAAATGGGCAGCAATCTGCACGGCGGCTACGATCATGACCGCACCGCTCGCTACAGCGACCAGTTTGGCCTCGGCACCCACATGGACTTGCAGAAGATTCTGGGCTGGGACGACGCCGAATTTCAGCTGACCATCACCGAGCGCAATGGCAACAACATCAGCAACGACCGCATCAACGATCCGCGCGTGGGCGGGTTCACCTCGGCTCAGGAAGTCTGGGGTCGCGGGCAGACCTGGCGCCTGACGCAGATGTGGTATCAGCAGAAATTCTTCGATCAAAAGCTCGACATCAAGGTCGGCCGTTTTGGCGAAGGCGAAGACTTCAACAGCTTCCCTTGCGACTTCCAGAACCTGGCGTTCTGCGGCTCTCAGGTCGGCAACTGGGTCGGCGGCATCTGGTACAACTGGCCGGTCAGCCAGTGGGCGATGCGGGTCAAATATCACCTGACGCCAGAGCTGTATGCGCAGATCGGAGCGTATGAGCAGAACCCGTCGAACCTCGATCGCGACAATGGCTTCAAGCTCAGCGGCAGTGGCACCCAGGGTGCGATCCTGCCGGTGGAACTGGTGTGGTCGCCGAAGCTCAACGGCCTGCCAGGTGAATACCGCGCCGGCTATTACTACAGCAGTGCCAACGCCACCGACGTTTACAAGGACAGCAACGGTCAGCCGGCGGCCCTAAGCGGCGAGGCTTACCGCAGCGCGTCGAGCAAACACGGTGTATGGCTGGGTGTGCAGCAGCAATTGACCAGCCGCGCCAGCGATAACTCCCGCGGCCTGAACGTGTTCGCCAACGGCACGATGCACGACAAGAAGACCAACGCCATCGACAACTATGTCCAGGCAGGTGTCGTCTACAAAGGCTTGTTCGATGCACGCGCCAAGGACGACATCGGTTTCGCCCTGGCCCGCGTCCACGTCAACCCGGCCTTTCGCAAGAACGCCGAGGCGACCAATCAGGCCCGCGCGGTCTTCGACTACAACGACCCGTCCTTCCTGCCGCCGCAGGACACCGAATACAGCGCCGAACTCTATTACGGCGTGCACGTCACGAACTGGCTGACCGTGCGCCCGAACCTGCAATACATCCGCCACCCCGGTGGCGTGGACCAGGTCGATGACGCGCTGATTGGGGGGATCAAGATCCAGTCCTCGTTCTAACCAACACCGAAAACCCTGTAGGAGCGAGCCTGCTCGCGATAAGGCCAGCACAGCCAATATTGATGTTGTCTGACCCACCGCTATCGCGAGCAGGCTCACTCCTACAGGGATCGCATCAACCCAACCATTTTTATATGAACCCTGCCCGCGCCAGATCGTCATCTACAGTGAACTTGCGCGGGACTACTTAAAACGTCACGGAGAACCACACTATGAGCACTGATGGTGCTTTGAGTCGAAGCCGTCTGCTGCCGAGCCTGCTCGGTATCCTGCTTCTGCTAATGGGCCTGGCCATGCTGGCCGGGGGGATCAAGCTGAGCATGCTCGGCGGCTCGCTGTATTACCTGCTGGCCGGTATCGGCCTGGTGCTGACCGGCGTGCTGCTGATTGCCGCTCGCCGCGCTGCACTAGGCCTCTACGCGCTGGTGCTGTTCGCCAGCACCGTATGGGCCCTGTGGGAAGTCGGCCTCGATTGGTGGCAACTGGTGCCGCGTCTGGCCATGTTGTTTGCGCTGGGCATCGTCATGTTGCTGCCGTGGTTCCGCCGTCCGCTGTTGCTCACTGGCCCTGCGCCGATGGGCACCGGCGCATTGAGCGTGGCCGTGGTGCTGGCGGGCGTTGCTGCGCTGGCCAGCCAGTTCACCAACCCCGGTGAAATCAAAGGCCAACTGGACCGCGACAGCGTGCCGGGCATGACGAACACCGCCCCGGCCATGCCCGACGGTGACTGGAATTCCTACGGCCGCAGCGCTCACGGCGATCGTTACTCGCCACTGGCGCAGATCACCCCGCAGAACGCGAACAAGCTCGTTCCGGCCTGGACCTTCCGCACCGGCGACCTGCCAGGGCCGAACGACCCGGGCGAAACCACTGCCGAAAACACCCCGCTGAAAGTCAACGGCATGCTCTACGTCTGCACGCCGCACAGCCAGGTGATCGCGCTGGACCCGGACACCGGCAAGGAAATCTGGCGTTTCGATCCGAAGCTCTCCACGCAAAACGCGGCGAACTTCAAGGGTTGGGCGCACATGACCTGCCGTGGTGTGACGTATCACGACGACGCCGCCTACGCCTCCGAGCAAAGCCCGACGGGCACCGCCAGCCCTGCGCCGGTCAACAACGTCTGCCCACGCCGGATCTTCCTGCCGACTGCCGACACCCGTCTGATCGCCCTCGACGCCGACACCGGCAAGATGTGCGAAGACTTTGGCGACAAGGGCCAGGTTGATCTGCGCGCCAACATTGGCGGCTTCACGGCGGGCGGTTACTACTCCACCTCACCTCCAGCGGTCACTAAAGACCTGGTGGTGATTGGCGGCCACGTCACCGACAACGTTTCCACCGACGAGCCAAGCGGCGTGATCCGTGCGTTCGACGTGCACACCGGCAAACTGGTGTGGAATTGGGACAGCGGCAACCCGGACGACACCACGCCGATTGCCGAAGGCAGGGTCTACACCCGCAACTCGCCGAACATGTGGTCCATGTTCGCCGTCGACGAAAAACTCGGCATGCTTTACCTGCCGATGGGCAACCAGACCCCGGACCAGTTCGGTGGCGCACGCACCCCTGAATCGGAATTGCACGCCGCCGGCCTGACCGCCCTCGACATCGCCACCGGCAAAGTGCGCTGGCACTTCCAGTTCACCCACCATGACCTGTGGGACATGGACGTCGGCGGCCAGCCAACCCTGATGGACCTGAAAACGGCTGACGGCGTGAAGCCAGCGGTACTCGCGTCCACCAAGCAAGGCAGCATCTACGTGCTGGACCGCAGCACCGGTAAAGCGATCGTACCGATCAACGAAGTGCCCGTGCCACAAGGCGCTGTCGAAGGTGATCACACCTCGCCAACCCAGCCGAAGTCCGACCTGAACCTGATGCCGCCGCCGCTGAAAGAACGCGACATGTGGGGCGTCACCCCGTTCGACCAACTGATCTGCCGGATCGACTTCAAATCCATGCGCTACGACGGCCCGTTCACGCCGCCATCGCTGCAAGGTTCGATCGTTTATCCAGGCAACTTCGGCGTGTTCGACTGGGGCGGCATCTCGGTTGACCCGGTGCGTCAGCTTGCTTTCATGAACCCGGACTACATGGCGTTCAAATCGAAAATGATCCCGGCCGCCGAAATCGCCGCCCAAGGCCCGCGTAAAAGCGAAACCGAAGGCGTGCAGCCGAACAAAGGCGCGCCATATGGCGTCATCCTCGAACCCCTGCTCTCGCCACTGGGCCTGCCGTGCCAGGCACCGGCCTGGGGTTACGTGACAGCGGTCGACCTGACCACCAGCAAAATCATCTGGAAACACAAAAACGGCACCGTGCGCGACAGTTCGCCGGTTCCGATCCCGTTGAGCATGGGCGTGCCTAGCCTGGGCGGTACCTTCGTCACGGCTGGCGGCGTTGGTTTCCTGAGCGGTACCCTCGACCAGTACCTGCGCGCCTATGACGTGAAAAACGGCAAGCAACTGTGGGAAGGCCGCCTGCCAGCCGGTGCGCAAACCACGCCGATGACCTACACCGGCAAGGACGGCAAGCAATACGTGCTGGTCGTTGCCGGCGGTCATGGGTCGCTGGGCACCAAGCAAGGTGACTATGTGATTGCGTACAAACTGTCCGAGTAAGCTTTAGCGGCGGTTAAAGGAAAGGCGACTCCTGTGAGGGGGTCGCCTTTTTTATGGCCGCCGGGTGTGAAAGCAACCCACTGCGGGAGCGAGCAAGCTTCGCTCCTGCAGGGATAGCATGCGAGTAATCCCTCGGTGTTATTTCTCGATCACGTCCGGGCGCATGGGTGCCAGTCGGGCGATCAAACGGTTTTGTACGGGGACGCTGATGCCCTGCTCATCCATCGCGGCGATCAGGTCTTCGACCAGCGCATTGAAGTCGCTGCGGCTGACATTCTGGCCCTTGTGACTTTCGGCCATGCTATCGCCGCTGTACACGCAGGGGCCGCCCGCTTCCACGCAGAATTGCTCGACCAGTTTGTCCCGCAGGCGCTGGATATCGATCCGGCGAAAGCGTTCGACGATTCGCTCGTCCCGGGCAATGTTCAGCAGCATGCCCTCGACAATCCGGGTGATCCCCGGCCGCTCCCCGAGGTCATGGTAGAGGCTGTCATCCCTCGGAGGTTGCTGTGCGCACGCGCTCAACAGCAGCACCAGAATCAGCGGCAACATCCGCATCAGAAACTCCCCTGCACGGACAGGTACGTGCCGTTCTGGTTATCCAGCGTGGCGATCTCGCCGAGTCGTGCGTAAGCCAAAACCACCGACACATGCTTGTTCGGGAAGTAGCCGATAAACAGGTCCGCCCAATCACTTTCCCCGGCGAACGACAGGTTGTCCGGTTTCTCCCGATACTCAACGCCCACCGCCCAGCGCGGATTGAACAGCAGCGCCACCGAACCTTCTTTCAACAGGCTGCGCCTATCACGTCGATCACCGCCAAACCCCAGCAAACCCAACTCGTTCGCCCGGCTGTAACGCAGGCTGCCATTGACCAACAGGTTGTAACCAAACGCCGCGCCCATAAACAAACGACTGGCAGCCAGATAACCTTCGGTATCACTGTCACGTTTGGCGCCGACCAGGCTCGGGATCAGGAAATTGCGTTGATGTTTGTATTCCAGGCCCAGGGAAACCTGCGGCAGCTCGTCGTAAATCACATCACCAAACAAGCGCACCTTAACGCCGAGCACGTCCTGGCCAAGGCTGTCCTCAGGCAGGTTCAACGTGTGCACCAACGAGCCGAGGTCAAAGCGCTGCCGGGCGAAAGACAACTCGACGCGATTGTCATAGGTCACGGCCAACCCCGCCACATCCAGCCGATAGTCTGGCAGGTTGACCGTTGTCGCGAACGCGGTGGCGCCCCACTCATTCTTCTCGCCATAACCGGCGAGCACCGCCCACGGCGTGATGCCGCCGCCCGCAGCGCCTTCGAGGCTGCTGGCGCCACCGGTGGCGATCAGGCGACCGTTATCGGCCATGGCCGTTTGCAGGGTCAGGCCGACGAGGCAGCCGAGCAACAGGGAGAAACGTGACGTCATGAATCAATGAACCATGGAAGTTTGAGCACTGAGGGGCAACGCCACCCAGGCTTCGAAAGCCGCCGCGCTCAGCGGTCGGCTGATGAGATAACCCTGCGCCGTGTCGCACTGCCAACGTTCGAGCAGGCGCAGGCTGTGGGCATATTCGACGCCTTCGGCCACTACCTTGAGCCCCAGGTTGTGGCTCATTTCGATGGTCGAACGCACGATCACCGCGTCCTCGCTGGTTTCGTCCAGGTCGCGGACGAAGGATTGGTCGATCTTCAACTCCTGCACCGGCAAACGCTTGAGGTGCGCCAACGACGAGTAACCCGTGCCGAAGTCATCCACCGATAGACTGATGCCGCACTCGCGCAACCGATGCAGGACCTTCAGCGCACGCTCCGGCTCGCGCATGATCGCGCTTTCGGTGATTTCGAAAATCAGTTGCTCGGCGGGCAAGCGGTAAACCCGCAACAGCGCCGAGACCCGCTCGGACAGGTCATCACCGAGCAAGTCATCGGCAGAAATGTTCAACGACAGCTGCAAACGCAGGCCTCGGCGATTCCATTCAGAGAGTTGGCGCATGCCCTCGCCGATCACCCAATTGGTCAGGGTCTGGATGCTGCCGGTACGCTCGGCCAACGGAATGAATTCGGCCGGCGAAACCATGCCGAATTGCGGATGCTGCCAGCGCAACAAAGCTTCGGCCTGGCGCACATGGCCTTGGCGGATGTCGAGTTTGGGCTGGTAATGCAGCAGGAGTTCGCCGTTGCTCGCAGCGTGGCGCAAGTCGCGGATCAGGGTGATCTGGCGACGGTGCGCGAGGTCGCGGCCCTGCTCGTAGATTTGCAGGCGACCGGGCAGCTGCGCCGCGTCTTTCATGGCGATGGCGGCACGCTCCAGCAAGGTTTGCGCGCTCAGGCCATCCACCGGATACGCCGCGATGCCCATACGACAATCCAGCGTCAGGTCATGACCGTTGATGCGCTGGGGCTTGAGCAGCAGTTGCTGCAGTTGATCGCCCACCGCCACCGCTGCGTCACTGTCCATACCGTCGAGCAACAGCAGAAGTTCATCGGCAATCAAATGCGCCACGGTATCCCCGGGACGCAACGCGACTTGCAGGCGCTCGCCGGTCTGGCGCAGCAATTGATCGACCGACTCAGGGCCGGCGGATTCATTAATCGCCCGCAAGTTGTCGATGCCCAGATACACCAGCGCCATCGGCCGTTGCGCCGAAATCGCACTGCCCAGGCGCTCCATCGCCAGCGCGCGATTTGGCAGGCCGGTGCACGGGTCGTGCAGGGCGTTGTGGGCCAATTGCAGTTCGCGCTCGGCGATGCCGCTTTGCATGGAGTTGAACGCCGTGGCGAGCAGCCCCAGTTCATCGCTGCGCCTGAGGCTGACCGGAGTCTGGTAATCGCCCTGGCCAATGCGCTCGGCGGCCGCGGCCAGCGCTCGCACCGGTTGCGATACGCCACGGGCCAGCAACAGTGCGCCGGCCAGCGAACCGAGCAAAGCGACCAAGGCAATCCCGAGAATTTTCTCATCCAGTGGCGCGAACGCTTGCATCGCCACATCCAGCGGACTTTGCAGCAGCGCGATGACCTGGTTGTCGCGACCTTCCGGGGCACTGGCCAGCATCAACGACTGGCCGAGGAAATTCTGATCCTGAAGCTCGCTCAGTTGCACCTCACTGCCTTGCCGACTGCCGAGCATCAAGCGCATCAGGCTGTCGTTCATGGACGCAGGCTGGGTGCTGACCAACTCGCCGACATGCTGGCGGTCGACCGTGAGAAGCGATACTTGAAGGTTGGTCAACGACTGCAATTCCGCCGCCCAGCTGACGTCCATGCTGAAGCCCATCACCACGCGGGCGATCGGCAGCGGCGCCAGCACTGTGGCTTCCACCAGCAGATGCGGTTTGCCCTGCAACGGCACGATGATCATGGTCTGTTGCGTGCGCCGGGCTTCGCGCAGGGCCTGGTCGTAGCGAAACGGCGTGCCTTCGACCACGTCGTCAAGGGTGCTGGCCAAAACCTTGCCATCCATGCCCAGCAAAAACATGTCGCTGGCATTGATGCGTTTGCCGTGGTTGAGCAGCACCGAAGCCATGGTCGCCGCATCGCCGCTGGCCACCGCATCGCGAAAGCCGAAATCCGCCGCGAGCAACTGCGCGCCATCGGCCAGACGCCGACCGCGCACTTCCAGTAAACGTTCGAACACCCGTGTACCGACTTCCAGTTGCGCATTGGCCTGGCCGCGCACGGCGGAATTGGTCGCCGCCTTCACGCTGAAGTACAGCGCGCCGACCACCACCAGCAACAACAGAATCAGGACACAGGCGACCCGCGCCTGAAAGCTACTGCGTAGTTTCATGGGCGGCTCGCTTGAAGGCATCGCCAAAGGCACTCGGTGCAGGTGCTGTTGGCGTTTGCGAGGCTTGGGCCTCGATGGTCAGGGCAAAGGGTTGCGTGAGACCCGCAGCAGCAATCTTTACTTCACCGCCGTCGACCGGTTGCATGTTCAGGGCTTGTGGATGCCACAGCGTGGCGTGATAGACCCCGGCTGGCGCGTCGAGGGTCAGTTGGCCCTGAGTATCAGTCACGCCGAAACGCGGATCATCGGTGACATAGACGTAGCCGAGCATCCAGTCATGAATATTGCAGCCGAGCACCACCACGCCAGGTTTGTCGAACAACACCGGATCGGATGGCGTGCCTTCATACAGTCGCAGTTCGAAGCGCTTGGCCGGGGAAAAGGAATACACCTGATGGCGGATGTTGTCGCTGTTGGGGAATTTGATCGGGGTGCCGGTGTGCACCGCGAGCACGTGGGGCGCGAACTGCTGAGTGCGTTGATCCATGTCGGCCTTGAGCGCACCGGCCGGCAAACCGACCGGACCTTGCAGTGTGACAACCGCGTCCGCCAGTGGCTGGCCATTTTGATCGTGCATCTGGATTTTCAGCGGCGCGGCGCTGGCCAGCGCACTGATGCAAGCGATTGCAGCGAAGAATAAAGAAAAACTGAACCGGGCCATGGGGCTTCCAAAAAGTCAGGGAGTCGAAATGGCCTGCCTTGGCGATGTAATGCGAGACACGTAGCGATGATGCCTGAGTTAAGGCCAAGTGCCATCATTGAATGATAGATGACAGATGACCGCTCGTCCGGCTGAAACTTATGCGGCAGGTCAGCTTCTGTACAGGTTATCGACCCTGAATCCGAAAGCTTAAGAGCACGGCGTAGGCGCTGCCGAAGGGGATCGCGTCCAGCCTTCGAGACACAACGCTGTCAAAACCCTGAACACACACCCAGAAATATCCCGAGCCATTGAAACCACCCCCCACCTGCCCCATCTAACACCCATACCCAATTGCGCAGGTGCCCCATGAGCGACCAGCAAGAATTCCCCGAAGACCCGAGCGAATACGCCGACCCAGAGAACGCCGAACACCACTCCACCGGCAAAGGTCTCGCCCTGCCAGGCCAGAACCTGCCGGACAAGGTCTACATCATCCCGATCCACAACCGCCCGTTCTTCCCGGCCCAAGTGCTGCCGGTCATCGTCAACGAAGAACCATGGGCCGAAACCCTCGATCTGGTGAGCAAATCCGATCACCACTCCCTGGCCCTGTTCTACATGGACACGCCCCAGGAAGATCCGCGTCACTTCGACACCTCCGCCCTGCCGCTCTACGGCACGCTGGTCAAGGTGCACCACGCCAGTCGCGAAAACGGCAAACTGCAATTCGTCGCTCAAGGCCTGACTCGCGTGCGCATCCGCACCTGGCTCAAGCACCATCGCCCGCCGTACCTGGTAGAAGTCGAATACCCGCACCAGCCCACCGAGCCGACCGACGAGGTCAAGGCCTACGGCATGGCGCTGATCAACGCGATCAAGGAACTGCTGCCGCTCAACCCGCTGTACAGCGAAGAGCTGAAGAACTACCTCAACCGCTTCAGCCCCAACGACCCATCGCCGCTGACCGACTTCGCCGCCGCCCTGACTTCGGCCACCGGCAGCGAGCTGCAAGAAGTGCTCGACTGCGTCCCCATGCTCAAGCGCATGGAAAAAGTCCTGCCGATGCTGCGCAAGGAAGTCGAAGTCGCGCGCCTGCAAAAAGAAATTTCCGCCGAAGTTAACCGCAAGATCGGCGAGCATCAGCGCGAGTTCTTCCTCAAGGAACAACTCAAGGTCATCCAGCAAGAGTTGGGGCTGACCAAGGACGACCGCAGCGCCGACATTGAGCAGTTCGAGCAGCGTCTGGAAGGCAAGGTTCTGCCCGCACAGGCGCAAAAACGCGTCGAAGAGGAAATGAACAAGCTGTCGATCCTCGAGACCGGTTCGCCGGAATACGCGGTCACCCGCAACTACCTCGACTGGGCGACCTCGGTGCCGTGGGGCGTGTACGGCGAGGACAAACTCGACCTCAAGCACGCGCGCAAGGTACTGGACAAACACCATGCCGGCCTCGATGACATCAAGGACCGCATCCTTGAGTTCCTCGCCGTCGGTGCCTACAAAGGCGAGATCAGCGGCTCCATCGTGCTGCTGGTCGGCCCGCCGGGTGTGGGTAAAACCAGCGTCGGCAAATCCATCGCCGAATCCCTCGGTCGGCCGTTCTACCGTTTCAGCCTCGGTGGCATGCGCGACGAAGCCGAGATCAAGGGCCATCGCCGCACCTACATCGGCGCGCAGCCGGGCAAACTCGTCCATGCGTTGAAAGACGTCGAAGTGATGAACCCGGTGATCATGCTCGACGAGATCGACAAGATGGGTCAGAGCTACCAGGGCGACCCGGCCTCGGCGCTGCTGGAAACCCTCGACCCGGAACAGAACGTCGAATTCCTCGACCACTACCTGGACTTGCGTCTGGACCTGTCGAAAGTGCTGTTCATCTGCACCGCCAACACCCTGGACTCGATCCCCGGCCCGTTGCTCGACCGGATGGAAGTGATTCGCCTGTCGGGTTACATCACCGAAGAAAAAATCGCCATCGCCAAGCGTCACCTGTGGCCGAAGCAACTGGAAAAGGCCGGCGTGTCCAAAGGCAGCCTGAGCATCAGCGACAGCGCCCTCAAAGCGTTGATCGACGGATACGCCCGTGAAGCCGGCGTGCGGCAGTTGGAAAAACAACTGGGCAAACTGGTGCGCAAAGCCGTTGTGAAGCTGATCGACGAGCCAAAAGCGGTGATCAAACTCGGCCCGAAAGACCTCGAAGCCTCACTTGGTCATCCGGTGTTCCGTAACGAGCAAGTGCTGTCCGGTACCGGCGTCATCACCGGGCTGGCCTGGACCAGCATGGGCGGCGCGACCTTGCCGATCGAAGCCACGCGCATTCACACCTTGAACCGTGGTTTCAAACTCACCGGGCAATTGGGTGACGTGATGAAAGAGTCGGCGGAAATTGCCTACAGCTATGTCAGCTCCAACCTGAAGTCGTTTGGCGGTGATCCGAAGTTCTTCGATGAAGCCTTCGTTCACCTTCACGTCCCGGAGGGCGCGACCCCGAAAGATGGCCCGAGCGCCGGCGTGACCATGGCCAGTGCCCTGCTCTCGCTCGCCCGAAACCAGGCGCCGAAAAAAGGCATCGCCATGACCGGCGAACTGACGCTGACCGGGCATGTACTGCCGATTGGCGGAGTGCGCGAAAAGGTGATTGCGGCGCGGCGGCAGAAGATTTTTGAATTGATTCTGCCGGAGCCTAACCGCGGTAGCTTTGAAGAACTGCCGGATTATCTGAAGGAAGGGATTACCGTGCACTTTGCCAAGCGCTTTGCGGATGTGGCGAAGATATTGTTCTGATAGTCATGTAGCGCCTGCACTACCGTCATCGTCGGAACGCCGCCCGGAGCNNCAAGCTCGCTCCCACAAGGATTGCGCTAAACCTGTGGGAGCGAGCTTGCTCCGGGCGGCGTTCCGACGATGGCGTCGGCACTCGCATCGCCAACTCCCCGTTCCCGTCACAATTTGTCTCATCTTCAGTTATGCTCGCCGTTCGTCGTGAATGCCGGAGCCACTGACCTTATGTCCCCCACCCGCCTGTTTGTCCCCCTCGCCCTCTCCTTGCTGGCCGCGTGCGCCACGCAACCGAAACAGAACGTGACCGTGGAAAAACAAAGCGAATGCCCGGTAAAACTGCACAGCGGGCAAAACCTGATCCTGACCCTGCCAAGCAACCCGACCACAGGTTACCGCTGGGCGATCCAGGATTCCGCCGGTGGCGTATTGCGCGCGCTCAGCCCCGAGGTCTACAGCAATCCGGAAGACGTGGGGATCGTCGGCAGCGCCGGCCTCTCCACCTGGCGCTTCCAGTCCTTTGCCGCTGGCACGGGCCGTTTGCGCCTGACCTATTCACAACCATGGGCACCGGAAGTACCGGCAGTGGATACCTTCGACTGCGCGATCTCGGTTAACTGATCGTGGGCTGGCTGATTCTGGCGCTGATGGGCGCGGTGACGTTCCTCTACGGCGTCAGTGTGCATGCGGCGTTGCTCTGCCTGCTGGTCAAACCGCTGCCAGTATTGGCACTGCTCGGCTGGTTACACGACGCACCGCCCAGCGAATATCGCCGCTGGATCAGCCTTGGATTGATTTTCTCCCTGCTCGGCGATGTGCTGCTGGCGTGGCCGGGGGATTTGTTTGTGTTCGGTCTCGGGGCGTTTTTGGTTGCTCACTTGGCGTATCTGAAGGCCTATTTGAGCGATTGCCGGCGGGTGGCGCTGTTACCGCTGATCATCGCTTCAGGCGTCGGCGCGGTGTTGTTGGGGATCTTGATTTCCAATGGGCTGGGCCCGTTGCTCATCCCGGTGATCGTCTACGGTCTGGCCATCAGCGCCATGCTTTGGCGCGCGCTGGCCCGGCTCGGCACTGACGTGCCCAAACGCTCGGCGCTGCTGGCGGCGGCAGGTGCGGTGGCGTTTGTGTTTTCGGACAGCGTGATTGGCATCGATCGATTCGTTGCGCCGTTTCATGCCGCGCCTTACGTGATAATCCTCAGCTATTGGTTGGGGCAATGGGGGATTACGGCGTCGGCCTTTTCTCAAGAACAACGCTGACCCCTGTGGCGAGGGAGCTTGCTCCCGCCCGACCGGGCTGGCGCACCAGTGCGCAGCGCTCGCCAGATTTGGGGCTGCTGCGCAGCCCAGCGGGAGCAAGCTCCCTCGCCACAATGGATTGTCACTGTCCGCGCGGTTTATCAGACAACCCGCGCATCCCCCCGTCAATTTGGCTAAAATGCCAGCCTTTTCCACCTATGCCGCTGGAACCGCCGTGAGCAAAGAACCCGATCGCCTTTTCGCCCAGCCTTTGGCCCAGGTGCCTGACTTCGCCTTTAACGAGGACGTGGTGCGGGTATTCCCGGACATGATCAAGCGCTCGGTACCGGGTTATCCGACCATCGTTGAAAACCTTGGCGTGCTCGCCGCGCAGTTCGCCCAGCCCAACAGCGTGCTTTACGACCTGGGTTCGTCTCTCGGCGCCGTGACTCAGGCCCTGCGCCGTCACGTACGCACCGACGGCTGCCGGGTGATCGCTGTGGATAACTCCGCGGCGATGGTTGAACGTTGCCGCGAGTACCTCAACGGTCAGGACTCGATGTTCCAGGAGTTGCTGCCGGTGGAAGTGATCGAAGGCGACATCCTTGCACTCGAATTCCAGCCAGCCTCGGTGGTGGCGCTGAACTTCACCCTGCAATTCATCGCCCCGGAGCAGCGCACGGCGTTGCTCTCGCGCATCCGCCAATCGCTGTTGCCCGGTGGCGCGCTGATTCTGTCGGAGAAGCTGCGCTTCAATGATCCGGACGAACACGCGCTGCTCACCGACCTGCACGTCGCGTTCAAACGCGCCAACGGCTACAGCGAACTGGAAATCGCCCAGAAGCGCAGCGCCATTGAAAACGTCATGAAGCCCGACAGCCTCGAAGAACACCGCGAGCGCCTGTTGGCCGCCGGGTTCTCGAAAGTCGTGCCGTGGTTCCAGTGTCTTAACTTTGCCTCGTTGATTGCCTTGCCATGATTGATCTGTCCCCCCTCGCCCGCCGTCTGGCTGGCACCCCGCTGGCCGATTGGGCCAACACTCTGCAAGCTCAGCTCGACAAGAAAATGGAAAAGGGTCATGGCGACCTGGAGCGCTGGCAGAGTGCGCTGGATGCCTTGCCGAAAATTCAGCCGAGCGAAGTCGACTTGCTCAATGGTCTGACGCTAGACACCGATTGCGATGACGAAACCCGCGTGCAAATGCGCACTGCGCTGATGGGTTTGTCGCCATGGCGCAAAGGACCGTTCGATCTGTTTGGTGTGCATGTCGACACTGAATGGCGCTCGGACTGGAAGTGGTCGCGGGTTGCACCGCATCTGGATCTGAAGGGCAAGCGCATCCTCGATGTCGGCTGCGGCAATGGCTACTACATGTGGCGCATGCTCGGCGCGGGGGCCGACAGCGTGATCGGCGTCGATCCTAACTGGCTGTTCTTCTGCCAGTTCCAGGCAGTGCAGCGTTACTTGTCCGAGCCCAATGCCTGGCACCTGCCGTTCCCTTTCGAAGACCTGCCGCCGAACCTGGAAGGCTTTGACACGGTGTTTTCCATGGGCGTGTTTTATCACCGTCGTTCACCGATCGAACATTTGCTGGCGCTGAAGGATTGCCTGGTCAAGGGCGGCGAACTGGTGCTGGAGACCCTGGTGATCGAGGGCGATCAGCAGCAAGTATTGGTGCCGGAAGACCGTTACGCGCAGATGCGAAACGTGTGGTTCCTGCCGTCGGTGCCGGCGCTGGAATTGTGGCTGCGCCGGGCAGGGTTCACTGATGTTCGTTGTGTGGACGTGAGCGTGACGACGGTCGAGGAACAGCGCGGGACCGAGTGGATGAAGTATCAGTCGTTGAGCGATTTCCTTGACCCGGAAGATCACAGCAAGACGGTTGAAGGGCTGCCGGCGCCGATGCGCGCCGTGATCGTCGCCCGTAAGTAAATCTATCAAACACCGCATAACCCTGTAGGAGTGAGCCTGCTCGCGATAGCGGTCTGACAGTCACATCAATATTGACTGTCAGACCGCTATCGCGAGCAGGCTCACTCCTACATTGGGCTTTGTGTTTATTCAGTGGGTTTCGCGCGCCTGGCCTTGAAGAACTCGCTCAACACCGCCCCGCACTCCTCCGCCAACACCCCGCCTTCGTACAGCACCCGGTGATTCAAAAAGCCCTGGGTAAAAAACTGCCCCTGACTCTGCACAATTCCAGCCTTCGGCTCCAGCGCCCCATACACCACCCGCGCAATCCGCGAATGCACGATCAACCCGGCGCACATGCTGCACGGCTCAAGCGTCACGTACAGCGTGCTGCCGGGCAGGCGATAGTTGCTGGCCGCCAACGCCGCCGCGCGGATCGCGACCATCTCGGCGTGAGCACTCGGGTCATTGCCGCTGATCGGGCAATTGAAACCCCGGCCAATGATTTCACCGTCCTGCACCAGCACCGCGCCCACCGGCACTTCACCCAGCGCCGCGCCTTGGGCAGCCAGGGCCAGGGCCTCGCGCATGAAGTCACGGTCACGGCTGCGGTCGATGATTGCTGTCGGGCGTATCTGACGCATTACGCCACCTCGATGGCGGCCATCAGGCCGGTTTCCATGTGATCGATCACATGACAGTGGAACATCCAGATCCCCGGGTTATCCGCCACCAGCGCCACTTGCGCGCGCTCGTTTTTGCCCAGCAAGTAGGTGTCAGTGAAGTACGGGATGACCTTGTGCCGGTTCGAGGCGATGACCTTGAAACTCATGCCATGCAGGTGAATCGGGTGTTGATACTGAGTCATGTTCTTCAATTCGAAAATGTAGCTCTTGCCCTTCTCGAGCTTGGCAATCGGGCGGTCGGCGCAGGTTTTGTCGGTGATGTCCCAGGCCTTGCCGTTGATCTGCCACAGGCTCGGCGGCTTGCCATTGTCGACATTCACCGACACCGAGCCTACCCATTCGAAATTGAAGTTGAGTTTCTCGGCATTGGCCAGGTCCGGCTCGGCCACCGGGTTGGCGGGCAGCGCGGGCGGCCATTCGGTTGGTGCATCGGTGTTCGCCACCGAACGGAATGTGCCCAGTCGTACCGGGCCGTTGCGCAGGGACAGCTCTTCACCGGCCGGCGGTGCCTTGATCGCCAGGCAAATACGCATGCCCGGACCGAGCCAGTATTCCTTGCCCAACGGGCGCGGTTCGATGGGGTTGCCGTCCAGCGCATAGATCTGCGCTTCGACGCCAGGAATGTTGAGTCGGTAGGTCAGGGTGTTATCGAGATTGAGCAGGCGCACCCGGGTGATCTGCCCGGCGGGCAAGTCGATCACCGCTTGCGAGACGCCATTGATCGTCGACAGGCGCCCCGCCGTGCCACCACGGGCCGCTTCGCGAGGAACGCTGAACGCGACAAAAGCGCCCTCTTCATCGACGTGCCAGCTCTTGAGGCTCAAGGTCTTTTCGTACTTGAAACCGGTAGGCTCGCGCTCTTCGATGATCAACGGGCCGACCAGCCCGCGACCGAGCTCTTCGCTGCTGTTCACATGCGGGTGATACCAGTAGCTGCCGGCGTCGGGCACGCGGAATTTGTAGTCGAAGTATTCGCCCGGCAGCACTGGAAGCTGCGAGACGTAGGGCACGCCGTCCATTTCCAGCGGCAGGCGGATGCCGTGCCAGTGAATGGTGGTGGCGACCGGCAGGTGGTTGATGAAACGCACCCGCAACCATTCGCCCTGACGCACGCGCAACTCGGTGCCCGGCGCCGACGGGCCGAACGCCCAGGCTTCGGTCTTGTGCCCGGCCACCAGCTCGACGTCCAGCGGTGCGGCGATCAGCTCGTAGTCGTGGCCCGCGTCGGCGTCGGCCATCTTGCCCAACCAGTACCGCGACGCGCCCCCCGCTCCGACACCAACGACAACAAGACCGGCCAGGCCACCGAGGATTTGGCGACGGGTAAAGGACATGAACTCAACTACCTCTCGTATCAGCGACAGGCGCGGGGGCCTGCAAAAGGCGAATACGATACACCTGCGGATGAGAAACAGTAAGGGTGGGGTGGCGGATGGCCGCAGAGGCCACCCCTCACCCTAACCCTCTCCCCAGGGGGTAGAGGGGACTGACCGAGGTGTTCTTAGAGCTACATCGACCTGAAAAATCGAGTCGAACTCAGGTTTGAAAAGCTTGAAGATCTGCTCCCTTTCCCCCTCTCCCCTCTGGGGAGAGGGCTGGGGTGAGGGGTGGATCTTGAATCTAATCAACTAGCGTCCGGCAACCACCGACCCCATCAACAAATGCACAACGCCTTCGTCCAGCGTCATGACTCCCGGCAAACCGGCCCTATTTAAAGCCTGCCGATCCATTCTTGCCACATCCCGCAACTCCACCCGCACCCGGGTCAGCGCCACAGGCTGCTGCGACTTCAGGTTATCCACTCCGCCCAGTGCGGCGACGATATCTGGCGCCAGACCAGAAACAGGCTGAGCAACCACCTTCGGCTCATCCACCACCAGATCCGGGGTCAACGCTTTCCAGAACGCCCGCTGCATTTTCTCGAACATGCTCAGTTCTCCAGTACCAGTGAAGTATCGACCGTCGCCTCGTGATACAGCCGCAACGCCTCGCGCACTTGCTCGGCGCTTTCCAGGCCCAGCACTTGCTGGGCGATGGCCTGGCAGTCCGCCAGATCCACTTCGCGAACCGCCGCCTTGATCGCCGGAATCAACGGCACGCTCACCGACAGTTCATCCACCCCAAGTCCCAGCAACAACGGCACCGCCAGCGTTTCCGACGCCATGGCGCCACACACACCGACCCATTTGCCATGGGCGTGGGCGGCCTTCACGGTGCTGGCGATCAAACGCAGCACCGACGGATGAAAACTGTCGGCCTGACTGGCCAGGCGCGGATGATCGCGGTCCATGGCCAGGGTGTATTGGGTCAGGTCGTTGGTGCCGATCGAGAAGAAATCCACTTCAGGCGCAAACAGGTCGGCCATCAGGGCCGCTGCCGGCACTTCGATCATGATCCCCAGTTTCGGCAGCTCGGTAAGTCCCAAGGCCAGCGCCTCTTCCTCAAGCAGCTGCCGGGCCTGTCGCAACTCCGACAGCTGCGTGACCATGGGCAACATGATGTGCAGACGGGCCAGCCCGGCGCAGCTCAGGATCGCCTTGAACTGATCGCGCAACAGCTGCGGGCGCTCCAGGCACAAACGAATCCCGCGCATGCCGAGGAAAGGGTTGGTTTCGCTGTCCATCGGCACGTAGGCCAACGGTTTGTCGCCGCCGACATCCAGTGTGCGCACCACCAGATTGCGCGTCGGCCCGAGTACTTTGGCGATGGCGCTGTAGGTTGATGTTTGCTCGTCATGGCTCGGCGCATGATTGCGATCCAGATAAAGAAACTCCGAACGCAACAAGCCGACGCCCTCGCCTCCCAGTGCCACGGCCTGCTCCGCTTCAGCCAGCGAGGCGATATTGGCCGTCACTTCAAAATGGTGACCATCGCGGGTACAAGCCGCCAACGCCGCGTGCGCCAACTCATGTTGATGGCGCTTCTGCTGGCGCTGACGATTGGCTTGCAGCTGCTCGATGGCCGCCAGATCCGGGGCCAGATGCAGCTCGCCCTTGTCGGCATCGAGCAATACTTGGGTGCCGTTGGCCAGCCCCAGCACCTGAACGGGCAACCCGCAGATCGCCGGTAAACCGGACGCCCGCGCGAGGATCGCGACGTGGCTGGTAGCGCCGCCACCGACCGTGGCGAACCCCAGTACCTTGCGGGTATCGAGCCCGGCGGTCTGTGATGGCGTCAGTTGTTCGGCGATCAGGATCGCCCCTTCAGGCAGCGCCATCGCCTGATCCTGTACGCCGAGGATCAGCTTGAGTACTCGCTGGCCGACATCGGCCAGGTCCGCCGCCCGTTCCGCCAGCAAGACGTTGCCCAGGCTTTTGAACAGGGTTGCCACCGACTCGGTGGCCGCGCGCCAGGCGAACCCGGCACTTTTGCCTTCGATGATCAGCGCATCGGCCTGATCCAGCAGACTCGGGTCTTCAAGCAGTTCCTGATGCGCCTTGAAAATCTCTGCCTGGGCATCCCCGGTGGCGTTGTCACGCAGCTGCTGCAAGGCCAGCACCGCTAGGGCCAAGGCCCGAGACAGATGCGCTCGCTCAAGCTGCGGACCGACGCCGAACTCGCTCACTTCAAGTGTTTGCTCGGCGATCTGCACAACTTGGCCAAACGCCGAACCCGCCGAGGCACAGACTCCGCGCAAAACCTTTAGCGATGAAGCTTCAACCGTCTCAACTTCTGCCATCGCGGCGACCGTCTCGCCACACCCGGCGGTCAGCAGTTCGGCCAGCGTCTTGATCGCCGCTTCAGCATCCGGGCCGGCCGCGCTGACTTGCACAACGTCACCGTGAGCCGTCTGCAACGCCATGATCGCCACCAGGGATTTCGCGTTCGCACTCTCTTGCTGTTTATGCAGGTAGATGCTCGCCGAAAAACCTTTCGCCGCCTGAGCGAATACCGCTGCCGGTCGGGCGTGCAAACCGTTCGGGTTGGCGAGTGTCACCGGTTTGGAAAACAGTGCTTCGCCCTCTTCCGCCACCGGCTCATCGGTTGTCCGCTCGGTGGAATTCAAGCTCAGTAGCGGCTGGCCACTGTCTACCAAACCGGTTTCCGGTGTCAGCCAAGTGAACGGCTCACCGCTGACCACCAGCATCAACGTCAGCAGGCTGCGGGCATTCAAAGCAATAAAATCGGCATCGAATTCGATCAACGCCTGCCCAACGTCAACCTGCTGGCCCTCCTCCACCAACCGCGTGAACCCCTTCCCCGCCAGGTTCACCGTGTCGAGGCCGATGTGCATCAACACCTGCACACCATTTTCGCCGGTGATGCTGATCGCATGCCCGCTGGCCTGCACATTGCTGACAACCCCTGCCAACGGCGCGCACAACGTCGTTGAAGTCGGATCGATGCACACACCATCGCCGATCACGCGGCTGGAAAACACCGGATCGGGCACAAGCTCCAGTGGCATCAATACGCCGGACAGGGGCGCGTGCAGTTGCAATTGTTGGGGTGTGGCCATGACGTCACCTGCTGTTTTGTTCTGTATATAGGACGCTGGGATGTTGCGGTACCCGTAGGAGCTGCCGAAGGCTGCGATCTTTTGGCGACTTCAAGTGCGCTAAAGATCAAAAGATCAAAAGATCGCAGCCTGCGGCAGCTCCTACAGTGTGTGGCGCTATTTCCACCAGTACTCGACTTGCAATCCGACGTTCGAACCGTGTCGCGCCGTGCCAAAGGTGCCGGTGTCGGACAATGCCGAACCCGCCGCCAGTTCATTGGCCGCCCGTTTGGCCGCCTCGTTCCAGCTCGCATAGGTGTAATACAGACGCACCTCGGGGCGCGCCCAGAATTCCGGGCCTTTGGGTGACCAGGTCGGGGCGAAGGTGAACTTGCTCAGCTTGCGCGTGCCACCTGTAGCTTCAACCTGATCGTGACCCAGTTCGGTCACCAGTTTGAACTGCTCGGTGATCGCATAGGTCGGGCGAACGCCCAGGGAAATCCAGTTCTGATCACTGCCGTCCTGGCGAATGTCTTTCTGATAGACCGCCTCGATCTGCCCGCCAAATCGTGGCGTCACCTGCCAGTCGAAGAACTCCACCACTCGGTAACTTTTGTTGCTGTCGTCCAGCTTCACGTTGCCGGTATAGCCCAACCCTGTGCCGGGGCCTTCGCCGTACTGGAAGGCCAGTTTGTTCTTGCCACCCAGAAAACCTTTCTGCACATGCTGGGTGGTGATCGCCCAGCCACGGTGAGCGTCGCGGCTGTCGGGTTTGTCGATGTAGCTCAGCCCGAACTCCAACGCACCGCCGGGGTTGGTGTTGAAGCCGGCAACGTTGAAGTCGTGACGGTTGATGTAGGCCTTCTGGTACAGGTTGTCCTTGCGCGAAAAGGCGTAGCTGTATTTCAGATCGCCGATCAGCACGTCCTCGATACCACCGCCGGTGGCGCTCTGGTTCCAGTAGTAGAAATCGGAAATGTGGATGTCGTTCCGTTTGTAGTAACGCCGGCCGGCCCACAGCGAACCGCCGTTGAGGCTTGGCATGTTCGACCATTGCGCGTACGCCTGCGGCAGGCGCACCGAGCCGTTGTCACCGTTGAAGGTCAGGTCCTTGTCGTACTGGTTGTACAACGAAGCCATGCCGTCGACGCTCAGCACCGAACCGTCATCCAGCGTGTACAAATCCTGGCGCAATTCCAGTTCAGCGTACTGCTCGCATTCGTTGCCCAGGCGGTATTTGGTCTGCGCACCCGGCAGCTGGAAACACTGCTGTTTACCGCTGTTGACCGAGGTCCCGACGCCGCTGCGCAAGTAACCGGCGAACTCCAGCGCCTGGGCCGAAAGAGGCAAAGCCAGGCACACGCCCGCCACGACAAGGCTGCGATTTATTGTTGTTTTCAAGAGCTACCCCATTATTTTTATTGTGTGCAGCGGCAAAATCGGCGCGCAAAACTCCCCCGCGCAGCGTTCTGCGTATTTTTTTGAGTCGGTGTTTTTTTGCGGTCGGTCAGTCGGTCATATGCAGCACGAACGACTCATAAGGCCGTAAGTGGACCTGACTATTTCGCACCGGACTGTCCGGGTAATTACTGATGACCAGACGCTGGGCCATCGCTTCACTGATCACTTCATCTGGCAGTTCGACTTCGCATGGCGTGCCGTAGAAGTTGTTCAGCACCAGCAACCGTTCGCCATTGCCTTCACGCACGTAAGCCCAGATTTGCCTGTGCTCTGGCAACAACTGCCGATAGACACCCTCGGACATCAGCGCCTCAGTGCGACGCAAGGCGATCAACTGACGGTAGTGATGCAGCACCGAATCCGGGTCATCGAGCTGAGCGGCAACGTTGATCTGCCCGGCGTTCGCCGGCACCCCGATCCACGGTTCGACAGCGCTGAAACCCGCGTTGGGCTCGGCATTCCAGTGCATTGGCGTACGGCCGTTATCCCGGGACTTCTGCATGATCGCCGCCATGTTGTCGGCGTCGCTCGCACCCGCCTCGCGCTTGAGCCGGAAGATGTTCAGCGTCTCGACATCGCGGTACTGATCGATGTGATCGAAGCCCGGATTGGTCATGCCCAGTTCCTCGCCCTGGTACACGAACGGCGTGCCCTGGAGGAAATGCAGCGCCGTGCCGAGCATCTTCGCCGAGAGCACCCGATATTCGCCGTCATGACCAAAACGCGAGACCACCCGTGGCTGGTCATGGTTACACCAGAACAGCGCATTCCAGCCACCGCCGGCCTGCATGCCGGTTTGCCAATCGGAGAGAATGCGCTTGAGTTCGAGGAAATCGAAATCGGCACGGACCCACTTCTGCAGGTTCGGGTAATCGACTTTCAGGTGATGGAAGTTGAAGGTCATCGACAGCTCTTTCGAGTCCGGTCGCGAGTAGCGGATGCAATGTTCGAGGCTGGTGGAAGACATCTCACCGACGTTGATCAGGTCATGGCCTTCGAAGACTTCGCGGTGCATCTGCTGCAAGTATTCGTGGACGTTCGGGCCGTCGGTGTAGAAGCGTCGACCGTCGGTATTGTCCTCGGGAAAATCCGCCGGTTTGGAGATCAGGTTGATCACGTCCAGACGGAACCCGCCTACGCCCTTGTCGCGCCAGAAACGCATCATCTTGAAGACTTCGCCGCGCACCTTGGGGTTATCCCAGTTCAGGTCGGCCTGAGTGTGATCGAACAGGTGCAGGTAATACTGACCGGTCTGGGCTTCGTACTCCCAGGCCGAACCACCGAACTTGGATTCCCAGTTGTTCGGCTGGTCGCGCCAGATGTAGAAATCCCGGTACGGGTTGTCGAGGCTGCTGCGGGCTTGCTGGAACCAGGTGTGCTCGATGGAGGTGTGGTTGACCACGATATCGAGCATCAACTTGATCCCGCGCTTGCCGGCCTCGGCGATCAACAATTCGCAATCGGCCATGGTCCCGTAACTCGGATCGATGGCGTAGTAATCACTGATGTCGTAGCCGTTGTCGCGCTGGGGCGAACGCAGGAACGGCGTGATCCACAGGCAATCGACACCCAGCCAGCGCAGGTAATCGAGCTTGGCCACAACGCCCAGCAAATCACCCGTGGGGTTGCCGGCGTGGCTGTGAAAACTCTTCGGGTAGATCTGGTAGATCACCGAACGTTGCCAGTCTTGCATGGCGCTATTCCTTCAGTAAGTTTTGTACAGGCCTTGAGGGCCTCATCGCGAGCAGGCTCACTCCCACAATGGAATGCGATCAACTGTGGGAGCGAGCTTGCTCGCGATAGCGATCTGTCAGGCGACCCGATACCCGGGCCGAACAATCTTCATGCTCAACCCGCAGGTCAGAACAAACGGCACGACCATGGCAATGACCATCCCGATCACGAACATCGGAATGAACTGCGGAATGATCGAGATAAAACCGGGCAAGCCGCCGACGCCGATCGCCGAGGCCTGGACCTTGTTCAGCGACAGGAAAATGCAACCCAGGGCCGAACCGATCAGGGCTGCGTAGAACGGAAATTTGTAGCGCAGGTTGACCCCGAACATGGCCGGTTCGGTGATGCCGAAGTAAGCGGAAATCGCCGAGGTCGAAGCCATGCTTTTGTCCCGCACGTTACGGGTCATGTAGAACACCGCCAGTGCCGCACTGCCTTGGGCGAGGTTGGACATGACGATCATCGGCCAGATAAAGGTGCCGCCCTGGGTGGAGATCAGCTGCAAGTCGACTGCGAGAAACATGTGGTGCATGCCGGTGATCACCAGCGGCGCGTAGAGCAAACCGAAAATCGCCCCGCCGACCATTGGCGCCAGGTCAAACAACATGACCACGCCTTCGGTGATCAGAATCCCCAGATGCCGGGTCACCGGGCCGATCACCGCCAGCGCCAGTACGCCGGTCACGACGATGGTGGTGATTGGCACCACCAGCAATTGCACCGCGTTTGGCACCCGCGCCCGCAGCCATTTCTCGATGACGCTCATCACATAGGCCGCCATCAGGATCGGCAGGATCTGCCCTTGGTAACCGACCTTCTCGATCCGGAACAACCCCAGGATGTCGAAGTACGGCAGGCTCTGCCCGTCCAGCCCGGCCACCGCTTTGCCGTAGTTCCAGGCATTGAGCAGATCGGGGTGAACGAGCATCAGGCCAAGCACGATGCCGAGGATTTCGCTGCCGCCAAACCGCTTGGCCGCCGACCAGCCCACCAGCGCCGGCAGGAACACAAACGAGGTGTTGGCCATGAGGTTGATCAGGCTCCAGAGCCCGTCAAGCTTCGGATAGGCGTCCAGCAGGGTCTGGCCCTCGATGAACATGCCCTTGGCGCCGATCAGGTTGTTGATGCCCATCAGCAGGCCGGCAATGATCAGCGCCGGCAGGATAGGCATGAACACGTCGGAAAAAACCCGCACCAGCCGTTGCATGGCGTTGATCTTGTCGGCGCTTTTTTGTTTAACGTCGGCGATGGTCGAGGCCGCGAGACCGGTTTGACGGCGCAGTTCGGCGTAGACCTTTTCCACTTCACCGGGACCGATAACCACCTGAAACAGGCCACCGGTGAAGAACGAACCTTTGACCAGATCGATTTGGTTCAGCGTGGCGCTGTTGACCAGGCTTGGGTCCTTGAGGGCCAGGCGCAGGCGTGTGACGCAGTGCGCGGCCTGCTCGATGTTGTCGTTGCCACCGAGGCTTTGCAGCAGCTCGCTGGCGATATTCGGATAGTCGTGGCTCATGCTTGTTCTTCCGCTGTAGTTTTTTGTTATTGGCAGCACACCGAAACGAAAAGTACTCGTCTGTACGAGTTAAAGCAACAACTCGTACAGACGAGTTTGATTTTGTTTATCCTGAACCCGACAGGCGGCGATCTTTCCTACCTCAAAAGTCAAAGAAACCTAACGCCGCATGGACAAACCCCTACCCTGCCCTTAAGGTTCGAAACCTTGAGCACAGCGCGGTACAGAGCCATTCCCATGAGTAAATACAACCAGATCTACAGCGATCTGCTTGCCAGCATCACGACCGAACGTCTGGAACGCGGCGCCCGGTTGCCTTCCGAAACGGAACTGATGGACAGCTATCAGGCCAGCCGCGGCACCGTGCGCAAGGCCATCGAGCAACTGCAGGAGCGCGGTTTCGCCCAGAAAGTCCACGGCAAAGGCACGTTCGTGCTGTCGACCAACCCGATCGAATTCCAGTTGGGCGGCATCGTCAGCTTCCAGGAGACCTACCCGCGCCTGGGCAACGACGTCAGCACCGACGTGGTCGAGTTCACTCAAATCCCCCTTGAAGGCCCCTTGCTTGAACACATCAAGGCCGAAGAAGGCAGCCTGATCACACGGATCAAACGAGTGCGGCGGATCGACGGCAAACGCGTGATCCTCGACATCAACCATTTTGTCAGCGACGTGATTCCCGGCCTGTCCCGCGACATCGCCGAGCACTCGATCTACGCCTTCATCGAGCAGACCTTGCAACTGCAAATCGCCTACGCCCAGCGCACCATTGAAGCGGTGCCCCGGAGCAAGGACGACCAGCAACACCTGGACCTCGACGGCCAGAGCCATGTGATCGTGGTCAGCAACCAGACGTTTTTGCAGGACGGACGGCAGTTCGAGTACACCGAATCGCGGCACACCCTGGACAAGTTTTACTTTTCTGACATTGCACGGCGCTAAGCCTGATTCTGGTACTCGCCAACTCCTACGTCTTGCGTCAGCAACTGACCACCGACAGCTAGCCAGTGCCTTACAGATGGAATCGATGCCCTTTGAGATAGTGAGCGCCCTCTCAGCAACCTCTCAAGGCGAGCATCATGGACGATACTCAAGACACAACCCTGCCCGACGCTACCGATGCGCTGGCCCTCCAGGCCCTGATCCCTGATCTGGTAACCGATTGCCCCGACCTGCACGCCATGGCGTATCAGGTCGCCAAAGACATTCTCGTCCAGCACAACATCACGGATATCGAACCCGACAAAGTCTACTGGCATCGGTTTAATGCCGCTCAAAGCAGCTCGAAGACCTTTACCGGCTGGCAGCATGTGTTTGAAACACCCAGGCAGTCGATGACCTTCCCGCAACTGGTCATGCAGCGTTTCAGTGTCCACGACCAGGACAACGGGGACCTGCTGGACGTTGACAGCGGTTTCTACCGTGCCGACGGCAATGCCGGAAACTACGATGAAACCAACGAGATTCGCCTGCATGCCAGGGATGTGTTGAAAACCTTCTGGGATGTCAATTTCGCTGACCGTTACAAAACGGCCATCGCGACGTTCTGGGAAAAGCACAGCGACAACTTCCGTGCGCTGGCCAAGTGCACGTTCATTGCCAAAGCCATTGAAGACTACGAGAAGGGTCACTTGACCCGAGAACACTTCACCACCGTGCTCAGGGCTGTCGTCGGTAATGTCAGCAGGCCGCTCACCTGGCAAATGCTGCTGGACGAGGCGCCAACGGGCAGCGGTTTATCGATTCGCACGTTTTGCATTGACCACTTCGTGTCGACGGACATCCTCAGCATCACTGACGACAGTGACCTGAACATTCTCTACGTTCCGGGCGAACCCAGAGGGTTTCACTGTTTTAACAAGGTCGAGGAGCTGCACGAATGGCTGGTCAATGAGGTCAAGGACGCTGAAGGCCGCGAACGCATGCTCATGCACTTCAAACAGGCAGAGCGGGATATCCTTCAGGAAAAGCCTGCTTCGCTGGGGCACAAACTGGCCAACTTCACCGGCATTGGTCTGATCGTTCATTTCCTGCAGAACACGGAATATGAAAATGTCGGCCTCACCCACGCCTATGACGTTCTACCGAGTGACAATGAAGCCGCGAACGTTCATTTGCTCCACTACCGTGGCGAGAAAATTGCCGGTGATGCGTTCACCCATCTGAACCGGTCCACTCATGAGCGCATGCTCAGCGACGCCAATTACCTGCTGCACTCCAACGGCGAGATCAGAAAAAAACTGTGGATAGGCTATCTCAATGCCTTCAACCACACCTTCGGGCCGATGGCCGCCCTTGCATGGCCGGCAGCGCTGGTTGTCGTTGGCGCGGGCATTGCCAATGTCGGCCTACACATCGATCAAGCCATCAACGCGACTACCCCTGCGGAACGCAAGGCAGCCGTCACTGGTGCCATTCTCGGTAGCGTGGACGTGCTGTTCAATTTGCCATTTTTACGAGGGGCGGCCGAACTCGCAGAAGCAGCGCAAGCAGAAACAGAAGCCGAGGAGGTACTCACGACCGGGGAAGATCCAGGAGAGTCGGGCGTAGCAGTAAATCCCCCCGTCGAAGCCATTGCCCCCCGCCCAAGCGATTCCGACATATTGGCGCCTTTTGAAACCAATGAAATTCTCGATGGCGATTCCCCGACCAACGCCGAAGGCAAGTTTCAAGGTATCTATCAGCCTGAGACAGGCGGTAATTACATTGCCATCGGTGACAGTTTCTACCAGGTGCGCTACAGCAATGACATGAGGGCCTGGACAATCGTCGACCCGGTCAACCCCTACTCCTTTTACCGCAACATACCGGTGCGCCTGAATGAACAGGGCGAATGGACGGCCCTCACGCGTCCCGGCCTGGCGGGAGGTGGCAGGTTTTCCGATCTATTTGCCAGGGCCGAGCCGTCACTCCCGGACTTCGATGCCCCGGCGACCGCATACGATGTTCCGCAGGACATCAAGCCAGCCCTCAAACAGGCGGCCAAGGGTATGGCCCCGAAGTGGGATTTGAAGGACGGCTTTGCCAGTCCCAACAATCCGGACAATGAGCTGGAAGCCTTCAAGAGACTGCGCCGAACGCTGCACGACGACGCCGTGACCTTCTATTCGCAACCGCCGCTGCGACCCAGACCGACCCTTCCATCGTTCATCGCGAATGCAAAGATCAAGGACATCATCAAGACGCTTTTCAAGCGGTCACAGAGCCTGGTCATCGGTGAAAGTCACTCCAGCGTGGGCAGCAAACAGTTTCTGGTCGAGAACATGAGTGTGCTGCGCAAACAAAAGGTCAAGACCTTGTACATGGAGCATCTGCTGACCGATTTCCATCAGGCTGACCTGGACGTGTTCAATCGCACCGGGGTGATGTCCGAGGATCTGGAAAGCTATCTCAAGGACCTTGACGCAGGTTTTTCGACTGACCCCAGCGAACAATTCACCTTTGAGCAGGTGGTCAGGACAGCGCAAAAAAATAACATACGCGTTCAAGCCATCGACTGCCTGGCCAGTTACCGCAGCACCGGCATTACACAGGCAAGTATTAATTTTCGGCAAAAAATGATGAATTTTTTCGCCCGACAAGTCATCGGCGCCGACCAGACAGCCAGAGGCGCACATCACTGGGTGGCGTTGGTCGGGAACTCCCACGCCAATACCTATGGCGGCGTGGCGGGAATCAGCGAGCTTGAAGGCAGCATCGGGCTGCGTATTGAAAGCGTAGGCCCGGACGAGCTCGGCGGTATCAAGGTCGACCCGGGGGTATCCGACGAGGCGCGCCCCGGGCGAGCAGCCGGTTTTGCCAAAAATGACTTGTTGCTGCAAATCCCGACGCCGAAAAGCGTGGTCCTGGCGCAAAGGCTGGAGGATGGGCTACCCACGCCTGGCACGTACACCCTCAGCACCAGTACCGGCGAACCCTTGCTGGTTCACCGCAGCAGAACCCTCACCAACAGAGTCATCACCAGTAACGGCATCATCACTCGGGGAAAACTTCTCCGAACGCCCATAAAACATGATGCCGCCGGGTACTACGTCGAACGGGATACCTGGCAGATCAACGGTCGACGCTTTCAAACCACCGCGAGCTTGAGTTCAGCCCTGCACAGAATGGGCATGACTCCTGTCCGACTACCCGGCGTCTAAAACGCAAAAAGGCCGTGTGAACAGTGTTCACACGGCCTTTTCAGTTACCTGCGATCAAGCCATCAAGGCTAGCGCGGGATTATTCCCACTCAATGGTCGCTGGCGGCTTGCTCGACACGTCATAAGTAACGCGGGAGATGCCTTCGATTTCATTGATGATGCGGCCGCTGACGGTTTCCAGCAGTTCGTAAGGCAGGTGTGCCCAACGTGCGGTCATGAAGTCGATGGTTTCTACGGCACGCAGGGCAACAACCCAGGCGTAACGACGGCCATCGCCGACAACGCCAACCGATTTCACCGGCTGGAACACCACGAACGCCTGGCTGACCTTGTGGTACCAGTCGGCCTTGCGCAGTTCTTCGATGAAGATGTGGTCGGCGCGACGCAGCAGGTCGGCGTATTCCTTCTTCACTTCACCGAGGATCCGCACGCCCAGGCCCGGGCCCGGGAACGGGTGACGGTAGACCATGTCGTACGGCAGGCCGAGTTCCAGGCCCAGACGACGGACTTCGTCCTTGAACAGCTCGCGCAGGGGTTCAACCAGCTTGAGGTTCATTTCTTCCGGCAGGCCACCCACGTTGTGGTGCGACTTGATCACGTGAGCCTTGCCGCTTTTGGCGCCAGCCGACTCGATCACGTCCGGGTAGATGGTGCCTTGGGCGAGGTACTTGATGTTGTCCAGTTTGTTGGACTGGGCATCGAATACGTCGATGAAGGTACGGCCGATGATTTTGCGCTTTTTCTCTGGATCGCTTTCGCCAGCCAGGTTGTTCAGGAACTGATCTTCGGCGTTGGCGCGAATCACTTTGACGCCCATGTTCTCGGCGAACATGGCCATCACTTGCTCGCCTTCATGCAGACGCAGCAGGCCGTTGTCGACGAAGACGCAGGTCAGCTGGTCGCCGATGGCTTTGTGCAGCAACGCGGCGA
Organism: Pseudomonas fluorescens; assembly: GCF_000968015.1. Taxonomy (GTDB): domain Bacteria; phylum Pseudomonadota; class Gammaproteobacteria; order Pseudomonadales; family Pseudomonadaceae; genus Aquipseudomonas; species Aquipseudomonas fluorescens_W. Next base: position 94,227 of record NZ_LACH01000034.1, read on the forward strand.
CCACCGAGGAGTCAACGCCGCCGGACAGGCCGAGCAGTACGTTGTCGGTACCGACCTGGGCGCGAATGTTGGCGATGGCGTCTTCAGCAATCTTCGAAGGCGTCCACAAGGCTTCGCAGCCGCAGATGTCGAGGATAAAGCGCGAGAGGATGCGACCGCCCTGCTTGGTGTGGGTCACTTCCGGGTGGAACTGCACGCCGTAGTAGCCACGAGCATCGTCGAACATGCCAGCGATCGGGCAGCTTGGGGTGCTGGCCAGGATGTGGAACTCCTGAGGCATCTTGGTGACCTTGTCACCGTGACTCATCCATACGTCGAGGCCGAACAGGCCGTCGGCGTCGATGTGGTCTTCGATGCCGTCGAGCAGACGGCTCTTGCCGACCACGTCGACACGGGCGTAACCGAACTCACGCAGTTCGGAACCTTCAACCTTGCCACCCAGCTGTTCAGCCATGGTCTGCATACCGTAGCAGATACCGAAGACCGGTACGCCCAGGTCAAACACAGCTTGCGGGCAGCGAGGGCTGTTAGCTTCGTGTACGGACTCGGGGCCGCCGGCGAGAATGACGCCTTTTGGAGCGAATTCGCGAATCGCGTCTTCATCCATATCGAACGGATGCAGTTCGCAGTACACGCCGATTTCACGCACGCGGCGGGCAATCAGCTGGGTGTACTGGGAACCGAAGTCGAGGATCAGGATGCGGTGAGCGTGAATGTCGAGGGCCATGATTCAGTCTCGTCTAAGTAATTCAGAAACAGTCGTGATTCAGAAACAACTCGGGGCTGAATAAAACAGCCCCGGTTACTTAACTTATTGCTGGAAGGCTCAACCTACGCGGTAGTTTGGCGCTTCTTTGGTGATCTGTACGTCGTGAACGTGGGACTCGGCCATGCCAGCGCCGGTGATCCGCACGAACTCAGGCTTGGTGCGCATTTCTTCGATGTCGGCACTGCCGGTGTAACCCATCGAGGAACGCAGGCCGCCCATCAGTTGATGGATGATGGCGCTCAGTGTGCCCTTGTAAGGAACACGCCCTTCGATACCTTCCGGAACCAGTTTCTCGGCGCCTGCCGAGGAGTCCTGGAAGTAACGGTCGGAGGAGCCTTGAGCCTGGGACATGGCGCCCAGCGAACCCATGCCGCGGTAAGCCTTGTACGAACGCCCCTGGAACAGTTCGATCTCGCCCGGCGCTTCTTCAGTACCGGCGAACATCGAGCCCATCATCACGCAGGAAGCACCGGCAACGATGGCCTTGGACAGGTCACCGGAGAAACGGATGCCGCCGTCGGCGATCAACGGAACGCCAGTGCCTTCGAGGGCAGCGGCGACGTTGGCGATGGCGCTGATTTGCGGGACGCCGACACCAGCGACGATACGGGTGGTGCAGATCGAGCCTGGGCCGATACCGACCTTGACCGCATCGGCGCCCGCTTCGGCCAGAGCCTTGGCGGCAGCGCCGGTGGCGATGTTGCCGCCGATGACCTGCACTTCAGGGAAATTCTGTTTGACCCAGCGAACGCGGTCGATCACACCTTTGGAATGACCGTGAGCGGTGTCGACCACCACTACGTCAACGCCGGCATTGACCAGGGCGGCTACGCGATCACCGGTGTCTTTACCGGTACCGACAGCAGCGCCAACACGCAGACGACCTTGATCGTCCTTGCTGGCCAGCGGGTAAGCCTTGGCTTTTTCGATGTCGTTGACGGTCATCATGCCTTTGAGGGCAAATTTGTCGTCGACGATCAGAACGCGTTCAATGCGGTGTTTGTGCAACAACTCGCGGACGTCGTTCTTGTCGGCGCCTTCCTTGACCGTGACCAGACGCTCTTTAGGCGTCATCACTTCACGGACGCTGGCGTCCAGACGGTTTTCGAATCGTACGTCACGGGAAGTGACGATGCCGACCAGGTCGCCATCGTGCAGTACCGGAACGCCGGAGATGTTGTGCATGCGGGTCAGTTCGAACAGTTCACGAACCGTGGCGTCAGCCTCGATGGTGATCGGGTCCTTGACCACGCCGGCCTCATAACGCTTGACCTTGCGCACTTCGGCAGCTTGCTGCTCGATGGTCATGTTCTTGTGGATAATGCCGATGCCACCTTCCTGAGCCATGGCAATTGCCAGACGGGCTTCAGTAACGGTGTCCATGGCGGCAGAAACCAGAGGAATATTCAGCTCGATGCCACGGGTTAGGCGGGTCTTGAGACTGACTTCGTTAGGAAGCACCTCGGAATAACCAGGCACTAGGAGAATGTCGTCGAATGTCAGAGCTTCTTGGCTGATACGCAGCATCGCGGGGGCTCCCGAGCGGGAAAATGGAAGCGCGCCATTATAGTCAGACACCCCCTCGGGTTCAATGTAAAACTCTGTCTATTATTAGCATTACTGATATACGGGGGTTATTGCCGCGTAGGAGCTGCCGAAGGCTGCGATCTTTTGATCTTGATTTTCGGCGCGGCTAAAAATTTCAAGATCAAAAGATCGCAGCCTTCGGCAGCTCCTACTCGGGTATCGCATTCACAATTCGACTTTCACCCAACTGACAGGCTGATCGAGCCAATCGGCAAATTCGTCGATAAAGCTCTGTTTGAACCCGGCCTCGGCCCAGTTGTTGAAGATAAAGCCCAGGTTGGAAAAGCCGCATTCCTGCAGGAAAAGAAAGCCGTTGATGTCATCTTCATGCCCGCACTCCGGACACGTGAAGTTATCGGTGCGCCCCGGCATCCAGTCTTCCAGGCTTTCGAACAGCGCTTCGCCGACTTCCTTGCGGCACTCGGCGCAACCCGCCTCTTCAAGGAAACCCTTGGCCGGCGTATAGATGCAGCGCTTGGTGATGATTTCCAGGCCATTGATCGGTTCGCCGAACGGCAGCGCTTCAGGATGCAGCACTACAGCGCGGGCACCGTCGGCGATGGCATGAGCCATGCGGTTGCCAGTGCGGCCACACGTGGTCAGTTCTTCTTTAATGATGTTCTTGCGCACCAGCCAACGCACGACCGCCCGGGCCCGGGGTTCGTGCACCGGCAGTGTGGAGATTTTCGGGACAATAATGCTTTGCGAATTCATGGGCACAAGCCTGCAAATACTGAATGTTCACCCCGGTAGGAGTGAGCCTGCTCGCGATCGCGGTGTATCAGTCGACAACATTATTGAATGTTAAACCGCTATCGCGAGCAGGCTCACTCCTACAGGGTTTGCGGGCGGCAGCTTAATCCCTGACACTCTCAGGTCAAGTGCTCAGATAGCGTCCGACCAAGGCAATTCCGCTGGCGAGCACCAACCAGGTCACCAGCCGCACAAACGCCTCGCGGGACAACCTCATGGTCAACCGCCGGCCGATCCACAGCCCCAATGCCATGGCCGGCAATAAACACAGCGCTAATAACAATAAGGGTAGCTCGGCATACACACCCGCGACAGCAAACAGGCTCAAGCGCACCACGGTGCTGCAACTGATCAGCGCACTCTGGGTCGCCCGGGCCGCCTCTTTGGGCAGGCGACTGTTCAAATAGATCGCATATAAAAAGCCGCCACTGCCAAACAATGCCCCAAACATCCCGCCCACCGTGCCCATCGGCACGGCCCAAGCGGCGGACAATTGTGTCGGACGGGTTTTGACCCACAGGCTGTAAATCGCGTAGGTGCTGATAAACAGCCCCATCAATAGCAACAACACATCGGATTTCAGATTCAGTAGAAAAACAACCCCCAGCGTGCAGCCCACCGCCATGCACGGCAGCAGCCGCAGCAACTCAGGCTTCGCCACATCCCGTCGCGAAGGCAGCAAATTGCCAAATGCCGCGACGAAATCCAGCAGCACCAACAGCGGCACGATCTTCGACAGCGGCATGAACAGGATCAATATCGGCCCGGCCACCAACGCGGTACCGAAACCGGCAATACCGAACACGATGTAGGCCAGGGCAATGCCCAACGCGATTACCAGCCAGTCCGTAGCGCCGAATGGCCATTGGTTCAACAACTCGAATGCATTCATTGCATGTCTTCCTTGAGTCCGGGCCCCGACTTTACCCTTGTAGGAGTGAGCCTGCTCGCGATAGCGGTTTAGCATTCAATACTGTTGTCGACTGATACACCGCTATCGCGAGCAGGCTCACTCCTACAGGGGAATTTCGCTGATTCATGGAGATTGATCCTCGAATGCCTTTAAACTGCGCCCCATGATTAAAGATCCCTTTGCAAGACTCGGCCTGGACCGTGAAGTCCTGACTGTCAGCCAGCTCAACGGCCGCGCGCGGGTGTTGCTCGAAGACGTGTTCAGCAACATCTGGGTCGAAGGCGAAATCTCCAACCTGGCCCGCCCGGCGTCCGGCCACGTGTATTTCACCCTCAAGGACAGCGGTGCCCAGGTGCGTTGCGCACTGTTCCGGCAGAACGCGGCGCGGGTTCGTCAGGCGTTAAAGGACGGCCTGGCGGTCAAGGTCCGCGGCAAAGTTTCGCTGTTCGAGGGCCGCGGCGACTATCAGCTGATCCTCGATACCGTGGAGCCGGCCGGTGACGGTGCGCTGCGTCTGGCGTTCGATGCACTGAAGGAAAAACTCAGCGCCGAAGGCCTGTTCAGCGCCGAACGCAAAGTGCCGCTGCCGGCGCATCCGCAACGCATCGGCATCATCAGCTCGCCCACCGGCGCGGTGATTCGCGACATCATCAGCGTATTCCGCCGTCGTGCGCCGCAGATTCAACTGACGTTGATCCCCACTGCCGTGCAGGGCCGCGAAGCCACTGCGCAGATTGTCCGCGCATTGAAACTGGCGGACGCCCGTGGTTTCGACGCGTTGATCCTGGCCCGTGGCGGCGGTTCGCTGGAAGACCTCTGGTGCTTCAACGAAGAAGCCGTAGCCCGCGCCGTGGATGCCTGTGTGACACCGATTGTCAGCGCCGTCGGCCATGAAACCGACGTGTCGATCAGTGACTTCGTGGCCGACGTCCGCGCCCCGACGCCGTCCGCCGCCGCCGAACTGCTCGCGCCGGATTCCAGTGACCTGGTCCGCCGGGTCGAAAGCCTGCATCGACGGCTGGTGATGCGCATCCGAGATCGCTTGATGCGTGATCGGCTGCGCCTGGAAGGCATGTCCCGCCGCTTGCGTCATCCCGGCGAACGTCTGCGCCAGCAAGCGCAACGCCTGGATGATCTGGACATGCGCATGCGCCGCGCGTTCGAACGCAGCCTCAATACCCGTCGCGAACGGTTGATCCGTCTGGAAACCCGCCTCGCCGGGCAACACCCGGGACGGCAACTGGCGATGCTCCGTCAGCGCCTCGACAGCCTTGCCGAACGCCTGCCCCGTGCCATGCGCGAAGGGCTCAAATCCCGTCGCCTGCAACTGCAAAGCCAGATGCAGACGCTGCATGTGGTCAGCCCTTTGGCGACCCTTGGCCGTGGCTACAGCATTTTGCTGGACGAACGCGGCAACGCGATCCGCAACGCCGCGCAAACCCACAATGGTCAGCGTCTAAAAGCCAGACTTGGCGAAGGCGAACTGCAAGTGCGGGTCGAAGACAATCACCTGACGCCTGTCACCCTTTCTTTACTGGATTGATCCATGCCGCGTTTTTTAGCTCCGCTGCTGTTGCTGTGCCTGACCTTCAACGCCCACGCCGACAGTTACATCACCCGCCTGTTGAACAAACCGGTGCCGGGCGGCGTGGCCGTGGTGGATCTGGGTACCTCTGCGCAGGCGCCGAAGGCCAGTTATCAAGGCAAGCCTGTGCTGGTGGTCAAGGAACAGAACAACTGGCTGGCGATTGTCGGTGTGCCGCTGACAGTTAAACCGGGCACTCAGCAGCTCAGCAGTGGCGGCCGCACTCTGAGTTTCAACGTGGGTAACAAGAAATACCCGGAACAGCACATCACGTTGAAGAACACACAGCAGGTCAATCCGAACCCGGAGAATCTCAAGCGCATCGAGGGTGAATTGGCCGAACAGATCCAGGCTTACCGCAGCTTCAGCCCGAACACCCCGAGTAACCTGCTGCTGGACAAACCGGTCAACGGCCCGCTGTCGAGCAAGTTCGGCGTGCGCCGTTTCTTCAATGGTGAAGAGCGTAATCCTCACGCGGGCCTGGACTTCGCCGTGCCTGCCGGTACGCCGATCAAGACCCCGGCGGCGGGTAAGGTGATCCTGATCGGCAACTACTTTTTCAACGGCAACACGGTGTTCGTCGATCACGGGCAGGGCTTTATCAGCATGTTCTGCCACATGTCGAAAATCGATGTGAAGGTTGGCCAGCAATTGGCCCGTGGTGGAGTGGTCGGAAAAGTGGGTGCCACCGGGCGCGCGACCGGGCCGCATATGCACTGGAATGTCAGCCTGAATGATGCGCGGGTTGATCCCGCGATTTTCATCGGTGCATTTCAACCATAAATAGTTGTTGAGGCTGCTGGCCTCATCGCGAGCAGGCTCACTCCTACAGGTGATCTATGGCGTACACAAATCCAATGTAGGAGTGAGCCTGCTCGCGATGGCGGCATAACAGACACCACCTATTCAGCCTCCAGGTCCTCAATCCCATGAATTTCCCGGTGCGCCAGGCATTCCTTGATCCAAGCCTGGGTTTCCGGTGAGAAGCCCGCCAACTCTTCAGCGCTGATCAACTCATGAGTACACAACCCCAGCAAGTGAGCAGGTGCCTCATTGCGTAAGTGAGGGAAAACGCCAAACGCCCAATACAGCTCCTGTTGACCCGCCTTCAGCCTTTCCTCACTGGTTTCAATACGCTCGTAAGGCGCAATGCTTTTATCCAGCACTATGCGCTCGACCTCTTCCATGATCCGGATGCATAGCCGCTCATGGGCCAACGGACGCAGTGCGCTATAAAGCTTCCAATCCGACTCGTTCATGGTCGACTCCTGCCTGCCAGTAGTCCTTGGTGAGGCTTTAAGAATAGCCGCGCTGACACGCCCCATCACCGAAACCCTTCAATTGCGCATCGCTCAAACCTCGCGCAAACATAAAAACAATCACCGCCGTTCACCGCAATAAAATCTCGATAAGAACGACTTTTAGAGGATTCCTCTCAATTTTTTTCGACCGCTTGCCATCCTTCACCCTCGCGGTTAGGGTTGAAGGCATGAAAACCTCTCACACCCTCATTCAGCTTCGCCAGCACCGCAGCTTGTGCCTTGTCAGTGCACGACTGCCAGGCTGAATCGCGGTGCCTCGTCCTACGCTTTATCCCCAGAACATTTGATCCACCGGCAGGCCGCCTTTTTTCGGCCCACACAATAAGGATTTCCCGATGAGCATGCTCAAAGACCCGTCTTCGAAATACCGCGCCTTCCCGACCATCGATATCCCGGACCGCACCTGGCCGTCGAAGACCATCACCGCCGCGCCGATCTGGTGCAGCTCCGACCTTCGTGATGGCAACCAGTCGCTGATCGAGCCAATGGACGCGGTCAAGAAGCTGCGTTTCTGGAAAACCCTGGTGTCGGTGGGCGTGAAAGAAATCGAAGCGTCGTTCCCTGCGGCCTCGCAAACCGACTTCGACTTCGTGCGCACCCTGATCGAAGGCAACCACATCCCGGACGACACCACCATCCAGGTGTTGACCCAGGGCCGTGAAGACTTGATCGAGCGCACCTTCGAATCCCTGCGCGGCGCGAAGAAAGCCATCGTTCACCTGTACAACGCGACCTCCCCTTCCTTCCGTCGCATTGTCTTCAACCAAGACAAGGAAGGGGTCAAGGCCATCGCCGTGAACGCGGCCAAGCTGTTCGTCAAATATGCCGCCCAGCAGCCCAACACCGAGTGGACCTTCGAGTACTCGCCAGAAACCTTCAGCGCCACTGAGCTCGAGTTCGCCAAAGAAGTCTGCGACGCCGTCATCGAAGTCTGGAACCCGACGCCTGAGCACAAGGTGATTCTCAACCTGCCAGCCACCGTCGAATGCGCGACCCCGAACATCTATGCCGACCAGATCGAATGGTTCGGCCGTCACATCAACCGTCGTGACAGCGTGATCATCAGCCTGCACACCCACAACGACCGTGGCACTGGCGTTGCGGCTACCGAACTGGGCCTGATGGCCGGCGCCGACCGTGTCGAAGGCTGCCTGTTCGGCAACGGCGAACGTACCGGTAACGTCGACCTCGTGACCGTGGCATTGAACCTCTACACCCAGGGCATTCACCCTGAGCTGGACTTCTCCGACATCGACGGCGTGCGCAAAGTCGTCGAAGAATGCAACCAGATCCAGGTGCACCCACGTCACCCGTACGTCGGCGACCTGGTTCACACCGCGTTCTCCGGCTCCCACCAAGACGCCATCCGCAAGGGCTTCGCCCAGCAGAAACCGGACGGCCTGTGGGAAGTGCCGTACTTGCCGATCGACCCGGCCGACATCGGCCGCAGCTACGAGGCGGTCATCCGCGTCAACAGCCAGTCGGGCAAGGGCGGTATCGCTTACCTGCTGGAACAGGAATACGGCATCAGCTTGCCGCGTCGCATGCAAATCGAGTTCAGCCAGGTTGTGCAGCGTGAAACCGACCGTCTGGGCCTCGAGATGACGGCTCAGCAGATCCACGCGCTGCTGCACAGCGAGTACTTGCAGGCCAACACCCCGTACGCGCTGGTCAGCCATCGCCTGCAGGAAGAAAACGGTCACAGTGCCGTCGAAGTGGAAGTCTCGGGCAAAGGCCAGGGCGAAACCAACCTGCACTGGCGTGGCAAGGGCAACGGTGCCCTGGAAGCGCTGGTGGCCGGTCTGCCGATTCCGGTTGAAATCATGGACTACAACGAACACGCCATCGGTTCGGGCACCAACGCCAAGGCGGCGGCCTACATCGAGTTGCGTGTGAACGGTGAACGTGCAGTGCACGGCGTCGGTATCGATGAAAACATCACCACCGCCAGCTTCAAGGCCCTGTTCAGCGCACTGAACCGCTCCCTGAGCCAGCCGGAAGCGAAAGCGGCGTAAGCCTTCGCTGAAACGCAAAAGGCCCCGAGGTGCGAACCTCGGGGCCTTTTTGTTTGCCTGCGATTTTTGTGTTGCCTGTCACGGCCTCATCGCGAGCAAGCTCGCTCCCACAGTGGATCGTGTGAATAGAGATTTTGTGTGTACCCGAAGCCTCCTGTGGGAGTGAGCCTGCTCGCGATGAGGCCGGCTCAGGCAGCGAATATCTCAGGTGAACTCGAACGTATCGGCATCCAGGTTCGCTGGAAAGCGTGTTCGATAAGCCTGAAGATCTGCAGCGTTCAGAACGACCTGAAACACGCCATCGGCTTCGCCCGCACTGAGTAACGTCTCACCCTGGAAATCCAGCACCTGGCTGTCGCCGGTATACGCAAAACCTTTGCCGTCAGTACCAATGCGATTCACCGCCGCCACGTAGCAAAGGTTTTCGATCGCCCGCGCTGGCAGCAAACGGTTCCAGTGCTGACGCCGTGCTCCCGGCCAGTTCGCGGTGTACAGCAGCAAATCGGTGTCCTGAGCATCGCGGCTCCACACCGGGAAGCGCAGGTCGTAGCAAATCAGCGGACGCACCCGCCAGCCCTTGAGTTCGAACTGCACCTGACGCTCGCCAGGCGTGAAGTGGTTGTGCTCGCCGGCCATGCGGAACAGATGCCGCTTGTCGTAGTGCCACACCTCCCCGTCCGGCCGCGCCCACAACAGGCGATTGCGATGGCTGCCGTCAGCGGCCTGGACGATCACGCTGCCAGTGATCACCGCATCCAGTTTCGCCGCCTGAACCCGCAGCCATTTGCTGGTCGGACCGTTTTCCGACTCGGCGAGGGTCTCCGATTCCATCGAAAAGCCGGTAGTGAACATCTCCGGCAGGATGATCAGGTCAGCGCCGCGAGCCTGTTCCAGCAATGACTCGAAATGCTCCAGATTGGCCTGACGATCGTGCCAGGCCAGGGTGGTCTGGATCAGCGCGATGTTCAGATTGGGTAGCGCACTCAGATCACGCATAATTTTGCCGCTGCTTCACGCAGGGTCTCCTCGCGCTTGGCGAAGCACAGGCGCACCAGGCGCTGGCCTTCGGGCGGGGTCTGGTAGAACACAGAGATCGGGATGCTCGCCACGCCATGTTCGCGGGTCATCCACAACGCCATCTCGACATCATTGAGGTCCGGGCGGATCTGCGAGTAATCGACCAACTGGAAATACGTGCCGGTCACTCGGGTGAAACTGAAGCGCGACGGCGCCAACAGATCGCAGAACAGGTCGCGCTTGGCCTGATAGAAAGCCGGCAGTTCTTCGACGTGTTCCGGATGCTCGGCCATGAAGTCGGCCAAGGCATATTGCAGTGGCGTCACGCCGCAGAAACTGACGTATTGGTGAACCTTGCGCAGCTCGGCGGTGAGGGCCGGCGGTGCAACCACGTAGCCGGTTTTCCAGCCAGTGACGTGATAGGTCTTGCCGAAGGAGCTGACCACGAAAGCACGCGGGTACAGCTCTTCGTGATTCAGCACGCTGACGTGAGGCACGCCATCGAACACCAGGTGTTCGTAGACCTCATCGCTGATGACATAGATGTCGCGGTCGCGAATCAACGCCGCCAGCTGATCCAGTTCGGCACGATTGATCAGCGCGCCGCTTGGGTTATGTGGGGTGTTGAGGATGATCATCCGCGTGCGTGGGGTAATGGCTTCACCGAGCTTCTGGAAGTCGATGGCGAAGTCATTCAGGCCCAACTGCACGTGAACGCAGCGACCACCGGCCAGTTCAACCGAAGGTTCATAACTGTCGTAGGCCGGATCGAAGACGATCACTTCGTCTCCGCTGTGGATAACCGCTTGAATGGCGCAAAAGATCGCCTGGGTGGCACCGGGCGTGACGGTCACTTCATGGTCGGCATCCACATTGACGCCATAGCTGCGGGCGATCTTCGCCGCAATCTGCTGACGCAATGCAGGAAGGCCGGTCATCGGCGAATACTGGTTGTGGCCATTGGCGATATGCCGACCGACCGCATCGCACAGGGCCTGCGGGGCATCGAAATCGGGAAAACCCTGGGACAGGTTCAGCGCCCCGGTTTGCGCCGCAAGCTGAGACATCTGAGTGAAGATAGTGATGCCGACATTCGGCAGCTTACTGGTGATCATCGGTGAGTCCCTGCTCTACACCCGGCTCTACGGCGGCGCGGGAGAGCCCGAGAATAGCCCATCCAGCGCCCATAAAAAAAGGGCGCCTGCTGGCGCCCTTCTTTCAAAACATCACCGCATTACTCTGTGGTGAGGGGATTTATCCCCGTTGGGTGGCGTAGCCGCCCCAAAACCATCCACTGCGGTCAGTCAGATTGACCGCGGAGCTGGTTTTACGACTGCTGCGCAGTCGAACGGGGATAAATCCCCTCGCCACAACAGCCCCACACACAAAGGTGTGGGGTTGTGAATCAACGCTTGTCGCGGCGCTTTTTGTCGGCTTTCTTGTGGTGCGACATCATGCGACGCTTCTTGTTGACCTGACGGTCGGTGAGCGAGGTCTTGTTGCCTTCGTACGGGTTCTCGCCGCCCTTGAACTCGATGCGGATCGGCGTACCGACCAGCTTCAACACGCGACGGTAAGTGTTTTCCAGATAGCGCACGTAAGACTTCGGCACTTTCTCGATCTGGTTACCGTGAATCACGATGATCGGCGGGTTCGCACCACCCAAGTGGGCATAACGCAGCTTGATCCGACGGTTGTTGACCATCGGTGGCGCGTGCTCACCAACCGCATCTTCCAGAATCGTGGTCAGGCGGTTGGTTGGCCAGCGGGTGACCGCCGACTTGAACGAGTTCTGTACGGAGGCGTAGAGGTTGCCCACGCCCGTGCCGTGCAGGGCCGAGATGAAGTGAATGTCGGCGTAGTCAACGAAGAACAGTCGACGTTGCAGCTCGACCTTCACGAAGTCTCGCTCGCTCGGCGTCATGCCGTCCCACTTGTTGATCGCGATCACCAGCGCACGACCCGACTCAATGGCGAAGCCCAGCAGGTTGAGATCGTGATCGACCACGCCTTCGCGGGCGTCCATCACAAAGATCACAACGTTGGCGTCTTTGATCGCTTGCAGGGTTTTGACCACGGAGAATTTTTCGACTTCTTCGTGGATCTTGCCGCGCTTGCGCACACCGGCGGTGTCGATCAGCGTGTACTTCTCGTCGTTACGCTCGAACGGGATGTAGATACTGTCGCGGGTGGTGCCGGGCTCGTCATAGACGATTACCCGGTCTTCACCGAGCATGCGATTGACCAGGGTCGACTTGCCGACGTTCGGGCGGCCGATGATCGCGATCTTGATCCCGTCTTTTTCGCTAGGGCCAGGAATGCGCTTGGCTTCCTCGCCTTCGGCAACGATCTCTTCCTCGCCTTCTTCCAGCTCGTCATCGTCTTTCGGGAAGTCGCTGAGGGCGATTTCCAGCATCTGGGTGATGCCACGACCATGAGCACCGGCGATCGGAATCGCGTGGCCCATGCCCAACGGGGCGAATTCGGCGCGGGCCATTTCAGGGTCGATGTTGTCGACCTTGTTGGCAACCACGTAGGAACGCTTGTTACGTTTGCGCAAATGCTCGGCGATCATCTGGTCGGCGGCGGTGAAACCGGCCTTGGCATCTACCAGGAACAGAACGACATCGGCTTCTTCAATGGCCAGCAGCGACTGCTCGGCCATTTTTTCGTCCATACCGTGCTCGTCACCGGAGATACCGCCGGTGTCGACCAGAATGTAGGAACGCCCTTGCCACTTGGCCTCACCGTATTGGCGATCACGGGTCAGACCGGACAAGTCGCCAACGATGGCGTCACGGGTCCTGGTCAGGCGGTTGAACAAGGTGGACTTGCCGACGTTCGGTCGGCCCACCAGGGCGATTACGGGAACCATGCGGCTCTCCACTTCGTTATTTCAGAAAATACAAAAGCCGCTGCGAGGCAGCGGCTGGTGCTCGGGGCAGCGCTTGAGGGCGCTGCGAACCCCGTCGAACGGGGCTGCCTGGGGTTTAACCCCAAGCATAGTCAAACCTTTACTTAATGGTCAGGGCTTCCAGCTTGCCACTGTTGCCATACACATAAATCGTGTCACCCACCACCAGCGGACGGGCACGCAGGCCGTCGCTGTCGATGCGCTCGCGGCCGACGAAACGACCGTCCACCTGGCTCAGCAGATGCAGGTAACCTTCCATATCACCGACTGCAACATAGCTGGAGAACACTTCCGGAGCCGACAGTTGACGACGGGCCAGCGAATCGTTGCTCCACAAGGCTGTGGTGGAACGTTCGTCGACGCCTTCAACGGTGCCCGAAGACAGGCTCACGTAGACGTTGCCAAAACCCTGGGCGACACCGGCATAGCTGGAAGCATCACGCTGCCAGAGTTGACGACCGCTTTCCAGATCCAGTGCCGCAACGCGACCCTGATAGCTGGCGACATACAGCGTACCGCCGGACAGCAGCAGGCCGCCGTCGATATCGACAACGCGCTCCAGTTCCGAACGACCTTGTGGAATCGCTACACGTTGTTCCCATACCGGCACGCCGTTGGAAATATCGAGAGCGACCACTTTACCGGTCGACAGGCCAGCCACTGCGAGGCGGTTGGTGACGATCGGCGCACTGGTGCCGCGCAGGGTCAATACCGCCGGAGTACTGTCATACAACCAGCGCTGGGTGCCGGTAGCGGCATCCAGACCGATCAGACGGTCATCCTGAGTCTGAACTACAACGACATCACCGTTATTGGCCGGCGGTGCGAGGACTTCACTGGACACGCGAGCGCGCCATTTCTCTTCACCGTTGATGGCGTCCAGGGCAACGATTTCACCCTTGATCGTACCGATCAGGAGCAGACCGTAACTGACGCCGACAGCGCCGGAAACAGACAGTTCGAGATCTTTCTTCCATTTGACGTCGCCATTGCTGCGATCCATCGCCATCACCACGCCGGTGACGTCGGCGGCATAGATGGTATCGCCATCGATCGCCGGAACCAGCATGTTGTACGAATCGCCCTGACCGTCACCGATCGAACGACTCCACTGCTTTTGCAGAACCACTTCTTCTTTGAAGTCGGTCAACTCGGCCGGTGGCAGTTCTTTTTTGCTGTTGCTGCTGCAACCCGCGGCCAATATGGCCAGAGTCAGCAATGCTGCATGTTTCCAACGAATCACGTCACGCATCCCCTTTGGCCAGGTCGTCCAGCTTGATTTGTAGGCCACCCACTGCCGCTTCATCCGACAGTGCCGCCTTGGCTTTTTGATACGCCGCGTTCGCTTCGTCGGTACGACCCAACTGCACCAGCAGGTCGCCTTTGAGTTCTTCGCGAGTGGCCAGGAATGCTTTATCGGCATCGCCTTCGAGCAGTTTCAGGGCTTCATCGGCCTTGTTCTGCGCGGCCAGCACCTGCGCCAGGCGCTGACGGGCAATTTCGCCCAGCGCCGGGTTGGCCGGTTTGGCGACAATGGCTTTCAGCTCGCTGGCTGCGTCATCCAGCTTGCCGCTGTCGACCGCGACTTTTGCCACGAACAGGCTGCCGTACTGCGCGTAAGCGCTACCGCCGAACTCGCTGTTGAGCTTGCCGGCCAGGTCCGCAACACGGGCGGCATCAGGCTTGCCGTCTGGCGTCAGCGTGGTTTCCAGCAGTTGCTGATAGAGCATCGAGGCGCCTTGCGACTGATTGCTCTGATACTTGTGAAAGGCCTGCCAGCCGAACACGATGACCAGCGCCAACAGGCCGCCAGTGACCAGGGGCTTGCCGTTGCGTGTCCACCAGTCCTTCAAATCCGACAACTGTTCGTCTTCGGTACTCGACACCCCAATACTCCTTAATCGCTAAATCGGCTGTTTGACAGCTTCAACCCTGCACGACGCAGGTGGCCAGGTGTGCAGCAAGCGCATCCCAGGCAATGCTTTGTTGTTCGCCCTGGCCACGCAGGGGTTTGAAACCTACCATTTGCTGGGCCATTTCGTCGTCACCGAGGATCAGCGCGTACAACGCACCGCTCTTGTCGGCTTTCTTGAATTGGCTTTTGAAGCTGCCGGCGCCGGCATTCACTTGCAGGCGCAGGTTGGGCAATTGATCACGAACACGTTCACTCAGGGCCAGACCGGCCAGCTCTGCGGCTTCACCGAAGGCGCAGAGGTAGACGTCGACCTGACGGGAAATCTCTTCCGGGATCTGCTCCAGGGTTTCAAGCAACAGCACCAGGCGTTCGATGCCCATGGCGAAACCAACGCCAGGGGTCGGCTTGCCGCCCATCTGCTCCACCAGACCGTCGTAACGACCACCAGCACACACGGTGCCCTGGGCGCCCAGCTTGTCGGTGACCCATTCGAAAACGGTCTTGCTGTAGTAATCCAGCCCGCGAACCAGCTTCGGGTTGATCACGTAAGGAATGCCGGCGGCGTCCAGGCGAGCCTTGAGGCCTTCGAAGTGCACGCGGGATTCTTCGTCCAGGTAGTCGGCCATTTTCGGCGCGTCGACCAACACGGCTTGAGTGTCAGCGTTCTTGGTATCCAGAACCCGCAAAGGGTTGGTCTTCAGACGGCGCTGGCTGTCTTCGTCCAGCTTGTCCAGGCGGGCCGAGAGGAACTCGACCAGCGCTTCGCGATAACGACCGCGGGACTCGGCAGTGCCCAGGCTGTTGAGTTCGAGCTTGACCGCATCACGGATGCCCAGCTCGCCCCACAGACGCCAGGTCAGCACGATCAGCTCGGCGTCGATATCCGGACCGTCGAGGTTGAAGACTTCGCAACCGATCTGGTGGAACTGGCGATAACGGCCTTTCTGCGGACGTTCGTGGCGGAACATCGGGCCGATGTACCAGAGTTTCTGTACCTGACCGCCGCCGGTGATGCCGTGCTCAAGCACCGCACGCACGCAGGCCGCCGTGCCTTCAGGGCGCAGGGTCAGGGAGTCGCCGTTGCGGTCGTCGAAGGTGTACATCTCTTTTTCGACGATGTCGGTTACCTCACCGATGGAGCGCTTGAACAGCTCGGTGAACTCGACGATCGGCATGCGGATCTGCTTATAACCGTAGTTATCCAGCAAACGCGAGACGGTGCTTTCGAAATGACGCCACAGGGGAGTCTGCTCGGGCAGGATGTCGTTCATGCCACGTATGGCTTGCAGAGACTTGCTCACTATAAATCCTTAAATTCGTTCGGCTCTTCAGTCGGGCTCAGCCGCGGGCGATGACTGCCGCGTCAGCTTCGACCTTTTCGGCCGCTTTCTGGCGGATCAAGCGTTCAAGCTCATCCACCAGATTGTCATTCGTCAGTTTCTGCGACGGCTTGCCGTCGATGTAAATCAGGTTTGGTGTGCCACCGGTCAAGCCGATATGGGCTTCTTTGGCTTCACCCGGCCCGTTGACCACGCAACCGATGACTGCGACATCCAGCGGCACCAGCAGGTCTTCGAGGCGCCCTTCCAGCTCGTTCATGGTTTTGACCACATCAAAATTCTGCCGCGAGCAGCTCGGGCAGGCGATGAAGTTGATGCCACGGGAACGCAGATGCAGGGACTTGAGAATGTCGTAGCCGACTTTCACTTCCTCGACCGGGTCGGCCGCCAACGAGATGCGAATAGTATCGCCAATCCCTTCGGCGAGCAGCATACCGAGGCCCACGGCGGATTTCACCGTGCCTGAACGCAAACCACCGGCTTCGGTGATGCCCAGGTGCAGCGGCTGAACGATTTCCTTGGCCAGCAAGCGGTAAGCGGCGACGGCCATGAACACGTCAGAAGCTTTCACGCTGACCTTGAAGTCCTGGAAGTTCAGACGCTCAAGGTGCTCGACGTGACGCAGGGCAGACTCAACCAGCGCTGCCGGGGTCGGCTCGCCGTATTTCTTTTGCAGGTCTTTTTCCAGGGAACCGGCGTTCACGCCGATGCGGATCGGAATCCCGCGATCACGGGCGGCATCAACTACAGCACGCACGCGGTCTTCGCGACCGATGTTGCCCGGGTTGATGCGCAGGCAGTCAACGCCCAGTTCGGCTACGCGCAGAGCGATCTTGTAGTCGAAGTGGATGTCGGCGACCAAAGGTACTTTGACCAGTTTCTTGATCTTGCCGAAGGCTTCAGCGGCATCCATGTCGGGCACGGAAATTCGCACGATATCGACGCCAGCGGCTTCCAGACGATTGATCTGGGCCACGGTGGCGGCTACGTCATTGGTGTCGCTGTTGGTCATGCTCTGCACAGCGATAGGCGCATCGCCGCCAACGGGCACGTTACCGACCCAGATCTTGCGGGATTCGCGACGTTTGATTGGAGATTCGCCGTGCATGACTTATTGACCCAACTTCAGGCGAGCAGTCTCGCCACTGGTGAACGGAGCGACATCAACCACCTGCCCGTTGTAGCTGACCTGCGCGCCACGGGCGAAGCCCAGACGCACAGTAAACGGTGGCTTGCCGCTCACAGAAACGTTTTCGCCTTTGCGCTTGAGACCGCTCAACAGCACCTTGCCGGCGCCATCGGTCACTTGCGTCCAGCAATCGGCAGTGAATTGCAGTTGAACCTGGCCTTGGCCGCCAACCGGAGCCGCCGCTGCTGGAGCGGGAATGGTCGGAGTCACCGAAGCGGTTGCAGGCGGGGTCGATACAACAGGAGCCGTCGGGGCTGGCGCGGCCGGAGTCGCGACAACCGGAGCGGTGCTGTGGGCAGGTGCGACAGGCGTGGGCGCTGGCGCAACCTGTGCAGCAGGCGCAGTCGCTTCAGCTTCGGCCGGCGCTTCACTCGAATTCTCGGCTTGCGGCAACGCAAGAGCGGTTGTGCCTTCAGCCTGACCTTCCGCGACAGCCTGGTCTTCCGGCTCGTCCAGCGGATGGATCTGGGTGGTGCCGTCAGCGCCTTCGACTTCAACGTGTTCCGGGCTCAGGCTGGTCAGGTCTTTGGTGCGCAATGAGGTTTGATCCTGCCACCAGACAAAACCACCACCAATCACTGCGATCAGCAACAGCAGGCTGACAATTCGCAAAATGGTGTGGGAAACCCGAACCGGCTCTTCGATACGTCCCAGGCTATGAACGTTGCTGCCCTGGGAGTCGGTGCCGGTGGATTGGTCGAACTGTTGGACCAGTACGGCTTGATCCATGCCGAGCAATTTCGCGTAGGCGCGAATATAACCGCGAGCAAAGGTATGCCCAGGCAGCTTGTCGAAAGCGCCGGCTTCCAGATTGCTCAGGGAATTGACGGTGAGGTTGAGCTTGAGGGCCACTTCGGCCAGCGACCAGCCATTGCTTTCGCGAGCCTGGCGCAAAGTCTCACCGGGATTAACGCGATTCGCTGCTACAACTTCGGGATGCGCCGCTTTCATCATTGCTCCGACAGGTATTGCTGATATTCCGGCGTACCGGGATAGAGTCGTTTTAGTTGCAGGCCGAAACTGGCGGCCTTGTCGCGATCATCGAACACTTTTGCCAGCCGAACGCCGAGCAATAGACTACGTGCATTTTGCTCGGTGAGCAGGCTAAAACGATCGTAATAGTCACGCGCGGGCACATAATGCCTGTCTTCGAAGGACAACTCAGCCATTTCCAGTAATGCACGTGGCTGTTGGCGATTCAAACGCAGGGCTTTTTCCAGCTGCTGCTGGGCCAGATCACGCTGCCCCAGCTTCGAAGCGGTCATTCCGAGGCTCTCGAACACCCGCGAACGCTCAGGATACAAGGTATCGGCGGCGGCCTGTTCAAAGCGCTCGTAAGCTTCTTTGTAGCGTTTCTCTTCGAAAAGAAAACTGCCGTAGTTATTCAGGATTCGCGCATCGTTGGGGCGGGAAGACAGCGCCTTGCGAAAATGCTGATCCGCCAGCTCCGGCTCCATCTCTGCCTGGAATACCAGGCCCAGCGCAGCGTTGGCATCCGGATCCGCGTCATCCAGATCCAGCGCTTTCTTCAACGGTACTTTCGCCCGTTCGGTCATACCCTGCTGCAAGTACCCCAAGCCCAGCTGCACATAGGCAACGCGCGCCTCGTCGCGGCCCTTGCTGGTCTTCATCGGGTTGAAATCGCCCGACAGGACACAACCAGCACACAGGCTGGCCAACAGCAAAAGCAGCGCTAAGCGCAGGGACATAGAGATCCTCTCTTAATTATTGTTCGCAGCGTTCTGTGCGATATCGTTTTCGGCGCTTAACTCACGCACGGCGATATAACGCTCGCTGCGACGGGTGCGATCCAGCACCTGCCCTACCAATTGGCCACACGCGGCATCGATGTCTTCACCGCGGGTGGTGCGTACGGTGACATTGAAACCGGCATGGTGAAGCTGATCCTGGAAACGACGAATCGCGTTGTTGCTCGGGCGCTCGTAACCGGAATGCGGGAACGGGTTGAACGGAATCAGGTTGATCTTGCACGGGATGTTCTTGAGCAACTCGATCATTTCGACCGCGTGTTCGACCTTGTCGTTGATGTCCTTGAGCAACGTGTACTCAATGGTCAGCACGCGCTTCTCGCCCAGGGACGACATGTAGCGCTGGCACGACTCGAGCAGCATCTTAAGCGGATACTTCTTGTTGATCGGCACCAATTGGTTACGCAATGCGTCGTTCGGTGCGTGCAGGGACAACGCCAGGGAGACGTCGATGTGCTTGGACAGCTCATCGATCATCGGCACCACACCCGAGGTAGACAGGGTTACACGGCGCTTGGAGATCCCGTAGCCCAGGTCATCCATCATCAGATGCATGGCAGCCACGACGTTGTCGAAGTTCAGCAGCGGCTCACCCATGCCCATCATCACCACGTTGGTGATGGCACGGTCGGCGGTCGCCGGGATGCTGCCGAACGATTTATTGGCAATCCACACCTGGCCGATGACTTCGGCGGCAGTGAGGTTGCTGTTGAATCCTTGCTTGCCGGTGGAGCAGAAACTGCAATCCAGGGCACAGCCTGCCTGGGACGAAACGCACAAAGTGCCGCGTTTGCCCTGGGGAATGTACACGGTCTCGACGCAGCTGCCGGACGCCACGCGCACCACCCACTTACGGGTGCCGTCGGTGGAGATGTCCTCGCTGACCACTTCAGGACCACGAACCTCGGCAATAACCTTGAGCTTGTCGCGCAAGGCCTTGCTGACGTTCGTCATGGCGTCGAAATCATCGACGCCAAGGTGGTGAATCCATTTCATTACCTGACCGGCACGGAAACGCTTCTCCCCGATTGAGTCGAAGAATTTTTCCATTTCCTGTTGAGTCAGACCCAGCAGGTTGGTTTTTACAGTCGATGTAGTCATGGATTCACCTTCACTCTTAAGCCAATGCTTAGCGAGTGGTTACTTCAGTAGCTGCGAAGAAGTACGAGATTTCGCGAGCAGCAGCGGCTTCGGAGTCCGAACCGTGTACAGCGTTGGCGTCGATGGAATCAGCGAAGTCAGCGCGGATGGTACCGGCAGCAGCTTCTTTAGGGTTGGTAGCGCCCATCAGCTCACGGTTCAGAGCGATAGCGTTTTCGCCTTCCAGAACCTGAACGACAACCGGACCGGAGATCATGAAAGCAACCAGGTCGTTGAAGAAACCACGAGCGCTGTGCTCAGCGTAGAAGCCTTCAGCTTCAGCTTTGGACAGTTGCTTCAGTTTCGAAGCTACAACGCGCAGGCCAGCTTTTTCGAAACGAGTGGTGATCTCGCCGATAACGTTTTTTGCAACAGCGTCAGGCTTGATGATGGAGAAAGTACGTTGAACAGCCATGGTGTAACTCCAGAAACGGTAATTTGCGAAAAATTAAACCCGCGAATTATACGCGGGTTCTTTGGTATTGCCTAACTGCGTACGGCGCAGACTCAGTCTGCTTCTTCGATCCAGGCGGCCTGAATGGCTTCAAGCACCTTCTCGCCACCGCGGGTCGGATCATCACTGAACTCCGGCAATGCCAGCACCCATTGGTGCAGATCGACGAAGTTCACATAACGCGGATCCACATCCGGCTTGGATTCAGCCAGCTGGATCGCGATTTCCAGCACATCAACCCATTTCAGACTCATTTCAGTTCCTTGAATCAGTGCGGCGCTTCGGCCGCATGGTTGAGCGAGTATTTCGGAATTTCGATAGTCAGGTCTTCATTTGCGACGATCGCCTGACAGCCTAGACGCGATTGCGCCTCCAGACCCCAGGCACGATCCAGAAAGTCTTCTTCCAGCTCGTCCGCCTCTTCCAGCGAGTCAAAGCCTTCACGAATGATGCAATGACAGGTGGTGCAGGCGCAGACGCCGCCACAGGCGCTTTCCATCTCGATATGGTGTTCGTGGGCCAGTTCGAGAATGGATGTGCCAGGCTCAGCCTCCACAACCATACCTTCCGGGCAGAACTTCTCGTGTGGCAGAAAAATGACCTGCGGCATCGTTATTCCTCAATCTCATTCAGGTTGCGCCCCGCCAGAGCGGCTTTCACCGTCGAGTCCAGGCGGCGGGCAGCAAAGGCGTCGGTCACTTGCGACAGACGTTTGGTCTGCTGCTCGATGGCGTAACCATCGGTGCCTTTCATCAATTCGGTCAGTTCCTGCATCTGCAATTCGATGACCATGCGCTCTTCGGCGTCGAGCAAACGCTCGCCATCGACATCGAGGGCGCCCTGCACCGCTTCGATCAGGCGCTGGGCATCGACCTGCTGTTCACGCAACACTCGAGCGACCTTGTCGTCGTTGGCATGCTGGAACGAGTCCTTGAGCATTTTGGCGATTTCGCCATCCGTCAGACCGTAGGACGGCTTGACCTGGATGCTGGCCTCAATACCCGAGCCCAGTTCGCGGGCAGAAACACTGAGCAGACCGTCGGCATCGACCTGGAAGGTCACGCGAATCTTCGCCGCACCGGCCACCATCGCCGGAATGCCGCGCAATTCGAAGCGCGCCAGGGAACGGCAGTCGCTGATCAGCTCGCGCTCGCCCTGCAGTACGTGGATCGCCATGGCCGACTGGCCATCTTTATAAGTCGTGAAGTCCTGAGCGCGGGCGACAGGGATGGTGGTGTTGCGTGGAATCACCTTCTCCATCAGGCCGCCCATGGTTTCCAGCCCCAGGGACAACGGAATCACGTCAAGCAACAGCAACTCATCGCCATCACGCTTGTTGCCAGCCAGAGTATCGGCCTGGATCGCGGCACCAATGGCCACCACTTGATCCGGATCGATTTCGGTCAGCGGCTCGCGACCGAAGGCTTCAGCGACCGCTTCGCGAACGCGAGGCACACGAGTCGAACCACCGACCATGACCACTGCGTGCACTTCTTCCAGCTCGATGCCGGAATCACGAACAGCGCGGCGACAGGCTTTCAGGCTGCGAGCAACCATAGGCTCGATCAGCGCATTGAAGGCTTCACGGGTCAGCTCGGCTTTCCAGTCGCCATAAGCGACTTCAACGGACGAGGCATTGGTCAGGGCTTCTTTGGCCGCACAAGCGGTTTGCAGCAGATGGCGTTGCGCACCTGGATCGAGGTCGGCGGACAGACCGGCGCTCTCGATGATCCAGCCAGCGATTGCGTGGTCGAAGTCATCGCCGCCCAGCGCGCTGTCGCCGCCGGTAGCCAAAACCTCAAACACACCGCCGGTCAGGCGCAGAATCGAAATATCGAAGGTGCCGCCACCCAGGTCATAAATAGCGACCAGGCCTTCAGCATGCTGATCCAGACCGTAAGCAACAGCGGCAGCGGTCGGCTCATTGAGCAGACGCAGCACATTAAGACCGGCCAGTTTGGCCGCATCCTTGGTGGCTTGACGCTGAGCATCGTCGAAATAGGCCGGAACGGTGATCACCGCGCCTACCAGTTCGCCACCCAACGTCGCTTCGGCGCGCTGACGCAACACCTTGAGGATATCGGCAGAGACTTCGACCGGGCTTTTCGGGCCCTGGATCGTGTCGATGAACGGCATGTGCGATTCGCCGCCGACAAAGCGGTACGGCAGTTGATCGCCCAATTGCTTGACGTCGGACAGACCACGACCCATCAAGCGCTTGACCGACAGCACGGTGTTCAAAGGATCGGTGGCGGCAGCCAGCTTGGCCGACTCGCCGACTTCAACGCGGTCCGCGTGGTAGCGCACGGCAGACGGCAGGATGACCTGCCCGTCTGCGTCAGCCAGAGGTTCGGAAAGACCACTGCGCAACGCAGCGACCAGCGAATTGGTAGTACCCAAGTCGATCCCCACAGCCAGACGACGCTGGTGCGGTTGAGGACTTTGGCCGGGTTCGGCGATCTGCAGTAGGGCCATCGTTATCAGGACTTATCTGTATATCAGGCGTGCGACCGGAGCGGCACTGGGTTAATCGTCGAGGCGCTCTTCTAACTGGCGCACTTCGTAGGTGAGCTTGTCGAGGAACTGCATGCGCCGCATCAGGCGTTCGGCCTGTTCACGTTGCGCTGCATCATCCCAACAGGCTGCGAAGCTTTCGTTCAGTTCATCCTGCGCAGTCTTCAGGCGACGCTTGAACACTGCAACACCCGCCAGATCGGCGCTGTCTTGCAGGTCTTCGAGCTCTTCACGCAGCTCCATCTGCTGCAGAAGAAACTCCGGATCATGCACCGTGACCTCCAGCGGCAGCTCGCGGCCGCCCATGGCGAGCAAGTAACGCGCGCGCTTTGGGGGACTTTTGAGCGTCTGATAGGCCTCGTTGAGGCTCGCGGATTGCTCTAGCGCCAGCCGCTGCTCGCGCTCGGAAGCGTCTGCAAAGCGGTCCGGATGAACACCGCGCGCCAACTCACGATAGCGCGTGGCCAACTGATCGAGATCCAGACGGAAGCTCGGTTTCAGCTCAAATAAAGCGAAATGACAAGGAGTACCCACGCGCAGCCTCAGATGTTGAAGCTTTCGCCGCAGCCACATTCACCGCGCACGTTGGGATTGTTGAACTTGAAGCCTTCGTTCAACCCTTCCTTGACGAAATCGAGTTCGGTGCCGTCCAGGTAGGCCAGGCTTTTCGGGTCGATGATCACTTTCTCGCCGTGACTTTCGAACACCTGATCCTCTGCAACCACCTCGTCGACAAACTCCAGCACGTAGGCAAGGCCGGAACAGCCCGTGGTGCGAACACCCAGACGAATCCCTTCACCTTTGCCGCGCCCGTTGAGGGAGCGTCGCACGTGTTGAGCAGCCGCTTCTGTCATGCTGATAGCCATCGGTGACTCCTTACTCGTCGCCAAATCTTGAAAGTCAGATCAAGCCTTTCTTCTGCTTGTAGTCGCGAACGGCCGCTTTGATAGCGTCTTCAGCAAGTACGGAGCAGTGAATTTTTACTGGCGGCAGAGCCAGTTCTTCGGCCAACTGAGTGTTTTTGATGGTCTCTGCTTCATCCAGAGTCTTGCCTTTCATCCACTCGGTCGCCAGGGAGCTGGAGGCGATAGCCGAACCGCAACCGTAGGTCTTGAACTTGGCGTCTTCGATGATGCCTTGCTCGTTGACCTTGATCTGCAGGCGCATCACATCGCCGCACGCCGGAGCGCCGACCATGCCGGTGCCGACATCAGGGTCTTCCGCGTCCATCTTGCCGACGTTGCGCGGGTTCTCGTAGTGGTCGATGACCTTTTCGCTGTAAGCCATGATTCTTAATCCTCACTCATCAGAGAGTCGCTCTTGAGCCCTGAAAACCTGCGTCTTGCAGGGCCGGTTTGCGGCGACTTGAAATCAGTGTGCCGCCCACTCGATTTTCGAAATGTCGACACCGTCTTTGTACATGTCCCACAGCGGCGACAGAGTGCGCAGCTTGGTAACGGCCTCGCAGACTTTCTGCGCGGCGTAGTCGATTTCTTCTTCGGTGGTGAAACGGCCGAAGGTGAAGCGAATCGAGCTGTGTGCCAGTTCGTCGTTGCGGCCCAGGGCGCGCAGTACGTACGAAGGCTCAAGGGAAGCCGAGGTGCAGGCCGAACCGGACGAAACCGCCAGATCCTTGAGCGCCATGATCAGCGACTCGCCTTCAACGTAGTTGAAGCTCAGGTTCAGGTTGTGCGGAACGCGGGCGGTCATGCTGCCGTTGATGTACAGCTCTTCCAGGCCTTCGACCTGCTTGAAGAAACGGTCGCTCAAGGCCTTGATACGGATGTTCTCGGCAGCCATGTCTTCCTTGGCTACGCGGAAGGCTTCGCCCATGCCGACGATCTGGTGGGTCGCCAGGGTGCCGGAACGCATGCCACGTTCGTGACCGCCGCCGTGCATGGTCGCTTCGATGCGAACACGCGGCTTGCGGCTCACGTACAGTGCGCCGATGCCTTTAGGGCCGTAGGTTTTGTGGGCAGAGAACGACATCATGTCGACTTTCAGCTTCGACAGGTCGATATCGACCTTGCCGGTGGACTGAGCAGCGTCGACGTGGAACAGGATGCCCTTGGAACGGGTCAGTTCGCCGATGGCTGCGATGTCGTTGATGGTGCCGATTTCGTTGTTCACGTGCATGACCGAAACCAGGATGGTGTCGTCGCGCAGGGCGGCTTCGATCATCTCTGGAGTGACCAGACCATCAGTGCGAGGCTCGATGTAGGTGACTTCGAAGCCTTCACGCTCCAGTTGGCGCATGGTGTCGAGGACAGCCTTGTGCTCAATCTTGGTGGTGATCAGGTGTTTGCCTTTGGTGGCATAGAAATGCGCCGCACCCTTGATTGCCAGGTTGTCGGACTCGGTGGCACCGGAGGTCCAGACGATTTCACGCGGGTCGGCGTTGACCAGGTCAGCGACCTGACGACGAGCGTTTTCGACGGACTCTTCAGCTTTCCAGCCGAACACGTGAGAACGGGACGCCGGGTTACCGAAGTTTCCGTCAACCAGCAGGCATTCACTCATTTTTTGCGCTACACGCGGATCAACCGGGGTGGTCGCAGAGTAATCAAGGTAAATCGGCAATTTCATGGACTATCTCCTAAATCAGGCTGGCTGGCGTGCCGCTAGCTCTTTGGCTGTCATTCGACGGCGGACGCTTCAATCTTGTCCAGGCGCGGCGCTTTGCTGTTGCAACGGCGCTGATCCTGACGCTGGGCTACTTCTTGTACCTCACGGCGAGTGACAAGGTCAGCCAAGCTGATACCGCTGAGAAATTCGTGAATCTGCAGGCTCAGATCGCACCACAAGTGGTGGGTCAGACAGGTGTCGCCTTGATGGCAATCACCCTGGCCCTGGCATTTGGTGGCATCGACCGATTCGTTCACCGCATCGATCACCTGAGCGACCTGGATACCCTGCATGTCGCGCGACAGCTGATAGCCGCCGCCCGGACCACGGACGCTGGACACCAGATTGCTGCGGCGCAATTTGGCGAAGAGCTGTTCGAGGTAGGACAGGGAGATGCCTTGGCGCTCGGAGATATCGGCCAGGGACACCGGCCCGTGCTGCGCGTGCAACGCCAGGTCAAGCATGGCGGTCACGGCGTATCGGCCTTTTGTAGTCAGTCGCATGGACAATTACCACGGAGTTCGGAATGGGGCGAGTATGCAATTCCCGAGTGTTTAAGTCAACTATAAGACCTAGTACTTTAGTCAGGATTACCCGCAAAAGAGCGGGCGCATCATAGCAAAGGCTGGGCGGTTACAGCCAGCAATACCGAGTCATCGCTCTTCGCGAGCAGGCTCACTCCTACAGGGAAACGCATTTCAAATGTAGGAGTGAGCCTGCTCGCGATTGAAGTCGACTCGGTTTAGCTGGCCTTGCTTTCATCCTTATCCTTGACGCAGGCGAAGTCTTCTTCGCGCAACTCAGGCAGATCCTTGGCGCAATAGTTGCTGCCCAGGTCCTTCAGCGCCCCGCACATCCCCTCCAGACGGCCATCAACCGCCTGCAAATGATCGAGCAACTGATTGATGGCACGCGCCACCGGGTCCGGCATGTCTTCGCCAACACCGTAGGCATCGAAACCGATCTTCTCGGCCATGGCCTTGCGCTTGGCGTCCTGCTCTTCATCGGATTTGACGATGATCCGCCCCGGAATACCAACCACTGTCGCCCCGGCTGGCACAGCCTTGGTCACCACGGCGTTGGAACCGACCTTCGCGCCAGCGCCGACCGTAAACGGACCAAGCACCTTGGCACCCGCGCCGACCACAACCCCATCTTCAAGCGTCGGGTGACGCTTGCCCTTGTTCCAGCTGGTGCCACCCAGGGTCACACCCTGATAAAGGGTGACGTCGTTGCCGATCTCAGCAGTCTCACCGATGACGATGCCCATGCCATGGTCGATAAAGAAGCGACGACCGACCTTGGCGCCCGGATGAATCTCGATCCCGGTCAACCAGCGACCGAAGTTCGACACCAGTCGCGCCAGCCACTTCCAGCCCATGCCCCACAGGGCTGACGACAGGCGATGGATCCAGATGGCGTGCATGCCCGGGTAGCACGTCAGAACTTCAAAAGCGTTGCGCGCTGCCGGATCACGATGGAAAACACTCTGGATATCTTCACGCAAACGCTCGAACATTTTTAATCCTTCCGCTTAAGAAGCTCACCACGGGCCGCTTTCTGGGTTTCCGTGAGGATGCCACGCAATATATTCATTTCCGCCCGGCTGACCGAGCTGCGTCCGTACAACCGGCGCAGGCGCGCCATCAAGTGCCGTGGCTTTTCCGGATCGAGAAACTCAATGGCCACCAGGGTTTGCTCCAGGTGCTCATAGAATCGCTCCAGCTCATCCATGGTCGCCAGCTCACCACTTTTGGTGGACGCCACTTCATCCTTCTCGATCTTGCTCGGTTGACCTTGGGCCGCGAGCCAGGACATACGCACTTCATAACTCAACACCTGCACCGCCGCCCCAAGGTTCAGCGAACTGAACCCAGGGTCTGATGGGATGTGCACGTGATAGTGACATCGCTGCAGCTCTTCATTGGTCAGGCCGGAATCTTCACGACCAAAGACCAAGGCAATCTCGGCTCCCGACGCAGCTTCCTCGACCACTTTCACTCCGCATTCACGGGGATCGAGCAACGGCCAGGGAATGCGACGGTCACGGGCGCTGGTGCCGAGCACCAAATTGCAGCCAACCAAGGCATCTTCCAAGGTGGCGACGACTTGCGCGTTTTCAAGGATGTCACCGGCACCTGAAGCACGAGCATCGGCTTCGTGATGCGGGAACAACCTCGGTTCGACCAGCACCAGCCGCGACAGGCCCATGTTCTTCATGGCACGCGCAGCCCCGCCGATATTCCCGGGATGGCTGGTATTGACCAGGACGACACGAATGTTTTGCAGCAAGGGAGGCGCTCTCGAACACAATAATGGGGAGCAGAATCTTACAGCTCAACCTACCGTTAAGCTATGAAAGCGAACACTGACCTTCACCTGTAGAAAAGTTCTGATAGAATGCCCGGCTTTCTTTAACAACCTTAGGTGACACATCCATGCAGCCCATGCTGAATATCGCGCTGCGCGCCGCCCGCAGCGCCAGTGAATTGATCTTCCGCTCCATCGAGCGCCTGGATACCATCAAGGTCGACGAAAAAGACGCCAAGGATTACGTATCCGAGGTGGATCGCGCCGCCGAACAGAAAATCATCGACGCGCTGCGCAAGGCCTACCCTACCCACGGCATTCTCGGCGAAGAAACCGGCATGCACCCGGGCAGCGGCGAAGGCGAAGACTACCTGTGGATCATCGACCCACTGGACGGCACCACCAACTTCCTGCGCGGCATTCCACACTTCGCTGTCAGCATCGCCTGCAAATACCGCGGTCGCCTGGAACACGCTGTTGTTCTGGACCCGGTTCGCCAGGAAGAATTCACCGCCAGCCGTGGTCGCGGCGCCCAACTGAACGGTCGTCGTCTGCGCGTCAGCGGCCGCACCAGCCTGGATGGCGCCCTGCTGGGTACCGGCTTCCCGTTCCGCGATGACCAGATGGACAACCTCGACAACTACCTGGGCATGTTCCGCGCCCTGGTTGGCCAGACTGCCGGCATCCGCCGCGCTGGCTCGGCGAGCCTGGACCTGGCTTACGTAGCGGCCGGCCGTTTCGACGCCTTCTGGGAGTCGGGCCTGTCCGAGTGGGACATGGCTGCAGGCGCCCTGCTGATTCAGGAAGCAGGCGGCCTGGTGAGCGACTTCACCGGCGGTCACGACTTCCTTGAGAAAGGCCACGTCGTTGCCGGCAACACCAAATGCTTCAAAGCAGTACTGACGGCCATCCAGCCGCACCTGCCGGCCTCGCTGAAACGCTAAGCGAGCAGCCACAAAAAAGCACCCCTCGGGGTGCTTTTTTTATGCCTGGAATTTGCCCCTGCCACACCACAGACCCAATGTAGGAGTGAGCCTGCTCGCGATAGCAATCTATCATTCGAAATAGGTGGTGACTGATATATCGCTATCGCGAGCAGGCTCACTCCTACAGGGGGTTTGCTGTGTCGCTTAAATTGCGGGCATCGGCATAGGGGACGGC
>NZ_LACH01000035.1 GCF_000968015.1 Pseudomonas fluorescens
GATTGGACCGTAAACGCCTGCTTGCTCCTGCAAACCAGAGTGGCTGTGGTACCAGTACGTACCGTTCTGATGCACCTTGAATTTGTACTCGTACATGCCATCGGGCGCGATGCCATGGAAACTCAAACCCGGTACACCGTCCATGTTGGCGGGCAGAATGATCCCGTGCCAATGGATGGAGGTGTCCTGGTCTAGGCGATTTTTCACACGCAGTGTGACCGTCTCGCCTTCGCGCCAGCGCAGTAAAGGTCCGGGCAACGAACCATTGATGGTCATGGCTGTGCGCGGCGAGCCAGTTATGTTTACAGGGGTTTCACCAATAAACAGATCAAACTCGTTACCTGTAAGTACGCTCGGAAAGCCAGGGCTGGTCACTGCCCATACAGGCGTGCGCCACAGACCAAGACCGCCGAGAATGCCACCAGCGGCCAGGCCTTTGACGAATGTCCGCCTAGAGGTTTTGGAATGCATGCCATTTATGTCCAGTCAGTCAAAAGGGAAACCGTGCGAAACACACTGTGCGTTTTGCTTACAGGTTGGGGGGATTCTCTCAGGAGTTCGTCTCGAATCCTTATGAGCCTTGCCCGCCGCCGCAAATGACGAAACTCATACGGCAGGCGAGCTGAGAAATTGCCACATTTTAACCATCACGGTGATTACATTTCTGTCAGCTTGGGATTGCATCAAGCCGCTCAATATTTGGCCTGGTCGGCCGCCTTGGCGTTGCTCTTCACTACCGGCGTTTGAGTGCCTTGTTTCTGCGCAACCTGGTGCGCGTCCATGGAGCTCTTCCTGGCCGCTTCTATGCGTGCGAATGTCCGGTCACCACCACCTTCGGCCATCGCCAGAGAAGAGACGGCCAGAGCGGCTATGACAAACAGGGTTTTCATGGATTTCATGGGGGTATCCTCGAATAAGTTTTGGTCACCCCGTTGAATTCACATTAAAGGTGATTCTTGGGGCCGAGCTCAAGGCTCGATATAACTTTAGGACTCATCCCCTGTCAGGAACCTTAGGTGAATATTACAGTTGTGTCAGGTTGACACTTTCTTCTTGAACAGCAGGTGGTTTAATCCCTAAGGTCTCGCTCATCCACGCAACATTGCAGCGCATTTAACCGCTTAAAAATTTATATATTACGATTTTGTAAGCTTCCAGTCATTTTCAAGGAGAATCGACGGTTTTGGAACAGCGGAACAGGATCTGAAATTCGCCGACGCGGACGCATTGCTTTTAACCTTGAGTGTTCGATATGCGTATTGCGTTGGGACTGGTAATTCCACTTTCACACAGGTGATCAGGCGTGAGTATTAATTTTGAAAAAGTCGTTGGCTCTGCGGAAAGAGCGTTAATTTATCGCAGCCAAAGAGCTGAGGTACTGAGCAATAATATCGCTAACGCCGATACACCCAACTTCAAGGCCCGCGACTTGGATTTTCCTGCCTTGCTTGCAGAGCAGTCAAAACGGGTGGCGGATACTCAGTTTTCGTTACAAACAACAAACCTAAAACATATTGCTGGGAACGGATCAACAGGCGAAATTGATGGGAGTGCTTTGCTTTACAGAACTCCAAATCAACCGTCCCTTGACCAAAATACCGTGGACCAGCAAGTCGAACTTGCGAAGTATACGGAAAATGAAATTCATTTCGAGGCAGCGTTCACTCGACTCAATGGTTCATTTAAAGGCCTGATTAAGGCTTTTCGTGGGGAGTAGTTGCCAAAAAAATCAATAATCGCATTATAGAACAGGCTGGTTGACTCAGCCCTGATTGCCCTAATGAAGGTCTGAAATACCCACCGTTTTTTGATGTCCTCTGCGCACGAGGTTCAAAAAATTCTGACTCGGTCGAAAAGCAGACCTTTACTGTTTTTAATTCATAGTTTTTCCTCTAATCAGAACGTGACGGGGTAAACCTGGTAGGGAATATTAGCCACGGGCACAGCCTTCAGCTCGATTTTCAGATGTGGCCTCGTCAGCGGATCCCATCAGGGCCAGCAGGTTTTTCCGGCCTGCACAACAGGCCGGATATAAGACTGCTCCTACCTATACGCCAGCATGGTATTGAGCTCCGGGAGGCGTCCATATAAGAGTTTCCCTAAGCGTAATATCAGTGTCAGCCGATGTCGCCCCATCATCCCTACAACATTGTGCTCATTGAACCAACGAGGCTGGCTGGATAGGTGCTGAAGCTATTACTCCAGGAAAGCGCCAAGAAGACGTGGATCAGCTCATCTCGGCCCTGGGCTCATATCTGAAATGAGCCCAGGGAGAGCCGTGTATGGGAGCGTTAACGCTGGAGCGGATCAGCACCCTCAGGCGCTGATTTTGGAAGGGAAATCCAACGTTTCCACAGCTGCGCGGACTCGCTCAGGGTTTTCGCTACTTTCAACGTTGTCCTTGCCGGCAGCCGACCCACCAAAACCTTTGCCTCATTATCCAACGCCTGAATAGCTTTGGTGATTTTGCTAATGGTAGTCATACCGAGATAAGTCAAAATTTAGGACATTTGCGTTGCAAGCTATTTATCTATAAAGGTTTCCGCGTAAATCACTTTAGGTTTCACTGAAGGATGGGCGCAAACCTCGACCTGTCCTTGAACGCCCGGCTCCACAGTGGAGTTTATGCGAACTCATCGTAGTTACTCGAACATCCGAATCACGATTTCTTAGGTATTCCACTGGGGATCAGTTCGTAAGTGGGATCAGCGCGGACATTTTCTGCGCCGAGAAGCCGGGTTCCCATTCTGTTCTCATCTTCACTTTTGCTTGCTCGAATGCACGGATATCGGGTGAGGGCATGAATGGGGAAGCATGAGTAAACGCGGCAACCCGAGGCTTAACAGGAAACCCAGTACTGTGAAGCTCGCGCTCAAGACGAAAGAGGCGCTAGGGAGAAGGACAGCGCTGTAGAGGATTCCTCCCGCTGCCGATCCTAAGGTTGTCCCAAGACTGGACGCAGCCGTTTGCTTGCCGAGTTCCCAGCCCTGTGCGCTTCCAGCCTTGGCCGAGATCCAGTACGTGAGGATCGGCGACAGGATGCCGGCGCTGGCCGCAACCGCACCGATCACGACCAGCATTAACTTAAAATCAGACGCCCATGGCACGAGAAACAATCCGGCAGTGAGCACGGAGAGCGCGGGGGCGATGAGCCAGCGGGTCGTGTCCGGCTTAAACCAGGGTGAGAATGCGATTGCCTGCATCACAAACATGACCAAGCTGCACTCGGCGAACATCAGCGCAATTTGATATGGACTCAAACCGAGTTCCTGTTTACCACGCAGTGCGAGCCCGACCTCGAAGACCCCGACGCCGACCGAAACGATGAAAGTGAGGATGAGGAGTTTTGGCACTAGCCATGTTTTTTGATCGGCCGAGGCCTTCGATATCTTCGTTGACCGACCAAGGACTTCGATACTTGACAGAGAAAACACAACTCCACCAGCCACTAAAAAGGCGAGTAACCCCGTCGCCGCGAGCGGAACCGCGACTGATCCTGGCGGCAAGGCGAGGTTGAAGGTATCTGCGGCAAATCGCGTTACGAACACGCTCAGCATCGGCCCGAGCAGGAAGCCGCTAATTCCCGTCACGCTGACAAGCGCAAGCCGACGGGCTCGCCCCTGTTCAGTCGTCCTGACGTTTCCTATCACCGCCGCAGCTACAGGCGTCACGGCTGCGGCGAACATGCCGCTCAGAAAACGCTCGGCGTATACAGCGACGAGACTCTCAACAAACGAGAATACCAACATGGTTACACCAAAGCCGAGGAGTCCAATAAGCAGTACACCACGCGGGCCGCGTTGATCGGAAAGTCGACCCCACAGGGGGGCGAATAGAAAAAGTGAAAGAGTATAGACAGCCGTCAGTAATCCCGTGTGCCGGGAAACCTGCGCAGCATCACCTCCCGCGCCCAGGAGTCGCTCAATCAGGTAGGGCAAAAGTGGAAGCACGATGCCAAAGCCAATCGACACAGTGAACACGCTAAGCATAAGCGTGGCCATAGTCGCGACGGGCAAACCTGCTGAGCGCACGCTGGTGACCCTCATGTAGCCACAGGCCATCGAGTCATGCCTGCGGTCTGACTGCTGGGCATCATAGGGACGAGTTAGCCGCAGCAACCGCCCTTGGATTGATGACTGGACGGGGCCTTAGCCATATCCACGCCATAGCCCGCGCCTTTCACGGCCGATTTCAGTTGATCGGGTGAGGTCAGTTGCTCGTCATAGCGCACCGCAGCCTCGCCGGTCGAAAGCGACACTACTACGTCATGGACTCCGGGAATTGCTTTCAGCGCTTTCGCCACATTGCTGCTGCAGCCGTCACACGTCATACCCGTTACGTTCAACGTTTGATTTTGCATGGTGATACTCCTTTTCATGATAGGGAATACAAACATCGCAGTAATACGCTTTTAGTCTCCTGCATGGACCTTCACACTCTCATGCAGATCAATACTTGCCGGATTGCTTGACTCAAGGATCGCTTTGGATCTCGCCATCTCGTCCGAGGAGCCATGGGCTACAACAAGAAATCCATCAGCTTTGACGGCTTGCTCGTACTGTATGACGCTGTCCTTCGGAATGCCAATGCTGAAAAGCGCAGCGCCAAGCGCGCTCAACCCACCGACCAGAATTGCACCCTCGACAGCGGCAACGACGATCCCTGCCAAGTGACCAAGCACCATGACAGGCCCGATCACAGGAATGGTCAGAAATATTCCGCCGAAGAACAGGCTCCAAAGGCTGCCCCAAAATGCGCCCTTCTTACCCCAAAATTTAATTCGGTCGCCGACGTTGTAGAAACCCACAACCTTTTCCTCGGAATGAAAACCTTGTCCGACGATACTGAAATGCGTCATGTCGAAACCACTGGCAGCAAGTTTGCGGACAGCGTCCTCTGCATCCTGATGATGAACGAATACAGCGACTACAGCGTCATGTTGATCCAGTTGGAGTGTCATGCTCTGTTCCTCGGTTGAGCGTGCTTGAGTTTTTTGGTTGGCACCAGCGATAGAGGGCTCCTCAGAGAACCATTGGTTTATCCGGTAATTCATTCGGCTCACCGCCGGCAACGGGAAAGTGTTTGATCAGATGTTGTGTAACCGCCTGAATACCGCTGACTACACCGCCTTTGTAGTTGGCATCTTTAAATGCGGCTTCCATCTGGCGACAAATGCTTTGCCATTCTTGAGGGCCTGCCTTCGCGTGTATCCCGCGATCGGCCACAATCTCCACGTCCCGGTCAGCGAGCAAAAGATAAATCAGCACACCGTTATTGTGAGCGGTGTCCCATATACGTAACTGCGAAAACACATCGATAGCGCGCTCTCGCGCGGACTGGCCTTTGAAAAGCGGCGTGCTATCCAGTGCACCCTCCACGACGAAACGGATTTCTCCGGCGTGTGCAGCCTCACTTGCTTTGATGGCTTGCTCGATCGCTATCAACGTTTCAGGAGGAAAAGCCCGTTTGACCTGCCAATGGGTCATAACAAGATGGTTCAAAATGCGTTTGATATTCATCGTTACCACCTTCCCGATGCGCCGCCGCCGCCAAACCCGCCTCCGCCTCCGCCGAAGCCACCACCCCCTTGCCCGAATCCTCCACGATGCCCCCCCATGCCGTATCCACCCATACCGCCACCGACCAACGTAAACAAGAGCGCCATCACGCCCGCGCCCAACGCGATGAACAATGCGCCGGCCACCAACCATGCGATAACGGCCACAACACCTCCAGTGACCAGCGCGCCTGGAAATCTACCCAAAACGGGGCGCAGAACACTGCCGATCACGAGCGCAAGAATAAAAATGAGCGGACCAAACTGGCGAATGTCTGTAACACCGCCGATAGTTTGTGCGTTGGGTGCCGGCAACGGCTCTCCATCAATTACCCGGATCATCTGATCGAGCCCGGCAGCAATGCCACCGTAGAAGTCTCCTTGCTTGAAGCTCGGTGTGATGATCTCGCTGATGATGCGTTTGCTGGTGGCGTCATTGAGCACGCCTTCAAGCCCGTAGCCTACTTCGATGCGAAGCGCACGGTCGGTCTTCGCGATGACCAGGATTGCACCGTTATCCACCTTTTTCCGACCTAACTTCCATTGGTCAGCAACTCGTAAAGCATATTGTTCGATCGCTTCCGGCTGGGTGCTGGGGACAATGAGAACTGCGAGTTGAGTGCCTTTTTTGGCTTCAAATGTCCGTAAAGTTTGCTCAAGGCTGGCTGTTTGATCTGCGGTGAGCGTTGCGGTCTGATCAGTGACCCGGCCAGTCAGTGGGGGGACCGCAACTTGAGCCCCCACGAGGAAGGACCAGCAAAGTATTAAGACAAACAACGCCGCCGTGCTTGTCGTGCGTACTGCGGTCACTTGGCTACTCCCTGACTCCCGGTTGGGGAAAGAGCAGGTGCTGAGCCAAAATCTACTGCGGGAGGCTTAGCGATCTCTTTTTCGTTTGCTACCGTGAAATTAGGCTTCTCTTTGTATCCGAATACCATAGCCGTCAAATTGGAGGGGAACGAGCGGACCGTGACGTTATATTCCTGCACTGACTTAATGTAACGGTTGCGTGCCACTGCGATGCGGTTTTCGGTGCCTTCCAGTTGCGCCTGCAAATCGCGAAAACCGGCGTCTGCCTTCAGTTGCGGGTAGTTTTCGCTCACTGCCAGCAATCGGGACAACGCTCCAGAAAGCTCACCTTGTGCGGCCTGAAACTTAGCAAAGGCCGCCGGATCGTTAAGCACCTCTGGCGTCACTTGTATGGAAGTCGCCTGTGCCCGAGCCTGCGTCACTTGGATTAGTACTTCTTTTTCATGCGCAGCATAGCCTTTGACGGTATTGACCAGATTGGGTACCAAATCTGCCCGACGCTGGTATTGGTTTACTACCTCAGACCAACTCGCTTTGATTTGCTCGTCGTTGCTCTGGAATGTGTTGTAACCGCAGCCACTTAGGTTTAAAGCAACCACCGTTGTCAGGAGGATCAATAATTTGCGCATTTTATTTTTCCAAAAACAGGTTTTCAAACCGGACAACATTGTGACTGTTGCGCCTTTCGGCAATATCCTTGCCATGTTTTGGTTGCGATGACTTAGTGTTACTTATAAAAATTCTTCGCCACGGTGCGGTAATGCCGCTCATCACATTGCTGCCGATGAGATCAGGTTGGATCCATCACCGTTTGTATTTATTTGTGCGTCAATTGCAGTGACGCTATTGTGTGTTCGACGATTTCACACCCATTCCATTTAGGTTAGACATGTCATCCTGCGCAGCGTTCATGTGTTCGGCCATCAACGTATCACGCTCTTCAGATATTTTTTCCCGCTGAAGTCTGGACAGTATTGGTCATACTGGTTGAGTCAGATGCAAGCTGACAGGGCTACAGTCAGAGTAGATATAAATCTGAGGGAAAATTTCAGTTTCATGAGTTTTCCCTCTTCTCTTATGGATAGTGGATACATTTACAGTACGAGGATGAGGGAAAAGATAGATTGATCTAGGTCAAAGTAACCAGAATGAACCTCATCCGCTCGTCGCTTGTGATTTGCACCCTGCAAAGCTGTGGCTCAAGGGAAAATATGAGTCAAGAGAGCAGAGGTCTGATTTTCAGTAGCTTTACAGATTTTTGCGCCTGAAACAGGAATGACATCAAATATCGGCGGCTACTTCACACTGCCCTGGCTCTTGATAGTTCATACCGAAACGCAGGGTGTTATAGAACTGGCTCGGGTAGCGCTGTATTTGTTTTGAGGGCAGGGAGTCGCCACTTCAGCATGAGCTACATCACCTGCCTGGCAATCCACTGACCTCGCCAGCCACACTGCGGCAGCAAGGCTTGCTATAGGTCGCGACAGTGTCGGTTCCTCCTTGCCGCATGATCGGGCCCGTGGGACACATCGGCCGGCTTATAACGAGACGCCCGGGGAAGTCTGCGCGCCGGCCGTAGGTGTAATTTGTGGCCGTACACGCTTGATACCGGCGAGCTTGGTCCGTTTGAGTAGCAAAGCGTTGATTGCCACGACGGCCGAACTACCCGACATCGATAATGCTGCAATTTCTGGCGACAAAGTAAACGGGTAGAAGACGCCGGCTGCCAGAGGGAAGGCGATCAAATTGTAACCAACAGCCCACCATAGGTTCTGATGCATCTTGTGCAGGGTCGCACGTGACAGTTCTATAGCACCGACGACATCGTACGGGTCGCTTTTCATCAAAATGACCTGCGCGCTTTCCATAGCCACGTCGGTGCCGGCACCGATCGCGAAACCTACATCGGCCTGGGTCAGGGCCGGCGCGTCATTGATGCCGTCGCCTACCATGCCAACTTTGTGTCCCTGTTCTTGAAGCTCCTTAAGCTTGGATGCTTTCTGTCCTGGGAGCACGTCGGCCAGCACCATGTCAATACCAAGCTCCTTGCCGATGCGATCGGCCGTGGCTTGATTATCGCCGGTAATCATCGCCACCTTTATACCGCGCTCCTGCAACTTGGCGATCGTCACCATGGAGGTCGGCCGTACGGCATCGGCGATGGCGATTAGACCGATCAGCTTCCCTGCGCGAGCGACATACACGACGGTTCGGCCCCCACCCTGGAGTCGGATGGCTTCAGTGGCCAGCGCCTGCAATGGGATGTCTTCGGATTCCATCAGCTTGAAGTTACCGAGCAGTACCCTCTCACCGTCGATCATCGCGTGAGCACCCTGACCATCGATGTTGGTAAATCCCGTCGCGACCTCGGCCTGCGAGGTCCCCAATCTTTTGAGCACCGCCAACGCCAAGGGATGCTCCGAGAACTTCTCTACCCCCGCAGCGGTAGCCAGCAACTGAGCTTCGGTGACGTCCTGGGCGGTGACCATCTCTACCACGTCAGGCTGCCCTAGTGTGAGAGTGCCCGTCTTGTCGAAAACGATGACGGTTAGCTTGGTAGCGTTCTCAAGTGCGGCGGCGTTTTTGAACAAGATACCGTTCATAGCGCCGAGCCCTGTACCGACCATTATGGCCATCGGGGTGGCGAGGCCCAGAGCGTCGGGGCAGGCAATAACGAACACCGTGATCGTTAGCGTCAAAGCGAACAGCAGTGGCTGGTCCAGGACCCAGAACCACACGCCGAAAGTGAGCAAACCAATGGCAATGGCTGCCAGAACCAGCCACTGCGAGGCTTGATCAGCGAGAAGCTGCCCGGGCGCCTTGGAGTTTTGGGCTTCCTGGACGAGTTTGACAATCTGGGCCAACGCCGTGTCGGCGCCAACCTTGGTGGCCTTGTAGCGAAAGCTACCGCTCTTATTGATCGTGGCGCCAATGACTGCATCACCAGGAGCCTTCTTCACGGGCATCGATTCTCCGGTCAGCATAGACTCATCGACCTCAGAGCTACCTTCGATGATTTCACCGTCAACCGGAATCTTATCGCCCGGCTTGATGATGACCGTCTCGCCCGTCAGCACCTCCGAGGTGGCCACCTCGGTCTCGACGCCAGCGCGTAGCACCGTGGTCATCGGCGGGGCCAGATCCATAAGGGCCCGGATCGCATCCGAGGCACCCGCGCGTGCGCGCATCTCAAGCCAGTGGCCCAGTAGAATGAAGACCAGCAGCACGGCTGCCGCTTCATAGAACACCTCACCTTCGTAGAGGAAGGTGGCCCCCACACTGAACACATACCCGGTGCCGACCGAGAGTAAAATCAGGGTCGCCATGTTGACCACCCGGTTCCGCGCAGCACGCCAGGCTGCGATGAAGAAAGGCCAACCCGGATAGGCGATTGCGCCAGTGGCTGCGATGAACAGAAAAACCTTCCGATTGAGGTCGAATGGAGTTGCGAAATCGCCGAACATCTTGCCCATCGGCGAGTATAAGAAGACAGGAATTGCGAACAACAGGGCAACGAAGAAGCGATTACGCATATCGTTGGCCATGTCCTGCATCGACATGCCGGGCGCATGACCCATATCGTGCGTCATGTCGCTCATCGGTAGCGTGGACTTGACGTTGTGGTCCGCATGGGGATCACTCCCCGGTTCCATTTCCTTTGGCTCATGTCCCTTGCTACCGCCATGTGCCATGTGGCCTTTATGCGCTTCTGCGGTCTTGTGATCTGTAGGCTCGCAGAGGTGAGCGGGAACGAGTTCACCTCGGCAATGGTAGCCGCAGTCAATGATGCGTTGGCGGATCTCTTGATGCGACGTTTTCGCTTCGTCAAAGTGCACGGTGGCACTGCCGGCCACATAGTTCACGTCGACATGATGGACACCCGATAACATTGCGATCTGTCGATGGACGCCAGCCGCGCTCAGTGTGGAGACTAACGCCCCTACTTCGAAGGTGCTTGTTTTCATGTTCGCTCCTGAAGGGCAGACATCAGCGCGCCAGTTTCTGAGCGTCGACGCAATTGGGCGTGAATTCGAATACGATGTCTCGATCCGGCTCGACGAGCTTGTTCTTCTTGCCCGCGTAATGTAGTCGCGAGAGGACGTCGCGTATAAGATTCAGGCGCGCTAGCCGCTTATTGTCAGCCCGTACGATGCGCCACGGTGAGATAACGGTATGCGTTCGCATCAGCATTTCGTCGCGCGCGGCGGAGTAGGCCTTCCAACGTTTAATGGCGACAGCATCGATCGGACTCGTCTTCCATTGCTTGAGCGGATTACGTTGCCGCTCGTCTAGTCGGCGCCGCTGCTCGTCCTTGCTGATATCGAGGTAATACTTCAGCAGCTTGATACCTGAGTTGACGAGCACTTCCTCGAACTTCGGCACCGATTGCATGAACTCCTCATGCTCCTCCTTAGAGCAAAAGCCCATCACATGCTCGACGCCAGCACGGTTGTACCAACTTCGATTGAACAGAACCAGCTCCCCAGCCACGGGGAGGTGGACGACGAAACGCTGGAAGTACCATCCACTGCGCTCGCGGTCAGAGGGTTTGTCGAGTGCCACGACGCGCGTTTCGCGCGGGCTTAGGTGCTCCACGACGCGCTTGATGCTGCCGTCCTTACCGGCGGCGTCTCGTCCCTCCAGCAGTACGAGAATCCTATCGCCGCAGCCGATAAAGTGCCTCTGCAGCTTGACCAGCTCAATCTGCAAAACACGCAGCTGAGCTGCATAGTCATTATGTGAGATCAATGCCTCGGTTTGCCCCCTGCTGACGATAAGCTCAGCCGGCGTAATACCTGTGCCGCCTGCAACCGACAGAGCGACTGCATCTCTTCCCCTGACATTTTTTTTCTTTTTGCTCATAGAAGAACTCCATGGTCCAGCTCGGTCGTTCGGACCTTCAGGGCAGAACTGATTTTGGTGACCACCGATTCGATCTTGGTCGGTGTCACGGACGCAGATTTTTTAGGCGCTTACGCGCTGTCTGCACACGCACCCGATACGGGTACCTCCCTGACATTAAGCTCGTTCTGCTGAGGTACAAGACCCGAGCAATCGACAGATGGAATGGGATTGCTTGCGTCGTTGAACCTGCTAACGCGATCCAAGTGTTGATCCATAGCCGCCGGAATAAACGGAGTTAAAGGAGTGCCAGCGAGCCTTCCGGCAACATCGCTTCAGGTGGCTGATAGCCGCTTGCGCAGCGCCGGCAGAAAGCGTGGCGTCCTCGCCGCATAATCTTCGAACTCCGCGCCGAACTGCTTACGCATCTCCGCCTCTTCTGTGATAGCCAGCCGCGCATACATCACTAGCAAAATAGGAAACATGAGCAAGGTCAGCAACGTCGGCCACTGGAACAGAAAGCCCAGCAGAATAAGTACGAACGCAACGTACTGCGGATGGCGGATGTGCGCATACGG
Organism: Pseudomonas fluorescens; assembly: GCF_000968015.1. Lineage (GTDB taxonomy): Bacteria > Pseudomonadota > Gammaproteobacteria > Pseudomonadales > Pseudomonadaceae > Aquipseudomonas > Aquipseudomonas fluorescens_W. The sequence goes on from NZ_LACH01000035.1 coordinate 11,788, forward strand.
GCCTGACACGGCGAGACCTTTGCGCTGCTGCGCGTGGTATAGGACATTCCACGCGCTAGACAGTAAATAGAAGCCGAAGCCAAGGAAGACATAGCTGGCGATGTGCAGCACACCGAAGTGCGGATCGCCCTTCTCTCCGAGTAACGTCGACCACAGATGGCCGGTGTTGTGGGACAGTAGGTCGAGGCTCGGAAACTTCGTCTGAAGCCAGCCCGCCATCAGGTAGATGGTCAGCGGGAAGCCGTACATCTCGACGAACAGAGCGACTATGAAGGCTGCGAACGCCCCGAAAGTGCGCCAGTCGCGTGCGGTCTGAGGCTTGAAGAAACTGAACGCGAACATGATGAAGATGGCCGAATTGAGGATGACGAGCGTCCACAGTCCGTAAGCCGGGGTGTCGTGCATGACTAATCTCCAGTCTTTGGCGGCTGCGATGGTCCAGGGGGGGCTTTGGCCGACGGGTCTCCGTGATGGTGACCATGACCGCCGTGCATGAAGAAGTGCATCAGCGGGCACGCCAGCAGCAGTAGAAACGGCAGCGCGCCAAAGAAGTGGGCACGGTGCTCGCTTAACAGAAAATACGTAGCAATGGCGCCAAAAACGATCAACCCGATCAAGTAGCGCGAGTTCCAAAAGCTTGGTGGCTCAGAGCTTTGCTGGAGGCGGTCGTGCTTCACTAGATTCTCCTTGGGAGCCTACAGAGTTCGGAAAAAATCGTACGCTAAGGTTTTCCGAACTTCCGTAGGCCGAGCAGTCGCGCGGCGACGATGAGGTATGCACCCTGCGATGTGGAATTGCGGAAAGCCAACTCGGCAATAAGCTGCTGATCATCGCCGTACCACCTGCGTGCGTCGGTGTGGGGAACAGCCGCGGCAGCAGCCGGACGAAATCCAGGTTCATTCCCAGGACGGCAGAGACCGGCGCCGCGAGCCGTGAGGGTGAGGTGCATGAGACTGCGGCGGTGATGACGGAACCAGTACATGAGCATTCCATAGACCTGTTAAGCCATGTCGATGTTCAGTTTAGACCTCTAAGCAGCACCAGAACTGACCTAAGTCAAACCAGCGGTTGTTTGCTGCTCACTCGAGCACTTGTAGCTAATGCCATTGGGTCCGGCCCCGACTTTATGGCTGGCCACCACTGTGCGGCTGGCAGTATCGATCACAGAGAAGGTGCCGGCCTCGATATTGCTTACAAACACATAAGCGCCGTCGCTGCTGATGGCCATCGCGCGCCAAGAGCGATAAGGGGAGATCGCAGAAAACGGAAATTTCCGTACACTAAGCGACAACCGACCGGTTTCAAGCCTTTTGTGACACGGGCTATGTCCGGTTGGAGTACACCTCAATCAGGCGTCAGGACGATTACTCGCCCCCGTCAGAGTAGGGTCTATTCCTGCATTTTCTGACGCTATGGCGTCCACCTCTACGACCACCTGACAGACAGAGCGCTTAGCGTACGAAAATTTCCGTTTTCTCTATTCGCTCCATAAAGCACTTCGCTTGTCGTGTTCGGGTTGAGTATAGGGTGTAGCCCAAAGCATCATTGCGGCTCAGAAAAAGGAAAGCGCGCAATTTGACCAGTTTTTGGCAAAGCACGGACATCCGGCAGACAAGATGAGAAAGTAACCGGTTGCTCTACCTCGACCGCCACCAATCGCTACAACGCTGACTTGGTCGACCCAGATGTTTCGGGGGTTGTGTAGACGGGCGCAAAGCCACCGCCGGAGGTGCGAAAGTTGGTGGTTTGGCCCTGATACATGCGGGCGCTCACCCATTGCACCTTGGCGTCATAAGCGTACACGCGGAGGTCGAACTTCATGGGTATGGGCAAGTTGACCTCCCCGGTTGATCTATCGCTTGGTTTGACAATCGCCTGCGCCACATAGTCGCCCGCCAGGATATCCTGCCAGACTCCTCGGGTGAGCTTGTCGCCCCGGTAAGCAGCTCGGCTGCCAAATCCTGCAGCTGGTTTGAAGAAAAGACTGCGGCGCGCCGTCCATAGACGCTGCTGATCGCTGGCCATAACCACTTCTGTGTGGGGAACGTGCTCCAACAACACTTCTTGGATGGCTTGTGGCACACCGAGAGACTCTAACTGCGCCGCGTCGCTGAAGAGGGCTAGCCGGCGTTTGTCGGCATAAAGGGCATGGGATTGAGGATGCGGCGTCAACACAACGCCTTGATGGAGATATGCCTCGCACAAAGCCGCACTGGTGGGTTGCACCAGGTAGAAGTCTGTCAGCCGGTTGTACACCAGATCAATGACCAGTTCGTCGTGCCATAAGGCGCTTTCACGCCAGTCCAGAGTGGCCGGATCGGCAATGACTGCACGTATGCCGTGTCGTTCGAATAATTGTTGGAAGAGCAGAAACTCAGGGTACAAATATTGATCCTGAGGTGATGAGTCGACGATGGCAATGGTTTTTAGCGGCCCACTACGTCCGGCAAGCAGCCACTCGTGACGGAACATCTCCACCATGGATTTTTCGAAGAATTCAATCTGGGCCAGCGTGGGTGCCATCGCCCCCAATTCAGCACAGCAAGCCCGGTGTGCCCGGGCCATCACGGCATTGAGCATCGCGCCACCAGCGTTGGTGTTGATCTCGATGAGTCCGAGGGGGCCGTCGTTGAGGTGGAAGTCATAGCCAAAGAAAACGCCAAGCGGACCCGTCAAGGTCAGCTGCGCGACGGTTGGCGCCCCCGCCAGGACAAGCTCGCGGTATGCGGGCATGACCACCACAGACTCAACAGCCCTTACGACTTCCGCCATGCGCTGTATCTGCTGCGCCGCCACGAATACAGGCCGGGAGGCAAACAGGTAGGGGCAGCGCTGTCGAACCCAGCTCCGAGTCCAGCGCATGAGCCAATGCATTCTGGTCAAGGCTGAGACAGAAGCACTCCTGGTTCAATAACTCAACAGCGCCGCTTGATGCGCAAAGGTCTTGCGGCGGCAAGCTGGTATTCATAACCATGTACCGACCCAGGTAAGGCTGCGTTGAACGTGAAAATTCGATCCCGTGCGTTGATACAGACCCCATAGTAATCGCGCAGCCCGAAAAATTAAAATCCCCGGTGCGGCCCGCTGATGGCCTTGTCGCTGAATACGACAAAGTCCGATACAGTCAAGCGAACTGAAACGGACGGAAATCCAATGCATAACACCGTTGCCCTACTGATTGACTACTGGAAGGCAGATCCCCACGGCACGTACAACACCTGGTTTCTCTGGGAGGAACGCCTGAAGAACTTTCGCTCGATCCGGCGGGGTATTGGCCAGGTGGTACGCGATATCGATGCGGGAACTTTCGGAAATGCTTATCGAGGCTCGTCCTTGCAGACGGTCGTGGGGTCGGTTGCTGAGCAACGGCAAATATTCAAAGGCGCTGACCATGCTTTCTTGTGGAAACCCAAACTGCGCATCCCGGATATTTATGAGCATGAGATCAATCAACGCGCTTTTGCGAGGCTGCTGAATGCCTGCGACTGCTGCGACACCGCGGAGGCCGTGATTGAAGCGATCCAAAAGATCGATGCGCTCAAGATCAAGGGCCTGGGACCAGCCGTCGCCAATCTGCTCTATTTTATTCATCCGACTCTGGTTTGTCCCTTCAATACGGCTATCGTCAACGGTTTCAATGCTGTCACGGGAAGCAACGTGAAGTTGGGCCGATGGGACCATTACCTCTCCATGCGCGAGGGACTGATTCGCCTGAACGAACAACACCGCCACAAGCTGTCCAATGATTTGGGTGCTATCGCCGGCTTGATGTTTGATGTCGGCAGCGGCCGTTACGCTGCGCCCCCGCGTCTGGAGGACCCTGGCGTGATTGCCCTGTGGGAGCGCGATCTTCAACGCGTCCGTGAAGAGTCGGCCGCCGCGCAAAAGCAATGGTTGCTGGCTCGGGAGAGTGATGCCACCCATACCCAGATCCAAGGCTGGTTGCGAGACATGGGCATGTCGCTGGGCTTCGATGTCTGGATTGCATCGAATGATCGCGGACGCGAATACGCAGACGGTTTTCTGGGGGACGGCTGCCTGCAGCAATGGCCGGGTGGCAATGGGCAAGGCCTGGATTCGGTTCGACTGATTGACGTCGTCTGGCTCGAACGGGGCAGCGCACAGGTTGCAGCGGCGTTTGAAGTCGAGCACTCCACGTCCATTTACTCGGGGATCGTACGCATGCTAGACCTTGCCCTGGGTACACAGGTCGGCGCCGCCAGCACCTTGTTTCTGGTCGCACCCGACAATCGCCGCGATGAGGTTGCGCAGCAACTCAAGAGACCCGCTTTCTCGCGGGTATCCGAGCTGGGTATCCGGTATCTTCCCTACAGCCAACTTAAAGAGCATAGGGAAACGATTGGGCGATTCGGTTCCAGTATCAAACCGTTGATGGAGATTTCCCAACTGCTCTAACTTTTCCTGGTCGAGGCTTGGCGGACTGCTTCAAAAGCCGGAAATACCAATGTGAAAGGCGTTTCGCCATCCTTTTGGCTGCGCACCCGGACTTGTCCGCCATGCGACAACATGATGGAACGCACAATGGCCAGGCCGAGCCCGGTACCGCCACCGGAGCGCGCACGGCCGGAAAACGCGGTAAAAGCGATCAGAGACCCGCGCCAGATGGGCTGGGGGATTCCCTCACCCACGTTGGTCACACCGCCAAGGTAACGCTTGGGCCTTCTGCAGCGATGGATAAGGTGACCGTTGAATTGGAAGCGGCATGACGGACAGCGTTATACACCAGATTGGTGATTGCACGCTGCACCAGCAAACGGTCTCCCAAGATTTTTGCATCTCCGGTCACTTCCAAAACGATGCCCTTGTTTTCAGCCATCAGAGACAAATAGTCAGTTACCCGATTCGCTTCGTGAGTGATCGCTATGTGTCGAACATAACGGGATTCTGAAACAGCAGGCTAAACGCCTGCTCGCAGGCGGCGTTGCGGGCTTCGCGGATTTTTTCCAGGGCTTGGGTCACGCTCCCTGCGGCTGCACGCGACGGTCAAACCGTCAAACCGTCAAGGCGTCACGCTGATGCCGTTGGGGCCCTTGCCTACAGGAACGGTCTTCACAACCTTGCGCTCCTTCACGTCGAGCACGGAGACCGAGTTGGCGTAGGTGTTGGTAATGTATGCATACCGTCCGTCACGGTCGACGACCACGCCATGAGCACCGGCGCCAGTCACGACTGTCTTGGCGACATTGAAACTCTCCAGGTCGATCAGGCTGACGATTTTGCCAGGCTTCTTGGGCGTGCCCTGGTTGGCCACCAGCAGCGTGCGCGAATCCGGCGTGACGTACAGCTGGATAGGCACCGTTCCGACGGCAACCTTGCGAATCACCTGGCGCGTGTCCGGGTCGATCACGGCGACGGCGTTTTCTTCCGACAGCGACACCAAGACAAGACGACCGTCCGGCGTGAAGCCGACTTGAGCCGGACCCTTGCCTACCTGCACCTGCGCGATCTCCTTTTGGCTGATGGTATCAATGACCGACACGGTGCCGCCCTTGAGGTTGGCGACGTAGGCCTGCTTGCCGTCCGGACTGATGCGAAGACCGTGGGGAAACTTGCCGACCGGAATCGTGGCGACAACACGCTGCGCCGATGTGTCAATCACACTCACCGTGTCGTCGCCGCCGTTGGTGACGTAGGCAAGGCGGCCATCTGGCGACACCACCACATGGGCCGGGTGCGTGCCGACCGGCACCTTGGCGATTACCGCGTCACTACTGGTATCAATGGCCCAAACGGCTCCTACCGTCGCCATCGCGCTGTGTTCACCTTTGGCCATTTCCTTATGCACAGAGCCAGCCGCCTGATCAGGCTCGCCGTTATTGGTCACCCATACGACCTTTCCGTCAGGCGATACCTGCACGTTGTGCGGTGTCTTGCCGACGCGCACGCTTGCCAGTGTCTTGAACGACGCGGCATCGAGCACGCTGACCGTGTCAGCGCCCTCATTGGCCACATACACCTTGTCAGCGGCCCATGTAGCGCCGGACCAGGCCAGCAGCCCGACCTGTATTGCCGTTAAAATCCACTTACCTTTACTTGTCATCATGATTAATCCTTATTGAGAAAATAAAACTTCTATCGTCAGGCCTCAGCCTGCGGCGGCCCGTCTTGGATGCCATTACCGACCACGCCGCCGCTAATCTTGTGATTCACCTCCTTGGCCGTGACAGCCGCCGCCGTCGATACCACCAAAACAGCGGAGTCATACGCGTCTGTTTCGCAGCCGCAAAGCGTTGCCGATCACCGACACCGAACTCAAGCTCATGGCCAGCGCGGCAATCAGCGGCGACAGCAGCCAGCCGGTCAGCGGATACAGCACGCCGGCCGCAATCGGAATGCCCAGCGCGTTGTACAAAAAGGCAAACATCAGGTTTTGCTTCATGTTGCCCACCGTGGCTTCCGACAATGCGCGCGCAATCGCAATCCCGCGTAGATCGCCCTTGACCAGCGTGATCTGGGCGCTGTTCATCGCCACGTCGGTCCCGGTGCCCATGGCCACGCCGACATCGGCCTTGGCCAGCGCCGGCGCATCGTTGATGCCGTCGCCCGCCATGGCCACCACGCGGCCTTCCTTTTGCAACCTTTCCACGAGCAGCAGCTTGTCGGCCGGCTTCACCTCGCCATGCACCTCGTCGATGCCCAGGCGGGCTGCAACAGCCTTGGCCGTGGTCAGGCCGTCGCCGGTCGCCATCACGATGCGCAGCCCCGAAGCCTTGAGCGTCGCCAAGGCTTCCGGCGTGCTGGCTTTGATCGGGTCGGACACGGCCAGCAGGCCCATCAGTTGGCCATCGACTGCCAGGTGCATCACGCTGGCGCCTTCTGCGCGCAAGGCCTCGGCCTGCGGCACCAAGCCAGCGACCGAGACGCCGATCTGCTCCATCAGCGTGGTGTTGCCCAGCGCCAGTTGACGCCCTGCCACCTGCCCATGCACGCCGATGCCCGAGCCGGACTCGAAATTCTCTGGCTTGTCGAGCAGCATGCCGCGCTCGCGGGCGGCGCGCACGATGGTTTCTGCCAGCGGGTGCTCGCTGCCCTGGTCCAGGCTGGCGGCCAGGCGCAGCACCTCGTCGGCATCAAAGCCGGGCGCAGGCACGGCGCGCTCGAACGTCGGACGGCCCTCGGTCAGGGTGCCGGTCTTGTCGATGATGAGGGTGTCGATTTTGCGCATGTTTTCGATCGCTGCAGCATCGCGGAACAGCACGCCGTGCGTTGCGCCGCGACCGGTGGCGACCATGATGGACATCGGCGTGGCCAGGCCCAGCGCGCAGGGGCAGGCAATGATCAACACCGACACCGCGTTGATCAGGCCGAACACCCAGCGCGGCTCGGGACCCAACAGGCCCCAGCCAAGGAAGGCCAGCAGCGCGATCCCCATAACGGTGACGACAAAGTAGCCCGCGACGACGTCGGCCATGCGCTGCATCGGCGCCCGGGAACGCTGTGCCTGCGCCACCATCTGCACGATCTGGGCCAGCATTGTGGTCGCGCCTACATGTTCAGAGCGCATCACCAGTGCGCCGCTGGTGTTGAGCGTGGCGCCGATCACCTTGTCGCCCACGCGCTTGGTGACCGGTATCGGCTCGCCCGTGAGCATGGATTCATCGATCGAGCTGCCGCCTTCAATCACCACGCCGTCCACTGGCACCTTCTCGCCAGGGCGAACGCGCAGCAAGTCGCCCACATGTACATGGTTCAGCGGGATATCCTCTTCGGTGCCGTCCTCCCGGATGCGGCGGGCGGTCTTGGGCGCCAGGCCCAGCAGCGACTTGATGGCCGCCGAGGTCTGCGACCGGGCCTTGAGTTCGAGCACCTGGCCCAGCAGCGTGAGCGAGATGATCACGGCGGCCGCTTCAAAGTACACGGCGACGCGGCCCATGGAGATGAACGAGGCCGGGAACACCTGTGGCGTAACCGTCGCGACCACGCTATAGACGAAAGCCGCACCGGTGCCCAGACCAATCAAGGTCCACATGTTCGGACTGAGGTTCACCACGGACTGCCACCCGCGCGTAAAGAACGGCCATCCGGCCCACAGGACGATGGGGATCGACAGCACCAGTTCGACCCAGCTCTGCACGGTCATGTCCATCCACTGGAAACGGTGGCCGAACATGGCGAGAACAAAGACCATGCCTGTCAGCGGCAAGGTCCACCAGAAGCGGCGCTGAAAATCGCGCAATTCGGGGTTCTCATCGTCGTCGAGTTCCGGCAGCAAGGGCTCCAGGGACATGCCGCATTTGGGGCAGTTGCCCGGATGGTCCTGACGTATCTCGGGGTGCATCGGGCAGGTGTAGATGGTGCCGGCGGCCGCTGGCGCGGTCTCCGCCGGTGGTGCAAGCGTGAGGTATTGCAGCGGATTCGCCGCAAACTTGCCCTGACACTTGGCGCTGCAGAAGTAATAAGGCCGGCCCTCGTGCGTTAACTTGTGAACAGACTGCTCCGTGACGGTCATGCTGCACACCGGATCATGTAGATCACCATCGTGGGGACTTACAGGTTGGGAGTGATTATGGTCGTGGTGGCTCGTGGCGTTGGGCATGGCTAGTTTCCTTTCTCATCCTTGTTGGTTTCTGCCTGGTCACCATGTCGACCATGACCCTGATGGCCATGCCCAAAAAAATGCATCAAGGGACAAATCAACAAGATCAGATAGGGTAAATAAGGCGAGGCATGGCTGAAGTGTTCTCGGACCACGTAGAAACCCCCGATCGCAACCAGCATGATCAGTACGACACCCGTTTTGCGCCTCCAGAAAGGCGAAGGAGCGTTTTCAATCGAATGCGGATGGTTAGTCATGATGTAGTCCCCACTGTCCTCGCAAGAATTGCGGTGGCCTATGCGACTGAGAGTAGTCAACGTTCGCTTTGAGACAGTGATATAGATCAAGCCACGTTTATTTCACGTCAAACTGACCAACCATTCCGGACTGGTAGTGGCCCGGCATATTGCAGGCATACTCCAATCCAGTGCTCTTGGAAAAGGTCCAGATAAGCTCTTTGGTTGCACCTGGTTCGATCAGAATGCTGTTCGGGTCGTTGTGCTCCATCCCGACCATTTTCATGCCCCCGCTGCCATGTTCCATGTCGGCCATCGCTGGCCCGTGCCCACTGGGGGGCAGCGTGCCGTTCTGCATCATGGCTGCCATCTCTTTTTGGTGAGCAGCATGTGCAGCTGCGTTACCAATATTGAATTCATGCAGCAGCGAGCCTTCGTTGCGCAGGACGAATCGAACCGTCTCTCCGGGTTTGACATTGATGTTTTTAGGGCCGAAGAAAATGTCGCCCATTTTCACCTCAACAGTGCGGGTAACCTCGGCAGCGGTTCCAGGTTGACCAATGTCATCTTTGCCATGACCCGAACTGGCCATGGCTGTAGCACCGAAGAATAGAGCCATTGCCGCGATAACGGGGGTAACAAATTTAGCTTTCATAGTGACCTCAAGGATGAGCGAGAAAAACACGGGCTATGCTAAAGAAACTAAGTTTTCAGTTGGCTGATCTGAACACTACATTTCTGTCAGTTTTCGAAATCAATCGACGGCGTCGAAACGACGCCGTTTGTAACCGGGATTAATTACGGAAAGCCTTAAAAGCAGGGTATTTACTGATGGTTTTCTGAAAGCATTAATTTGTGTTCGCGTTGCATTTGGTTCAAAACGTCATCGACGATTTTGTCGTGCATTTCCATCCAGGCGAGATGCTGTTGAGTTGTCATTGATGCGTCGGGATGATCGTTATGGAGCTCCTTCATAATCTCGCCAAGCATTTTCATGTGCTCTGCCATGTGCACATGGCGTTGGCCCGCAGGGGCTTTTTCGGCTTGAATCAGAACGGTTTCCGCTTTATTACGCATGCTTTCCATGCGCTCCATCACTCGGTCTCCGCCGCCCTCAGCCCATGCCGAGGCCGAGGCCGAGACGAATATTGAGCTCACAAAAAACAAAGTTTTGAGGTAGTTCATGGGGCTGCTCCTTAGTGGAAATATTGTCGGATTCCTTTAAAATTTTCGTGCTGGAGAGTCGGATGAGCACTTGAAGGTGTTCATGTGGAAACCCTAGACAACGCTTGCTGACATCTACCTGAAGCCAGAATTACATTTCTGTCAGTTTCTGGTTGGATGGGCTAATTCGTTGCAAACTCAGCCCCCTCATCACTTTTAGAGCCACTCCCATGAGACTTCTGGTTGCTGAAGACGAACCGAAAATAGGTATCTACTTGCAACAGGGCCTTACTGAGGCTGGCTTCAACGTTGATCGTTTCACCAATGGTACTGAGGCCCTGCAACACGCCTTGAGCGAAGCGTATGACCTACTGATTCTGGACGTCATGATGCCTGGCCTGGATGGGTGGGAAGTGCTTCAGAAGGTGCGTTCGGCAGGAAAAGACGTACCGGTGTTATTTCTGACTGCGCGAGACCGTGTTGAAGATCGCGTTAAGGGGCTTGAGCTCGGAGCGGATGATTACCTAATCAAACCGTTCGCATTTTCTGAGTTGCTGGCTCGAGTCAGGACGCTGCTCCGTCGCGGTAATGGCGCGCCCTCGCCAACCAATATGAAACTGGCCGATCTAGAGGTTGACCTGCTCAAACGCAGGGCCATTCGGGGAGGGAAACGCATAGACCTGACGGCCAAGGAGTTTGCGTTACTGGAGCTGCTGCTCCGTCGCCGGGGCGAAGTGCTGCCGAAGTCGCTCATCGCCTCGCAAGTTTGGGACATGAATTTCAACAGCGATACCAACGTAATCGAGGTTGCGGTGCGCAGACTCAGGGCGAAGATTGATGACGACTTTGAGGTCAAGCTGATCCACACCTCACGTGGTATGGGCTATATGCTTGATGCACCGGATTCGGAATCGAAATGAATCGCCTATCCCTGACTACACGCATGAGCCTGATGTTCATGCTTGCGGTAACAGTTGTGCTCACCGTCGCCGGAGTAAGCTTTAACCACCTCAGCCGACATCACTTCAAAATTTTGGATCAACAAGCTCTAAACGAAAAGCTCCATTCGACCCAGAGAATCTTGGGAGAGCTGAACAGTATCGATCAATTCAGCCAGTTAAGGCCCGAGTTACAGGCGTTGCTCGGGGCTCACCGTGATCTGACAGCCCTCATCCTAGACAATGACGGGAGGCTGCTTTTCGCTGATCCAGGGCCAATCAATGTTCCGGAGGAGTTCCGCACGACGACAAACAACAATGTCTGGGAATGGCAGGACCAAGAGCAGAAGTTCCGTGGTTTGACGGCACAAGCGATGGTGACCGGTCAGGACAAGCCGCTGACCGTGATCTTGATCTTAGATGTTACTCAGCACATGTTTTTCTTCGCGACGCTTCAGCGGTGGTTCTGGATAGGGCTGGTGATCAGCGCGTTCGTCAGTGCGGGGCTGGGGTGGATGGTTGCACGCAGCGGTATGCGCCCTATTCGCCAGGTCACCAGGGTCGCGGCCTCGATGTCGGCCAAATCACTTAAAGAACGCATCCCATTAGCGTCTGTTCCAAAAGAGCTTCAGCAGATGGTGTCGTCGTTCAACGCGATGTTGTCACGTCTGGATGATGCTTTTGTACGACTGTCGAATTTTTCAGCGGACATTGCTCACGAACTGCGCACACCGGTCAGTAATCTGATGACCCATACCGAAGTGGTGCTCTCTAGAAAAAGGGATATCGAGGATTACGAAGACAATCTGTATTCGAATCTGGATGACTTGAAGCGTATGTCGCGGATGATCGATGACATGCTCTTTCTGGCTAAATCCGACAACGGTCTGATCACCCATGAGAACAAGCCGATAGACCTATTGGCGGTCGTGGAGAAGCTGCTCGAGTACTACCGGCTGCTGGCCGATGAGCGCGGTATCATCCTTACGGTTTCAGGAAAAGGAAGTGTCTGGGGCGACGTGTTGATGTTGCACAGAGCTATCTCGAATCTGCTTTCTAATGCGCTGCGGTACACCCCGGAGGGAAAGACCATCAATGTCGATATCCAACAAAAAGGGATGTCGACATTGGTGGTTGTGGAAAACCCGGGAGAAACCATTGCGTCCGAACACCTTGAAAAGCTTTTCGATCGATTTTATCGCGTGGATCCGGCACGGCGCGAAGGGAGCCCCAGCAACGCTGGGCTGGGGCTCTCAATTACGCGATCGATCGTAGAAGCCCATGAAGGCAAGATCTGGTGTACCTCATCCAATCGAAAAACAGCCTTCCATATGGAGCTTCCTAGTGCCGGATTGAAACGTGCCTAACCTCGTTCAAACGCTGCATCGGACCAAAGGTAGCGTCCGTTGCTCCTAGGAGGATTGACCAACAGGTTTCAGAGAGAAAGCCAAGGTAACGTACATCGTGAAAGTAAAAGCCACGATGACAACCCTCAATTCTGGACCAGAGAGCACGCGCAAAGCTTACTGAAATGTAATCGAACAGTCGACAGTCATGTGGCATCGTGTCTTAGCTCTATAACGCGGTCATCCTGATCTGCTTGCTGGGTTCAGTACGAAGCATACGTTTAGTATTCGACTGTGGTTTTAACCGGAATTGAGAAGTAAAAACTAGATCTCCCCCACCCAAACCTCGAACCAACAGCTCAAGCTGTGAGGAGTCTTGCATGTCATTCTTTAAAACTACCACCGTAGCTGTTGCGCTTACCGCTGGTTTGCTGCTGAGCGCAGTCGCTCAAGCGCATCCAAAGCTGGTTTCTTCCACCCCTTCGGAGGGCTCGACTTCCGCAGCACCTTCGAAAATTGAGCTGCACTTCTCCGAGAACCTCACGACACAGTTCTCAGGGGCAAAACTGATCATGACCGACATGCCTGGCATGCCGAACTCTCCAATGGGCGTTAAGGCTGGTGTCGCAGGCGGCGACGATCCGAAAATGATGGTTATCACGCCTGCCGCTCCGTTAACCACGGGTACTTATAAGGTCGAATGGCGGGCGGTCTCTTCCGACACACATCCCATCACAGGCAACTTCTCTTTTAAAGTGAAATGATCCATGAGCGACTCAATCAACATCGCCCTTCGCCTCGCCCTTTATTTAGACCTGATGCTGCTGTTCGGATTAGCAATTTTTGGTTTGTATAGCCTCAGGGGAAAAGAGCGGGTATCCGGCACTGTCTTGAACTTTGAGTCGCTCCTTTTCAGCACAGTAGCTATTGGTGTGCTTCTGTCCCTTGCCTCTATGCTGTTACTTGCGAAAGCAATGAGCGGCGTCTCAGAACTCACTGAGCTTCATCGCCACATTTTTGAGATGGTTATCACTGGTACCGACGTCGGGCTCACTTGGATGGTCCGAATAGCAGCCCTTGTGCTGGCAGGTATTGCCGTCACACTTAACAAACGCTTCCCCACCCTGAGTCTGTGGGCGGTTACAGTCCTCGGTGCTACTGCTCTCGCTACCCTAGCGTGGACAGGGCATGGCGCGATGGACGAAGGCAATCGTCGTTATATACATTTCACTAGCGATATATTTCACCTTTTGGCAGCCGGTGGCTGGATGGGGGCTCTGGCCGCATTCGCTTTACTGCTGCGCACGAAGATTCTAAATGGCGAACAAGAGGTACGAATTCTCTCCCGAGTTCTTACCGAGTTTGAATCAGCTGGTGCATTGATCGTAGTGAGTCTAGGTATTACGGGCATAGTAAATTATCTTTTCATTGTAGGCCCAACATTGGATGGGATAACGTTTACTACTTATGGCGTGCTACTTTGTTTGAAAATTTTACTATTTGCAGCGATGGTTGTATTAGCTACGCTGAACCGTTTTCACTTGAGCCCACTTTTAGAACGATCGATCCAGAGCGGAGAATACACTGGCGTCGTTAATGTTTTGCGGCGCAGTATGGCCATAGAGTTCTCGGTAGCAATAATCATAGTGTGCCTAGTCGCTTGGCTAGGAACCTTGAGCCCAGAGATGGAGATGGAGATGAGCACGGTGCAGAGTTAATAATCCACATGATGTCTACAGCTATCTGAAGCGCCTACGTCCCAAATGCGAAATGGCGCCTCTCCCGCATCAGATTTTCAATCTATGGCAACCTGGCACCAGTCGCGGCGGCGTAAATCCTTTGTTGTAAAGGAGCAGCTCCTCTGGGGTGGTGTTTGCTTCTCACCTCAGCCCCCATGAATTACAATAACTCTACTTGGGCGCTAAACGAACAATGCTGCTACAAATCAAATGATGATGCTGGTATCAGCTCGCGAGCTTTCCGGTGAAAAATGATCTGCGGCTGTGAAGCGACATTCGGACGCCTATGCAGCATGGAGCTCTCATCTCGACGAGCAATCTTTGCCTCCAATTAGTTGAAGGCATCAGGCTCCCAAGATTTAATAAGCCCACTCAGATCAGTAACCGAAAAGCTTGCAAAGCAGCAAGGTGGGCCGGATAAAACCAGTAGCCCCATTGCCGCACCGGCCAGACACGTAAGGTGAGCGTCTGGCGCAAAAGCCAAAGCCCGATCAAGGGCGCAGCAAAAGCGGTGCTTAAAGCCATCAACGAATAGATTTCCAAATCCAAGGCCCGGGTGACAATGCTGCTGCGAGTGTTGCTCAACAGGCATAGAACCGCTGGCAGCAACCAAAGCAGACTGGGCCTCTTGATCGCCAACAAGACAGCCGCTGGAACGAGTGCACCATAGAAGCCATACATCAATGGATCATCCAGCACGTAGGCAACTGCGGCAGCAATTAACGCCATAGCACCGCTCAACAAGGTGCGATACTGCCATCCCCAAGCAATCACCAATCCCAACGCCAAGGTAACCAATACGTTGAATGTTCCCGAGGTGCTGATGTAGCGATGAGGCACTTCTGAAATGGCGGCGAATAACAGCATAAAAGCGAGGTAGCGCCCATTCGCGGCAGTCAGCAATTCGCCCGGTTTGGAGCGCGCCACATTGGCTGCAATAGCGACACAGAAAAGAGGGAACGAGAGCCTTCCTAGAATGAACAGATTGCTCATTTCCGGCCACACCAAACGCAAGTGGTCGATGACCATGGTCAGCATCGCCACCCACTTGATCAGATCCAGGCTGCTGCTTCGCTTCTTGAGTGAGGAATGCTGGGCTGTACGAGCCGTCGTCATGTCCACCCCAGTGTGACTGCGGTCAGCACGAGATAACGCACGCCCTTGGCCAGGGTGACAATCAGCAGGAAACTCCAGAATGGCTCGCGCATGACTCCAGCGACGACCGTCAGCGGATCACCAATGATCGGCACCCAACTCAGCAGTAATGACCAGCGCCCATAGCGCAGATAGGACTGCTGAGCTTTTTCGAGCTTGCTCTCGCTCACGGGGAACCATCGCTTGTGGCGGAATCGTTCAACGGAACGGCCCAGCACCCAGTTCAGTGCAGAGCCAAGCACGTTGCCGAATGTGGCGACCGCCAAGAGCGTAGAAGCGACGTACTGCTCGGAGAGCAACATCCCGACCAACACGGTTTCAGACTGCATTGGCAACAACGTGGCGGCACCGAATGCCGCCAGGAACAGACCCAAATAGTTGGTGAGTTCAAACACTCAAACGCCGCCTTGTGCGCTCAGACCGATCCAACCATGGAAGCCGACGTACAGGCCAACACCGATGATCAACACGCTGGAAAGGTACGGTGCACGACGAGCCACGGTGCCCAGCCACGGCCAGCGATTGGAGGCCTGCTTGGCGCCAATAGCGGCTGCTGCACCGACGGTTACCAGTGTGAGCGCCAGACCAATGCTGAAGCACAGGACGAGCACGCCACCCAAGGCTACTTCTTTGACCTGAAGGCAGAGCAGCAGAACGGTGATGGCCGCTGGGCAAGGAATGAGCCCTCCCGTCAAGCCGAACATGATGATCTGGCCTGTGGTGACTTCACGGTTGGTAAAGCGCTTGCGGATATCGTTGGCATGGGCACGCTCATGCGCATCCTGATAGCCGTCAATCGACAATTCCAAACCTTCCAGCTCCGAATGTGCGTGCCCGTGATCATGCTCCTGGTACTCCAGGTCGTAATCATGGGAGTACCCCGCATGGCCCAGACTCAAGCGAGCACTGAACTCATGCGGTTCCGGGATATCGACTGCCGACGCCAAGAAGCCTTCGCGCTCGACGAAAGAGAACGATTGAGTGGTGCCGTCTGGACGAGTAGTCATCAGGCGAACATCTGAGGCAGCCCAGGCGTGTCCGGTCAATGTCTTCAGGCGCCAATGCGGTGGCATGCCTTGTTCGAAGATCGACAGTTCGACACGGCCATGGCCGGTATCGATTCGGTGGGTTTCATCATGATGGCCATGTTTATGCTCGCCGTGATGGTGATCATCACCTTGCTCGAACTTGAACATCTGCTCGCCGCGCCAGGTGCGCCACAGCATCCAGAGCGCAATCACAATAATCAGTGCGGAGGACGCGAGTTGGAAGTAAGGCTCCGTGGTTTGAGCGTCCAGACCTTTGCCTAGGTACATGCCGCCGATGGCGACCAACCATACCACAGCGGTGTGCGACAGCGTCGCGGCCAAACCCAACAAAACGGCCTGTTTGACCGAGCCTCGGATAGCCACGATGAAGGCCGCCATCATGGTTTTTGAATGGCCCGGTTCCAGGCCATGCAGAGCACCGAGCAGAATGGCGCTCGGGAAGTACAGCCAGGCGTGCGAACCACCCTGTTGCAAGAGTTCAGCGAAGTTGGGCATGTCAGGCCTAGAGGTACTTGGTGATTTGTTTGAAAGCTTCTAGCGGAGCACGCTCGCCGTTGTTCAGGGTGGAGACGGTGTCCTCCAAACAGTGATCAATGTGATCCTGGATGAGCGTTCGTTTGGCCTGACACACTGCCTTCTCCACGGCATGCAACTGCTGAGCAATGTCAACGCACTCACGACCCTCTTCGATCATGGTGATGACGCCGCGTAAATGACCGTCCGCCCGCTTGAGGCGCTTGATGATCGCCTCATGACTTTGGTGGGTGTTGGGATGGCTATGTTCGTGTTCTTGCTCACTCATGACTTGAGCCTCAGGCCTCAATGAATTACGCTTGATCCTATCCCCCCTAGGGGGATAGGATCAAGCGTATCGCGGCCACAACAAACGAGTTAGACCCTCGGACACTATGCTCAGCAGATCCCTGACAACGACAGTGGTATTCGCACTTGCTCTCGCCATGTTTGTGGCCTGGGCCGGGCATACCTATACGTTGTCGGTAACGACGAAACCGCCTGCCTGGGAGATTGCGCAAGACGCCTATTACCCCCATGAAGAGCAGGCCGAGATGTCGTGCGCGAGTTGCTCTGATCACTATCACTCAGCCTTGACCCCTGACCCCTGACCACGCTCCTACAGGGGCAAGTATTTCATCTACATGCGTTAGGGACCTGATTTGGCATGGCCGCAATCAGTCGATGCACTATGAAGAAACGCGCCTAATGCCACTGCGGAACGATAACGGCAAGGTGATTTCTGGTTGCAGCACATGGGTAGAGACATTTCAGAAGCTTAACGAACAGAACCCTGGTCGTTTTGAAATGGCGCCCCCTTATAGGTCGCTGGCCATGGATGTTCTAGACGCACTGGAGTGGACCTATGATTACGGTAAGTTCGAGCGTGACATGAGGCATTTGATCGGGGTTCCTACCCCACTCTAGACGCATAGGAAAAAGAAGAATGGCCGTAATTAGCGCGTTCGAGCGGCGAAAGCTCGAAAAGCTACTGGGGATGGGAAGCGGCTATGTCCTAGACTTCTCGGATCGTACCTACGCAGATTTCTTTATCGATTACCGTATTGGTATTGATGCAGTTCAGTATCGAAGTGGAAGCGACTCCAAGGCCAAGAGGATGCGGGCTTTTTGGGATATTGCACCCAACCCCACGGTAGGGAAGGTTCTTGATGGACTCATTACCTATGGTGTGCAGATAGATCGCCTCGGTGACAGCAGTCCGCAATTGACAGACGACTGCCGAAAGATCGCAATGCGATTACTCAGCGATCAGTCGGTTGCGGATCTGGATGCACTAACTGCCATTGCTGATGACCGTGACTTTGAAGTCGTTGCTGAGCATGTGCGTGAAGCCATAGAGAAAAACCAGCCCGAGGGAGGACTCGACCGCCTGCATACCTTCGTTAACAAATTTATTCGGGTTACTTGTGAGCAGCATGGCATCAGCATAAGCAGAGAAAAGCCTCTACATAGAGTCTTTGGCGAGTATGTGAAAGCCCTTCGCGAACGCGGCCACCTTGAGTCGGCAATGACAGACCGCATCCTGAAGTCCAGCATCTCGGTTCTGGAAGCCTTCAACGATGTGCGGAACAACAAGAGTCTCGCGCATGACAACCCGATCCTGAATTACGACGAAAGCTTGCTGATTTTCAACCACGTGGCGTCGTCCATCAGGTTCATCAAGTCACTTGAGGCAGGTATCAAGGCCAACAGCCTGGCGCAAAAGAATGACCTCCCTCCGTGGGACGAAACCATACCCTTTTAGTATCAGCCTTTGACGAACCCAATTTATTCAAGGAAAAATGGCCGTACGTTGGATCAAGGCGGCTCAGGACCAAAAACTTCAAGCAAACATTGACCAGAACCGTTCATTGTTCATCACAGAGGTCGAGTAATTTCCCGCTCAGGAACCCCCAAGCCCGCCTTGAAAGTGGGGCCGAGTCCGTAGGAAGGACTCGGTTTGGGTCGACGCAGGGATGGTTTCCAGGTGTCGATTAAAGGCCGGAAACCTACGAAGCCGGGGCAGACCATAATTCTGTAACCCTAATTTTTGCACTGTAAACCACTGTGGTTAACAAGGAATAAAAGTGGTTTACACGGAGCAATACACGCCTCGGTTTATAAGGATATTTCTGTACTGGACCTTTCCCTCGACGCAAAAGAGTGCGATTGCGCACTACGCGAAATCGACCTATTCATGCAACTTCCTTGAAGGCAGGTCGACCACCTTGCGGTCGCTCAGCTTAGCCTTGAGTACACGGTTCTCGTCCGTTAGCACTTCGTTGATGGATGCGAGATTGGCGACCTTGCCCCGCAACTCCTCGATCTCCTGACGGTGGGCTGCGGACTTCTTGCGTTCCGCAATCAAGTCTTGTTGTTTCACATCACGCATGGCGCGACTGGAGCGACCTTGAGCCTCTCGGATAGCCTCGGCAATTCGTGGGTAGTAGTTGTGAATCAACGCCGTCGATACGCCCGCCTCGCGGGCGACTGCCGCGATGGTAACCTTGGATTCGCCTGTGTGGGTACGACCCTTCTGGATGCGGAGAAGGGCGAGCTTCAGATCCTTCTCGCGATCCTCAGCAGGCTTATAATTGGTCGCTTTGTCCTTGGATTTCATGAGATTAAAATCTCCGGGTCCATTCCCAACTGTACCAGTACGTCACGGCAGCGATTTAGGTCGCGCTCAACGCGCTGGCGGCCGCCCTCGCCAATGTCCGGGCAATGCAGAAGCCCTTTCAGATCATCGTAGAGTCGCTGGTAGATGGCCGCGTGGCCGCGTCCGATCACGGCATGGTTGCAGTTGCCGCAGCGGGTACGCTCAAGGGTATTGCCGACGCAACCGTCATTGTCCGCCGTGCACCAGGCATGGCCGTTGCTGCGAATTGCGGTGCTCTCGGCAATGGACTTCAGCATCGAGGCGTGATCCTTGAAGATCAGCAGGTTCTGCGGCTCCCGCTGCCATTGCTTGAGCGCGCGGCCGTAGCCCCCGGCCAAGGGTTCGTCACCCAGCCAGTTATCGACGACGCCGAGTTTTATATCTTCCAACTCACCCTGAATATCGGCGTACAGATCAAGGTCCAGATGCTGTCCCCAACTCTCGTCCATGGCGTAGCCTAGAGTCATGTCCAGCGAGCAGTGCGCGAAATGCTCCTTGAGGTAGCGAAGGTCACCGAAGCGGCTGTGCGCGGCGTAGTTGGCAAACTTACGGCGGAACTGGTGGCTGGTGAGGTTCCAACTCAGACCGCAGTCTTTCGCAAATGCCTTGAGGTTTGGGTTCCAATTAGAGTTGGAAAGCGTGCGTGCTCCATTACCTTTTGAAGATTCGCAGAGAAAGAGTGCATGGCGGTGCTTCTGCGCCTCCGCGATCTGAGGATCATTTAAGTTGGCGCGGCGCAGTTGCACTATCTTAGAAGAGATCATTTCCTGATATGGCGCGCACCAGCGCTCCATCAGGCGCAGGGTACGCACGGCTGCCTCGGGGATCATCCAGTTATGGAGACCAACATCGGTCTTTTCCGACCGTGAGCGCATCCAATGGTAGACGGTGCCCTCATCGTCTTGGGTGCGGTGGTGCGCGCCTGACTGCACGTTTGCCAGCTCGTGGTTGCGACAGCCTGAGGTGCTGGCCAGGACTATGTAGCAGGCCGTGCGCAGATCGAGCAATGCTTTATTGAAGGCGTTCAGGCCGTCCTCCCAACCAACGGAGTTCAGGTGGCGGTTCATGGCATAATTAATAGTTCTGCCACTCTGACCCTTACACTGCCCGGCGAGGGCATTCAATGCATCGCGCAGGTCAAGCAATTGCTGGCCGCATTCAACTTGCTGGTGGGCTCGATCGAACAGGACGCAGAAGACATCATCAGGGATCAGCGGCGTCTTAACGCCTCGGATCCTTCCAATCATCCCGGCCATCTCAAGCGCAGAAGTCTCGGGCCAAGGATGCTGTGGCATAGGGTCATCGGTGTATTGGCTCAGTTCGTGGAGCGCTTCGACGGCGATGAAACGGCATTGCAGCCCACGCTGCGATAGTGGCTTGCCCTTGGATCGGCTGGGCTGGCGATGGGCCTTGCAGGCGGCCACATAAGTCGCGCAGATCATCGGTGTCACTGCTCCCAGGTGGTCAAGCTTCAGCGCTTCCAGGTGACGCAGGAAGGGCTTTGCATCAGTGAAACATTGCTGCACTGTGCCGCCTTTAGGCCCACCCGCTCCGAAACGTCCACGCCGTAGGTAGCGATACAGCAGCGCCTTCATCACCGCCCGAAACGCCGGCGGCAAGATGCCGAAGTCCAGCCGTTTCTGGCAGGCCCGTACGTTGGTGGTGAAGCCGTCGAGTTCCCAAGTGTCGTCGCCGTATCGGCTGAGGATGACCCACTGCCCATCGACCTGTGTAGCGCTGATGATCAGGGCGTCGCGTTCGGATTCGGGGAGCTGACGCACATCGCCCGGCTGGGTGGCGAGGGGGGGCCAGTGTAGCGCCGTCAGGGCGTTGTCGTTCATGTAAAGACCTCTAGGCTGTCGATCAGATCAACCGACCAGAAAGGGTGCGGTTGGGCGCGGGCGAGCTCACGGGCAGCCTCCACCGCTGCGGCCTTGAAGGTGCCGCGCAGCAGCCCCTCGGCGATGATGTAGTGATTGATCAAGCGGGGGATGTGGGCGTACTCCCGTGCCCAGCGCCGCTTGTCCATGCGCGAGCGCTCGGTAAGGACGCGGAAGTAGAAGCTGAACAGCTTGTACAGATCCTCAGCGGTCACTGCGTAGTGCTGGCAGCGCAAGCAGTTCATGAAGCTCATGCAGGTCGCTCCCTCGCGCTTCGGGGCGTACTGGCCGTTCACCGGGTCGGCGCAACGGCCCATGGGGGTGTCCTTATAAGTCGCTCCAATGGTCTGGGTTAGCAACTCCTGCACCATTACCTCGCCCATGAACTGCCAGTTGCGACGGGCATCCTCGTCGGGCGCCAGGTAGCTTTGGTCGGCCACCCGCGGGGTATTGCCGAGAGCTACGGCGGTGGTCGCCAAATCGCCATTAGTCAGCTCGAAGATGCGGTTGGCGAAGGTCTTGCGCAGGCGCGAGATGTTGATGCGCAGTGGCTTTCCGTCGCTGTCGATCAGACCATGATCGGTTACTAGGCGATTTATCGCCCACGCCAACATTGCATCGCTCAACGCCGTGACTTGACCGATACCCTTGCCGCCCCGACTGCGATACAGCCACACTCGGCCCTTGAGGTCGTCCGGGGCCTCCGCATCCAGAGGGGCGGTCAAGGCCATCACGCGGCGGATCAGGCGCTCCACGTTGGTTCTCACGCTCGGCGTGGACTCCAGGAGACGCTCGGCATCCGATTCGGCGCGCAGCGCCACCTTGCTGGTGTTGTAGCCGCGCCGTTTCCACAACACCAGGAATACGGTGTCGTCCTTGGGGTGCGGGCGCAGGCAGTCTCGGCTCATTTCCAGAAGTGGCGTGGTGTTGCGTCCGGTGTGCAGCGCCACGACCAGCAGGGCGTAAGTTAGCAATTCGCCGGTCACAGGCGTGTTATTGGCCCAGATCGGCTTAATGGCATGCCGCAGCGCCAGGGTGAACGCTTGCCGCTCGGGTTTGGACAGCGCCGTCTCGCCCTTGGCTTTGCTGTTGCTGTTTGGGAAGGGATTGCGTGGGAAGGTGGCCGCATCGCCGGATGTGACAACGGGGATTAGCCCGCGTCGCCCTAAGGCGACTAGCACGGACTTGGTCTGCGTATAGCTGGTCTTCTGAGTTATAGTCACCACGCCCAGCCCGGCAAGATGGCCGAGATAGCCGTCGATCAAGTCCCGATTCACATCGGCCAAGGCCAAGTTACGGCCAAAAGCCGTTGCCCGCAGCACGCAGTAGTCGAGGAAATGGCGCAGGCCATTCTGGCCGTAGGCGGCCAAGGTGGTTACTGCGACGACGCCGTCCTGGCCGGCGAGGAAGCGTTCAATCTGGCGCTGGCAAGCGTAGGTGATGGAGTCGATGCCTGCGCCGTACCAGCGGGCAAAGTCGAAGCTACATCTGCTGGTGGAGTTCCGCCCGAATTGGACTGTGGTGCTGGTCGGAGGAATGGCCTCGGGCAGAAGGACCACATTGCCTGCCATGTCGCGGCTGTGCTCGACTTGCGGAACGCTGAGATCGGTCTTGGCAAATACCTTGCGCTTGCCCATCAAGCCGCACCCGCCAGTGCGTTCAATTCATCTTCATATGCAAGCACTGCCTCGTCGGCCAGTTCGTTGACCAGGTGCAGGTACACCATGGTTGTCTGAATCGAACTGTGGCCGAGTTGCCGCTGAACGAGCACAAGGGGGTCCAGCCCATTCGCAGGGTTGCGCTGTAGGCTGACCAGGGTATGGGTGGCATAGGTATGCCGAAGCATGTGCGTATGGACCTTGATTTCAGCCCGCTTGCCGGTCTCGTTAATGATCCGGTTGAGACTCTTGCCGCCGTCGCCATAGGGTTCCCCGGACTGGTTGAGTAACAGCGCCTTTTGCGGGGTCTTGCTCAGCGTGGCGCGTTCGCCGCGCACCTTCGTCACATAGCGATAGAGTTCGGCCATGAATTTTCGGCTGACGTAAATATCTCGCGGCTTGCTGCCCTTGGTCACCATGCCGCTGCCATCGAACGGATTGAGCCGAATGCGGAAGTTGCGTTCAGTTCGTCCAGTCGGATCGAAAACATAGGCCAGCGGGAAGGCAGCTACTTCCTCTCGGCGCAGACCTGTATGCAGCGCCAGACGCATCATCATCCTGTGGTGGGGATTCTCCGCTGCGGCAAGAAGTGAATTGATCTCAGCCATGTTCAGGAACTTTGGCAGGGTTTTGTGGCTACGCGGCATAACATCGTTTGCCATTGCCTTGCTGCCACTCGCATCGAGATGAGCGAGAAAGCCTGTTTCGCGTCTTACGGTGCGTTCTTCAAAGGCGTAGGGCAGGCGTTTCACCCAACCCTCCTTCAGCGCGTACTCGTAGAACTTGCAGACGTAAATCAGGCGCTGACGAGTGGTATTGAGTGCCAGCTTGCACGCCACCAAGCAGTAGTCCCGATAGGCCGCCACAAGGCTCTTGGCCTCGCCACGATCCACGTCGCGCCAGTCAATCTCATGAGCCTCCAGGAAGCTGAAGAAATCGTACAGTGCGCGTCCGGTACTGGGCCAGGAACGCTTCGAGCCGATGACCCCGCGAAGCAGGTAGTGTCGAAAGAACTGATTGGCCGGAACGCAACTCTCCATCGAGTCCCATAGCAGAATGGGAAACCCTGGATAAGGTTGCCCACCGATCACAAAATCCTCAGTCGCCCACACAAGCTCCATATGCCGTCCTCTGTAATTAATCAGAACTAATCACTTTGTCCGCTCTGACCAGTTAGGGCATTAGATCGACCCTAAAGCACCTGAGCTTCTAAATATTGGTTTCTAATATCACAGCAATCTAACTCTTTCAAAGTGTCAGATCATAAGGCGTTCCTCAAGGTCTGCAGGTGGGCGACCTGACGGCTGAATTCAGCGCTGGATAGCCGCTGCTTCGGTCGCGGGCTCATGGCCTGGCTGATAGCGCGTGTGGGTTGGCCGGTCAGGCGTGCGAGCACCAGCCATTGTTCGGCGACGCCGAGTTGTTCGAAACCGGGATGACGGCGCCGCACACGACGCAAGATGTCGTGCTGCAAGGCTTGCACCAGGTGCTGCTGACCGTTGCGCCGCAACATGAAATCGGCGCTGGCGCGCAGGTGTTCCTGAAGTTGGCGGCGGGCTCTTGGGGCCGGCTCCAGCAGCGGACCCTGCCGTACGCCGACGTGCCAGAAGCCAAGACCGATCAGGGCGATCAGGGCGACCAGCGCCTGAGGGAAATAGCGCAGGAGCAAGGTCAGCAGACTGTCGTGATCGGTGTTGAACAGCAGAGTCACGTTCGTGTCCGCGGTCAGGTACCAGAGCAGCCAGGCGTTGTCGTACTGGTCGATGGCCGGGGTTTTCCACAGGTCGGCGTCGGTGACCACGGTGATCGAACCGAGCCCGTGATTGAGTTGCATCATGTGCGTGGCCTTGCCGCTGTTGGCCCAGGCCTGGGCGAGGTTTTTCGGGTCTTCGAGATGGAATGCGGTATCGAAACCGGCGTAGGCCGGCGCGTTTTCGTCTTCCAGATACAGCTTGGTCAGCTTGGGGTAAGGATCGTCGTCGCTCCCGGGCGGCGGGTCCTTGAGGTCTTTGCTCAGCGACTGGTGCAGTTGCACCCGGTCGAGCAGCAGGTCATTGCTTTGGCCGGTCTTCTCATCCCACAACGACTGGGCAACAAACAAAAGACGCCCGCCGGCCCGGGTCCAGTTCAACAGCTGATCGATCTGGCGCGGGGTCATGTTGTACCGGTCCCCGAGCAATAACAGACTGTGCTGATGCGGCTCGAGGGTCGGCAGGATGTCGAGGCTGTTGGCGTGGCTGACGGTCAGGCCCTGTTTGCGCAAAAAGTGCTCGGCGGCGAGATAAGGGTTGGCCTGGGCTTCGGGTGAGGGGCCGTGATCGATGTCTGTCTGATAGGGCGTCGCCTTGACGTACAGATAAACACTCAGCGCGATCAATAGCACGGCGATGAACACGCCGACCGCCAGCCAGCGTTGCCGGTTCAACGCAACGCTCCCGGGCCGAACAGGGCTCGCCAGCCGTCACAGAGTTCCTGTTGCAGATGCGCGGGAGGCAGGCGATGCCCGTAGGCCATGTTCTGCCAGTGCCCGGTCAGGTTTTTACTGAAGGCCAGCAAGGCAGGTTGTTGCAGGTGTTCGATGCGCTCCAGGACCTGGCCTTCGGTGTCGGCGGGTTTCAACGCCATGTTGAAGTCGTGCAGCAAGTGGCTGAGCAGACCGCGATAGAGCAATCCGAGGGCCTCGCGAGGGTGGGTTTGCCAGAGGCGTTCGGCGCTGGCAGCAATGTCGGCAGGCAGGGTTTCGCGGTTGAGGTCCAGGCCGAAAGCCTGTTGCGGTAACGGCCGCGCGACCTTGCTGTTCAAGCCCGGTCGACGACTGACGAAGGCTTGCAACCAGTCACGGTAATGCCAGATCAATAAACCAATGGCACCGATCACGACACCCCACAACACGACTTCAATCAGCGTGGCCGCTGCGCCGAAGCGTTGGTTGTCCAGAAGCTTGAGCAGCGCCTCCAGCCATTCGGTTGTTAGGTCATCGTCCGCGGTATCGGCGGCTGGTTTTTCTTCGCCAAACCGATAGCGCGTGACCGATTCCTTGTTCTTGAACGGAGGCTGATCGAGGATCGCCTTGATGCTGTCCCGGGATGCCTGACTGGTCAATGGCTGGTCCAGCAGGCGCGGGCTATCGGGTGAAATGACTGGCTCGGCGGCCCACACGGTTTGCGCTGTCGGCATCAACAGAAACGCCGCCAGCAGCAGGGAGACGGCGGCGCTGGTCAAGCGTTGACGCATGCGGCGGAACACCAACTCGATATCCCAGGCCTCCAGCACCGTGCGCCGATTCAGATAAAGGCTGAAGCCGCAGGCGACATAAACCGGTTCCCAGACAATCAGCACCAGTGCGTAAAAGGCATTGGTCAGGTGTTCCAGCCATCGCCAGTCTTGTGTAGCGGCGGTGATCAAGGTCTGCCAGCTCCAGTCGAGTTCGACCTGTTGCGGCAAGAACATATAGAACAGCACCATCAGGCCGATCCACAACGCGCTTTCCAGGTGTACGCCGATGATGGTCAGCCACCGCGCGGCACCAGCGTTGCGCTGCAACAGCACCTGCAAGCGCTGTTTTCGTGGCTGACCACTCAGCCCTTCGAGTTGCACCACCGGCATCAGGAAGCTGCGACTCAGGCTCAGGCGTCGCCAGGTCAGACTCTCCAGCAGTTGCGGTTTGAGCAGCCGCGGAAACTGGCGCAACGCCTGCTTCAGCGTGGGCGTTTCGCCAAACATGGCTTTGGACAGGATATACAGCGGCAGGCGGTCGAACGCCGGTTTCAGCCACCAGAAGATGAATACGGCGAGGGAGGGTGAATCCCACAGCACCCAGCTGAGCAGGGCGAAAATCGGCAAGGTCACGATGGCCCAACTGGTCATCAGCAGGCGCCGGTGTCGCTGGCTCAGCAGGACGCCCAGGTCCATGGCTTCCCAGGTGGTGCGCGGGCGGATGACAACCGTGGCGTCACTCAGGCGCATGGCGGGGCCGTCCGGCAAACAGCAGATAAGTCGCCACCAACAACCAGAGCGCTGCACCGACCAGGTACTTGGTCATTGGCGCGACCCCGACCGTGGACGACCAGTAAGCTTCGATAAACGCCGCAATCAGCAGAAACAACATGACCCCGCAAATCAGCAATACGCTCTTGCGTGCTGCCAATCGCAGGGCTTCGGAGCGGGGCAGGCGCCCCGGCGCGATCAATGCCCAACCCAGTTGCAGGCCGGCGGCACCGGCCAGGGCGATAGCACTCAGTTCGAAGGCGCCGTGGCCAACCACGAATGCCCAGAAGGTTTGCCCATAGCCAATGTGTGTCAAGTGCCCGGCCACCGCACCAATCATCAAACCGTTGAAGAACAGGAAAAACGCGCTGCCCAGGCCAAACAGCAAACCGCTGGCGAAGGTCTGAAAGGCGATGCCGATGTTGTGCATGATGTAGTAACCGAACATCACCCAGTTTTCACTGGCCGCCCGTTCCGCCGAGCGCCCCAGGTGACCGGCCTCGGGGTCGTACATGCCTTGCATTTCGCTGACTTGCTCGGCCGGGATCAGGTTGTAGACCAGGTCGGGGAACAGATACACCAGCAGTGCGATGCCGATCAGGCTGCCAAAAAACATCAGGCCGGCGGCGAGTACGAAACGCCACTGTTCGCGCACCAGTCGCGGGAAGTCAGCCAGGATGAAGCTCAGCACGTTGGCACCCAGTCGACTGCGGTGGCGATAAAGCTGTTGATGCCCGCGCAGCATTTGTTGCTGTAACGAGTCGATCAGAAAGCTGCTGTAACCACGTTCCCGGGCCAGCGCCAGGTGTTGGCAGAGACGACGATAATCACTTGGGAAACCGGCGACTCGTTCGGCTTCCTTGCCTTGCTCCAGTTGTTCAAGCACAAGAGCAAATTGCTCCCATTCGGCCTTGTGGCGGCTTTCGAAAAGGCTTTGCTTCATGTGGGGCCCAACAAGCCGCAAGCGATGCCGTTGAGTTCGTCCACGGCCCCCGGCGCCGCCACCTGCAACGGTTGCGCGAGTATGGCCGCCAGCTCTTTGACCCGTGCTTCAGAGAGTTCACCCTGGCGCTCGGCAAACCCGAGAATGGCGCGTTGTTCGGTCAGCGTCAGCGCAAAGGCCGGGCGCCGGGGCTGAGCGGTGGGCAGTTGTGGTCGGGCGAGCGGTTGTTCGCGGTAGATCACCAGCGTGCCGGCGGCAAGATCGCCGAGGCGTTTGAAAGTGGGATGTTGCAGGCAACTGATAGCCCCGAGGAAATAGCCGAACGGCAGCATGTCGACAAACCGCAGCAGGTTGCGTAGCAGCGAAGCAGACCAGCCGATCGGCGTGCCATCGTCTTGCACCACCCGCAGGCCCATCCAGTGCTTGCCTGGCGAACGACCCTGATTGAGCACTTCGAACAGCACCATGTACCACCAGCTCACCACAAACAACAGAATCGAGCCGAGCCCTGCGCCGAGTTTTCCGAGGAACGCCAGGACAATAAATAGCACGCCAACGATCAACCCGCGCAGCCCGAGATCGATGGCGAACGCCAGTGCACGAACCATCAACCCGGCCGGGCGCAGTGGCAGGTCGATGCCTTCCGGCGTTTCGACTTGATACCGCGTATCCAGTGGCGGGGACAGCGTCGCTTTCCTTGGCAGTGCTGTGGTCTCGAGCATGGGCAACCTTGATGTGGCCTGTTCGGGATTCGATGTCCGTCCGATGCTAGCAGCCTCTCGGGGGGAAACGACATAACTATGTATTGCACGGCAAGTGGCCAGAGGTGATTGAATGACGAGATTACTGGCCGGGGCGGGATGTGAACGCCTAGACTTCGCCGATCTTCAGTTCAGGAATAGCCCGTGACCTCTATCTTCTGGTACGACTATGAAACCACTGGCATCAACCCCCGTAGCGACCGCCCACTCCAGATGGCGGGGATTCGCACTGACTTCGATCTCAATGAAATAGACGAGCCGGTCAACCTTTACTGCCAGCCCAGTGAAGACATCCTGCCCCATCCGGCGGCCTGTGCGATCACGGGTATTACGCCCGGCCGACTGGCCGAGCAAGGCTTGAGCGAAGCCGATTTCATGACCCGGGTGCACGCCCAACTCGCGGCGCCCGGCACGTGTGGGGCGGGATACAACACGTTGCGTTTCGACGACGAGATGACCCGTTACAGTCTTTACCGAAACTTTTTCGACCCTTATGCGCGCGAGTGGCAGGGCGGTAATAGCCGCTGGGACCTGATCGATGTGGTGCGTGCCGCCTATGCCTTGCGCCCTGACGGCATCGTTTGGCCGACGGACGACGAGGGGCGGATAACGCTCAAACTCGAACGCCTGACCGCCGCCAATGGCATTGATCACGGAAATGCTCACGAAGCGCTATCGGACGTTCGAGCCACCATCGCCCTGGCGCGTCTGATCCGGGAAAAGCAGCCGAAGTTGTATGACTGGTTGTTTCAGTTGCGCGGTAAACAAAAGGTGATGGATCAGATTCGGTTGTTGCAGCCGATGGTGCACATCTCAGGGCGCTTTTCAGCGGCGCGCAGTTATGTCGGTGTGGTGCTGCCCTTGGCCTGGCACCCGCGCAACAAGAACGCCTTGATTGTCTGTGATCTGCACCTGGACCCTCAGGGTTTGCTGGATCTTGATGCCGACACCTTGCGTCAACGGCTGTATACCCGCCGCGATGACTTGGCCGAGGGCGAGTTGCCGGTGCCGCTCAAACTTATCCACATCAATAAATGCCCGGTGGTGGCGCCGTTGTCGGTACTTCGCTCTGAAGATCAGCAACGTTTGGGGCTGGATATGTCGCTCTACCAAGAGCGCACGCTGCGGCTAAGTGACGCACAAACAGTTTGGCGAGATAAAGTTCAGGCGATTTACGCCAGCGAAGATTTCACCTCGAGCCAAGACCCTGAGCAACAGTTATACGATGGTTTTATCGGTGATCGGGATCGGCGTCTTTGTGAGCAAGTCCGGTCTGCCGACCCTGCTCAATTAGCGCAACAACAATGGCCTTTCGATGATGAACGATTGCCTGAATTATTGTTTCGATATCGCGCACGTAACTTCCCCGATACGTTGAGTTTCGAAGAGCAAGAACGCTGGAGAATATTCTGTCAGCAACGTTTGTCAGCACCCGAGTGGGGGGCGCCAAATACGCTGGAAACTTTTGAAGAGGCCGCCGCCCAATGGAGTATTACGGCTACATCGTTTCAGCGAGAGGTGCTGAATGAATGGCAGAATTATGTCCAGGAATTACGCAAACGTTTGAATCTTTGAAATCGAAAATGTTCGGGTGCTGAATGCCGGGCATAAAAAAACGCCAGCAGATGCTGGCGTTCTTTTTTTGTCGCGGATGAATCTGCGACAAGCGCTACGGCTTAGCCCAGCAGGGTAGCCCAGCCTTCAACCACGTCACCGCCCCACTTGGCTTTCCACTCTTTCAGAGTTTTGTGGTTGCCACCTTTGGTTTCGATGACTTCGCCGTTGTGCGGGTTTTTGTATTGTTTAACTTTGCGAGCACGTTTGGTGCCAGTAGTTTTTACTGCGCCGCCGCGTGGCGCTTTGGTTTTGGACTCTGGATCCAATAGCGCAATGATGTCACGCAGAGACTTGGAGTACTCGCCCATCAGGGTGCGCAGTTTGCCTTCGAATTCCAGCTCGGCTTGCAGTTTGTCGTCTTGGGACAGGTTCTTCAAACGGGCTTGCAGCTCTTTGATAGCTTCTTCGGTGGCGCGGTATTCGTTGATCAAGGACATGAGGACTACCTTATGTTGGGGCGCTGGATGGCAGGTGACAGTGCGGCAATAATAGTCAGGGTGTTTCACCAAGTAAACATTTAACCGGAGTTTTATTAAATTAGTTACGGTGAATAGGGCATAAATTGCCGGTGTAGTTAAATAGTGTGATGCCGTCATCACAGATGTTCACAATTGGGCACTTGAAGATTGGCAACAGGAACACCATCGCGCGGGTAGCGGGTGCTGCCAGAACCTGTGCCGCCCACCTTTATGCCGGCCCAAACGTCATCAATACTGCAGTTTTGCTGCGCAATCGCTAGAATGGCCGCCTTTGCGAAGTTCTGGAGTCTGACCCTCATGCGCACTTTTCGGCTGGTGATTGCTTGCCCGGACCGCGTCGGTATCGTTGCTAAAGTCAGTAACTTTCTGGCGTCACATAACGGCTGGATCACTGAAGCGAGCCATCACTCGGACAATCTCAGTGGCTGGTTCTTCATGCGTCACGAAATTCGTGCCGATTCGCTGCCCTTTGGTATCGATGCCTTTCGCGAAGCGTTTGCACCGATTGCCGAAGAGTTCTCGATGAACTGGCGCATCACCGATACCGAGCAGAAAAAGCGTGTGGTACTGATGGCCAGTCGCGAGTCTCACTGCCTCGCCGACTTGCTGCATCGCTGGCACAGTGATGAGCTGGATTGCGAAATTTCCTGCGTGATTTCCAACCATGACGACTTGCGCAGCATGGTCGAGTGGCACGGGATTCCGTATTACCACGTACCGGTCAATCCGCAGGACAAAGAGCCGGCATTCGCCGAAGTCTCGCGCCTGGTCAAACAGCACGATGCCGAAGTGGTTGTACTTGCCCGCTACATGCAAATCCTGCCGCCCGAGTTGTGCCGCGAATATGCGCACAAGGTCATCAACATTCACCACAGCTTCCTGCCGTCGTTCGTTGGTGCCAAGCCGTATCACCAGGCATCGATGCGTGGCGTGAAGTTGATCGGCGCTACGTGCCACTACGTGACCGAAGAGCTGGATGCCGGTCCGATCATCGAGCAGGACGTTGTTCGCGTCAGCCACAGTGACAGCATCGACGACATGGTGCGTTTCGGTCGGGACGTCGAGAAGATGGTGCTGGCCCGTGGTCTGCGTTATCACCTGGAAGATCGGGTGCTGGTGCACGGCAACAAAACCGTCGTGTTCTGACAGCCATATAACACGGTTGAAATTCGAAGGGCCTGGGCGTTCAATCGCTTCAGGCCCTTCGCCGTTTCTGCACTGAGGACATGAGCATGGCCGATCCACTCGACAAAGCGACATCCAAGGCTCCTGCCACGTTGGGCGAGGGGTGTTTGAGTCGTTACGACCCGGATGACATGAACCCCGAAGACGGCACGGAGTTTCCCGGTGCCGCCGAGTTGTGGGAACAGTTGCAGAACGAGCCCGACGATAAATCCGGGGACGCCTGAAAAGATCGAGCTCCTACAAGGGTTTGCGATCCATGTAGGAGCTGCCGCAGGCTGCGATCTTTTAGGCTTGTTTGAACTTCATCAACTTCTTCAGCAGCGGCCGCCCAAGCATCAGCAAAAACACCGGGCCACCGACCACCAGATAAAAGTAATAAGTCACCGCCCGCCAGATCAGAATCGCCGCCGCCGCGGTGGATTTCCCCACCATCGGCGCCAGCAACGCCGCCGACGTCAACTCCGCCGCCCCGGCACCGCCCGGCAACAGGCTGAACTGCCCCGCGCTCAGCGAAAGCATCTGGATCAGAAAGCTCCAGGCCCACTGCAAGTCCGCCCCGAGCCCACGCAAGGCCAGATACAGCACGCTATAGCGCAAGACCCAATGCAGGCAGGTCAGGGCAAACACTGTGATGAGCGTCTGAAAGGGCAACTTCAATGTGTCGGTGAACGCCGCCAGAAAGTGCAGGAGTTTTCGCGCCCAACGCAGGCGTGTGGTGGTTTTGACATTCAGGCGAGCGAGCAACCGACCGCTCAGCCGAATCAGCACTCGATGGTAACGGGCGACCACCACGCAACTGAACAACCCGCCGAACATCGAAATGGCGCTGACGGTCAGCAACCATTCCATGCGTTGGCTGAGGTGCTGGAACAACGCATAAATCAGGATCCCGCTCAGCGCGCAGAGAAAAAACAGCAGATCGCTCAGTTGATCCATGGCAAATACGGCGCTGCCCCTGGCCGGACGCACGCCATTACGTGCCAACAGCGCCATGATCGTCAGCGGCCCGCCGCTGCCGCCGGGGGTAGCGCAATAGGCGAACTCGGCGGCCATCACCACCCCGAGACTTTTGAGCGGGCCCACCTTGTTACGCTGATCCCCTAGCAACAGGCGCAAGCGCATCGTGTTCAGCACCCAGCACAGCAGGATCATGCCGAACATGATCAGTAACCATGTCAGCGGAAAGCTTCGCAGTCGATACCAGGTTTCGTTACCGCCCAGCAGCGACGGAATCAGCACCGCAGCGAGCAGCGCGACGAGCAGCAGAATCCCGCGACTCATGCGGCGCGACCCATACGGTCGCTTCGCAGCGCCAGCCAGCGAGCCTTGGTCATCGGCACACGTCCCTCGTCGAGCAAGCGCTTGAGGGTTTGCAGCCAGTAAGTGCGCGAGAACTCATGGCGCATATCCACTGGGTGCAAGCCAAGACGAATAACCGGTGCTTGCTGCCAGCGTTGTTCGCGTTGATCACTCAGGACTTTCGATAACCCCCGGCGCCAGGCACTGCGCGCACTCCAGACCAGCCCCGGCGCGTCGACCGCGGTGAAGTCCGGCAGACGATACAGATGCTGCGGATCGCTGGTGTAACTCAGGGGTAACTGGCGCAAGGCCTGGCGCGTCCCTTCGCTCATCAACCAGGCCGGAGCGACGAAGCCCTCCAGCTGCCAGTGATAACGGTGGAACACTTCGATACCGGCGCGCAGGCGGGCGAGGGCGGCGTCTTGAGACAGGCCGTAAAACTCGCCTTCGTGGGTGTAGATCCGGCGCATGAACCAATCTCGTGGTGTGTGGGGGGGCGGATCTTCATCGCAATGAAAGTAACCGTGCAATGCCAGTTCGTCACCTCGGGCGATACGACGGGTGAGCAAACGTCGAAATCCCGGATGCTCCTCCAGATCGTTGTGCTTGTGGAAATTGGGCACCACCAACCAGGTCATCGGCACCGCGCCCAAGGCGTCGACGGCTTCGACAAAGGATTGATAATCGGCCCAGGTTGGCGGTGCGACGTCGTGCAGCACGAGTAACAGGCTGGGCGGGTTCATGGCTCAACCATTGGCAGTCAGCGGCCAATGGCTGCCGAGCACCGCGTGATAGTGCCCCAGCAGGCTGTTGACCACAGTATCCCAGGAGTAATGCCGCTCGACATGGCTGCGGGCCTGTTTACCCAAAACGACGCTGCCCGAACTGAACAGCTCGCGGACCGCGTTGGCCATCGCCAATGGATTGTTCGGCGGGCAGAGCAAGCCGCATTGATCGGTGATGATTTCCTGAAAGGACCCGGCCGCCACGGCCACCACCGGAATGCCACTGGCCATGGCTTCAAGAACCACCAGGCCAAAGGTTTCCTGGTCACCGGCGTGTAGCAGCGCATCGGCGCTGGCCATCAATCGCGCCAAGTGTGCCGCCGTACAGAACTCACCGATCACGGTCACGTTGTCGGGCACTGCGGCCGGCATCGAGGAACCTACCAGCAGCAGGTGATAGCGTCGGCCCAGGTGTTTCATGCAGTCGAGCAGCACCGGCAGGTTTTTTTCCTTGGAGCCGCGCCCGGCGAAGATCAGCAGATGAGTGTTTTCATCAATGCCCAATGCGGCCCGCAGGCCCGTGTCTCGTACAGTGGGATTGAAGGTTTGCAAGTCGACGCCCAGCGGTTGCACGAAAACGTTCTTCACCCCCAGCCCGATCAGTTTGTCGGCCATGACCTGGCTGGGCGCCAGAACCCGATCGAAGTTGCCATAGAGCTTGCTGACATAGGCTTCGACGTTCGTTGTGACCCAGTTGCCCATGCGATTGCTGACCAGTAGCGGCAGGTCCGAATGATAAAAGCCGATCACCGGGACATCGAGTTGCCGCCGGGCATCGAGGGCCGCCCAAGCAGTAAGGTAGGGGTCGCCTACCTCGATCAGGTCGGGCTGTAAATCCTGCAGAACATTGCGCCATGGCGCGAGACGGAGGGGGAAACGATAACCCTTGCCGAAGGGCAGGGCGGGGGCCGGAACCGTGTAAACGCCATCCTGTTCACTCAAGTAAGCCCCAGGGATCAGCAGACTGTGGCGAATGCCCGGCTTGATGCTCAGGCGACGGTGCTTTGCATCCAGATAAGTGCGCACGCCACCGCTGGCAGGGGCGTAGAACATGGTTATGTCAGCGATATGCACGATGAACATTCCTCCGGTCCGTTGAGCTCCCTTGGTTGACCTTTATGAAGGATAGATGTTCGGTTGGGGTTTTGTGGCGGGGTGTCAGTGAGGTTTTTGCGGTGTGTTACAGACCGCCATCGCGAGCAGGCTCGCTCCTACAGGGGCTTGCGCTGAACCTGTGGGAGCGAGCTTGCTCGCGATGAGGCCTTATCAGACGCTAAATACGGAAACTGCCTACCAACTGTTTAAGGCGCGCCGCCTGCTGCTCAAGATCGGCACACGCTCGCAACGTCGACTGCAGGTTTTCCACCCCTTCCTGATTCAGTGTGTTGATCTCGGTAATGTCGACGTTGATCGACTCCACCACCGCCGTCTGCTCCTCGGTCGCCGTGGCCACCGACTGGTTCATCCCGTCAATCTCGCCAATACGCAACGTCACACTGCTCAACCGCTCGCCGGCCAGGTTGGCGATTTCGACGCTGTCCTGACTGTGGCGCTGGCTGTCGCTCATGGTGCTGACGGATTCGCGGGCGCCGACTTGCAGCTCCTCGATCATGGTCTGCACCTGTTGCGCCGATTCCTGAGTGCGGTGCGCCAGGTTACGCACTTCATCGGCCACCACGGCAAAACCCCGACCGGCTTCACCGGCACGTGCTGCTTCGATGGCCGCGTTGAGCGCCAGCAGGTTGGTTTGCTGGGAGATGCTGGTGATCACTTCGAGAATCTGCCCGATGTTCACGGTTTTGCTGTTCAGCGATTCGATGTTGGTGCTCGAGGCGCTGAGCATGTTCGACAGCTGATTCATCGCGGCAATGCTGCGATCCACCACTTGCTGGCCATCTTCGGCGAGGCTGCGGGCGTCGCTGGCCTGACTCGATGCTTGCGCGGCATTGCGGGCGATTTCCTGAGCGGCGGCGCCGAGCTGGTTGATCGCCGCGGCCACGCTGCTGGTGCGCGAAGCCTGTTGGTCGGAGTTGAACATCGAGGAGTTCGAGGCGGCCACGACACGCAGAGCCACTTCGTTGACTTGCCCGGTGGCCGACGACACTTCGCGGATCGAACCGTGAATGCGTTCCACGAAGCGGTTGAACGCGGTACCGAGTACACCGAATTCATCGTTGTTCACGATGGTAAGGCGTTTGGTCAGGTCGCCTTCGCCGTCGGCGATGTCTGCCATGGCGCGGGTCATGACGTGCAGCGGCTGGATCAGGATGCGGATCAGCATGCCCAGCAGAGCGATGATGATGGCCACGGCAATGACTGTCGCAATGAGCGCCGAGGCGCGGAATTCGCTGAGTTTGGAGAAGGCTTTGTCCTTGTCCACCGACAGACCGATGTACCAGTTGACTGAGGA
Source organism: Pseudomonas fluorescens (assembly GCF_000968015.1). GTDB lineage: Bacteria > Pseudomonadota > Gammaproteobacteria > Pseudomonadales > Pseudomonadaceae > Aquipseudomonas > Aquipseudomonas fluorescens_W. Next base: position 48,148 of record NZ_LACH01000035.1, read on the forward strand.
CAGCCCTTTGATCGGTGTAAAGGTCACGATGCGAGTCTTGCCGTCGACGTCTACTTCACTGAAGTCGCTGCTGATGCGCGGGGTGTTTTTCGGGTACGCCTCGCTCAGGGACTTCATCACCAGCGCTTTGTCCGGGTGGACCAGGATTTTTCCGTCGGCGCCGACCAGAAACGCATAACCCATGCCGCCGAAGTCCAGTGCGTTGAGGCTGTCGGTGATCACCTGCAAGCTCAAGTCACCACCCACCACGCCGATATTTTGACCGTCCTTGAGTACGCTATTAACGATGGAAATCACCAACTGGCCGGAAGCCAGGTCGATGTAGGGTTCGGTCAGGGCAGAACCGCTGGTGCTTTGCGCGCTCTTGTACCAAGGGCGGGCACGAGGGTCATAACCGTCGGGCATCTTGCTGTCCGGGCGGATGATGAAGGTGCCATCTTTGTTGCCCAGGTAGGCGCCCATAAAGGTCGACGACACGGCCTTCTGTTCCAGCAGGTTGGAGACATTGGCGGAATCGGAATTCAAGGCAACGGTTTGCGACAGGTTTTCGATCAGCAGGCTGCGGCCGGCCAGCCAGGTTTGAATGTTTTTCGCGGTGACGCTGCCCATCTCTTGCAAGTAGTTGTCCAGATCGCGGCGTATCGCATTGCGCTGTAAATAGTCGTTGTACAGCGTGAACGAGGCGAAGGCGGCAATGACGATGAGGGCGGCGGCAAGCAGGATTTTATGGCTGAAGCGCAGATTTTTGTTCATGGCTTGAGGGGTCCGCTAAGGTCTTATAGTTCGGGGCGCGTTGCTGTTAATGCGCGCAAAATGAGTGCGCAACGGAGCGAGTCGGTAATTCCTGCTCTCCATAGGGGAATGTCGGACCTTGCTTTCAATTGGGTCTCTCGCTTATTCCTATCGGCCGTGAAGGATCAAAGATTAATCATGGGTGACAAAATGCCTGACTCATTACAACTCGTTATCGGTGCCGATCTCGCCGGGCAACCCATTGCCCAGGCCATGCGTCTGGCGAACCGTCATGGTTTGGTCGCGGGCGCTACCGGGACGGGCAAAACCGTCACCTTGCAACGGATGGCCGAAGCATTCAGCGATGCCGGCGTGGCGGTGTTCGCCGCCGATATCAAGGGTGACCTGTGTGGTCTGGGCGCCGCCGGCAACCCTCAAGGTAAAATCGCCGAGCGGATCGCCGGGATGCCCTGGCTGAACCACACGCCTCAAGCGTATCCGGTGACCCTGTGGGACATTCACGGTCAGTCCGGTCATCCGTTGCGCACAACCTTGAGCGAAATGGGCCCGTTATTGATTGGCAGCCTGCTGGAGCTGACCGACAGTCAGCAGTCGGCGCTGTACGCCGCGTTCAAGGTGGCGGACCGTGAAGGGCTGTTGCTGCTGGACCTCAAGGACCTGAAGGCACTGCTCAATCACCTGCGTGACAACCCCGAATTGCTCGGTGACGACGCCGCGTTGATGACCACCGGTTCCAGTCAGGCGCTGTTGCGGCGTCTGGCGACCCTGGAACAGCAGGGCGCCGAAGCGCTGTTCGGTGAACCGGCATTGCAACTCGAAGACATTCTGCAGCCGACCGCTGAGGGCCGCGGGCGCATTCACCTGCTCGATGCCAGCCGTCTGGTGCACGAAGCACCGAAGGTCTACGCAACGTTCCTGTTGTGGCTGCTGGCCGAACTGTTCGAACAATTGCCAGAGCGCGGCGATTCGGACAAACCGCTGCTGGCGTTGTTTTTTGATGAAGCACATTTATTGTTCGCCGGTACGCCCAAGGCGTTGCAGGATCGTCTTGAGCAAGTGGTGCGGCTGATACGCTCAAAAGGCGTTGGCGTGTATTTCGTCACCCAGTCTCCGGGCGACTTGCCGGATGACGTGCTGGCTCAGCTCGGTTTGCGCATTCAGCATGGCTTGCGCGCGTTCACCGCCAAGGAGCAAAAATCCCTGCGAGCAGTGGCCGAAGGCTTCCGGCCGAATCCGGCGTTCGATGCCTTGTCGGTGCTGACCGAACTTGGGATTGGCGAGGCGCTGGTCGGCACGTTGCAGGACAAGGGCACGCCGGAGATGGTCCAGCGGGTGTTGGTGGCACCACCGCAATCGCGGATCGGGCCGTTGAGCGAGACTGAACGTACAGCGCTGATCGCAGGGTCGCCATTCAAGGGGCGGTATGACAAACCCGTTGATCGCGAATCGGCTTATGAAGTGTTGATGGGGCGCAAAGGGCTGGCGCCAGAGCCTGACGCTGTGCCGGGCAAACCGGCAGCCGAAGAGCCAAGCTTTACCGACAAGGCCGGGGAATTCCTCGGCACCGCGGCGGGGCAGGCACTGAAATCAGCGATGCGCCAGGCGGCCAATCAATTGGGCCGACAGTTGGTGCGCGGCTTGATGGGCTCGCTACTTGGCGGTAAAAAAAGTCGCTAACTCATAAGTGGGCACAATCAAAACTGTGGGAGCGAGCTTGCTCGCGATGGCGGTCTGTCAATCAATGGATGTGTTGACTGATACACCGTCATCGCGAGCAAGCTCGCTCCCACATGGGTTCTATGTCATGACTTGGGTTTGGCGTGAGCCGCAAGGCGTTCCAGCGCTGCCCGAAGATTCGGATCGCTGATCCCGTCGGCTGTGGCCTGAATGGTCGCGCCTGCATCAGTCGACAAGCTGATGGTATGGCCAGCCGCCCCTTGCTGAACCGTGGGAGGCTGAACCTTGAACAGAATCCGCGTCAGGCTGGCGAATTCGTCGAACATCTGCAGTTGCCGTTGCAGACGCTTTTGCTGATAACGCAGGCGGGTTGCCCAATGACCGTCGGTCACTATCAGCAACAAACTGCCTTCGCGCCACGACGCCACATGGCAATGCTCGCGGGCGGCGGGCTGCAATTGGCTTTCCAGCAGACGTTGTAAATGACCCAGGCGTTGAGCGTGGCCGAAGATGGCTTTCAGCGGTTTGGCTTCGCGAAGCAGGACGGCGGGTGCTCTGGCCGTAAGAGGGCGAAATGCCATGATCAGACACCTGAAGTAACAGAGCCGCCATGGTAGCAGAAAGCACCGGATGCACCCGAGCCATTGCTTTGCGCGCGCTTTACCCATTAAATCAACAAGTAACTTCTGCCGCGGATGGCTTGAAGTTGCGCAAAAAGCCCTTATTTTAAGTGAGCCCCGTTATAGCGCAGTGCATGCATCGTGGAACAACGCCACTTTCCTCACCATCGTTTCCGGGTAGAATGCTCGTTCGCATGCGGCCATGAGGGCTGCTCGGGCGACTCACGGGGCCGCCCTCCATCCCTTTAGTGTGGAAGATCCTGCCGATATGTTTGCGCCTTTGTTAAAGAAACTTTTTGGAAGCAAGAACGAGCGTGAAGTCAAACGCATGCTCAAGACGGTGCAACTCGTCAATGCCTTCGAAGAGCAAATGGTGGCCCTTTCGGACGATCAATTGCGTGCCAAGACGGATGAGTTCAAGGCCCGCATCGCCAAAGGGGAAACCCTCGACAAGCTGCTGCCAGAAGCCTTTGCGGTCGCCCGCGAAGCCGGCAAGCGCATCATGGGTATGCGCCACTTCGACGTCCAGCTAATCGGCGGCATGACCTTGCATGAAGGCCAGATCGCGGAAATGCGTACCGGTGAAGGCAAGACCCTGGTGGCAACACTGGGCGTTTACCTCAACGCACTGTCCGGCAAGGGCGTGCACGTTGTGACGGTGAACGACTACCTGGCCCGTCGTGACGCCAACTGGATGCGTCCGCTCTACGAATTCCTCGGCATGTCGGTCGGTGTTGTCACGCCGTTCCAGCCGCCGGAAGAGAAACGTCTGGCTTACGCTGCCGACATTACCTACGGCACCAACAACGAATTCGGTTTCGACTACCTGCGCGACAACATGGCGTTCAGCATGGAAGAGAAATTCCAGCGCGAACTCAATTTTGCCGTGATCGACGAAGTCGACTCCATCCTCATCGACGAAGCCCGTACCCCGCTGATCATTTCCGGTCAGGCCGAGGACAGCTCCAAGCTGTACATCGAGATCAACAAACTGATCCCGCAGCTTGAGTTGCACATCGAAGAAGTGGAAGGCGAAGTCACCAAGGCCGGCCACTACACCGTCGACGAGAAGACCCGTCAGGTTGAACTCAACGAAGCCGGTCACCAGTTCATCGAAGACATGCTGACCCGCGTTGGCCTGCTGGCTGAAGGCGAGAGCCTGTATTCGGCGCACAACCTCGGTCTGCTGACTCACGTTTATGCCGGTCTGCGCGCTCATAAACTGTTCAATCGCAACATCGAATACATCGTGCAGGATGGCCAGGTCGTTCTGGTCGACGAACACACCGGTCGTACCATGCCGGGTCGCCGTCTGTCCGAAGGCCTGCACCAGGCCATCGAAGCCAAGGAAAACCTGAACATTCAGGCCGAAAGCCAGACCCTGGCCTCGACCACGTTCCAGAACTACTTCCGTCTGTACAACAAGCTGTCCGGCATGACCGGTACCGCTGACACCGAAGCGTTCGAATTCCACCAGATCTATGGTCTGTCGGTGATGGTTATCCCGCCGAACAAACCGCTGGCGCGTAAAGACTACAACGACCTGGTGTTCCTGACCGCCGAAGAGAAATACGCGGCGATCATCAATGACATCAAGGAATGCATGACCCAGGGCCGTCCGGTGCTGGTGGGTACTGCAACCATCGAAACTTCTGAGCACATGTCTGCGCTGCTGCAGAAGGAAGGCATCGAACACAAGGTTCTGAACGCCAAGTTCCACGAAAAAGAAGCCGAGATCATTGCCCAGGCCGGTCGCCCAGGCGCACTGACCATCGCCACCAACATGGCCGGTCGTGGTACCGACATCCTGTTGGGCGGTAACTGGGAAGTGGAAGTGGCAACCCTGGAAGACCCGACTCCTGAGCAGATTGCCCAGATCAAGGCCGACTGGCAGAAACGTCACCAGCAAGTGCTCGAGTCGGGCGGTTTGCAGGTGATTGCTTCCGAGCGTCACGAATCGCGCCGTATCGACAACCAGCTGCGTGGTCGTGCCGGTCGTCAGGGTGACGCGGGTTCCAGCCGTTTCTACCTGTCGCTGGAAGACAGCCTGATGCGCATCTTCGCCTCTGATCGGGTGAAGAACTTCATGAAGGCCCTGGGCATGCAGCCTGGCGAGGCGATCGAGCACCGCATGGTGACCAACGCCATCGAGAAGGCTCAGCGCAAGGTTGAAGGCCGCAACTTCGATATTCGTAAGCAACTGCTCGAGTTCGACGACGTCAACAACGAACAACGTAAAGTGATCTATCACATGCGTAACAGTTTGTTGGCTGCCGACAACATCGGTGAAACCATCGCCGACTTCCGTCAGGACGTGCTCAACGCAACCGTCAGCGCGCACATTCCACCGCAATCGCTGCCTGAGCAGTGGGACGTGGCCGGTCTGGAAGCTGCGTTGCAGAGCGACTTCGGTGTGGCGCTGCCGATCCAGAAATGGCTCGACGAAGACGATCACCTGTACGAAGAAACCCTGCGCGAGAAGCTCATGGCCGAGCTGCTGGCCGCGTACAACGAGAAAGAAGAGCAAGCGAGCGCCGAAGCGCTGCGCACCTTCGAGAAGCAAATCGTTCTGCGTGTGCTCGACGACCTGTGGAAAGACCACCTGTCGACCATGGATCACCTGCGTCACGGCATCCACTTGCGTGGTTATGCCCAGAAGAACCCGAAGCAAGAGTACAAGCGCGAGTCCTACACGCTGTTCTCCGAGCTGCTGGATTCGATCAAGCGCGACTCGATCCGTGTGCTGTCCCACGTTCAGGTTCGCCGCGAAGATCCGATCGAAGAAGAACAACGCCTGCGCCAGGAAGCCGAAGCGCTGGCTGCGCGCATGCAGTTCCAGCACGACGAAGCACCGGGGCTTGAGCAACCGGAACTGCTAGGTGAAGAGATCGATGTCGCCCTTGCCATCGCTCCGGTACGCAATGAACAGAAGCTGGGCCGTAACGAACTTTGCTACTGCGGTTCGGGCAAGAAGTTCAAGCATTGCCACGGGCAGATCCAGTAAAACCCGTTTCATACGCTGAAATACCCGCGCCGCGACCGGCTTATGCCGTCGCGGCGTTTTGCCATTCAAACCACCGTTCTTCCTGAAAGCGGTGCTGACATCATTTATTAAGGAGCGCATTCATGGCTGTTGGTCTTGGTCCTTTGCCAACGTTGCACCCGGTTGCCGGTTTTGAACTCGGTATCGCCTCGGCTGGCATCAAGCGCCCGGGGCGCAAGGATGTTGTGGTCATGCGCTGTGCCGAAGGCTCCACGGTCGCTGGCGTGTTCACCCTGAACGCTTTTTGCGCGGCGCCCGTGATCCTGGCCAAGCAGCGCGTGCAAGGTCCGGTGCGTTACCTGTTGACCAATACCGGCAATGCCAACGCCGGTACTGGCGAACCAGGCCTTGCCGCCGCCGAGCGCACCTGCGCCAAACTGGCTGAACTGACCGGCGTCGACGCCAGCCTGGTGCTGCCGTACTCCACCGGTGTGATCGGCGAGCCGCTGCCGGTCGAGAAAATCGAAGGGGCTCTGCAAGCTGCCCTCGACGACCTGTCGGTCAACAACTGGGAAGCTGCCGCCACTGGCATCATGACCACCGACACCCTGCCAAAAGGTGCCAGCCGCCAGTTCCAGCATGACGGCGTGACCATCACCGTCACCGGTATCAGCAAAGGCGCGGGCATGATCCGCCCGAACATGGCGACCATGCTCGGCTACATCGCCACCGACGCCAGAGTCTCCCGCGACGTGCTGCAAAACCTGCTGCTGGACGGTGCCAACAAGTCGTTCAACCGCATCACCATCGACGGCGACACCTCGACCAATGACTGCTGCATGCTGATCGCCACCGGTCAGGCTGCGCTGCCGGAAATCACCCGCGCCGAAGGCGAGTTGTTCGCCAAGCTGAAGCGAGCGGTGTTTGAAGTGTGCATGGACGTGGCCCAGGCCATCGTTCGTGACGGCGAAGGCGCGACCAAGTTTGTGACCGTTGAAGTCAACGGCGGCGGCAATCACCAGGAATGCCTGGACGTTGGTTACACCGTGGCTCACTCGCCGCTGATCAAGACTGCACTGTTCGCCTCCGACCCGAACTGGGGCCGCATTCTGGCCGCCGTCGGCCGTGCCGGCGTACCGAACCTGGACGTGAGCAAGATCGACGTGTTCCTCGGTGAAGTGTGTATCGCCAGCCGTGGCGCTCGTGCATCGACCTACACCGAAGCCCAGGGCGCGGCCGTGATGCAGCAGGAAGAAATCACAATCCGAATCGAGCTGGGTCGCGGTGATTGCAGCGAAACCATCTGGACCACCGACCTGTCCCACGAATACGTGAAAATCAACGCCGAATACCGTACTTGATCACTCGCTAGACCGAGTCGCTGCAATCGCGAGCAAGCTCGCTCCCACAGGAGATCTTCAGTGAACACAAACAGTGCGAACAACAGGATCAAATGTGGGAGCGAGCTTGCTCGCGATGACGGTCTGCCAGTCACTAAATAGACTGGCCTGTCCCCCTCATCTAAAGGTCCCGAACATGAGCCTTCACCTGATCATCGGCGACAAACTGCATTCCTCCTGGTCCCTGCGCGGCGCGTTGGCCCTCGACCTGGCCGGCGTTCCTTACACCGAAGAACTGATCAAGCTGAACCAGCCGGATACGCGTGAGCGTCTGCTCAAGCACTCGCCGACCGGCAAAGTCCCGCTGTTGAAAACCGAACATGGCACCATCGCCGACTCCCTGGCGATTGCCGAGTATCTGGCAGAGCAGTTCCCCGACGCCGGCCTCTGGCCCAAAGACACCGCCGCCCGCGCCCAGGCCCGTTCGGCCTGCGCGCAGATGCACAGCGGTTTTTTCGCCATGCGCGGCAACATGCCATTCGACTTGAGCCACGACGCTGCGCTGTCGCCGACCCCGTCTGACGTTCAGGCCGACATCGAGCGGATGTTGGCGTTGTGGGCCGAGTGCCGCGCCGCCGCCACCGAAACCGGTCCGTTCCTGTTCGGCGGCGCGACCTTGGCGGATGCCTTCTTCGCACCGATCGCCGTGCGCCTGCGCACCTATCAGGTGAGGCTGCCCGAAGCGGACGCGGCCTACGTCGAAACGATCTACCAATGGCCAGCCTTCAAGGCGTGGCAGAAGGCGGGTCTGGAGGAGGTCGGGCAGTGAAGCGAGTACACGTAGCCGCCGCTGTCATCCGCGATGGCAGTGGCAAGATCCTCATTGCCCGCCGTGCCGATACCCAGCATCAGGGTGGCCTGTGGGAGTTCCCCGGTGGCAAGGTCGAGGCCGACGAATCCGTCGAAACCGCCCTGGCTCGCGAGCTCCTTGAAGAGTTGGGCATCGTGGTCAACGCGGCGCGCCCGCTGATCAAGGTCCGGCACGACTACCCGGACAAGCAAGTGTTGCTGGACGTTTGGGAAGTGTCGGCCTTTACCGGCGAACCGCACGGCGCCGAAGGCCAGCCGTTGGAATGGGTCGCGCCTCGCGATCTGCTGAATTACGAGTTTCCGGCGGCCAACCAGCCGATTGTTGCGGCTGCACGGTTACCGGCGCAGTACCTGATTACCCCGGAAGACCTGGAAACCCCGGCCTTGCTGCGCGGCATTCAGAAAGCCATTGCAGGCGGCATCAAGCTGATCCAGTTGCGGGCACCCAACGGCTACGATCCGAAGTACCGCGATCTGGCGGTGGACGCGGCGGGGCTGTGTGCCGGCAAGGCGCAGTTGATGATCAAGGGGCCGTTCGAATGGCTGGGAGATTTCCCGTCCGCCGGTTGGCACATCACCTCCGCGCAACTGCGCAAGCACGCGGCGGCTGGCCGCCCGTTACCGGCGTCTCGCTGGCTGGCGGCGTCCTGCCACAACGCTGAAGAGCTGGCGTTGGCCGAGCAGATGGGGGTGGATTTTGTGACCCTGTCACCGGTGCAACCGACCCTGACTCATCCGGGGGCTCAGCCGCTGGGTTGGGAGCAGGCTTGCGCGTTGATCGAAGGCTTCAGCAAACCGGTGTTCTTGCTGGGTGGTGTTGGCCCGGCAGAGCTTCAAAAAGCCTGGGAAGCGGGCGCACAGGGTGTGGCGGGGATTCGGGCGTTCTGGCCTGAAGCCTGATTTTGCGGTGAGTTTACTGGCCTCATCGCGAGCAAGCTCGCTCCCACAGTGGATCTTCTGTGAACACAAGATTTGTGAGCACCAAAGATCAATTGTGGGAGCGGGCTTGCTCGCGAAGGCGGCCTGGCAAGCGCCGACTAAACCTGAGGTTTTGCTGCTGGCTGCCACAAAATCTCGGCAATCCCCTGCCGCTTGGCGATCAACCGCGCCACCACAAACAACAAGTCCGACAACCGATTGATGTACGCCAACCCAACTCCGGCCAACGGTTCGACGGTATTCAAATGCTGACACCGTCGCTCGGCACTGCGCGCCAGGCTTCTGCACACATGAGCCTGGGCAATCAACGCCGAACCACCCGGCAAAATGAAATTCTCCAGCGGCCCCAGCTCTTCATTCCACACATCGATCGCGGCTTCCAGACGTTCCACTTCTGCCGTGTTCAGTGCCTGATACACCGGCATCGCCAGTTCACCACCCAAGTCGAACAACCGATGCTGGCAAGGCGCCAAAACCTCGATCACCTCGTTCAATCCTGGAAAAGTGCCACTTTCCGTCGCCAACCCGGCCAATAGCACACCCACCTGACTGTTCAGCGTATCGACCTCGCCAATGGCTTCGATCCGTGGATGATCCTTGGGCACGCGGCGGCCGTCGCCCAGCCCGGTTTCGCCTTTGTCGCCAGTGCGGGTGTAAATCTTCGACAAGCGAAAGCCCATGGTTACCTCGATAGCTGATTGAGTTCTTGAGAGACGAGCGGGGTGCCCGCCAAGGGCAGGCGCAAGGTGAAACACGTGCCTTGGCCCAGGGTCGATTGCACTTCCATCTGACCCTTGTGGTTGTTGGTAATGATGAAATACGAGACCGACAGGCCAAGGCCGGTGCCCTGACCGATTTCCTTGGTGGTGAAAAATGGCTCGAAGGTGCGTTTGCGCACGCTCTCGCTCATGCCGATGCCGTTGTCCTCCACCTGGATTTCCGCCCACGGCGGATTCAGCTTGGTGCGCAGAATGATCCGTCCCGGCTCGCGGTCGTCTTCACGTTGGTGAATCGCCTGAGCGGCGTTTTTCAGCAGATTGAGCAGCACTTGCTCCAGTTCGTTCGCCGTGCCAGGCACCGGACCGAGTTGTGGATCGAACTGGCGAATGATCGCCTGGCCCTTGAAGTCGAAACCGATCGCCAGGTCGAAGTCGTTGCCGGCAATTTCTACCGCCTGATCGATCAGCGCCGGCAGGTCACAGGGGGCCATTTGCCGGGTACTGCGGCGACTGAAGCTGAGCATGTGCGTGACAATTTTTGCCGCCCGGGCGCCAGCCTGTTGAATGCCGTCGAGCAACTGCGGCACTTCGCGCGCTTGCAGGTATTTGTTGACCGTATCCAGCGCGATCCCGTTTTGCTCGGCTTGTTCGAGGTTCTTCGGCAGATCAGGCGAAAGGCGTCGGCGAATGTTCTGCACGTTGTGCAGGATCGCGCCTAACGGGTTGTTGATCTCGTGGGCCATACCCGCGGCGAGGCCACCAACCGAGAGCATTTTTTCCGACTGCACCATCATTTCTTCCAGCGACAGGCGCTGAGTGATGTCGTCGATCCGGATCACCACACCACGCCCGGCACCGCCCATCAGCGGGTAGAACGTCAGTGCGTAGTGCTTGGGTTCTTCGTCCTTGAGCCACGTCACCCGTTCAATCTTGGCCACTGTGTGCTGCTCGACGGTTTGCTTGAGCTGTGGCAGAAACGGCTTGAGTGGTTCGAAGGCAAGGAAGATCGGCTGGTTCAAGGCTTCGTCGAGGCGCGTGCCGGAGAGGGCGCTGGCCTCCTGATTCCACTGCGTCACATAGAGCTGTTCATCAAGGGCGATCAGCGCCGAGGGCATGGAATCGATGATGCTGTTGAGGTAGTTCTGGAAACCGGTGAGCTTCTTCTCGATCTTGCTGCGCACCTGAACTTCGAGTTCCAGTTTGCGATTGGTATGCCGGGTTTCTTCGGCCAGGCCCTGAGCCTGGTCATACGCAGCCTGGGAATCGTCCCGAGCCCGCTTGAGTTGCTGCTCCCGGGCTTCGATCCGCGAGAGCATGGTGTTGAACGCCTCGGCGAGGCTGCCGATTTCGTCATGGTTGCCGCGGGAGGCGCGCAGGGCGTAGTTCTCTTCCCGGGTCACTTGCCGGGACAGCTCTTCGAGCTGATGGATCGGCCGGGTAATCAGGCGTTTGATCTGTCGGGCGATCACCAGCCACAACAGCACACTGAAGATCAGAATTCCGAGGCTGGCGGTCAGGGTCCCGGTGTAGAACGCCATCGGCAGTTCGCTGCTGGCGACCAGTAACAGATGGCCGGGCGCGGTGCCGGGGCGGGGCAGGGTGATGACTTGATTGCTGCGAAACTCGGTGGCTTGCCAGGACTCAATGTGCCGGTAACGCGTTGGCAGGCTCAGATTGTCGCCATGCTGCAACTGCGCCAGACGTTCGCCCTTGCCGTCATAAAGGGCCGCCGCGCGTAACGGTGAATAGCTGTTGAGCTCATTGAGCAGGCGTTCGGCGCTTTGCGGTGACTGCAAGGCTTCGGACACCAGGCTGGGGTTGGACACCAGGCGGCCGATGGTCTGCAAGGCCTGAGGGGCCATGCTTTCCTGGGAGATGTAGTACGCGGCGCTGATAAAGGTCAGGTTGGCGACCAGCAGGACGGTGGTCAACAGCACCAGCAGGGCGGCCAGCAATTTCTGGCCGACCGGAAGGTTTTCAAGGCGCTGGCGCAATGGCATCAGGTTCATCGCTGAATAGGAACAAGTGGCCAGCGTAGCCGCTGCTCAGTCGCTGGGCAATCCAAGGCTGTGCAGATGGGTGATCAATCTTTGCTCAAGTTGATTGAGGTGTGGCAAGTTGAGTTGATGCCTCGCGGCGACTTTGCAGGCATGACCCAATAGATAGCTGATCTCGGTCCGGCGCTGGTTCGCGACGTCCTGGTACATCGAAGAGTAGTTGGCGGCGGTCGCGTGAATCACCCGTTCGACTTCCTGTTGAAGGTCCTCGGCCGCTGCCGGTTGACCGCACCGCTCAAGCAACTCGGTCAATTCGCCGCAAAGGGTGGCGACTTCGCAGTGGTGCTCCTGTAAACCGCCATTACGGCAATCGTGCAGCACGGTCAGCGGATTGATCGCACAGTTGAGCGCCAGTTTTCGCCACAGCCGGGTCAGAATGTCGGTGCTCCACTCGTGGGGAATACCGGCGGCGCTCACGTCATCCAGCCAGATCGGCGCCACGGGATGCCCCGCATCCCCCAGCCAGGTGTAACCGTGGCCGGCGAATACCACGCGCCAGTCGCCATCGCGAAAGGCACCTTCGGTGCTCGACGCATAAATGCAGCGGGCTTGCGGGACCTGTGTGGCGACGGCGTCCTGGCTGCCAAGACCGTTCTGCAACAGGATCAGCTCGGCGTCGGGGGCCAGGCGCGGTGCCAGTTGGGCTACGGCTTTCTCGGCATCGTAGGCTTTACAGGCCACCAGCAGGCGGTTGATCGGTTCATTGTTGTCGGGTGTCTCGGCGGGAACCGGATAGCACTGCGCTTTACCGTGTTCGACCAGCGTCAACCCACCCGCCGCCTCATACGCCTGCAAGCGTGCAGCGTCCCGCACGATCAGCTTGACCGGCACGCCGGCCCGCGCCAGTCGAGTGGCCCATAAGGTGCCAAGGCTGCCGGCGCCCAGAACATGCCAGGTGGTGGACATCAGCTTTTTGCTCTGTTTATCGCGCGCATGGGAGGCTCGCAGTGAATGATGGGAAAGACCCGTTATAATCAGCGCGGATTTTAACCGCAAGCCAGGCGTGCTCCATCGTGATCGAGCATGCCCTTTTATTGGAGAGATTACATGCCGTCGTTCGACGTGGTATCCGAACTGGACAAACACGAAGTCACCAACGCGGTCGAAAACGCCGTCAAGGAACTCGATCGTCGTTATGACCTGAAAGGCAAAGGCACCTTCGAGTTCAAGGAAAAGGACCTGACCGTCAACCTGACTGCTGAAGCCGATTTCCAGCTCGAAGCGATGATTGAGATCCTCAAGCTGGCCCTGGTCAAGCGCAAAATCGACGTGCAGTGCCTTGAAGTCAAGGATGCCTATGCGTCGGGCAAACTGATGAAGCAGGAAGCGGTCCTCAAGGAAGGCATCGACAAAGAGCTGGCGAAGAAAATCGTCGCTCATGTCAAAGACGCCAAGCTCAAGGTTCAGGCTGCCATTCAGGGTGAGCAAGTGCGCATTACCGGCAAGAAGCGTGATGACTTGCAGGAAGCCATCGCGGCCCTGCGCGCCAAGACTTTCGATATGCCGCTGCAGTTCAACAACTTCCGCGACTGACCTTTCAGGCGGGAACCTGTGGGAGCGACGGGCGGCGATCCGACTTGCTCGCGATTGCGGTGTGTCATTCAACAGTGATGTCGACTGATACGCCCTCATCGCGAGCAAGTCGGATCGCCGCCCGTCGCTCCCACAGGGATTGTGCTTAACGCAGGAGAAAGAAGATGGATTTGAATACTGAAGTGGACAACCTGGTCAAGGCGTCTCAAGCCTGGATTCCGATGATCATGGAATACGGCAGCCGCGTGTTGCTGGCGGTGATCACCCTGGCCGTCGGCTGGTGGCTGATCAACAAGGTGACGCAAAAGCTCGGTGGCCTGCTGGCGCTGCGTAACGCCGACCTCGCGCTGCAAGGCTTCATCAGCAGCCTGGCAAACATCATTCTCAAGGTTTTGCTGATCGTCAGCGTCGCCTCAATGATCGGCGTGGAAACCACTTCGTTCGTCGCAGCCATCGGTGCGGCAGGTCTGGCCATCGGTCTGGCCTTGCAGGGCAGCCTGGCGAACTTCGCCGGTGGTGTGCTGATTCTGTTGTTCCGCCCGTTCCGCATTGGTGACTGGATCGAAGCCCAAGGTGTTGCCGGCACAGTCGACAGCATCCAGATCTTCCACACCGTCCTGCGCACCGGTGATAACAAAACCATCATCGTGCCGAACGGCAACCTGTCGAACGGCATCATCACCAACACTAACCGTCAGCCGACCCGTAAGGTCGTGTTTGATGTGGGTGTGGATTACGAAGCGGACCTGCAGAAGGCCCGTCATGTTTTGCTGGACTTGGCCAACGATGAGCGTGTTTTGGCTGACCCGGCACCACAGGCAGTGATTTCGACACTGGGTGATAGTTCGATTACTGTTTCCCTTCGAGTGTGGGTCAAGACTGCTGATTACTGGGATGTGATGTTCATGTTCAACGAACAGTCCCGTGATCGTTTGAAAACGGCTGGTATCGATATCCCGTTTCCACAGCGGGTTATTCGAGTGGTTCAGGAATCGGCTGTGCAGTGATCCGTCTTTCGAACATGTCTGACTCTTAGGTCAGGCATGTTCTGGAAAAAGTCGATCATCTAAATGCTGTGTTGTCGCCAATAAAAAGGCCCATCCGAAGATGGGCCTTTTGTTTGTTACCGCAAATTAATTGCTTGCGATTACAAGATCGACAGCGGGTAGTCAACGATCAGGCGGAACTCGTCGATGCTTCCTTCAAACGCGTCGTCCTGGTTGGCGCGGTGCCATGCTTGACGAATACGGAAGGACAGATCCTTGGCCGGGCCGGTTTGTACTACGTACTTGGCTTCGACGTCGGTTTCGTGGTGTTTGCCGTCTGCACCGTAGAAGCCGGTGTAGGCGCTGTTCGACGGAGTGTTGGTGCCGTCGATGTCCCAGCCTTTGGCGTAACGGGTCATGAAGCTCAAGCCTGGAACGCCGTACTCGGCCATTTTCAGATCGTAACGGATCTGGGCAGACTTCTCGCCAGGGGCGTTGAAGTCAGAGTACTGGATGGAGTTGGCGAGGAAAATCGAGTCGCCGCCGCGGTTGTTCTTGCCCACACCGATGTAGTCGAACGGGGTGTCACCATTGATCTTCTGGAAGCCTAAGGTGATGGTGTGCGCTTTCAGGAACGAGAAAGCGGCTGCCAGCGAGTAGGCGGTATTGCTGATGTCACCAGCTTTAGCGTCGCCAGTATCGGTGGTGCGATAGATGTTACCGTCCAGGTTGACCGACTGATCGCCACCCATTGGAATGGTGTAGTTCAGGTTGGCGTAGTACTGGTTCCAGATGTCTTCCAGCTTGGCGCCATACAGCGACGCGCTCAGATTGTCGGTGATGCCGTACTTGCCACCGAAGTAGTCGATGGAGTTGGCTTTCACGGCAGCGTAAGTTGCCCACAGATCGCCGTCACGGGAGTTTCTGTCCTGGCTGGTCGCCGAGTAGAAGTGGCCGGCTTCGAGGTCAAGGTCTTTGACTTCGCTGCTCTGCAGTTGGATACCGCTGGCAGTTTGGTGAAGGATACGGGAACCGCCAACAGCGAACACCGGAGAGGTGCTTGGCTGCATGTCGCCGACTTTCAGCTCGGTCTTGGAGATGCGGAACTTGGCGGCAGCGCCGGCTTTGCCCTGGTTGTTTTCGACCTCGCCATCACTGCCCACGGGCATGTTGCCGGTACCACCATATTTGTCGGAACCGTCCAGCTTAATGGCCAGTTGACCCCAGGCTTCAACGCCAACACCGATCAGACCTTGGGTGTAGCCTGAGCTGAACATGCCCTGGATGCCCTGGGTCCAGTCTTTGTCGTCGGTTGCGCCGTCTTTCTTGTTGCGATTGTAGTAGTAGTTGCGAACTAGCAAGTCGAGCTTGCTGTCTTCAACAAAACCTTTGGCTTCTGCCTGGTCGCTTACGAAAGGTGCGGCTACTGCCAACTGAGTACTGGCTGCTGCTGCAACTGCCAGTGCGATCATGCTCCACTTCATCACGCGCATCGTGATTTGCTCCTTTGGTTTTTAGAAGAGTACTGCCGTCCCACCTGTTTTATTATCTGGGCGGCTCTTTCTTTTTGTGTCGGCGCAAACTTATATCACGCCGACCATGTTGGCGATACTTGCGTATCTAACCTTTCAGCTTCTTTACGACCCTGTCGCAAACAGCTTGGTAGATGTCGCAAATTTACAGCCTCAATGCAAGCGGGCTGGCAACTTTGGCGTTGTTTTCCAGGGCCTGAGCATCGGTAAAAAGAGTCCCTGGTGAAACGCTTGAATCTCCATCGGGCAACCCTGCCACTGTTTTTATTTGCCTTAAGGCTTCCACTTCCAGCGGACGCTTTAGAGGCGATGTGGGTGTGAATGCAACAAGCGTGCACAAATCAGAATCCTGCTGGTTTTTTTTCTGAAAGCCTGACTGTCACTGTAAAAACCTCATAAAACCGGGGGGTTCAAGCACGTTTTGTTCTGGCTTGACGCCATGGTTTGCATCGTGTTGTACCTTCGCTGTCGACTGCGTGACAACCCCAAACGTTACCGGTTCACCCCGTCAGTGAGTAAATGGCGGATACCTGACCGACTCAGCGTAGACGCACTGTGCGGTTTTGGTGCAAAAAATTTTAATCGCTGTACTGAATTCATACAGTGCGGCCGTTTGCCAAATTCGAACGCGTCGTTGTTTATCAGTCAGTTCGGCGTTTTTTGTGTGGCTGCTGGTTCTGTAATGGTGCGCCATGAACGAAAATGACTCATGTCGGGGCGCGTGACCGGTCGTTTGTAGTTTTTCGGGTTGGCTTCAACCATGGTTCGTCGTGAAGCCAGCGGCGTTCGCAGGTATGCTGCCGTCCTGTCGCTTGGTGCGCCGTCTCTCGAGATGGACGCTAAGCTGAAATTGATGACCAGGCGGGAGTGCGCGCAGTGTTCGCTTTAGATCCACGGCTTCAACAAGACACGTTACCGATTGGGGATTTCCCACTCTGCCGGTTACTGCTGTCCAATGATTCGAACTACCCCTGGTTCATTCTGGTGCCACGTCGCGACGATATCAGTGAGATATTTCAGTTGGATGTCGCAGATCAGCAGCAGTTGTGGCAGGAAACGACCGCACTGGCGGAAATGCTCAAGGACTCGTTTGACGCGGACAAATTGAATGTCGCGACCCTGGGTAACGTCGTCAGTCAGTTGCACATGCATGTGATTGTGCGCAAGCGTGAGGATGCCGCCTGGCCGGCGCCGGTCTGGGGTCAACACCCGGCCAAGCCTTATGGCTCAGAGCAGATCGCGTTGATTCGCGAGCGGTTGCGCCTGGTATTGACCGATGATTTTACGTTTCTGGAGGGTTGAATCATGAGCCTGGAAGAGCGCGTTACCGATCTGGAGAGCCAGCTGGCGTTTCAGGATGACACCATCCAGGCATTGAGTGATGTGCTGGCGACGCAGCAGCGTGCGGTTGAGCGCCTGCAACTGCAAATGACTGCCTTGCTCAAGCGGCAAGAGGAAATGGCCGGTCAGTTCGAGACGTTTGAAGAAGAGGCTCCACCGCCGCATTACTGAGTGTGACCAACAGACGGGCAATAAAAAACCGCGAACAGCCTGGCTGTTCGCGGTTTTTTTTAGCCTTGAATCAGCGGCGCGGCAGAGCGGCGATCACATCTTCGGCTTGCAGGCCTTTGTCACGATTCATCACGGAGAACTCCACGCGCTGGCCTTCGACCAGAACACGATGACCTTCGCCACGAATGGCCCGGAAATGCACGAAAATATCATCGCCGGAATCACGGGAAATAAAGCCGAAGCCTTTAGAGGTGTTGAACCACTTGACGGTACCGGTATCGCGGTTGCTCATGTCATAGCTTGGCGAGACGGCGGCCGGTGAAGATTTGTAGAAGCTGATGGCCAGGTGCAGAAGAACGGCAATCAGGGCAGCGACCAGGCTGAACAGAACAGCAGGTTGACCGGCAATGACAGGCATTGGCGCGATCAGCGTCAGGGTTTGCAGGACGACGGCCAGAACCAGCAGGGCGCTGACCAGGTTTTGCAGTTGATGACGCGGGCCTTTGTTCCAGTAAGGGATAACAGGAGCGAGGGTGAGGTTGAGCAGGCCGAAAAAGGCCAGGTACAGCGCATCAGGTTGTTGCAGGTAAGGTAAGGCTTCGGATCGCAGGCTAGGGATGAAGGACAACAGCAAGGCTGCTGCGCCCATTAGCAGGTGGACAATTTTCAACATTTTGAGTAACTCACGTTAAGACGGATCACAAGGAAGAGCTGATTGAGCACGGTTCGCTTCAGAACAATAAGAGGCGTTGGACACGTACCCGGTATCAGCCTATGCGCAGCCCCCGGAAAATAGGCGGTAGCGACACACTGTCTATTTAACAGCAAAGCCTGCGGCTACTCAAATCAGGCAGTCCAGCGGTGCCCTGAGGGTCGATTTGTCACAGGCAGCCGGAGAATCCGGGGCTGCGGGGTGCCGGCAGGCTTGCTAGAGTGGTCCTGCACCTGCTGGATGAACTTCATCACCTTTAGGGGAAACGCATGGCAATCGATATCGATATCGGTATCAGTGAAGAGGATCGCAAGTCCATCGTCGACGGACTTTCGCGTCTGCTGTCGGACACTTATGTACTTTATTTGAAAACCCATAACTTCCATTGGAACGTCACCGGTCCGATGTTTCGGACTCTGCACTTGATGTTCGAGGAGCAATATAACGAGTTGGCCCTGGCCGTCGATTCGATTGCCGAGCGAATTCGTGCTCTCGGATTTCCTGCCCCCGGTGCCTACTCTATTTATGCGCGCCTTTCTTCTATCAAGGAGGAGGTGGGTGTGCCCAATGCCGAGGACATGATCAAGCAACTTGTCGAAGGTCAGGAGGCGGTCACGCGTACTGCACGCGGGATCTTTCCACTGCTCGACAAAGTCAGTGACGAGCCAACGGCTGACCTCCTGACCCAGCGTATGCAAGTCCACGAGAAAACCGCGTGGATGCTGCGCTCCCTGCTGGACCAGTAACAATGTTGGTGCGCGGATGGCGCCCTTGGGGTGTTGTTCGCGCCTAGTCTTCTCGTAACTTTTAGTGTCTTCTGTTGAACGATTTTGCGCCCAGGCGTGTAGGAAATTATCTGGCGTAGGACGGTCTCCATGATCGCTCTTCAGTTGTTGGCTTATCCTACGTTGATGGTCATAAAGTCATCTGGATATAACTTTGCGCCTGCGCTTTTATAGAGAAACAGCTTGTTGCTCTTATAAAAAAGCAAGGATGGCAAAGGAGTGTCAACGATATGGTTTACGAAGACAGGCGAAGCGAGGGGAGTGGCGGTCCAGTCAAGGATATAAGGATCGATCCATTTGTCAGTGAATTTGATATGGGCCTGGCCCAGCCTTTATCTCGATCAGTGCGGTTGAATGGTTTTGCAACCTGTTTGCGGCTTGAACAGGTCTATTGGGATATTTTGGGCGACATGGCCAAGGTCAACTGCTGTACGGTCAGTGCGCTGTTGTCCCATGTGGACCGCGAGGTGCATTTACGTCACGGCGGGGTCAAGAACTTCACCGGGCTGGTGCGGGTTGTGTGCGTCGTGCACAGCCGGAAGGAAGGCGGCTGCGTCGCCATGCCTTAGCCACAGGGGTGGAATGGGTCGAGTGTCGGTCTGTGCAGTCTTACGGCTGCACAGGCTGCATTTAATGGATATAATCCCGCTCTTTGCCGCAAAACCCAGCGTGTGCGGTAGCAATCTGATCGCCGAGACAACCCCCATGCCGATGTACGACTATCAATGTGCTTCCTGTGGTCATCAGTTGGAAGCCATTCAAAAGATCAGCGCAGCACCGCTGGTCGACTGCCCTGCCTGCCAGGCGCCAGAGCTTAAGAAGATGCTGTCCATGCCGGGCTTCCGCCTTAGCGGCACCGGCTGGTACGAAACCGATTTCAAGACCGGTTCCAAGAAGAATCTGGCCGGCGGCGACAAAGCTGACTAGGGTCTTGAGCCTGAGTTGAACGACACGTGCGAGCTCTTGCATCATCTGGCGCCTTTCACAAGGGCAGGATATGAGCAAGGTCTCCAACCGAATTTCGAATTACGAGAAGCGAAACCACTACCATGATGCGCAGCCATTATTGCGGCCAACTGAACGAAAGCCTGGAAGGCCAGGAAATTACCCTTTGCGGATGGGTTCACCGTCGCCGTGACCACGGTGGGGTGATTTTCCTCGATATCCGTGATCGTGACGGTCTGGCCCAGGTGGTGTTCGACCCGGACCGCGCTGAAACCTTCGCCGCCGCCGATCGCGTGCGCAGCGAATACGTGGTCAAGGTCACCGGCAAGGTTCGCCTGCGTCCGGCCGGTGCCGGCAACGCCAACATGGCGTCGGGCATGATCGAAGTGCTGGGCTACGAGCTGGAAGTATTGAACGAAGCGGAAACCCCGCCGTTCCCGCTCAACGAGTTCTCCGACGTCGGCGAAGAAACCCGCCTGCGTTATCGCTTCATCGACCTGCGTCGTCCGGAAATGCTCGAGAAGCTGCGTCTGCGTTCGCGCATGACCACCAGCATCCGTCGCTTCCTGGACGAGAACGGCTTCCTCGATGTCGAGACGCCGATCCTGACTCGCGCCACGCCAGAAGGCGCTCGCGACTACCTGGTGCCGAGCCGTACTCACGCCGGTAGCTTCTTCGCCTTGCCGCAATCGCCACAGCTGTTCAAGCAGCTGCTGATGGTGGCCGGCTTCGACCGTTACTACCAGATCGCCAAGTGCTTCCGCGACGAAGACCTGCGTGCCGACCGTCAGCCTGAATTTACCCAGATCGACATCGAGACCAGCTTCCTCGATGAAAAAGAGATCATGGGCATCACCGAACAAATGATCCGCAACCTGTTCAAGGAAGTGCTGGACCTGGAGTTCGGCGACTTCCCGCACATGACCTTCGAAGAGGCCATGCGTCGTTACGGCTCCGACAAGCCGGACCTGCGTAACCCGCTGGAACTGGTTGACGTTGCCGATCAACTGAAAGAAGTCGACTTCAAGGTGTTCAGCGGCCCTGCCAACGACCCGAAATGCCGCGTTGCCGCTCTGCGCGTTCCTGGCGCGGCGAGCATGCCGCGCAAGCAGATCGACGACTACACCAAGTTTGTCGGCATCTACGGTGCCAAGGGCCTGGCGTACATCAAGGTCAACGAGCGCGCCAAGGGCGTTGAAGGTCTGCAATCGCCGATCGTCAAGAACATCCCTGAAGCCAACCTCAATGTGATCCTTGATCGCGTTGGCGCGGTTGACGGCGACATCGTGTTCTTCGGTGCCGACAAAGCCAAGATCGTCAGTGAAGCCTTGGGCGCGCTGCGGATCAAGGTCGGTAACGATCTGAGCCTGCTGACGTGCGAGTGGGCACCGATGTGGGTTGTCGACTTCCCGATGTTCGAAGAGAACGACGACGGCAGCTTCACTGCCTTGCACCACCCGTTCACCGCGCCGAAGTGCACCCCGGAAGAACTGGAAGCCAACCCGGCGACCGCTCTGTCCCGTGCCTACGACATGGTTCTGAACGGCACCGAGCTGGGTGGCGGTTCGATCCGTATCCATCGCAAGGAAATGCAACAGTCGGTATTCCGTCTGCTGGGTATCAGTGAAGCGGAACAGGAAGAGAAATTCGGCTTCCTGCTCGACGCCCTGAAATACGGCGCGCCGCCGCACGGTGGCCTGGCCTTCGGTCTGGACCGTCTGGTGATGCTGATGACCGGTGCCCAGTCGATCCGTGAAGTGATCGCCTTCCCGAAAACCCAGAGCGCCGCTTGCGTCATGACTCAGGCCCCGGGTGTGGTAGATGCCAAGGCACTGCGCGAACTGCACATTCGTCTGCGCGAAACGCCTAAAGCTGAGTAAGGCTGGCCAGAAGGGCGCATCTTCGGATGCGCCCTTTCTTTATAGATTGGTCGAGATTTTTATTTGCTGGCTGGCGCGTCATGGCGCGGCGGGCAATGTTTCAAAGAGAATTCGGAGCGAGATATGGCGGGTCATTCCAAGTGGGCGAACATCAAGCACCGCAAAGAACGTCAGGATGCCAAGAAGGGCAAGATTTTCACCAAGTGGATTCGTGAACTGACCGTTGCGGCCCGTCAGGGCGGTGGTGATCCGGGTTCCAACCCGCGTTTGCGTCTGGCGCTGGACAAGGCCCTCGGCGCGAACATGAGTCGCGACATCATTGATCGCGCGGTCGCCCGCGGTGCCGGTGCTGCCGACACCGACGACATGGTCGAGCTGACCTACGAAGGCTACGGCCCGGGCGGCGTGGCGGTGATGGTCGAGTGCATGACCGACAACCGAAACCGCACCGCAGCCGCTGTTCGCCATGCGTTCAGCAAGTGCGGCGGCAACCTCGGCACGGACGGTTCGGTGGCCTATCTGTTCGAGCGCAAGGGGCAGATTTCCTTCGCGCCAGGCGTCGATGAAGATGCGCTGATGGAAGCGGCGATGGAGGCCGATGCCGATGACGTGGTAACCCACGAAGACGGCTCCATCGACGTATTCACCTCGTTCGCCGGTTTCTACTCCGTGCGTAACGCGCTGGAAGCGGCCGGTTTCAAAGGCGATGATGCGGAAATCGTGATGCTGCCGACCACCAGTGCCGAACTGGATCTGGAAGGCGCCGAGAAGGTTCTGAAGCTGATCGACATGCTTGAAGACCTGGATGACGTGCAGAACGTTTACTCCAACGCGGACATTCCAGAAGAAGTCGCCGCACAGCTCAGTTGATGCATTTATTAAAGATCGCAGCCTTCACAAAGCCCTACGCTGTACAGGTAGGAGCTGGCGAAGCCTGCGATCTTTTGATTTTCAGCGTTTATTTGAAAAGATCGCAGCCTTCGGCAGCTCCTACAGTTACCCTCGAATACTCGCACTAGCTTTGCAGGCGTTATGACTTTAATTCTTGGTATCGACCCCGGTTCGCGCATTACCGGTTATGGCGTAGTACGTGATACCGGGCGTGGTTGCGTGTACGTGGCGTCGGGCTGTATTCGCACAGGTTCCGGCGAGCTGCATGAGCGCCTGCAAATCGTCTATCGCGGCGTGCGCGAAGTCATCCAGACCTACGGCCCGGTGACCATGGGCATCGAAAAGGTCTTCATGGCGCGCAACGCCGACTCTGCGCTCAAACTTGGCCAGGCTCGCGGCGCCGCCATCGTTGCCGGGGCGGAAGAAAGCCTGGAAATCGCTGAGTACACCGCGACCCAGGTCAAGCAGGCGGTGACCGGGACCGGCGCGGCGAATAAAGAGCAGGTGCAAATGATGGTCATGCACATGCTGAAACTGACCAGCAAGCCGCAAATCGATGCCTCGGACGCCCTGGCCATTGCCATTTGCCATGCTCACACCCGTTCCAGCCTGTTGCCGCATGGCCTGGGTACGGCACGCAGTCGTGGCGGGCGCCTGCGTCTCTGATAGCATCAGCAATCATTTTTTATGGAACGAGGGTTTTGTGCCTGTGTCGTCGGCGCAAAACCCTTGTTCTGTCAGTCGCCAGCACTGATCTGGCCAACGCTCAAGGATCTGAAACGTGATTGGACGCTTGCGCGGCACACTGGCTGAGAAACAGCCGCCGCACCTGATTCTGGATGTAAACGGTCTGGGGTATGAGCTGGAAGTGCCCATGACGACGCTTTATCGCTTGCCGTCGGTCGGTGAACCGCTGACCTTGCACACCCATTTGGTCGTACGCGAAGACGCGCAGTTACTCTATGGCTTCTTCAGCAAGCGTGAGCGAGACTTTTTTCGCGAGTTGATCCGTCTCAATGGTGTAGGGCCGAAATTGGCCCTGGCCCTGATGTCGAGCCTGGAAGTCGATGAACTGGTCCGCTGCGTGCAGTCCCAGGACACCTCGGCCCTGACCAAGGTGCCGGGCGTGGGTAAGAAGACTGCCGAGCGTTTGCTGGTGGAACTCAAGGATCGCTTCAAGGCCTGGGAAACCGTGCCGGCGATGTTTGCTTTGGTACCAAACCAGCCGGGTGGGCCAGATACGACGCCGGTCGCCACCGCAGAAAATGACGCGGTCAGCGCGCTGATCTCCCTGGGCTACAAGCCGCAGGAAGCCAGCAAGGCGATTTCTGCGATCAAGGAGAAAGGTTTGAGCAGCGAAGACCTGATTCGTCGTGCCCTGAAGGGAATGATCTAAGTGATTGAAGCTGATCGTCTGATTGCCGCCACACCTGGCCCTCGTGACCGCGAGGAAGTCCAGGACCGCGCGATTCGCCCTGTCAGCCTGGCTGAATACATTGGCCAGCCGACCGTTCGCGAGCAAATGGAGTTGTTTATCCAGGCGGCCCGTGGGCGCAATGAATCCCTGGACCACACGCTGATTTTCGGCCCGCCGGGCCTGGGTAAAACTACCCTGGCCAACATCATCGCCCAGGAAATGGGGGTCTCGATCAAGAGTACCTCGGGCCCCGTGCTTGAACGCCCGGGTGATCTGGCTGCGCTGCTGACCAATCTTGAGCCACACGACGTGCTGTTCATCGACGAAATCCATCGGCTCTCGCCGATCGTCGAAGAAGTGCTGTACCCGGCCATGGAAGATTTCCAGCTCGACATCATGATCGGCGAAGGGCCTGCCGCGCGCTCGATCAAGCTTGATCTGCCGCCGTTCACCCTAGTCGGTGCGACGACGCGGGCGGGGATGCTGACCAATCCGCTGCGCGACCGTTTCGGCATCGTCCAGCGTCTGGAGTTCTACAACACCGCTGACCTGGCAACGATTGTCAGTCGTTCGGCTAACATCCTCGGCTTGCCACTGGACCCGGAAGGCGCCTTCGAAATCGCCCGCCGTGCCCGTGGTACACCGCGGATCGCCAACCGCTTGCTGCGCCGGGTTCGGGATTTCGCCGAAGTTCGCGCCAAGGGCCACATCACCAAACCGATCGCCGACCTCGCCTTGAACCTGCTGGATGTCGACGAGCGTGGTTTCGATCACCAGGATCGACGTCTGTTGTTGACCATGATCGAGAAGTTCGACGGTGGGCCGGTCGGGGTCGATAGCCTCGCCGCCGCCATCAGTGAAGAGCGACACACTATTGAAGACGTGCTGGAGCCGTACCTGATCCAGCAGGGCTACATCATGCGTACGCCGCGGGGGCGAGTGGTGACTCGGCATGCGTATCTGCACTTCGGTTTAAACATCCCGTCACGATTGGGTGAGATGCCCGTGGTAGACGAGTTCCTCGATGCCGTGGACGATTAATAACCTTTGCGCGCTGATTTATTCGGGGTTTGTGCGGTCCTAGGACCGTACTTTCGCCAGAAAGCCGTGAATCAATGAAAAACAGTTGCCTGGCCGGATTGGCAACCTGAGGAGTAAGCACTAGAGTATGCGCGCGCAAAACGGGCTTGAGCCTTTCGCACTTCGTTGTCGCGTTTATTACGAGGACACCGATGCGGGCGGCATCGTGTATTACGTCAATTACCTCAAGTTTATGGAACGGGCTCGAACCGAGCGGCTCCGGGAGCTGGGCTTTGCCCAATCCCAGCTTGCAGGTGAGGACCTGTTGTTCGTCGTGCATTCCAGCGAAGCGCGTTACCACGCGCCGGCGCGACTGGATGACGAACTGCTGGTAAGCGCTGAAGTAATCGAATTGAACCGTGTCAGCCTGCGCTTCAAACAGCAGGTCAGGCGGGCTACGGATAATGCGCTGCTCTGCGAAGGGCAGTTTTTGGTGGCCTGTGTGCGCACTAACAGTTTGAAACCCCGGGCCATTCCCGAAGCTCTACGTGCGGCCTTTGCCGACGTGAGCGGCGCGGGTACACACTCAAAGCAGGAGATAAAGCGTGGAAGCTAACGTCGTCGACCATTCCTCCATGTGGAGCCTGGTCAGCAATGCCAGTATCGTGGTGCAACTGGTAATGCTGATCCTGGTAGCCGCATCGGTGACCTCATGGATCATGATCTTTCAGCGCAGCAACCTGCTGCGCGCCGGTCGACGTGCCCTGGAGAGCTTTGAAGAGCGCTTCTGGTCGGGTATCGACCTGTCCAAACTCTACCGTCAGGCCGGCAGCAACCCTGATCCGGATTCGGGCGTAGAGCAGATCTTCCGTGCCGGCTTCAAGGAATTCTCCCGTCTGCGCCAGCAGCCAGGCGTTGACCCGGAAGCGGTCATGGAAGGCGTGGCCCGTGCCATGCGCGTCGCCATTTCCCGCGAAGAAGAAAAGCTCGAGCAGAGCCTGCCGTTCCTCGCGACCGTAGGTTCCGTCAGCCCGTACATCGGTCTGTTCGGTACTGTCTGGGGGATCATGAACTCCTTCCGTGGTCTGGCAACTGCCCAGCAAGCGACCCTGGCCACTGTGGCTCCAGGTATCGCCGAGGCACTGATTGCAACCGCGATCGGTCTGTTCGCCGCCATCCCGGCCGTTATCGCTTACAACCGTTTCGCTGCTCGCAGCGAAACCTTGCTGGGCCGTTACTACACCTTCGCCGATGAATTCCAGGCGATCCTGCACCGCAAAGTGCACACCAGCGAAGAATAAGCAGGTAATTTCCAATGGCTTTAATCGCTCGAGCTCGCAAAAAGCGCAAGCCGGTTGCCGAGATGAACGTGGTGCCTTACATCGACGTGATGTTGGTGCTGCTGGTCATCTTCATGGTGACCGCTCCGATGCTCAATCAGGGCGTGAAAGTTGATCTGCCCAAGGTTTCCAGCGAAGCCTTGCCGCAGGACAAC
The DNA here is from genome assembly GCF_000968015.1 of Pseudomonas fluorescens. Classification (GTDB taxonomy): domain Bacteria; phylum Pseudomonadota; class Gammaproteobacteria; order Pseudomonadales; family Pseudomonadaceae; genus Aquipseudomonas; species Aquipseudomonas fluorescens_W. The sequence goes on from NZ_LACH01000035.1 coordinate 74,814, forward strand.
AACACTCAGGTCCTGACCATTTCGATCAAGTCTGACAAGACCTATTACTGGAACCTTGGCAGCGAAGTCGACACCGAAAAGCAGCAGGACAAGGCCATGACCTTGCCGCAGATGACTGACGCCGTGACCAAGATCATTCGCGCCGGCACTGAAGGTGGCAAGCGTACTCAGGTGTTCATCCGCGGTGACAAGACCGTCGACTACGGTTCCGTCATGGGCGCCATGGGCGGGTTGCAGAAAGCCGGGGTCGGTAATGTTGGCTTGATTACCGAGGCACCCTGATGCAGCAAATGCGAGAGCCGTCCGCCTCGGAAAGCTACTTCTGGCCTAGTGTCTGGGCGCTTGTCTTGCACGTGCTGGTTTTTGGCATGCTGTTCGTCAGTTTCGCCTTCACGCCTGAACTGCCGCCGGCCAAGCCGATTGTCCAGGCGACTCTGTACCAACTGAAATCGAAAAGTCAGGCGACCACCCAGACCAATCAGAAGATTGCGGGTGAGGCGAAGAAATCCGCCGCGCGCCAGACCGAAGTCGAACAGATGGAACAGAAAAAGATCGAGCAGGAAGCGATCAAAGCCGCGGAACAAAAGAAGGAAGATGCGGCTCAAAAAGCCGAAGAATCCAAAAAGGCCGACGAGACGAAGAAAGCGGAAGAGGCAAAAAAGGCTGATGAAGCCAAGAAAGCCGATGAAGCGAAGAAGACCGCCGAAGCCAAAAAGGCCGAAGAGAAACAATTGGCTGATATAGCCAAGAAGAAGTCTGAAGAAGAAGCCAAGAAAGCAGCTGAAGAAGAGGCCAAGAAAGCGGCCGCTGAAGAAGCGAAGAAAAAGATCGTCGAAGACGCGAAGAAGAAAGCCGCGGAAGACGCCAAGAAGAAATCTGAAGCTGAAGACGCGAAGAAGAAAGTCGCCGAAGACGCGAAGAAGAAAGCTGCTGCCGATGCTGCGAAGAAAAAATCGCAGGAAGCGGCACGTAAATCCGCCGAAGACAAAAAGGCTCAGGCCCTGGCAGATTTGCTTTCCGACACGCCGCAGCGTCAGCAGGCCTTGGCGGATGAGCAGGGTGACGAAGTCGCCGGTAGTTTCGATGATCTGATTCGTGCTCGTGCAGCGGAAGGCTGGGCTCGTCCACCTTCGGCCCGCAAAGGCATGACAGTCGTGTTGCAAATCGGCATGTTGCCGGACGGTACGGTGACTTCGGTCAGCGTGGCCAAGTCCAGTGGCGATGGTCCGTTCGACGCGTCGGCTGTTGCGGCGGTCAAGAATATTGGACGTTTGACAGAAATGCAGGGAATGAAGCCGAGCGATTTCGCTCCGTATCGTTCATTCAAGATGACATTCACACCTGAGGATCTAGCCTTGTGAGAAACCTTCTTCGAGGAATGCTTGTCGTTATCTGCTGCATGGCAGGGATAGCGGCAGCCGATGAAAAAAACATTCTGGTCACCAGCGGCAGTGATCGGGCCACCCCGATCGCAGTCGTTCCGTTTGGCAACCAGGGCGGCAGCGTGCTGCCGGACGACATGGCCGAAATCATCGGTAACGACCTGCGCAACTCGGGTTACTACTCGCCGATTCCAAAACAGAACATGATCAGCCAGCCAAGCCAGGCCAGCGAAATCATCTTCCGTGACTTCAAGGCGCTGGGTGCCCAGTACGTCATGGTCGGCAGCATTGCTCCTGCGGGCGGTCGCCTGCAGGTCCAATACACACTGTTCAACGTCGCCACCGAGCAGCAAGTGCTGACCGGCAGCGTGTCGGGCAGCGTCGATCAACTGCGCGACATGTCGCACTACATCGCGGACCAGTCGTTCGAAAAACTCACCGGTATCAAAGGTGCGTTCTCGACTCGTCTGCTGTACGTGACTGCCGAGCGTTTCTCCGAGAAGAACACTCGCTACACGCTGCAACGTTCGGACTATGACGGTGCCCGTGCCGTGACCCTGCTGCAATCGCGCGAGCCGATCCTGTCGCCGCGTTTCGCACCGGACGGCAAGCGCATCGCTTATGTGTCGTTCGAGCAGAAGCGTCCGCGTATCTTCATGCAGAACATCGACACCGGTCGCCGTGAGCAGATCACCAACTTCGAAGGCCTGAATGGCGCGCCAGCCTGGTCGCCTGATGGCAATCGTCTGGCATTCGTACTGTCGAAAGACGGCAACCCGGACATCTACGTGATGAACCTGGGGTCGCGTCAGATCACTCGTGTCACCAACGGTCCTGGCATCAACACCGAACCGTTCTGGGGTAAAGATGGTTCGACCATCTACTTCACCTCGGACCGTGGCGGCAAGCCGCAGATCTACAAAACCAGCGCAGGCGGTGGTGGTGCGGAGCGTGTGACCTTTATCGGTAACTACAACGCCAACCCTAAGCTTTCGGCTGATGAAAAGACCCTGGTGATGATCCATCGTCAGGAAGGTTTCACTAATTTCAAGGTGGCGGCCCAGGATTTGCAGCGCGGAAGTGTAAAAATCCTCACTGATAGCACTCTGGACGAGTCGCCTACTGTTGCGCCCAACGGCACCATGGTAATCTACGCCACCCGCCAGCAGGGCCGGGGAGTCTTGATGCTCGTGTCCATTAATGGACGCGTAAGGCTCCCGCTTCCTACCGCACAAGGCGAAGTCAGAGAACCTTCCTGGTCCCCTTACCTGAACTGACGCGGCGCTACACGTTGTACTTAACACATTGGGGTTCATTAGGAGTTTCACGATGGAAATGCTGAAGTTTGGTAAATTTGCTGCGCTGGCTCTGGCCATGGCTGTAGCTGTAGGTTGCTCGTCCAAAGGCGGCGACAATGCCGGTGAAGGCGCTGTCGATCCAAACGCTGGTTACGGCGCTAACACTGGTGCTGTTGACGGCTCCCTGAGCGAAGAAGCTGCTCTGCGCGCAATCACCACCTTCTACTTCGAATACGACAGCTCGGACCTGAAGCCAGAAGCCATGCGCGCTCTGGACGTTCACGCCAAAGACCTGAAAGCAAACGGCGCTCGCGTTGTTCTGGAAGGCAACACCGACGAACGTGGTACTCGTGAGTACAACATGGCACTGGGCGAGCGTCGTGCGAAAGCCGTTCAGCGTTACCTGGTACTGCAAGGTGTTTCCCCAGCTCAGCTGGAACTGGTTTCCTACGGCGAAGAGCGTCCAGTTGCTACCGGCAACGACGAGCAGTCCTGGGCTCAAAACCGTCGCGTCGAACTGCGTAAGTAATTCGTCATGCGAACGTGCCGTCGTGCTGTAACTGTTCTGGCTCTCAGCCTCGCACCGCTTGCGGTGTGGGCTGCGGTTCCTGTGGTCGATAATGACTCCGGCTATACCAATAGCGGGACTAATAATCCGCCTGCAGGTTACGGTACGAACGGCGCCTATGCCGGGGGAGGGGTTTCGGCCCCTGTCTCGGCACAGGGCGAGCTGTTCAACCAACTGCAATCAATGCAGGAGCAGATCTCGCGCCAACAAGGCATCATCGAAGTTCTGCAAAATGATGTAGCGCGCATGAAGCAAGAGAACCTGGAGCGATATCAGGATCTTGATCGGCGCATAGGAACCGGCGTTGCACCAGCCGCGACTCCTGATAATTCTTCCGCCGGTGGCAGTTTGAATGCCCCCGGTGCAGCAGCGGGCGCAGCCGCAGGAACGGCAGCCGCAGCCGCTCAAGCACCTGCCGCGGGTAGCGAACCGGCTGATCCCGCGAAGGAAAAACTGTATTACGATGCAGCCTTCGACCTGATCAAAGCCAAGGATTTCGACAAGGCCAGCCAGGCTTTTGCCGCATTCCTGCGCAAGTACCCGAACAGTCAGTACGCGGGTAATGCCCAGTACTGGTTGGGCGAAGTGAACCTGGCCAAAGGCGATCTGCAAGGTGCAGGTCAGGCTTTTGCCAAGGTTTCACAGCTGTACCCCAAGCATCCAAAAGTGCCTGATTCGCTGTACAAGCTGGCTGATGTAGAGCGCCGCCTCGGTCATCCCGACAAGGTCAAAGGCATTCTGCAACAGGTCGTGTCGCAATACCCGGGCACTTCTGCTGCTCAGCTGGCTCAGCGTGATCTGCAAAAAATGTAAGGCTGCTTGACCTGTTTCGAAGAAACCCGCGCTTGTCGCGGGTTTTTTCGTTAGAATTCACACCCTTTTTTGAAACACGCTTTTTGGGATCTGCGCGGTGGCGGGGTTCCTTGAAGTGCCTGACGGAGGCGGACAGCCTGTTTAGCTGTTATGCCCGTGGCGACTATGCAAGACACATTGAGAATCACCGAAGTTTTCTACTCGTTGCAGGGTGAAACGCGGACTGCCGGGCTGCCCACTGTTTTTGTGCGCCTGACCGGTTGTCCATTGCGTTGCCAGTACTGCGACAGCGCCTACGCGTTCACTGGCGGAACCATTCGCACGCTCGACGACATCCTCGAGCAAGTGGCTGGTTTTCGCCCGCGTTACGTCTGTGTCACCGGCGGCGAGCCGCTGGCACAACCCAATGCCATCCCATTGCTCAAGCAGTTGTGTGACGCCGGTTACGAAGTGTCACTGGAAACCAGTGGTGCGCTCGACATCTCGGCGGTAGATTCCCGGGTCAGTCGCGTTGTCGACCTGAAAACGCCGGGTTCGAAAGAAGCTCATCGCAACCGCTACGAGAACATCGAACTGCTCACGCCCAACGATCAGGTGAAGTTTGTCATCTGCTCGCGGGAAGACTATGACTGGGCTGTGTCCAAGCTGATCCAGTACGGTCTGGATCAGCGTGCCGGTGAAGTCCTGTTCTCGCCAAGTCATCATGACCTGAATGCTCGGGACCTGGCTGACTGGGTGGTGGCGGACAACCTGCCAGTGCGTCTGCAATTGCAGCTGCATAAATATCTTTGGAATGACGAGCCGGGGCGCTGAAATGACTGAACAACTGAACACTACCGAAAAACGTGCAGTCATCTTGCTGTCCGGCGGCCTCGACTCCGCGACCGTTGTGGCCATGGCTCGCGCTGAAGGCTACAGCTGCTACACCATGAGCTTCGACTATGGTCAGCGGTCCCATGCCGAATTGCACGCCGCTGAACGTGTTGCGCGCGACCTGGGTGTAGTCGAGCACAAGGTGATCGGTCTGAACCTGAATGGCATCGGCGGCTCGGCACTGACCGATAGCAGCATCGATGTGCCGGAAGTGGCGGGGGAAGGTATTCCGGTGACTTACGTGCCTGCGCGCAACACCGTGTTTCTCTCCTTGGCATTAGGATGGGCCGAAGTGCTGGGCGCGCGTGACATCTTTATTGGTGTGAACGCCGTGGATTACTCCGGATACCCAGATTGCCGTCCCGAGTTCATCGAGTCTTTCGAGCGCATGGCCAATCTGGCGACCAAGGCCGGCGTAGAAGGGAATGGTTTCCGCATTCAGGCGCCATTGCAGAACCTGAGCAAGGCGCAGATCGTCCAGGCTGGCGTGAAGCTGGGTGTTGATTACGGGCTGACTGTTTCCTGCTATCAGGCCGACGATAAAGGCCGCGCATGCGGTAAGTGCGACAGCTGCCGCCTGCGTGCAGAAGGCTTTGCGGCAGCCGGAATCAGCGACCCAACACCTTATTTTTGATTTATTTCAAATTAGGTGTTGAATAGTCCTTAAAAATCAGTATTATACGCGCCACCACACAGCGGGTCGTTAGCTCAGTTGGTAGAGCAGTTGGCTTTTAACCAATTGGTCGTAGGTTCGAATCCCACACGACCCACCATTTTTGTAGCAGTTTTAAAAGTCTGGAAGGCCCACGCAAGTGAGGATTTCCGGATTTTTTTTTGCCCGCGATTTGAGCTCGCCCAGTTCCGGGCTGCAACCCGTGACGCAGGTCAGAATCATCTTTTGCATCCACGGGATATTCTGTAGCCTTGCGCAGCTCCAACGTTGTCCGTGCCTGACGATACTCACTCTCCCGGCGGTACCCTGAAGGGGCCGGAGCCGGGTGTATACTCGACTTTCGCGCGAAAGCGCCTGCAGGTCTTGCGAACATGACGCAGATTTCCGAACGCCTTCTGGTTCAAGCCCACCTCGACGCCAAGCAGCCCAAGCCGCTGACTGCCGAGGAGGAGGCCTATTACCGTGCCGCCATCGCTGCCGAGCTCAAGGCTCAGGACGCGGTGCTGGTTGCTCACTTCTATTGCGATCCGGTTATTCAGGCCCTGGCCGAAGAAACCGGCGGTTGCGTCTCCGACTCGCTGGAGATGGCCCGCTTCGGCAATGCTCACCCGGCCAAGACCGTGGTGGTCGCCGGTGTGAAGTTCATGGGCGAGACCGCCAAAATCCTCAACCCTGAAAAACGCATCCTGATGCCAACCCTGGAAGCGACCTGCTCGCTGGACCTGGGTTGCCCGGTGGACGAGTTCTCGGCGTTCTGCGATCAGCACCCGGAACGTACCGTGGTGGTGTATGCCAACACGTCGGCGGCGGTCAAAGCCCGGGCGGACTGGGTGGTGACGTCAAGTTGCGCACTGGAGATCGTCGAAAGCCTGATGGATAACGGCGAAACCATCATTTGGGGCCCGGATAAACATTTGGGCACTTACATCCAGCGTCAGACCGGCGCGGACATGCTGCTGTGGGACGGTGCCTGCATCGTTCACGAAGAGTTCAAGTCCAAGCAGCTCGAAGACATGAAGGCGCTGTACCCGGACGCAGCGATTCTGGTGCACCCGGAGTCGCCGACGGCGGTGATCGAGTTGGCGGATGCCGTTGGCTCCACCAGTCAGTTGATTGCGGCAGCGCAGAGCCTGCCGAACAAGACCTTTATCGTCGCCACTGATCGCGGCATCTTCTACAAGATGCAGCAGCTGTGCCCGGACAAGGTCTTCATCGAAGCGCCAACGGCCGGTAACGGCGCAGCGTGCCGCAGTTGCGCACATTGCCCGTGGATGGCGATGAATACCCTTGAGCGCACGCTCAAGAGCTTGAAGGAAGGGACTAACGAGATCTTTGTCGATCCCGCACTGATTCCACAAGCGATTCGGCCGCTCAAGCGCATGCTCGACTTCACACAGGCAGCGCGGATGAAATTGGCCGGCAACGCTTAAGGGCAAGATCAAAAGATCGCAGCCTTCGGCAGCTCCTACAGGTGTACATCGAACCGTGTAGGAGCTGCCGAAGGCTGCGATCTTTTTTTGTGGACGCTACTTTTGTTTCTTTGGAATCCGCACGAGCTGGGTATTGGAGTAGATGTCATGCCAGCTGCGTTTCTGTTTGTCGAACAGCGACCAGAAGAAACCCAGTCCGACGCACAGCAAGGACGCGATCGACACCGCAAAGCGCAGCAACGCCTGCCACAGGCTGATGGCTGAACCGTCGGCGTTTTGCACGCGGATGCACCAGACCTGCATCCCCAGGGTCTGGCCTGACCAGGTCCAGAACTTGGCGAAGAAACCGAACAGCACAAACAGCAGCACCGTCGACAGCAATGGATCGCCGTCCAGCGCGCCGGCTTCGGTCAAGGCGCGCATCTTGTCTTCGCCGATGATCGCCATCTGAATCATCTTGTAAATGCCGCTGGTGACGATCAGCAGGGCGGTACACAACAAGAAGTCATAGAACATCGCTGCCAGGCGACGGCCCAGGGTGGCGGCGGGAAAGTCGCCCTGGGGTTTGAGCAGGTGTTTCGACATGGCAGCCTCTGGACGGAAAAAAGAAGCCATTTTACGGATTTACGCGCACAAAAAAGCCCCTGATGTCAGCATCAGGGGCTTTTTCGTTACAGAAGATCAGGCTTCTGCTTGTACTTCGTCAGCCTGCATGCCTTTCTGGCCTTGCACAGCAACGAAAGTCACTTTCTGGCCTTCTTTCAGGCTCTTGAAGCCGTTGCCCTGAATAGCGCGGAAATGCACGAACAGATCCGGACCGCTTTCTGGAGTGATAAAACCAAAACCTTTCTCGTCGTTAAACCACTTGACGGTACCGCTCTGACGTTGGGACATTTCTTATTTCCTTTGACGCAAAAATTAATGACAGCCTCCTTCTTGTGAAAGAGTACTGGGGCTGGTTGCAGGAGAGTAAGAAGACGTCGAACGGGATGTAGCTAACTTGTAGGCTACTGCCCAGGTCACGATTCCAAGCGACCCATGCAAACACAGTGAACAAACTCTACGCCAACTACGGGAGAAAAAACAAGCCCTGTGGAGGGCCCGGATTTGCTTGCGTCGGGGCGTTTATGCCGTAACTAGTGTTGGCTTATGCAAGCGCCGTGTTCAATTGTTTTCGATCGTTATAAGCAAAGTTCATAAACGAAGCTTACAGCTAAAGTGATGCACTGTTTTATGGCGGTTGCGTTACACATTAGTGCGCTGTTAACGCAACCGCGTTACTTATAGAAACAGTCAATCAACCGCGGTAGTAGCGTTGTGGAACAAATGGCATTTTGCTTACAAGCAAAGGCACCTTTTTCCCACGAACAATCGCCCAAACCGGCGTATCGAGAGCGATATAAGCACTGTCGACGTAACCCATCGCCAAAGGGCCGCCCAAGGTCGGACCGAAGCCACCACTGCAAACCGCACCAATGATCTCGCCTGCTTCATTGACGATTTCCGCACCTTCGCGCACTGGCGTGCGTTCCTGAGGCAACAGGCCAACGCGCTTGCGGCTGACACCGGCTTGTTGCTGTCCGAACACGGTTTCTGCGCCGGGAAAGCCGCCGGCACGTGCGCCATCAGCGCGACGAGGCTTGGAGATAGCCCACAGCAGGCTCGCTTCGATCGGGGTGGTCTCGGTGTTCATATCGTGGCCGTAGAGGCACAGGCCGGCTTCCAGGCGCAGGGAGTCGCGAGCGCCAAGGCCGATGGCCGCTACTTCAGGTTCGGCCAGCAGGGCGCGAGCCAGGGCTTCGGCGTTGGCGGCCGGTACGGAGATTTCGTAGCCGTCTTCACCGGTATAGCCCGAACGGCTGACAAAGCAGTCCACACCCAGCAGTTTCACGCGGGCGAACTGCATGAAGGTCATCTTCGCCACTTCAGGCGCCAGGCGCGCGAGCACGCTGACGGCGACCGGACCTTGCAGTGCCAGCAGGGCGCGTTCTTCAAACAGCGGCTCGATGGTGCACTGGTCGCCGATGTGTTTGCGCAGATGCGCCAGGTCCTGGTCCTTGCAGGCGGCGTTGACCACCAGGAACAGTTCGTCGTTACCCAGGTTGGCGACCATCAGGTCGTCGAGGATGCCGCCGGTCTCGTTGGTGAACATCGCGTAACGCTGCATGCCCACCGGCAGGTCGATGATGTCGACCGGCACCAGGGTTTCCAGCGCCTTGGCGGCATTGGCGCCGGTCAGACGGATCTGGCCCATGTGCGAGACATCGAACAGCCCGGCCTGATCACGGGTGTGCTGGTGTTCTTTCATCACACCGAGCGGGTATTGCACCGGCATGTCGTAGCCAGCAAACGGCACCATGCGGGCGCCGAGTTCGATGTGCAGTGCGTGCAGCGGGGTTTTCGACAGTTGTTCGGTGGACATATTCAGCTCCTGAAAAAGTGTGCGGATGCGCGTAAGCATCAGCACTCGATAATGTTGACCGCCAAACCGCCACGGGCGGTTTCCTTGTATTTGCTTTTCATGTCGGCGCCGGTCTGGCGCATGGTGCGGATGACCTTGTCGAGGGAGACGAAGTGTTGGCCGTCGCCGCGAAGGGCCATGCGTACCGCGTTGATGGCTTTCACCGAGCCCATCGCGTTGCGCTCGATGCAAGGCACTTGCACCAGCCCGCCAATCGGGTCGCAGGTCAGGCCGAGGTTGTGTTCCATGCCGATTTCGGCGGCGTTTTCCACTTGCTGCACGGTGCCGCCAAGGACTTCACACAGGGCACCGGCGGCCATGGAACAGGCTACGCCGACCTCACCCTGACAGCCGACTTCCGCGCCGGAGATCGAGGCGTTTTCTTTATAGAGAATGCCGATCGCGGCCGCGGTCAGCAGAAACCGCACGACACCGTCTTCGTTGGCGCCGGGGATGAAGCGCATGTAGTAGTGCAAAACAGCGGGGACGATCCCTGCCGCACCGTTCGTAGGCGCAGTCACCACGCGCCCGCCGTTGGCGTTTTCTTCGTTGACCGCCAGTGCGTAGAGGTTGACCCAGTCCAGCACCGACAGCGGATCGCGCAGTGAAGACTCCGGGTTTTTGCACAGTTGCGCATGCAGCGCGGCTGCCCGCCGTTTGACCTTCAAGCCACCCGGCAGGATGCCTTCGTTGCGGCAACCGGCAGCGACGCAGTCTTGCATGACTTGCCAGATTTTCAGCAGACCGGCGCGGGTTTCCGCTTCCGGGCGCCAGGCACTTTCGTTAGTCAGCATCACCTGGCTGATCGACAGACCATAGGTGGTGCAGTGGCCGAGCAAGTCCTTGGCGCTTTTGAACGGGAAGGTCAGCGGTGTGGCGTCTTCAACGATGCGGTCGGCGCCGGCGGCGTCTTCATCGACCACAAAACCGCCGCCGACCGAGTAGTACTCGCGGCTGCGGATTTGCAGGCCCGCGGCATCGAAGGCGCGAAAGATCATGCCGTTGGGGTGATAGGCCAACGGTTTGCGGATCATCGCCAAATGTTCTTTCTCATTGAACGCAATGCTGTGTTCGCCGAGCAGGTTCAAGCGACCGTTGCCACGGATTTCTTGCAGACGGGCGGCGACGGTTTCGGTGTTCACGGTATCCGGGTGTTCGCCTTCCAGGCCCAGCAACACAGCCTTGTCGCTGCCGTGGCCTTTACCGGTGGCGCCGAGTGATCCGTAGAGCTCGACTTTGACGCAGGTGGTCGCGGCCAGCAGCCCTTCGCGGCGCAAACCTTCGGCGAAGCGCGCAGCAGCACGCATCGGGCCGACGGTGTGGGAGCTGGAGGGGCCGATGCCAATCTTGAACAGGTCGAACACGCTTAAAGACATGGTTGTTCTCCGGTTTCTTGTTATAGGTATGGGCGCAATCTGAGACTTGCCACAAAACCCTGTAGGAGTGAGCCTGCTCGCGATAGCGATCTGTCTGTAAACATTTTTGTTGAATGTTAGACCGCTATCGCGAGCAGGCTCACTCCTACAGGGGATCTGTGGTGTTCTTGAAAGAGGGGGCGAGTGAACCCGCCCCCTTATTCGTTTAAGCGTAGCTTTCGATCGACGGGCAGGCGCAGATCAGGTTGCGGTCGCCAAACACGTTGTCGACGCGACCGACCGGTGGCCAGTACTTGCCTTCGATCAGCGACGCAACCGGATACACCGCTTGCTCACGG
>NZ_LACH01000036.1:0-1457 GCF_000968015.1 Pseudomonas fluorescens
GAGCCTGCTCGCGATAGGGCCGACTCGGTCTAGATGGATAACCGCAATGCCAGCGCCGCCAACGTCACCAACAATACCGGCACCGTCAGCACAATCCCGACCTTGAAGTAATACCCCCAGCCGATCCGAATGCTCTTGCGTTCCAGCACATGCAACCACAGCAACGTCGCCAGGCTGCCGATCGGCGTAATCTTCGGCCCCAGGTCACTGCCGATGACGTTGGCGTAGATCATCGCCTCCTTCACCACCCCGGTCGCCTGGCTGGCATCGATCGACAGCAAACCGATCAGCACCGTCGGCAGATTGTTCATCACCGACGACAGCAGCGCCGTCAGCACGCCCGTGCCCATGGCCGCGCCCCACACGCCGTAACCGGCAAAACCATCCAGCCATCCGGCCAGATACCCCGTGAGCCCGGCATTGCGCAGGCCATACACCACCAGGTACATGCCCAGCGAAAAAATCACGATATGCCACGGCGCTTCTTTGATGACTTTGCGCGTGGAAATCTTGTGGCCACGGGCCGCGATGGCCAGCAGCAACACCGCGCACACCGCAGAGATGGCACTGATCGGAATCCCCAGAGGCTCGAGCGCGAAACAGCCGAGCAGCAGAATCACCAACACGGCCCAACCGGCATAAAACGTGGCTTGGTCGTGGATCGCTGAAGCCGGATGCGCCAGTTGTTCGGGGTCGTAATCCTTGGGAATGTCACGACGGAAAAACCACATCAGCATCGCCAACGTCGCCGCGACACTCACCAGGTTGACCGGGATCATCACCGCCGCGTAACGGTTGAAACTGATGTGGAAGAAGTCCGCGGAAACGATGTTCACCAGGTTCGATACCACTAACGGCAGACTCGCCGTGTCAGCAATGAAACCGGCGCCCATGACGAACGCCAGAGTCGCCGCCGGGGAAAACCGCAACGCCAGCAGCATGGAAATCACGATGGGTGTGAGAATCAGCGCTGCCCCGTCGTTGGCGAACAACGCCGACACCAACGCGCCGAGCAGCACCATGTAAGCAAACAGCTTGCGTCCGCTGCCCTGCCCCCAACGGGCCACATGCAGCGCCGCCCAAGCGAAGAACCCCGCCTCGTCCAGCAGCAGACTGATGACAATCAGCGCGACAAAGGTCCCGGTGGCGTTCCAGATAATCTGCCACACCAGCGGGATGTCGCTCAGGTGTACGACCCCGAAAACCAGCGCAAGCACCGCACCGAATACCGCACTCCAGCCGACGCCAAGGCCTTTTGGCTGCCAGATCACCAAGGTGATGGTCAGCAGGAAAATCAACGATGCGATCAGCATGCAGTGCAGCCTTGTCGGAAAAACAAAACGCGATTCAGCCGCAACACACGAGCGGAGTAAAGCCCAAACTTGCTTTCCTACTCCTAAACCCACCGAGGTCGATGTAGCTGCGTTGTGGTGAGGGGATTTATCCCCGTTCGGCTG
>NZ_LACH01000036.1:1535-72824 GCF_000968015.1 Pseudomonas fluorescens
CAGCCGAACGGGGATAAATCCCCTCACCACAGGGCAGCTACGACAGAGCGGAGTGTTATAGCCGGATCACATGCCCTTCGATCGGTGCGATTTGGCCGTGGAACAGTCGGGAAATGACGCTTTGCGCGGCTTCAAAGCCTTTGTCCTCGACCACGTCGAGCAACGGATTTTCAGCCGCCGTCAACTGCCGGTAAAAACGCTGCAAACCCTCGCCAATATGCTGACTAACCCCTTCCGCCCCCCACTCGGCATTGCGCTTGCGGATCTGGATCGGCGCAAAAAAGAACACCGGTTGCGGCCCTTCAATGGCCGTCAATCGAGCCTCATCGGTGCTTTGCGCAGAACCGGCGAAGCAGCTGTAGACCAACTGCCCGGCAAAATGCTGGTGGACCTGATCCCGTAAATCCAGGTCGCCGGAAAAATCTACATACAACGTAGGGCGGTCATTGGCCAGGCTCGCCAGTTCTGCGTAGGCCACCGTTCGCTCGTAACAACCGAGTTTCTCGAAAAACGCCTTGTTGCCGGTCGAGGTCAGCGCCACTCGCTCCAGTCCAGGGTGATTTTCCAGGCAGACCGCCGTGCCATAGGCGGTTTTGCTCGAAGCGCTGGAGAACACCAGTCGGGTTGCGCCAAAGAACTGCTGGTCCTGCAGGAAATCCGCGAGCATCGACGAAGTCAGGAACAACGGTTTCAGCAAGATCTGCAGGTTTTCGGTTTCAGGGCTGTAGTACGAATCCCAACTGCAACGGGTGTATTGGTTGTAAGCCGACGTCAGTGCCTGCCGATGCTCGGCGGCGTCATAGAAGCCACGCTCGGTGACCCGCTCCGGGCGCATCCACAGATGGCTGGCAATCGGAAAATACCCGTAGAAACGCTCCCCGACCTCAATGCCGGCCACATCAGACGCCACGACATCGGCAAACCCCCACGCGGGGACGTGTCCCCATTCCGCCAACCCTGTAGGAAAGAACTCCCAGTAGTTCATCGAATTGCCATAGGCCGCGTAGGTAATGTTGTTGGTGGTCAATGCGCACCGGTCGATCTTGAAAATCACCTCGCCGGCAGCCGGAATCAGGCTACGTTGCTCCTGCTCGATTCGACTTTGGTCAAGGGCGTTTTTGCGGGTAATCAGCCGTGTTACCGTGCTTGGACTTTGCATTGTTCAGACTCCTGCTGCGTATAAGTGGCGGGTCGCACCAGAGTAGTGGCAGCCGATGAAGAGCGGGTTCGGAAATTCCAGGGGCAGCACCTCCACCCTCAATCCCCGCGCCAAGCCGTTGAAACGGCCGAGCCAGGCCCGGGCGATTTTCACCGTAGAGGCGATTTACGAAGCGTTTGTTCGGATTTGGCAACGCGACGGCTGGTCCGGGTTGACCACGCGCGCGGTGGCCCTGGAAGCAGGTGTCGCCATTGGCACGCTGTACGACTATTTCCCGAGCAAGGAAGCCTTGCTGTCAGGTTACGTCCGACATTGCCTGGAGCAGCTGTTGCAGCAGGTGGATGAACAGGTCATACAGCCCACGGATCTGGATTGGCAGACCCGGACCCACCGTCTGATACGCCTGACCTGTGACCCGGTCGAGGCCAGGCAACCGTTGTTCGACTATGAACTGATGACCCTCGAACACCAGATCGCCGAACCCAAACACCATCGGCGAGTGTTCCAGGAGCTGTCGCAGAAGTGGCGCGAAGCCTTCGCAGCCTGCACCGATTTGCCCGTATGCCCTTCAGAAACAACCATCGATGCCTGGCTAATCGCGGCTTGGGGCGGTCGCCGTTATTGCGTCACCGCACAACCTGCGGCGGCGCAAACCGCCGCATGGCTGCTGGAGATAGAATCGATGATCTGTGGCCGGCTCCGTGGCTAAATGAGCGTCATTGCTTTTTATGCTGCTCGACCCACTGCCCATAGGCATTGATGAATTTTTGCAAAAACGGTTTGAGTGACTCGGACAGGTTACCCGCCTCGTCGAACGCTGAACCGGCGCCGCTCAGATAGGCTTCCGGTTGCTGCATGCACGGCACATCCAGAAACACCATGGACTGGCGCAGGTGGTGATTGGCGCCAAAACCACCGATAGCGCCCGGCGAAGCACTGATCACCGCTCCGGGCTTGCCGCTCCAGGCACTCTTGCCATAGGGACGCGAACCCACGTCAATCGCGTTCTTCATCGGCGCAGGCACTGAACGGTTGTATTCGGGGGTGACGAACAGCACCGCGTCGGATGAACTCACTTGTTGCCGGAAAGTGCTGTAGGCTGCCGGCGGTGAAGCACCATCGATGTCCTCGTTGTAGAGCGGCAGATCGCCGATTTCGACGATAACCAGTTTGAGATTGGCAGGCGCCAGTTCGGCCAGGGCCAGCGCCACCTTGCGATTGATCGATTCCTTTCTCAAGCTGCCGACCAGTACAGCGATCGTATAGACGTTGCTCATGGAAGATTCTCGACTGTCCGATGGAAAGAGCTTGTAGTTATAGATGACGATTCAACCCGTGGGCGACTGAAAAACGCCGCCCCTGACTATTTTTTTCCTGTAGGAAAACTTACCTCGCCCAACCACGGTCTACAGAGCCGCAAATTGAGTGATTTATCCCCAGAGGTTCTAAGCAGATGGCAGCAGTACTCGTCGGTCAGTTCCATGCAAGAGACGCGGAAGGCCGCGTTTATTCCGTGCATGAGTTCCAGGAATCCACCCCGTCGGCAGACGGCCTCACTGGCTCGGTGCCTGTCACCACTTATAAGCTGGCCATTGGCGATCGCGTTAAAAAGCTCGATGACAACCAGTTTTTGCTGGTGCAATCGGACGTTACTATCGTGCGCGAGCCCGACACCTATGTCGGCAGCCGGCCGGAAACCAACGTCGCTTCATAACCCCGTGTTATGAGCAGAAGTCATATGCGCGCACTTGAGTTAGGATTCAGCCACTGACTCCCTCACCTGCTGAACATGGACTTCACGCATGCGTTTACGTCATATCGAAGTGATCCAGGCGCTCTTGCAGACCGGTCACCTGGGCACCGCGGCCGAATGGCTGCAGTTGCCTGTGGCCGAAGTCGAAGGGATTTTGCGCGACGCCGAGGATCAGTTGGGTTTCATGCTGTTTTCCAGCGTGCGTGGACGCTTGCAGGCCACGCGCGAGGCGCGGGAGTTGCAGGTCCAGATCGCCCACGTCTATGAAGCGCTCGAGCCGGTGCAGCGCTTGGCCAACAGCCTCAAGCAATATCAGGCTCCGCCCTTGCGGATCGTCTGCACGCCGCCCCTGGCACAGCAGCTATTGCCACAGAGCATTGCCGCCCTGCGCCGCCGTCTCCCTGACGCACCTTGCACCCTTCTGAGTCAACCGACTCGCGAAATCGTCAGAAACCTGCTGCTGCGCGAAAGCGATCTGGGCCTGAGCCTGCATGACCCCGATCACGCCGACATTCATTGCCAGGTGATTGCCCAAGGCAAACTTCAACTGCTGGCACCCCACGGCTGGTTGCAACCCAAACAAAAGTACATCTCGCTGCAGGACCTGGCCGGCCAATCGATGGTGGGCCTGGAAGGTCATGATCCGCTGAGCCCGGCGCTGGAAAACAAGCTGCATGCCCTGCGCCCTGCCCCGGTCATTCAGACCCGGGTACAGACTCACCAGATGATGCGCAGCATGGTCGAGGCCGGTGAAGGTCTGGCCATCGTCGACCCTTTCACCGCCCTAGGGGCCAAATCGACCGGGCTGGATGCCTGCCCGCTGGCGCCGGCCGTGCCGATCAGCCTTTATGCCTTGACCCTCAAGAACGGCGAGCCATCAGCGGCGATTCAGGCACTGCTGGGCATCATCACGGAACAAGCCGTGGCGATGCTGGCGAACTAATCGGCGCTTCCAGCGGGTTATCGAACAATCGATACCAGAACAGCGCCACTTCGGCGGTGTTCGGATCGATCCCGCGATAACGCAGATGATCGATTCCACCCAGGACGTAACCACGGCGCTCATAGAGCCGGCAGGCCCCCAGGTTGTTGTTTTGGGTTTCGAGCATGATGCCCGGCAGTTTCTTTTTGCGGCTCCAGAACTGCGCCACATCCAGCAACGCCTTGGCCACGCCATGACGGCGCGCCGGCGCATGCACCGCCAACTCGTCGATATGGGCAAAGCCGTTCCAGTTGGTACTGACCACCAGATGCCCCACCGGCTCATCATCGAGATAAGCCATGAAAATCGCGCTGTCAGCGGCATCGCGGAAACTGCTGAACTCTTCGGGATCAATGCCGTAGCACTTGCGATAGGGCGTGATCGGCGTCACCGGCCACTGCTCCACCGGTTTGCCGATTTCGGCTGCGCCGTAGGCCGCGACTTCAAAACTGAAATCACTGCCCCAGATGTAGGCTGCGAAACCATCGTCGGCAACGCGCACCGACAGCCCTGGGTATTTCGGATTCATGATCGGTTGCATACTGGGAAAGGTCCTCATTCCTTGATGCAATCAACGGTGTAACACCGTCCATTGCCCTCGTCTTCGTGTTGCAATCCGTGCACATCAGCGACAAACCCCGGAAAGCTGCTATCGAACGTGCGCGCAAATGCCAGGTAATCGATGATCGAGCGCGTCGACTCGGTAAAGCGCTCGCCGGGCATGATCAACGGAATCCCCGGCGGGTACGGCACCAGCATGACAGCAGCGATCCGCCCATCCAGAGCATCGATCGACACGGCTTCAACTTCGCCACGCACCAATTGATCATAGGCGTCAGACGGCTTCATGGCGATTTCCGGCAGCACCGTGTACATGCGCTTGAGGTGTTTGGCCGTGGCATTGCTGCGGTAGCAGGCGTGCAGTTGATCGCATAGATCGCGCAACCCCATGCCCTGATAGCGCGTGACATTCTCTTGCGCCACGCACGGCAGGCACGTCGCGAGGCTGACATTGGCATCGTAGCTGCGCTTGAACTCCAGTAACTCGGTCAGCAACGTGCTCCATTTGCCCTTGGTGATGCCCATGGAGAACAGCACCAGGAACGAATACAGCCCGGTCTTTTCAACGACCAACCCACGTTCCCAAAGGAATTTACTGACCACCGCCGCCGGAATCCCGCGCTCGCTGAGGGCGCCGCCTGCCGTCAGGCCCGGCATCACCAACGTGACCTTGATCGGATCAAGCAGCACGTAGTCGTCGGTCACGCCGCCAAAGCCGTGCCAGTCGGCGTCGGGCTGCAGCAGCCAGTCATCGGTGATCACACGATTGATTCCCTCCACCGACGGCGGCTGCCAGATGGAAAACCACCAATCGTCAGCGGCGATGTGCTGGCGCAAATTGGCCAGCGCCCGGCGAAAACTCAGCGCCTCGTCAAACATTTCCTGCAACAGTGAACGCCCGGCCGGGCCTTCCATCATGGCCGACGCCACATCCAGCGAAGCGATGATGCTGTACTGCGGCGAGGTAGAGATGTGCATCATGAACGCTTCATTGAAGCGATCCCGATCCAGTTGCCGCGCGCCGCCGTCCTGGACGTGAATCATCGACGCCTGGCTGAACGCCGCCAGCAGTTTGTGGGTGGAATGGGTGGTGAACACCAGCGGGCCGTCTTCGCTGCGGGACGTGCCCATGCCGTAACGTCCGGCGAAGAACTCGTGAAACGCCGCGTAGGCGTACCAGGCCTCATCGAAGTGCAAGACCTCGACGCTGTTACCCAACTGCTGCTTGATCAGCTCAGCGTTGTAGCAGAGGCCGTCGTACGTCGAGTTGGTCACCACCGCCAACTTGACCTTGGGCGCCCGGCCCTTGGTCAGCGGGCTGGCGTCGATCTTGGCCTGAATCGATTCGCGGCTGAATTCGCTCAAGGGGATCGGGCCGATGATCCCCAGCTCATTGCGCTCCGGGCACAGGTACAGCGGAATGGCGCCGGTCATGATGATCGAGTGCAATATCGACTTGTGGCAGTTGCGATCCACCAACACCAAGTCATCGCGAGCGACCATCGAATGCCAGACAATTTTGTTGGCAGTCGAGGTGCCATTAATCACGAAGAAGGTGTGATCGGCGCCGAAATTGCGCGCAGCACGGGCCTCGGCTTCTGCCAGCGGACCGGTGTGATCGAGCAAGGAGCCGAGTTCCGGCACCGACACCGACAAATCGGAACGCAGGGTATTTTCCCCGAAGAACTGGTGAAACGCCTGACCCACCGGGCTCTTGTGGTACGCCACGCCGCCACCATGGCCGGGGGTGTGCCAGGAATAATTGGAGTCGGCCGTGTGCTGCACCAGCGCTTTGAAAAACGGCGGCAGCAAACCATCCAGATATTTGCGTGCCGCTCGGGCAACCTGCCTGGCCAGAAAAGGCACGGTGTCTTCGAACAGATAAAGAATCCCGCGCAGCTGATTGAGTTCGGCCATGGCGTCGGCCGGAGCGTTCTCCAGGGTCACCTGCTCACCCAGCGCGAAGATCGGCAAGTCGGGCGCACGCACCCGCGCCAGGCCAATCAGCTCGGCCATGTTGTGCAATAGATGAGAGTGTGTGCTGGCGTCTTCGGCCGCAATCAACATGCAGGAAAGACCGTGATGGGTCGAGGCAACCAGACGCCCCTCGGTGTAATCCACCGCCGAGACAATGCTGAAGCCTTCCTGCTCCAGCTCCCGGGCGATGCCACGCACGCGATCACCGGCGACGGTGTCGGCCTTGATGTCGCGATGGACGATCAGGACCGGGAATTTCAAATCTTTATACATGGGGCTCAGTGTCCTGAGGCGGCAGACCGTGGTCCGCCAATCACCTCAGGGTAGAGGGTTCGAGCGCATGTGGCGAGTGCCGTGCCCCGAAGGAGGTCATCGCGTGCACCACCGTGAAGCGAGGAATCCAAAGTCGAGATGAGTACTTGTGGCGAGGGAGCTTGCTCCCGCTCGGCTGCGCAGCAGTCGCAAATCCTGAAATTCTGGTGTTA
The DNA here is from genome assembly GCF_000968015.1 of Pseudomonas fluorescens. Lineage (GTDB taxonomy): Bacteria > Pseudomonadota > Gammaproteobacteria > Pseudomonadales > Pseudomonadaceae > Aquipseudomonas > Aquipseudomonas fluorescens_W. The sequence goes on from NZ_LACH01000036.1 coordinate 8,453, forward strand.
CTGGAAGAATGCAAAGGGTCGCTAAGCAACCCAGCGGGAGCAAGCTCCCTCGCCACAACAGCCCTTTCACTAAAGGCAGATTTATCAGGCCTGAGCCTTGGCTTCGACCAGTTGTTGCCAGAGCGATGGGGCGCCGGCGGATTTGGCGATGGCTTCCAGGCGTGCCACGTGTTGGGCCAGGTCATCTTCGCTGGCACGGATAATCCGCGTCGGTTGACGATCGCCCGGCAGACGGCGGATCTCGGTGGCGGAATTGTCCGCACCTTCCCCGGAACCGTTGCCGTCGGAAGCATTACCAGCCAGGGACAGGCTGGTCTGGCCGCCCGTCATGGTCAGGTAAACGTCGGCGAGGATCTCGGAGTCGAGCAAGGCGCCGTGCAGTTCACGACCGGAGTTGTCGACGCCATAGCGTTTGCACAAGGCGTCGAGGCTGTTGCGCTGCCCCGGGTGACGTTCCCGGGCCATCATCAGGGTGTCGAGAATCGAGCAATGCTGCGTGATGTCCGCACGATCGTGCTGGCCCATCAGGGCGAATTCGTTGTTGATGAAGCCAACGTCGAACGCCGCGTTATGGATGATCAGCTGCGCACCCTCGATGAATTCAAAGAATTCATCGGCCACTTCAGCGAAGCGCGGCTTGCCGACCAAAAATTCGTTGGTGATGCCGTGGACGCCAATGGCGCCTTCATCACTCTCGCGGTCCGGTTGCAGGTAAACGTGGAAATGCCGGCCCGTCAGGCGCCGACCGATCAACTCGACACAACCGATTTCGACAATCCGGTGACCATCGGTCACTGGCATGCCGGTGGTCTCGGTATCGAGTACTACCATTCTGTTAGCTATAGCTTTGTTAACCGTCATCGCATCGCCGCCTCTGAAAACGCGCCGAATCTTAACATATGGTCAGAAAATCACCGCAATGACCGACGATCAGGTTTAAACAGCAAATGACAGTCGCCAGACCTCTTCGACCCGCCTGGCCAGCGACTGGCCGGGAGGCAAAGCCTGGGCCTCGGCAGATTGGCCAGTCATAAAAAATCCCCGGGTCAAGAACCGGGGATTTTTTTGCCCCGCGAAACAGCTCCGAACGAAAACCCGGTTAGCTTGGCCGCTGCTTGGTCGCATCCAGTTCAGCTTTCTTGCCGGTGGAGATCTCGGTGATCTGCGAGGACTTGGCAATCGCCATGTCGAAAACGTCCTGCATCCTGGCGATAGCCTCAGTGGACGTCCCCTTCAATCCGCCGCTGGCCGCCCAATCGAAGTTCCACACGCCGGACAGGGTGTCGGCACCCGCAACGTCGTGGGTTTCAATGGCCGTGTACACATCCGGATGGAGCTGCATGTACCTGGCAGCATCAGAAACTTCGACTGGAACGTTGCCCGACGCGTTGTCTGCGAGCTTGATCAGATCCGCCAGGACGATGCCTTGCTTGCCAGTCTGGCGCAGGTAGTCGGCAATCACTTTGCTCGACTTGGCAATGTCCAACTTGTCATTGAACGTAGAAGTCGAAGACCTCGGGTTACTGGGTAAGCCGCCAGCGGCGGTCACGGTGGTAGACATCGGCGTTGCTCCGTCATTGAATGTGGGCATCAGTCACACTGACGATCCCCCCGTCGGAGACGGTAGCATGGGCAAATGGCCTTTACGCCGCTGGCTCACAACGTTTCACAGCAGGCACGAGAATTCACAGCAATACCTGAATTTTCGAGCCTCGAAACTCAAATCAGCCTGGCCGCCACCAACGCATCGGCCACCGCTTGAAAGGTGTTCTCCGGCACTGGATCGCCGAGCACCGCACGCTTGGCAATTTTTTGCGCCAGTGGCGCATCGCGGTGTCGGGCGATCCCCAAAGTAGCCGCCTCGCTCAGCACCTGCGCGCTCTCCTGCCCTTCAGTCTTGCTGACGACAATCGGCACTGGCGTTTCTCCGCGGACATAACGCACACCGATGACCCAGTCGCCAGCGATGCCAATCATCAACGAAGCCTGCTTGAAACCCAGTTTCGTCGCCAGCGCCTGCATTTCCCGGCGCTGGCGCTGCAACTCACCCTTGATTGTCGGGTCGCCATTGGTGTCCTTGCGCTCGCGTTTCTGTTCGCTGAGCGTCATTTTCATTTCTCGGCCAAACAGCCAGCGCTGCATCAACACGTCCACAGCGCCCACCAGCAAAAACGCCGCCAACACCGTAAGCACCAAGGGTTGGAGTACCAGGTAGAAGGTCGACTCAATACAACCGGCACCGCAACGCGCGGATTCCATCAATGCTTGCAACGACTGTCGACCAATAACGTAGAACGCCACGCCAAGCAGGTGGACCTTGATGAGCCCCTTGATGAACTCCACGAAACTGCGCATGGAAAAAATCCGCTTGAAGCCCTCGACTGGATTGATCCGTTTGAACTCCGGCTTGATCGGTTCGATGGAAAAAATGAAGCCGCGCATGGTCACCAGGTTAGTCAGAACCACCATCACCAATGTCACCGTCACAAACGGCAACGTGATACCGATGACCAGTTGCTGTGCTGCTTCACGCAGCCGTGGCCAGACTGTCGCGAAGGGTTCGACGTAGAGTTGCGCCGTCAGGTCGATCAGCGCCGTCACCTGAGCGTGGGCGCGTGGCGCGATCACCGCGATGCACAGCGTACTGGCCAGGATAACCATGCCCGACACCAGGTCTTGACTCTTGGCAACCTGGCCTTTCTTGCGCGCATCACGGAGTTTCTTGTCCGTGGCTGGCTGCGATTTCTCTTCGCTGGTATCACCCAAGGGCGTGATTTCCTTGCTGGTTATTCATAAGGCACCGGCCAAGGTCTTGAGGATTTCGACAACCCCTCTGAACTCACTGAGCTGGTCGAGCATGACCGGAATCAGAAACGCGATGTAGATGACCATCAGCACCGCAAAACACAGGTTCTTGACGGGCATCGACAGGTCGAAAATGTGCAGGTTCGGCGCCATGCGCGACAGGTAGGCGAGCATCATGTCGGTGATCAACAACGTGATGATCAGGGGCGCAATCATCACCACCCCGATCCGCAACACCTGATCGAGGATAGAAAGTACTGCCAGCAGTGCCGACGCCGCGAACAACGGCGTGAACGCCGCCACCGGCCACAATTGATAGCTGTGGTAATACCCGTCGATAACCATGATGAAACCGCCGGACATGAAGAACAGCGTAATCAGCATGACCGTCAACAGCGTCGCCATGACACTGGACTCACCTGATGACAAGGGGTCGACCAGTTGCGCCATGGTCGAACCCCGTTGCAGGTCGATCATTTCCCCCGCTGCTTCCGCAGCCCAGAAAGGAATGCCGAACAATAAGCCGATGAGCAAGCCGATCAGAAACTCCTTGACCATCAAACCCATGAGAAACAGGCTGCCGTAGTCGTTCATTGATGTGAGCACGCCGAACACCGGCATGAACATCGGAACGGAAATGGCCACGGCGACGCAGCCGCGAATCATCCCGGTGAGGCCCAGGCGATTGAACGCCGGGGTAATCAGTACCAGGCCAGTGGCGCGACAAGCCGCCAGTGCCGCCGAGGTAATGACCGGGTAAGCGACGTCGATGAATTGATTGGCGAGGCCCGCGTCCATATCGAACTCAGCGCGTCCACAGCGGGAAATTGTCCAGCACCAGGCTGCCCAACTCCACGACTTGCCCGGCCAGCAACGGACCGACGAAAACGATCACCAGCAGCACTGCCACCAATTTCACCACTTGCGGAAGTGTCTGGTCCTGGATCTGGGTCAGCGCCTGGAACAACCCCACACTCATGCCCACGAGAATCGCCACACCCAGCGCCGGAGCCGATAAAAGCAGCACAGTCATCAGTGCTTGCTTCATCAGCGAAAGAAACATGTCCTGCCCCATAAAAATCACCCGTAGCTGAGAATCAAGCCGTGCATCAAGCGAGACCAGCCGTTTAATGAAACGAAGAGAAGAAGTTTCAGTGGTATCGAGATCAACGGCGGCGACACCATCGACATGCCCATAGCCATGAGTACGTTGGATACAAGCAGGTCGACCACCAGAAACGGGATGTACAACAGGAACCCGATTTCGAAGGCGCGGGTAAGCTCGGAACTGACGAAGGCCGGGATCAACACCACCAGATCGTCATCACGCAGCTGAGCTCGCGCCTCTTCAGACCAAATGGTCTGAGTAGCCGAAACAAAGAAACCGCGTTCGGTTTCATTGGCGAAACGTGCCAGATGTGCTTGCAATGGCGGGCGCAAGGCTTCACCCAGCTCCTTCAGTTGCTCGACGTTTTCCAAGCTGATTTCCTTGCCCTGAACTTCCTGATAGAGCGTGGTGATCAGCGGCGTGGTGACATACACCGAGAGGATCAGTGCGATGCCATACAACACCATGTTCGGCGGCGTTTGCTGGATACCCAAAGCGTTGCGCACCAGAAACAGCACGACGGAAATTTTCATGAAACCCGTCAGGGTCACCACCGCCAACGGGATCAGTCCGATGGTGGCGACCACCAGAATGATCTCGATCAGGTTGGGCTGAAAACCACTCACGGCTTGGCGAAACTCTGCAATCGCACGCCCAGGCCATCACCGACCTGGACCAGGAAGCCGCGCCCGACACAACGCCCGTTGATCATCAGGTCAACGGTGTCGTGCAGGCCTGTCGTCAACGGCAACACACTACCAGCCCCCAACTGTTGAACCTGTGCCAGCGACAAATCGACCGTCCCGATCTGGCACACCAATTTCAGTTGCAGCTCATTCCATGTCTCATTCACGGCGGATAACTCGTCAGGTGGGTTCATCGGGTTTTCCATGTTCGGATTGACAGGATTCAACGCCTCCAGCAGGCGAACTTTGCGGTCGCTGTGGTGTTCGCCTTGCGCCTGCAGCACATCGTTCAGCACCAGTCTCACGCCCGAAGCTGCGAGCATCACCACATCGCCGGGAACCAGGGAACGTAACTCTGCGAGGCTGAACCAGCTGTGCCCCGCTTCAACGGCGAGGCAAAAACGTATTGCGACAACCTCATCCAGCAGCGGCTGAGCATGAGCACGCAGCAGGTCCGCGATCAGTGCCGCCGCCCCCGGAGTCATGTCCAACTGCAGGGCTTGCTCGGGGGTGTCCGCCAGCGCAACCGTCAATCCCAGGCTCAACACAAACATTGCCGACGAAGCGGCACGTACCTGCAACGGCAAACCGAACAACCCTTCCAAGGGTTCAAGCAACTCCAGCAACGCCAACTCCATCAGCAGCGCATCCAGCTCGGGGTCGAAGGCTTTAAGGGGCAACGAAGCGTTCGGCTGTGCCGCCCACTGCGCCAGTGTGTTTGAGGCAAAGCGCAGCCGCAGACATTCATCACCCAACCACAGCATCAACGACTGCGTTGGCTCGATCGGGGTCTGGACGCCGCCCCAGCGAATCTGGATCCCCTGTCCAGCGAATTGCCCCGCCCAGGTTTCGCACGGGACATGAAGCCGGTTATGCAGTGCCAGCCACTCGACGTCATACGACTCCAGCATGAGGGGTGCGAGATTTTCAATGGAGCGAGAAATCGGTTCGGTTGGCAGGTAGAGAATGCTGTGGTTCATACCGCCCCCGAATCAGCGGCGGAGGGTAACGACACGCCCTCTTCCGCATCATCGCGTTGTTCCGTCGCCCGAAGATCCAGGCTTTGTCGCTGATCGAGCAAACTGTCCCAGGCGTCACACTGGCGTTGACGAGCCATATGCTCCCGTCGATACCCTTCGCGCTCACGTACGTACGCAGCTAGTTTTCGCGTGACGTCGCTGGTGGCTGTCTCCAGCAACGACTGATCGCAGGTCAATTCGTCGAGTCGCGCACGGGCCGCTTGCCATTGGGTTACCGGTAGCCCTTCGGCCAGATCGGCATAAAGGCGATGCGCCTCGAGGGCCAGGTGGTCACGGTGCAGATGCAAACGTGCCTTGGCCGAACTGAGTTCGCACTCAGCCTCCTCGCAGAGTTGCTGCCCGGACAACAATTGGTTGGCCGCTCGCTGCTCGCGCAATTGCCGCAATGCCTGCAAGCTTCGCAATTCGTGATTTTTCATCGGGATTTTCGCTCGTTCAGGAAAAGGCTGAGGTTCATGCGAGCACCTGTCGCATGTGACGCAGAGTGTCTTCGGGGCTCGCTGGCTGCTCGTTACTCTGGCGCAGGAAATCTTCGATTGCGCCGTGCCGGGCAATGGCTTCATCAGCCAGCGGATCGCTCCCTGCGGTGTACTCACCCACCCGTATCAGCAGCTCGATTTCCGAGTAGCGCGCCATCAATTCGCGAATGCGCATTGCCATTTGGCGTTGATCCGGATGGGTAACGTGATCCATCAATCGACTGCGACTGCGCAGCACATCAATGGCCGGAAAGTAGTTACGTTGCGCCAATTCGGCACTCAGGACGATGTGCCCGTCGAGAATCGAGCGCACTTCTTCAGCCACCGGGTCCATTGATGCATCGCCTTCGGTGAGGACCGTATACAACGCACTGATACTTCCTTGTGCTCCGGGGCCCGCGCGTTCAAGCAAGCGCGGCAGCGCCGAAAAAAACGATGGCGGATAACCCCGTCGAGTCGGCGGTTCGCCGACCGCCAGGCCGATTTCACGCTGCGCCCGCGCGAAACGCGTCAGGCTGTCCATCAGCAACAACACGCTGCGGCCCTGATCGCGGTGATACTCGGCCACGGCGGTGGCCACGTAGGCCGCGCGTACTCGTTCGGCGGCTGGCCGGTCAGACGTGGCGACCACCGCCACCGTTCGAGCACGCGCATCGGCATCCAGATGCACATCCAACAGTTCGCGCACTTCCCGACCCCGCTCGCCGATCAACCCAATGACAATCACATCCGCATCCGTGCGGCGAACAATGCTCGCCAGCAACGACGACTTACCGACGCCGGGTTCGCCGAAAATGCCCATGCGTTGCCCCTGGGCCATGGTCAACAGGCCATCGATTGAGCGGACCCCCAGCGACAAGGGATGGCTGATGAGTTGCCGGGTAAAGGGTGACGGTGGCTCCGCATGCAGTGGATACCGCTGGAAGTGACCCTGGGCCGGAGCGCCCTGATGATCGAGAAATTCCCCCATGGAACTGACAACCCGGCCCAACAGGCCATCGCCGACGGCGACTCCCAGGGTTTCACCCGTGGCCACGATCCAGGTGCGGGTCGACAAGCCTTGCAGGGAACCGATGGGCGACAGGATCGCTACGTCCTCTTCGAAACCGATGACCTCTGCCGAGAGCCTGCGCCCGGTATCCGGGTCATTGAGTAGACACAACTCACCAATACGCACTCCTGGCAGGCTGGCACGCAGCAGCACACCCCGAATACTCCGGACGGTATTTCTCATCGGCCGTGGCCGCGCCCCGTTCAGTCGCTCGACCAGTTGCGGCAGCAATGACTCCAGCGGCGAGTTCACGATGCGCGCTCCTCGGCAAAGGGCAACAAGCTGCGGCGAATATGCTGCAGTTGCTCCTCAAGCCCCACCTCTACCGACCCGACCTCTCCGCTCAAGCAAGCTTGCCCTGGGGCCAGTTCTTCATCGGCTTCGACGAACAGCACCGGCCGCCCTATCGGGTCCAGGTTGAGTCGATCACGTACGGCTGCGACCTCCAGGCTCGGCACAAACAACGTCAGTTGCTGATCGCGCCGGAATGCGAGAAGCGCGTTGCGGGTACAGTCCAGCAATACCTCGGGCTTGCTCAGATGCCCCATTACCTGGCGCACCACCCCCAGCACCAGGTCGACCAGCGCCGGTTCTATTCCCGCCAGGTACGCATCGACCTGTGAGGCGACGCTGGCAAGACGTTCGATCATTTGCTCATCCGCTTCCCGGCGAGCCGCTGCGAAACCTTCTTCACGGGCCTCTTGTAGCCAATGGGCAGTGTCATCACGTACCCGTTCGGCCTCATCACGAGCCGCCTGCATAAAGGCGTAGCCGTCAATCCACAGGTCTGCTTCAGCGGCGCGCAGGATGCGCGACGCGGGACGTGTCGGTAGTTTGCTCATGGCTGCGAGGCCTCCTGTTCCTCAAACAGCAGACTGGCGAGTTCGCGAACAACCCTGGCGCCCGTTGGGAGTCGTGCTCGCTCTTCGGTGAACCGTGGCAGACGCAGGCTCAGCCAGCCTTGCAACGCAGGAGTCTGGGTGTGCAGCCAGTCATTGACACAGGCTGCACCGTCGAGATCGATGGCTTCGATCAATTGCGCCGGCTCGCGTAACAGGTTCGCCGCACCGGCAAGATGACGATGCGCCAAGGCGTGGGCGTAGACATCGTCTCCCAAGGCACCACGCAATTGCGTGACGACATCGCTGCGGATCTCCCGACTCAGCGCCGCACCATGCCAAACAGCGCCACACAAGCGCGGCAACTGCGCAAAACGCTCGGGCGTCAGCAGCAATACGGTCAAGTCGCACTCGTCAGAAATTGACAACGAGTCAAGCGGTGCCAGTTGTTGACGCTGCATCAGCAGGTGCAGCAGGCGCTGAGAGAATCGCGGCAACTGCAGCAGTTGCTGTATCTGTGCGCAAGGCGCCGAAGCGCTCAGACAGGCCTGAACCTCGCGCGCAGAAACGAACGCCAGCGGTTGCGCGATCAACTTGTGCCAATGAGCGTGCAACTCACTCATGGCTGCGCCTCCAGGCGATACACCGCCTTGGCTCGATGCCGCGACCAACGTTGTTCGATCAGCACTCCACCGAGCACCAGGGCAATCAGCAATGAACCGCCAAACATCCATCGCGCCTGGGTCAGATTGTCTTCGAGCATCCACAATCCGAGAAAACTGGCGAGCTGAGGTTGACGGCTGGCGTTGCGGGTGGACACGGCGGCTTTAACCGCCGTCACCGATACCCCTTCATAGTTCAGGCCAGAGATGCCATTGGCGACCAGGGTCTTGATGTGTGGAATCAGTTGATTGATGTCCGTCGCCGGATCGTAGCGGACCAGCACTGAGGCCGATGAAGGTGAGATTACCCGCTTGAGCAGGTCGTTGTCGGGTAGCACAACGTGTACTCGCGCCGAAACGATGCCGTCGATTTGAGACACGCTGTGTGACAGCTCTTCACTCAAGGCGTAGACCATTTGCGCGCGTTCCTGCACGGGCGAGGACACCAGGCCGTTACCCTTGAACACCTGGCCCATGTTGGCAAAGGTCTGCTGGGGCAACCCCGCGTTGTCGAGCAACGCCATCGCTTCGGCGAAGCGTTGCTCATCGACCACCACTTTGAGCTGACCGTCGGGCTGAACCTTGCGCGCGGCAGCAATACCGTCACGCAGCAACACCGCGACCATCGAGTTGGCCTCTCGCTCGCTGAGGTTGCTGTACAGGTCCATATCACAGCCCTGCAACAGGCTGATCGTCAGCACGAGACTGATGAATTGCAACGTGGAACGACACCTGCGCATGGCTTATTGCCCCTTGAGTAAGGTGTTGGCTGCACCGGAAATTTGCGTCGCTCCACGCACCACCATCTGCGTTTCGATTGAGTAGTCGAACATTTTTCCCAGCGACTGCACGAGCTGGTCCATCTGTTTTTCGCCGACAGGCTTTGGCGTCTCAGTGCCCGGCGCAGCGGTTTTTTCCGCGCCCGCGCTGGACGCCTGCGCGGCAGGTGTCGGTTTTTTTTCCAGGACCTCGGTGCGTTCGGTAAACCCACGGGAGCGGTCAATGAAGCTGTTGAGTCGTTCCATCAAATTGTCGCCCAATTGCTGTGGACCGCCGCCTTCGGGGACGCTTTTTGCGGTATTGGCCATGTGTTCGAACAGGCTCTGCGAAGCCGCGACGCCTCCCTGCCCTCCCGCCGGCGGCAAGGCCGCCAGCGCTGTATTACCTGCAAGATTGATGGACATGGGTTGACCTCATTCTTCGTCGTCTTCCTGGGCTTCTTTCAACAGGTTTTGCGCCATCGGCATGATGATGAACTGGCCGCCAAGCACCATCGCCTGGGATACCAATTGATCAAGCTCGTCATCACTGAGCTCGCCGGAAGGCTCACCTTTCGCCGTGGCCCTGGTGGTGGCGTTATCCAGTGCGACATTGAAGTTCGCTTCGGCAGCGCTACCGGCAGGTGCGCCGTTTTCGATCGGGTTGACAGACATGGTGTTTCTCCTGGTGGTGATTACGAAGGTTGGGGATAGCTGGCTCGTCGCTTCAAGGGCTGCTGACTTCACTGACGTTACTGCCGCGATACACCCGCATCACGTGCGCACGCACTGGTGCTGCCACTTTGGGTTGCTGCTGATCGACATGCTGCTGGACCAACGCCAGATAGGGTGGCGGGCCGTACACGAACAGCTCGTTGCCATCGGGGCTGCTCCACACCGACAGTTGCTTGCCGGACACGTCCAGTGTGTTCAACCAGGTCGTCAGCTGTTCGAGGTTCACCGACTTTTGGTTGAATAGACGGGTGTCGACTTCGCCCGCGTTATGGACGTACAGCACGTTGCCGTCGAAGTACCAGGTCAGATGGTTGGCATCGCTGAGCAGGGTGAGGAACCCGCCGGCGCTTTCGGCGCGCAGATTGCCCCGCGATCGGCCATGCACCTTGTCCGACAGGACGACCACCAGGCCGAGTTGCTGTCCAAACTCTGCGAGTGCCGCCCGCAGGTCCTGATCTACCAGGACGTAGGGGTAAGGTTGGAAGTACCAGCCCGGCATGCCTCGCGGTCCGTTTTGCGCGGCGACGGTGACCATGGCTACCAGTGCGACGAAACCGACCAGCCGCGAGACGAGCTTGATCAGCGCATTAGCCATGATCGTCTCCTGCGTGCGCAAACAACCGATGCAGGTGCGACAGCCATAAAGAGGTCGCTATTAACCCTAAAATTGGTAGAGTCGCTGGCATGTTCCTCCCCTGCTTCGGTCATCCTCGTGATCCCGCAACCGCAGATGCCACTTACGACTCGAGAGCCCTGTTCATGTGTAAAAACTTCCCTTCTATCCTGCTGCTCGCGGGCGGGCTGTGGCTCAGCGGTTGCGCCAGTCATTCGACGCCCGACGGCAATTACGAGCGCTTCATGCGCCTGGCTGCTGACGTGGAAAAACGCGGCGATCCGGCGACGGCGGCCGCGTTGTACGAGCGTGCGGCCGAGCAGCCTGGCGCCGATGTCGACGTCTGGTTGAAACTCGGCCAGACACGGCTGGCCAGCGGCGATTCGCGCGGTGCAGAACGGGCGTTTCAGCAAGTCCTGGAACTGGCCCCGAAGAATGCTCAAGGGATGCTGGGGCTGGGCAACGCGCAGTTGCGCCAAGGCAAACTGGATCGCGCGATCAATGCCTTGACCCAGGCCGCAAACGTGTCGAGAGAGCCCACTGCTTACAACCTGCTGGGCATCGCGCAAATTCTGCGTGGTCAATCGGGCGAAGCGCAGGCCGCCTTCAAACAAAGCCTCAGCCTGGCGCCCGGCGACCTCGATACCCAAGCCAACCTGGCGTTGGCGTACGCGCTGAGCGGTCAATCGCAACTGGCCCTGAGCAGTATCCGCAACGTTAGCCAGTCGCCCCGTGCCCAGGCGCGCCATCAACGCAATGAGTTGCTCGTGATGGTGCTCGCCGGTCGCGCGCAGGACGTCATGAGCACCTCGCTGGACGACATACCGCCCACCGAGCGCCGGCAACTGATGGCCGAGGCCGAGCGCATCAAGGCAATTGAAGATCCGCAAGCCCAGGCGCGGGAACTCGGGCTGATCGCCACCCACTGAGCCGCAGCGGTTCATTGCCCCTCCCGTGCATTGACGCTCGATTGCTGTTCGGCCTGGCGCCGCCGTAACTCTTCGCGGTCGTAGCCATCAATGTAGACCTGCGCGGCACGCCCCACGGGGGCGGCCATCGTCGGGCCCGTGGCGCGGCCCTGAACAACGTCCTGGCGCTGCTCGACCATCTGCAACAAATTGAGCGCGTTGGCACATCCGGGCGCGAGTGTCGGCCGATAGTCCTCGGCCAGAGCGAACTCATCCGACGCGGAGGGCTTGAGGCACTCGATGGGCGTAAGTTCGACGCGGCCATCGGTGCCGCTCCTGACCTGGTAATCCGCGGAATAGGACACCGGGTCCAGGTGGGTCTTGCAGCCCGCCAATAACGTCAGCGAGAGCACGCAAAACCAGGGTGGGGAAAGCCTCATGGGTGTGCCTCGCTCAGTTCATGTAGAAGCCGAATTTGCCGTTGCTGCGCGGTCCGGCGGAGGCGGCGGCCGCCTCGCCGCGTTGGGCTTCCAACGGCGTGGCTAGAGTGCGCGCACGCACCGGTTCCACTAGATACGGGGTGATCAAAATGACCAGTTCGGTTTCATTGCGTTGAAAACGTTTGGAGCGAAACAGGTTGCCGAGGATCGGCACATCCCCCAGCAGCGGCAGCTTGTCCATGTCCTGACTGCTTTCACGCTGGAACAGACCGGCAATGGCGAACGTCTGGCCGCTCCCGACTTCGACTCGCGTGTCAGCGCGGCGTACACGAAACGAAGGCACGCGGAACTCGCCAAATTCCACGGTATTGCCCATCAGGCTGCTGACCTCCGGGCGCACTTGCAGGGCAATGCGGCCGTTTGGCAACAGGGTCGGCGTGAACATCAGCGAAACCCCGAAAGACTTGTATTCGATGCCCACCACATCGCGATTGACCGGCACCGGAATCGCCACTTCGCCGCCCGCCAGGAAGCTTGCGGTCTGTCCGGTCATGGCCGTGATGTTCGGCTCTGCGAGGATTTCCAGGATGCCGTTGCTTTGCAACGCTTCGAGCAACGTGTCGATATTGACGTTGCCGGAATCGAGACCAGCGCTGATCACGTTGGAGGCACCCGACGCCGCATCCGCTGCCAACGCGCCACCGCTGATCAACCCAAACGAAAACGTGCCGTTGTTGAACAAGGCATTCCAGTTGACCCCATAACGCAGCAGCTCAGAGCGCGACACTTCGGCGAAACGCACACGAATGTTGACTTGGGCTGATCCGGCATAAGTCGCGCTGTTGAGCGCGCTCTGGAAATTCTGGCCTTCGGTGCTGAGCAGTGCATTGAGGTCAGTGGCTTCAGCGACACTGCCCAACTTGCCTTTAGCGACCAGGCGATTACCGCTGGCGTCTATTTGCGCGCCGCTATTGGGGTGTAACGCTTTCAATGGCTGCGTCACCGCTTGCGTGCCGCTGTTGACGCTGACGCCCAGCGCGGCGACTTCCCGTCCCTCGGCGCCCAGAGCAATCAGCGAGGTCAGGCCCGGGGCTTTGCCAAAGACATAGATCACGCCCGGCGAAATCACATGCAAATCAGCGACGGCGGGATCGGCAACCAGCACCGACTCCACGGGGGCCGAGAAGTGCAGCACCTTGCCTTGACTCAGTACAAGGTCGAGCGTCGATTGGGTGCCAGGCCGGATATCCTGGGCGTTGGCCAGCGCTGTTGGCCCCGTCCCGCACAGGGTGATCAGAAGCAGGGCAAAGGGCCGAAACCTTGAGCGACGAATCGCGGGACAATACGTCATGAGGCATTCGCCAGAGGAGTGATCGGCGCGGCAACAGGCTCGCGTCGGTTGGAGATTGCGGTAAGGCCGATGGTGGCGAGGGCTAGCACGTTGTATTCGGTGGCCAGTTCACGGAACGACAGCACCGCCATGTCGAGTTCGCCACGATCCACAAGACGCCGAAGGCTGCGGCGCAGGCCCGGATGCACCAGCAACGCGGCGTTGGCGCCGCGCACCAGCGGTTCACAGGCTTGGCGCAGCTGCTGCAAGAGTGGTCGACTCAGGTCCTCGGTCAATGCGAAACGCCCCAGGTCCTTGCGGCGCAAGCTCGAAAGCAGTTGCTCCTCAAGATGTGGCTCGAGCATAAAGACACTGATGACGCGATGCCCGTCGGCATGCTGGTGACAGAGCTGCCGGGCCAGGGCCGCACGCAGATGTTCGGCCAGATTAGAGGCGTCCGTTTCCTTCGGCCCCCACTCCACCATACCTTCCAGCAACGCACGCTGATTGCGGATCGACACGCCTTCACCGATCAGCAAACGCAACACCTCCGCCATCCGCTGCAACGGCACGCTTCGCAGCACCTCTTTGATCAATTCGTCGAAACGGCCTTCAGCCCGTTCCAGGAACGAGCGGGTTTCCTGGATGCCGACGAAGTCACCCGCATAGCGGCGCAACGTACGGTCGAGCAGGTTGCGCAAGACATCGTCTGGATACAGAAACTCGACACCGGCAGCCTTCAACGCCTCTTCGTGCAGGTGCTCGAGCCAGTGCGCGGGCCGACGGTCGAGAGGCGACGACGCTTCCAGCCACGGGATCTGCAACAAGTGCAAATGAACGGGATCGTCATGCAGCAACAATTGTCCGGCAGGCAATAGACCTTCGTTCACCGGTACACCTTCCAGCTCGATGCGAAACTGATTCCCCGGGGCTGACGGGTCCACGTAAACCTCTGCGATCGGCACATCGATGCCCAATTCGCTACGGAGCTCGTGACTGAGCGATTCCATGCGCTGGCGCAGTCCGTGGGGCGGCGCGGATGCAGCCAGGGCCGACCCCAAAATCAGCAACAAACGGCTGTCCAACGGTTTGCCCAAGTCTTCACTCAATTGCGGGATTGGCTCGGCGCTGTCTTCCTCGACTGCCGCGACATCGCCTGTGGCATCCTGGGGCGTTTTTTGCCGGCGATACATGATCAGCGCCCCCGCCCCGAACACCATCGCGAGGACGATGAATACTGCCGCCGGGAAACCCGGCAACAGACCGATGCCCACCAGCACCAGCGCGGTCAGCGCCAGGGCTCGGTGGTTGGCGCCCAACTGCCGGATGATCTCCGAACCCAGGTCGCCTTGCCCCCCGTCACTGTTGACTCGGGTGACCACCATACCTGCCGCGACAGAAATCATCAGTGCCGGAATTTGCGCGATCAAACCATCGCCCACCGACAGCAATGCATAGGTGCGCGCCGCCTCAGCGAACGCCATGTCACGCTCGACCATGCCGATCAGAAGACCACCGAGTAAATTCACCGCGAGGATCACCAGGCTGGCAATGGCGTCGCCCTTGACGAACTTCATCGCGCCGTCCATTGCGCCGAACATTTGGCTTTCACGCTCGACGCGAGAACGGCGAAGGCGCGCCTGGGGCTGATCGATATCGCCGTTGCGCAGATCGTTGTCGATGCTCATCTGTTTGCCGGGCATCGCGTCCAGGGTGAAACGTGCCGCCACCTCGGCCACACGCTCCGCGCCCTTGGTGATAACGATGAATTGCGCGATGGTGATGATCAGAAACACCACCAGCCCCACCACTACCTGCCCGGCGATCACGAAGTCGCCGAACGCCTTGACGATGTGACCCGCATCACCGTGCAGCAGGATCAGGCGCGTGGTTGTAATCGACAGCGCAAGGCGAAATAGCGTGCTCAGCAAAATCAGCGGCGGTAACGCGGAAAAATCCACCGAGTGGATAATGTAGAACGCCACGATCAGGATCAGCAGGCTGAGCGCGATATTGACGCCAATCAAACCGTCAACCAGAAAGGTCGGCAGCGGAATGATCATCATCGCAATGGCCATCAGCATGAATGCGACGATAATCACGTCGGTACGCTTTGAAGCCACTTGGGCGAGGCCGTTGAGCCGGGCAACTACGCTCATTGAGGAAATTCTCCTTGAGGGGCGCGACGGGCGACCAGATAACGTTTGAAGCACAGCCGCGCTTCGTTCTGGCTGGCGCCGGCCCACAGAGCGCGGCTGCGCAACAGCAGTGAACTCGCCGACTCGCCGTGTAAGGCGACGAGACGATCCACCGCGTTAAGTGCGCGCGGCGCATCGCCGGCGTCGGTAAACAACAATGCCAACCGGCTGAGCAACCCGCCGTCCGCGGGGGCCACGTGAGCGGCGATCAGCAACAGCACCAGGGCTCGCTGCGATTGACCGTTGCGTCGATACAGATCAGCCAGGCCTTTGAGCAATTCGACGCTATCGTGATCGTCTGTGGACATCATTCGCGGACCTGCGAACGTTGCTGCTCCACCGCGCGACGCATCCGCACCTCTTCGCGGATGACATCCTCAGCCAATTGCCGGGTGTGCGGGTCAGTGTCCATCCGCGTCACGATGTGCCGTAACACGTGATCGAGAATGTCCAGGGAACGGTTATTGCCGAAGAGCTCGGCGCTGATGCTCGTACTCTCGTTGAGTTTCTCCAGGTCCCCACGCGTGGAGTGGCCTGCACGCACTTCACGCTTGCCCAACACCGCGTCGAAGCGGCTGGCCTGACGCCCGGCCAGCGATTCGAGCGCTTCCAGTGGCACGGTTCTGATGCTTGGCGACATCTGCTGATGAGGTTCGATTTTCATTCGAAGGCCTGCATGAAAGTAAATCGGGGCAGCTTCAAAGCGTGAGGGTGAAGCGTTCTTCACCGCGAGACAGCACCACTTCGTGAGCTTCGATTCGCTCCAGGACCCAGTTGTCCGGGAGTGCCGCGCCGGGGAACAGGCGCTTACCGTTATCGTTGATCACGTAAGGATCATTGCCGAACCACACCGCTTGGAAACGTACCCTGGGCGCGGCGATTTCGGCCCGCACAGTGACGCTGGAGCGCAAGTTCCACTGCGCACCAAAGCGTTGGTCAAACGCTTGCTGCAAAGCAGACCAGCGGGACTTCTTGCTTCGCTCTACGGAACCCATTGCCACCAGTTGATCGCCGGCTTCAGCCAGTACTACCGAGTGCATGTCTTCGGCCTGCAACCGCTGCTCGACCCATTGCCGGGCCTGCGCCATGGTCACCGCCATGGGCGAAGCCAACGGCGCGGGCGTCGCCGCTACTGACGGCAAAACCTGGTCGGGCTTGTCTTGCAACGCGAACGCCGAACCACCGAGCAACAGCACGGTCAATGCGCACAGACATAGCCATCCTATTTCTCTTGTCGAAGTCAGGCGGCGTGCGCTGGGTGCAGCGCGGGCCGGGTTTTCGGCTTGCGTCAGCGACAAACGAACGCTGCCGATATGGATCTCGACCGGCAATCGCGTGCGATGGCCGCTGCCCATAAGTAATGAAACCGGCTGCGCCCCTTTGCCCACGACAAGAACATCACCGCCCCGCGCCTCGATGGCCACCTCGTGATCACTGACGCGCAGCAGCAAATGCTCTTTCGCAATATCGGCGTCACTGAGCACCAAGTCGCAATGCAGGGCCGATCCGAGGGTGTAAAGCGGCTTGTCGAGCGATAGAACGACGCCCTGATGCACGCCGCCAACGACGCTCAACGCGGGCGATCGGAAATCAGATGGGGAAGAGAGTGAAATCAAGGCAGTCATGATGGGGATACCGCCTATTGAATCAGCCGGGCATGTCGAAGTGACTGCCGAAGAGAAAACTTAAGTTCAAGCATTTAAATGAATATGTGCAACAAACGGGCAGCAATCGCTGCTGCCCGCAGTACGACTTATTAGTTAGGTCGTTGTTTCGTTGCGTCAAGCTCGGCTTTTTTCTGAGTACTGATCAAAGTAATTTGAGAGGACTTCTCAATTGCCATATCAAAAACGGCGGCCATTTTATCAATAGCGCCTTGGGAGTTACCGGAACTTACTGGAGGCACGTCAGCCATTTTTCAATACCCTTAATTATGTATGGAGTTTCTCTGGAGCCAATTGATGCCTGGCGTGTGTGCTCACCATGAAGTCTGTTTGGCTGGCACACTGAAAGACTACTCAGAAACGGCTGTACATCGGTGTGAATCGTTGTGAAAGGTTCTTCGCAACTTCGAAACACATTAAAAACAATGCCAGTCAGCCACGCTCTCGTTCTGATTGAGTTTATATGTGCAAGGCGAATCACAGTGATTGCGCTCACAGTACTGATCGACAATAAACATCCCGAGAGAAGCGATCCACGTCAGGATGGCTAGACCTCGTACTTTGCGTTGTCTTGTTTAAAGCGAAAACCTCGCCACCAGTTTGCTCATGTCCACCGCAAGGCGTGAAAGCTCAAAACTCGCAGCAGTCGTTTGATGAGCTCCCGTGGCACTCTGGATAGAAAGATCGCGAATACTCATCAGATTGACATCGACCGAACGTGCTACTTGGGCCTGCTGCTCCGATGCGGTAGCGATCATCAGGTTCATTTCGTTTATCTCGTTTATTGCTTTCGCTATCAGCGTCAGCGCCGCCCCCGCTTCGTGAGCAATAATCAGCGTTGCCTCAGCCTGTTCACAACTCTCACTCATGGCTTTCGTCGCTTGTTTGGTGCCTTTGAGAATGCCTCCGATCATCTGCTCAATTTCGTGCGTGGATGTCTGGGTTCGATGTGCGAGCGCCCTGACCTCATCGGCTACGACTGCAAAACCGCGTCCTTGCTCTCCTGCCCGCGCTGCTTCGATTGCCGCGTTCAAGGCAAGTAGATTGGTCTGCTCCGCAATCGTGCGGATAACTTCCAGTACTTTACTTATATCTTGGGACTGGACTGCCAGGCGCTCTACGTCGGCGCTGGTGCTCTGTATCGTCCGACCAAGACTTTCGATGGCGTTAACGGTGCTCGTCACCCTGGCGGCGCCGGTACGTGTCGATTGATCAGAGGACTTGGCGGCACCGGACGCGGAGGCGGCGTTACGAGATACCTCATCAACAGCGACGGTCATTTGGTTCACTGCAGTGGCCGCCTGATCGATTTCGTCGTTCTGGCGCAGTAAACCTCTGCTGGACTCTTCAGTGACTGCGTTCATTTCCTCAGATGCTGATGCAAGTTGAGTGGATGAGTCCCCAATCAGTTTGATCGTATCTCGCAGATTGCTCTGCATGGTTTGCGTAGAGCGCAACAGTTCGGAAAATTCGTCATTGCCCGTCACCGTAATGGTGCTACGCAGATCCCCTTTGGCGATGGTTTCGTTAATCCGCAACACCTCGCGCAACGGGACGATGATGCTTTTGGTGAGCACCATTGCCAACACAATAGTTGCCAGTGTCGCCGCTAAAATAATATAGATGATAAACATCAAACCGCTTTGATAGGTTTCCTCGGATGCGCGGCCTGCAATAGCGGCCTCTTCAATGTTCATTTGAACAAGTCCATCCACCGCTTCGGCGAGAACACCCGTGACAGGCCTGATATTAGAATCATTGAAGGCTTGTGCTTCAGTCATTGCATTGCGACTGACGAGCTCTATCACATGATCAATCTCGGTTAAAAATTTCCCACCATTATCCGAAACGGCTTTGAATAATTTAGCCTCTTTCTCGCTGCCCACAAATTGTGTATAGGCTTGAATCTGAGCTTTCAGATTCTCGCGCACAGTATTGATGGTTTTGAGTGTGGTGAAGATTTCTTGCGGGTCAGTCTGAAATATCAGCCGGCGGTTTTCCAATCGCAACTGCAACGTGGCCACTTTGATCTTGTCTGCAATGACGATGCTTGCCATTGAGTTGTTTTCCAGGCTGCTGGCTGTCTCTCTGATTTGCCCCATGTTCCAGACGGAAATACCGCCCAGCGCGACCAGGAGCAGAGCAATAAACGCAAAGCTGAGTGTTGCGCGAACCGATACTCTTAAATTTCTCATCCCCATCGCTCCCAAGACTAGCTTCCAATTGATATCGGCAGTGCATCACTTACCCGAGGTAGGAGCCGTATGCGGTAGGTCCACGCGTATAACTTTGCGTGGGGACGGCGGGTAACGACCGTCCCTTACGCGAGCCATAATTTGCTTTATGGGTTAAAGGCCTAGCGTACGCTGGCTTGACGCAGTTTTGCGGGTGTGAAGTCATCCGACTCCACCGGAACTCCAAACTCGTACGCGACCTCCTCGTTGCTGAGGTTACCGATGCTGTATCGGCCCGCGATCAAGTCATAGCTAGCGTCCCCAACGGTCCACACCAAGGGTTGATCGTAATAATTTATCGTGTAGCTTTCAGCATGTCGCCACAGGACATCGTGGTTGTCGAAGTGATCGGCCGTCAGGATCTGGTAGCTGTCCTCATCCAGGTAGAAATCGCGCTGCTTGTAGATATGTCGCTGACCAGGCTTGAGTTCGGCACGTACATGCCATACACGATGCAACTCATAGCGCGGAAGTTCAGGATTGATATGTCCAGGCCTGATGATGTCGCTGTATTTATTGGTTTTGGCAGCAAACCGGTAGTTGTTATAAGGAACGTAAATCTCAGACTTTCCTATGAGTTTCCAACTGTAGCGATCGAGAGCGCCGGAGAACATGTCGGCACTGTCTACAGTGGTCAGACCGCTGTCAGCCGGCGTGTCATAAGCAATGCTCGGCGTACGCCGAACTCTGCGCTGGCCAGCAGAATAAAGCCAACCTTGGCGCGGCGTTACCACCTGGTTGACCGATTCATGCAACAGCAGCGATTCCCCCGCTACGCGCGCGGGCGCCAACGTAAGCTGCAAGAAATAGAAAAGTATATTTCCATTAGACTTGCTGCTGTCGGAAACATCTTGATTAAAAAGCATGGTCTCGATGGCCTTGGCCACCACAAAATCACCGTTACGTTGAGGTGTTGCACTTGCAAAAACCCGTTTTACCGTCGTACCGCGGTAACGCATCAAGTGATTCCACATCACTTCCATACCCGATTGGGGAATTGGAAAGGGCTGTGCGTGCTTGACGTTTGAAACGCCGTTACCTTCATCGACCAACTTGGCGTTGGTGGCATTGGCTTTTATTTCCCCGTAGACATTGCTCGGATAGGACGCCGAACGCCGAGTGGGATAGATCGACATTTTCCAAGTGTCCGGATAGCGCTTGAGCATCGCCAACTCCCCGGCAGTGAGTTTGTCGCGATACTTTTCGGCGTTGGCTGCGGTAATGGTGAAAAGCGGTTTATCCGCAGCAAAGGGATCTTTGTAGCCAATCGCTGGATCGATGGCGTTACTTTGGACGGCCAGTCCACCCGTCCACGCTGGAATGCTTCCGTCCGCATTCGCGCTGGTTTGCGCCCCAATCGGAGTCAAGTCCTTGCCCAGTCGGGCGACCTGCTCAACGGAAACCTGCGCAAATAGCTGCGGTGAAGCCACCAGGGCCGCGGCTAAAATAGCTGCACGTGAAAAGTCTAATTTGAACATGATTTTTCCTCTGCCCTTAAAAACTGTATTTAGCATTGAAACTGATAAAGTCTTTATCGCGAGCCCCATTATCAGAACCGGAGAAATTTACATATTGGGCGCCTACCGAGAAGCTGTTTTGATAGATCGCATTAATACCAAAAGACGTGCTCCACGCCTCTTCATTCAGCCCGTTGGTTCCAAGAGGTGAAACACCGTTGAACGTGCGTCCGTGGCTGATAGTGGGGACCAAATCGATAGCATCAAACAGGTTGTTGTAGGTCAGAGACATGGTGACAGTGGCACCGTAAGCAGAACTTGTAACCGCTCCGAACTCACCTCCGGAATCAAGGCCCGAAATGTGGCTGGCCACGGCCTCCGCAATAATGTTGGACGAGCCAGCACCCAGCACTCCGACCATGCTGCGAATTGTCCCAAGTGAGGCTTGATACATTTTTTTCTCACGGTAACCGTCAATACGCGTCCCCTTCGGCAAGCCATCAGGGTTAAACAGGGCATTGGATAAGGTAATTCCCGAATCAGTGGCTATTGCGGCGTTAGGTCGATAACTGAGCTCACCAAACAGCGACTGCCCACTGAAAATGCTGTCGCCGCCAATCGTTGTGTTAAAGCTCGCGCCAAACAGATCCCGGTTCTCAAGGTACTCGGCGTAATATCGAGAGCTGCTCGCGTTGGGCACCCCTGGAGCCAATGACGAGCCAACAGATGCACCCAGTAGCGGTGTCTGAGTGCTGTAACGCAGGTAGTAAAGCCCCACTTCGGTTTCGTTTAATTCCGGTAGGTACCAACGTAGCGCCAGACCATATTGATCGGCCGAATCTGCATCAATATCATGACCGCGCGGTACAAATGTGGTCGCCAGAATCGGATTGAGACCAGCCACATCGCTGGGGCTGTCAAAAGCCTTGCCACCGGTAAATGCTTCTTGCAGCTGCGGAACCACCAAGTAATCGCAACCCTTGCCGAGGACGTCTCCCGCAAAATAAGTACCGCAAGGGTCGAGTTGCGTTTTTTCCCAGGCCCAGCCCGGCTGCCAGTAACCTTCAAGCGTCAGGTTCTCGCTTAGGTGGAGAGATCCAAAGGCCATGGCCGTCGGCGTGAAGGCTTCCTTCAACTCGGAACCCGGGGCGCGCAGCGCGCTGAGGTCTACCGGATTGGTAGCGGCGATACCATTTTGATAGAAAAGCCCCTCGCCCCAGTTAATAACCTGTCGTCCTACGCGAGCGCTGACTTCGTGCTCGCTCAAGTCCCAGCTGCCATAAACAAATGCGTCAAGCAATTCAACTGAAGAGCCGGCTTGTTTTTTTCCACCATCACTAAGCTGGCGGTGCCTGAGCTCATCATCTTCCAGTTTGAAGTCGTAAAAAGCACGACCACGGACGAACACTCCATATTTGTCCTGAAACTTCAGATCCATCTCGGAAAGAACTTTTACTACTTCGGAGAACACGTCTCCCTTTCTGAAGTTAAGGTCGCTGTCGTCGCTGTTAATGGTCGCAGCATTAGCACCGCTGCCACCATTGGCTTTGGCAATCAACTTGTTATCCTGACCCGCTGCGCGATAACTCACACCGTAGGAAACGGTAGTGTCGAGAGACATAGCCCAATCGCCTGATGTGTCCTGATAGGCATACGCAAATCCGGACGGCAAAGCGCCCGAAAGCGCCAGACCAGCTATAACAAAAAATCTATCCCTTTTTTCGAACAACCCCGTAGGCGTCCTGTCGGAATCTATCTGCTGGCCACTTATGAACCTATTCATGTCGACCTACCTTTTTTTGTTTTTATTGTATATAAGCTTTGTGCATATAGACGAGTTTACTTATTGCCCGCCTTGTACGCCTCCGCTCTGCCGCACAGCAAGTGTCTCGATTTGCAAACTGGACTCATTACTCCTTTGTTCATTATAGATAATGAATATTTAAACTTTTAAAGCTGACCCTGGACAAGCATTAGCGTTTATCAAAACAGGGGCGGCATTGGCCCGACGCAATAAACTTTGTCAATCGCACCTACTACTGCCGCCACTTCAACTGTTGATGAATTGGACTCTGTTAATTACTTGTTTTGCTGCATTTCGGGCGTTGAAACCGGCGTCCCGATTTTTGCCAACCCATTACTCACATCGGCCAGTTTTGCGTCAGTGATAAGCCCGTCGGACAGCGGTTGCAGGTCACGCAGGCTCATTCCTTTGAGAAGGTCATACATGGGATGCTTGGTCAGCCCCGGGAGATCGTGATCCAGAATTGCCTTCGCAGCAGGATCCTCTACCAATTCCTCAATGGGTGTTTGCAAGGTGTATTTGCTCAGCACTGGGACATTCGATGCAGGTTGGGCAATAAGCGCTGGAGCAGGCTTGGACAACCGGCCAAACTGTACTGGCAGGGCCCCGCCCCGATAGGTTTCACTAATACCATCAAGCCTCTGTGCCCATGGGTCCGCGCTCGCAACCGGGCCTTCGTTGGTAAAGGTCAACAGATTCTTGCCGTCGAACCGCGGCCACGCCTTCAAACCTTTGGCGTTACTCGGGTCACCGGTAGACGCAAACGCAACCCAGTAAGCACTGACGGCTTGGGACAACTGCATATCGCGCTCTTCAAGCTTCCAGGCAGACTCTTTCAACGTCTTGAAAATGTAAGGTTGTTCAGAGGCGTGAGGGGCGCCTTCAAGCATCTTTGGAGCCAGTGCGGAAAGTATCGAAAAACGGTAAAAAAAGACTGGCGCTCGTTTTTCGTGAATCAGCGCCAAGTGCCGAGCAGGTTCGGTGAAAACCAGATCTGAATAAAAGTGCTGATCATAGTCCTCCTTACTTTTGTAACCACTCTCGATACTGCTGATTTGTTCAGGCGTCAAATGAACCCGACGAGGCAATGTCGCCGGGGTATACAGCTTTGGCAGCTCAATATCAGTGGTACCTGTCAGGTACGGCACCGGTGCTTCAAGACCTGCTTCGAACGCGTCACTGACCGGTTGTAGTAGAACCTTGCCATCAAGCATCGGCATTTCACCGTCAAACAGGTCAGGATCGATCTGGTCACGGAGTTTTTCGGCAGGAATCGCACGTAATGTTGCGGCGTCGATTGCTTCTCCGGCGACCATGCTCGCTGCAAATTCGCTTCCCGCTTGCTCGGCCTGTTTGAACGTTAGCGGGCGTTCGCGCCCCAATCCTGACTGACTGATTGCCTTATGGAACAAACCTCTGGCCAGCGGTGAAACCATCAGCGAGTTCACGGATATCCCGCCTGCAGACTCGCCAAAGATGGTGATATTTGAAGGATCACCGTTGAAGCTCTTTATATTGTCACGCACCCATTGAAGTGCCGCAATTTGATCAAGCAGCCCATAATTGCCCACTGGCTCGTCGTGTGCTTCGTTGGTCAAGGCCGGGTGGGCAAAAAATCCGAAACGTCCGAGACGATAGTTGAAGGTGACTACCACTACCCCTTGACGTGCCAACTCGCTACCGTCGTATTGAGCCGCCGTGCCAGAGCCGCCGATGAAACCCCCGCCATGAATCCATACCATTACCGGTAACTTGGCGTTTTTTGCCCCAGCAGGTTTGAACACGTTAAGTGTCAGGCAATCCTCGCTCCCTGGCCCTGGACCGACACCGTTATCGTTGCGCGGCTTTTGCATGCAAATAGCACCCAGCGTCGTGGCCGGGCGTTCGCCCTTCCAGGCTGCAACAGGTTGCGGAGCACGCCAGCGCAATTCGCCCACCGGCGGTTTGGCGTAAGGAATTCCCTTGAAGGAGATCACTCCATCCACATCCTGGCCTTTGACAACCCCCGCAACCGTTTTGGCAAGCGTGTTATCCGGCGAATTGGCGAAGGCTGGCAAGGTGATGAGCAGTGCGCCCAACATGGCGACTAATTTAGTTTGCAGTGAAACGTGCATGACGACCTCTACTGACTCAAAAGACTGACGTATTCAAACCCGATTGCGCTGCGCGATGCTTCCAAGGTGGTAAGCGCTAGGTTTGGGCGTTCGAGCAAATGTCTGAGGATCGACTGCCACCAAGCCAAATTTAGGTTCGAGACCACGGTGCCATTCGTAGTTGTCCAGCAGTGACCAATGGACGTAGCCACGCACGTCGATGCCCTCATCCAGACACGATTGCACCTGCAGCAGAGACCGATCTATAAAATCAATTCGACGTGTATCGTCCGGAGTAGCTACACCATTCTCGGTAACATACACGGGCTTGCCCGTTGCTTTGGCTGCATATCGGATAGTGGCACCAAGGGCCTCAGGGTAATACTCGTACCCCATGGTCGTTAACTCGACACCTGGTTCCGGAGCAAGATTGCCCTCAGAACCCACCAGCTCGCGTGAGTAGGTTTGTACACCTACAAAATCGCTCTGAGCCGCGGCGCGCAACCAAGGCTCATAAACTTCGCGCTGTTTGGCAGCAACCAGGTTGCTAGGTCCGACTCCTTGTTCATCCATGATCGCAAGGCTGACACCAACCGGGAACGTCCCGGGTCCTGCCTTGATTGCCTGATAGGCCTTCGCATGAGCATCCAGCATGATGGCCTCGGCCACATTCGGATCGCTGAAAATAACTGTACCAAACCGATCTGATCCGACTGCTTTGGCCGAAGCAGCAATCATCGCGTCTATTATGGGTTTGGCCCTCCTGACGGTGGGAATCCAGTGCAACTGACGGGCGATATTCGGTTCATTGAATGTTGTGGCTACGGCAAAAAGATCTCCGAGACGCTGGGTAGTTCTTTCCGCAAATCGCGCGAACAAGTCAGCGCCATCAGCGACTTCAAACCCACCGCGAGCGGCGAACCAACGGGGCACCGTGTAATGATTGAAGGTGACCATCGGTGCCAGATTGTGACGGTGACAAGCTTCAAGAACACGGGCGTAATGGTCCAGTTCGGCAATCGAGAAAAATCCCTCTACCGGCTCGATTCGTGACCACTCCAGGCTTAAACGCTGGCAGTTGAACCCAAGGCTCGCAGCCAGGGCAGCGTCCTCCTCGTAACGCGAATAACTGGCACAAGCGTCACCGGAACGTTGCGAAAACATGGTCGGCTTTACGTTTTCCAGTACCCAACTATCTGCGTTGATATTACTGCCTTCGGTTTGATGGCCCGAGGTCGCCGTCCCCCACAGAAAACCTTTAGGCAACCCTTTCATCTTTGGCCCGCTTTTCACATTGAGTTTCTGCCCGGCGGACGATGGGATGGTTGAACTCGCTCCGACTAGAGATGAAGCGCAGATCGCTGCAGCACCGATTGATGCTGCCGCTACAAAGTTACGACGGGAAACGCCTGGGTTAGTCATTCCGAATACCTTTCTTATAATTAGACTGTTCTGTTTGTTTTTAATTGCCAACAAAGCCGTACGTTATCCTTCAGGGCCCTTCAAATCGGCCGGGGTTGGGTAGAGAAGATGCAAAATCATCACTAGTGCATCTACCGAAGCGTGGATCTCTTTACTGGAGCCAGCAAACAGCGAGTCAATAGCCAGGCCTCGCATAGCCGCGACGAATAGGCGCTGAATCGCCGCCCCGTCAGGGCGCAGGTCAAAACCCGCATCTTGCAAGATCATCTTCACACCCTCTCCCGCAGCACGCTCGATGGCTCGCTGCGTAGGTTTTAAACCTTCGGCAAGCGCTGGATCGGAGCGAGAAGCCATCAGAATTTCGGTGACTGCCATACTGTCGGGGCGGCGTAGCACTTCCCACATAATGTGCGGGAATGAAAACAGGATTTCACGGGACGTACCCGCTGTTGATAGCAGACGTTTGTACTGCTCGACCTCATCCTCGAATACATGCTGGACAACCGCCAGCATCAGGTCGACCTTTGTCGGAAACTGGTGTGTCATCGCACCGCGACTGACCTGGGCTTCCTGAGCGACTTTGATAACAGTTGTCGCGCTGTAACCAAGACGATGCAAACAAAAAATCGCCGCAGCGATAAGCTTGGCTTGTGTTTGTGCACTTCGTTCAGCCTGAGGGCGTCGCGAAGGGGTTTTGCGCGCATCGGGTGCATGAATGGCCGCAGCAGCGATCTGAACTTTTTCCACTGCTGTTGATAAAGATTTCATCTCTGTACTTCTCCTTGCCCAACTCAACCCGACAATCAGCAGATGCGCCAATGAAATCGAGAATATGAGCGAATTTACGAACAGTCAAGTCTGTTTTTGTATTTCGTACAGACGGCAGAAATACAGGGATAAGCTGACGATGAAGGGGTATCGATCGACCTTGGGTATACTGCTACTCAGCGCTAAAACGTTACCAACCTAATCATCGGTAAGCAGTGAGTTTATGACCCCGTCAAAACCAATGGGATTGCGCGATAGACGCAAGGCAGAAACCCGGCAAATGATCCTTCAGGCCGCAATTACGGTATTTGGGCAGTTTGGCTTTGAAGGTGCCTCTACTCGAGATATTGCTCAGCGGGCAGGTGTTGGCCAAGGCCTGGTGACCTATCACTTCGAAAACAAGGAGAACCTTTGGCGCGAGACAGTGAAGGCGATCCTCGAGGATTTCTCATTAATCATTTTGCCATTGCCCACCGACCCAACCGCTACCCAGGTGCGCCAGGCATTCAGGGAGTTCGTCCTGCGCTATGCCAGATTTTGCCAGCAGTCAACGGGCATTCCGATGCTGCTCTATCAGCAAAGTAGCCAGAAGGATGAACGCTTCGACTGGTTGGTCACCGATCAGATTCTGCCCTCGCAGCTAGGAATTCGGCCTCTGTACGATGCCTGCGTAGAGACCCGGATCATCAAGCCGATGACGTTCGAACATTTCTGTTTCAGTCTGGCCGGCTTAGTTAATACCTATTTTGCGCTGGCCGACGTTTACCGCAAGGCGACCAATCAAGACCCTCGAAAAGACGACGTGTCCTGCATCATTGCGGATCACATAGAGACGTTGTTTTTTCTTTAAAAGACTCCGACTTGTGCCTGCAGCAAAACCCGTTCCACCCCTCCGCGTCCCGCCTTTGCACTGGCTCTAGACACCCTCCTCGTCCAGCAACATATCTGGTCTGTAGCCCGTTATCACTCAACGGGCGCGCGACCGATGACGATCCCCATTGCTCTTTTGTATTTTATCGACCTATTGACTAAATACAATTCGCATGATTAATGACTGGTCACTTGAGCAGCCAAATGCTGCAGAGACTTCCGGGAGCAGGTCGAAGCTCATGATCAACGCAATGGTAAATAAAACGATCCTCATCACAGGAGCCGCCAGCGGCATCGGGCGAGAACTGGCTTTGCAACTGGGATCACGAGGCAACCGGTTGATACTGGTCGATGTGAACGACGTACCGCTGTACGAAACGGCAATGGTGGTACAGGAAACCAGCGACGCTCAGACGATGATCGCGGTAGTCGATGTTGCGAACGAAGTTGAAATGACTGAATTCGCGCTGACCGCCATCAAGGCGTTTGGGGGGATCGATGTGGTGATCAATAACGCAGGCATCACGCGATTTGGGGATTTCACCTCGACATCGCCAGAGGCTTTTCGCAACGTGATGGACGTTAACTTTTGGAGTGTGGTCTATTCCAGCAGAGCGTTCATCGATGCCCTATGTCTCAGTAAGGGCAGCCTGGTCAATGTATCGAGCCTGTTTGGTTTCATCGGCATTGCAGGCCAGGCTCATTACTGCGCCAGCAAATTTGCAGTGCGAGGCTTTACCGAGGCCCTTCGTTCGGAGTTGACACCTCGTGGGGTGCATGTCGCCTGCGTTCACCCTGGTGGAGTACGCACAAGCATTGCCAGCAATGCCTCATTTGATCAATCACCGGAACTGAAGGATGACTTGGTCAAGCAAATTGAAAAAACAGCTCTGAAACTAACTGCTGGCGATGCAGCCCGCATTATTATCAGGGGTATCGAGCGTCGCCAACTGCGCATTCTGGTCGGGCGCGACGCCAAAGTACTTGATCTTGTTCAGCGTTGCTTCCCGGTCTCCTATCCAAAAATTCTCGGTCTGCTGATGCGTAAAACATCAGCGTTGCGCAAGAAAGTCAGCGCATGATCGAAGAACGTTTCATTCGCGCGCGCTCGTTACGCTCACGGCTGCTATGCATGATCTTGCGCCTGAAACTAAAACCGAAGCTCACTTCGCTGGAGTTTGATGTTCTACGTTTTCGTGCCTGGCTGGAAACCCGTGCGGCTGAAAAAAAACCAGCGGAATCAGTCTCTATCCGAATGATTGATCAACAGTTGGTGAAGGGCGAGTGGCACGTCCCGGTCCATGCAAAATTCGTTCGCTGCATCTTGTACCTGCACGGGGGTGGTTACATCTTCGGCTCGCCAAGAACTTGCCGTACCTTCACTACCCGGCTAGCCGAGCTGTCAGGGATGCCGCTGTTTTCCCTGGACTATCGACTTGCCCCGGAAAACCCATTTCCCGCCGCGTTGAACGACGCCATTGCGGCGTACAAATGGCTGCTTGCTCAAGGATTCAAACCTGAAAATATTGTGCTGGCCGGCGACTCGGCAGGTGGTGGTTTGGCGGTTGCACTGTTACACGCAATCCGCGCAGAAGGTCATCCAACGCCCGCTGGTTGTATCTTGATGTCGCCCTACACCGACCTTCTCGCCACCGGCGAATCGGTCGAGCAGAACAGCAAAAGTTGCGTCATGTTTAATGCGGCGAGTATTCGTCGCGCTGCCGCTATGTACTTGGGCACTGAAAATGGCATGTCACCATTAGCCTCACCACTGTATGGAGATTTTCCCGGGTTTCCTCCGATCTCCATATATGTCAGCGACAACGAGGTTTTACGCGACGACTCCTTGCGTCTCGCACAAAAACTGGATGAAGCGGCTGTACCGGTACATTTAAGTATCTGGAAAGGCCAACCACACGTATGGCCGATTTTTTACCCGGTGCTGCCAGAGGCAGATATTTGCCTTAAAGAAATGGCCAGGTTTGCAAATAAATGTCAGGACCTCTCCTTGTGTGAGAAAACAATAACGTCCAAAGTCGGGGTTGAGTGATGAACTCACAACAAAACAGCGGTGAAAAAATATACGAATATGCCATCATCGGAACTGGATTTTCCGGCTTGGGAATGGCAATTAATCTGAAGAAAACAGGGCGGAATGATTTCGTCGTACTTGAGAAGGCTAGCGATGTTGGGGGGTGTTGGCGGGACAATACTTATCCAGGTTGCGGATGCGATATTCCCTCGCATCTATATTCATTTTCATTTGAGCAAATCCCTGACTGGACGAGAAAATACCCTCCGCAGAAAGAAATCCACGAGTACCTCAGAAACTGCGCGACAAAACACGGCATCAATTCACATATCAGATTCAACTCCACCGTGCAGCGGCTCGTTTACCTTGACGCTGAACGCGTCTGGCAAGTCGAAATCGAGAATGGAACTGTCCTCTTGGCGAGATTCGTCATGATCGGAAAAGGTCCACTGCATGTTCCCTCGATTCCAAATTTACCGGGGTTGCAATCATTCACTGGCAAGGTATTTCATTCCAGCAATTGGGACCACAGTTACGACTTGCGCGGCAAGAAGGTCGCCTCGATCGGAACCGGCGCCAGTGCCATACAGTACATTCCCAAAATAGCGCCGCTCGTGAGCGAACTCACGGTATTTCAGCGTTCTCCTGCGTGGATTTTGCCTCGTCCTGACAGCAAAATCAGTAGGACTATGCAAGCGCTGTTTGCACGATACCCAGCCCTGCAGAACATCTACCGCAAGTCACTGTTCTGGCGTCATGAAATTCGCCTCAAAGCGATGAAAGAAGGTAGCTTCGTCAACCGTATCGCACTCAAACGGGCCACCAAACTAATTGAACAGCAGGTGACTTCAGCGCAAAAGCGAGAAAAGCTCACGCCCTCCTACGTATTAGGCTGTAAACGGATTCTGATCTCTAATAACTTTTATCCGGCTATGGATCGGCCGAACGTGGATTTGATTGCCTCTGGTGTCAGCGAGGTGACTGAACACTGCGTCGTCGCAGCTGACGGCACCCGTAAAGAGGTTGACGCGATAATTTTCGGCACAGGCTTCGAAGTCACGGATGCGATAGTGCCTCCCGGGTTCATTATTGGCCCCAGCGGGGAAGATCTCGGAGAACGTTGGCTGAAAAAAGGCACGACAGCATTCCGTGGTGTTTCAATCTCAGGCATGCCCAATTTGTTTTTCCTGGTCGGCCCTAACAGTGGTCTAGGTCACAACTCGATGGTTTTGATGATCGAAGCGCAAATCCGCTACATCCTCGACTGCCTGGATCACATGCAGAAACACGGTCTAAAGAATTTAGCTGTAAGGGAACAAGCAGCCAAGGAATTCACGTCCCACATGCAGGAATACCTGAAGGATTCGGTCTGGCTGGCCGGGTGCACCAGTTGGTATCTGGATAAGAATGGGGCCAATCTGGCGCTGTGGCCGACGTCAGTTGCAACTTATCAAAAGTTGATGAAATCTGTGCCGCACTCCAGTTACATCTGGACGAAATAGCTGGATATCAGATTGCAGGATAGAATTCCGGAACTGTAAAAACGTTGCAATCCCGTTAAGGAGTTCAAAGAGCAACTCACGTTATCCCGAAGAAGTAAAAATCCAAACACTCACTCAAGGACTTAAATAAATTTCCTGTCGCAGATGTGGCCGAACGCCTGGCCGTTCGGCCACCATGCACATATAAAACAGCTTGATTAAAACGTGCGTCGCCTGACGGGCATCCAGCCGCGCGCTCACAAGATAATTTGATATTTATCCGGCATTACACAACTGGATCAGGGTGTTCCTATTTTCCCAGCACATGGAAAATACGATCACCCGCGAGCCTGTTTTCAAACAGACGTCATACCAGAGACCAGCCCTTTTTATACCCGGTTTTATACTCTTTTATATTGCCTTCATCATCAATAACTTTGATCCTTGTGCCGTCGCCAAGTCCTTTCAAAGCGTCACTCCGCCGATTATAACCGTCGCCCTTGTAATCAATGTGCACTTTATAATCATGCTCTTTGAAAGGCCACTCTGGACTTTCGAAGTCTTCTCTCCTGTAATCAAACACACTTTGATCATCCGGCGTGTCACGTTGGTTATAGCCATGCAAATACGTCTGCAGCCAGACATAATTCCCAGTGCCATTCTCAGCAAGCAGTCCGTCTGCCTGCATTTTCTCCAGGTCTTTATAATTATTCAGCGATGCTTTATGCAATCTGCGGTCTTGATCCACACTCAACATTGCACCGACGAAAGATGTGGCCGCCGCAATCCCGAAACCTATAGGACCTGCCCACGCTGCAACACGACCGCCTTTGCCAAATATCTCCGCGAATGTACCTGCCCCGCCAATCAATCCACCCACACTACCAACAATATCCAGGGAGCCGCCAGCGATCGCGTAGGGATCACCGCTCTTGATGCCTGCTCGAAGGTTCATCGAGCCTAAGGTAATACCCAGAATACTGCCGGCAACGTCGCCTATGCCACCGAGTATTCTGGGCACGGTGGCTGCCACTTGTTTGAGCCTTGAGTTAACGACACCGCTGTTCTTTGCCATGTCTTGTAACTTGTTTGAGTAGGCTTCGCTCACCTTGGAAATATCGTCCGTGGTCAGGCTATTTCCACCGCGGGGGTTTTTACTATCAAAGAGCGTGTCAATGGATGAATTAACATCACCATTGATAACACTCATCGCGAACGCTTCTTTAAAGTCTCGCGGTTTCAAGATGTCCTGAATAGGACGATCCATTCCTAACTCTTTCATCAGTCCAGTCCCACTTAAAGCATCGTGGGTTTTTACACCTAACGTAAAAAAATTACTTGAGCCACTTAGAACACCCATAAAAGCGGCTGCAACCGATAACCGTTCCTGGTGCGTAGCACCCAGGCTACCGCCGCCACCATTGAGCTGGTAAGCAGCTGAAGCAATCGAAAAGGTCCCACCTATTGAACCCAGCGAGCCATTGTCCGCCATGAATTTCAACGCTTCAAAGAGCTTGTTCCTGGACGGTAGTCCACTGCCGGGCACAATACGTTTTTCAAGAATGGTTTTAAGTTCAGCATCTTGTATTTTTCCGTTCTTTGCCCACGTTTCGCCTACGTCTTTGAGAACAGCCCCCCAACTCGGGGACTGGGTCTTGGAGATTTGATTCATTGTCTCTCTCCAGACAATGGCTCCGACTACCCCCATTTTACTTGCACCCATGGCAGCCCTGGTCACATCCTGGGCCGCAAGTCCCATATTTTCATCAGAGATTCCCCCAGGCTCGGATATCAGCCTTTCCATCTCTATCACCAGTCCAGCGGACTCTACCTCTGCTCTAAAAGATTCAGCTTTCTCCGGATCAATAGCTGCGAGCTGAACATAGGTTGTCCGGAAGTCCTGCATTGCCAGGTTTTTGTCGGTTCGCGCCAGATCACTGAGGTATTTGACATAGCTTTCCGATGAGGCGCTGTCGATCAACTTCTGCTGGGTTTCTTTGACTTTTGTATCACCGCCCTGGACTTTTTCCAAGGCCTTGTCCTGATATTTAATAATGTCTTGCTGAATCTTCTCGTCGCCCATCATTTCATTGAGCTTGGTATCAATTTTTTTCTGATCGAAGATTTTCTCGTCAACATCTCGTCCGGTAACGAGCATCGGCTTGCCAATTTTCTTGTCGTTCGCGTGCTCGGGAATTATGTACATTCCGCCGACAGACATTGATTTAGCGTCAATTGCACGAAGGTATTGCGCACGTATGTCATCCGCGCCAATGTCGCCATCTTTTACGCCTTTGCGATAATCATCAATCATGCTTTTAAACGCTAAGTCACCCACGCTCAAGACACTATCGTTTTCGGATTTTTCAGTCGTTGGCAAGTCGTCAACTGAAACATCCTTTAAAGCAGGCAATCCAGCCGCCTGTCGTTTGGTCTCCGCCGTGCCACCGACCATATCCGTAAAAAGCGATGACACCTGTTCGAACAGACCGGGATTATCTTCCTTGCTGACATAGAGCTTTTGCTCAGGCATGCCCGGCTTGTGATAAGTGAACCTGACTACTTCAAAGTTCTGATTATCCTCCAGGATCGTTATATCTTTCACATCAGCTGTACCGGACAAATACATATTGTCATCTGCCTTGACATAGCCGGCGTCCTCGGCCTGCTTAACTTGCACCTCAGCTAAATGCTCACCCTGCAACTGACGCCCCAAGCCTTTATAATAATCATGAGCACTGGGGGTCAGCAGCGAGTCAACGACAACCTTTTCGCCGTTTTTCAACGTCAGCATCAAGTATCCATTAAAAGCTTCCACGCTCGCTGGATCTAACGGCTCAGTGACGGGATTATCATCGCGTAACAGAGTTATTCCGGACCCCGTGCGTTCAGCGTCTCTCAGGATGCCAGCCAGTGGGGTATCTTTACTCTCGTGCAAGAGATTCAGGTAGTCATATAATTGATACCCCTTGTTGTCACCATAGAGGGAGGCATTATCTTTATTATCAAGTTCGCTAAATTTTTCAGCCTGGTCTTTCTGTATTTTGAATTTCTCCCCCTTGTATTCAAAGTAAATTGTCTGTATTCCAGGGTTCTTTGCGACAATTGTAAGTTCACCGACATTCATGTCTGCCGACATCGCCGTTATAGGTCTATATTGGTTTCCATTACTACTCCCAACGTAGAGTTGCTCACCCGCATCATTAACCGCGTTCGGATTGGTCAAATGACCAGCCTCGTCGGGCTTTCGTGTGTAGTCGGAGAATGCCTGAGGAGTCAGGTACTTTGATACGATCAATGTTTTGCCACTTAGCAGGGTGACTTCAGCGACATCGTCCGTTGGCGTACGGACGATAACAGCGCCCTCGCGCAGCTTCCCTTGACTCGCCTCCTCTCGCGACAGAAGTTCATGATTTGGCGTTTTCAAGGAATCTTTAATCAGTTGTTCCGCTGGAGTTCCTCTCGTAGCAAACAGTAATTCGAGCGCCTCTGATCGTGTTTTACCAGAGCTAGGAAAGCCTGGACTGTGAATAAGCGAGGTAACGTCGTCCGTGATTGCAGACTTAGCTAGCCCTTTCTTTTTGTCAGAGGAGTCAACTTGCTTATCGGCAGTTTTTTTTAGCGATGTTTTCTGCAAGCTTTTAACCGAATCAGCTATCCGGCTTTCAAAATCCTTCTTTCCCTGCTGTTCCGGAGTCGATGTTTTAGATGTTTTGTTTTGCGTGCTTTCAATCATTGAATAATCCATCCGAGGAAGTTTCAGCTGACGCGCTGGCGATAAACTGGAAGGTAGCGCGGACAATCGCCCGCGATATACTAGGATAAAGATTTCAGCGGATGATCAATAATTCGCAACATTTCACAAGTATTCTACGGTTGCAGTTTTCCCGTCGCGTTTAACGACGTTAAACTACGATGACTGTGCACGGCATCAACCATGACCTGCGGGCGTTATTAGTCATGTCCTTTCGAGTTTGAATTCCTGACCAACTGGAAAAATTAATGCCCGAATCGAATGCCTCAAAAGCTCTGAAGTTGCCACATGCCCCGCTGTATTTTGGGGCATTCGAACTGTGCCCCCACAGGCTGATGCTTTTCAAGAATGGGCAGGCGGTTCAGATCGGTAACCGTGCGTTATCTGTGCTGATGGCCTTGGCAACACGTCCCTTCGAGCTGGTCGAAAAAGCAGACCTCATTGCCTTCGCGTGGCCGAAGTCTGTCGTCGAAGAATGCAACCTGCGCGCGCAAATCGTGGCGTTGCGTCGAGTATTGGGTGATGGGCACGGCGCTTACGTGATTACAGTTCCGGGAAGGGGTTATCGGCTTGCTGCGTCAGTGACGCGAAAGCTACAGACCCCGCCTGCCGAAGAGAGCTTGCGCGTCACCACTCTCCCTCTGGGCTCGTTGAACATAATTGGTCGCACAGACCAGGTGTGTTTGCTTGGCCAGCAATTGCTCAGCAAGCGCTTCTTGACCATTACCGGGTCGGCAGGGATTGGCAAAACGACGGTGGCACATGCAGTGGCGGATGATGTTGCAGAGCGATTCCCCCAGGGTATCTGCTTTCTCGATATCTCAAGTGTGATTTCGCCGCACTTGATACCTGGCATGTTGGCGGCGGCACTGGGTATCACGTCTGCAATAGATCAGCCATTGCACAGCATTGCCGCAAGCCTCGCCACTAGCCGCATGCTGCTGGTACTGGACAACTGCGAGCATTTGCTGGAAACGGTCGCCGAATCCGTTGCAATCATTTTGCGGGACACTGAGGAAATCTGTGTGCTGGCGACCAGTCGTGAGCCGATAAGAGCGCCAGGCGAATCAGTCCATCGCTTGGCACCCATGACACTTCCGCCTGCTGGGGTTCGACTGACAGCAAAACAAGCGCTGGCATTTTCCGGGATTCAGTTATTCGTAGAACGTGCCAGTGCCCACGACCCTGCGTTTTTGTTCAATGACAATGATGTAAATACAGTAAGCCTCATTTGCCACAAGCTGGACAGCAACGCACTCGCCATCGAAATCGCAGCGGCAAGAGTTCGTACCTTCGGCATTCATGAACTGGTGGTCATGCTCGATGGCACCTTTCGACTGCAAATGACCGGCAAACGAACATCTCTCGAGCGTCACCGAACGCTGAGTACAGCGCTCGACTGGACCTTCTCGATGCTAAGTACCGACGAACAAACCATGCTTTGCCAACTGTCGATATTCCCCGTGGCGTTCACACTTGAAGCCGTTACCGCCGTTGTCGATAAACAGACTTTCTCCCTCCGTGAACCCTTGCCGTTGCTGGACAGCCTCGTCGATAAATCGCTGCTCAGTAGTCTCGATGATGAGCGCGGCCGCTGTTACCGACTTCTCGAGACCACACGTGTTTACGCTCATGAGAAACTAACGCAACGGGGTGACATGAACGCTGTTGCCGCGCGTCACGCACGCTATACCTTACTTAGACTTCGCCAGGCCGGCGAACAATTGAGCACTCTGTCGGTGCAACACTGGTTAGCGTTGTATGGGATGGAAACCGACAGTGTTCGCGCTGCACTCGACTGGGCGTACTCATGGCAAGGCAACCGGTCGCTGGGTATTGAATTGACGCTGCTAAGCGTTCCCCTCTGGTTGAGAAAGCCGCTTATCGGTGAATGCAGGGTTTGGGTGGATATGGGCCTCAAAGCCGGGCCTCACGCAGTTGCGAATTCACCACACCAACGGATGCTGTTGCAGACCGCATTGGCGAGCGTGCTGATGCTCACCTTTGGTGCAAATGAGGAAATACGTACAGCCTGGATGCAGACACTTGAGGATGCAAAGAGACTGAACGATGTCGAGCACCAACTGCGCGCATTGTGGGGACTGTGGAGCTATTGCTGTTGCAGCAATCAATATGAACAGGCGCTCGAACTGGCCAGGCAATATGACGAGATCGTTGACAGCCAACATCAGCACGATTATCAACTATTAGCAAAACGCATGTTAGCGACCGCGCTGTTTTACCGGGGTGACCTGACCAATGCCCGACAGACTGTGCAACAGGCTTTGAGTTCTGATGACGTACCGAATTCGCACCTTATTGACGTTTACTTTGATCAGCGAATTGCTGCCGGATGCCTCTGCGCTCAAATCCAGCTCTCGGATGGAAATATCGAAGATGCCTGGCTGCAGGTCGAGCACAACGTTGCGCAGGCTACGCAACTCACTCATCCACTGACCCTTTGGTACACACTTTGCCTAAGCGCTCTTCCAATGGCATTGATGGTCGACAACATGGCGAAGGCGCGGCATTTTCTTGCGCTGCTGCAAGCAAGCACAGCACGGCATGATTTACCTTTTTGGCGACTGCTCACGCGCAGTTTCGAAAGCATATTGTTGATACGCGAAGGCGACCCTGAGGCGGGGTTGCCACAGTTGGGCGAAGTGATTCATCAGATTCGCGCCAACGGCGGCAGCCCTCTTTTCAGCCTGCTCCAGAGAGAATATGCCGCCGGACTTTCTTCTGTCGGTTTGCACGAACGGGCCGGTGCCATCATTGACGAAACAATACAGATTGCTTCGGCGCGCGAAGAGCAGTGGTTCATGCCGCAATTGCTAACATTAAAAGCGTATCTGGTATGCACGGAGAGCTGAAGCACTAACAAAATGTTGATTGGCATGACACAACAATATCAGGGTGATCGTAATTGACCAGTGAATGGCCAATAACGATCACCCATTTATTGATAGGTAGAACGAGATGGTGTCGACTGTCAAAACATCTTATGCGCAGTCAACACTGTCATCGGAGGCTATCTTTAAACAGACGTCATACCGGCGACCAGCCTTTCTTATACCCGGTCTTTAACTCTTTTATATTGCCTTCATCGTCAATTACTTTGATCCTTGTGCCGTTACCAAGCCCCTTCAAAGCATCACTGCGCCGATTATAACCATCACCGGTGTAATCAATATGCACTTTATAATCATGCTCTTTGAAAGGCCACTCCGGGTTCTCGAAGTCCTCTTTCCTGTAATCAAACACACTTTGATCATCCGGCGCATCACGTTGGTTATAGCCATGCAAATACGTCTGCAGCCAGACATAATTCCCGGTGCCATTCTCAGCAAGCAATCCGTCTGCCTGCATTTTCTCAAGGTCTTTATAATTATTCAGGGAGGCTTTATGCAATCTGCGGTCCTGGTCCACACTCAGTATCGCGCCGACGAACGAGCTGACCGCCGCAAAACCGAAACCTATAGGGCCTGCCCACGCCACCACGCGACCACTTTTGCCAAATATTTCGGCGAAAGTAGCTGCCCCGCCAATCAATCCACCCACACCGCCGCCAATTTCCAGGGAGCCCCCAGCGATCGCATAGGGATCACCACTTTTAATGCCTGCTCGAAGGTTCATCGAACCTAAGGTTACGCCCAGGATGCCGCCACCTACGTCGCCTATGCCACCGAGTATTCTGGGCACCGTGCCTGCCACTTTTTTGAGCCTTGAATCAATGACGCCGCTGTTTTTGGCCATATCTTGCAACTTGTTCGAGTAAGCTTCGCTCACCTTGGAAATATCGCCCATGGTCAGGCTATTTCCACCGAGGGGATTCTTACTGTCAAAGAGCGTATCAATGGATGAATTAACATCACCATTGATAACACTCACCGCGAACGCCTCTTTAAAGTCTTTAGGTTTCCAGACACTCTGAAATGACCGATCTGTGCCCAACTCTTTCATCAGGCCTGTTCCGTTTAAGGCGTCGTAGGTTTTTACACCCAAAGTGAGAAAATGGTTAGAGCCACTTAGAATGCCCATGAAAGCGGCTGCAACCGATAACCGTTCCTGGTGCGTAGCCCCCAGGCTGCCACCGCCGCCACTGAGTTGATACGCGGCTGATACAAGCGAAAAGGTCCCACCCGTTGAACCTAGCACGCCATTGTCCTTCATGAACTTCAGCGCATCAAAGAGCTTATTATTAGAGGGTAATTCACTGCCGGGGTTAATACGTTTTTCGATAATGGCTCGAAGTTCAGCATCCTCGATTTTTCCATTCTTTGCC
This sequence comes from Pseudomonas fluorescens, assembly GCF_000968015.1. Classification (GTDB taxonomy): domain Bacteria; phylum Pseudomonadota; class Gammaproteobacteria; order Pseudomonadales; family Pseudomonadaceae; genus Aquipseudomonas; species Aquipseudomonas fluorescens_W. The sequence continues at coordinate 47,969 of NZ_LACH01000036.1, forward strand.
CAGGTATCGCCAACTTCCTTGAGCACAGCCCCCCAACTCGGGGACTGATTCTTGGAGAGTTCCGTCATTGTTTCTTTCCAGACGCCAAATCCGCGCCGAGGTATACCATCCCCCCACGCTTTGCCTGCGGACAGGGCAGCCTTGGTTACATCCTGGGCCGCAAGCCCCATATTTTCGTCAGAGATTCCCCCTGGCTCGGATATCAACCTTTCCATCTCCAGCACCAGTCCACTGGTCTCTACTTCTGCTCTGAAAGCTTCGGCTTTTTCCGGGTCGATAGCCGCGAGCTGAACATAGGTTGTCCGGAAGTCCTGCATCGCCAGGTCTTTGTCAGTTCGCGAAAGCTCGCTGAGGTAGTTGATATAGGTTTCCGATGAAGCGCTCTCGATCAACTTCTGCTGGGTTTCTTTGACCTTAGCATCGCCGCCCTGGACTTTTTCCAAGGCCTTGTCCTGGTACGTAGCGATGTCTTGCTGAATCTTCTCGTCGCCCATCATCTCACTGAGCTTGGTATCAATTTTTTTCTGATCGAAGATTTTTTCGTCAACATCCCGACCGGTGACGAGCATCGGCTTTGCGATTCTCTTATCGTTCGCATGCTCGGGAATTATGTACATACCATTGATAGACATTGATTTAGCGTCAATCGCACGCAGGTATTGCGCACGTATGTCATCCTCGCCAATGTCGCCGTCTTTTACACCTTTGCGATAATCATCAATCATGCTTTTAAACGCTAAGTCACCGACGTTCATGACACTGTCGTCTTCAAATTTTTCAGTCGTCGGCAGGTCGTCAACTGAAACATCCTTTAAAGCAGGTAATCCAGCCGCCTGCCGTTTGTTCGCAGCCGTGTCAGAGCCCAGTTTTGTATAATTCGAGGCCATTTGTTCAAACAGGTCAGGATTACTTTCCTTGCTGACATAGAGCTTTTGCTCAGGCATGCCCGGCTTTTGATAAGTAAACGTGACCACTTCAAAGCCCTGATTACTCTGCGCGATCGATATATCTTTCACATCAGCCGTATCTGACAAATACAGGTTGTCATCTGCCTTGACATAGCCGGCCTCCTCAGCTTGCTTTACTTGCACCTCAGATAATTGTTCACGCTCCAACTGACGCCCCACGCTTTTATAATAATCGTGAGCATTCGGGGTCAGCAGCGAATCAACGACCACCTTTTCGCCGCTTTTCAACGTAAGCATCAGGTATCCATTGAAAGCTTCCACGCTGGCCGGATCCAACGGTTCGGTGACGGGCTTGTCGTCTCGTAACAGGGTCATTCCGGACCCCTTGCTTTCAGCCTCCCTCAGGATGCCAGCAAGTGGGGTATCTTTGCTCTCGTGCAAAAGATTCAGATAGTCGTAGAGTTGAAAACCCTTGTTATCTCCATTGGAAGAGGTATCGACGTTATCAAGCCCGCTGAGTTTTTCAGCCTGGTCTTTCTGTATCTTGAATTTTTCACCCTTGTATTCAAAATAGATCATCTGCATTTCAGGGTTTTTTGCGACGATTGTGAGTTCGCCCGCATTCATGTCTGCCGGCATCGTCGTTACAGTTTTATACTCACTTCCGTTACTGCCCCCGAAATAGAGACGCTCACCCTGCTCGTTAAGCGCGTTTGGATTGGCCAAATAACCAGCCTCATTGGGCTGTCGCGTATAGTCGGAGAATGCCTGAGGCGTCAGATACTTTGACACGATCAATGTTTTGCCATTCAGCAGTGTAACTACAGCAACATCATCAGTTGGCGTGCGGACGATAACAGCGCCCTCCCGCAGCTTCCCCTGGCTCGCCTCCTCTCGCAGAAGCAGTTCCTGATTCGGCGTTTTGAAGCTATCTTTAATCAACTGTTCGGCTGCAGTCCCTCTCGTAGCGAACAATAACTCAAGCACTTCAGAAAGTGGTTTTCCAGAGCTCGGAAAGCCTGGACTGGCAAAAAGCGTGGCCAGTACATTCTTCGCTGAAGAATCACTCAATTCCCCTTTGGCGTATGAGCGCTCTGCCTGCGCGGGCGCTCCGCGAACACGTGCATCTTGTGTATAGGAGGTGCCTGCACCACCTAGGAAGCGCGCCTCGAGAATTTGATATTTTTCTGCCCCGTATTCGAAATAGATCACCCCGCCTCTTACATCGACAACGTTGACCTTTTCAATATCGACCTTACCCTTGAATGCACTTACTTCCTTGTAATCAGACGGATCAATTGGCTGACTGCCAATCTTTTTTATCAATGAGTTCAGTGAACTTTTTACCGAGTCCGCTACCCGGCTTTCAAAATCATTCTTTTTCTGTCGGTCAGGAATCGACGTCTTAGATGTTTTGCTGTGTGTGCTTTCAATCATTGACTTATCCACCTGTGGAAGTATCCGGCTGACGCATTGGTCGAAAACTGGGAGTGGCGCAGGCAATTGCCGGGCTCATACTAGGACATAGTTTTCAGGGGATGATCAATAATTCGCAACATTTCACAAGTATTCTACAACTGCAGTTTTTTAGTGGCATTTGAACACGTTAAACTGTGATGACAGTGCACGGTATCAGCCCTGCCCTGCGGGCGTTTTTAACCGGGTCTTTTCGGGCTTGAATTCCTGACCCACGGGATAATTAATACCCGAAACCAATGTTTCAAAAGTGCTGATGCAGCCACATGTCTCGCCTCATTTTGGGGCATTGGAACTGTGTAATCACAGGCGCAGCATGATCGACAAGGGACTGAATATCGACAAGGGACTGAAGCACCAGCAGTTGTTGACGATTGGCGCGGAGCCTGCTTACTCAAGCAGTGAAGGTTGCCGATCATTCTATAACGCGTCGGTATAGGGCTATTTATGCAAAACAGTCATCCCTCCCCCATCGCACCGCTGGCGGTAATAGCAGACACAGTCCATTTTGGTGCGTTTGTGTTGTACCCACATCAACAACTGCTGTTCAAGGCAGGCGCATCCGTTACCTTGGGTGGTCGCGCAATAACGTTGCTTATTGCACTGGCGACCCGAAGAGGCGAAACGCTCAAAAAGTCCGAACTGATAGCCATTGCCTGGCCCAAGGTGTTTGTTGAAGAGTGCAACTTGCGCGCGCAAATTCGCGATCTTCGACGCATCCTGATTGATCACGATAAGGTTGAAATTATTGCCACCGTACCGGGCAAGGGCTACCGCTTTGTTGCCCCTGTCACCTTTGATGCGCCCAAGGAGGACACAGCCGTATTTCTTCCGGCGTCCAATCACGTCATTGGTCGGGCCGAGCTGATCCAGACATTAGGCTATCAACTGAACATGCGGCGCTTCGTGACGCTGCTGGGACCTGGTGGTGCTGGAAAAACCACCGTGGCAAAAGCAATAGCATCGGAAATGACAGGGGAATTTGCTGGCAGCGTGTGCTTTGTTGACCTGGCACCCGTGACGTCATCAGACCTGGTGCCCGGCGTAATTGCATCTGCAATGGGTATTAGCTGTGCGACCAGCACGCCCTTGCGCAGCGTTACTGAGAGCTTGGGCCTACGCCGTTTTTTTCTTGTTCTCGACAACTGTGAACACCTGCTGACCGTGCTGGCGAGCATCGTTGAAACCATCCTGTTGAATGCTCCCCATGCCTGCTTACTCGTGACCAGCCGCGAACCCCTGCACGCCACAGGTGAATTTATCCACCATATTCCTTCGTTGCTGCTACCTGACGAACTAAAGAAAATCACTGCAAAAGAAGCCATGGGCTATTCCGCCATTCAGTTATTCGTCAGCCGCGTAATGGCGCGCGACCCTGGTTTTCTACTCGATGACAGTGAAGTCGAAACAGTCTGCGCGATCTGTCGCAAGCTTGACATCAACGCTCTGGGAATTGAGATCGCGGCAGCTCGAGTACCAACAATGAGCCTCCAGTCGCTCGTTAAAATGCTTGATGGCAACTTCCGCCTGAACATGGCCGGTTGCGACAGATCCCTCGCTCGGCACCCAACATTGAGCGCGATGCTGGACTTGACTTATACAACGCTGTCGACCCAAGAACAGACAATGCTGCGCGCGCTCTCTATTTTCCCGGGGTCATTCACTATTGACGCCGTTAAAGCCATTCTCGACGATCTGGTCATTAATGCATCGGTATTACTGCCGCTGGTAGAAAGCCTCGTAAACAAATCGCTTCTATCGACTCTGGGGCTCGGAGCCGATCGGCGTTTTCGTTTTCTTGAGACAACCCGGGCCTACGCTCGGGAAAAACGTGAACAGTTCGGCGAAACAGGCGAACTGTCTCGGCGCAACGCTGCCTTTGCTAGTGCTCTGTTACGCGAGGCCAGCGCCAATCTGAGCAAAATTCCACCACCGATTTGGGTCGCGCAGTACGGACCCGAAATAGACATCATTCGCGCGGCACTTGATTGGGCTTATTCGCCAGACGGCAATACTGCATTGGGAATAGAACTAACGTTGTTGTGCATACCACTCTGGCTAAGGCTATCGCTTATCTGCGAATGCCGTGACTGGGTGGAAAAAGGATTGGCTGGCATCAAGCAATTGCTACCCCTGCGCAGGCGGCAAAGGATGCTTCTGCACACGGCAGCCGCCAGCGTTTTATTACTGAGCTACGGCACAGGACCGAAAATTGGTGATCACTGGCGACAAGTGATGGAAGACGCCATCTACCTTGACGATGTCGAACATAAGTTGCGGGCGCTTTGGGGATTATGGAGTGAATCTACTTGCGGAAATCAATATCCACAAGCGTTGAGATTAGCAGAAGATTATATTGAGCTAACCTACGAGCAAACGCTTACACATCACCAGCTATTGGCAAAACGTATGCACGCCTCCACACTGTTTCACATGGCCAATCTGGAGGGGGCCTTACAGAGTATCAACGAGGCTTTGGTTGCGCCCTATTCCCATTCTTCATACATTATTGACGTGCACTTCGATCAGCGAATTGCTGCTCACGCCGTGAAGGCCCATATCGAGTTACTACAGGGCGATGTCGAAAAAGCGTTGCAGCATATCGACGAAAATGTCGCACAGTCTGTCACGCTAAATCACCCCGCTACCCTTTGGTACACCCTATGTTTCAGTGCCCTGCCCATGGCATTGATTGTCGACGACCTGAGCAAGGCGCGCGCCTACCTCGCCACTATGCAAAAAAGCATCGCCAAACATGACTTACCGATATGGCGCCAACTCACTCATTGCTATGATTGCGTACTTTTAATTCGTCAAAATGGACCCGAGGAGGGTCTGCGGCAGCTAACTCAAACGATGAATGACATGGCCAGTCAAGGCGCTTATCCATTTTACAGTTTGCTACGGTGCGAAGTTGCAAAAGGATTGGCTACGCTAGGCTTTCCCAGGCAAGCCATAGACTCCATCGAGGAAACAATGAAGGTTGCCGCTTCACGGGACGAACGATGGTTTATGCCGGAACTGATGAGAGTCAAGGCACAATTATCGTTCCAGGACGCCACATTGCCTTCTTACAGGAACGCAAATCAATTGTTGAATCAAGCCTTGAATCAAGCCAAAAACCAGGGTTCCGGCCTTTGGCTTGCGCGCATTGAAAAAGAGTTGAGAAGTTCAATCAAGTAAAAAACTGAATGCGCTGAAAGTCTCAGCGCAGGTTTAAACCAAACAAACCAACACCTCTCTACATTGACATTGCAACAACATCAAGGACCGACTGAACTTTTATTCCCAGGTGATCACTGAGCCGGTAAAACCGCAACCACCTCGATTTCGAAAAGTGCGCCGGGTAAAGCCAGCCGACTCACTTCGACGGTTGTCGAGGCCGGCGCATTATGTATATTTACATAGGCGTCACGAACTTCTCGCAACTCGGGAAGCTGGTGACTGATATCCGTTAAATACATGTTCATCTTGATCACATCATCAAAGTCTGCTCCAGCCGACGCCAGTGCAATTTTAATATTTTCAAATGCTTGATGTGCCTGTGCTTTAAAATCACCCGATTCTCCAACCAACTTTCCATGAACATCCAGCCCTAGTTGCCCCGCAACGTAAACGGTCCGGAGCCCGGCAGGCACCTCTACAACATGCGAGTATCCAGCGGGCCTGTGAATCAAGGGTGGATTAGAGAACGTAGGAGAAGGCTGCGAAACCGCTTCATTGGCAGAGCTGGGTTCGATCAGTATCAGGAGAGCAGCCCCCATGCCCAATCGTGCATATCGGCGAAATACAAAGTTAAATCCATTCAATGCAGAGGATAATCGCATTCTGACTCCTTAAGTTTGCAATAATTAAAACCATGTAAATATAGCGGCTAACTAAACCGGACTATAGATTTATTTAATTACTCGAAAAGTGTAGACCTGCCTGGAACAGGAATTTATCAACAGCGGACATCTAATCCACTGGCGATGGTAATGGCCGTCATGCCGGGAGTCTTGAGGTCATTGAATGCGCCACCCATAGCCTTGGCGATCGGCGTGCGAGCGGTGGAAACAATCACCGCGTCTTTCACGGTTCAAGTTCCTTTCTTTGAAGACGGCAGGCAGTCGCCAACCAGCTCGCTCAGTGCCAGGCGCAGCCGTTCAGGAATCGGAGCCGGGCGGCGTTGAAGACGGTCAACAAACACATGCACGAAACGCCCGGTCGCACAGGCCAATGCCTGGCCTTCACGGAATACCGCAAGCTGATAATGCACTGAGCTGTTGCCCAGTCTGCTTACCGCCAGCGCCACCTCGATGGGCTCCGGGAACGCCACCGGCGCGTGGTAATCGCAGCCGGAGCTCACCACCAGGCCGATAACCGGACCAACATGGATATCCAGCCCGCCATGCTCGATCAGCACGCTGTTCACGGCACTGTCGAAGAAACCGTAAAAGACGACATTGTTGACGTGTCCATACACGTCGTTGTCGTGCCAACGGGTGGTGATGGCTGTGAAGTGCCGATAGCTGACGCGATGTCTGAGGTCTGTCATCAGTAAGCCGCTTCATAGATGGCCAACGCGTCGGCTTCGGTGAGTGCGCGCGGATTGTTCACGAGCAGGCGCTGCTGTTGCATCGCGTCATTGGCCAGTTGGACCAGGCTTTCTCTGGGAACGCCGACATCACGCAGCCTTGTCGGTAAGTCGCAACGAGATCCCAATTGCGCCAATTCAGAGACAAATTCTTCGGCACGACTCTGGCGATCACCTGCCTGCAGCCTTTTCCCCAGCAAAGGCAGAGCGAGTTCGGCGTAGTCCGCCATCGCTACCGGCAGGTTGAAGCGCAGCACATGAGGCAGCACCAGCGAATTCGCCAGCCCATGAGGAATGTGAAAGTGCCCGCCCAGCGGGTACGCCAGCGCATGCACCGCCGCCACCGGCGCGTTGGCAAATGCCTGGCCGGCCAGGCAGGCACCCAGCAACATTGCCTGACGCGCGGCCAGGTTACTGCCGTTGTACACGGCCTGGTCGAGGTTGGAGGCCAAAAGCCGTAACGCCTCTCGCGCCAACAGGCCGGACAGCGGATTGCGCTTGAGTTTGCTGGTGTAGGCCTCGATCGCATGCACCATGGCATCAATGCCCGTGGCCGCCGTCACGGCCGGCGGCAGGCCTAACGTACAGACGGCGTCGAGTACGGCGAGATCCGGCAGCAGCAGCGGCGAGACAACGCCCATCTTGGTCGTGTCACCGGTGGTGACAATCGCGATCGGTGTCACCTCCGAGCCGGTCCCGGCGGTCGTCGGCACCTGGATCAGCGACAGGCGCCGTCCCTTGGCCCTGTCGACGCCGTACAGCTCGGTGATCGGCTGGTCGCACTGCGGATGCGCCAGCAGCGCGACCAGCTTGGCCACGTCCATCGAACTGCCGCCACCGAAGCCGACGATCAGGTCGGCACCGATATGCCGTGCCCGTTCCACGGCGGCAAGCACGCAGGCCTGGCTCGGATCCGCCGTCACGTCACTGAAGATCGCCACGGCAACTTTTGCGAGGGTGAAACCAGGCAACACATCATCAAGCATGCCCAGGCGAGCAATACCCGGGTCGGTGACTATCAATACACGGCGCGCGCCGCGCTCGCCGCACAGATTGGCAAGACGCTGCGCGGCGCCGGTTTCGCAGAGAATCTGCGCCGTAGTGGCAAAGCTGAAAGGCTGCATGTCAGCGACTCCTGATTTTTGTAATACGTCTGCAATCAGCAACTGAAGTCGCTCGCCGGCATCGCCATCAGGCAGCTCGCGCCACCCAGCAATGCTTCCCGGTGTGCGCTTGCACGGGGTAATACGCGCCGCCAGTAGAAGTCAGCGGTCTGCAACTTGGCTTGATAAAAGGCGCTTTCACCGGTCCCGTCAGTCAGGGTTTCGCCAGCTCGAACCGCTGCCTGCAGCCAGAGCCCGGCCAGCAGGACGTAAGCCGAATACGCCAGGAAGTCCACAGAGACCGCGCCGATTTCCTGCGGATCCCGCTGGCAGGCCTCGATGATGGTCTTGCCCAACGCCCGCCATTCCTCCAGACGCTGACTGACTGCGCACGCCATTTCCTGCAACCGTGGTTGATGGCCTGCAGCCTCGACGTGCTGAGCGAGCTCATCGACCAGCGCGTGCAATTCGGCACCACCATCGCCTATCAGCTTGCGCCGGACCAAATCCAGCGCCTGGATGCCATTGGTGCCTTCATAGAGCTGGGTTATGCGACTGTCACGCATCAACTGTTCCATACCCCATTCGCGGATGTAGCCATGCCCGCCATACAGTTGCACGCCGAGGCTGGCGACCTCCTGGCCGACATCGGTGAAGAACCCTTTGACGATCGGGATCAATAGCGCAGCGCGGCGCATGGCTGCCCGACGATCATCGGGCTCTGGCGCAGCGTGCTCGAGATCGAGTTGCCGTGCGGTGTAGGCGCCCAGCATCCGGCAGCCTTCGGTGAGGGACTTCTGCGTCAGCAGCATGCGGCGCACATCCGGATGAACAATGATCGGGTCGGCGGCCTTGTCCGGCGCCACTGCACCGGTCAGCGAACGCGACTGCAGGCGTTCGCGGGCGTAGGCCAGGCCGCCCTGGAAAGCTGCTTCAGCGATCCCCAGCCCCTGCAACCCGACCTGGAATCGCGCATCGTTCATCATGGTGAACATGCAGGACAGGCCCTGGTTCGGCTCACCGACCAGCCAGCCCTGGGCACCGTCGAAATTCATGACGCAGGTCGAAGCCCCCCTGATGCCCATCTTGTGTTCCAGCGCGCCACAGCTCAGCGCATTGCGCCGGCCGTCGGTGAGGATTTTCGGCACCAGAAACAGACTGATGCCTTTCACACCCGCCGGCGCATCGGGCAGACGGGCCAGCACCAGATGAATGATGTTATCGGTCAGGTCGTGCTCGCCGCCGCTGATGAAAATCTTGCTGCCAGTGATGAGATAGCTGCCGTCGGCCTGAGGCTGCGCACGGGTGCGCAGCAACGCCAGGTCAGTGCCTGCCTGTGGCTCGGTAAGACACATGGTGCCGGTCCAATCGCCACTGACCATTTTGCTCAGCCAGGCTTGCTTGAGCGCCTCACTGCCATGGCAATGCACGGCCAGCACTGCCCCCTCGGTCAGGCCGGAATAAATACGAAACGACAATGACGCCGCCATCAGCATCTCGTGCACACAAGCCGAGACCATTTTCGGCAATCCTTGGCCGCCGTACTCCATCGGCCCGGTCATGCTCGCCCACCCATTGTCGACGTATTGGCGATAGGCATCGCGGAAACCGTCCGGCGTGCTGACCTCAGTCCCGAGCAGTTGGCAGCCTTGCTCGTCACTGTTGCGGTTGAGCGGTGCAATGACTTCGCCGGTGAAACGTCCGGCCTCTTCAAGAACTCCTTCAAGGGTGTCGCGGTCCAGTTCGACACCCAGCTGTTCGCAGTGGCCAGTGACGTCGAAGAGTTCATGCAATACGAAGCGCATGTCGCGCAGGGGTGCTTGATAGTTCATGCCCGGGCGTCCACGACATCGGCAAAACGTTTGCCGTTGGCCATCAATTGGTGGATCAGTGCTGCGGGGCGCCAGTGCTCACCGAGAACGCCTTGCAGATGCTCCAGTCGAGCCAGCACTGGGTTCATGCCCTGCTCATCCGCCCAGTGCATCGGCCCGCCGGTTTCAGCCGGAAAGCCGTAGCCGTTCAGCCAGACCTGATCGATGTCATGACTGCTGGCAGCGATACCTTCTTCGAGGATTTTTGCACCCTCGTTGACCAGCGCCAGGAGGCAGCGAACGAGGATTTCCTGTGCATCGATCTCGCGGCGGCGATAACCCAGGCCTTGGGACACCTTGAGCACCAGCTCGTCGACCAATGGATCATGCTCGGCCCGGCGGCTACCGGGCGCATAGCGGTAATAACCCTGGCCGGACTTCTGACCCAGGCGATCGAATTCGCACAAGGCGTTGTCGATTTGTACCAGGGGATCTTCCATGCCGTGCCCTGCCAGTTGACGGGCGCGCCATTCCAGGTCGATGCCGACCACGTCATACATGCGGAACGGCCCCATAGCGAAACCGAATTGTTGCAACACCTCGTCCACCTGATGCGGCAACGCGCCCTCGAGGAGCAACTTCCTCGCCTCGGCCACGTAGTTACGCAGCATGCGATTACCGATGAAGCCGGGGCAGTTGCCCGCCACCACCGCCACCTTGCCAGTCCGCTGGGCGAGCACCCGAGCAGCTTCCAGCACCGCGCTGTTCGTGTGCTTTCCGCGGACAATTTCCAACAGTTTCATGATGTGGGCCGGGCTGAAGAAATGTAGACCCAGTACTTGTTGCGGTCGCCCCGTGACCGCCGCAATGGCGTCAATGTCCAGTGCCGACGTATTGCTGGCCAGGATCGCCTGCGGCTTGAGCTGCGCATCCAACTCACGGAAGATTTTTTGTTTGAGTTCCAGGCTTTCGTACACCGCTTCGATCACCAGATCCGCCTCGGCCAGCGCAGCGTAATCTTGCACAGGCGTTACACGCCTCAGGTTGGCGTCAGCCTCCACTTGGGTGATGCGCTCTTTGCCAACCTGCTGCGACCAGGTTTGTTCAATCATTGCCAGGCCCGCGTCGAGTGTCGGGACATTGCTCTCCAGCCAAAGCACCGGCAACCCGGCGCTGGCCAAGCTGACGACAATGCCCCGGCCCATGGTGCCAGCGCCGATGACCGCGACCTTTTGTATATCGAAAGTGGTGCTCAAACGTGGCGCTCCTGCATCTAGGAAAAATGAACAGCGGTCACCGTAAGCAGACTTCAAGTATTTTTGAAATTTCGATTTCATATGCCATATATTTGCAGCATGAATACTTCAAATTTCGATCTGAACCTGCTGCGTGTCTTTGACATGCTGCTGCGAGAGCAGAACGTCTCGCGCGCGGCCGAACGTCTGGCGCTGACTCAACCCACCGTCAGCAACGCCTTGGCGCGCTTGCGTGATGTGCTGGGTGATCCACTGCTGGTGCGCGTCGGGCGGCGCATGTGCCCTACCCCTCGGGCATTGGCGCTGGAAGGGCCGATTCGCGCGGCCTTGCAGCAGATCGAACAAACCCTGGCCACGGGTGATGCATTCGACCCTCAACGCAGCCATCGACAGTTGCGTATCGCCCTGACCGATTTTGTCGAACAAATGTGCATGCCATCACTGTTGGCCTGCCTGCAGACGCGGGCACCGCACCTGCGCATCGATGTCGCTCATCTGACTCCGAGCCTGCCGGTCGAGGCGCTGGACCGTGGCGAGCTGGACTTGGTGCTGGGACGTTTTGACCAGATACCGGCGCGTTTTACCCGTCAGCTCTGGCGCAGCGAAACGTTACGGGTAGCGGTGCGTCAGGGTCATGTGCAATTAATTGATGGTCTGGATCTGGACAGTTTCCTGCAACTGCGCCACGTCTGGGTGCATGGCGGCCAAACCCGAGGCATGGTCGATCAATGGCTGGCAGAACAGAACCTGGCGCGGCAGATCGTCTATACCACGCCCAACTACCTGCAAGCCGCGCATTTGGTGGCAGCGACCGACCTCGGCGTAGTATTGCCGACGCAACTGGCGCAGCAGTTTGCCAGGCTGCTGCCCCTGGAGCTGCATGAGCTGCCGTTCGCACTGCCGCCATTCGAGCTTGAGTTGGTGCACTTGGCGAGTCGCCAGCACGACCCTGCGTTGGCCTGGTTGAAGGCGCAGATCCTGACGATTCAGCCGTCCTGAGCCATCGCTATGACCGCCATGCCGCTTGGTTCTCAAAAAGCTTGCAGACCTTAGGTCGATGGACGCGATCCCAGGCAGCCCGATTAGCCCGGTAGCCTCCCTGGCCACCGTTGTGTCTGATCTCACGGCTAATGGGAGAGGCTGCTCGCCCTAGCAGCGTGCAGATGAAGCAGAGACCTCGGATCTATTACACCGAAAGCCAGAAAAAACTGATGTGGGATCCCTGGCAGAAAGGCGACTCTCTCCAGCAGATCGCCCAACTATTTGAACGAAACCACTCATCGATACAGCGCATCTTGGCGGAAACAGGCGGTATCAGACCCGCTGTACGGCGAAGGCACAGATTGGCGCTGAGCGCGAAGAGATTTCGCGTGCGGTGGTGGCAGGTAACTCGATCCGTTCCATAGCCACTCACTGTACATAGCAGTGCCGGCGCTGATCGTTCCCGCGCTCCACGTGGAAACGATCAACCAAAGTCAGGCTTGTTTGTAACCGCGCACTTCATCCACGCCACGGTTGGCCAATTGGTCGGCGCGTTCGTTGCCATGGTGACCGATGTGCCCGCGCACCCATTTCCAGGTGACGTTGTGGCGATTGACCTGCTCATCCAGCAACTTCCACAGGTCAGCGTTTTTCACCGGTTCTTTCGCGGCGGTTTTCCAGCCGCGCTTCTTCCAGTTGTCCATCCACTCGTTGATGCCTTTCATCACGTACTGCGAGTCGGTGACCAGCAGCACGTCGCAGGAGCGCTTGAGTTCTTCAAGGCCACGGATCGCGCCCATCAGCTCCATGCGGTTGTTGGTGGTGTTGGCTTCGCCGCCCCACAGTTCTTTTTCAATGCCCTTGCACACCAGCAAAGCGCCCCAGCCGCCTGGGCCAGGATTGCCTTTACAGGCGCCGTCAGTGAAGAGTTCTACGCTATCGCTCATGCCAATCTATCCAGAAAATGCGGTGGCTCGCCGATCGGTGATCGACGATGCCCGAGGCCGGGGCAAACCCGGCCGGGAAAATAAAAAGTGTATTACGGATCGATGCGGCGACGATTGACCTTGGCCATCGGCAATGGAATCAGCTTGCCCATCGGTTCGCGCCGCTCCTGACGGACGGGCCGCAGGCCCACCACGATCTTGCGCGCAACCAATAAATAGAAGCCGCCACCCGACAGTTGCCAGTCACCGGCCTTGCGCTCCCAACCGGCCAGACGAGCCTGCCAGGCGGGTGACGCAAGCGGCGGACGATAGCACCCGAAGCGGCGTTTCTCCAGCGCGAAGCCCAGCAGGTTCAACCAGTCACCGACTCGCGACGGGGAGATGCAGCGAGCCTTGCGCATGGCGTCGTGAGCAAAAACGTGACGCAAGCCCCAAGTGCTCCAGGGGTTGATCCCGACGATCAGCAGATGCCCGCCGGGCCGCACGCTGCTCGCCGCTTCGCGCAGCAGGCCATGGGGCGACAGGCAGAAATCCAGCCCATGCTGCAACACCACCACGTCGGCGGCATGCTCGCTCAAAGGCCACGCCTGCTCTTCGCAGACGATCTCGACACCCGGCAATGGCGCGCCGAGCCGCACATTGCGCTGGACTTGCGGCGCCGACGGCGGCGTTTGGGCCGACGGACCGTAATGCACCAGGTAGCCACCGAAGAACCGTCCCAACTCGTCTTCGAGCATGCGACGTTCTTCGTCCAGCAGAAATTGCCCGATGGGGCCGGACAGCCATTCTCGGGCCGCGCTGATCAATGTCAGCCATTCAGGATCAGCCTGAGCGAACGCTTTATCGGTCATTGCATTCTCCAACGCGCCAGGAAGTTCTAAGATGCGCCATTGTTTTCCGCTTGGCGAATCCGACGATGATACAGATCAGTGCCCTGCCCGCCTTTACCGACAACTACATCTGGTTGTTACAAGACCACCGCACCCAGCGCTGTGCAGTGGTCGACCCGGGCGATGCCGCGCCAGTGCAGGCCTGGCTCGCCGCGCATCCGGGTTGGGTGTTGAGTGATATTTTGATCACTCACCATCATCATGACCACGTCGGCGGCGTCGAGCAGCTGAAAAAAGCGACAGACGCGACAGTCTACGGTCCGGCCAGCGAAACCATTCCGCTGCGGGACGTGGCCCTCAAGGACAACGACCGCGTCAGCGTGCTGGGCTGGGACTTCGATGTCTTTGCCGTCCCCGGCCACACCCTGGGGCATATCGCCTATTACCATCATGGTTTGCTGTTCTGCGGCGACACCCTGTTCGCTGCCGGTTGCGGACGCTTGTTCGAAGGCACGCCCGAGCAAATGCATACCTCACTGACGCGCCTCGCCGCGCTGCCTGAAGATACGCTGGTCTACTGCACTCACGAATACACTTTGAGCAACCTGAAGTTCGCCGCAGCGGTCGAACCAGGCAATCCGGACACTGCCGCACGTCTGGAAAAAGTCACCGCACAACGTGAAGCCGGAATCATGACGCTGCCCTCTACTCTGGCGCTTGAAAAGCTGACCAACCCGTTTTTGCGTGTCGACGAAACATCCGTTAAAGAAAAAGTGGACGAACGGAATGGAACCCAAAACCGGGCTCCGAGTGCGGTCTTTGCTGCTCTGCGTGCTTGGAAAGATAAGTTCTAAGTAGCCATCACGTTGGTACAAAAGTTCTGAATGGTTGACCGCAGGGGGTACGCTTTCTAGAATCGCCCGACATTTTTGCCCGGAACTTACTTCCAGCCAATGTCGTCATCTATTCGTAAAGCCATCAATTCAGACGCATTGACCCGCTTGGCTCAAGCCATTGCGGTGGCTGTGTCCGCCACTTTGGCGGGCTGTTCCAGCCATGTGCCGCAGACCGAAGCGACACACACTCCGAATATCGCCGCTCGAGCCAAGCAGAAACCCATCTGGCTCAGCGAAAAACCGACTCCACAAATTCCACAAGACGTCTGGGAGCGCATGCGCCAGGGCTTCCAGCTGCAGGACAACGTGGGCGTCAACCCGCGCATCGAGCAACAGCGCCTGTGGTTCGCCAGCAACCCGTCCTTCCTCGAAAACGCCGGCGAACGCGGCAGCCTCTACATTCACTACATCGTCGAACGCCTTGAAGAACGCAACATGCCGCTGGAACTGGCGCTGTTGCCAGTGATTGAAAGCGCCTACAACCCGATGGCCTATTCCCGGTCCGACGCGGTGGGTCTTTGGCAATTCATTCCTTCCACCGGGCGTTACTTCAACCTGCGTCAAACCCGTTTCTATGATGGCCGTCGCGATATCACCGCCTCGACCACCGCGGCCATGGATTACCTGACCCGCCTGCACGACATGTTCAACGGTGACTGGCTGCTGGCCCTGGCGGCGTACAACGCTGGCGAAGGCACGGTCAGCCGGGCCATCGAGCGCAACGAAAAGCTCGGCTTGCCGACCGATTACTGGAACCTGCCGCTGCCGGCCGAAACCCAGGCCTACGTGCCAAAGCTGCTGGCACTGTCGCAAGTGGTGCTGGCACCTGAAGCCTACGGCGTGAACCTGAACCCGATCGCCAACGAACCGTATTTCCAGGTCGTCGAAATCAACCAGCGCATGGACCTGTCCAAGGTCGCCGCGGTGGCTAACATCGACGAAGACGAACTGTTCCAGCTCAATCCGGCCTTCAAGCAGCGCACCACCATCGATGGCCCCCAGCATTTGCTGGTGCCAACGTCCAAGGCGCAACTGCTGACGGCCAGCCTGTCGACCATGCGTCCTGATGAGTTGATCAGCAAGAAGCAGCTTAAACCGGTCTTCGAAGGCGCAGACGAATCTGAAATCGCCAGCCTCAAGCGCGCCTACCGCGTTAAACGTGGCGACAACCTGGCGGCCATCGCCAAGGCCAACAAGGTCGACGTCAAGGACTTGCAGCGCTGGAACAAGATGACCGGCAAGAACCTCAAGGTCGGCCAGACCCTGGTGATGCAGGACACCACCAAGCGTAGCGGTAGTCGCGTCAACGCGGTCGTGGCGGCGAACAGCAAAACCAACAGCAAAGCAGTCAAGGAAACGCCGCAGACCCAATACAAGGTCCAGCAAGGCGATTCGCTGTATATGGTTGCCAAACGTTTTAACGTTGAAATGCAACACCTCAAGCGCTGGAACCCGCGCGTTGGCCAGGCGCTGAAGCCTGGTCAGATGCTGACGGTAGCTTCCCCACGCTAAAATGAGCCCCTGATTCGAGGGGCTTTTTTTTGCCTGCCATTTGAGGTCTCGTGTGGCTGCAAGCGTATCTGTGGCGAGGGAGCTTGCTCCCGTTGGGCTGCGAAGCAGTCCTGAACCCTGAACATGCGGTGTGTCAGAAATAATAGAGGCGCAGGTTTGGGGCCGCTTCGCAGCCCAGCGGGAGCAAGCTCCCTCGCCACGGGTTCTGCGGCTTGCTGAGCTATCGTGCCAGCAATTAACGGCGCGTTAAGGCCCCGTCTTTTTCCTGTCGATACAAGCTGTTACTGTACGGGCCACAAAGCCCAAGCCGCCTGGATCGGATCCCTGACTTGAAGCGTCCCCTCCTCCTGCTCCTGATCAGCCTGGCCTTGAGCTCCCCCGCAAGTGCGACGATCAGCGAAAGCCATGGTTATGCGCAGTTCGGCACGCTCAAGTACCCGGCCAGATTTACCCACTTCGACTGGGTCAACCCGCAAGCGCCCAAGGGCGGTACGTTGCGGGTGATGGCGTTTGGCACCTTCGATACGCTCAATCCCTACACCTTCAAGGGTTCAAGCCCGGTTTCCACGCCGAATTTCCTGCAATACGGCATCAACGAGCTCAACGAACCGTTGATGGTCGGCACCGGCCAGTACGCGCCGTCCGGTGATGAACCGACCTCCAGCTATGGCCTGATCGCCCAATCGGTGGAATACAGCGAAGACCGCAGCTGGGTGGTGTTCAATCTGCGCCCCGAAGCGCGTTTCCACGATGGCACGCCGATTACCGCCTATGACGTGGCGTTCTCCTACCGCTTGCTGCTCAAGGAAGGCCATCCGCAATACCGCACCAACCTTCAGGAAGTGTCACGGGTCGACATCCTCAACCCGCAGCGCATTCGTTTCGTCTTCAAGCGCGCCGGCAATCCGTTGCTGATCCTGCGCCTGGGCGAATTGCCGGTGCTGCCCCAGCATTACTGGAAAGGTCGCGACTTCAAGGCCACCACCTTCGAACCGCCACTGGGCAGCGGACCGTATCGCATCACCTCGGTAGAGCCAGGACGGCAGATCGTTTTCGAACGGGTCAAGGATTACTGGGGCAAGGACTTGCCGGTCAATCGCGGCAAATACAACTTCGACCGCATGGAAGTCGAGTTCTACCGCGACAGCGACGTCGCGTTCGAAGCCTTCAAGGCCGGCGAATTCGACATCTATATCGAGCACCAGGCGAAGAACTGGGAAAACGGCTACAGCTTCCCGGCGGTGCGACGCGGCGACGTCATCAAGGCGCAAATCGCGCATCAGATCCCGACTCAGAGCCAGGGTCTGTTCATGAACTCCCGGCGCCCAGCCCTCTCCGAGACCAAAGTCCGTGAAGCGCTGGGCCTGATGTTCGACTTCGAGTGGACCAACCGCACGCTGTTCAGCGGCGCCTACAAACGCGCCATGAGCTATTACCCCAACAGCGAATTCTCCGCGACTGGCCTTCCGGTCGGCCATGAATGGCTGATGCTGACGCCCTATCGCGATCAGTTGCCCGCCAAGCTCTTCACCGAGCCGTTCAGCCTGCCGCAGACCCAAGGGCGCGGCATCCCCCGGGAAACCATGCGCAAGGCCCTGAGCCTGCTTGCCGAGGCTGGCTGGAAGCTCAGCGGCCAGCACGTTCAGAACGCCGCTGGCCAACCGTTGCGGTTGGAGATTCTGCTGGTCAACCCGAATCTGGAACGCATTCTTCAACCTTACGTCGAGAATCTCGCCAGCATCGGTATCGACGCTCGGCTGCGCACGGTCGATCGCGCCCAGTACAAGCAACGCCTCGATCAGTTCGATTTCGACATGATCCTCATGACCCTCAACCAGACGCTCAGCCCGGGCCTGGAACAATGGCAGTACTTCCATTCCAGCCAGGTCGGGGTCAAGGGCAGCAAAAACTACGCCGGTATTGCCAATCCGGTGGTCGACCATTTACTCGAACAATTGCTCGCCGCCCAGACCCGCGATGAACAGGTCGCCGCCGGCAAGGCCCTGGACCGGGTGTTGCTGTGGCAGCACTACAGCATTCCCAACTGGTACCTCAATTATCACCGCCTGGCCTACCGCAACCGGTTCGCCTTCGTCACCACGCCGCCCTACACGTTGGGCCTGAGCGCATGGTGGCTGAAATCTTCGGAGAAAGATCGATGAAACCCGTACGCGCCCTGCTCTTGCAGGCCAGCGGTCTGTTGTTTGCCGGGCTGGCCTGTGCCGCCCCGCAACATGCCCTGACCCTGTACAACGAGCCGCCGAAATACCCGGCCGAATTCAAACATTTCGATTACGTGAACCCCGACGCGCCCAAGGGCGGGATCTTCCGTCAGGCCGGTTTCGGCGGCTTTGACAGCCTCAACCCCTTCATCAACAAGGGTGTCGCGGCCGACGACATCAGCATGATCTACGACACCTTGGCCAAACAGGGCCTGGATGAACCGTTCACCGAGTACGGTCTGGTCGCCGGAAAGATCGAAAAATCCCCGGACAACAGCTGGGTGCGTTTCTACCTGCGCCCCGAAGCGCGCTTCCACGACGGGCATCCGATGCGCGCCGAGGACGTGGTGTTCAGCTTCCAGACCCTGATCAAGGATGGCGCGCCGCTGTACCGCGGTTACTACAGCGATGTCGAGGAAGTGGTCGCTGAAGATCCACTGACGGTGCTGTTCAAGTTCAAACACAACAACAACCGTGAGCTGCCGCTGATCCTCGGCCAGTTGCCGGTGTTGCCCAAGCATTGGTGGGCGACGCGCGATTTCACCAAGGGCAACCTGGAAATACCGTTGGGCAGCGGCCCGTACAAGGTCAGTGAAGTCAAGGCCGGGCGTTCGGTGCGCTATGAGCGGGTCAAGGATTATTGGGCCAAGGACCTGCCGGCGAACCGCGGGTTCTACAACTTCGACGTGATGACCACCGACTACTACCGCGACAACACCGTGGCCCTGGAAGCACTCAAGGCCGGGCAGTTCGATTACTGGCTCGAAATGGCAGCAAAGAACTGGGCCAACGCCTACAACATTCCGGCGGTCACCGAGGGCCGGTTGATCAAGGAACAGATCCCCAACGGCAACCCCACCGGCATGCAAGGCTTTGTCTTCAACCTGCGCCGCCCGGTGTTCCAGGACATGCGCGTGCGCCAGGCCCTGACCCTGTTGCTGGACTTCGAATGGACCAACAAGCAACTGTTCAACGGTGCCTACGCGCGCACCCGCAGTTATTTCGAGAATTCGGAAATGGCGGCCAGCGGCCTGCCGGACGCCGATCAACTGGCGATCCTCGACCCGTTCCGCGGCAAGATTCCCGAGCAGGTGTTCAGCGAGGCGTTCCAGAACCCGGTGACCGACGCCAGCGGCATGATCCGCGCCCAACAGCGCAAAGCCTATCAACTGCTGCAAGAGGCGGGCTGGCGGATCGTCGATGACAAGATGGTCGACGCCACTGGCAAACCGGTGACCATCGAATTCCTGTTGGCCCAGACCGAATTCGAGCGGGTGCTGCTGCCGTTCAAGCGCAACATGAGTGACCTGGGCATCGACCTGGTGATCCGCCGGGTCGACGTCTCGCAGTACATCAACCGCGTGCGTTCACGGGACTTCGACATGATTGTCGGCAGCTTCCCGCAGTCCAACTCACCGGGCAACGAGCAACGCGAGTTCTGGATGTCCGACGCCGCCGACAAACCCGGCAGCCGCAACTCCATGGGCCTGAAAGACCCGGTGGTGGACCAGTTGGTCGAGCAACTGATCAACGCCGATTCGCGTAAAAGCCTGGTGGCCCATGCACGTGCGCTGGACCGCGTGCTGCAATGGGGCTATTACGTGATCCCCAACTGGCACATCAAGACTTGGCGCGTGGCGTACTGGAACCACATCGGCCACCCGAAAATCTCACCCAAGTACGACATCGGCATCAACACCTGGTGGGTCAAGCCCGATGCCAAACCGGCGGTAGAAGTCGAAACCAAACTGCAAGCCGACCCTGCGGGCACGGAGTAATCAGATGCTGGCGTATATTTTTCGGCGACTGCTGCTGATCATCCCGACCTTGCTCGGCATTTTGCTGATCAACTTCGTGATCATCCAGGCCGCCCCCGGCGGACCGGTGGAGCAGATGATCGCCAAGCTCGAAGGCTTCGAAGGCGCCACCAGCCGCATTGCCGGCGGCGGTGCCGAAGTCTCGGTGGCGGGCTCCGCCTATCGCGGCGCCCAGGGCCTGGACCCGATGCTGGTCAAGGAAATCGAGCACATGTACGGCTTCGACAAATCGGCGCCGGAACGTTTGTGGATCATGATCAAGAACTACGCGACGCTGGATTTTGGCGACAGCTTCTTCCGCGATGCCAAGGTCATCGACCTGATCAAGGAAAAGATGCCGGTGTCGATCTCCCTCGGGCTGTGGAGCACGCTGATCATGTACCTGGTGTCGATCCCGCTGGGGATCGCCAAGGCCACGCGACACGGCAGCCACTTCGACGTCTGGACCAGTTCGGCGATCATCGTCGGCTATGCGATACCGGCGTTCCTGTTCGCCATCCTGCTGATCGTGGTATTCGCCGGCGGCAGCTATTTTGACTGGTTCCCGCTCAGAGGGCTGACCTCCAACAACTTCGACGAGTTGAGCATGGGCGGCAAGGTTCTCGATTACTTCTGGCACCTGGCATTGCCGGTGACGGCGCTGGTGATCGGCAACTTCGCGACCATGACGCTGCTGACCAAAAACAGCTTCCTCGACGAAATCAACAAGCAGTACGTGGTCACCGCCAAGGCCAAGGGCCTGACCAATCACCGCGTGCTCTACGGCCATGTGTTCCGCAACGCCATGCTGCTGGTGATCGCCGGGTTCCCGTCGGCGTTTATCGGCATCTTCTTCACCGGCTCGTTGCTGGTGGAGGTGATCTTCTCCCTCGACGGCCTCGGGCTGATGAGTTTTGAGGCGGCGATCAACCGCGATTACCCAGTGGTTTTTGGCACGCTGTTCATCTTCACCCTGCTGGGATTGGTGGTGAAACTCATCGGCGACCTCACCTACACCTTTGTCGATCCGCGTATCGACTTCGAAAGCCGGGAGCATTGAGATGAATCTGTCCCCTCTCAATCGCCGACGCTTCGAACTGTTCAAGGCCAACAAGCGTGGCTGGTGGTCGCTGTGGCTGTTTCTGCTGCTGTTTGGGCTGAGCCTCGGCGCCGAGTTGATCGCCAACGACAAGCCGCTGGTGGTGCACTACGACAACGGCTGGTACTTCCCGGCGCTCAAGCGCTACCCGGAAACCGCGTTCGGAGGCGAATTCCCGCTGGAAGCCAACTACAAGAGCCCGTACATCCGCGAATTGCTCAAGGAAAAAGACGCCTGGGTGTTGTGGGCGCCGATCCCCTACAGCTATCAAAGCATCAACTACGACCTGAAAGTCCCGGCACCTGCACCACCCTCCGTCGAAAACCTGCTGGGCACTGACGATCAGGGTCGCGACGTGTTGGCGCGGGTGATCTATGGCTTCCGGATTTCGGTGCTGTTCGCCCTGACGCTGACCATTCTCAGCTCGATCATCGGCGTGATTGCCGGAGCCTTGCAGGGTTTCTACGGCGGCTGGGTGGATTTGGCCGGACAGCGTTTTCTGGAGATCTGGTCCGGGCTGCCGGTGCTGTACCTGCTGATCATTCTCGCCAGCTTCGTGCAGCCGAATTTCTGGTGGTTGCTGGGGATCATGCTGCTGTTCTCGTGGATGAGCCTGGTGGACGTGGTTCGCGCCGAATTCCTGCGAGGGCGTAATCTGGAATACGTGCGTGCGGCGCGGGCGCTGGGGATGCAAAACGGGGCGATCATGTTCCGCCACATCCTGCCCAACGCCATGGTTTCGACCATGACCTTCATGCCGTTCATCCTGACCGGCGCCATCGGCACCCTGACCGCCCTGGATTTCCTCGGCTTCGGTTTGCCGCCTGGCGCGCCGTCCCTCGGTGAACTGGTGGCCCAGGGCAAATCCAACCTGCAAGCGCCGTGGCTCGGCATGAGCGCGTTTGCCGTGCTGGCGTTGATGTTGAGTTTGCTGGTGTTCATCGGCGAGTCCGCTCGCGATGCCTTCGACCCGAGGAAGTGAAATGAATCAGGACAATCTAATCGAAGTGCGCGACCTGGCCGTCGAATTTGTCGTCGGCGAGCGCGTTCAACGGGTGGTCGAAGGCGTCAGCTTCGATATCAAGCGTGGCGAAACCCTGGCGCTGGTGGGCGAAAGTGGTTCCGGTAAATCGGTGACGGCGCACTCGATCCTGCGGCTGCTGCCCTACCCGCTCGCCCGGCATCCGTCCGGCACTATCGAGTATTCCGGGCAGAATCTGCTGAGCCTGAAAGAGAAAACCATCCGCCACATCCGCGGCAACCGGATCGCGATGATCTTCCAGGAGCCGATGACCTCGCTCAATCCGCTGCACTCGATCGAGAAGCAGATAAACGAGGTGTTGAGCACCCACAAGGGCCTGATCGGCAAAGTCGCGACCAAGCGCACGCTGGAGCTGCTGGAAATGGTCGGCATCCCGGAGCCCGAGAAACGCCTCAAGGCGCTGCCCCACGAATTGTCTGGTGGCCAACGGCAGCGGGTGATGATTGCCATGGCTCTGGCCAACGAGCCGGAACTGCTGATCGCCGACGAGCCGACCACCGCTCTGGACGTAACCGTTCAACTTAAAATCCTCGAATTGCTCAAGGAATTACAGGCCCGATTGGGCATGGCGCTGCTACTGATCAGTCACGATTTGAACCTTGTGCGAAGAATTGCGCATCGCGTATGTGTCATGCAGCGCGGTTGCATCGTCGAACAGGCATCGTGCGAAGAGCTGTTCCGCGCGCCGCAGCATCCGTACACTCGGGAACTGCTGGCAGCGGAGCCCAGCGGCAAGCCGGCAACCAATGTAATCGGCCCGCCGTTGCTGCAAGTCGAGGACCTGAAAGTCTGGTTCCCGATCAAGAAAGGCTTTCTGAAAAAGACCGTCGACCACATCAAAGCGGTGGACGGAATCAATTTCAGCCTGCCTCAGGGCCAGACCCTGGGGATTGTGGGAGAAAGCGGTTCGGGCAAGTCGACACTGGGTTTGGCGATTTTGCGGCTGATCGGCAGCAAAGGTGCCATCCGTTTTGAAGGCAAGCAGCTAGACTGCCTGACGCAGCAACAGGTTCGACCGCTACGTCGGGAGATGCAGGTGGTGTTTCAGGACCCGTTCGGCAGCCTGAGCCCACGGATGTGCGTGAGCCAGATCGTCGGCGAAGGCCTGCGGATCCACAAGATGGGCACCGAGGCGGAACAGGAACAAGCGATTATTGCGGCACTCAAGGAGGTAGGTCTGGACCCGGAAACCCGGCACCGCTACCCCCACGAATTTTCCGGCGGGCAACGGCAGAGAATCGCCATTGCCCGGGCATTAGTGCTAAAACCGGCGTTGATTCTGCTGGACGAGCCGACATCGGCCCTCGACCGGACAGTGCAACGCCAAGTGGTGGAGCTTTTGCGTTCACTGCAAACCAAGTACAACCTGACGTATCTGTTTATCAGCCATGACCTGGCTGTCGTCAAAGCGCTGAGCCACCAGCTGATGGTGGTCAAGCAAGGCCAAGTGGTCGAACAGGGAGACGCGCAAAGTATTTTTGCGGCCCCCAAACATCCGTATACACAGCAGTTGCTGGAAGCCGCTTTCCTGGCTCCAGCCACTGCGCAATAACCTGAAAGAGAGGAGCAACACATGGGTTTTCTCGCCGGTAAGCGCGTACTGATCGTCGGTGTCGCCAGCAAGCTGTCCATCGCATCCGGCATCGCTGCCGCCATGCATCGCGAGGGCGCTGAGCTTGCCTTCACTTATCAGAACGACAAACTCAAGGGTCGTGTCGAAGAGTTCGCACAAAGCTGGGGTTCCAACCCTGACCTGTGCTTCCCGTGCGACGTGGCCAGCGATGAAGAAATCGCCAAGGTTTTCGTTGAGCTGGGCAAGAAGTGGGATGGCCTGGACTGCATCGTGCACTCCGTCGGCTTCGCCCCGGGCGACCAACTGGATGGCGACTTCACCGAAGCCACCACCCGTGAAGGTTTCCGCATCGCTCACGACATCAGCGCCTACAGCTTCGTGGCCCTGGCCAAAGCCGGCCGCGAAATGATGAAAGGCCGCAACGGCAGCCTGCTGACCCTGTCGTACCTGGGCGCCGAGCGCACCATGCCGAACTACAACGTAATGGGCATGGCCAAGGCTTCCCTGGAAGCTGGCGTTCGTTACCTGGCCGGCTCCCTGGGCCCGGACGGCACCCGCGTCAACTGCGTATCGGCTGGCCCGATCCGCACCCTCGCCGCTTCCGGCATCAAGAACTTCCGCAAGATGCTGGCCGCCAACGAAGCGCAAACCCCGCTGCGTCGTAACGTCACCATCGACGAAGTCGGCAACGCCGGCGCCTTCCTGTGCTCGGACCTGGCGTCCGGCATCAGCGGCGAAATCATGTACGTGGACGGTGGCTTCAACACCACGGCCATGGGCAGCCTCGAAGAGTAATCTTCGGTCAGCCAATAAAATGTATGGTCAGCC
>NZ_LACH01000037.1:0-3102 GCF_000968015.1 Pseudomonas fluorescens
CGAGATACAAGCAGCTGCCGAGCCCGCGAGGCTGCGTTCGGCTGCGTAGCAGTCGTAAAACCAGACATTGCAGTGCGTCAGGTAGGCCGTGTCTGCCGGACTCACGACTGCTACGCAGCCGAACGCAGCCTCGCAGGCTCGGCAGCTGCTACATAGAGTGCGTCGCGGCTGAAATTGTTTAACTGACTGGCACTAGCCATAGATGGCCCGTTTGGTTGAAACACAAAACCTGTGGGAGCGAGCTTGCTCGCGATGGGGCCATAACAGTCAACATTGATGTTGAATGTAAGACCGCTATCGCGAGCAAGCTCGCTCCCACAGGGGGTGATGTGGTGTTCTCGCCTTTCGTGTCGGGGTTTAAGACTTGCGGAAATGCGGAATCACTTTCTCGCCAATGTTGCGCAGGGTCTCCAGTTGCGCCCATTGCGGCACGGTGCCCATCTGGCAGATGAACAGGATTTCGTCGGCACCGGCATCGATCAACCGTTGCACGTAACCGATGCAATCCTCGACGGTGCCGTAGGCGTGGTTGGGGTTCATCATCGCCATGGTCGGGTCGGAGAAATCGACGCTGACTTCTTCCGAGGCGAAGCGCGACTTGATCACACTCTGGCCGTTGCCATCGACGAAGGTGTCGTCCTTCCACTTCTCCGGGTCCGGGCGCTCGCCACCGCCGTACCAGTAGCCCAACGATTCCATGAAGTAGCGCTGGCCACGGATGCCGATGCGGCGAGCCTCTTCGTTGTTTTCCAACACGATGGCCGGGCACAGGGCGGCGATGTGACGGTTGGGACGGAAACCGACTTGTTTCTTCTCGTCGCGGTTGTCCCAGGCTTCATGGTAGACCTCGACTTTCTTGGCGATTTCTTCCGGGCCGCCGAAGCCCAGCACCAGAGCGCCCATGCCGCGACCGCCGGCGTTTTTCAGCGACTCAGTGTTGGTGCAGGCCAGGTACATCGGCGGGTGCGGGTCTTGATAAGGCTTGGGATGGATCGGCCGCTTGGGGATCTGTACAAAGTCGCCGTTGTGTTCGATTTCGTCCTGCACGAACATTTTCGGGATCAGGTACATCATCTCGTCGATCTGCGGCTGCAACGTGGCCAGGTCGTAACCGAAGGTGCCGGCCTCCTGCTGGGTGCCCCCCTTGCCGACGCCAAAATGTACCCGGCCTTTGGACAACAGATCGAGGGTCGCTATGCGTTCCGCGACTTTCACCGGGTGGTTCATCGCTGGCGGCAAGCAGACCACGCCGTGGCCAATGCCGATGCGTTCGGTTTTGCCAGCGACGAAAGCCAGCATGGTTTCCGGCGCGGACATGTGCGAGTAGTTGCTCAGCGCCGTGTGCTCCACGCACCAGAAGGTGTCGAAGCCGAGCTTGTCAGCCAACACGGCCTGCTCAACGGTGTCTTCGAAAATCCGGCGGTCGCCTTCGCGACTGGAGTCCACCGTCTGGGCTTCGTAAATCAGTGAAAATTTCATGGTTGATCCTTGTGTTTATTGGATGCGCAGTCGGCGCCAGAGACCTGAGCCTTGCCCCCATGCTCGGGCATCGGCGGGGCGCTCGAATCACGCAAACGGACTAGCCGACTCAAAGGGAAAAGTCAGAGAAAAAAGTCGTTGCTGTCCTGGCCCATGCTGACCCCGCCGAGATTCCAGGCGTACTTGGCCGGGTTGTTCGCGACGTGGGCGCGGCCGGTGTGAATGTCGCGGAATGCCCGATTGATTGCGTGGCTGCGGAAGATGGTCGAGGCGCCGCTGTTGAACATCAGGTCGGCAACCGCTTTGGCGCACTTGTCGGCCACCAGCGCCGAGTCGTAACGCATCTTCACCCGCTCGGGCATGCTCAACGGCGCTGCACTTTGGGCCCGTTGCATCATCAGAGCGAAGTTGCGCAGCAGGACGGTTTTGCACTCATCGACGCAGACCATGGCGTTGGCCAACGCGGATTGCGCAGCCGGGTCCTGAACCATTTTGCGACCGTCGTTGACCCCGACCCGCGCGCGGTTGTGCTCGACAAACTGATCCACCGCGCCTTGCAGGGCACCGATGGCCGAGGACGACACCGCCCGCACAAAAATCTGCCCGAATGGCAGGCGGAACAGCGGCGCGGTGTTCACTGCGTTACCGGGACTTTCCTGCATGAAACCGTCGAACGCCCGATGAGTGCGGTACTCAGGAACAAAGGCACTCTCCACCAGGATGTCGTGGGAGCCGGTGGCTTCCAGGCCCATGACATTCCAGTTGTCGAGAACCTGGTAGTCGCTGCGCGGCACCAGGAAAGTCCGGTAATCCGGCGCCCCACCCGCCTCCTCCGATGGCACCAACGCCCCGAGGAACACCCAGTCGCAGTGCTTGCTGCCGGAAGAAAACCCCCAGCGCCCGCTCAGCTTGAAACCATTCTCGACCCGCTCGACCTTGCCCACCGGCATATAGGAAGAAGAGATCAGCACACTGGAGTCGGCGCCCCAGACATCCTGCGCCGCACGGTCATCGAACAGCGCCAGTTGCCAGTTATGGATCGCCACCACCCCCAGCACCCAGGCTGAAGACATGCACCCTTCGGC
This sequence comes from Pseudomonas fluorescens, assembly GCF_000968015.1. Lineage (GTDB taxonomy): Bacteria > Pseudomonadota > Gammaproteobacteria > Pseudomonadales > Pseudomonadaceae > Aquipseudomonas > Aquipseudomonas fluorescens_W. Next base: position 2,565 of record NZ_LACH01000037.1, read on the forward strand.
GAGGGTCATCTGCACCTCGAAGAAGTCCCTGGGCTCCAGTTCATAACCTTCCCAACGCGATGGCTGAAGGATGCGAAAGAACCCGGCGTCGTGGAAATCTTTCAGGGTCTCTTCAGGCAACTGGCCGGCTTGCGCAGCGCTCTGGGCGCGTTCACGCAGGATCGGCACCAGCTCGCGGGCACGTTGGCTCAGACGCTGGCGAATCAGGTCTTGGTTGAGCATTTTTATTGTTCTCCTCTCTTCACCCCATCCGCCGGGGCGCGCGTGCAGCGGGGCGGATGCAGCACCGGTGGTGCTCGCCTCCACAGCGGCATTCAAGCAATGCGTGCGGCGGTGGGCATCCCTCAAACGGACCATGTGGCGTTTGAAGAAAAGCGAAGGATGAAAGCGAAGATCAAAAGATCGCAGCCTGCGGCAGCTCCTACAGGGGACTGCGTAAAGCCGTAAGAGATTGGTCGGCAGATAAGCCGCCATCGCGAGCAAGCTCGCTCCCACAGTGGGACGGTGTACACCCGAGGCTTCTCACCACTCAACAGGC
>NZ_LACH01000037.1:3123-50938 GCF_000968015.1 Pseudomonas fluorescens
CGTAAGGGCGAAACCCTAAGTGGCCGTTACCGCAGGAATGGATATGTACCCAGACAACCAACAACCTGGTCGGCCCAAAGGCCGCCAAGGCCTAGTCCCCTCGGACGATGTTACGGAAGGGCGTCAGAGCAAGAATCCATCGCACTCCATGCACAACGAAAGGGCTAGTGCGATGAACGACATCAATTTGAAAGCCGACATGCTCCAGGCCATGCGCCGCTTGGCCAAGTCAGTCACCATAATCAGCACCAGCAACGGCACCGAGCGCTTCGCCATGGCCGCCACGGCAGTCGACTCCCTCAGCACCGAACCACCCTCGCTACTCATCTGCATCAACAAAACCGCCTCCCCCCATGCCGCACTGGCGACCGGCGCAGACTTCTGCGTCAACATCCTCGGCGTCGAACAGCAAGACCTCGCCCACCTGTGCAGCGGCGCAATCAAAGGCGAAGCACGATTCGACCGAGGCAACTGGCTCACCAGCGCCGGCGGCATTCCCTACCTGGGCGACGCCCAATCGGCAATCCTCTGCCGGCAAGACGGCCACTTCAGCTACGGCACCCACACCGTCTTCATCGGGCGCATCCTGCAAATCCACACCAGCGAAGCGATCACCCCGCTGGTCTACCTCGACGGCACCTACACCACCACCGCCAAACCCGTCCCCTCCTTCGCTGTCGCCGGCTGAGGCCTGAAAAAATGGACAGCCTGAACGGGTTGACGGCGTTGCGAGTGAGCAGCGCCGACCAGCTGAACTGGGATGACCGCTGCGACTTGCTGGTGGTCGGTTTCGGCGGTGCCGGCGCCTGTGCCGCCATCGAAGCGGCCAGTCGCGGATTGACGGTGCTGGCGCTGGATCGCTTTGAAGGTGGCGGCGCCACCGCGCTCAGTGGCGGAGTGGTGTATGCCGGTGGCGGCACGCCGTATCAGCGCCAGGCCGGCTATGACGACAGCAGCGAAGCGATGTTCAACTACCTGCGTCGGGAAGTCGGCGAGGCTGTCAGTAGCCAAACTTTGCGGGAATTCTGCGAAGGCAGTTGTGAACAACTGGCGTGGCTTGAGCGTCAGGGTGTCGCGTTCGAATCCAGCGTGCCGCCGCATAAAACCTCGTACCCGAGCGATCAGTACTACCTTTATTACTCCGGCAACGAAGCCGTGCCGGCCTATGCCGCCATTGCCAAACCGGCACCTCGCGGTCACCGCACCAAAGGCCCCGGCATGTCCGGCGCCAGCCTGTTCGCCCCGCTCAAGGCCAGCGCCTTGCGTCACGGTGCGCGCCTGCGCAGCCAGTGCGAAGTGCGGCGGCTGGTGCTCGATACCAGCGATCAAGTGCTGGGGGTCGAAGCCTGGCAGCTGCCGCCTGGTAGTCGCGCAGCCCGTCAACATGCCCGGCTTTCGCGCTGGGCCAGCGCCATCCACATGTACGCCCCGGCATTGGCCGACCGTTTGCGCGCTCGCTTGCGACGCATCGAACAAACCAGTGCCGAACGCCAGCTGATTCGCGCCGAACAAGGTGTGTTACTGAGCAGCGGCGGTTTTATCTTCAATCGCGGGTGGGTCCGCCAGCATGCGCCGCAGTATCTGGCCGGTTTGCCGCTGGGGACCACTGGCTGTAACGGCAGCGGAATCGCCCTGGGACAGAGTGCCGGTGGCAGCGTGGCGCGGATGGACAAGGTCAGCGCCTGGCGTTTTATCAATCCACCACTGGCCTGGGCCCGAGGGCTGATCGTCAATGCTCGGGGTCAGCGTTACGCCAACGAAGAAATCTACGGTGCGACTCTCGGCCACGCGATGGTCGAAGAGCAGGACGGTCGCGCGATTCTAATTCTCAACCGGGCACTGGTGCGCGAGGCATTGCGTCAGGTCGGGCCGGGCAAGGTCTGGCAATTCCAGCGCCTGCCGGTGCTGCTCAATTTGCTGTTCAACGCCCGGCGTAGCAACAGCTTGACGACGCTGGCCAAGCGTTGCGGATTGCCCGTCGAGGCCCTGCGACAGAACCTGGAAACCTATAGCCGCGCCGCGCGAAGCGAAGTCGTTGATACCTTCGGCAAGTCGCAAGCCATGCTCGCCGACATGGACCAGGGGCCGTGGTACGGCCTCGATCTGTCCTTCGCCAGCCGCCTGTTTCCCTGCCCGGTCATCACCCTTGGCGGGCTGAAAGTCTGCGAGCACAGCGGTCAGGTGCTGGACCACGCCGGTCAGCCGATCCGTGGTCTTTACAGCGCCGGCCGCAATGCAGTCGGGGTCGCTTCCAACCTTTATGTCTCCGGCCTGTCGCTGGCCGATTGCATCTATTCCGGTCGCCGGACCGCTGCCCATCTGGCCGATCAAGTCGCACTTCAAACCACACGCTCAGGAGAACAACAATGCAACGTGTAGAAGGCAAAGTCTGCATCATCACCGGCGCCGCCAGCGGCATCGGTCGCGAAGACGCCCTGCTGCTGGCCCGCGAAGGTGCCAAAGTCGTGCTGACCGATCTCAACGAAGAAGCCGGACGCCAGGTCGCCGCAGAAATCGGCAGCAATGCGCTGTTCATTCGCCATGACATCGCCAGCGAAAGCGATTGGCAACACGTGATCAAAACCACCCTGGAACACTTCGGGCGCCTCGACGTTCTGGTGAACAACGCTGCGATTCTGGCCTTGGGCAGCATCGAAGACACCACGCTGGAACTGTGGCAGAAGGTGCAAAAGATCAATGGTGACGGGTACTTCCTGGGCTGCAAATACGCGATCCAGGCCATGAAGGAAACCGGCGGCGGCTCGATCATCAATATGTCGTCGGTGGCGGCGCTGGGCGCGATGCCGATGTTCTGTGCCTACTCGGCGTCCAAGGGCGCGGTGGCGGCAATGACTCGCTCGATTGCCTTGCATTGCAAGCAACAGGGCTACCGCATTCGCTGCAACAGCGTGCACCCGGATGGTGTCAACACGCCGATGACCCAAGCCTTGACCGGCGGCCAGCCGATCCCTCAGGAAGCCCTCGACCAAGACCCGATGAATCGTATGTGCGCGCCCCGGGACATTGCCAATGTGGTGCTGTTCCTCGCCACTGACGAGTCACGTTTCGTCAACGGTGCCGAGATCCGCGTCGACAACGCCCAATTGATCAGCGGGCTCTGAGGCCGAGGTGAACATGGGCACGCAACAGCAGAACCTGACTCCGGCCGAATCAGCGACGGGAAGCTACTCATTGCAAGTGTGCGCGGTGATCGACGAGACCTTTGATGCGCGCTCGCTGGTGCTGGATATACCGCCGCCACTGCGTGAGCGCTTTCGTTACAAACCGGGCCAGTTCCTGACCTTTCGCGTGCCCTGCGCTGGCAAGCTGTTGACCCGCTGTTACTCCATGGCCAGCTCGCCGCTGTCGGATGCGCTGCCCAAGGTCACGGTCAAACGGGTCGAGGGCGGCCGGGTGTCGAACTGGATGAACGAGGTACAGGTCGGTGACTGGCTGGAGGTGTTGCCGCCGGCGGGGCATTTCTGCCTGAACCAGGAGCAATCGGTTGATAGACCGCTGGTCCTGTTCGGTGGAGGGTCGGGCATCACTCCGGTGTTTTCCATTCTCAAATCGACGCTGCGCAGCAGCCTGCGGCCGATCAAGTTGATCTACGCCAACCGTGATGAAGCCTCAGTGATTTTCAAGGATGAGCTGCGTCAGTTGATCAAGGCGCATCCTGATCAACTGCACGTGGTGCACGTCCTCGACTCGGTCCAGGGTTTCCTGACCGAGGCCCAGGTGCGTCATCTGCTGCGTGGCTCGGCTGGCGGTGACCACTACATCTGCGGACCGGGGCCATTCATGGACACCGTGGAGCGCACGCTGCTGGAACAGGGCGAAGCCGCCGAACGCATCCATGTCGAGCGCTTTGTCTCGCCTCCGGATCCCGACGTACTACTCGCCGAAGAAACCCTGGCCCGGGTGGCCGCCCTCGAATCACTGTGCGAGGCGCTGATTGTCGAGCTCGACGGTCAGCAACACGAGATTGCCTGCCGCCCCGGCGACACCCTGCTGCAAAGTTGCAAAGCGGCAGGCCTGGACGTGCCCTCTTCTTGCGAAGAAGGTTTTTGTGGAGCCTGCATGTGCGTCGTCCAGGAAGGTGAGATCCAGCTGGCACGCAACGATGTGCTCAGCCCCAAAGAACTGGCCGAAGGCTGGACGCTGGCCTGCCAGAGCCGTCCAACCGGCGCCCGGGTACGGTTGAAATTCCCTGACTGATGTCGAACACCTGTGGCGAGGGAGCTTGCTCCCGCTCGGCTGCGAAGCAGTCGTTGCTTTCAAATCTTTGGGGCCGCTTCGCAGCCCAGCGGGAGCAAGCTCCCTCGCCACAGGGGTACTGATGACTGACCAATACGCCTTAGTCTCAATGGACGATCACCCGGGCGCGGTCTGCGGTTAGACTCGGCCACAGCATTAGCCCACAACAATAAAAGAGGTGCAGTTATGGCTCGTTTGCAGAACAAGGTCGCGGTGGTTACCGGCGGCGCTTCAGGGATCGGTCTGGCCTGTGTGCGCCGCTTCGCCGCTGAAGGCGCGCAAGTGGTGGGGCTGGACATCGGCACTGCACCGGCGGATTTCCCTGGCCTGTTCATGACCCTCGATGTGCGCGATGAAGCGCAGGTCCAGCAGGTCATGCAAGAAGTCATCGGCCACTTCGGGCGCATCGACGTGCTGGTCAACGCGGCCGGCGTCGCCGACCAGGGCAGCGTCACTCAGACCACCACCGCCAACTGGCAACGGGTGATGGACATCAACCTGACGGGCAGCATGCTCACCAGCAAATACGCGCTGGAATCGATGGTGTCGCAACGCAGCGGTTCGATCATCAATGTCGGCTCGATCTTCGGTTTGCAGGGCTGCGACGGCAACGTTGCGTACAACGTCTCCAAGGGCGGCATCAACCAGCTGACGCGCTCGATGGCCATTGATTACGGCTACGCCAACATCCGCGTCAACGGCTTGTGCCCCGGCCTGATCGAAACGCCGATGACCAGCATGGTCCGCGAGCAGGAAGCCTTCCACGCCTTCTTCGCCTCGCAGCACATGCTCAATCGCTCCGGGCAACCGGAAGAAGTGGCCAACGTCGCGCTGTTCCTGGCTTCAGACGAAGCGTCCTTTGTCAGCGGTCAGATGATCGCCGTGGACGGTGGTTTCTCCGCCGGTCGCCGCTTCGCCCCGCCTGCCCAGTAATTCGCTATCCGGCCGGGCGCCCTGCCCGGCCTACTCCCTTTTTCGCCACTGTCTTCTAACCGGGGAGGCCCCATGCCGCCTGTCGCAACCGCACTGACCATCGCCCAACTGTTCGCCAACGCTGCCCAGGCCTACGGCGACCGCCCGGCCATCGAGGATGACGGGCGCTCGATCAGCTACCGAGAACTCGACCAACTGCGCCGCCAAGCCGCCCGCGCGCTGCTGGCAATAGACGTTCAAGCCGGGGATCGGGTGGCGATCTGGGCGCCTAATGTGTGGGAATGGATCGTGGCCGCCGGTGCGCTACACAGTGTCGGTGCAGCACTGGTGCCACTCAACACCCGCATGAAGGGCAGCGAGGCGGGTTACATCCTTCGCGAAAGCGGTGCCTGCGTGTTGTTTGCCATCGGTGAGTTTCTGGGTGCCGATTACCCGCGCATGCTGGCGTCTGAAGACCTGCCGGCGCTGCGCCAGATCGTCACCTTGCGCGACGGTGGGTCGGGCACCCTGAACTGGGATGACTTCCTCGACCTGGGTGCAGACGTTTCGCAATTGTCCCTGCGAACCCGCGAACAAAGCGTTGGCCCGCAAGCGCTGTCCGACCTGCTGTTCACCTCGGGCACCACCGGTAAGCCCAAAGGCGTGATGACTAACCACGGGCAAAACCTGCGGGTGGTGCGCGACTGGAGCGAGGTGGTCGGTTTGCGTGAGGGCGATCGCTACCTGATCGTCAATCCGTTCTTCCATTCCTTCGGTTACAAGGCCGGTTGGCTGGCGGCGCTGATGCGCGGCTGCACCATCGTGCCGCAGCAGGTGTTCGATGTGCAGGCGGTGCTTGAATGCGTCGAGCGCGAACGGATCACCGTGCTGCCCGGCCCGCCGACGCTCTATCAGTCATTGCTTGCCCATCCGCAACGCAGCGAATTTGACCTGACGTCATTGCGAGTGGCGGTGACCGGTGCCGCGGCGATTCCGGTGGAAATGATCCGGCGTATGCGCGACGAACTGGGGTTTGCCACCATCGTCACCGCCTACGGTCTTACCGAAGTCTGCGGTTTTGCGACGATCTGCCGTCCTGGTGATTCGCCGGAATTGGTCGCCAACACTAGCGGCCGGGCCATGCCTGGCGTGGAAATCCGCTGCGTTGGCAACACGGGCCGCAACCAGCCGGCCAACGTTCCCGGCGAGGTTCAGGTGCGCGGCTATAACCTGATGCAGGGTTATTTCAATGATCCGCAGGCCAGCCGGGAAGTCCTCGATGCCGACGGCTGGCTGCACACCGGGGACATCGGCGTGCTCGACGAACAGGGTTACCTGCGCATCACCGACCGCCTCAAGGACATGTTCATCACGGGAGGTTTCAACGTGTACCCGGCGGAGATCGAACACTGCTTGCTGACCTACCCCGGCGTGGCCCAGGTCGCGGTGATCGGCATCCCCGATGAACGCCTTGGTGAAGTGGCAATGGCCTTCCTGCTGCCGGCTCCAGGCATCGAGATCGAGCAGGCCCGATTCCTCGCCTGGTGCCGCGAGCAAATGGCCAACTACAAAGTCCCGCGCCGGGTGCGGGTGCTTGAGAGCATGCCGCTCAACGCAGCGGGCAAAGTGACCAAGAATGTGTTGCGCGAGTGGGCCGGGATTGGCGCTGAGTGACTGGTCACTTCATTTCTCCAGTCGAACACAATCCCTGTGGGAGCGAGCTTGCTCGCGATATCGGTGTGTCAGTCGCAGCAGTTCTGACTGAACAGGCGCCATCGCGAGCAAGCTCGCTCCCACAGGGTTTTGTGTTTGACCTGCCGAGTGTCGACTAGACCACCCGTGCCGGATGCTGCTGGCGCGGGTCGCCGAGCATGGCGCGGTGAAGTGGCAATGGCCTTCCTGCTGCCGGCTCCAGGCATCGAGATCGAGCAGGCCCGATTCCTCGCCTGGTGCCGCGAGCAAATGGCCAACTACAAAGTCCCGCGCCGGGTGCGGGTGCTTGAGAGCATGCCGCTCAACGCAGCGGGCAAAGTGACCAAGAATGTGTTGCGCGAGTGGGCCGGGATTGGCGCTGAGTGACTGGTCACTTCATTTCTCCAGTCGAACACAATCCCTGTGGGAGCGAGCTTGCTCGCGATATCGGTGTGTCAGTCGCAGCAGTTCTGACTGAACAGGCGCCATCGCGAGCAAGCTCGCTCCCACAGGGTTTTGTGTTTGACCTGCCGAATGAGGACTAGACCACCCGTGCCGGATGTTGCTGACGCGGGTCGCCGAGCATGGCGCGGTGGGAAGGTGGCTGGCGGCCGCCGGCTTCGCTGATGCCGTAACCGGCGGCTATTTCGGCGGTGATTAATGTCTGCCCGGAGAACGTCATCAACTGCGGGTCATTGAGCAGCGCGTGAATCACCCGGCCATTGAATTGCGGGGTTTCGGCATCCGCCAGAAAGGCCTTGTATTGCTCGCCATGCTGCTGGCCGGCTATCCGGGTGCGTTCGGTCAGTTGCGGGCCGGCTATCCGGGTGCGTTCGGTCAGTTGCGGGCCGAGCCATAGCGATAACGCCGCCACACCACGCCCCTCGAAGTCGATGGCCATGTCGGCCGCCAGTTTGTCGCAACCCGCTTTTTGCGCGCCGTACGCGGGGCCATGCATGTAACACCCGGCACCGAATGACGAGGTGAAGCAAATAAGCCCTCGACCGCTGCGCAGCAACAACGGCGCAGCATGATAACTGGCGATATAAGCCGAACGCAGACCAACGTCGAGGATCCGTACCAGGTCCAGCGGCTTCTCCCAGAAAGGCCCCGGTTCGATCAACTGGTCATGAATGAACGCGGCATTGTTCACCAGCAAATCCAGTTGCCCGCATTCCTTTTCAACCCGGGCGAACAGTGCCTGGACCTGCGCATCGTCGGCATGATCGCAGACCACCGCGATACCCCGCCCACCCGCCGCAGTAATCGCCGCCGCCGTATCCTCCAGCGAGCCGAGCAATGCATGCCCATACAAATTCGATCCGCCCGTTTCTGGAGATCGCCCGGTGACAAACACCGTCATGCCCGCAGCGCCAAGGGCCAGGGCGATGCCCTGACCGACCCCGCGACTGGCGCCCGTCACCACCGCGACTTGTTTAAGTGGCTGATTCATTCGACGCTCCTGAACAGGCTTTTGGCCGAGCTGGTTTCGCTCTGACACTTGATGTGATTGGCCGCCACGTAACCGAAGGTCATTGCCGGGCCGATGGTCGAGCCGGCGCCCGGGTACGTGCGCCCCATCATCGAAGCGGCGCTGTTGCCGATGGCATACAAACCGTTGATGGGTTGGCCGTCCTCATGCAATACGCGGGCGTGAACATCGGTCAGCAAACCACCCTTGGTGCCGATATCCCCGGCATCAATGCGCACGGCGTAGAACGGACCTTTGAGCAACGGTGCCAGGCAAGGATTGGGCTGCACATTCGGATCACCGTAGTAGCGATCGAACAGCGATTCACCTTTATGGAAATCGGCGTCGACACCCTGCACGGCCATACCGTTGAAACGTTGCAACGTACGGACCAGACCGGCACCGTCGACGCCGATTTTTTCTGCCAGCGCCTGCAAACTCGCAGCCTTGTAAAAGTACTCGCGCAGGTGCTCGGGCAGTTGCCAATCGGGCTGGGCGTAGCCGGGCAGTAACGCGCCGCAGGGGTACTTGCGGCGGAATTCGGCGTCGAACACCATCCAGCACGGCACACTCACCGCGCCTTCGCGATTGTTGGCATACATCGCGTAAACGATATCGGTATAGGGCGCGGCTTCGTTGACGAAGCGTTCGCCGGCGGAGTTGACCAGCACGCAGCCCGGCAAAGTCCGTTCGACGAACAACGCGCGCTGTTTTTCCTCACCCTGGACATGGGTGGTCGGCGCCCACCAGCTATGGTCCATCAGCGCAGTGCGAGCACCGATTGCCTGGCCGGCGCGAATGCCGTCACCGGTATTGTGCGGCGGCGTGGCACTCCAGGTGGCCTGGGTCGGCTGTGGCAGATACTGCGTACGCATCGCCTGATTACGCTCGAAACCACCGGCCGCGATGATCACGCCGTAGCGTGCCTTGACGTTGAGTAACTGCCCGTCGCGACAGACGCGAGCGCCGCCAACCCGATCACCCACGAGCAGCAGTTCTTCCAGGGCACAGTTCAGCCAAAGGGATTTGCCGCGGTCCTGCAACGAACAGCGCAAGGCGCCAATCAAGGCATTGCCAAGGGTCAGGAAGCGGTCGCGGCGTGACAACCGCCGGCCCTCGCGGTCACGCCAGTAACGCCACATCACCCGCAGCGTCAGTCGCAACCAGCCAGGGCCACGGCACAGCAGAACCTGTGCCTCTTTCATGGTCATCGCCATGCGTCCCATCATCAGGGTTCCGGGAGATGGCGCACGCATGCGCAGAAATTCCTCACCCAGTTCGGCGGCGTCAAACGGTTGCGGGTCCATGGAGCGATAGCCCGGTTTTCCGCCTTCGACTTCCGGGTAGTAATCGGCATAGCGAGGCTGTGCCTCGAAACGCACGCGAGTCTGTTGTTCAAGGTATTCGACCATCTCGCGACCGTGCTCGACATAGGCTTCGATACGCCCATCATCGATCTCGCCGTGGGTCACCGCGCGAATATAGGCGATCGCTTCTTCCGCTGAATCACTACCGCCCAGGGCTTTGATCCGATGGTTGTCCGGTATCCAGATGCCGCCGCCGGACACCGCCGAGGTGCCGCCGTATTCGGCGCTCTTCTCGATCAATAGCGCATTGAGCCCCAGATCGTGGGCACGCAGCGCCGCAGTCATTCCCCCCGCTCCGGAGCCAATCACCAGTACATCGCAGCACTCATCCCATTTGATCCCGGCAGCTTTCATGCGATCACCCTTGCTCAGCGCCCATCAGGCAGAAACCGCCGCCGCCAGATCTTCGCCCGGTGCAGTCGGTCTCGGGATTGTTCGCCGCGTGTCCTGAACGGTCATCGTCCGATGGGACTAAGGCGATGGGCGCGCCAGCCCTGTGCAAATCGCTTAGTCCGCTTGGACGATGTTGCGCTCGAAAGCTGACTCCATAGTCGCCCACAGCACCAATCACCCCCCTGAAATGCAGGTCGGGCAGGTCTGACCTGGGCATGAGGACGACATGATAAAAACAATAATCGCCCCACAATCGCTGCACCCTCGCGTACAGCTGGCCATGCTCTTGCTGGCTGGTGGACTGGGTAGTCAAGCCAGCGCCATGAGTTTCCAGCCGAACGAGGATTTGAGCGTCGACTGGGATACCACACTGACGTACAGCCTGGCTTGGCGGACCGAGTCTCGCGATCACAAGCTGACGGCCAATGCCAACGGCAACGATGGCGACAACGCATTCGACAAAGGCAGCCTGATCAACAACCGCAGCGGTTTTCTCACCGAGGCCAACATCAAATGGCGTGAGGACTACGGCGTATTCCTGCGTGGGACGGGCTTCTACGACAACGTTTACGATCAAGGCAACGACAACGACACAGGCACCTCGAACTGCTTCGCCGGCGGTCATTGCAACCGTCCCGACCGGTTTTCCCAGGACACCATCGACCAACACCGCAATGAACTGCGCATGCTCGATTACTACGCGTATGGCACCTGGGACATCGGCGGCCACAACTTCAACGCACGGCTCGGCAATCAGGTGGTGAGCTGGGGTGAAAGCCTGTTCTACCCCGGCATTTCCGCCGCCCAGAGCCCGGTGGATGCGACCAAGTCGACCACCCCGGGGGTTGAGGTCAAGGAGATCCTGCTGCCCGTCGGCCAATTGTTCACGCAGTTCAGCCTGACCGACAGCCTCGATCTGCAGGCCTACTACCAATACAAATGGGAAAAGACCGAGCTGTTCGGCGTGGGTAGCTACTTCTCCACCACCGACTTCATCGACGAGGGTGGCTTCAACGACGCCAGCGGTTTCCTGACACGCCTGGGTGACGACAAGCCGAGCGACAGCGGCCAATACGGTGTGGCCCTGACCTATGCGGCAGAGTCGCTGAACAACACCGAGTTCGGCCTCTACTACTCGCGCTACCACGACAAGACCCCGTCGCTGGATTTCCAGACAGACCTGGGGCACTACCGGGTGCGCTACTTCGACAACATCGACCTGTTTGGCGCGAGTTTCTCCACGGTGCTGGGCAGCGTGAGCTGGGCCGGTGAAGTCAGCTACCGCGACGGTCAGCCAGTGATGGTCGACAACGGTTTCTCAAGCCCGGTGCGCGGCAAAACCCTGCAGGCGCAGACGTCGATGATCTACGTGCTCGGCCCTACATCATGGGCCGACAACACCACCCTGACCGGTGAGCTGGTCTACAACACCGTGCTCAGCAACGACAAGTCGGAACCTGTGACATTCGCCCCTGGATTCTCGCAGCCGGGCACCGACAGTCTGGTCTATGACCGCGACGCCTTCGGCTACACGGTTCAGGCGAACTTCGATTACAACAACGTGTTCAGCGGCTGGGACATGTCGGTGCCCGTCACCTACAGCACCGCCGCCCAGCATGACAGCGCACTGGTGGGCTCGATCAACTCGGGCCAGGGCGACGACCGCGCGAGCATCGGCAGCTCGTGGCGCTATCTGGGCAACTTCACCGTCGAAGCCCGTTACAACGCCTACCTGGGCAACGCCAACAACGCCCCGTTGGCCGACCGCGACAACGTCGCCCTCAACTTCAAATACCGGTTCTGAATCCCCTGATGGAGGAGCACAGCATGTCTAGATTTACCCACACATTGTTGGGCACGGCGTTGGCCGTCAGCCTGCTCGGCAGTGGCCTGGTTCAGGCCAAAATCAGCAATGAAGAAGCCGCACGCCTGGGTCAGGACCTGACCCCGATGGGTGCCGAGAAGGCCGGCAACGCCGACGGCAGCATCCCGGCCTGGACCGGAAAATGGCGCGGCTTGCCGCCGCAGCTCAAATACGCGGGCCCTGGCACGCCGTACCCGGACCCGTACGCGGCAGAAAAGCCGCTGTTCGTGATCAATGCGCAGAACATGGACAAGTACGCCGACAACCTCACCGATGGCCAAAAAGCGTTGCTAAAACGCTACCCCGCGACCTTCAACATTCCGGTGTACCCGAGCCATCGCGACTTCCGTTTCGATCAGCGCCTGGAAGACCTGGTCAAGAAAAACGCGGTCAGTGCCGAGCTGGCCAACGACAACAACGACACGCAAAACGCCTGGGGTGCCTCGCCGTTCCCGATTCCAAAGAACGGTAGCGAGTTGATGTTCAACCATACGCTGGCCGGACGCGCCAATACCGAAGAGGCCAACTACGGGCAGGCGGTGGTCTATTCCAACAAGGAACGTGTGCTCGAAGAGGTCAATTACAAGATCTTCTCGATCTGGTCCAGCCCGGATAAAACCCTGGAGAGCGCCAACGGTATTCTCACCAACTTCCTGATCACCACCCTGGAGCCGGTGCGCAAGAAAGGCGAGATTGTCGTCGGTCACGAGTTCATCAACCCGACCGCCTCCCCTCGTCAGGCCTGGCAGTACAGCCCGGGGCAACGTCGGGTACGTCGTGCGCCAACCGTAGGCTATGACTCACCGAGCGGCGCCGGCGGTTTTCGAGTGTATGACGAAGACCGTTTGTTCAACGGTGCACCGGATCGCTACAACTGGACCATCGTCGGCAAGAAAGAAATCTTCATCCCGTACCACAACTACAAGATCGACGAACCTGGTGTGACCACCGACCAGATTCTGGCCACCACCGGCCACATCGATCCGCAGTACATGCGCTATGAAAAACACCGCGTCTGGGTCTTGCAGGCCACCCTCAAGGAAGGCGCCCGCCATGTTTACGCCAAACGTGTGTTGTACCTGGACGAAGACTCCTGGGCCGCGACCCTGGCCGACAACTACGACAGCCGCGGCGTACTCTGGCGCACCAACATGCAAACTTCGATCTACGCCTACGAACTGCAGCGCTACCACGCTCGCCTCGGGATCTACCATGACCTGATCGCCGGTTCGTATCTGGTTGACCGGATGTTGATCGATCAAAAGCCCGCCAAGCTCAACGCCACCGCCTTCACTGAAGACGAATTCACCCCCGGCAACCTGCGCAAACTCGGCACCCGCTAAACCCTCTGCGCCCTGACCGATTTACTCGGTCGGGGCGTTGTGCTTTTTTGAACTCGCTCATGTCACGGAAAACTCCCCATGAATAAATTGCTCACTGGCGTCATCGCCATGGCCAGTGTCAGCCTGTCGATGCAGGCCAACGCACTGAATATCTTGCTGACCAACGACGACGGTTGTCGGGCGCCCGGCATCGATGCGATGTACCGGGCGCTGACGGCCGCCGGGCATCAGGTGACCCTCGTTGGTCCGTTAAACGACAGCAGTGGCATCAGTGCGGCCAGCGTGGTCGTGCCCGGGCAGACGTTGGCAGTGACCGAGTTGGCGCCAGGCAAATTTTGCGTCGGTCCTCCCGAGGGCTACTCCCCGCCCCCGGGCAAGACGTCCGCCATCGGCACCCCGGTAGACGCGGTCAATGTTGGCCTGGACGTGCTGCTCAAAGGCAATCCGCCAGACCTGGTGGTGTCGGGCAGTAATTTTGGTGAAAACGTCGGCCCGCTGACGCAAATGTCCGGCACCTTGAACGCAGCGGTCCGCGCGATGTTCAAGGGCATTCCGGCGGTGGCGGTGTCGACGGCCATCGACATGGACCTGATCATCCGCGACCAACAGGCCGGCTACCGCAAAACCCTCGGCGCCATGGATGACACTGCCCGGTTTGCGGTGAAGGTTATCGAGCAGGCAAGCCTCGCGGGTGCTCACGCCAAACAGTCCTGCGAAAAAGACAACTTCGGCTGCGAGTTGAATGTGCTCGGTTTGCCGGGTGTCAGCGGGTTGAATATCAATTACCCGGCGCTGGCGGCCAATGACGTCAAAGGCGTGAGTTTTGCCCCGATCGGCAATTGGGACCGGGTGAACTTCACCTCCCAGCGCGGCGCCGACGGTGTGGTTCACGTCAACCTGGTCGCCCCGCCGACACCGACAGCCGCCCAGCAACAGGCCGATGCGTATCAGTTATGGCAAGGGCATGCGGTGATCACCGTGATCGACGGCAACATGAGTGCGCCGGGTGCGGTGCAGGATCAGGCGAAGGAAATGTTGCGAGACATTAAACCTTAAGGCACGCAGAACCTCCCTGTGGGAGCGGGCTTGCTCCGGGCGGCGTTCCGACGATTGCGGTTTGACATTCAGCATTGATGTCTCTGACATACCGCCATCGCGAGCAAGCTCGCTCCCACAGGGTTACTGGGTGTACACAAAATCTGCGAACACCACGAACTATTGTGGGAGCGAGCTTGCTCGCGATTGCGGCGACACGGTTTCTGATCAAACCCAAATCGCGTCCCACAGCGGATACTCGCCCAGCTTCTCTACCAACCCTGCCCGCAATGGGTTTGCAACGACATAACGGGCAAGCTTCACCAAGTCCTCATCTCGCCGCAACGCACGATCGTGATAACCCTGTTGCCAAAGGCTGCCTCTTCGCCCCGTAGACATGTTCACGGCCCGCGTACTCAACGATTTGGTTTTTTGCATCAGTTCACTCAGTGAACACTGCTGCAATTGGATCAACCAATGAAAATGATCGGGCATGACGACCCAGGCCAAAGAGTTCGCCCAGCCTTGTTCCTGTGCACTTCGAAATTGGTCAACGACCAGCCTGCCCAAGCCGAAATCCTTGAAAACGGGGTTTCGGTCAAGTGTGTTGGTGGTCAGCAGATAAATCCGGTTGGGTTCGGGATAGCGGCCAATGCGAAGACGACGTGAAGCGGGTAAATCAGGCATTCCTTTGCCCTATTCGATGAAGTCATGAGGAAGACTAGACCGGCGAACACATGAGTGCGGAGTCACTTTTTAGCTGGATGTGTCTGGTATATAGCTATCGCGAGCAAGCTCGCTCCCACAGGGGATTTCTGTCGTCCGCATGTTTGGTGTTCACTGAAGATCAAACTGTGGGAGCGAGCTTGCTCGCGATGACGGCAGCACATTCAACATCGGAGCAAGCTCATTCCCACAAGTTATGTGTTCACTCCAGATAGCGCTCTGCGCAGGTCGGCCGCGGCATCGGACAAGGCTTGCGCAGCGCGCTCGACAAACGGCGCCATGCTGATAAACCCGTGAATCATGCCCTCGCAGCGCTGCACGCGCACTGGCACGCCAGCTTCCCGCAGACGCAAGGCAAACGCCTCGCCCTCGTCGCGCAAAGGATCAAACTCGGCGCTGATCAGGGTGGTCGGCGGCAAGTCCGCCAACCGGTCGGCGCGCAATGGCGAGGCCAAGGGATCATCCCCCTGATCGGCATCCTGCAGGTACTGCTGCCAAAACCAGTACATCATTGCACCGGTGAGGAAATAGCCCTCGGCAAAATCCTCATAGGACTGACTGTCGCAACGTGCATCGGTGACCGGGTAAAACAGGCACTGATAACTGATTTTCGGCCCCTGACGTTGCACCGCCAGCCGACTCACGGCGAGCGCCAGGTTGCCCCCGGCGCTGTCCCCGGCCAAGCCCAGCCGGTTGCCATCGACGCCCAGTTCAGACGCGTGCTCGACCAGCCAGCACGTGGCCGCATAACAATCGAGCGGTGCCGCCGGGAAATGGTTTTCTGGCGCCAGTCGGTAGGCGACCGACACCACCACCGCCTCCGTCAAACTGGCGAGTGAGCGGCAGAGGTTGTCATGGGTGTCGAGGTTGCCCATGACAAAACCGCCTCCGTGGAAGAACACCAACAGCGGCAGGTTGTCCTGCTCCAGTGGCCGATACAGCCGCGCATCCAGCTCGCCCGCCGCGCCGGCGACCCGCAGATTACGCACTTCGATCATCGGGTCGCCGGGGATGGCGGGCAGCAGGTTGTCGGAAAGCTGCCGATATTGCTTGGCATCGAGCTGGCTGAAGTCGGGCTCCGGCAGGTCGCGAAATTGCTGGAGCACTGCGGCGATCTGCTTATCGAGCGGCATGGGCATTTCCCTCTACATCGGTCATTTGAAACTGCGGATTGGTTTCTTCCAGGATGCTTTGCACACGTCGCTCCAACGCTGGTTTGAAACCTTTGTGAGGGAAGACCCAGAAGCGTTTTTCAGCGATGGCGGCGAACACTTGCTCCGCCAGCTCGCTCGGCGTCATGCCTTGGCGGATGCTGCTATCGAGCAGTTGACTGAATGACGAACCGGCCGCATCCACCCCTTGATTCGACGCCATGATTTCGCTGGCCACCGGCCCTGGGCACACCACCGAGACAGAGACCGGCACACCGAGCATGCTCAATTCGTAGTGCAGGGTTTCCGAGAGTGCGACCACTGCCTGCTTGGTCACGTTGTACGGCGCCATCAACGGGCTGCTGAGCAAGCCCGCGAGGGACGCCGTGTTGATCACATGGGCCGCCCGCCCCTGGCGCAAAAACAGCGGGACGAAACTGCGAATGCCATTGATCACACCGCTGAGGTTGACGTTGAGCATCCGTTGCCATTGCTGCGCAGTGATTTCCCAGCTGTAGCCGGTCTGCATCACTCCGGCATTGTTGAACAGCAGATCAACCCCGCCAAAGTGCTCGAGGGCGACATCGCGCAAGCGCTCGACTTGCGCCAGATCGCCAACATCCGTGACGCAAGCAATCGCCTGTGCACCGCCCGTCCGCAGTTCATCGCACAGCGCTTGCAACCCCGGTCCATCGAGATCGGCCAGCACCAGGCGCATCCCCAGCCTTGCCGCATGCTCGGCCAAACCCCGGCCAATACCACTGGCGGCCCCGGTAATCACCGCGACCGGCCCTTGTTCATTGCTCATCGCCAACTCCTGCACTGGGTCCAATGGCGTCAGTAGAGCGGGCGGGCGTAAACCGGCCATCGTCCATTCAGACGATGCCCGCTTCTACAGGGGCGGCAGAATCCGTGACAGGCGCCAACCCCGTGAACCCTGGGAGAATAATAAGATGAGTACCTTGCACCGCATCGAAGCCAAACTGCTGGAAGACCGCTACGCCCGTGGCTGGCACTGCCTTGGTCTGGCCGCCCAATACCGCGACGGCAAAGCCCATCGTCTGGAGGTGTTCGGCACCCGGCTGGTGGCCTTTCAGGGCGAAGACGGCGAGCTGCATATTCTGGATGGCTACTGCCCGCACATGGGCGCCGACCTCAGTACCGGTTGTGTTGAAGGCAACTCGATTCGCTGCCCGTTCCACGCCTGGCGCTGGGGTGCCGATGGTGTCTGCGATGACATTCCTTACGCCAAACGCATTCCGCCACGGGCCCGGCTCAAGAGCTGGCCGCTCATGGAAGAAAACCAGTTGCTGTTCGTCTGGAATGACCCGGAAGGCAACCCGCCGCTCCCTGAGCAACGCATCCCGCGCATTGACGCTTGCTTCAGTGACGAGTGGGCCGCGTGGGAAGTCGCCGAATTGCAGATCGGCACCAATTGCCGCGAACTGATCGACAACGTCGCCGACATGGCGCACTTCGGCACGGTACATGGCGCCCCCGTCGAGGAATTCAGTAACGTCTTCGAAGGCCATCTGGCCACTCAGATCATGAGCGCCCGCAGTGAGCGCTTGTCCGGCGACAGCGCGTTGAGCACCGTGGCCACCTACTTCGGCCCGGCCTACCAGATCACCGAAATGACCGGCGCGATGAACGGCCAACCGATCCATTCGATCCTGCTCAACTGCCATGTACCGATCGACCTCGACAGCTTCACCCTGCGCTACGGCGTGCTGGTGAAAAAGATTCCGGGGCTGAGCGAAGAACAGAATCAGGCGATGGCCAAGGCCTACGTGCAACAGGCCCAGGAAGCCTTCTACGAAGACGTGACGATCTGGCACAGCAAGACCCGCGTCGACAACCCGTTGCTGTGTGATGGCGATGGCCCGGTCTATCAACTGCGCCGCTGGTACGAGCAGTTCTACACCGACGTCGCGGCGCTCTCGGCCGACGTGCTGGAGCAAAAACGGTTCGTCGTGCGCGCCAGCGAACGGGCCTGAACACAGCGGCCTTTTGCGCGCCCTGCGCCTGACCGGCAGCCGCCCGTCAGGCCTTGAGCCCGAGCGTTGCAAGGAGTCGATATCGGCGCTTATTCTCGGCCACCGCCAACGCTAATAATAAAAACGGTTTTCCCTATGCAGCAGAGCCTCAGCCTCGATACGTTCAGTGATTTGATCGGCAACCTCTATCAGGGACCGCTGGAAACCATTCCCTGGGCGACCTTTCTCAACCAGCTCAACGTGTACCTGGAAAGCAAGTACGTGACCTTCATCCTGCGTCCGCCCAGCGCGCATGTGGATGGCTTGATGGTCAACACCACCGGTACGTCGACCGAGGCGACCGCGTCGTACAACAAACACTTTTTCACCCTCGACCCGTTTGTCGACCTGCCCAACCGCCAGGTGGTGACCCTCGCCGAGTTCGTGTCCAACGACGATTGGCAGCACTCGGAGTTCTATAAGAATTTCCTCGAGCCGGTGGATGTTTTCCACATCCTCGGCGCCGACATCAACACCTGCGATGGCGCCCAGTGCCGTATCCGCATCAGTCGCGGACGCGATGACAAGGCCTTCGGCAACGAAGAGAAAGCCTTGCTGACGCACTTCATCCCGCACCTGGAACGCTCGATCAAGATCCACATGCAGCTCAATCGCATCGAAGCCGAGCGTAACCTCTACGCCGGCGCGGTGAATCAGTTGGCGGTCGGAACGATCATCCTCGACGAGGCCGGCAAAGTGCTGCAAACCAACCAGGTCGCCGATCGGCTGATCCAGGAAAAGGACGGCATCAAACTGGTCAACGACGGCCTGCAAGTCGGCACCGCGCGAGACACTCAAGAGTTCCGGCGGTTGGTGAAACAATCGCTGCTCTCGCAAAAAAGCAGCAACCCGTCGGTGGTCGAAGCCCTGCGCGTGCAACGGCCTTCCGGGCGAGCGGACCTGGGGATCATCGTGCGCTCGGTGCCGTTGTCGGACTGGAGCGAAGGCAAGCAATGCCCCACCGTGGTGATTTTCATCAGCGACCCGGAGCAACAATCCACCGCACCACAGGAGATCGTCCGCGCGCTGTTCGACTTCACCCCGGCCGAAACTCAACTGGCCATGTTGTTGGCCAACGGCTTAACCCTCGACGAAGCCTCCGAAGAGCTGGGTATCAGCCGCAACACCTCGCGGGCGCACCTGCGGTCAACCTTCTCCAAGACCGGCGTGACCCGCCAGACCATGCTCGTGCGGCTGATCCTGCGCAGCGTGGCGACCCTCGGTTAGCGTTCAACCTCCGCCCTCGTCCGCTCGGACGATGGCGGCCATCCCGGCACGGCGCACAGTGGCGTTATCCCAACCAGGGGCCTGACCATGCGCAACTGTCCGACCATCCTCAAGACTGAATTGCTGGCTGAAAGCGGCTATTTTCAGATCGAAGCCTTGCACCTGCAATTCAGCAACGGCCAGCAGCGGGTTTACGAGCGTCTGCGCGGCACCGGTTATCGCTCGGTGATGCTGGTGGCGATGCCCGATCCGCTGCATGTGTTGCTGGTGCGTGAATATGCGGTCGGTGTCGAAAAAACCGTACTAGGCCTGCCCAAGGGCGGCGCGGAGCCTGATGAAGACTATCTGCAGGCGGCGCAACGCGAACTCTGCGAAGAAGTCGGGATGCGCGCCGCACGCCTCAGCGAACTGGGCGAACTGACCCTGGCACCGGGTCACCTGTGCCATCGCTACCGCGTGGTGCTGGCCGAACAGTTGAGTCCTTGCCAACTGGTCGGCGACGAGCCCGAACCGCTGGAATGCCTGCGCGTGCCGCTGGCGCAGATCCCCGACCTGGTGGCCCGCGGCGAACTCAACGAAGCGCGGGCCATTGCAGCTCTGTTCATGGCCATGGGCGCATTGGCCGCACGCAAAACCTGTGGGAGCGAGCTTGCTCGCGATGAGGCCGGCACATTCAACATCGATGTCGCCTGACACACCGCCATCGTCGGAACGCCGCCCGGAGCAAGCTCACTCCCACAGGGGATTCGGGGCGCACACAACTCCCAGGCAACACACAAAAACCTGTGGGAGCGAGCTTGCTCGCGATGAGGCCGGCACATTCAACATCGATGTCGCCTGACACACCGCTATCGCGAGCAGGCTCACTCCCACAAGGGATTCGGGTCGTACGCAAATCCCAGGCAACACACAAAAACCTGTAGGAGTGAGCCTGCTCGCGATGGGGCCGGCACATTCAACATCGATGTCGCCTGACACACCGCTATCGCGAGCAAGCTCGCTCCCACAGGGGATTCGGGGGCGCACGCAAATCCAAGGCAACACACAAAAACCTGTGGGAGCGAGCCTGCTCGCCAATAGGCCGGTACATTCAATATTGATGTCGCCTGACACTCCGCCATCGCGAGCAAGCTCGCTCCCACAGGTGATCGAGGTCGTACGCAATTACCCGGGGCGGCCCTCCCACAAGGGACCTGTGTAGTCCATTCGGACGAAGCCACATTCCGCCAGCCGCAATACCTTGCCTCTACAACAATAAAACCCGTGTAGAGGCTCGCTATGCGAAAAGCCACCTGTGCCCTGTTCATCATCGTCTGCGCCGGCAGCACCGCCAGCCTGTGTCAGCGCTTCAAAAATGAAGCCTACCGACCGACCGCGGCGTTCATCAGTTGCTCGGCCAGTGCCATCAATTGCTATCCCCCGCTGGTGCGTAATCTGCTCCCATAAAAAAACCACCGGGCCTGCAAGCAAGGCCGGTGGCTTTTTTGTGCTGTCGCCCGATCAGGTTGGCAAGACACCCCGCGACCGTGACAGGGTCAGCGCCAGGTCTTCAATCATGTCTTCCTGACCGCCGACAGTGCCGCGTCGACCCAATTCCACCAGCAGCTCACGTGCGGCAATACCGTACTTTTGCTCGGCACGTTTAGCGAACAACAGGAACGAACTGTAGACCCCGGCGTAACCCAGGGTCAGCGCATCGCGGTCGAGGCGGATCGGCTGGTCCATCATCGGCACGACCAGGTCCTCGGCAACGTCCATGATCCGGTACAAATCGATGCCACTGTTGACGCCCATCCGCTCAAGCACTGCGACAAACACTTCGAGCGGCGTATTGCCGGCCCCTGCGCCCAGCCCCGCCACCGAACCGTCGATACGTGCGGCGCCCGCCTCGATCGCGGCAAGGGAATTGGCAATCGCCATGCCCATGTTGTGGTGACCGTGAAAACCGACTTCGGTCCCGGCACTCAGCCCGGCTCGCAATGCAGCGATTTTCTCAGTGACTTCATCAGGCAGCATGTAGCCCGCCGAGTCAGTGCAGTAAATGCAGTTGGCCCCATAACTCTCCATCAACCGCGCCTGCTCCAGCAGTTTTTCCGCGCTGACCATATGCGCCATCATCAGAAAGCCGACGGTATCCAGGCCCATTTTCGCTGACATGCCGATGTGCTGGCCGGAGACGTCCGCCTCGGTGCAGTGGGTGGCCACACGAATGGTCGACACCCCGTGTTCATGGGCCATTCTCAAATGATCGAGGGTGCCGATACCCGGCAACAACAGCGCCGAGACCTTGGCCTGTTTCATACGCGGGATCACCGCCGCGAAGTATTCCTCGTCACTGTGGGCGGGGAAACCGTAGTTCAGCGACGCACCGCCCAGGCCATCGCCGTGGGTGATTTCGATCAGCGGCACGCCGGCCGCATCGAGGCCGGTCGCCACCGAGATCATCTGTTCCAGGCTGATTTGATGCTGTTTGGCATGCATGCCGTCGCGCAGGCTCATGTCGTGCAGACGGACGCTCTTACCTTGCAAATTCATGGCAATTCTCCACTCAACGGACGGGCAGTTGCAGGGTGCCCTTGTGGGCTTCTTCGGCGAACATCTCGGCGGTACGCAGCCCCGCAGCGGTCATGATGTCGAGGTTGCCGGCGGACTTGGGCAGGAAGTCGCCGAGGCCTTCGACTTCGATGAAAATCGACACCTTGCGCCCATCGAACACCGGGCCATTGATCAGCTTGTAGCCGGGAACATAGCGCTGCACTTCCTTGACCATCTGCAACACCGAGGTGCGAATGGCGTCCTGATTCGGTTCGTCATCCGTCAGGCAGTGGATGGTATCGCGCATCATCAGCGGTGGCTCGGCCGGGTTGATGACGATGATTGCCTTGCCGCTTCGGGCGCCGCCGATCTTCTCCACCGCACCGGCCGTGGTGCGGGTGAATTCGTCGATGTTCTGGCGAGTGCCCGGGCCGACCGAACCGGAGGACACGGTGGCGACGATCTCGCCGTACCTCACCGACTGGACCCGCGACACTGCCGCGACCATCGGAATGGTCGCCTGGCCGCCGCACGTCACCATGTTGACGTTCATCGCCAACGTCGCCGCATGCTCCTTGAGATTGACCGGCGGCACGCAGAACGGGCCGATGGCCGCTGGCGTGAGATCAATCATGATCACCCCCAGTTCGTTGAGCTTGCGGCTGTTTTCCGCGTGCACATAAGCCGACGTGGCATCGAAGGCGATGCGAATATCATCGTCGAGCACATGGGGCAGCAACCCGTCGACGCCCTCGGCCGTGGTTTTCACGCCCAGTTCACGAGCGCGTTTAAGGCCTTCGGATTGCGGGTCGACGCCGACCATCCAGACCGGCTCGATCCATTCCGATCGATACATTTTCATCAGCAGGTCAGTGCCGATATTGCCCGGGCCGATAATGGCCGCTCTGAGTTTCTTGCTCATCCGGTTAAACCCCACAGGTCAGGCGCAGAAGGACACCTGGGCACTGCCCAGGCCATCGATAGTCAGAGAAAAAAGGTCGCCCGCACGCGCAGGCTCCAGCGGCACCAAAGAGCCGGAGAGAATGATTTCCCCGGCCTTGAATGGAATACCGAAAGCACCCAGGGTGTTGGCCAGCCAGGCCACGGCCGTCAGCGGATTACCCTGCACCGCCGAGCCCAAACCTTCGCTGAGAGGCTCGCCGTTCTTGAACACACGCATGCGCAAATTGGGCAAATCCAGCGTCCGTGGATCGACCTGAACATCGCCCAGCACGAACACACCGCAAGAGGCGTTGTCGGCGACGGTGTCTTGTATGCGGATCCGCCAGTCGTGAATCCGTGAGTCGACTATCTCGAAGCAAGGCGTCACATACTCGGTCGCTTCCAACACGTCGGCTTCGGTAACACCGGGGCCGATCAGATCGTGCTTGAGCTTGAAGGCAATCTCTCCCTCGGCGCGGGGCTGGATCAGTTTGTTCGCGGCGAGGGAGATTTGCGCGTCATTGGCGAACGACATCTGTCGGGTGATGAAGCCGAAATCCGGCTGATGCACGTTGAGCATTTGCTGGACTGCTACGGAGGTCACGCCGATTTTCTTGCCGACAATCCGGTCACCGGCGGCCACCCGGCGTTCGATGCTGTAGACGGAAATATGGTAGGCGTCTTCGATGCTGATCGATGGCCAGCGCTCGGTCAGCGGCGCCAGGGTGGTGCCGCTCAGTAGCGCCTGATAAAGCTCTTCGCCGAATTGATGGCGCAGTTGTTCACTCATGAGCGAGCCTCCTGAAAAAATTCCAGGCACTCGCGATTGAACAGTTCACGGTGCTCGACCATCACCCAATGCCCGCATTCGCTGAGCAGTACAAAGCGAATGTTCTGGCAGTGCTGCATCATCGTTTGCGCGCCAGACACCGGGCAAAATTTGTCGTTCATGCCCCAGAAACCGAGGATCGGACACTGCAACTCGCCGAGGCGCGAGGTCATGTTCGGCACTTGCATAGTCGACAACACGCAAACCGGTTGCTGGCGCACCACTGCGACCCGCTCATTGACCGTCTCGTCGCTGATCAAGGATTCATCGAACAGTTGCAGCGCCAGCAGCCGGCGCATTCCGCCCGCATCGTGCAGTTCACCCTTGGCGAAGGCCGCACCCATTTTCTGGATGCCTTCCATCTGCAGGTAATACTGTTCTTTTTCCATCAGGCCACCGGGTGCCATCAGCACCAGCCGGCTGACCCGCTGCGGTTGGTCGAGGGCCAGTTTGATCGCGATCGCACCGCCCAGAGAATTGCCGACCAGCACGCATCGCTGGATGTCCAGGGCATCGAGCAAATCGCTCAAGGCGTCGACAAAGAAGTCCAGGGTATAGAGGGTGTCTGGCTTATCAGAAGCGCCATAACCTGGCAGGTCCGGGACGATGGTTCGGTAGCCTGCCGCGGCAAACACCGGATAGTTCTGCTTGAAGTTGCTGTGGCCGCTGGCGCCCGGCCCGCTGCCGTGAATGAAAATCACCGGCTCGCCGCTGCCGCTGTCCTGCCCGCCGATATCCAAGTAATGCAGCTGCAAACCTTCCGGCAGCGTGACGAAGTGCCCTTGCGCTGATGCGTCCATAAGGTGTCCTCCCGGCCTGTTGTTGTCGCCGGATTATTCCGAGCGCCCGGGCAAACAACATCGTCCGACAGGACTACGCCGCCCTAGTCTTTTCGGACGTTGGCCGGCGGGCGCCACAGACCTAGCATCGGCTGCATTCCCCAGCGACAGAACGAGGCAACCATGCTTGATCCGATGGACTTTCGCGGCAAAGTGGTACTGGTCACCGGCGGTGGCAAGGGTGTCGGTCGCGGTATCAGTCAGCGTTTTCTCGACGGTGGTGCCGAAGTGGTGATCTGCGGTCGCGAAGCACCGGACACCCTGCCAGCCAGCGCCGGGCGCGAGGCGCTGTTTCTGCCCTGCGACCTGCGGGATGTCGAACAGTCCGGGCGGTTGATCGACAGTATCGTCGAGCGTTTCGGTCGCCTCGATGTATTGGTCAACAATGCCGGCGGTTCACCGAATGCCGACGCGGCCAGTGCCTCGCCGCGTTTTAGCGAAGCGATCATCCGCCTCAACCTGTTGGCTCCGCTGAATCTCTGTCAGCAGGCCAATCAGGTGATGCAGGCGCAAGCCGACGGTGGCGCAATCATCAATATTTGCAGCGTCAGCGCCACCCGCCCCTCGCCGGGCACTGCCGCTTATGGCGCGGCCAAGGCCGGGCTGCTGAACCTGACCGGTTCGCTGGCGGTGGAATGGGCGCCGAAGGTGCGGGTCAACGCTGTGACGGCCGGGTTGATTCTCACCGAGCAGGCGGCCATGCATTATGGCGATCAGGCGGGCCTTGCCCGGGTGGCGGCCACCATCCCGCTGCAACGCCTGGCGGCTCCGGAAGACATCGGCGATACCTGTCTGTATCTGGCATCAACACTGGCACGTTATGTCAGCGGCGCGGACATCACCGTGCACGGCGGTGGCGAACGTCCGGCGTTTCTCGATGCGGCACAATCCAATTGAACAAGAGGAATTCCAGCATGCCCGCGATTGCCAGCCACAGCGTCCTGCTCGACCTCACCCCACAAGCCGCATGGGCCAAACTGCGCGACCTGAGCCTCGCCCCGCACTATGTGCCAGGTCTGACCGGTTGCCAGTTTCATCTTGGTGCACGCGAAGGGCTTGGCGCCAGTCGCCGGGTGTTTCGCAAGGGGGGTCAGTGGCTGGATGAGAGCGTGGTGCAATGGCAGGAAGGTGTCGGTTTCGTGCTGATCCTGCACAAGGCCAGCGGCGGCGCGCCCTTCCCGTTCCGCGAAGCCAGCTTCAGTTATGCCTTGCAGGCCGAGGGTGACGCGACACGCATCACCACCCAAATGAGCTACAGCCTGCGCGGTGGCAGGCTGATGGAAATGCTGCTGGCCAAGGCGTTCAACAACGTCGTGCGCCAGATTGCCGAGAATCTCAAGGCGTACTACGAAACCGGGCAGACGCAGAATGCGGAATATTCCCAAGCCCTCAGGGTGTAACCGGTCAATGTAGGAGTTGCCGCAGGCTGCGATCTTGGCGATATCTGCGTCGCCGACCAGATCAAGATCAAAAGATCGCAGGCTGCGCCAGCTCCTACAGGGGATAACTGTCGAACACCAATCCAGTGTCTTCTGAGGATCGAATGTGGGAGCGAGCTTGCTCGCGATAGCGGTGAGTCAGGCAACCATTTCGTCGACTGATACGCCCTCATCGCGAGCAAGCTCGCTCCCACAGGCCTCGCAGGCTCGGCAGCTGCAAGGTTTATGCGTGGCTTTGGGCGGTCAGGTTGATCTCGCTCCAATAGGCTTTCATCGAACGGATCTTGCCGTCGGCATCGAACTCCATCACATCGATCACATGAAGCGAGCACGGTTGCCCGGCCCATTCCATATCGACCCGAAACGGCATCGCCCCACAACCATTCAACGTCGCCCGAACCGGGCCGGTCAGGGTCGCAGAGACTTTGCTCGCGCCCAGCCCTTCGCGGTAGAAACGCTCAATGGCGACAAGCCCCTGAACCGGCGGCTTGCCGACCGGGTCTTCGACCACTGCATCTTCGCTGTAAAGCGCGACAATCCCGTCGATGTCACCGGCGTCCACCAATTCCACATAACGCGCCATGGTCGCTTGAATCTGTTGTGCACTGACCATTCAGACCACCTCGAACAGTGCGGCGGCACCCATGCCGCCGCCGATGCACATGCTCACCACCACGTAACGCAAACCGCGGCGCTGCCCCTCGACCAACGCGTGACCGACCATCCGCGCACCGGACATGCCGAACGGATGGCCCACCGAAATCGCACCGCCGTTGACGTTCATGCGTTCAGCAGGAATGCCCAGGGTGTCGCGGCAATACAGCACCTGACAGGCAAACGCCTCGTTCAACTCCCAGAGGCCAATGTGGTCCACGGTCAGGCCATGGCGCTTGAGCAGTTTCGGGATGGCGTAGACCGGGCCGACGCCCATCTCGTCGGAGTTACAGCCAGCGACCGCCATCCCGCGATAAATCCCCAGCGGCTCCAGGCCACGCTTCTCGGCCAATTTGGCACTCATCAACACCGAGGCCGAAGCACCGTCGGACAGCTGCGAGGCGTTGCCAGCCGTGATGAAGCGGCCCTTTTCACTCCACTGACCGCCCGGCCACACCGGTTCCAGCGCACTCAGGCTTTCGCGGGTGGTGTCAATGCGGTTGCACTCGTCGCGCAGCAAGGTGACGGTCTCAAAGCGGGTTTCGCCACTGGCCTTGTCGAAGATCGACTTGCGGCTGGTCAGCGGCGCGAGTTCACGGTCGAACAACCCATTACTCTGGGCCAGCGCGGTGCGCACCTGGCTCTGATAGCTGTATTCATCCTGTTCCTCGCGGGAAATACCGTAGCGCGCGGAGACGATCTCGGCGGTTTCGATCATCGGAATGTAGGCGTACGGATCCAGCTCAATCACCGAGCCTGACTGATTGCGGTACAGGTTCTTGTGCTTGTTCTGCACCAGCGAAATCGACTCCAGGCCACCGGCCACGGCGATGTCGATTTCATCGCACATGATGCCTTTGGCGGCCATGGCAATGCTCATCAGTCCCGATGAACACTGGCGCTCGACCGCCATCCCGGCGACCGAGGTCGGCAAGCCGCCGGCAATCGCGCAGAGACGACCGAGGTTATAGGACTGCGTGCCCTGCTGCGCCGCCGCGCCGATGATCACATCGTCCACTTCACCCGGCTCGATGCCAGCGCGACGCACGGCTTCGCGCACCACATGGCCGCCGAGCTGCGGGGCGTCGGTGTCATTGAATGCACCGCGAAAGGCTTTGCCGATTGGGGTACGGGCGGTCGAAACGATGACGGCTTCTTTCATGCTGGATTCCTCGAATGTTCTGCTAATGGGTTCACGCGGGGTAGTAACGGCTGATGGTGTCGACCACACAGCCGGGACGCTCCTCGCCGTCGATTTCGACGCTGACGCGAATGGTCGCCTGCACGCAGCCCTTGACCTCCTCGACCGCCATCAATTGCGCACTGCCACGCACCCGCGAGCCAACACGCACTACCGTGGGAAAGCGCACCCGCTCACAGCCATAATTGACCCCCATGGCAATGCCGCGCACCTCGACGATCTGCGGTAAAAACAGATTGACCAACGCCAGGCTCAGATAGCCATGGGCGATGCAGGTGCCGAAGGGACCGCTGGCGGCCTTGAGCGGATCTACGTGAATCCACTGGTGATCACCGGTCGCCTCGGCGAACCGGTCGATGCGCTCCTGAGCAAGAACCAGCCAGTCGCTGACGCCCAGCACTTCTCCCACGGCATCGTGCAAGGCCAGTGGCGTGTCGAAAATACGTGACATGTTCACGCCCTCTGACTGGACACCGACAACACTTCGCCGGTCATGTAGGAACTGTAGTCGCTGGCCAGAAACATCATCACATTGGCCACTTCCCAGACCTCGGCGGCACGGCCAAACGCTTCGTTGGCGGCAAGTTGATCGAGCACCGCCTGAGGGGCGGACTTACGCAGGAAATCGTGCAACGCAATGCTCGGGCTTACCGCGTTGATGCGGATCCCGTAGTCAGCCGCCTCGACCGCGGCGCAACGGGTCAACGCCATGACCCCAGCCTTGGCCGCCGCGTAGTGCGACTGCTCTTTCTGCGCCCGCCAGCCCAGCACCGAGGCGTTGTTGACGATGACCCCGGCACGCCGCTCGATCATCTTCGGCAACATGGCGCGGGTCATGCGCATGGTGCCGGTGAGCGTCACGTCGAGGACCCGGTTCCACTCCTCATCCGTCATGTCCACCAGCAGCCGCGAACCACCAAGACCAGCGTTGTTGATCAGCACATCGACACCCTGCAGATCGCGCTCGGCGCAGGCAATCAGCTGTTGAACCTGAGCTTCATCAGCGACGTTACAGACCTGACCGAAGACCTGTTGCAGACCGGTCGTTTCGCGGATTTTCGACACCGCTTCTGCCAGTCGGCCTTCATGGATATCGCTGATCATCAAGGCGCGGCAACCCTCCTCGGCGGCACGCACCGCGGCGGAAAAACCAATACCGGCCCCGGCCGCAGCCGTGATCAGCACCGACTTGTCACGCAGCAGGCCGTGACCTGCAACATAGTGAGGAACAGACATGGAAAACTCCTTGGTCAGGTGCGCAGGCGCGGTTCTTTGGGCATTCCCAGGGCGCGCTCGGCGATGATGTTGCGCTGGATCTCGTTGCTGCCGCCGTAGAGGGTGTCGGCGCGACTGAACAGGTACAGCGATTGCAAACGGGTGAGTTGGTAAGGCGCGGCCTCCAGCACTTCGGCCTCGGCACCGAGGACGTCCATTGCCAGCTTGCCGAGGCTGGCGTGCCAGGTGGACCAGAACAGTTTGTAGATGGTCGCTTCCTTGCGCAGCGAACCGTCCTGCGCCCCGGACAGCATGCGCAGCGAGTTGTAGCGCATGATCCGCAACCCACTCCAGGCTTCGGCCAGGCGCTGGCGCAGGATCGGGTCACGCGCGGCACCATTGGCCCGGGCGATGGCGATGATTTCGTTCAGTTCATTGTGAAATTGCATCTGCTGGCCGAGGGTCGATACCCCGCGCTCGAAACCGAGCAAGGCCATGGCGATCTTCCAGCCCTCACCCGGCGCCCCAACTATGTTCGCGGCGTCGGTGCAGGCATCATCGAAGAACACTTCGTTGAACTCGGAAGTGCCGGTCAATTGCTCGATCGGCCGCACGGTAATTTCCGTCTGGGCCATGGGCACCAGCAAGAAGGACAAGCCGCGATGGCCAACGCTGCCCGGTTCAGTGCGGGCGATCACAAAACACCAGTCCGACTCATGGGCCAGGGAGGTCCAGACTTTTTGTCCGTTGATCACCCAGGTGCCGCGGGCTTCATCAAGCACCGCGCGGGTCTTGACGTTGGCCAGGTCGGACCCGGCCCCCGGCTCGGAATAGCCCTGGCACCAGAAGGACGTGCCGTTGACGATGCCCGGCAGAAAGCGCTGTTGCTGCTCGGCCGTGCCGAACGCGGCAATGGTCGGTCCGGCCAGCCCTTCGCCGATATGCCCCATGCGTCCCGGGCCGCCAGCGCGGGCGTACTCTTCGTGGAAAATCACCTGCTGGCTGATCGACAGACCACGCCCACCGTGCTCCGGCGCCCAGCCGACACACGTCCAGCCGCCCTCGGCGAGTTTGCGTTCCCAAGCTTTGCGTTCCTCGGGAAACATATGTTCGTCACCCGGGCCACCGCGAAAACGCAGAGGCTCGAACTCACCGCACAGGTTCACGCTCAACCAGTCGGCCACTTCCTGACGGAAGCATTCGTCCTGCTCGCTGAAACTGATTTTCATGCTTGCTCCCCAAGAATCGCCACGGCAATGCGCTCTCGATGCCAGGCCGGTGCGCCGAGAAAGCTTTCGCTGGCGCGAGCGCGTTTGAAGTAGAGGTGCGGATCGTATTCCCAGGTGAAACCAACGCCGCCGTGTAACTGGATCGACTCGGACGCGCAATGGAAATAGGTTTCAGAGCACTGCGCCTTGGCCAGCGCCGCCGCCAGCGGCAGCTCGGCGGCTACCTGCGGGTCGCCTTCGGGATCGAGGACTTCCTGGGCCACGCAGGCCGCGTAATAACTGGCCGAACGTGCGCATTCAACCTGCAGCATCATGTCGGCGGCACGGTGTTTGAGCGCCTGGAAACTGGCGATGGGTCGACCGAACTGCTGGCGTTCCTGCATATAGGCAACGCTCAGGTCGAGCACCTGCTGCGCGCCACCGGTCTGTTCGGCAGCCAGGCCGATGCACGCCAGTTGCAGCACCCGCTCCAGGTGCGGCCAGCCCGCACCGAACTCACCGAGCAGGCAGTCAGCGCTGAGGTACAACCCCTTGAGCTGAACCCGTGCCTGACGACGGGTCTGGTCCATGGTCGGCAACATTTGACGCTCGATGCCTGTCCGGTCTGCGTCCACGGCGAACAGGCTGATGCCCACCTCGCCGGTCGATCCGGGAACCCGAGCGGCGATGATCAAGAGCTCAGCGCTGTGCCCGTCCAGCACATGATTGAGGGCTCCATCAAGCACAAAACCCTCGCCATCGGTCACCACCGTGGCCTGAACATCCTTGGCCGCCCAGCCGTTGGCGCTGCTGAAGGCCAGCGTAGCGGTGAGGCTGCCGTCGGCGATCAACGGCAGCCAGCATTGTTTTTGTTGTTCGTTGGCGGCCAGCAACAGCGCGGGTGTGGCCATGCAGGCGGTGGCGAAGAACGGCGAACACAGCAAGCGCCGGCCCATCTGTTCCAGCAAAATCGACAGCTCGACAAAGCCCAGCCCCAGGCCGCCGTACGCTTCGGGAATATGAATCGCCGGCCAGTACATTTCACGGCACAGGCGCTGCCAGAGCGCCTCGTCAAAACCCCGTTCGCTGACCATCGCCGCTCGCACGGCGGCAGAATCCGAGACATCGGAGAGGAAGCCCTCGGCCGATGCGCGGATCATTTCCTGTTCGTCGCTGAATGCAAACTCCATCGCGGCGCCTTCTGCTCGTTAGGCGGGGCACGCATGAAGCGACACCCCTCTGGCCTTCGAGTTTGGTGCCAGGGGAGCACGAGAGAATCGTCAGGGCTGCCTAGTCTGAATGGGCGATGCCTCAGCTCAAATACCAGCCCCCGGCCCCGCCGTTGTATCGGGTGATCGGCTTGGTTTCGAGGTAGTTGTTGAAGCCCCACTCACCCAGCTCGCGGCCAATACCGCCCCGGTAAGGGTTTTGAGAGAAACCCCTCGGGTTCGCGAAGAAGTCCGTATGTCGCACAAAGAAGCGTCAGGTGTCGATATTGCTTTTTTACGACTACCGTTATCCGTCAGCACTACCTCTGGATCCATAGACAAGCAACTAGCAGCACGAGTGCATACGAATACATGCTCCCCACTTTGAGGATCAGACATGCATCCATCCTTTCTGCAGCGCATCGATGAGCTCGGCGATCTGCTCGTCCACTCCAATGCAACACGCATCGAACTCGTCCGGCGCACTAATCGACAGAAGTCGCGCCGCGGTGTTCGCTACCAGGTGGTGACCCTGCAGCTCGGTATTTTCCAGGTCATCGAGCGATACACGGGCACGACCTGGGCCTACCGTTTCAACTACCGCGAGGCCATGGATTTCGCCATCCAACTCGAGGAGAAGTCCAACCGTCGCAAGGGAGTTGCGCGGTGTTCGGCGGGCTGATGCCGCATCCGCGAGACGCGGTCGACGCATTGCGGGTTGACCGCCACCGCAGTTGATAGCTGCCACAAGTTAGATCCGGGCGATTGGCGATGCTGGATGGCATAATCGCGAACGGTTCATAACAGGGGCGTATCAATGACCGCTGAAAGCTACGACCAACTCGCGATCTTTTCGGCCGTGGCACAGGAGCGCAGTTTCACCCGCGCCGCTGCCAAACTGGGCATGTCACAGCCGGCCTTGAGCCGGGCCATGCGTCAGTTGGAGGAACGACTGGGCGTCAGGTTACTTGCTCGCACCACTCGCAGCGTATCCCCCACGGAAGCGGGCGAACATCTGCTGCGAGTGATCGCCCCAAGATTCGAAGAGATCGACAACGAGCTGGCATTGCTCAGCGAATTCCGTGACAAGCCTTCAGGCAAACTGCGTATCACGGCCGGCGAGCATTCTGCGATTACGATCCTGCATCCCGTGCTCGCAAAGCTGCTGCCCGACAATCCCGATCTCAAGATCGAGATCATCGTCGACTACGGCCTGACCGACATCGTGGCTGAAGGCTTCGACGCTGGCGTCCGGCTGGGTGAGCAGGTCGCCAAGGACATGATCGCGATGCGTATCGGTCCCGACATGCGCATGGCAGTGGTCAGTTCCCCAGAGTATTTCGTTCGGTATCCGAAGCCAAAAATCCCGAGCGATCTCATGCAGCACAACTGCATCACACTGCGCATGCCGACTTATGGTGGCCTCTTCCTCTGGGAGTTCGAGAAGAACGGGCAAGAATTGAAAGTACGCGTCGAAGGCCAATTGGTGTTCAACAACATTGCCATGCGCCTGGAGGCCGCCCTCCAGGGGTTGGGGCTGGCTTATATGCCAGAAGACCTGGTGCAGGAGCATGTCGCACAGGGTCGGTTGATTCGCGTACTCGCGGATTGGTGCGAGCCATTCTCGGGATACCACCTCTACTATCCAAGTCGACGCCAGAGTTCACCCGCCTTTACGTTGCTGCGTGAAGCCCTGCGCTATTCCAGCTGACGGGCCTGCGCGCTTGACGGGTGGCCGATCCCTGACTCACGGCCGCCCGGCCGTTTCAGCCAGATACTTGTCCAGCGCCTCGCCGGCACGCTTGGCCGCATCAGCGTCACCTTGGTCGGCCAGTACCTGAACGAGTTGACGCAATTGCGCAGTGCTCAGACCTACCCTCATGCTGGCGGCCATGTGCGAACGCAGTTGCGGCTCCACGCCGGGCGTGGCGGCCAGCGCTGCGACCGTCGCCAGTTCACGACTTTGCCAATCCAGGTTGTCTCGTTCGAAGATGTCGCCAAACAAATGCGCCTGCAAATATTGGTTGATGACAGGTGCGAAGTCGAACAGCGGGCCTTGGACGGGCGCACCGGAAATGCGGGTCTGGTTGACCTTGCCCACTGCTATTAATTCGTCGCCGGTGGGAATGACACGACCGGGCTCGCGCCCCGGATCATCCTGAATGCCGCGTTGTTTGCGCGCCTCCGCTACTTTCATCAGCTCGCCGAGTGCGTTGAGACTGCGAGGAAAGCCGGTGTAAGCGTAGAGCTGCACCAGGATTTCCTTCGCCTCGCTGACGGTCAACCCAGCATCCAGCCCCTGGTTCAAGGCAGCATTGAGCCTGGGCATGTTGCTTGTGGCCATGGAGGCTGCAATCAACGGGATAGCCTGCTGCCTGGCCGACAGCACCTCGGAAACGGCATGTTCGGCAGACATTGCTGGCGGCGTCGCCGGACTTTGTGCGTTGTTTGGGTAATCGATAACTTTCTCCAGCCATTGCACACTTTTGCCATCCACCACGCCGGTCACGGCCAGGTGGGTCATGGCGCTTGTCGGTGCGGCACCGTGCCAGTGCTTGACGCCCGGTGGGCAGACGATCACGTCTCCTGGATGGATTTCCTGCACGGGCTTGCCCCATTCCTGAGTCAGGCCCACTCCCGCGATCACCACCAATCGCTGGCCTGCTGGATGGGTATGCCAAGCCGAACGCGCGCCCGGCTCGAAGGTGACGTAGGCGCCTGACGCATTGATTTCGCCAGTGGCGGGAAACAAGGGATCGACGCGCACCCGCCCGGAGAAATAATCCGCCGGCCCCGCTGCCGAAGCCTGTGTATCTGCACGGCGGATCTGCTGGGCAGTCAGGGATTCACTGGTATTGTCTGGTCCGGCGGCGCTGGCGAAGGGCGTCGCGGCGCACATCGCGATCCCCAAAAGGGTCTTGTTCATGATGACGGCTCCTTGAATTCAGAGCGTTCTGGCGTAAAACGCGGTCAACTGATCCATTGCCACGTCCACATAGGCAGGCACCCAGTAGGTTTCGATATGGGTCGCGCCATCGATCAAAAACAGTTTTTTATCCTTCGTACCTGTGGCCTTGGCAAACGCCTGCTCCGACATGTACAGGCTGTCAGCCTTGCTGCCCGCGATCATCAGCAATGGCTTGTCGATCAGTTCGATCTGGTCCGTTGCATCGAAGCTCATCAAGTCCAGCAAACTGCTCAAGGTGTATCTGAAGGTCGAATTAGGGTGGGCATGGGTTTTGCCGTAATACTCAAAACCCTGCCGATACAGTTCAAACGGCAATTTGGCAATCTGCTCGTCCGTCAGCTTGGCATCACCGATGTAGAGAATTTCCCCGCCGGCCGCTTCTTGGGCGCGGGCAGCGGAAGCTTGCTGCAAGCGCTCCTGGACCGTGGACAGTTGCGAATCCCGGTAGCCATTACGGCGAACCAGCCCTGAGTTGAACATGCTCAAGGTTGCGATCGACTGGAATCGTTTGTCGGTTTGCGCCGCCTTCAATGAATAGCCGCCACCGCCGCAGATGCCGAGCAAGCCCAAACGCGTACTGTCGACGCCGGGGTAGCGGGCGATGAAATCCGCCATGCCGTGGATGTCTTCGACGCGGTACGCGGGTTTATCGACGTTACGCGGCTGACCGCCACTGGCCCCCTGATACGCCGCATCCGCAGTGATCGTAATGTAGCCCTGATCTGCCAGGCGCTGGGCATACAGACCTGCGACCTGCTCCTTCACCCCGCCATTGGGATGCGCCACCACGACAACCGGATATTTCTTCGCCGAGTCATAGTTCGCGGGGGTGTAAACGTTGGCGGAAATGTCCAGGCCATTGAGCTTGTAGGTGACCGGATGGAGGTTGACCTTGCCCGGCTCGTTCTTCGTCAGCGCGCCACCGTAGGTCAATGTGAAGGGATTCTGCTGGTAGTCCGCGGCCTCAACTTCGGCTGCCGACATACCGATCATGGCGGCCAGAACGGTGGCCTTTATCGTGGTTCGCGTCATATGAATAATCCTGCCTATTGCGACTTCTGATGGGCTCGGCGGCCATCGCCGGGCTCGTTTTCAATCCAGGTCTTTCTCTGCGAGAAACGTCGAAACCAGATCCGCGATCTCGATGTTGTTGAGGTCCGAGAAGGGAAAGTGGGAATTGCCGTTGATCCCGATCTCCGGCAAATGGATCAGCCTTACATCACCGCCATGCCGGTTCACGGTATCTCGCCACAGGCGCGCCATCTCAAGCCGGGCGCGCCAGCTGTCTTGCGCGGGCAGACGCACCGGTTTTTCGGGGATGTTGTCGCCATAGAAGATGACGATGGGGATGCGGGTCAGCGCTTCGAACTGCGCCTTGGATACGACCTGCGCCGAGAGTGTGTCGAACGCACTGGGGATCGGCACCGGGGCTTCATCCTCAGGAAACACGAAGCTACTGCCCGGCTCAAACGCCACGATGGCTCGCACATTGTGGCTCTTGATCGACGTCAGCCAACCGGGCCCGCCACCTTGCGAGTGAGTAAACAGAATGGCGGGGCCAGTCTTTTCCAGCAGCGCAGACACGCCATCGGAAACCACATCAATGTCGTAAGGACCGGTGTTGGGCGTCATCGAACGGAAGAATTGCTCCAGCGCCTCCTGCCCGCGTGGAAACTGACTGCCCTCGAAGCTGTTTGGCCACACACCAATGCGGAACTGGTTAAACCACAGCTGCTCGTCCGCCACCGGTTTGATTGTGCTTTCAACCAGACTGCGTCCCGCATCGCCACGGCGCGGCTGGTCGATCAGATAGGTGGAAAAGCCGCGACGCAGAAAGATGTTCTGGAACCCTTCTCGACCATCGGCCGTCGTTTCCCAGGACTTCGCGGACTGCCCGGCACCATGCAACATGACAATCGGGAGCGGGCGAGCGTCGACCGGAACCTGGTAGAACGCATACACGTGATCGCCATGAAAGGTTTGGCCATCCGGCTTCATCGGTGTGTACGGATCAAAGACACCCGGTTGGGTCATCAGCCCGCCGCCAGCCATCAGGCTTCCCTGTTTCTCGATGATCAGCGGACTGCGATCGGCCGCCTCCACGACCGCAGCGGTGCACAAAGCGAAACAAAGCGTACCCGCCTTCGCTACGGCGGGCATGCACTTGCGGATAATGTGCTGGGTCATGGATTGCTCTCGGCTTGAATTCGCGAGAAGCAACTTACCCTTCAACTATTGATTGATAAACAGCACTAATCGGATAGCACTAATATCAAAATCACATAAATGTGATTTATGAGCCAAGGATCATCAAGCCGCAATTGTGCTTCGTGCTTTACCGGGCCAGAAATGACTTGAGACCATTGTGGCCGTCCACGATCAGGTTTCGAATGAGCTCCTGATAGTGCTCAGTGGTATTCGGATCTTGCAAATCGAAACCTGCAGACCAATTGATGAACGTCTTGGACTGTCCAGTCAAAGCGACCAACTTCACGGTGGCCACATAGTTATCCAGAGGTAAGGGAGCCTGCTCAAAGCAGTAAGAAAGCGTCAAGTTGCGGTCATCCACTGACATCAAACGCTCCCTGACGATTGCGCCATCGGCCAGCGTGAGTTTGCGAATACAGCCAACCAGACCATCAGGCTGATTGTCCTCAATGCTGCTTTCGACAATTGAGGGATGCCATTTTTGAATCTCACCAAATTTCTTCAATACGCCCCAGGCGCGTCCTGCATCGCTATCCAGGACAGCGGAAAACTCAACCATCGGCATCGTGTTTACACCTTGAAATTATCAACTTTTAAAACACCTGGCCTTGGCTCAAACGCAGCGCTCGGAGGTGACTCCGATCCCGGAATGGACTTAACCGGGATCGGTGGACGCTCAACCTTCGAACTGGTGATAAACCTTGGCGATGACCTTCCAGGCGCCGTCGATTTTGATCAGGGTCAGGTAGTCGTTGTAGTCGGCACCGATCGCATCCTGCTCCATATCGACACGGACTACGGCGGTCGTGGGTGTGATCGCCAGCACGTCGAGTCGGGTAGTGATCTGAGGGGCACTGCCGTTCTTCTGAACGAAATCAAATAGATTCTTGATCGGGCCGCCAAGCAGCTCACCATTCGTGAAACCGTACATCACGGCATCTTTGTGAAAAGCTTGCGCTACGTCCTCTGCGCTGCCCGCACGCAGACCTTCGACGTACTGATTGGCGGTGGCGATGACCGAGTTGTACTCGGCGGTTGATACTGCCTTCACGTTCTTCGACATGGTTCTCTCCAATGATTCAAGGGCGAGGTAAATAGCACCCCGCCGGCGGCGATCAAGGGATCACGCGCTCGGGTGGGTGTGGTAAATCTTGCTGACGATCGTCCACTGGCCTTCCACCTTCAGCAAGTTGAAGAAGTCGGTGAAGCGAAACCCCGAAACGTTGTCGGTATCGACGCGAGCACTGGCGGCAGTGCCCACGATGTCGATGCGAATGATCGCGGCTTTGGCTTCCGGAGATGGACGGAAGGAGTTGTCGATCACGTCATACAGATTCTGGATCGCGCCGCCGACGAGCTTGTCGCCGTCGACCCCAAACATGGTGGCGTGCTCGTTGAACGCTGGTTTCATCAAGGTGCTGTCAGCCTTGGCGCCACCTTCGTTGTACTGGCTAAGCACGTCGACGATCGCGTTGTATTCCTGGACGTAAGTTGGATTGCTCATGATGTACTCCTGATTGAAAGATTTTCCGATTACCCATCAGGTCTGGATGGGCGCGGCTATAGCCAACCAACGATCACCAATCCTGGCGAGTCGGCGAAATGATTAGATCGTTGACCGTGACGTTTTCCGGTTGGTTGAGCGCATAAATCACGGCACGACCGATATCGTCGGGCGCAATGGCAATTCGGTTTAGTTCCTGAGCCGCCTTACGCCCTTCAGGATCGCTGACCTTGTCCGCCCAGCCGGTATTGATGACGCCAGGGCTGACGGTGTTGACGCGGATGCCATGCTGCACGCCCAACTCCTTTCGCATGGACTCGGTCATGGCCTGGACGAAAAACTTGGTAGCGCTGTAAACACCCGCCGCCGGCCCGACCTGGTGACCTGCGACAGAGTCCATGTTGAGAATCTGCCCGGACTTCTGTTCCAGCATGAACGGCAGTACCGCAGCAGTAGCGTTGAGGTAGCCCTTGACGTTCACATCGATCATCTTTTCCCAATCCTGCACGGCCAGATCGACCCAGTTGGAAAAGAGCATCAAACCGGCGTTGTTGACCAAGATGTCCACGGCGCCGTAGGTGTCGTGTGCAAATTTCGCGAGAGCCTTGGTTTGATCCAGATGGGTAACGTCTGTGGTGAAAGCAACCACGTCGCTGCCTGACTCGCGCAACTCTGCAACAAACGCTTCCAGCCCTTTCTGATCGAGTGCTGCCGCTACCACGCGGACGCCCTGTGCAGCGAGTGCACGAGTGGTGGCAGCGCCAATGCCGGATGATGCGCCAGTGACGATGGCAACCTTGTTTTGCAGATAATTCATACCTGAGTACCTCTTGTGCGGCGAAATGCTTTCGCGACGGAGCCTCCCCACGCCTAGCTGACGCAAGGGGAACCTCTCATTAGTTGGAGTTGGCCGTTGGCCAATCGGTGTAGCCCCTGGCGCCTCCGCCGTAGTAACTCTCACGTGGCGCGATGGTCAGTTCGGCACCACGACGCAGGCGCTCTACCAGGTCTGGATTGGCAATGAACAAACGACCAAACGCAACCGCGTCGATCCGGCCTTGCGCCCGGCGTTCCAGCGCCATATCCAGGTCATAGTTGTTATTACCTATGAATGGCCCTTCGAACTGCGCACTCAGCGCGTCCAGATTCACTCCATCAGGAACGGTGCGAGAAGTGGCGGTTGCGCCTTCGACGAAGTGCAGATAGGCCAGGTTGAACCTGTTGAGCTGTTGAATCAGGTAACCGTAAGTCCCCATGACGTTGCTGTCGGGAGGCGTGTTACCAGCATCAGGTGTCACTGGCGAAAGGCGGATGCCAACCCGGTCACTGCCCCAAATCGAAACGACGGCTTCGGTGACTTCAAGCGTCAATCGAGCCCGGTTCTCGATAGAACCGCCATAGCGGTCGGTGCGCTGATTGGTGGAATCGCGCAGAAACTGGTCGAGCAAATAGCTGTTGGCGGAATGAACTTCCACGCCGTCGAAACCGGCGCGTTTTGCATTTTCTGCCGCCCGTTTGTATTGCTCGATGATTCCCGGAATCTCTGAAGTCTCCAGCGCGCGAGGCATCGACACTTCGACAAAGCCGTTCTCGGTGTAAGTGCTGCCTTCGGCCTTGATCGCCGAGGGAGCGACTGGCGCTTCGCCGTTTTGCTGCAACTCGACGCTGGAGAAGCGGCCTACGTGCCATAGCTGACTGACAATCTTGCCGCCTGACGCGTGTACCGCGTCAGTGACTTTTTTCCAGCCTGCCACCTGTTCTTCCGACCAGATACCAGGCGTCATGGCATAGCCACGGCCCTGAGCAGAAATGTTCGTGGCCTCGGCGATGATCAGGCCTGCGCCGGCACGCTGGGCGTAGTAAGTGGCGTGCAGCCCATTCGGCACGCCATCTTCCGCCATCCGGCTGCGTGTTACTGGAGCCATGACAATACGGTTGGCCAGTTGCAAGGCCCCCATCTGCACGGGCGAAAAAAGGTCGGTGCCAAGACTATTATCAATCATGCTCAATACCTGAAATATTAGACCGGTCGTCTAGTTAGAAGATTAAAAAAAACGCCCCTATGCCAGCAGGCGTTTACTCGTGATCAATGCGGTTTCAAATGGGGCCGTGGTCTTCTTGACCTTGACCAACAGCGAGGCGCCAAGCCATAGCTGATATAGCGATTCGGCCAATATCGCCGCGTCCTGGATCGGCGAAATGGAACCATCTGCCATGCCCTGCTCAACACAGCGCGTGATGCGCTGGATGATCAGCGCTGTGCCTTCTTCCAGCACCGTGCGCATGTCTTCCGACAGGTCGCAGACTTCAGCGCCCAGTTTCACCACCAGGCATTTCTCCTCGGGATGATCGAACGCTTGCGTCTTTGCCCAGTAGTGCAGATAGCACAGCAGCCGCTCGGCTCCGGTTCCTTCTGCGGCCATCACGATATCGACGCGTCCGATGTACTCTTGAAAGTACTCTTCGAGCAGCGCTTGGCCGAATTCTTCTTTCGAGCGGAAGTAGTGATAGAACGACCCTTTAGGTACGCCAGCGGTTGTCAGCACTTCCGACAGCCCCACGGCTGTATAACCCTTGTTGGTCATCAGCGACTTGGCCACATCGATGATGTGCTGTCGCATATCTTGGATAGGTTTCTTCATAGGGAAGGCAGCCTACACAAAACTAGACCGGTCGTCTAGAAGCTCTCACCCCACCTGATGAACTGACTGAGCCGTTAGCGTTTCCTGTCGGACGTCTACTCGTGGATTGCTATGCTTTTTGCGCTACCGGATTGACTCGTGAAGGCTCAAGGGCCGCCCTCTCCCATTTAGCGATAACCAACGGCGCAATGGCATTCCCCAACACGTTCAATGTGGTGGTACCACTATCGATAATCCTGAAGATGCCCGCGATCAGTGCAACCCCTTCCAATGGAAGACCGGCAGAGGCCAACGTAGCTGACAAGATAATGATGGCAAATCCAGGCACCCCGGCAGCACCTTTGGAGGTCAGCACCATCGTCACTACCAGCAAAATCTGCTGAGACAGCGAAAGATCGATTCCATAAAGCTGAGCGACAAAAATCGTCGCCACGCCCAGGAAAATCGACGCGCCATCCAGATTGAATGCATACCCCACCGGCACCACAAAACTGACGATCCGTCGCGGGACACCGTAGCTCTCTAACTTGCTCATCAACTGCGGCATGACCGCTGCGGATGCTGCACTCGAAAATGCAAGAATCAACTCATTCCGGAAAAACTTGATCAGCTTGAAAATGTTCTCGCCGATCAAATAGCAGATCCCCCCGAGCACCACCAATGCGAAGACAATCAGGGCCAGATAAACCACACCAATCAACTTGAGCAGGGGTAATAGCGAGGCAAAGCCAAAGGTCGCAACGGTGGCGCCGATCATGCCAAATACGCCGATTGGCGCGTAAGCCATGACGATTGAGACGACTTTGAACATCGCATCGGAAATACCCTGAACCACCGCGACCACTGGCGCGCTTTTCTCTCTAGGTAGCGAGTTCAATGCCATGCCGAACAGGACAGCGAAGAACAGCACCGACAGCAGCTTCGCTTCCGACATCGCCACAAAGACGTTGTCCGGGACGATGTTCTGCACAATCACGAGAGCGCCCTTCGAAGGCTCCATCGTGATGGACGCAGCGCTATGCGTAATGCCGGAAATATCAGTGCCTGTGCCAGGCTCGAAGATATTCGCGAAACAAAGACCCATCACAATCGCCAGGCCGGTGATCGCAAAAAAATACCCCAGCGACTTTATGCCCATACGACCAAATGACTTGTTATCTCCGCCTCCTGCGA
Source organism: Pseudomonas fluorescens (assembly GCF_000968015.1). Classification (GTDB taxonomy): domain Bacteria; phylum Pseudomonadota; class Gammaproteobacteria; order Pseudomonadales; family Pseudomonadaceae; genus Aquipseudomonas; species Aquipseudomonas fluorescens_W. The sequence continues at coordinate 45,163 of NZ_LACH01000037.1, forward strand.
TGCCCAGGATCATGCAACAAAACACAATCGGAACAACCACCATCTTCATCATCTTGATGAAGATGTCGCCAAGCGGTTTCAGGATTTCAGCACTGACCCACGATTGATACTGCGGATGAGTATTGAAATACCAACCGACGAGCACGCCAAGCAACAGCCCGGCAATTATTTGCCACACCAAGGGAATACGTTTCATGTCTAGCCTTCTTGTTGGAATGAAAGGACTGCGTTAACTGGCAGTTGCTAGAGTCATGAGCTTCCAGCTCACTTGAGTTCAAATGGCACAACGCCGTTGTGCCAACAATTTTCTTATTTTGCGAAGAGCTGGCTCATATCCTTGAAGGCCTTGAATTCCAGGGCATTTCCGCAAGGGTCGAACAAAAACATGGTGGCTTGCTCGCCAACCTGTCCTTTGAAACGAATGTAGGGTTCGATTACAAACTCAGTGCCAAAGGACTTCAGGCGCTCCGCCAGCGCTTCCCATTCTTCCCAGCCCAGAATGATGCCGAAGTGCGGAACAGGTACGTCGTGGCCGTCTACCGGGTTGCTATGGACGCTTTCCTGGGAAGCGGTTTTTGGGTGTTCGTGAATAACCAGTTGGTGGCCATAAAAGTTGAAGTCGACCCATTGGTTGCTGGAACGACCTTCTTCCAGGCCGAACACTTCGCCGTAAAATGTGCGTGCGCCAGCAAGGTTGTAAACGGGGATTGCGAGGTGGAAAGGCGAGAGGCTCATCAGAACTCCAATACAATTTTTTTGTTGGTAAAGGACGGAGCGTATGAATGCTGTCCGTTGGTTTTTCGCGACGCTTCACGTTCCGCCGTCTCACCGACATCGGCTTATAGGTTCGGGCAGTTGCCGGGGGACAGGCACATCGTAGGGCGGCCAACAAAACAAAAAAATCAATATAATTTTCTTAGAAACACAATTAATATTTGTGAATGATCAAAGAACTCAAAACACTCATCGCCGTTGCACGGGAAGGTACGTTTGCCGCTGCCGGGAATAAAATCGGCCTCACCCAAGCAGCGGTGAGCGCCCAGATTCAGCGTCTGGAGGCCGAGCTCGGCTTTGAGATATTCGACAGGAAGGGACGCTCAGCCCACCTAAACAGGATGGGCCATCAAATACTCCTGCAAGCGCAAGAGCTGCTTCGGCTTTACGATAATCTGGGCTCCACCACGGTCGGACTTCCCAGCGTTCTGGTGAACATCGGTGCCATCGCTTCCGTACAGCGCTCCTATCTTCCAGATGCACTAGCCAAGTTTCACCAACAATGCCCGCAATGCCGAACCCGCGTAATCCCGGGGCTATCGATGGAGTTGGTGAACCTCGTGGATGCCGGTGAGATCGACATGGCCGCAATCATTCGCCCACCCTTCTCGCTCCAGAGCGATCTGCGCTGGACAACGCTCGCACTTGAACCTTACCGATTGATCGTTCCGCGCGAAGTACCGGGAGAAGACTGGTCAGAACTACTTTCCAGCCAACCGTTTATTCGGTATGACCGATCATCATTTGGGGGAAGGCAGGTGGATCGCTTCCTGCGCCAGATGCATTTCACGTTGCGTGAAGTTTGCGAACTGGATGAGCTGGAGGCGATCATCAAGCTAGTGGAAAATGGCGTTGGTGTAGCGCTGGTGCCGCAGACAGCGATACATCAGGAATGGCCAGCGGCTGTAAGAGTACTCGACCTCGGACAACACACCTTTCATCGTGATATTGGGCTGGTACACAGGTCTCGCCAAAGCTTTACCGAACCTGTGCGGATACTGGCCCAACTTATTAGTGACCAGGTAAAGACCGGCGCCGAATAAAACCCGGATTAGTAGCCATTCGTGACGTACTGCTTTCACTGCTTCGGTCAGGCTGGAAACGGCCAGCCATGACGCGCCAAGCCAGTTATGTCGGAAGGAGTCCCGCCTCTTGATAGCTCTGAACAAGTTCGTCGAATAAACCGATATCGAAGCGCGTTCGGGCAATCATTTGAGCGCCAGCAACGGCGGTGTAAATGGCGCGGGCACGTCGCTCGCACACTTCAACGCTTCCCAGGCCGCTATCAGAGAGTAATTTCGTCAGCCATGCCACATTGATGTCTGCAAACGCCAGCACTTCACTTTTCACCTCCTCGGGCAGGTCCTGGTATTCCGCAGCCATGAAGCTGAACAAACACAGCCTGTTGCCGTCTTCCAGGGATGTTCGAAAGATGCTCGGGTACGCCTTCAAGCAGCGAATCGGATCAGGGTTTTCACCGCGCAGGGCTTCCAGGACACTGACTGTGTCCTCCCGGTATCGCCTGGCTACTGCGGCGCCGAGGTCGGCTTTGCTCGAGAAATGGTAGTAGATGCTTGCGTTCTTGATCCCCACCGCATCAGCAATGCTTCGGAAATTGATCCCACCGTAGCCGTGGGTTTGAGCGGCCCCTTTGGCGGCTTCCAATATCGCTTCCCGGGCATTTTCGCTCACGTTTTCATTCCTCGAATCGTTGATTGGTGTGGTCATCTGGCGCGATGTTACTCGCATACTTCATCACCTGCCAATTGGTAGGTAGTTGTTGACAGCACAGAAACAAGCGCCCAATCTTTACCTACCACTTGATAGGTAGGTAAATAAATCATGACTTTTCAGCAGCAACACTCCGACGCGTCGAAATTCCCGATGATGAAAATTTACGACTGGTACAACGGCCCCTACCCGGCGCGGGTCAGAATCGCGTTAGCAGAGAAAGGCCTGCTGTCCCGGATCGAGTTTGTACCGGTCAATCTATGGACAGGCGAGCACAAGAAACCAGCATTTCTAGCCATCAACTACTCCGGAACACTTCCCGTCCTGGAGCTGGCCGACGGCACGCTCATCGCGGAGTGCACCGCTATCACACAGTACCTGGATGCTCTGGATGACAGCCCTGTACTCACCGGTAAAACGCCCACTGAGAAAGGCATCATCCATATGATGACCAAGCGTGCGGAAATTGAGTTTCTGGACGCTGTCAGCACGTACTTCCATCACGCAACGCCGGGGCTTGGGCCAGATATCGAGCTTTCTCAGAACCCTGAATGGGGTGAGCGCATGCGGGACAAGGCCGTAAGGGGGATGCACTATTTCAACAGCGTCCTGAAAAATCAGCCTTTTGTGGCGGGTAACGCATTTTCGATGGCCGACATTGCGGTTCTGGGCGGCATGATTTTCGCCTCACTGGTGAATCTGCCTGTCCCTGATGAATGTGAAGCATTGCATGCATGGCATGCCAGGATGAACGAACGATCAAGCGTCCAGGACTGGCGCGCCATGGTGAAACAAGGCGAGCCAAAAAACTGAGAACGAATGCATCTGGGTATGGCTCACCCACCTAGGTGACAGTTTTTAACTGGCACTGGTAATGACCGGCGCGACATAGTGCGCCGGTCACTTCCACCACCGCTAACTCACTTTTTTATTGAAACAATCGTCGCTCTGCCACCCTCGACTCGAAATGAAAACGACACTCGGTCTCCAGCCGTCAGCCCTGTCAGCTGCTCTTCCGTCACGGAAAAGGCCATGGTCATCGGCGGCCATTGCACAGCCGGGACAGCACCGTGAGAGAGGGTCACCGTATGCTTCGTAGTATCGATAGCCTTGATCGTACCGTCGGCGGTGGCGACTGAAGCCTGCGTTGTTTCCTGCTTCATCTGCATGCCCTCCATTCCGTCCATTTTCATGCCCGGCATATCCTCTGCGTGGGCCGAAAGAGACAGCGTGAATACGGTGCTTGCAACTGCAATCAGGGTCAGTTTCATACGACTTTTCCTAGAGGGGTGATGGGTTCAGCTGAGAGGTGCCGGCGACGCATCAGGCGATACGCTGCCGGAATGACAAACAGGGAAAGCAAGGGTGCCGTGACCATGCCGCCGACCATGGGTGCAGCAATTCGGCTCATCACCTCGCTGCCGGTCCCGCTACCCAGCATGATGGGTAACAAGCCCGCAATGATGACGGCCACGGTCATGGCCTTGGGTCGAACACGCTGCACGGCGCCTTCACGAATCGCCGCAACCAGACCGCGCTCAGTGCTGTCGCCGAGGTCTTCACGTTCGGCCCAGGCGTTCTTCAGGTAGAGCAGCATGATCACGCCAAACTCGGCAGAAACACCGGCCAATGCGATAAAACCGACCCCGGTGGCGACTGACAGGTTGAACCCCAACAGATAGAGGAACCATGCCCCGCCAGTCAGGGCGAATGGCAGAGTGGCCATGATCAGCAAGGCCTCATCGAAGCGGGCGAAGGTCAGGTAGAGCAACACGAAGATGATCAACAGCGTGGCAGGCACCACCAGTTTGAGTCGTGCGTTGGCCCTTTCGAGAAACTCGAACTGCCCCGAGTAACTCAGGCTCATGCCGGGCTGCAACTTGACCTGCTCATTGACGACCCGTCGTAGATCAGCGACCACAGACGCAATGTCCCTACCACGCACATCGATGTACACCCAACCTGAAGGTCGAGCGTTCTCGCTTTTGAGCATCGGCGGACCGTCCGTGACGTTGACCTTCGCCACTGTGCCGAGGGTGATCTGGCTACCTAGCGGGGTATAGATCGGCAATTGCTCCAAGGCACCGAGCGAGTCACGCCACTCCCGTGGGTAACGCACGTTGATCGGGAAGCGGGCGAGCCCTTCAATGGTTTCACCGACGTTTTCACCGCCGATAGCGCCGGCCACGATGGATTGCACATCGGCGATGTTCAGTCCGTAGCGGGCGGCGGCTTTGCGGTCGATATCCACATCGATATAGCGGCCACCGGTCAGTCGCTCGGCCAGAGCCGAACTGACACCGGGTACACCCTTGGCCACTCGCTCGACGGCCTGAGTCGCGGCATCGATCTCCGTCAGGTTGGTGCCGGCAACTTTCACACCGATGGGACTCTTGATCCCCGTAGCCAGCATGTCGATACGGTTACGAATCGGCGGTATCCAGATATTCGTCAGCCCAGGGACTCGTACCACTCGATCCAGTTCTTCCACCAGTTTTTCCTGGGTCATGCCTGGACGCCATTGCTCGTGCGGCTTGAACTGGATGGTGGTTTCGAACATCTCCAGCGGTGCGGGGTCGGTGGCGGTTTCAGCGCGTCCCGCTTTACCGAAGACGTGTTCGACCTCTGGCACGGTCTTGATCAGACGGTCGGTCTGTTGCAGCAGTTGCGCCGCTTTCTGCGCCGACAGCCCCGGCAGAGCCGAAGGCATATAGAGCAGATCACCCTCGTCCAACGGGGGGAGAAACTCACCCCCCAGGCGCGACATTGGCCATAGCGCACTGACAAAAACCACCAGCGCCACCAACAGCGTGATCTTTGGTCGACGCAAGACTGCGTCCAGGGCTGGCTGATAGATCCGAATCAACCAGCGGTTCAACGGGTTCTGATGTTCACTGGGAATTCGTCCTCGAATCCAGTAGCCCATCAGCACCGGCACCAACGTCACTGACAATCCCGCCGCTGCCGCCATGGCGTAGGTTTTGGTGAAAGCCAAAGGGCCGAACAGCCGTCCTTCCTGAGCTTCCAGCGTGAACACCGGAATGAACGACAGGGTGATGATCAACAAACAGAAGAACAACGCGGGGCCTACCTCTGCCGCCGCTTCGGTCATTACATGCCAATGACGTTCACCCTTCAGTTCTTCCCCCGGATTGGCCGCGTGCCATGCCTCAATCTTCTTGTGGGCGTTCTCGATCATCACCACGGCGGCATCGACCATGGCGCCGATGGCGATGGCAATCCCACCCAAGGACATGATGTTGGCGTTGAT
>NZ_LACH01000037.1:50950-64062 GCF_000968015.1 Pseudomonas fluorescens
GACGATGAAGGCAATCAACACCCCAACCGGCAGGGAGATGATCGCCACCAGCGATGAGCGCAGGTGCCAAAGGAAGATCCCACACACCAACGCGACAACGATGAACTCTTCGATGAGCTTGTGGCTGAGGTTTTCCACCGCGCGGTCGATCAGCTTGCTACGGTCGTAGGTGGTGACGATTTCCACCCCGGCCGGCAGACTGCTTTTCAGTTCGTCGAGTTTAGTCTTGACCGCCGCAATGGTCTCGCGAGCGTTCTTGCCACTGCGCAAAATCACCACGCCGCCGACGGTCTCGCCTTCGCCGTCGAGTTCAGTAATGCCGCGCCGCATTTCCGGTCCCAACTGAATGGTGGCGACATCGCCAAGGGTCACCGGCACACCACCCGAACCCAACTTGAGCGGGATCGCCCGAAAGTCATTGAGCGTCTTCAGGTAGCCGGAAGCACGCACGATAAACTCGGTCTCTGCCATCTCCAGCACCGCGCCACCCGTTTCCTGGTTGGCCTTGCCAATAGCCTCAGTCACCTGCGCCTGAGTGATGCCAAGACTCGCCAGTTTGAGCGGATCAAGCTGCACCTGGTACTGCTTGACCATGCCGCCCACGGTGGCTACTTCTGCAACATTGGGCAGAGTCTTGAGTTCGAACTTGAGGAACCAGTCCTGAAGTGCGCGTAGCTGCGCCAAGTCGTGTCCGCCACTGCGATCCACCAGTGCGTACTGATAAATCCAGCCCACGCCCGTCGCGTCCGGCCCCAACGACGGTTTGGCGCTGGCCGGCAACCGACTTTGTATTTGACTCAGATACTCCAACACCCGCGAGCGGGCCCAGTACAAGTCAGTGCCGTCTTCGAACAGCACGTAAACGAAGCTGTCACCGAAGAAGGAGTAACCACGCACCGTCTTGGCGCCCGGCACTGAGAGCATGGTGGTGGCCAACGGATAGGTCACCTGGTTCTCGACAATCTGCGGCGCTTGTCCCGGATAAGGGGTGCGGATGATCACCTGAACATCGGAGAGATCCGGCAGCGCATCGATGGGTGTGCTCTGCACCGACCAAATGCCCCAGGCCGTGACAAACAGCGTCGCCAGTAGCACCAGGAACCGGTTGGCCACTGACCAACGAATCAGGGCCGCGATCATGGCTGGCTCCCCGATTTATCCAGACGCTCAACACGCAAACCGTCATCGGTCTGGCTCACCGCAATCCGAACCTTATCGCCCGCTTTCAGTCCCTGCATCAGAGTCGGATTGGCGAGTGGAAACGTCATCGTCATACCAGGCATGCCCAGCGTCTTGAAAGGACCATGGGCAAGCGTGACTTCCTTATCGTTGATCTCAACGATCTGCCCATCCGCTTCATGAAAGCTGGAGGCGGCTGCGCGGGGTGGTGACGCCTCCTCCGAGCTTGCAACAATGCCCTTTAGACTGGCCTCCGAATCGAGCAGGAACTGGCCAGAGGTCACCACCTTCTGGCCTTCTTCCAGACCTTTCAATATCGCCGTCTTGCCATCGCTTTCCTGCCCGAGTTGCACCTCCACGGGACGGTAGCGGCCCGCGTCTTCGGCGAGCATCACCAAGGCACGTCGGCCAGTGCGAATGACGGCCTCGCTCGGCACCCACAACACACTTTGCCCGGTCGAGCGGTTCAGGCGTACCTGCGCCGTCAAACCCGGCCTGAGGCGTCCGTCTGGATTGGGCAGTTCCACCCGCACACGAAGGGTGCGGCTGTCCGGATTAGTCTCGGGCAAAATCGCGCTGACCTTGCCACTGAGCATTGTCCCTGGGAAGGCTGGCAGGCGCGCTTCGACCGCCTGCCCCACGGTAATTGATCCGGCATCCGATTCCGGAACGGCCACGGCTAGCCAGACACTGCTCAAGCCATTGACGCGCGCCAGAGTATCGCCAGTCGCCACGGTCATTCCCGCACGCACGTTCAATTCTTGCAGCACACCGGCAATGGGGCTGGTCAGCGTCAGGTAGGGCTGAACCTTACCGCCCCGCTCTACCTGAGTAATCAGTGTTGCCGGCATCCCTGTTAGTCGTAGTCGTTGTCGGGCGGCAGCCAACAAGTCAGCATCTCCATTGCGCCTCAGCGCAAGAAACTCTGTCTGGGCAGCGGTCCACTCAGGCACCAGGATATCCGCCAACGCCGCGTTGGCTTTGAGTACATCGCCGGGAGCATGGGCATAGACCCGCTCCACAAAGCCAGTGGTGCGTGCCTGAATCACAGCGACATCACGTTCGTCGAACGTCAAGGCGCCTGTCACATCGAGGCTGGAGTCAAAGATCCCACGGGTAACTGTGGCAAAACGTAGACCGAGATTCTGGGTCAGACTCGGATCGATGCTAACGCTCGCACGGTCCCCTGCGCCGCTGGCGTATTGGGGGACCAGTTGCATGTCCATGAAGGGGGACTTACCCGGCTTATCGAACTTTTGCTGCGGGTACATGGGGTCGTACCAATACAGAGCCTTGCGTTCATCCGGTGAATTGAGGTTCTGTTCCGGGACGGTACCTGGTACTCCGCTCATGCGCTGGTGAGCGAACCAGTAGCCACCGGCAACACCCAATGCCAGCGAGATGCCTACCAGCAACGCCCCGTTCGATTTTCCAAGGATCATTGGCTGGACTCCCCATAAGCAAAATACAGACGCGCACTGGTCAGCGCTCGCTGCTCTTCCACGTCGATCTGTTTGAGGCGGGCTTCGATGAGTTCACGTCGGGCGGCAACAACGGCGTTCAAATCGCCTTTGCCGGCCCGATAACTGGCCATGCTGAGTTCGACCTTTTCCTTGGCCAGCGGCAACAGGCTTTCCTGGTTGCGGCGCACAGCACGATTCAGGCGCTCATAGTCAGCCAGCTCATTTTCCAGTTGCTGAGTGTGCTCGCGTGACAGGGCTTCGCGCTCGGCCTCAAGCTGGCTGAGTTCAGCCTGTTTGGCTGCGATTTTGGGGTTTTGGCGAGACTCAGGAAACAGCGGCAGGTCCCAGGAAAGTTGCACGCTGACCATGTCGCCAAATTCACGGCCACGGTGCTGGTAATCCAGTTCCCAGCTCCAGTCCGACTGCTTCTCCGACACGGCTTCACGAACCTTGGCTTGCGCCTCGCGGGTCATCGGCGCAAACGCTGCCAGCTCGGGATGATGCTGCAGTTTATGGGCGTAGCCGGAGGTATCGACGGGCCATTCAGGCAAGCTGCCCACAGGCTTGTCGTTGGCGGCGGAGCCAATCCAGCGTTTGAGGGCTGCTCGGGCTTGCGCTCTCTGGAGACTCAGATTGTCCTGTTGCTCCGCCAGTTGAGCCGCCTCTTGCTTGGGCGTCACCGCATCGGCGGGTTGAGCGCGGCCTCCGGCAATCTGGGCCCGGACGGTATCGGTCAACAGGCGGTTTTCTTTATAGAAGTCCTGGAACAGCGCATCTTTGCGCTCAACCGAGTAGCTACTGATCCAAGCCAACGCCGTGGACTGGCGTACCTTCAGACGTTCGACTCGACGCTCCGCAGCGGCGCGATCAACGGCCGCATCGGCGACCTCGACGCGCGCTTTGCGCTTGTCGCTGTTGGGCATTTCTTGCCTGACCCCAACCATTTGCATGGTCATGAAATCCTGGTCGATGCTCCAGCGATCCGGACCGCCAATGGGGTAGTTCTGCACACCCAGCAGCAGTTGGGGGTCCGGTAGCTCACCGGCTGGAATAGCCGCGCTGCTGGCAGCCTGAATTTTGGCGTCTTGTGCGGTCAGCGACGGTGCATTGTTTTCGGCAAGCCGCAATGCTTCATCGAGTGTCAATGCGGCAGCGAAGCTCGGCAATGCCAGTACGCTTGCCGCCAGACCGGCCACAAGGGACCAGCCTGTGCAATAGCACTTGGAGTTCATGTTTACGATTCCTGTGATCATCCGCTGCACGCGGCAAAAGGCACGCGCGCAGCTAGTCCATGCCGCTAATGCGGAAAGAGGCTCAATGTGGGACAGGAATCAAACGCGAGGCGGTCGCCATACCCCGGACGGGGTCTGTAAGGGTAGGGAATCGCTGAAGAAGGAAATCACGACGGGGCTGAATACGGTTACAGGAGGCTTGAAGATCGAGACTTGCAACATGCCGCCTGTCTTACATTCCTGGCCCGGCTTACAAGGTTTGCCGTGCTCGGAAGGGCTTTTCATATCGTTGCAGCAGTCCATCCCCATGTCGTCCATCATCGCCATGCCCATCGTCTTCATTGGGCAAGGTTCTGTCGGTGCCTGAACGCCCGCCATCCCGCTGAGGGGAAGCGCCAAGCTGATCATGAAAATGATGCAAAACCGCAGATAGCGTTTCATGGGCTGGAGTGTAGTCGTCGAAAACAGCGGTTACCATTCGAAAAATGTCTTGGCGATCTACTGAAAGACGCTGAAGAGGCGTGATCTCACCATCGCTTGATTAAGCCAGCGTTACGGATAAAAACCGGAACTCGAGCAAGCACCGAGCGCATCCCTGCCCATAGCAATCTGGTATTGAAGTGAGTGCGCCGCCTCAGGCGAATCCAGTCATCGTTCTGGCCGCTTTAGGTCTTTCAATGAGTCCATGGCGGTCTTCAATGAAGCGTCACAACCCTGCGGCTTTCGCCAATCCTGATCCGGTCCAGTGCCCTGTTTAGAGAATCCAAGGCGTCAAGGAGGGCCTTCGCCTCGATCTCTCGACCATCTCCCCAAAGGCGTTCAGCCATTCTGTTCAGGGCCTGGATGGCGTGCTCAATTTCATGAGCAGTAGCCGTCGCTGCTACTTTACTTTCCGTCTTTTTCTTCGGCATTCAGTAACCCTTCTGCAGGGCATTGCTCTGTCTTTCAATTATTCGCGCGAATACAGCTGCTCTGAGGCTCGGTGAAGCTGTTGTCGTCCGAGTCCAGGACTAGGCGCGGGCTTTGCGCAGGCCTGAAACGAGAAAGGGGATCAAGCCGCTAAGTGCTTGATCCCCTTACAAAATATGGTCGGGACGGAGTGATTCGAACACTCGACCCCTAGCACCCCATGCTAGTGCGCTACCGGACTGCGCTACGCCCCGACTAGGCGTGAAACCCGTTCCTCTTCTCGAAGAACGCTCAAGAATATATCGCAAGCTTTTGAAAACTGGAAGTATTTAAAAGCAGGAAATTATTTCTTGAGCACAACCAGTACATCTTCCAATTCAGCGATCATCTGCCGAATCATTTGCTTGTATTGAGTGGTGTCATCTTTAGCTTCATCGCCGGACAAACGCAGGCGTGCGCCGCCGATGGTGAACCCCTGATCGTAAAGAAGCGCGCGAATCTGCCGGATCATCAGCACGTCTTGTCGCTGATAATACCGGCGGTTTCCGCGGCGTTTGACGGGGTTGAGTTGAGGAAACTCCTGCTCCCAGTAACGCAGCACGTGTGGTTTTACCGCACACAGCTCGCTGACTTCACCAATGGTGAAGTAGCGTTTGCCTGGGATGACGGGTAGTTCGTCGTTATGACTTGGTTCCAGCATAAGCCTCAACTCGGGCCTTCAACTTCTGCCCTGGACGAAAGGTGACCACACGGCGAGCCGTGATCGGGATTTCTTCACCCGTTTTCGGATTGCGGCCAGGCCGCTGGCGTTTGTCCCGAAGGTCGAAATTGCCGAAACCGGACAATTTGACTTGTTCGTTGTCTTCAAGAGCGTGCCTGATTTCCTCAAAAAACAGTTCGACCAATTCCTTGGCTTCCCGTTTATTCAGGCCCAGCTCTTCATACAGACGTTCCGCCATCTCAGCTTTCGTCAGAGCCCCCATACGTCACTTCCTTAACGTGGCGTTCAACCTTTGTTCGAGCGAGGTGAGGATGTTTTGCGTCGTGGTATTCACCTCATCGTCATTAAGAGTGCGCGATGGATGCTGCCAGGTCAAGCCGACTGCAAGGCTTTTTCTATCAGGATCAATGCCTTTACCCTGATACACGTCAAATAGCCTGAGGTCTGTCAGCCATTCGCCTGCATTTTCACGGATTACGTCCATTACAGCGCTGGCCGCAACGTCCGTGGCCGCAATCAGTGCCAGGTCACGACGCACTTCAGGAAAGCGCGATAACTCCTGGAATTTAGGCATTTTGCCCAATGCCACTTCGGCCAGAACCAGCTCGAAAACGAAGACCGGACGGTCGAGACCGAGGGTTTTCGACAATTCAGGGTGGATAGCACCGACGAAACCGACCAAGCGACCTTCACGTTCGATGCGCGCGGTTTGCCCCGGGTGCAACGCAGGGTGTTTGCCCGGCACAAAAGTGAATGAATCCAGTGCACCCGCGAAGCCCAGCACCGCTTCCACGTCGGCTTTGACGTCGAAGAAGTCCACGACATCGCGTCCTTGTGCCCAACCTTCTGGCAGACGGCTACCGCAAACAACACCCGCCAGCATCGGCTCTTGCTTCAGGCCTTCCAGCTGACCGACGAAACGCAGGCCGCTTTCGAACAGACGGACGCGATCCTGCTGACGGTTGAGGTTGTGCTGAAGTGCCTTGACCAGGCCCGGCCACAAGGACGAACGCATGGCAGCCATGTCATTCGAAATCGGGTTGGCCAGTAGCAGCGGCTCGACACCTGGATTAAACAGCTCAAACTGTTTCGGATCGATGAAGCTGTAGGTGATCGCTTCCTGATAGCCACGGGCTACCAGCAAACGGCGCAACTCAGGCAGATCGCTCCGCGCCTCAGCCTTGGCCTGCGGCGCCAGACGAGCTTGCGGGTAGCGAACCGGCAGACGGTTGTAACCATACAGACGAGCCAGCTCTTCGATCAGATCGACTTCCAGGCTGATGTCGAAGCGATGGCTTGGCACTTCTACGCGCCACTGCCCTGCCCCATCGGCAGAAATTTTCAGACCCAAGCCGCTGAGCAGTCGCTCGACTTCGGCCGAATCCATTTCCATACCCAGCATCTGAGTGATGCGTTGCGCACGCAGAGTAACTGGCGCAATCGACGGCAGGTGCTGCTCGCTGACGGTTTCGATGATCGGGCCAGCTTCTCCGCCAGTGATTTCCAGCAGCAGGCCGGTGGCGCGCTCCATGGCTTCACGGGCCAGTTGCCAGTCCACGCCACGCTCGTAGCGGTGAGAGGCGTCGGTGTGCAACCCGTAGGAACGGGCCTTGCCAGCGACAGCAATCTGATCGAAGAACGCGCTTTCGAGGAACACATCGCGAGTGGTCGCGGTGTTGACGCCGCTGTGCTCGCCACCCATAACGCCGGCGATTGCCAAGGCGCGGGTGTGGTCGGCAATCACCAGTGTATCGCTACGCAGGCTGACTTCCTGACCGTCAAGCAGTACCAGCTTCTCGCCTTCTTCAGCCATGCGCACACGGATGCCGCCATTGATTTCGGCGAGATCGAAAGCATGCAGTGGTTGACCCAGTTCCAGCATCACGTAGTTGGTGATGTCGACGGCAGCATCGATGCTGCGCACGTCACCACGACGCAGACGCTCGACCATCCACAGCGGCGTTGGCTTGGACAGGTCAACGTTACGGATCACACGACCCAGGTAACGCGGGCAAGCGGCTGGCGCCAGCACTTCGATCGAACGCACTTCGTCGTGCACGGCTGGCACGACAGCAACCACCGGACGGGTGACTTCAGCAGCGTACAACGCGCCGACTTCACGGGCCAGACCGGCCAGGGACAGGCAGTCGCCGCGGTTCGGGGTCAGGTCGACCTCGATGCTGGCGTCGTCCAGGCTCAGGTATTCACGAATGTCCTGACCGACCGGCGCATCGGCCGGCAATTCCATCAGGCCATCGTTGCCTTCGCCGACTTGCAGCTCGGCCTGGGAGCACAGCATGCCGTTGGACTCAACGCCACGCAGTTTGGCTTTCTTGATCTTGAAATCGCCTGGCAGTTCGGCACCGAGCATTGCGAACGGGATCTTCAGGCCTGGACGCACGTTAGGCGCACCGCAAACGACCTGGAAGGTCTCCGAGCCATTGCTGACCTGGCATACACGCAACTTGTCAGCGTCCGGGTGCTGTTCGGTGCTCAGCACCTCGCCCACCACCACACCGGTGAATTCGCCAGCGGCCGGCGTAACGCTATCGACCTCAAGACCGGCCATCGACAGACGAGCAACCAGCTCGTCACGACTTACCTGCGGGCTTACCCAGCCACGCAGCCATTGTTCACTGAATTTCATCCTGCTCTCCTAAGAATTCGTTACGACTAGCGAAATTGCGCGAGGAACCGCAAGTCGTTGTCGAAGAACAGACGCAAGTCGTTCACGCCGTAACGCAGCATGGCCAAACGCTCGACACCCATGCCGAAGGCAAAGCCCGAGAACTCTTCCGGGTCGATCCCGGACATGCGCAACACGTTCGGGTGAACCATGCCGCAGCCCATCACTTCCAGCCAGCCAGTCTGTTTGCAGACACGGCAGCCTTTACCGCTGCACATCACGCATTCCATGTCGACTTCAGCGGATGGCTCGGTGAACGGGAAGTACGAAGGGCGGAAACGCACGGCCAGTTCTTTTTCGAAGAACACGCGCAGGAACTCTTCGATGGTCCCTTTCAGGTCGGCGAAGTTGATATCGCGGTCGACCAGCAGGCCTTCGACCTGGTGGAACATCGGGGAGTGGGTGATATCGGAGTCGCTACGGTACACACGGCCTGGGCAGACGATGCGGATCGGCGGCTGTTTCGATTCCATGGTGCGGACCTGTACCGGCGAGGTATGGGTGCGCAGCAACATGTTGGCATTGAAATAGAAGGTGTCATGCATCGACCGGGCCGGGTGATGGCCTGGGATGTTGAGCGCTTCAAAGTTGTGATAGTCGTCTTCGACCTCAGGGCCTTCGGCAATGCCGTAGCCGATGTGAGTGAAGAACTGCTCGATACGTTCCAGAGTGCGAGTAACCGGATGCAGACCACCCGAGGTCTGCCCACGGCCAGGCAGGGTCACGTCAATGGACTCGGCGGACAGTTTGGCGGCCAGGTCGGCCTCTTCAAACAGTGCCTTGCGCGCATTGAGAACCTCTGTGACACGCTCCTTGGCAACGTTGATCAGGGCGCCGACTTGCGGACGCTCTTCTGCCGGCAAATCCCCCAGGGTCTTCATCACCTGAGTCAATTCGCCCTTTTTGCCAAGGTAGTGAACCCGGATTTGCTCCAGGGCATTGATATCTTCAGCGCTTTGCACAGCCTCTAGAGCTTGAGAGACGAGCGCATCCAGGTTTTCCATGTACAGACTCCAGATACAAAATAGGGGAAGAGCTTGAAGGCTCTTCCCCTATTTATGACGTTTAACACCTGGCCCCACAGAGGTGAGGCCGGGTGACTGTCGGGGGTACTTAAGCCAAGGTGGCTTTAGCTTTCTCGACAATCGCAGCAAACGCCGCTTTTTCGTTCACTGCCAGATCAGCCAGAACCTTACGGTCGATCTCGATGGACGCTTTTTTCAGGCCGGCGATGAAACGGCTGTAGGACAGACCGTTGATACGTGCACCAGCGTTGATACGAGCGATCCACAGAGCGCGGAACTGACGTTTTTTCTGACGACGGTCACGGTAGGCGTATTGGCCTGCCTTGATTACCGCTTGCTTGGCAACACGGAATACGCGCGAGCGAGCGCCGTAGTAGCCTTTAGCAAGTTTCAGAATTTTTTTGTGACGTTTACGGGCAATGACGCCACGCTTTACACGAGCCATGAGTTACTTCCTCTATTCTTGACTAAATTAACGAAGGCGCAGCATGCGCTCGACTTTTGCCACGTCACACGGTGCCAGCAAGCTGCTACCGCGCAGTTGACGCTTACGCTTGGTCGACATTTTAGTCAGGATGTGGCTCTTGAAAGCGTGCTTGTGCTTGATACCGTTAGCAGTTTTCAGAAACCGCTTAGCAGCACCACTTTTAGTTTTCATTTTTGGCATGTTCGGATACTCCGCATTCAGTTGATAAACATAATCAGAAGGCCTGCCGTGCCCTATTGATTACTTCTTCTTTTTCGGGGCGATGACCATGATCAGTTGGCGTCCTTCCATCTTAGGATGCTGTTCGACCGAACCGTACTCGAGCAAGTCACCTTCAACTCGCTTGAGGAGTTCCATCCCCAGCTCCTGGTGGGCCATCTCACGGCCGCGGAATCGCAAGGATACCTTGGCCCTGTCCCCATCACTCAGGAAACGTACCAGGTTGCGCAGTTTTACCTGGTAATCCCCTTCCTCCGTCCCTGGACGAAACTTGATTTCTTTAACCTGAATCTGCTTCTGGTTTTTCTTGGCCGCGGCAATCTGCTTCTTCTTTTCGAAGATCGATTTGCCGTAGTCCATCAGTTTGCAAACAGGGGGTACTGCATCGGCGGAAATTTCCACCAGATCCAGTTTGGCCTCTTCAGCCTTAAGAAGCGCGTCTTCAATTGACACAATCCCAAGCTGTTCACCTTCAGCCCCAATTAACCGAACCTCGCGTGCCGAGATATTCTCGTTGATCGGGGCCTTCGGTGCAGCTCGTTTATCTTGTCTCATTTCACGCTTAATAGTAATTACTCCGAATCTGGGCGACCACGCCGGGAAACCGCTTGAGCGAGGAACTCGGCGAACTGGGCGACGGGCATCGAGCCCAGGTCAGCACCTTCACGAGTACGCACAGCGACAGTCTGCATCTCGACTTCCCGATCTCCGATAACCAAGAGATAAGGAACCTTGAGCAAAGTATGCTCGCGGATTTTAAAGCCGATCTTTTCATTTCTCAAGTCAGACTTGGCACGAAATCCGCTTTCGTTGAGAGTTTTTTCAACCTCAGCGGCGAAATCAGCCTGTTTATCAGTGATATTCATGATCACTGCCTGGGTCGGAGCCAGCCACGCGGGGAATGCACCCTCGTAGTGCTCGATCAGGATTCCGACGAAACGTTCGAAGGAGCCAAGGATCGCCCGGTGCAACATCACCGGGTGCTTGCGACTGTTGTCTTCAGAGACGTATTCGGCTCCCAGACGGACAGGCAGGTTAAAATCGAGCTGAAGGGTACCACACTGCCAGACGCGGCCAAGGCAATCTTTCAGCGAGAACTCGATCTTCGGACCGTAGAACGCACCCTCACCCGGCTGCAGATCGTACGGCAGGCCAGCGCTATCAAGGGCTGCAGCCAGGGCCGCTTCGGCGCGATCCCACAGCTCGTCGGAACCGACGCGTTTTTCCGGACGAGTGGACAGCTTCATCTCGACGTCTTTGAAGCCGAAGTCGGCATAGACGTCCATGGTCAGCTTGATGAACGCAGCGGATTCGGCCTGCATCTGCTCTTCAGTGCAGAAGATGTGGGCGTCGTCCTGAGTGAACGCACGTACACGCATGATGCCGTGCAGCGCACCCGATGGCTCATTACGATGGCAGGCACCGAACTCGGCCAGGCGCATCGGCAACTCGCGGTAGCTTTTCAGGCCTTGGTTGAACACTTGCACGTGGCAAGGGCAGTTCATCGGCTTGATGGCGTAGTCGCGGTTTTCCGACTGCGTGGTGAACATGTTGTCAGCGTAGTTGGCCCAGTGCCCGGACTTCTCCCACAGGCTGCGGTCAACGACCTGCGGAGTTTTGATCTCCAGGTAACCGTTGTCGCGCTGAACCTTGCGCATGTATTGCTCGAGTACCTGGTAAAGAGTCCAGCCGTTCGGGTGCCAGAACACCATGCCCGGCGACTCTTCCTGGGTGTGGAAAAGGCCCAGACGCTTGCCGATCTTGCGGTGATCGCGCTTCTCAGCTTCTTCGATGCGCTGGATGTAAGCCGCCAGCTGCTTCTTGTCTGCCCACGCCGTGCCGTAAACGCGCTGCAATTGCTCGTTCTTGGCATCGCCACGCCAGTAGGCGCCGGACAACTTGGTCAGCTTGAAGGATTTCAGGAAGCGTGTGTTCGGCACGTGCGGACCGCGGCACATGTCGACGTATTCTTCGTGATAGTACAGACCCATGGCCTGTTCGTTCGGCATGTCTTCGACCAGGCGCAGCTTGTAGTCTTCGCCGCGGGCCTTGAACACTTCGATCACTTCGGCGCGCGGAGTGACTTTCTTGATCACGTCGTAATCTTTTTCGATCAGCTGTTGCATGCGCTGTTCGATGGCGGCCAGGTCGTCCGGAGTGAAGGGACGTTCAAAGGCGATATCGTAATAGAAGCCTTCGTCGATGACCGGACCGATGACCATTTTGGCCGTCGGGTACAGCTGCTTGACCGCATGGCCAACCAGGTGGGCGCAAGAGTGGCGAATGATCTCCAGCCCCTCTTCATCCTTTGGCGTAATGATTTGCAGCGTAGCGTCGCTGCCGATGATGTCGCTGGCGTCGACCAGCTTGCCATCGACCTTGCCGGCCACGGTGGCTTTGGCCAGACCTGCACCAATGGATGCGGCGACCTCGGCTACGGATACCGGGTGATCGAATGAACGTTGACTGCCGTCGGGAAGAGTAATAGTTGGCATGGCGCCTCCTCTCCTAGTGGTGACCCCTACCAAAGGTCACGTGGGTTGGGATGAGCCAGTACAAGATCCGATCCAGGCCATTCAATGACGAACGCCTGCCTTACAGCGGCAGGAGCCTTGCGGCCAACCGGAAAACCGAACCAGAGTGACTGGGATTCAAATCAGGGTTATTCGCACATTTGCCGCTACCGGGACTGAAGGTCATCCGGAGCCTGTAAACGCCCGAGCCAGGCATGCTAGCACAGATGAACGGTCGTCGATGCACCGAGGCTTTGTCTTGGGGCAAATCGAGCAATTTTATGCCAGAGTGCTGAACTAGCACCCTGCTTTACCCCTCAGATAACAAGACATTGACCCACAAGGAGCATCCCAGCATGCATCTGAAACGTTTATTCGCAGTAGTCGCCCCCATCGTTCTGCTGCTGCCACTGGCCGCCCATGCCGATTGGCCGAAGGGCGAACGCGAGAAATACATGGCTCAGTGCACAGAAGCGGCCACTCCGCAGATCGGTGCTGCAGCAGCAAAGGCTCACTGCGCTTGCGGCGCCGATGCAATCAAATCGTACCCTGCCAAAGACATCCAGTCCCTGATGGACAACACCGCCAGTGATGCCCTGAAACAAAAAGCACTGACGCAAATCAGCGCGTGCAAAGCCGATAACAAGGCCAAAAAATAAGGTTCTTCACGGAATCCCG
>NZ_LACH01000038.1:0-42271 GCF_000968015.1 Pseudomonas fluorescens
GTTCGGCTGCGTAGCAGTCGTAAATCCTGCATCCACGATTAACCTGAAAGACCGAGGCGTTTGATTTTACGACTGCTACGCAGCCGAACGCAGGCTCCGCCAGCTGCTACAAAATTGTGTGAAGGCTGATCTGCGCGGCACTGGCAATCCGTAATTCGCGACTATCATGAAGGCTATGGAGCTTGGCGCTGCGACACCACACCGCACGCCGCTTTTTTACTTATCGGCCCTGATCAGGCTAAATAGCCGCGCCTGATCGCCCACTCAACCGGATTTTTCCCATGTCCCGACAACGGCTCGCATTTGCCTGGATCGCCTGCTTCGCAGTGCTGTTCAACATGCTTGCCATGCCGATGTCCGGAGCGATGGCACAGACAGCAAAATCGCCAGCCGAGCAGTTGTTGTGGGGCAGTTTCTGCTCTGCCAGCGGCACGAAGATGGTGGCGATTTCCCTGGGTGATGTCGAACAGAAAACCCCGCAGAACGACGATCATTCCAACATGCAGCATTGCTGGTGCTGTTCAGGTTCCGCGCCACTGGTGGCGCTGCCCGGGCATGTGCCGCAACTGTACTTCGCGCATTTCGAGGCCAATCGAAGCCTGCCTCACGCCTCTCTCGATACACCGACACCGCGCCAGCAATGGCCGAGCCTTAACCCCCGCGCATCCCCTCTGGGGTGATTCCTTCTCGCAATTGACCTGCGTTTTGAATCGTTCTGGAGAACTGCCATGTTGAACAAACTCATCGTCCTGGCCGTGTTGCTGCTGCCTGCCTGTTTTGCCAATGCCCACGAATACAAGGCAGGGGAGCTGGAAATCGCTCATCCGTGGTCGCAAGAGTTGCCGCCCAACGCGCCAACGGTCGCGGCGTATTTCGTGATTCACAACAACGGTAAAACAGCCGACCGACTGCTCAGCGTCGACTCGCCGATTGCAGGCGAAGCCCAGCTGCACGAGCATGTGATGCAGAACGATCTGATGAAAATGCAGCAGGTGCCGAGCGTCGACATTCCTGCCAGTGGCAACGTCACTTTTGCGCCGATGGCCTACCACGTGATGCTGGTAAATCTGAAAGACCGCAGCCTGTTGAGTGACGGCAAACGCTTCCCGCTGACGATGCACTTCGAAAAGTCCGGTGACGTGACGGTCGACGTATCAGTGCAGAAGAAGCCGCCGGAAGGCATGCAGATGCACGCCCACGCCCAGTAAGCGACTGAGCAAAAACGCCCATGCGCCCGCTTAGCGCCAGGTCATCCGCACACCGTCGTCAGCCGTCAAGCCTGACGCGCGGTAGCTGTATCAGCCTGTTCGCCATGTTGATGATCTTTATCGGCCCGCTGATTTCTCAGTCGATGCCGATGGATCAACGCGCCTCCTCGATGACCATGAGCATGTCGATGGACATGAGCATGGACATGTCGGCGACGGAGCACGCCGATCACGGCGCGCAACCCGCAGCCGAACACTGCCCGCCCAAAACCTCACATCACGCGCTCTGGGAAAAATGCGGCTATTGCAGCCTGCTGTTCAATTGCCCGGCGCTGACCGGCGGCCAGTCCTTCGTCGCATTCGACACGCCAACAGCCACCACCTTCACCACACCCTCCCCTCGCCTGGGCCACGCCCGGCAAACCTTCTTCCCCGGCGCCCGCACCCGCGCCCCACCCATCGCCGCGTAAACCCTCACATCCGATCTCACACGGTTTAGAAGACAACCAAAGCAACCTGTGGGAACGAGCTTTGTGGCGAGGGGATTTATCCCCGTTGGGTCGCGAAGCGGCCCTAAAAAACGGGACTGCTGCGCAGTCCAACGGGGATAAATCCCCTCGCCACAAAGCTCGCTTCCACATGGATTGCGCAGGCTGCCGGCCGTGTCGTTTACGACTGTTCGATGGAAATTGTCATGTCCAGGTTTTCTGCTGACACACGCTTGAGCACTGCCCAAGCTTCTTTTGCCCCGAACGAATCCAGCATTCGTTTCAGGCACGCCACCGCCTTCCTTTGCGGGGCAATGCTGACACCCATGGTGCTGGCCGATGAACACGCCGGGCACAGCGAAGAACTGAGCCCGACGGTGATCACCGCCATCGCGCCGAGTTCGCCACTGACCATTGTCACCAACCCCAAGGACCCGCGCCAACCGGTGCCGGCCAGCGACGGTGGCGACTACCTGAAAACCATTCCCGGCTTCGCCCTGGTGCGCAACGGCGGCACCAACGGCGATCCGGTATTGCGCGGCATGTTCGGCTCGCGGCTGAACATCCTCACCAACGGCGGCCAGTTGCTCGGCGCCTGCCCCGGCCGAATGGACGCACCGACCTCATATATCTCGCCGGAAACCTACGACAAACTCACCGTGATCAAAGGCCCGCAAACCGTGCTCTGGGGACCCGGCGCGTCGGCCGGGACCATCCTCTTCGACCGTGAGCCGGAAAGTTTCGGCGAACTCGGCACCCGGGTAAACGCCAGCGTATTGGCCGGTTCCAACGGCCGCTTCGACAAAGTGCTGGACGCTGCTGCCGGCGGGCCATTGGGTTACGTGCGAGTGATCGGCAACACCGCGCATGCCGACGACTACCAGGACGGTAACAACAACACCGTGCCGTCGCGCTATGACAAGTGGAATGGCGACGTCGCGGTGGGCTGGACCCCGGACGCCGACACCCTGCTGGAACTCACCGCCGGCAAGGGCGATGGCGAAGCGCGTTACGCCGGGCGCGGCATGGACGGCTCGCAGTTCAAGCGCGAAAGCCTGGGCCTGCGGTTCGAGGAGTCGAACATCGGCGATGTGCTGGACAAGGTCGAGGCCCAGATCTACTACAACTACGCCGACCACGTGATGGACAACTACACCCTGCGCACGCCGTCCGGCACTGGAATGATGGCCGGCCCGATGGCCTCAAACGTCGACCGTCGAACCCTCGGCGCACGGATCAAAGCCACCTGGCGCTGGGCCGATGTGCAGTTGATCAGTGGCATCGATGCGCAGACCAGCGAACACCGCCAACGCAGCGCCATGGGCATCGACGTCTACAAGGAATTGCCACGCAACAAGGACGCCGACTTTCACAACTACGGCGTGTTCAGCGAATTGACCTGGTACGCCGCCGACCGTGACCGGCTGATTACCGGTGCGCGCCTGGACCGCGCGTCGGCCAAGGATTTCCGGCAGACCACTGGCTCCGGGATGATGGCGCGCCCTAACCCGACCGCCGACGACACCCGTGCCGACACATTGCCGAGCGGCTTCGTCCGTTACGAGCATGACCTAGCTGACAGTCCGACCACGCTGTATGCCGGCCTCGGTCACACCCAGCGTTTCCCGGATTACTGGGAGCTGTTTTCACCCAAGTCCGGCCCCGCCGGCTCGGTGAATGCTTTCGATTCGATCAAGCCTGAAAAAACCACCCAGCTCGACTTCGGCCTGCAATACCAGACCGAAGACCTCGAAGCCTGGGCTTCGGGTTACGTCGGGCAGGTGCGCGACTACATCCTGTTCAACTACACGCCAACAATGATGGGCATGACCTCGCAAGCACAGAACATCGACGCGCGAATCATGGGCGGCGAATTGGGTGCGGCCTACAAGCTGACCAGCAAATGGAAAGCCGACGCGACCCTGGCCTACGCCTGGGGCAAGAACAGCAGCGACGGTAACGCACTGCCGCAGATGCCGCCGCTGGACGCACGTTTCGGCCTGACCTACAGCGAAGACAACTGGAGTGCCGGGGCCTTGTGGCGGGTGGTCGCGGCACAAAACCGCATCGACCAGAACAAGGGCAACGTAGTCGGCAAGGACTTCGACAAGACCCCTGGGTTTGGCGTGTTCTCGCTCAACGGTGCGTACCGGATCGACAAGCACTGGAAGGTCAGCACTGGCGTCGACAACCTGTTCGGCAAGGCGTACGCCGAGCACCTGAACCTGGCCGGCAACGCCGGTTTCGGCTACCCGGCCAATGACCCGCAAGCCATCAAAGAACCGGGGCGAACGCTCTGGACCAGAGTGGACATGAGTTTCTAACAAGAAAAAGTCAAAAGATCGCAGGCTACGCCAGCTCCTACATTGGAACGCGTACCCCCTGTAGGAGCTGTGTAGGAGCTGTCGAGTGAAACGAGGCTGCGATCTTTCCAAGACAATTGAATCGCCAAAGCGGAGCACAACCGATGAAACAGCCCAAACCGAATTTCTACAACCTGGCCTGGCGCTGGCATTTCTATGCCGGTCTGTTCGTCGCGCCTTTCATGGTGATGCTGGCCCTGACCGGCATCATTTACCTGTTCAAGCCGCAACTCGACCCGTTGATGTACGGCAGCCTGCTGAACGTCCCGGCCGGGCATCACAGCGTCCCGGCCGATGACCTGCTCAAGCGGGTGAAAGAGGCTTATCCACACGCCACGATCAAGCAGTATTTGCCACCGGTCAACGCTGAACGCAGCGCACAATTTGTCGTGCTCAATGGCGGTAACGAGCTCAACGTTTTCGTCGATCCCTACCACGCGGACATCCTCGGCGAGCAAGACGCCAAGAAGAATCTGCAAGCCGTCGCGCGAGCGATTCACGGCGAATTGATGATCGGCACCGTCGGTGATCGACTGATCGAACTGGCCGCCGGCTGGGGCGTCGTGTTGGTGGTCTCCGGCGTCTTTCTGTGGTGGCCGCGCGGTCAAGCGGCCGGCATCCTGTGGCCACGCTTGAACAGTCGCGGTCGAGTGCTTTGGCGTGACCTGCACGCGGTGACCGGGTTCTGGGGCGCGTCGTTGCTGCTGGTGATGCTGCTCAGCGGCATGACCTGGACCGGGTTCTGGGGCAAGCAATACGCCGAAGTGTGGAATGTCTTTCCGGCAGTGATGTGGGACGACGTTCCCAAGTCCGATGTCGAGGCGCGTACCCTCAACACCGCCACCCGCCAGACCGTGCCTTGGGCGATGGAAAACACACCGATGCCAATGTCCGGCGACCACGCCGAACACATGGCCCACGGTGGCGCGCAAGCGGGCCCCGCCGCGCCGACCATCAGCCTGCAGGACGTGCAGAACATCGCTGCGCAACGCCAGGTCGAACCGGGTTACAGCATCACCTTGCCGACCACGGCAACTGGCGTGTTCACCATCGCGGTGTTCGCCGACGACCCGCGCAACGACGCCACGCTGCATGTGGATCAGTACACCGGCGACGTCCTCGCCGACGTGCGCTACGCCCAATACGGCACCGTCGCACGCGCGACGGAAATCGGCGTGATGCTGCACGAAGGCAAGATGTTCGGTGTGTTCAACCAGATCATCGTGCTGCTGATCTGCCTGATGATTCTGCTCAGCGCCGTCAGTGGCGTGGTGATCTGGTGGAAGCGTCGCCCGCAAGGAAAATTCGGTGTCCCGCCGCTGCGCCACGACTTGCCGAAATGGAAAACCGCGATGGTCATCATGTTCGGGCTGGCGGTGGCGTTTCCGTTGGTGGGCGCTTCGCTGGTGGTGGTGTGGCTGCTGGATCGGGTGCTGCTGTCGCGATTCAATCGGCAAACTGAATCGGCCTCACCTTCATCATGAAACAGGCGAGATGCGTGGTTTAGAGAGGCCTGTAGACTTCCCGCACTTATCTCGCGGTCATTTTTAGTGTTACTGTGTAACGCAAAATAACGTTCTGATCCAAAGGCCCCATCGCGAGCAAGCTCGCTCCCACAGGTATTGCGCTGTCCCTGTGGGAGCGAGCTTGCTCGCGATGAGGCCGTCAGCAACACCGACAATTTCAGAGTAAATGCATGACCTCGCTGAACCTCACAAACCTCGCCTGGACACCTCTGGGCCACGGCCATTGCCATCACCAGTTCCAACTGCGTGATGCAACCTTGCACGTGTCCCCCGGTGAGTTCGTCGGTCTGATCGGCCCCAACGGCAGCGGCAAAACCAGCCTGCTGCGTTGTGCCTGGCGTTTCAGCAAACCCGAGCGCGGCGAGGTCAGGCTCGACCACCACAACGTCTGGAAGCAATCCTCGCGCTGGTGCGCGCAACGCATCGCCGTGGTCCTGCAGGAATTCCCCGATGCCTTCGGCCTCACCGTCGACGAAGTCGTCGCCATGGGCCGCACACCGCACAAAGGTCTGTTCGACGGCGATACCCTGGAGGACAGAGAACTCGCAACCGAGGCCCTCGAGTCAGTCGGTCTGAAGGGCTTCGAGGATCATGCCTTCGCCACCCTCTCCGGCGGTGAAAAACAGCGCGTGATCCTCGCCCGTGCCCTGTCTCAGCAACCGCAAATGCTGATCCTCGACGAGCCGACCAATCACCTCGACCCGCGCTATCAGCTCGAACTGCTGCAACGGGTCAAACGCCTGAAGATCGGCACCCTGGCGAGCATCCATGACCTCAATCTGGCGGCGGCTTTCTGCGATCGGCTGTACGTGATCAATCACGGGCGCATCGTCGCCAGCGGCACACCCAAAGAAGTCCTGACCGCCCCACTGCTGCGCGACGTGTTCGGCGTCGAAGCGCTGATCGATGAACATCCTTTGCACGGCTACCCACGAATCACCTGGATAACCCAACCATGACTTTGCGTTCCCTGCTTTGCGCCGCTCTATTGCTGGGCAATGCCCAAGCATTTGCCCAGGCCACTCACTACCCGTTGACCGTGCAGAGCTGCAACCGCGAAGTGACCTTCAAGCAAGCGCCGAAACACGCGGTCAGCCACGACATCAACATGACCCAGATGATGCTCGCCCTCGGTCTGAAACCCAACATGGCCGGCTACAGCGGCGTAACTGGCTGGAAGTCGGTCACGCCCCAGATGCAGACCATCCTCGATGGCTTGCCGGAGTTGGCAGCCAAATACCCCTCGGTGGAAACCCTGCTCAACGCCAACGTTGATTT
Organism: Pseudomonas fluorescens; assembly: GCF_000968015.1. Classification (GTDB taxonomy): domain Bacteria; phylum Pseudomonadota; class Gammaproteobacteria; order Pseudomonadales; family Pseudomonadaceae; genus Aquipseudomonas; species Aquipseudomonas fluorescens_W. The sequence goes on from NZ_LACH01000038.1 coordinate 6,864, forward strand.
CTTCTTCGCCGGTTGGGATTACGGCATGCGCGTGGGCGGTGACCTGACGCCGCAAACGTTGCAGCCGCTGGGCATCAATGTCTACGAACTGACTGAGTCCTGCGCGTTCGTGATGAAGCGTCCGCCGGCCAGTCTGGAAGACACCTACAACGACCTGCGCAACCTCGGCAAAATCTTTGACGTGCAGGATCGCGCCAATGCCTTGATCGCCCAGATGCAGGCTCAAGTCACCGAGGTGCGCAAGGACCTGCCGGCAGACAAACCTCGCGTGTTCCTCTATGACAGCGGTGAAGACCGCGCCATGACCTCCGGCCGTCTCGGTATGCCGCAAGCGCTGATCGACGCGGCTGGCGGGCGCAATATTCTGGATGACGTCGAAGCGAGTTGGACCCGAGTCAACTGGGAGAACGTGGTCGAGCGCAATCCGCAGGTGATCGTGATCGTCGACTACGGCGAAGTCACCGCCGAACAGAAAGAGCAATTTCTGCTCAACAACAAGGCGCTGCAATCGGTGGACGCGATCAAGAACCAGCGCTTCATCGTGATTCCGTATGTGCAGGCCACGCCGGGTATCGACAACGTGCTGGCGGTTGAAACCCTGGCCAAGGGTTTCCACGGCGAATGATCAATCGTCGCTACGCCTTGTTGCTGGTGGCCCTCGGCGCGTTGTTGCTGGTGTCGTGCGTGGTGTCGCTGGGCTTTGGCCCGGCGCGGGTGCCGGTGGACGTTGTGTGGCGGATTTTGCTGCACAAGATTTTCGGTTTCGGCGTGCCGGACTGGGCCGCGGGGCAGGAACATATCGTCTGGCTGATCCGCGTTCCGCGCATGTTGCTTGGCGCGTTGGTGGGGGCCGGGTTGGCGCTGATCGGTGCGGTGTTGCAAGCGGTGACGCGCAATCCATTGGCCGACCCGCATTTGCTCGGAGTCACCTCCGGCGCGACACTCGGCGCCGTGATTGTGGTGCTGCATGTCGGTGAAATCGTCGGCTTGCTGACCTTGCCGATCGCGGCGTTTATCGGCGCGTTGCTGAGCATGCTGATCGTGCTGATGATCGCCAACCGCAACGGGCGGCTGGACAGTGATCGGCTGCTGTTGTGCGGCGTGGCGGTGTCGTTTGTGATGATGGCGATCGCCAATCTGCTGCTGTTTCTCGGCGATCACCGCGTGAGTTCGGCGGTGATGTTCTGGATGCTTGGCGGGCTCGGGTTGGCGCGTTGGGAGTTGCTGGCGGTGCCGGCGGCCAGCGTGTTGCTCGGTTTGGTGTTGTTGCTGGGAATGGCCCGACCACTGAATGCGTTGATGGCGGGAGAACAGACGGCGGTGACCCTTGGGCTCAATGCTCGCACCGTGCGGTTGCGGGTGTTTTTGATTGCCTCGCTGATGACCGGGGTGTTGGTGTCGATCAGTGGGTCTATCGGATTTGTCGGGCTGATGGTGCCGCACATTGCGCGGCGTTTGGTCGGGGCGGAGCATCGGCGATTGCTGCCAGTGTGCGTGTTGTTGGGCAGTGGATTTCTCGTCTGGGTCGACGTCGCCGCCCGCACCCTGATCGCCCCCGAAGACTTGCCCATCGGCGTCGCCACCGCGGCCATCGGTGGCTTGTTTTTCATCGGCCTGATGCGCCGCCGCTAGCCTCCAGTGGCCAACACTAAACCCTGTGAGAGCGAGCTTGCTCGCGGTGGCGGCAGCACATCCAGCCTATCTGTGACTGAACCACCGCTATCGTCGGATCGCCGCCCGGAGCAAGCTCGCTCCCACAGGGATTTGTGGCCCTCCGCCCCGATGTGGCGCATCCTGACGCACCGCCGCCCCAGCTCCGTCCTCTTCTGGTGCGTCGCCCAAACCGCGCAACCGCTCTAATACGACATTTCCCTGCCTTTTGCCGACCAGGCACAGCCCTTGCTAAAGACCCTTCAGTAGTCCGCATCTGCCAACCAAGAAAATTCATAAGTTCATGGAGATCGCACAATGAAGCGTCGCAGCTTGATCAAGGCTTTTACACTTTCGGCAAGCATTGCCGCGATGGGCATGACCTGGAGCCTCCAGGCCGCCGAGACCATCAAGGTCGGTATTCTGCATTCGTTGTCCGGCACCATGGCGATCTCCGAAACGTCGCTCAAAGACATGGCCTTGATGACCATCGACGAGATCAACGCCAAGGGCGGCGTCAACGGCAAAATGCTGGAGCCTGTGGTCGTCGACCCGGCATCGAACTGGCCGCTGTTCGCTGAAAAGGGTCGTCAGTTGCTGACTCAGGACAAGGTGGCGGTGGTGTTCGGTTGCTGGACGTCGGTGTCGCGTAAATCGGTGTTACCGGTGTTCGAGGAGCTCAACGGCCTGCTGTTCTACCCGGTGCAATACGAAGGCGAAGAGATGTCGCCGAACGTGTTCTACACCGGTGCCGCGCCGAACCAGCAAGCGATTCCGGCGGTGGAATACCTGATGAGCGAAGAAGGCGGCAGCGCCAAGCGTTACTTCCTGCTGGGCACTGACTACGTTTACCCGCGCACCACCAACAAAATCCTGCGCTCGTTCCTGCACTCCAAAGGTGTGGCGGACAAGGACATCGAAGAGGTCTACACCCCGTTTGGTCATAGCGATTACCAAACCATCGTGGCCAACATCAAAAAATTCTCGGCCGGTGGCAAGACAGCGGTCATCTCCACCGTCAACGGCGACTCCAACGTGCCGTTCTACAAAGAGCTGGCTAACCAAGGCTTGAAAGCCACCGACGTTCCGGTCGTGGCGTTCTCGGTCGGCGAAGAAGAACTGCGCGGTATCGATACCAAGCCACTGGTGGGCAACCTCGCGGCATGGAACTACTTCGAATCGGTCGAGAATCCGGCGAACAAGAAATTCGTCGCCGACTGGAAAGCCTACGCCAAGAAACACAACCTGCCGGGCGCCGACAAAGCGGTGACCAACGACCCGATGGAAGCCACGTACGTGGGCATCCACATGTGGGCGCAAGCGGCTGAAAAAGCCAAGTCCACCGACGTCGACAAAGTCCGCGAAGCATTGGCCGGCCAGACCTTTGCCGCGCCGTCCGGTTACACCCTGACCATGGACAAGACCAACCACCACCTGCACAAGCCGGTGATGATCGGTGAGATTCAGGCGGACGGTCAGTTCAACGTGGTGTGGCAGACCGAAGGGCCGATCCGTGCCGAGCCGTGGAGCCCGTTCATCTCGGGTAACGACAAGAAGCCGGATTATGCGGTGAAAAGCAACTAAGCCACTGGATGTCGGGCCCGAGTACTCCACTCGGGACCGACACATATCTCTGTAGGAGTGAGCCTGCTCGCGATAGCGGTGGGACAGACAACATACCTGTTGATTGATAGACCGCTATCGCGAGCAGGCTCACTCCTACATTTAGCCCGCGCAAGGCCTTACATATGCCCACCGCCCTTTACCGCTTGATCTTTGCACTCACGCTTTTACTGCCGATGGCCGTACAGGCCGGCGACGCCGAAGACTTCGTCGCCGCCAATCCCGTGCAGCAAGCCAAGCTTTTGGAAGCCTGGGCCGCGCAGCCCGATCCGGGCCGTATCGAGCTGATCAACGCCCTGCAGCAAGGCGAGTTGACCGTCGACGGCCAACCGAAAACCCTGCGCCTGAACAACCGCCTGCGGGGTCTGATCGACACCGCTCTGGCCAGTCACCAATTGCTCGCCACCGACGCCAAAACCCGTCTGGCCGCCGCGCAGCAATTGCAGAAAAGCGCCAAACCGGCGCAGTTGAAATTCCTCGACCAGCAACTGGCTGGCGAACAAGACGTAAGCGTTCGCGCGGCTTTGAGCCTGGCGTTGGCCAACCTGCAACTGGTGGACACCGACCCGGCCGTGCGCCTTGCCGCTGTGCGTCTGCTCGGTGAAACCGGCGATCCGCTGGCCCGCACTCGACTCGACAGCCTGCTGCAACCCGGTGTCGAAGCCGACGCCGGCGTACGCACCGCTGCTGAAACCAGCCTCGCTCAGGTCAAACGCAAATTGCTGATCGGCGAGATCCTCGGCCAAGCCTTCAGCGGCATGTCCCTCGGCTCGATCCTGTTGCTTGCCGCACTCGGTCTGGCGATCACCTTCGGCCTGCTCGGCGTGATCAACATGGCCCATGGCGAGATGCTGATGCTCGGCGCGTACTCGACGTACGTGGTGCAGCTGATGTTCCAGCGCTTCGCCCCGCAAGCCATCGAGTTCTACCCGCTGATCGCCTTGCCGGTGGCGTTTTTCGTCACCGCCGCCATCGGCATGGCGCTGGAGCGCACGGTGATTCGCCACCTCTATGGCCGTCCATTGGAAACCCTGCTCGCCACGTGGGGCATCAGCCTGATGCTGATTCAACTGGTGCGACTGGTGTTCGGCGCGCAGAACGTTGAAGTGGCCAACCCGGCGTGGTTGTCGGGCGGGATTCAAGTGCTGCCGAATCTGGTGCTGCCGTACAACCGCATCGTGATCATCGCCTTCGCCCTGTTTGTGGTGGTACTGACCTGGCTGCTGCTGAACAAGACTCGCCTGGGTTTGAACGTGCGTGCCGTCACCCAGAACCGCAACATGGCCGCGTGCTGCGGCGTGCCGACCGGGCGCGTGGACATGCTCGCCTTCGGCCTCGGCTCGGGAATTGCCGGACTCGGTGGCGTCGCCCTTAGCCAGATCGGCAACGTCGGCCCGGACCTCGGCCAGAGCTACATCATCGACTCGTTCCTGGTGGTGGTGCTCGGTGGCGTCGGCCAATTGGCCGGTAGCGTGCTGGCCGCGTTCGGCCTTGGCATCGCCAACAAAATACTCGAACCGCAAATCGGTGCCGTGCTTGGCAAGATCCTGATCCTCGCGATGATCATTCTGTTCATCCAGAAACGTCCGCAAGGCCTCTTCGCACTGAAAGGACGGGTGATCGACTGATGAACCAGCCCCTGATGCTCACGGCCACGCAAAAGGCCGGCCCCAAAGTCACGATTGCCATCGGCGCAGTGATCCTCTTTCTGTTGCTGGCGTTGCCGCTGCTGTCGTTGCTATCGCCGGACAGCATGTTTCACGTCTCGGCTTACACGCTGACGCTGGTGGGCAAGATTCTTTGCTACGCGATTGTCGCGCTGGCCCTCGATCTGGTCTGGGGATACGCCGGCCTGTTGTCCCTCGGCCACGGCTTGTTCTTCGCCCTCGGCGGTTATGCGATGGGCATGTACCTGATGCGCCAGGCGTCGGGCGATGGCTTGCCAGCGTTCATGACGTTTCTGTCGTGGACCGAATTACCGTGGTACTGGACCGGCACCAGCAGTTTCCTCTGGTCGATGTGTCTGGTGGTGTTGGCGCCGGGGTTGCTGGCGCTGGTGTTCGGCTTCTTCGCCTTCCGTTCGCGGATCAAGGGCGTGTATTTCTCGATCATGACCCAGGCCCTGACCTTCGCCGGGATGCTCCTGTTCTTCCGTAACGAAACCGGGTTTGGCGGCAATAACGGATTCACCAATTTCCGCACGATTCTCGGGTTTGGCATTACTGAACCGGGGACTCGCGCGGTGTTGTTTTTCGCCACGGTGGTGTTGTTGGTGGCGAGCCTGTTTATCGGCTGGCGTCTGGCGCAGAGCAAATTTGGCCGGGTGCTGACTGCCCTGCGGGATGCGGAAAACCGCCTGATGTTCTGCGGTTACGATCCACGCGGTTTCAAGCTGTTTGTCTGGGTGTTGAGCGCAGTGTTGTGCGGCCTGGCCGGTGCGCTGTACGTGCCGCAAGTCGGCATCATCAACCCGAGTGAAATGTCGCCAACCAACTCCATTGAAGCCGCGGTCTGGGTTGCACTTGGCGGTCGTGGCACCTTGATCGGCCCGTTGCTCGGTGCCGGCGTGGTCAACGGCATGAAGAGCTGGTTCACCGTGGCTTTCCCGGAATACTGGCTGTTCTTCCTCGGTGCGCTGTTCATCGTCGTGACCCTGTACCTGCCCAAAGGTGTGATCGGTCTGCTGAAAAAAAGGGGTGAACAATGAGAACCACTGCGACGGCTGAATTCATGCTTGAACCGGCGTTTTTTCCGCCACTGGAACCCAACAGGGACGCCGGCAGCAGTCGTGACGCCATCGGCCTCGGCCAGCGCGTCGGCCCCGGCCTGAACACCCGTCACGGCACCATCCTGACCCTGGAAGACATCAGCGTCAGCTTCGATGGTTTCAAGGCGCTGAACGATCTGAACCTGTACATCGGCGTCGGCGAATTGCGCTGCATCATCGGTCCCAACGGCGCGGGCAAGACCACGCTGATGGATGTGATCACTGGCAAGACCCGTCCGAGTCACGGCAAGGCCTGGTTCGGTGAAACCCTCGACCTGACGCAGATGAGCGAAGTGCAAATCGCCCAGGCCGGCATCGGTCGCAAGTTCCAGAAGCCGACAGTGTTCGAAGCCTTGAGCGTTTTTGAAAACCTGGAGCTGGCGCAGAAAACCGATAAGTCGGTGTGGGCCAGCCTGCGGGCTCGCCTGAGTGGCGAACAGAAAGATCGCATTACCGAGGTGCTGGACACCATTCGCCTGACCACGTCGGTCAATCGTCCGGCGGGTTTGTTGTCTCACGGTCAGAAGCAGTTTCTGGAAATCGGCATGTTGCTGATGCAGGACCCGCAACTGCTGCTGCTCGACGAGCCGGTAGCGGGCATGACCGACGCCGAAACCGAATTCACCGCCGAACTGTTCAAGAGCCTCGCGGGCAAACATTCGCTGATGGTGGTGGAACACGACATGGGCTTCGTCGGCGCCATCGCCGACCACGTCACCGTGTTGCACCAGGGCAGCGTGCTGGCCGAAGGGTCGCTGGAGCAGGTGCAGGACAACGAGCGCGTCATCGAGGTGTACCTCGGTCGCTAGAGCTGCAAACACCTATCCAACTGTAGGAGTGAGCCTGCTCGCGATAACGGTGGGTCAGACAACATATCTGTTGATTGAAAGACCGCTATCGCGAGCAGGCTCACTCCTACAGGGGATTTGAGGAGAATTTGAACATGCTGCAAGTCGACAAGCTGCACCAGTACTACGGCGGTAGCCACATCCTGCGCGGCCTGACGTTTGACGTGAAGGTCGGCGAAGTCACTTGCCTCCTCGGGCGTAACGGCGTGGGCAAGACCACCTTGCTCAAGTGCCTGATGGGTTTGTTGCCGGCCAAAGAAGGCGCGGTGAGCTGGGAAGGCAAACCGATTACCGCGTTCAAGCCACACCAGCGGGTTCACGCCGGGATCGCTTACGTGCCTCAGGGTCGGGAAATTTTCGGCCGGCTGACCGTGGAAGAAAACTTGTTGATGGGCCTGTCGCGATTTCCCGGTGCTGAAGCCAAGGAAGTCCCGGCGTTCATCTACGAACTGTTTCCGGTGCTGCTGCAAATGAAGCAACGGCGCGGCGGTGACTTGTCCGGTGGCCAACAGCAGCAATTGGCGATCGGCCGAGCGTTGGCCAGCCGTCCACGCTTGCTGATTCTCGACGAGCCCACCGAAGGCATCCAGCCATCGGTGATCAAGGAAATCGGCGCGGTGATCAAGAAGCTTGCGGCCCGGGGTGATATGGCGATTTTGCTGGTGGAGCAGTTCTACGATTTTGCCGCCGAACTGGCCGATCAATACCTGGTGATGTCCCGGGGCGAAATCGTGCAACAGGGTCGCGGAGAAAATATGGAGGCCGAGGGTGTACGCGGTCTCGTTACGATATAAGGCTACGATCTAATCTGTAGCGTCCTGACGATAATTAGAAACCATGAATTTACCTCTTCCCACTGCCCTGTTTACCCCCAGCTGGCACGCCGAGCTGGAACTCGGCTACGCCCGATTCGGCGACAGCACACGCCCGGTTCAGCGTCGCCACAAAGGCCCGCTGCGGGTGCAAAAGCATCTGTATGCCGAAGGGCCGGAAGTCTGTCAGCACATCATCGTGCATCCGCCGGGCGGGATTGCCGGCGGTGATCGGCTGGACATCTCGGCCAGTGTCGGCCGCGATGCCTGGGCGCAAATCACCAGCCCCGGTGCGGCCAAGTGGTATCGCGCGGCGGGGCCCGCTTATCAGCAGCTGGATTTGAAAGTGGCGAGCGGTGCGACACTTGAATGGTTGCCACAAGAGACGATCATTTTCAGTGCCGCCCAGGCTGAACTCAGCACGTGCATCGACCTTGAAGGCGATGCCCGGCTGTTCTACTGGGACGTGGTCGCGCTGGGCCGGCCGGCCAGCGGTGAGCGTTTCGACCTCGGCCATTTTCAGGCGCGACTGGACATCCGCCGCGACGGTCAGTTGCTCTGGCATGAACGCCAGCGCATTGTCGGAGGCGATGGTTTGCTTGATTCGCCGATTGGCCTGGATGGGCAACCGGTGTTTGCGACGCTGCTGGTGACCGGGGACATCGATAGCGACTTACTGGAGCGTTGCCGTTCGCTGCCCCATGACGTGCGCGGAGATCTGACCCAGTTACCGGGGCTTTTAGTCGCACGATGTCTGGCCAGTGAAGCGCTGCTGGCGCGTGGTTGGCTGATTGATTTGTGGCGGTTGCTTCGGCCTGCTTTGCTCGGCCGCGAAGCTCTCCCCCCGCGAATATGGAGCACCTGAATACGATCCCCTGTAGGAGTGAGCCTGCTCGCGATGGCGTCGGCACATTCAACCTATAAGTGGCCTGACACACCGCCATCGCGAGCAGGCTCACTCCTACAGGGATTGGTGTTTACACATCCGAATACTTTTTTAAACTGCCGATTATGGATTCCAAACGATGGACCTGACCCCACGCGAAAAAGACAAGCTGCTGATCTTCACCGCCGGCCTCGTGGCCGAGCGACGTTTGGCGCGCGGCGTGAAACTCAACTACCCGGAAGCCATGGCCTACATTTCCGCCGCGCTGCTCGAAGGCGCCCGTGACGGCCAGACCGTGGCCGAGCTGATGCACTTCGGCACCACCCTGCTCAGCCGCGAACAAGTGATGGAAGGCATCCCGGAAATGATCCCGGAGATCCAGGTCGAAGCGACCTTTCCCGACGGCACCAAACTGGTCACCGTTCACCAACCGATCGCCTGAGGCCGCGCCATGACTTACCACATCCGCGATGCAGCGCACGCCGACTTGCCGGCGATCCGCGACATCTACAACGATGCCGTGCTCAACACCACGGCCATCTGGAACGAACAGGCGGTCGACCTGGGCAACCGCCAGGCCTGGTTCAGTGCACGGCAATCCCAGGGTTATCCCATTCTGGTGATCGTTGACGGCGATAACACGGTGCTGGGCTACGCTTCATTCGGTGACTGGCGGCCGTTCGACGGGTTTCGCCATACCGTCGAGCATTCGGTTTACGTGCGCAGCGACCAGCGTGGCAATGGTCTCGGCCCACAATTGATGACAGCGTTGATCGAGCGCGCCAAAGGCTGCGACAAACACGTGATGGTCGCCGCCATCGAAAGCGGTAACGCCGCTTCTGTTCGCCTGCATGAACGAGCCGGTTTCGTGACGACCGGCCAGATGCCTCAGGTGGGCACCAAGTTCGGTCGCTGGCTGGACCTGACCTTTATGCAACTGACCCTCAATCCAGGCGCGGAACCGCCGAGCGCCAACAAGGAGTAATTTGCCATGAACGCCGCCCAACTGCGCCGCGTCAATGTTGAAAGCTTTGCGCACTATCGTCAGGGCTTGATTGATCTGCTGCTCGACGCCGTCGGCTATGGCGCCAGCGTCGGGTTCATGGCCAATCTGGACGCCACCCAGGCCCGAGCCTATTTCGATGATGTCCAGGACAACCTGAACAAGGGCAACGTGCTGCTGTGGGTGGTGGTCAAGGACGAACAAGTGCAGGCCAGTGTGCAACTGACCCTGTGCCAGAAAGCCAATGGCCTGAACCGCGCCGAAGTGCAAAAACTGCTGGTGCGTGAACATGCGCGTCGCCGGGGTCTGGGCCAACAGTTGATGAGTGCGCTGGAAGCGGCCGCCCTCCAGCACAAGCGCGGCATGCTCTACCTCGACACCGAGGCCGGCTCCCCCGCCGAAGATTTCTATAAGGCCCTGGGTTACACCAAGGCCGGTGAAATTCCCGACTATGCCTGCGACCCGAGCGGTCGCTACAAACCGACTGCCCTCTACTACAAGATTCTCCAAGGAGCCCATTGATGATTCCTGGTGAATACCAGATTCAGCCCGGCGATATCGAACTCAACGTTGGCCGTCGCACCCTCAGCCTGAAAGTGGCCAACAGCGGCGACCGCCCGATCCAGGTCGGCTCGCATTACCACTTCTTCGAAACCAACGATGCGCTGACGTTCGACCGTGCCGCCAGCCGTGGCATGCGCCTGAACATCCCCGCCGGCACCGCCGTGCGCTTCGAGCCGGGGCAGAGCCGCGAGGTCGAATTGGTAGACCTGGCCGGGCATCGCCGGGTGTTCGGGTTTGCCGGCAGGATCATGGGTGACCTCGATTAAAGATCAAAAGATCGCAGCCTCGCTTCGCTCGACAGCTCCTACAGGAAAACGCGATAGACGGGGAACACGATCCCCCTGTAGGAGCTGTCGAGCGGAGCGAGGCTGCGATAGCGAGCGACGCGAGCGGTCTCAAATTCAATTGAATCTCAAGGCGAACGAATGAAGATTTCCCGTCAGGCCTACGCCGACATGTTCGGCCCCACCGTCGGTGACAAGGTCCGCCTGGCCGACACCGAGCTGTGGATCGAAGTGGAAAAAGACTTCACCACCTACGGTGAAGAAGTGAAGTTCGGCGGCGGCAAAGTCATCCGCGACGGCCAGGGCCAAAGCCAATTACTCGCTGCAGAGGTCGTCGACACGCTGATCACCAACGCGCTGATCATCGACCACTGGGGCATCGTCAAGGCCGACGTTGGCCTCAAGGACGGCCGCATCGCCGCCATCGGCAAGGCCGGCAACCCGGACATCCAGCCGAACGTGACCATCGCGGTCGGTGCCAGCACCGAAGTGATCGCCGGTGAAGGCATGATCCTCACCGCGGGCGGCATCGACACGCACATCCATTTCATCTGCCCACAGCAGATCGAAGAAGCATTGATGAGCGGCGTCACCACCATGATCGGCGGTGGCACCGGCCCGGCCACGGGCACCAATGCAACCACCTGCACGTCCGGACCGTGGCACTTGGCGCGGATGCTCCAGGCTGCCGATGCGTTTCCAATGAACATTGGCCTCACCGGCAAGGGCAACGCCAGTTTGCCGGAGCCGTTGATCGAGCAGGTCAAGGCCGGCGCCATCGGGCTGAAGTTGCACGAAGACTGGGGCACCACCCCGGCGAGCATCGACAATTGCCTGAACGTCGCCGACCAGTACGATGTACAAGTGGCGATCCATACCGACACGCTCAACGAATCGGGCTTCGTCGAAACCACCCTCGCCGCTTTCAAGGGCCGCACCATCCATACCTATCACACCGAAGGCGCCGGTGGCGGTCATGCCCCGGACATCATCAAAGCCTGCGGCTTTGCCAACGTGCTGCCGAGTTCCACCAACCCGACCCGGCCGTTCACCCGCAACACCATCGACGAACACCTCGACATGCTGATGGTCTGCCATCACCTGGACCCAAGCATTGCCGAAGACGTGGCCTTCGCCGAAAGCCGCATCCGCCGCGAAACCATCGCCGCCGAAGACATCCTCCACGACCTCGGTGCGTTCTCGATGATCAGCTCCGACAGCCAGGCCATGGGCCGGGTTGGCGAAGTGATCACACGCACCTGGCAGACCGCCGACAAGATGAAAAAACAGCGCGGCCCATTGCCCGGTGATGGCGAAGGCAACGACAACTTCCGCGCCAAACGCTACATAGCCAAGTACACGATCAACCCCGCAATCACCCACGGCATCAGCCATGAAGTGGGCTCGGTCGAAGTGGGTAAATGGGCGGACCTGGTGCTCTGGCGCCCGGCATTCTTCGGCGTCAAACCGACGCTGATCCTCAAGGGCGGCGCCATCGCGGCCAGTCTGATGGGCGACGCCAACGCGTCGATCCCGACACCGCAACCGGTGCATTACCGTCCGATGTTTGCCAGCTACGGTGGTTCGCTGCATGCCACCAGTCTGACCTTTATCAGCCAGGCGGCGCAGGAGGCCGGCCTTGCTGAAGCACTGGGTCTGAAAAAGAAAATCGCTGTGGTCAAAGGTTGCCGCGAGGTGCAGAAAACCGACCTGATACACAACGATTACCTGCCGAACATCGACGTCGATCCACAGACTTATCAGGTCAAGGCCGATGGGGTTTTGCTGTGGTGTGAACCAGCGGATGTGCTGCCGATGGCTCAGCGTTACTTTCTGTTCTGAGCCATCAGCGTCCTCAATGCGAAGCATGACGCCTTCGCATTGAGGCTGAACGTGCAGTGATCAGCTGCCCGCATCGACCTTGAAAGGTATCTCCACCCGATTCAATTTGGCCCGATCCATGGCGTTCTGAGTCAGTTGCAGTAACAAGGCTTCACGCTCGTTTCGAATCAAGGCCAGCGCTTGCTCATAGGCCTCGTCCGTCATGACCTGGCCCGCAGCGATAGCACTTTCCGGCTGGCCGAGTTCAGCGGCCAGGACGCGGATTTGCTCTTTCAATCCGGCTTTCTCCTCCGGTGCCAGATTCGCGCTGTGCGCTCTTGTATCCAGGGCTTCCTTGAACTCGGTCGTGGCAACTGTCTTGCGATCAATAGCTCGGAAGCGTGCCCGGTTGGAACTCTCGACAAAAGAATTCCAGAATGGCTGCTCGGCAATCGAATCACGCAGCAGATTGCCCTCCTCCAGCCCCAGAATCCTCTGATAGGCATCTTCGATCATTTCACTGGTGACGCCTGCCATATTGCGAAACTGCATGCCGCGAGCCTGCCACGGCAGGTCCAGCCGTTCTGTCAGATCCGTCATGAAGGCCAGGTGAACTTCGACCTCATCAATCGTTCCGGTGATATCACCGGCGGCATTTTCACGTCGAAATCGCTCCCCCTCGGCCTCTCGGGCCTCGATATGACGCCTGGCGATTCTCCCGAGCTCATCCAACCGCGACTTGCCCTTTGCCAGGCTCACCAGCTCGGCTTCGATCAAACCGTTGTTGCCCAGTTTTTTAGCTTCTTGAACCAGCACATCCACACCCAGAACGTTGAAAAGCTGTGTGGCTCCGTCGACGCAGCTAGATCGTGCGTTGGCTTCCATGAAGAATTTTTGTCTTGACGGGGCGTCCTCAGCCATGGTCTCCAGCATTCGCCAGACCTTGGCCGTCAAATCGGCCCGATAGGCCCTGCTGGCTGTGAAATCTTTAGACCGGGTAAGGATTTCGATCTCTTCGAAAAAATCGGTCGAATTGAATTCATCCTCAACCTCGTTCCAGAGCTCTTGCTTCGCTACCCACTCAGGCCGGCTCATGCCTGCCTCCCAATCGATGCTGGCGCGCACACCTCGGGGCGGGTACGCACGATCAGGATCCATGCCCGCCGACCGAACATAGTCTTTGAGAATTTCCAGGTTTTCAGCTGACATCCATCCAGGTTCGCGGCTCAGCCACGTACGCCCCAACAGCTCGGCGTCCCATGTCCCCCGAGTAACCCGCGGAATAGTCGTCAACGGGTTGTTGCGCAGATCCAGGAAAAAATGCCGAAACCGTGGCCAGGTAAACGTCCCGGGCGGCCAGGTAGTGGCCCCTGTGCCCGACAATATCAGGGTATGCAAATCGGGCATGCGACTGATGTCCGGCAACAACCCCAGCGGGTTGTCACCCAGACTTAAAGTGGCCAGTCGAGTACGGTTCCTGAGCATTGCGACGTCCGTGGGCCGCAGCACGATGCGGTTTCTCGAGAGGTCCAGGTCAGTCAAGTACGGCATCCGGGTAATACTCTGCGGCAGCGCCGTCAGGGAATTACGCGCCACGTCCAGCGTTTGCACGTTGCGAAAGGACTCAAGAAACGGTTGCTCGATACTTGATAACCCTGTGTTGCGTAACCATAGATGTGTGACGTGATCGAAGTTGGCCTCCAGCTGGGGCATGCGATCGATGTGCAGGTACAAATTGAAGTTACTCAGGTCCAGCGTCTGACCAAGAACGTTCCCATACGCATCTATATGCCTGGGGCCGGTGCGCTGCCAACACCGCCTGATTTTTGCGGCGATGGTGTTCCTGGCGCGCCACTCGGCAACGGCACTGGGACCGAAACGAAAATCCTGGGTCGGCCCGTTTACCCACCGCTCCAGCGTTGAAGCCAGTTGGTCGAACTCGATCTCAAGCGCGTGAATCTGTGGGCCCAGCGATGTGTTTCGCTGGCGCAAGGTCTCGATGAACGTATCGAGTTCGGCATCGCTGAGCGTTGGATAAAGGCTGCGCACGCGAAGCCGTGCAGTCCTTTCCCCAGACGCACGATGGTAACCGTCCATACCCCCGAGCAGCTTCATGGTTTGCGGGTCGTAAGTCGGCTTACGAATCGGATGTTCAAGCAATGTCGGGGCGAACTGCTCATGGCTCAGAGGTGAGCGATGTACATCAGCCTTGAGCCGTGCGCCATCGTGAATGCCATACCCCAGCGCGTCACGCTGCGCATCCGGCAAGGCGTGCAAGACTGAAGCGTAGAGCTCATCGGTGCCGTGCAGGTCCTGATCTTCGGCGTCTCGCGTCTGGTAGCGCCCGTCCTCATCAAGAATCAGTACTTTGCGGATGGACGCCTCTTGCGGCCCCACGCTGGCATGCAGTTTCCCGTTGAATCCCAGCTCGCGAATTTCGATGCGCACCTCGTCGGACCAACCTGGCAGGTTGGCCAGCGAGCCCAGCTCGAGCCTGCGCGAGTCGGCACCGGCCAGTTCCTCAAGGTATAGGCCCTCATACGCACGGTTCAATCGCACCCGGTCGCGCATGTGTCGTGCCTGTTGGCGCAAACGCAGCGAGAGGCGCTGTTTTTCGGCCAGGTGCCGCAGATCTTCCGGTTCGGCCTGTTCCAGCAGTTCCTGAGCAGCGCTGGCCGGCAGCTCCGGAACCTCATTGAGTACTCGCTGCACACGTGGATCGCTGGAAACGTCGCGTTTTTTATAAAGTGCCTCGAACAGGCTTTTTTTCTGTTTGCCTGCCTGCATGGCCATCTGCTGGTGCAGCGTTTGGATACGCGTCGGTTGATCGAGTGCGATCTCATAGCCCAGCAGGGTGCGCGTGTCGGCTTCATTCAACGACTCAAGCACCCGCTCTGGCAGTTTCCCGGCCGCCAGCTCGGAACGGCTGATCTTGATCGTCATCGGGTCAGTGGCCATTGCATTGCCGTGTCTGACCGAAGGCCCGGTGCGATTCTCTGCCTGAAACACTTCAATGGCGCGACTCTCAGGCCAGCGCGGCAACGCGACCATGGCGGCCGCTTCAACGCCAATCATCTCGTCGGGCACCTGATTTGCCAGGATTTGCTGCGGCAACCGTTCCGCCTCGCCGTAGGCGTCGAAACGGGTGATGGTATCGCGCAGCAACGCGGGTGGGGCTTCATGTTCGACATGTAGCCTGCGCAGCACGGTTTCATGGACACCGCTCACTCGCTGAATCTTGGCCAGCGTTTGCGCGGAGTGGTTGGCGAGTCGGCTGTCCATGCGTCGCATCACCCCCTCCGCGTCCCATTCCAGCGGTTGTTCGGTTTCGACCTTCCAGGCGCCAGCGTGGTTGTGTTCCACCCGCGGTTTGTAAGCCGTGGGGCGCTCCGGGTGTTCCAGCCGATGCTGACCGGTCACGGGGTCCTGGCCCACCTCGTAGTGCTTGTCCTCCATTGGCAGCCATTGCCTGGCGTCCTGCTCAACCAGGCCGATGGCATTGGGTTTGGCATTGGCGGGCAGTTCTACCCGCTGCGCATAAGGTGCAATGTCGGGTTTCCACAGGCGGGTCTTGCCGTCGGGCATGTCCACCGTTTTGAGATTGTCCATCAGGGGGCTGGGCCTGATCGTCCTGACTCCCCGAGGCAGGACGTAACCGCCCCCCATCAGCGCCAACTGGGCAGAATTGATCAGCACACTGTTGATGTGAGACGCGGCCTCTTCCCGATCCCCTTTGCTCCAGTCTTCGATGCCTTCCACCAGCTCATCGACGATTTGCGCAACCATCACCCCCAGCAGGACTTCCCCCAGCACGGGCACCAACATCCCGACAAAGTTGAACACGTTCCAGCCGATGTTCAGGTAAGAACTCAGGCGCTTCCACCGTGCGGCCTCATCCTCGTCCCCTGTCGGCACCGCGATGACCCGCGCATCGGCAATGGCTTTGTCGCGTTTGTCGACACACAGCCACTGCCACACGTCATCGGCAATCAGGTTGGTGACCGGTTCGGCATTGGGATTTTCGAGCGCGGTTTCCCGCCACCAGGGGCCCATGTCGAACGGCTCGCGTTGCTGCCAGACGACACGCGACAAGCGCTCGTTGACCCGCGCGAAGAACTGTCCTTTGTCCTTTTGCCTCACGAAACGGCTGAAATACTCCTGATAAGACTTATCGCGAAGCTGGCCGAGCAGTTCCTTCATAAAGTCGGCAAGGGAGTTGTACTCTTTCAAGGGGTGCAGCGGATCGTCCGGTACATAGGCAATCAGCGGGCCGTCGAGACGGCTTTGCTGATAAAGGTCCTCGCGACGCATCATGTCCTCCCGGACGCCGGAAGGACCGTTGGTGAAAAACGACAGCAGCAGTTTGAACTTCCCGTAATGATCCCCTGGCATCACTGGCGCGCGATGCGACAAGTCGCTCCAGAACTTCACTCCGTCAGGGGTCAATGCGTCGACCAGCGGCTTGAGCCGGGACGGCTGGCTGACGGAGCTGAACAGCACGATGCCGTGCAACGCAAAGCCCATCAGCGTTAACCGATGTGGGTGCAGCGGCTGGCCATGGAAGTTGATTCCACGCTCGCCATCGTGCACCCGCTGAAGGCTGTTATATGAATACGTTCCGATGTCTTTTTTAACGTACGCCATCAGCGCCGCCAGATTGAAACTGGCTCTTTCTGTCGC
Source organism: Pseudomonas fluorescens (assembly GCF_000968015.1). GTDB lineage: Bacteria > Pseudomonadota > Gammaproteobacteria > Pseudomonadales > Pseudomonadaceae > Aquipseudomonas > Aquipseudomonas fluorescens_W. Next base: position 23,802 of record NZ_LACH01000038.1, read on the forward strand.
CAACCAGTCCCGCTCAAGCAACTTCCTGGCGTTCAGATCGGGCGGCATCAGGATATTTTTTATATGAGCCTGATACTTCGCACCCACGTCCAGGTTACGACATAAAGTGGTAACTTTCTCGACGGTCATAGTGCGTTCTAGCTGCAACTCCCCTCTGGCATCCATCGAATACACACCGGAGCCCGTCCTGAAATAATCCTTAGCGGTTTCGGCGGCTTCAAAGTTATGCAATGCGGCTTCCAGCAGCGAGTCATTGCGCTGATAACTGGCGCCCCTGTCGATGAACTGGAGAATCCTGTCCGGCACATACAGCTTCAGCGTCAGCTCGCTGACGTCGGCATTTGAGTTGAAATTCAAGCGGATCGCCTCGGCCAGCAAAGGCTTGGCAAACGCCTGAATGTCGTGCTGCAAGTCTTTCAGGGAAGCGTCCACCTTTTCCTGCAACCGCCAGCGCACGTCAATCAGCTTTTTGAGCTGTTGCCGATGGGTGCTGGACATTTCCATGTACCAATCGGGGAATTCTGGACTTGCAATATCCAGCGACAACAGACGGCTCATTGGCGCTTGCGTTATTGCGCGGGGCAGTGACTGGAGAATAAGTTCGCGGGGCAGTTTTTTATCAACGCCCGGACGGATCACCGTCAAACCAGCAGTTCTATTAAATTCTGATTCAGACATTAGATACAACCAAACTATTACAATAGGAGCGAACAGCTTAAATCGTACCGTCTAAAACAAAAGTCTAAAAAGCTGCTCGACCGCCCGCGTAAAAAACAGAGTGAACGTTCGAATATTGCAGTGCGAAAAATACATATATAACACCCAGCGTCTACTGCAACACGAGCGGGTCAATATTGGATATTGTTTAACGCCCGACGAGCATTAAAAAGCCCCAAACACTGCACAATTGGCAATATGTGGGGCCTATAAAGAAAACCTATATTTATTCGAACGCGACGCGTATCAATCCTGCCGCAGCCTCACTGTCCGGCGTTGAATCGGGGTAATTCCACCTTTGTCTTGCGCTCAATGAATGCGTGCTCCATCGCGTTGAACTCGCTCTTGAGTTCGTCGCTTTTGAGCTTGTATTCCTGACTCGTCATGCCCTGTTGTACGTCATCCAACGCTTGCTGACGCACCCACAGTGGACCCTGATCCAGCAGCAGTTCATCGGAGTATTTGTCTTTCAGGAACGCTCTCCAGAAATCACGCTGAGTGGTCGCCAACAGCTCCTGCGCGGAGTTGTCCAGATTCAGCACCCGCTGCTCGGCGGCATCAAGCATCGGCGTCGTCACATTGGCAATCCCTGTGAACATGGCCTGTCCAGGTTGCCCCGGCAAGCCCAGCCGGTCCTTCAAGCCGATGCGATAGGCAAGTCGGATCTCCACTCTATCGACCTGCAAGGCTCGTTCAACTTTCTTCAGGAGGGTATCGGTTGATTGCGCAATGACACGAAGGCGAGCGTCGATATCCTGCTGCGCGATTCGCTCGACTTCATCCAGTCTGAACAGTCCTTTTGCCAATATCGAAAGCGCCTCTTTGGCCTGCACGGCATTGACGCTCTTCAAACCTTCGCTGGCGAGGTTCCTGACCTCCAACCGACTGAAAATCAAACTGGCCCCATCGGCACAAGTCTCTACATCGCCTGCCAGAAGGAACAAGTCGGTACGCAGTTCCTCGGAGTGCGTGGCGGCATCCAGAATCTTCCACACTCGCGCCTGTAGATCCGGATAAGCATTTCTGTACTCGGCCGTTTCCCTCAGGTCTTCCAACAACGTGAAGAACTCGGCCGACGTTTGCTGACCATCGTCTACAAGCCGCCATTGCGTTTCCCTGATGGCACGCTCGCTGTCCGGTATGCCTCGCATCCAGCGCTCAAGCCTCGCACCGGAATTCACCAGAGGGTCGCGAACCCCATTCGGTGCCATTGGCACATGCACCACTTCGGGCGGCCGGAAAAAGCGCATCCACGCCTGCGCATAGTCATCCAGGGCAGAAGGCGTGAGCGGGTTACCGTCCAGAGAGCTGCGTTTGAATGCCCGCTCGGCAGCGGCTGCATGCTCTTCGGAAGGGTTGAGGATGTCGTCTGCGACCCGGGTGATCAGGTTATCGCGCAAATCGACGCGTTGAAGATCCGGCAAGGTATCCAGCCCTGTCGGCCACTCGGTGAGTGCGGTGCGGCGCAGGTCGATTTGCCGCAATGTCGGCATGCGGCGAAAGTCAGGTACGCGGCCCAGTGGGTTATCACTCAAGTACAGGTGTTGTAATGCAGAACATTCTTCGAGGACCGCAACCGTCTGCGGCGTTAACGCAATCTGGTTTCTGGAAACGTCAAGCGCCTCGAGCCAGCGCATCTCCCGCAGCTCCGCCGGCAAACGTGTCAGTCGATTATCCTCCAGGCTTATTTCGCGCACGCTGGGGAACGCTTCCAGAAAAGCATCCGGCACCGCCCCAAGCGCCATAGCGCTGAGGTCTAGCGAGGGGACATGAAAAAACTGCGCCCTGGAAATCACCGGCAGCTCGCCAACCCGCAGACCACCCAGGCTGAGCAAGCCTGCGGAGTGAAATCCCACCCCTGCCCCTTCCGGTACGTCCACTCTTTGCCAGCACTGGCGGAGCAAGTCCGCCACTCGCTGTTTGTCCTGCTGGCTGACCACCTCAGTACGGCCATCGGGCAAGACGTGCGTACTGGGCGTTTCCACCCAGGTTTGTGCCTCGTTTTTCAGGCTTTCCAGCTCAAACTCAAGATTGAACAGATAGTTATCAATCGTCATCGGGAGAGTCGGATGAGCCTGCGCATTCGCCGCCTGAGCCAGAACAAGTTCGATGTCTGCGTTGCCATAAGAGGGGTACAGCCTGCGAACCCTGTCGCGGCGCTCTGCGAGCAATCTTTGCCTGTTTTGCCCACGACCACTCAACGGATAACCAAAACGACCATCGCCCCCACGCGCCGGCTTCTTGAAAAAGGGCTTGACCGGCTGCATCTGCAGAACCTGGCGCAACGCCGTACGTGACAGGGCATGCCGTCTGATCAGCAATTTGAGCTGCGCCCCCTGGCCCACATGAGGCAGGCCCAACGCGCTGCGATGGGCATCCGGCAGCGCATGCTGCAATGCCGCATACAGGTCGTCGTCACCATGCAAATGGTTGTCTTCAGCATCACGCGTTTCGTAGCGCCCATCGTCCTTGCGCATTAGAACCTTGCGCTCGGTGGCCTGCTCGGGCCCGACACTGGCGCGCAGCTCCCCGTGCAAGGAACCCTCCCGGACTTCAATGCGCAAGCTGCCTGGCCAACCCGGCAATGCTTCCAGGGTGTTGAGGGCAAGGCGCTCGGTGTCCTGGGTCAGCAGCGCATCCAGATAAAGCCCCTCATAGGCCCGCGACAGGCGCACTTCACGTTGAGCGTGACGTAATGCCTCTGCCAGACGCAGCGGGATGGGCTTGGTTTGTCGAGTGTCCGCAAAGTCCCATTTGGCCATTTGTTCGCGCTCCGCACTCGATGCACCGGCCAACAGGTCTTCGGCCATACGGGTGGGGATACCGGAAAAACGACTTCTAATCAGATTGACCTGTGGGTCTGCGCTCGCGTGCTGGCTGGCATAGCGATCATTGAACAGCACACGCTTTCTGCTCGCAGTAACCGTTGCAGACTCATCGCTGTTCATCTGAGCGATCAAGCGCTCGGCCTGTTTATAGGCGTCAAACCGGCTGAGCGTATCGGCCAACAACGCCGGCACGGGTTCGTTTTCGACGTGCATTTTGCGCAACACACCTTCATGTGTGCCGCTGATGTCCAGGATCTGCGCAAGCTCGGCATCGCTGAACGCGTCCGCCGAGTAACCCAGGCGCCGCATCAACCGCTTCGCGTCCCATTCCAGCGGTTGCTCGGTCTCGACCTTCCAGGCGCCGGCGTTGTTGTGTTCCACCCGCGGTTTGTAGGCCGTGCGGCGCTGCGGATGTTCCAGTCGGTGCTGCCCCGTCACCGGGTCCTGGCTCACCTGATAGGTCTTTTCCTCCAGCCGCAGCCACGGCTTGCCGCGGTGCTCATACAGGCCGATGTCGTTGGGCACGGCATTGGCCGGCAGCGCCACCGGGTGCTCGTAAGGTCCGACGTCGGGCTTCCACAGGCGGGATTTACCACCGGGGAGCTCCACCGGTTTGAGGCTGTTGATCAGCGCGCTGGGCTTTACTGCGACGGCCCCCTGGGGCAGTACGTGCCCGGCGCCCATCAGCGCCAACTGGGCAAAATTGATCAGCGCCCCGTTAATATGGGACGCCGCCTCGTCCCGATCGCCCTTGCTCCAGTCTTCGATGCCTTCCAGCAGTTCATCGGCGATCTGCGCCACCATCACGCCCAACAGCACTTCACCCACGCCCGGAATCAACATCCCGACAAAGTTGAACACATTCCAGCCGATGTCCAGGTAGCTGGTCAGACGCTTCCAGCGTGTCGCAGCGTCCTCATCGCCGGTCGGCACTGCAATGACCCGCGCATCGGCGATGGCTTTATCGCGTTTGTCGACATACAACCATTGCCACAGATCTCCGGCAATCAGGTTGGTGATGGGCTCGGCGGCAGGATTTTCGACTGCGGTTTCCCGCCACCAGGGGCCCATGTCCAACGGCTCGCGTTGCTGCCAGACGACACGCGACAGGCGTTCGTTGACCCGGACAAAGAATTTGCCCTTGTCCTTTTGCCTCACGAAACGGCTGAAGAACGCCTGATATTGCGCCTCGCGCAGTTGGCTGAGCAGTTCTTTCAGGAAGTCGGCGAGGGAGTTGTACTCTTTCAACGGATGCAGGGGATCGTCCGGCACGTAGGCAATCACCGGTCCATCCAGTCGGCTTTGCTGATAAATATCCTCGCGACGCAGCATGTCCTCATGGACGCCAGAAGGACCATTGGTGAAAAACGACTGCAGTACTTTGAACTTGTCGTAATAACTATCCGGCAGCGCTGGCACGCGTTGCGACCCGTCGCTCCAGAACTTCACTCCGCCAGGGGTCAATGCGTCGACCAGCGGCTTGAGCCGGGACGGCTGGCTCAAGGCGCTGAACAACACGATGCCGTGCAACGGGAAGCCCATCAGCGAGAGCCGATGCCGGTGCAGCGGCTGATCATGAAAGGTGATATCGCTTTTGTTATCGCGCACCTGTTGAAGTTTGTTGTACGCATGCTCGCTGATATCTTTTTTCAAGTAAGCCGTTAACGCATCCAGGTTAAAGGACGCCTTCTGCGCGGCCAACGCATTATCTTGCAATAACTGCCTGGCGTTTGGATCGGACGGTAGCAGAATGCTTTTTATATGAGTTTGATACTGTGCACCCAGGTTCAACCGCCGACACAGGGTGGCGATCTTGGTGATCGTCATTGCTTTCTCAAGTTTCAGTTCGCCCCTGAAGTTCTTCGAATACACACCGGAACCGGTCCTGAAATAATCGTTTGCGGTTTCCGGCTCTTCGAAGTTATGCAACGCCGCCTCCAGCAGGGTGGATTCACGCAGATAACTGGCGCCACCGTCGATCACCCGCAGAATCCTGTCCGGCACATACAGCTTTACCTTCAACTTGCTGACGTCGGCATCGGAGTTGAAATTTGACCAGATGAGCAAGGAAAGCAGGGGTTTGGCAAACGCCTGAATGTCCTGCTGCAAGTCTTTCAGAGGGGCATCCACCTTCGCCTGCAACCGCCAGCGCTCATCAACCAGCGCCTTTAGGCGCTGCCGATCGAGGCTGGACGCATTTATGTACCAATCAGGGAACGCTGGACTTGCGATGCCCAGTGATAACAAGCGGCTCATGGACGCTGCTGTTATTGCGCGGGGCAGTGCCCGGACAATACGTTCGTGGTGAGGGCCTTTATGGGGCACTGGATTAACCGGCTCTTGTTCAACGCCTTCCAATCCTTTTAATTCAGACATTTTGTAACAACCAAAGATAACGATAGAAGTTATCAGCTTAAGCGGCACCCCCTGAAATAAAAGACTAAAAAACTGTTCGACCGACTGCCGATCAATAGAGTGATAGATCAACTATTAAAGGGTTGAACATATATATATAACACCCTTGTTTTCCGTTGGACTTATGCCCTCGCCACGCGCTGTTTTACCTGCAGATCATGGCGTTATGATGTTCACTCACTGCCTTGGGACATGGGCCGACTACTCGATCACCAACCGAGCCAACCGCTGCTTGAGCATGCGGTTCTCGGCGCGCAGTTGCTGCACTTCTTCAAGCAGGTCGAGCGCCAGGGCGACGCCTTCCCATTCCAGTTCCAGATCGTGCCGCAGCTTCGCGGCACGTTTGGCCAGCGCCAACTCATAATCGTTGAAACGCCAATCCTTGGGCTGCTCGCCCTGAGGTTCGAGGATGCCGTGTTCGACGATTTCGATCACGTAGACGTCCGACAGGTCGGTCGCCTCACAGAATTCTGCCATGTCCAGTTGAACGATCAGGGGGTTGCTCATGATGGGCTACTCCGTCTCTTGGATCAGAAGTTTTCTCTGGGGTTGAAAGCCGCTTTTTTCGCCAGTTCCTGCCACAACGCCTTGACCTCGTCGTCCGAGGCTTTAGGCATGACGGCCTTGAGTTGCACAAACAGATAACCGCGATGACCGGCCTTGTTCATCAAACCGTGGCCCTTGGCGCGCATGCGCTGGCCGTTCTGGCTGCCGGCGGGAATCTTGAGGTTGATCTTGCCTGTCAGTGTAGGCACTGCCACCTCAGTACCTAACGCCAACTCCCAAGGAGCCAACGGCAAGGTAATGATCAGGTTTTCGCCTTCGACGTCGAACTTGGGGTGCGGCGCAAAGCGAATGATCAAGAACAAGTCGCCATTGGCCCCGCCACCCGTGCCCGGTGCACCCTGGCCCTTGAGGCGGATGCGCTCGCCGTCGGTCACACCGGCCGGGATCTTCACGTTCAGGCTTTTGCTGGTGTTGCTGACATGCTGGCCGGCAGCGTTGTACTGCGGCACCTGGAAGGTGACCTTCTTCGATTCGTTCGAGAGGGTTTCTTCCAGAAAAATCCCGAGTTCCATTTCCACGTCTTGCCCTCGACGCCCGGCGCTACGGCCCGACTGTCCACCACCAAAACCAGGGCCACGGTTGCCGAAAATCGAACTGAAGAAGTCCGAAAAATCGCCTGTGTCCTGACCACCGCCGAAACCGCCTGCACCACGACCCTGCCAACCCGGCGGGCCCTGGAACGGTTGGCCGTGCTGGCCGTATTTGCGCAAGTCGTCGTATTCGGCGCGCTTGTCGGCGCTTTTCAGCGCTTCATAGGCTTCCGAGGCGTCTTTGAATTTGGACTCGGCGTCCTTTTCCTTGCTGACGTCCGGGTGATACTTGCGCGCCAGCTTGCGATAGGCGGCCTTGATCGTCTTATCGTCCGCGGTCGGTTCCACACCGAGAATCTTGTAATAGTCTTTGAAGTCCATCTAAGGATCACCATCCGTTATCAAAATCGCGCCACCACCGGCAGCATGCGCTTATTGGCAGCCGCGAGGTTGACCGATCTCAAGGTTGTGACCGGGGCGCGCATCAGAAGTTTATCGGCAGCAGTCGGCGGTTCTTTCGCCCGTCCTGTGGCTGCCAGGGTCGATGCAGACAAGTTTGGGGCATCGGGCCAGCTTATCAAGGCGCTAATCGTTGAGATTTAGCGGATAGTCGGCCTTCGAATCTGCGCCGCACTGACATACACTGCGCGGCCGTTTTTTAACCGGAACTCGAAAGACATGAAAAACGCATCTCCAGCCCGTGCCTGTGGTATCGACTTCGGCACGTCCAACTCCACCGTCGGCTGGCTGCGCCCCGGCATGGAAACGCTGATCGCGCTGGAGGACGACAAGATCACCCTGCCGTCGGTGGTCTTCTTCAACATGGAAGAACGCCGTCCGGTGTACGGCCGCCTCGCGCTGCACGAGTACCTGGAAGGCTACGAAGGCCGGTTGATGCGCTCGCTCAAGAGCCTGCTCGGTTCCAAGCTGATCAAGCACGACACCAGCGTCCTCGGCACGGCGATGCCGTTCAAGGACCTGCTCGGACTGTTTATCGGCCAGTTGAAGAAGCGCGCCGAAACCGCCGCCGGTCGCGAGTTCGATGAAGTGGTGCTCGGCCGTCCGGTGTTTTTCGTCGATGACGATGAATTGGCCGACCAGGAAGCCGAAAACACCTTGGTGGACGTGGCCCGCGCCATCGGCTTCAAGGATGTGTCGTTCCAGTACGAACCGATTGCGGCGGCCTTCGACTATGAGTCGACCATCGAAAAAGAAGAGCTGGTACTGATCGTCGACATCGGCGGTGGTACATCCGACTTCTCGCTGGTGCGCCTGTCCCCTGAACGACGTATGCACGACAACCGTCACGACGACATCCTCGCCACCGGCGGCGTGCACATCGGCGGGACCGATTTCGACAAGCAGCTGAGCCTGCAAGGCCTGATGCCGCTGTTCGGCTACGGTAGCCGGATGAAGAGCGGCGCCTACATGCCGACCAGCCACCACATGAACCTGGCGACCTGGCACACCATCAACTCGGTGTATTCGCAGAAGTCGACCCTGGCGCTGGGCAGCATGCGCTACGACATCGAAGACACTGGCGGCATCGATCGCCTGTTCAAGCTGATCGACCAGCGCGCCGGCCATTGGCTGGCGATGGAAGTGGAAGAAACCAAGATCCAGCTGACCCACGCCGACAGCCGCCATGTGCCGCTGGACCGCATTGAACCGGGCTTGAGCGTGGAATTGAGCCGGGCACTGTTCGAATCGGCCATCAACAACTTGCTGGAGCGCGTTCGCAACAGTGTCACCCAGCTGCTGAACGACGCCAACGTGCGTGTCGATCAGGTGGATACGGTGTTCTTCACCGGCGGTTCGAGCGGGATTCCAGCACTGCGCAACAGCGTCTCGGCAATGTTGCCGAATGCGCGGCATGTGGAAGGGAACATCTTCGGCAGCATTGGCAGTGGCTTGGCGATTGAGGCGATGAAGCGCTACGGCACGATGGACTGATCCGAAACCTGGGTGCCCCCATCGCGAGCAAGCTCGCTCCCACAATAGACTGCGTTCGCTCAGGCAACGCCGATCAAATGTGGGAGCGAGCTTGCTCGCGATGACGTCAGACCAGGCACTGCATCTCCTGGATCAAACCATCCCCACCTGCTTCAACTCACTCTTCAAATACGCGTAATAAATCGGCCCCGCCACCACCCCTGGCAGGCCGAACGCGGCCTCGAACACCAGCATCGCCAGCAGCAACTCCCACGACTTGGCACTGATCTGCCCGCCCACGATGCGCGCGTTGAGAAAGTATTCGAGCTTGTGGATAAAAATCAGGTAACCCAGCGCCGCCACGGCCACCCAGATCGACAGCGACAGTCCGACGATGGTGATCAGGGTGTTCGACATCAGGTTGCCGATCACCGGCAGCAGGCCGAGCAGGAACGTCAGCACGATCAGGGTTTTGGTCAGCGGCAGCTTGATCCCGAACATCGGCAGGACCACCGCCAGGAAAATCCCGGTGAAGAAGGTGTTGAGCAGGGAAATCTTGATCTGGGCGAACACGATGTTGCGAAACGCCTGGACCAGCAGGTGCAAGCGGTCGAACAGCGCGGCGGCCAATGGCTTGCGCTTGGTCACGTCCGGCACGCGCTGCAAGGCAATGATCGCCCCCAGCACCATGCCGATCAGCAGCGTCACAAACATGTGCGCCGCGTCCTTGCCCACCAGCTGCAAGTCGCTGAGGTGCTTGCTCACCCACTCGCCAATCGCCACGCGGAACTCGGCGGCGCTGGCGGGCAGATAGGCGTCGATGAACGGCGGCAATTGCCCGCGCGCCCGACCAACCACACCCATGAACTTGTCGAGAGAAGCGCCGGGGTTTTCCGCTTCATGCAGCAGAAAGCTGAAGGCTCCGGCAAAGATCAACGTCAACACACTGACCACTAGCGTTCCCAACAGCGCCACCGCCAGCCAGCGTGCACGCCGACCTTCGATCAGCCGCTGCAGTTGCGGGGTGAGCATGTTGACCAGTTCGAATACCAGCAGCCCGGCCAGCAGACTGGGCAACAACCGCAGCGGTAGCACCAGCAACAAACCGCCGAAAATAATGACCCAACTGATGACTAGCAAGACGTGACGTTGAGAAAACGTTGGCATACAGCCTCAAAACGAACGGCGTAAAAGGATTGGCAGTCTGCCAGCGTTCCGATGCCAGCACTAGGGATTGTGTAGGTCGACCTTAGTGGGGGCACTGGCGACTTTTTTCAGTGCCCTTATTGGCCCCATCGTCGGAACGCCGCCCGACGATGGGGCCAGCACAGCCGCCGCAAATCTCCCCCCGCCATGACCCTGTTGTTTATTTTTTCTTCAGGCAATCGCTCATGAAGGTTTTGCGCGCATCACCCTTGAGAGCCTTAGTGGCGGCATCGGCGTTGCAGGTTTTCATTTTCTCTTGCTGAGGCGTCAGGGGTTTGGCGGCATCGGCGGCGGGTGCCGCTTTGAGGCAATTGCTCATGAAAGCTTTGCGTTCATCGCCCTTGAGGGTTTTTGCGGTAGCGTCAGCATTGCAGGTGGTCATCTTGTTCTGTTGCTCAGTGGCGGCGAAGCCCTGGGCGCAGAGCAGCAAACCGATCATCAACAAAGGGACACGCAACATCTTCATGGAGTTTTCTCCTTGTTGCCGCACCGACGAGCACGGCCTCGCTCTGGAGTGTAGACAACACCTGTTACACCTTCCTGCTCTCAAGGTGGCTGCGTCGATACTGTTCCGGTGTGCACTGCGCCTGGCGTTGAAACATCGCGATAAACGCTGAACCGGTGCTGTAGCCCATGTCGAAGGCGATCTCCTGAATGCTGCGTTGGCTGTCCAGCGCTTCGATCGCCGCCAGAAACCGCAAGCGCTGCCGCCACTCACCAAAACTCATACCCAACTCACGCACAAACCGCCGCGCCAGGGTGCGTTCGCTGACATGGATCTGTGCGGCCCATTCCGCCAAGGGCCGGTTATCACCGGGCTCGGCCTGCAAGGCTTCGAGTATCCCGAGCAAGCCGGGGCTGCTGGCGTAAGGCAGATAACACTCATGCACTGGCGCCTGCTGCAGCTGATCCACCAACACCTGAGCCAGACGTTTGTCAGCGTCGAGCTCGGGAATCTTCACATCGCGTGCGGCGAAGTCTTTGAGGATCGCTTTGAGGATGTCGCTGATGGCCAGGGTGCAGGCCTGTTGCGGCAGGTCCTGGCACATCGGCGGCGCCAGGCAGACCGCGCGATAGTTGATGGGCTGATGGCTGTAGAAGCTGTGCTCGGTCTGCGGCGGCACCCACACCGCGTATTGCGGCGGTGACATGAAGCGGCTGCCGCCGATTTCCATGTGCAATACGCCGTGGGCCGAATACTCCAGCGTTCCCCATGGATGACGGTGCGCCGAGGCATAACGATGCGCATCAAAGTCGGCATAACGGAAGTACACCGGGGCAGGCAGTTCGCTGAAGTCGAGCAGATCGATATGTTTACTGTTCATGCTGTCCGTCATCAGGGGTAGGTTGTCTGGATCGAAGTATAGGCTTGTATCCAGACAGGCGATAATCACCCCTCATTAACGCTCTGGTTTTCTCTGATGCAATACGCTTATCCCCTGCTGGCCATTTTCATTTGGGCCGGCAACACCGTGATCACCAAAATGTCGGCCGGGGCGATCTTCCCCGCCGAGATCGGCTTTTACCGCTGGCTGCTTGCCGGACTGCTGTTCACACCCTTTATGCTCAAACCGGTGATCGCCCATTGGCCAGCGATCCGCCCGAACCTGGGCAAGATTTTTGTACTCGGTGTGCTCGGCATGGCTGTTTACCAAAGCCTGGCGTACTTCGCTGCGAGCCTGACCTCGGCCACCAACATGGGCATCATCCTGTCGCTGATGCCACTGATGTCGCTGGCCATGGCGATCATCAGTCTCGGCCAGCGCCTGACCATCGGGGCCCTGGTCGGAGCGGTGCTGTCGCTCGCAGGGGTTTTGGTGGTCGTCTCGTCCGGCAGCCTGGGTGCGCTGCTCGAGCACGGGGTGAACCTGGGTGACGCGATGATGCTGATCGCCACCCTGGCCTACGCGATTTACAGCACGCTGCTGAAAAAGTGGCAGCTGCGTTTGCCGCCGCTGGTGTTGTTGTACTTGCAGGTATGGGTGGCGGTGGTGGTGCTGTTTCCGATGTTCCTCGCGTCACCGAAGATCGGCCCGACGCTGCAAAACATTCCGCTGGTGCTTTACGCCTGCCTGCTGGCCTCGATGGTTGCACCATTGGCGTGGATGCAGGCCGTGTTGCGCCTGGGGCCGAGCCGGACCACGTTGTTTTTCAATCTGCTGCCGCTGATTACTGCGCTGATTGCGGCGGTGGTGCTGCATGAGCAGTTGGCGATGTATCACCTGGTTGGCGGGGTGTTGACGTTGGGTGGGGTGATTCTTTCCGAGCGCTGGACCACGGTGTTGGGCCGCAAGATCAGGGTTGCCTGAGCTGACGCTATCGCGAGCAAGCTCGCTCCCACAGGGATATCACCGTCCTTGTGGGAGCGTGGCTTGCCCGCGATGAACGATAACGCGGTCTAAACCCCAGCCGCTTTCAGCCGCGCCGCATGCTCGACAAACAACCGGATCGGCTCCGCGCCCTTGCCCACCCAACCCAACGACTGATTGACGATGTCGAAGTGATCCAGCGGATACTCATCGCCGATCACTGTCCCCAGATGCGAGCTGTAACGCCCGACCATTCCGTCGCAATGCCCGACCTCTCGAACGAAGGTCCTGGCAAACAGCCGACAGCTGCGGTTGGTCCCATCAAACAGGTTTCGCCCGCGATCGGTCCTGCCCGGCTGCAAGGTCCCGGACCAGGAGTAATACCGCACGCCATTGACCTCTTCCGGCCCATGCCCGCCCCAGGTTTCAGGCAAGCCCTGTGGATAACGCTGGTTGAACAGCGCCACGCCTTCCGTCGTCAGGGAATGATGAGAGGCATGGATATCCACCGGCAATTTCGGTCCGCGATAACCGGTTTCCAGCAGGCACATCAGCGCACTGATCCAGCGCAGCAAAACGCTGAGCAAACGCCCCATGGCGCTGTCTCCCGGATAGTGTTTGTGCAGGTAATCCGCCAGCTCCGAACCGTGATTGGGCCCTGCCACCGACGTCACCGACGCCACCCAATCCGGGCGTTTGGCAGCGGCGTAACGGGCAGTGAGCGAGCCCTGGCTATGGCCGATCAGGTTGACCTTCTCGGCCCCGGTTTCCCGCAGAATCTCCTCGATCCGCGCCAGCAACTGCTCGCCACGTACCTCGTTTGAATTGAGCGGCGAGACCTGCACCGCAAACACCAAAGCCCCACCCCGGCGCAACGCCGAGATAATCCCGTACCAATACGGATAGATCAGTAGACGGATAAACCCGAGCATTCCCGGGACCAACACCAACGGATAACGCGTGGCGGAACCTTGCGACATGGGCGAACGTCCTTGTGATCGGTGAGGTAACGCAAGGCTGAATGCAAGACATCAGCCAAGCATCGGCATCGAAGATGACAACTCGACGACCAGTCTATGACATCCCGCCCTACTTCAGTCCCACCACCCCCGCCACGATCAATCCGACCGACACCAGTTTGACCGCCGTCAGGCTTTCGCCGAGCAGCGCAAACCCGAGAAACACCGTGCCCAGTGAGCCGATGGCGGTCCAGATCGGGTAAGCGATGCTCACCGGCAACTCGCGCATGGCCAGGGTCAGGAAGTAAATCCCGCCCACCGCGGCCACCACGGTGATCATCGACGGCCAGAGCCGGGTGAAGCCCTCGGCGTACTTCATGCCCATGGCAAAGGTGACTTCGAAGCCGGCGGCGATCAGCAAAAACAGCCAGGCCATCTAGAACTCCCTGGCCAGCGCCCGCAAACGCTGCTCGGCTTCGGCGGCGGAGATCTGGAAGGTGCGCGCCTCGGATTCTTCGCCTTCGGCGGCCACGACCGTGATGTCGGTGATGCCGATGAACCCCAATGCCGTGCGCAACAACGGATCGGCATGGTTCATCGCCTCAAGTTCTCCACCGGGCCCGAAACCGAATCCACCGCGACTGGTGACGATCAACGCCTTCTTGCCCTGCACCAGCGGCTCGTATTGGGCGACGCCATTGTCCAGGGTGTGATTGAAGGTCAGCCCCAGTCGCACAATCTGATCGATCCAGGCCTTGAGGCCGCTGGGCACGCTGAAGTTGTGCATCGGCGTGGAAATCACCAACAAATCGTGACCGAGTAACTCGCCCACCAGTTCATCGCTGAACGCCAGGTCGGCCTGCATCGACAGCGGCCGCGCATCGGGTTCGGGGTAAAACGCGGCGGCCACAAAAGCCTCGTTGACCGGTGGAATCAACGCTCGACCGACTTCGCGACGGGTCAGGTGCGACTGAGGATTGGCCGCCTGCCAGGCTGAAAGAAACACCTCGGCCAAGCGCCGGGAGTGAGAACGGTCGCCACGGGGGCTGGCATGTACGGCAAGAATTGTGCTCATCTGAATCTCCTGAAGGACTAAACTCAAACTGCTTGTGGCTAGCAGCTTGAAGCGCTTAGCCGCCCCTCTTCAAATGAGCAAAAATCAGTCTGGATGAATTGGATTCATCCATGGAGCTTTCAATGTTTGCATCGCTGCCGCTGACCGCCCTGCGCGCCTTTGAATCCGCCTCGCGCCTGCTGAGCTTCAAGGCCGCCGCCGAAGAACTCTCGGTGACGCCGACGGCGGTTTCCCATCAGATTCGTTCGCTGGAGACCTGGCTCGGTGTGCCGTTATTCGAGCGGTTGCCACGGCAAGTTCGCCTGACGGACTGCGGTGAACGGCTGTTCCACAGCTTGCACGGTGCCTTGCTGGAAGTGGCGCAAAGTGTCGATACCTTGCGCCCGCAACGCAGCGGCGCGAGCCTGACGATCTCCACCACCGCCGCTTTCGCTGCGTTGTGGCTAGTGCCTCGGCTGGGTCGGTTCTACGCCCGGCACCCAAACATCAGCCTGCGGCTCGATACCCATTGCGAAGTCATCGATTTGCATCAGGACGCCAGCGTCGATCTGGTGCTGCGCTACAGCCTCGACGATTACCCGAACCTTTATGGCCTGTGCCTGTTCGACGAATCCTTCGGCGTCTATGGTTCGCCGGAGCAAGTCGCCCTGGCCGCCAGCCGAGCGCCGACGCTGATCAGCGTGCGCTGGCACAACTCCAAACTGTATGCCCACGGCTGGGAGGCCTGGTGCGCACAAGCCAACGAGAACTGGCTTGCAGGGAAGCCAGCGATCCGCGAATACGACGAAGAGCATTACGCCCTGCAAGCGGCGATTGCCGGACAAGGCCTGGTGTTGGCGAGCAATATTCTGGTGTCCGAGAGCGTGGCCAGTGGCTTGCTGGTGGCTTACAAGGGTGAGGTTCAGGTCGATGGTGCCGGTTACGCGGCACTGTGCGTGCCGGGGCGCGAACGACATCCGCCGGTCCGGGCGTTTTTTGCGTGGTTGCAGGAGGAAGCAGCGTTGTCAGGGTTATTACCAAGATCGCGGCCTTCGGCAGCGCCTGCGGGGAAACGCATTCCAAGGTAAGACATCCTGAAAGATATGTAGCGCCTGCTGAACCGCCATCGCGAGCAAGCTCGCTCCCACATTTAGTCCCTTGGTTGCTCACAATTAGTGTGGCCAAAGAAGATCCACTGTGGGAGCGAGCTTGCTCGCGATGGGGCCCTTTGAGACACCCTATTACTTGGTCGGTTTGACGGTGACTGGCGCCTTGCCGGCCTTCATCTGCTCCAGCAACGGCGCGCACTGATTCGGTTCGCCACCGCTCGGTGCCACCAGCGCCAGCAACCCCGCCGCCGGTGCGGCAATCACACCCAACGCCACCATCCCCGCCCCGCGCAGTATCAGCGGCACAGCCTTCACACCCGCATCAGGTTTGATGAACTTGCCCCGCACGTACAGCGGCGAACGCAGCGAAATCAAGCGCCAGCCCTTGGATTCCGGGGTGATGGTCAGGTCCAGTTGCTCAGTCGCCATGTTGGCGGTGCCATCGATGTAGATGATCGCGTTTTCGGTATCGAAGACGAACAGACGCGTGGTCGCCAGTCCGGTCTTGATATCGAAGTCGGCGGCAGCGCAGTTGATCTTCACTTCCTTGTCGCCAAAGATCTTGCCGACCACATAGTTGCCGACGTTGAGCCCTGCCAGCTCCATAAGTTCGCGGCTGATGGCGCCGTCATTGATCAGCATCTTCAGATTGCCATTGGCAGTGCCCAGCAGTTTGGCCACCGAGTTGCCACGACCGGTGATGTCGGCATCGCCATTGAGCTCGCCGAAACTGGTTTTCATCGGCTCAAAGGTCGGGAACAGCTGCTTGAGTTTGAATTTGCGTGCGGTGAGTTTGGCCCGGCCTTCCAGCGGTTCGGTTCGGCCATTGAGGCGAATCTGAGCATCCAGGGTGCCGCCGGCCACGCCGAAGCGCAGGGGTTCAAGGCTGAGCACGCCGTCGGTGAGTATCAGGTGGGTGTAGAGATCGTTGAACGGCAGTTTTTCGCTGTGGACGATGCGCTTGCCGGTGAACTCGACGTCAGCGTCCATATCGCGCCAGCGCTCGGTTTTGAACTCTTCGACCGGCAATACCTTGTCGGCCGGCTGCTTGCTTTCGCCGCCACGGGCCTTTTGTTTGGCGTTGGAGTCGGCACCGATCAGCGGGGCCAGGTCGGCAAACAGCAGTTGATTGGATAGCAATGAGCCGCTGAGTTTCGGTCGCGGCTGGCTGGCGACATAGGCCAGGCTGCCATGGATGTCGCTCTGACCGATCTTGCCGTTGAATTCTTCGTAACGGAACACCGCGCCATCTGCTTCATGCAGCTTGGCGATCAGATGCCCGTCAGTCTCGTAAGGCGGAGTGTCCGGCAGGGTTACGCCGGTCAGCGGGTAGAGATTGCCCAGGCTGGTGCCGGCCAGTTTCAGGCGCAAGTCCAGGGCGCCGAGGTTCAGTGGATCAGTGAGGGTGCCGGCCAGTTCGACACTGGTGTCGGCGATCTTCAATTTTGCTTGAAGCGGGAACGGTCTGGCCGCGTCCTGCAACGCCAGCAGGCCGCCGATCTTGCCTTCGCCCGCGAGTTTCTGGCCGTGGTATTGGCCTTTGACCTTCAGCGCGAATGCGTAATCCTGCGGCGCAGCGCCCTTCTGCGACGCGGTTTTCGCGGCTTTGTCACCGACGATGTCACTGAACGGAATCGGTTTGCCCAGCGGGTCGATGATCAAGTCGAGCTGAGTTTTCAGGTTTTGGTCGTCGAGGGTGACGTGGCCTTTGTCGAAGCCGATCGCACCGATGTCCACCACCCAGCTTGAACGCTCGGCGTTCGGGTCTTTGGGGTCGAACTTGAAGGCCCAGTTAGCGCGCCCATCGGCCAGGCGTTGGAGATCAGCATTCGGTTCGGTCAGGTCAATACGCGGGATCACCACGCGCTGCGCCAGCAAGGCCAAGGGCGAGAGTCGCAACTCGACGCGTTTGAGGGTGACCATCTGCGGCGTCTTCGACCAGTCCGGGTTGCCCAGGCTCAAGTCCTCCGCCACAACATGCGGCCACGGCACCCACGCGCGCCAGCCGCCCTCGTCGGGTTCACGCTGCCAGATCACCGCGAGGTTGCCGTTGATGGCGAACGGGCGGTGCAGCTCTTCGGAAACTTTGGCGTTAAGCGATGGTTTGATCCGGTTCCAATCGAAGAACGCGATGATCAGAACCAGTGCGACCAGCAGGACAACAAGGCTGGCGAGGGTCCAGGCAAAAACTTTACGAGTGCGCGTCATTGCACAGGGCTCCTGATACGACTGAGCGCCCTGACTGCGACGCACGTTTGAAACGTTAGGGCAGAACCGGCCTGCCATGGAGTCTACGACTGGGAAATGGCGCGCAGGTTTAACAGAAATACCGCTTAACGCTCAAATAATCGGTCGGCGCCAGGATGCCCCCTCAATCCAGCGTTACCGGACCCGCACTTTTGCAAGGCGCAAGTGAGTGGAAAATACCCATCTCAGCGCAAAAACGTCCGCCGGAAACGCCCGATTTAGAGCCGTTTCACGGAACAATCAATTCCGTTGATTATTACCATTGCGTTTATGAACTTTTATATCGACTTATCGAGAGTAGCATTGCCCTCGTACCCACTTTATCGCCCTCCTACGGAGCACCCAATCATGAAACGCCAATTACTGTTTAGCCTTACCCTCTCGATGCTGGCCAGCACGGCTTTCGCCCTGCCAGCGGCTGACCAGGCCACACCGCAAGTGAAATCCACCCACTCGGTGTTCAGCCAAACCGTCGCCGAAGGTGGTAATGATCGCCTGAAAGAAAAAGGCCTGATCACCCAGGATGGTTCGGACCGTACTCCACAAGGCCAAACCCTGGCTGCTGATGGTTCCGATCGCACTCCACAAGGCCAAACC
>NZ_LACH01000038.1:42363-69933 GCF_000968015.1 Pseudomonas fluorescens
CCTGGCTGCTGACGGTTCCGATCGCACCCCACAAGGTCAAACCCTGGCTGCTGACGGTTCCGACCGCACTCCACAAGGCCAAACCCTGGCTGCTGACGGTTCCGACCGTACCCCACAAGGCCAAACCCTGGCTGAAGGTGGTGGTGACCGTGTCATCGAACGCAACAGCGCTTTGAGCTAAGCCTATGGCGGCCCTGAAAAAAAGCCCAATCCCCGGATTGGGCTTTTGACGTTATAGATGCCTCACTTCCCCGCTTGATTCCCCGATAGTCGTTCGACGCCGGCAAAGCCGATTTGCTAGAGTGCGCCGCTGTCTTATCCAGAAAACACCCTTGCGATGCTGCCCCGCGCCGAACAGAAACAACAGACCCGCAACGCCCTGATGGACGCTGCCCGCCACTTGATGGAATGCGGCCGAGGATTCGGCAGCCTGAGCCTGCGCGAAGTCGCCAGAACCGCCGGGATCGTGCCCACCGGTTTCTACCGGCATTTCGCGGACATGGATGAACTGGGTCTGGTACTGGTGAGTGAAGTCGGTCAGACCTTCCGCGAAACCATTCGCCTGGTGCGCCACAACGAGTTCGTCATGGGCGGCATCATTGACGCCTCGGTGCGGATCTTTCTCGACGTGGTCACGGCCAATCGCTCGCAGTTCCTGTTTCTCGCTCGCGAGCAGTACGGCGGTTCGTTGCCCGTGCGCCAGGCTATTGGCCGCTTGCGCGAAGACATCAGTTCGGACCTGGCGGCCGACTTGTCCTTGATGCCGAAACTGCAACACCTGGACATCGCTGGCTTGAGCGTCATGGCTGACCTGATTGTTAAAAGCGTGTTCGCGACCTTGCCGGACATCATTGATCCGCCGGCCGAGGCGCTGCCTGAGCATCTGACGCCTCAAGCAAAGATCACCCAGCAACTGCGCTTTATCTTTATCGGCCTGAAGCATTGGCAAGGCCTCGGCAGCACCGAGTAACCCTGTGGGAGCGAGCTTGCTCGCGATAGCGTCAGTGCAATCAACACTTCATGCGACTGATACACCGCCATCGTCGGAACGCCGCCCGGACCAAGCTCGCTCCCACAAAAAACCAATCAACGCATCAATTCGGTGCAGCTCAAACATCCACGCACCACTCCCGCTCAAAATTCTGCTACATCCAGAAATACCCACCAAGCTCCGACAGGCATTTCCTACGCATCACCCGATTGGCAAGCCCCTTGCTCTAGCCTAAGCATTGTCCATTGCTGGAAGCCTTCCGATGCTGGTGATTCATCGCAGAATCGACCCCCAACCCGTCTGGGCCGCCGAGTTGCACCTGACCTTCGAAGCCCGGAGCAAAAGCCGTTTGCGCTGTTTCAGTGCCGAGGGTGAAGACGTCGGGCTGTTTTTGGAGCGCGGTCAGCCACCGCTGTACGACGGCGAGTGCCTGCAAGCCGAAGACGGACGCATCGTCCGCGTCTGCGCCCGGGCCGAACAACTGCTGCACGTCACCTGCGCCAATGCTTTCGAACTGACTCGCGCGGCCTATCACCTCGGCAACCGCCACGTTGCCCTGCAAGTCGGTGATGGCTGGTTGCGCCTGCTCGACGACTACGTACTCAAGGCCATGCTCGAACAGCTTGATGCCAAGGTCCAGAACATCGAAGCACCGTTCCAGCCGGAACACGGCGCCTACGGTGGCGGCCACCACCATTCGCGCCACGGCGACGAAGACTTCAACTACCCGCCGAAACTGCACCAATTCGGCGTGCGGCTATGAACCCAGCCTGGGCGCTGCTGCGCCTGGCCAGTCCGCAGTTGCCGATTGGCGGCTACAGCTATTCCCAAGGTCTGGAAATGGCTGTGGATAACGGCCGCGTCAACGACTCCAATAGTGCCCGGCGCTGGATCAGTGATCAGTTGCTGCTGAACCTGGCGCGTTTCGAAGCGCCGCTGCTGCTCGCCCATTGCGTGGCCGCCGCTGATGAAAACTGGGGCGAGTTACTGCAACGCTGCGAAGAACATCGCGCCAGCCGGGAAACCCGTGAGCTGCATCAGGAAAGTCGGCAGATGGGTTATTCGTTGCAGCAACTGCTCAACGGTTTGCCTGAGCTGGATGCATCGGCCCGCGCCTTTCTTGAGCAACGTCCCGAGCCGCACCTGGCCCTCGGCTGGGCATTGGCCGCTCGCGCCTGGAGTATCAGCCCGCAGGACGCACTGGCGGCGTGGCTCTGGAGTTGGCTGGAAAACCAATTGGCGGTGCTGATGAAAACCCTGCCGCTGGGCCAGCAAGCCGCGCAACGCCTGACCAGCGAACTGCTGCCGCTGCTGCAAGAGGCTCAGCAGAACGCCACCCGAATCACCCCCGAACACTATGGCAGCGCTGCTTTCGGCCTGTCCCTGGCGTGCATGGCCCATGAGCGCCAGTACAGCCGTCTGTTCCGTTCCTAGGGCCTTTATTTTGGAGAATCAAATGAACACACAACCTCTGCGCGTCGGCATCGGCGGCCCGGTCGGTTCCGGCAAAACCGCTTTGACTTTAGCCCTGTGCCTGGCGCTGCGCGATCGCTACAACCTGGCGGTGGTCACCAACGATATCTACACCCGTGAAGACGCCGACTTTCTGGTGCGCAACGAAGCCCTGGCGCCTGAGAGGATCATCGGCGTGGAAACCGGCGGTTGCCCGCACACGGCGATCCGCGAAGACGCCTCGATCAACCTCGAAGCCGTGGACCAACTGAACCGCCGCTTTCCAGGGCTGGACCTGATCCTTGTGGAATCCGGCGGTGACAATCTGTCCGCCACCTTCAGCCCAGAGTTGTCCGACCTGACCATTTACGTGATCGACGTCTCGGCCGGCGACAAGCTGCCGCGCAAGGGTGGGCCAGGGATCTGCAAATCCGACTTGCTGGTGATTAACAAAGTCGACCTCGCGCCATTAGTGGGTGCGTCGCTGGAGTTGATGGACAGTGACACCCAGCGAATGCGCAACGGCAAGCCGTTCGTTTTCAGCAACCAGAAAACCGGCCTCGGCCTGGAAGAGATCATCGCCTTCATCGAACGCCAGGGCCTGCTGACAGCGGCGTGAACCCGATCACCTTTTATCAACAAGGAAGCTTATCCATGACACTAAAACGCATTCTGGGCGCCATGGCCCTGCTGCTGACCCCGGCCATCGCCTTCGCCCATCCGGGGCATGGCGACAACGGTTTGATCGCCGGCATCAGCCACCCGATCGGTGGACTCGATCACTTGTTGGCGATGGTTGCGGTGGGTTTGTGGGCGGCACAACAGAAAGGCGCTGCACGCTGGGCGCTGCCATGCACATTCGTCGGCGTCATGCTGATCGGCGGGTTGCTGGGGTTTGAAGGGCTGAACCTGCCGGCGCTGGAGAGCGGGATTGCGGCGTCGGTACTGGCGCTGGGTCTGGCGGTGGCATTGGCCGTGCGTCCGCCGTTGAGCCTCGCCGTTGCGGCAACCGCGTTGTTTGCGTTGTTCCACGGGGTGGCCCATGGCTTGGAGTTGCCGGACATGTCTAGCCCTTGGGCGTATGCCGCAGGTTTTGTGGCGGCGACAGCTGCGTTGCATGGGTTGGGTTACGCCGTGGTGCGGGTGTTGCCGCAAGCGGCGGCGCCGTTGGTTCGACTGGCGGGTGCAGCGTCGGCGGCGACTGGCGTGTGGTTGTTGGCGGGCTGATTTCTTTATCGCCTGTGATGCCCTCATCGCGAGCAGGCTCGCTCCCACAGTGGAATGCGTACTCCTGTGGGAGCCGAGCCTGCTCGCGAAGGCGGCCTGACAGACACCGCTTCTCTCAGGCCTGCTAACATGTCGCGCAATCAACCCTGCCGTGACGACGCCAGCCAATGCCGCCAGTTTCCCGCTCCGCCTCCCAGCCTGAATTGACCGCTCTGTTTGCCTCGGTGCAACAGCACTTCCAGGACGTGATCGTGCCGCTCTGGCAAGGCCCCGGCTGGAATGCCGACATGGCGCTGCCCTATGAGGCGCTGGACGCCGAGCACCAACCGCTGCCGCCCCAACGCTACCGGGCCATGGCCTGCGCACGGCAGCTTTACCTGTTTTCCAGCCTGATCGGCCAGGTACCGGCCGCCGAAGAGCGCGCCGCAGCGCTGTTCCGCGCCCTGCAGCAGCATTTTCACGATGCCGAACATGGCGGCTGGTTCTACAGCGTCGACCCACAGGGCGCGCCCCTGGATCAGCGTAAAGACCTCTACACCCACGCCTTCATCCTGTTCGCCTGCGCCCATTACTGGGACAAAGTCCGCGAGCCGCTGGTGGAATCGGTGCTCAACGCCGTACTGGAAGTGGTCGCGCAGCGCTTTGCCACGGGCGATGGCCTGTACGAAGCCAGCCTCGACCGTGACTGGTCCTCGCTCGAGTCCGGGCCGCTGCAAAATCCCCTGATGCACTTGGCCGAAGCCTTCCTCGCCACGCTGTCAGTGCGCAAAGACGTCGCAGTGCAAGACGCGCTCATCGAGTTATGCACAGCGATGCAGAAGCGTTTTATCGACCCGCAACATTGTGTGTTGATGGAGAAACCGCTGGGCGCTGTGGATAACTGGTTTGAACCTGGGCATCAGTTCGAGTGGTATTTCCTGTTGGAATCGTCTTCGTTGCTGCGCGGTTCGACACTCCACGACTCTCTGGAACGCGCCTTTGCGTTCACCGAACAACTGGGTGTCGATCAACAGACGGGCGCCGTGCGGGCCATGCTCGACCTGCAGCCGAACGGCCCACCTCGGGACGCTACTCAGCGAATCTGGGCTCAGGCTGAATACCTGCGCGCCCTGACCTTGCGGCCAGACAGCGAGGCGCTGGTGCTGCACCAATTGCAGGCGTTGCAGCAGCGCTTTCTGCATGCGGGTGGCTGGTATGAGTGCCGGGACGAGAACGGTGATGTGACCCGTCGGGACATGCCGTCGACCACGCCGTATCACTTGGCGACCTGCTATCGCGGACTGATCGAGTATCTTCTCTGACTGAAAAATTGCCATCGCGAGCAGGCTCGCTCCCACAGGGTTTGTGTCGTTCGCGAAATGGCGATTCAACACAAACCCTGTGGGAGCGAGCTTGCTCGCGATGGGCCGTTACGCGGTCTTAAGCCTTCGCATTACGCTCAATCGCAAACCCGCTCCACGTCTGACTCACCGGCATCAGCTCCAGGCTGTTGATGTTGATGTGCGCCGGGGCATTGAGCACCCAGAAAATGGTGTCGGCGATGTCTTGCGGCTGGATCGGCTCGGCACCGGCGTAGGTCGCGTTGTAACGCTCCTGGTCACCGGCGAAACGCACCAGTGAGAACTCGCTTTCGCACAGGCCCGGCTCGATATTGCTGACCCGCACACCTGTACCTTGCAGGTCGCAGCGCAGGTTCAGGGAGAACTGTTTGACGAACGCTTTGCTCGCGCCATACACATGGCTGCCCGGGTACGGGTAGTTGCCGGCGATGGAGCCGAGGTTGACGATGCCCGCGCAGCGGCCGTGAGCGATCAGGCGGGGCAACAACAGACGAGTGCTATACATCAGGCCTTTGATGTTGGTGTCGACCATGGTGTCCCAATCGTCGAGGTCGCACTTGGGCGCCGGGTCAACACCCAGGGCCAGCCCGGCGTTGTTGATCAGCCCGCGCAGTTTGGCGAAGGACGGTGGCAGGTTGGCAATCGCCTCCTCCATGGCCTTGCGATCACGCACGTCGAGCACCAGGCCATGGACCTCGGTCTGCTTCGACAACTCGGCGCACAGCGCATTGAGGCGCTCTTCACGACGGCCGGTCAGCACCAGTTTCCAGCCGGCTTCGGCAAAACGACGGGCGCAGGCTTCACCAAAACCGGAGGTCGCGCCGGTAATAAACAGGGTGTTGGACATCGTGTTCTCCTTGCTTCGGCTGATCGGCAGCCACTGGAATAGAAAATCAGCAGCCAGCATGCCCGGCCTTGTCCGCAGCGGCAACTACCGCACGAGCTGTACAAAAAACGATCAAACGCTGCCGCGCCTTACCTGCCGTGGCTTTCAGCCATGTGCGCGCACCTTATCCACAGGCCGGTCCACAGTTTCCGGGGGCAAGTGGAAAAGCTGTAAGCCGCTGTGCACAAGGCTTTGCGGGCAAATTGGAAATTTTTTTGCTTGACCCTGGAACGCCAGCTGTGTAGCCCATGGCATTTTGCACGATTGACCGGTCATACCGACGATGGCGCCAAGCCAGCAACTACGGCCTTCAGCCGAGTCTTTCCAGAGTTTAACCACAGACTTATCCACAGGCAGCCCCGCTCCATTTCGGTCCGTTTTCGTCACCAACAAAAAGGTTGACAAAGCCCGCTCGCGGTCCCGCAAAAACGCCTGATCAAAAAACGACCACAACTCTGCAAGCCACGTTTTCAAAGGCCTTCAGCCAGCTACTCCCACGTTATTCACAGCCAGCTCCACAGCAAACGGGGACAAGTCAAAACCGTGACAAAACAACTATTTGCAGCGGCTTTATGTCGCGCTTTAAGAGCTTGGTAAATTTGTTTTCCACAATTTGCCGAAAGCACACCACAGTCACCTGTGGGAGCGAGCTTGCTCGCGATAGCGGTGGGTCAGTCGACAAGCTTTTTACTGATCCACCGCTATCGCGAGCAGGCTCACTCCTACAGGGATTTGTGATGAATTGGAGGTGTAAAAAAGCCCCGGCGATTGCTCGTCGGGGCTTGTTGTTGCAGCGCAGACTCAGTGACCGCCGAGATAGGCGTTACGCACTTCCTCGTTAACCAGCAGCTCCTTGCCAGTGCCTGTGATGCGGATCTCGCCATTGACCATCACGTACGCCCTGTCCGACAGTTTGAGGGCGTGGTTGGCGTTCTGCTCCACCAGGAAGATCGTCATGCCGGTTTTGGCCAGTTCCCGCAGCGTCGCGAAGATCTGTTTCACCACAATCGGCGCCAGACCCAGGCTCGGCTCGTCCAGCAACAGCAGTTTCGGCCGGCTCATCAGCGCACGCGCGATGGCGAGCATTTGCTGCTCGCCGCCGGACATGGTCATCGCCCGCTGGGTCCGCCGCTCTTCGAGTCGCGGGAACAACTCGAACATGCGTTGCATGTCTTCCTTGGCGTACTTGTCACCGATAGGAATGGTGCCCATCAGCAGGTTTTCCTCGACGGTCATGTCGGGGAACACCCGCCGCCCTTCCGGCGATTGAGCGATACCGTTGGAGGCGATGTAGTGGGATGACTTGTGGGTGATATCCACCCCCTGATAGATGATCTCCCCGTCCGCCGCTCGCGGCTGACCGAAAATCGACATCAGCAAGGTCGATTTACCGGCGCCGTTGGAGCCGATCAGACTGACCGTTTCACCTTCATTGATGTGTAGCGAGACTTTCTTCAGGGCCTGGATCGGCCCGTAGAAAACATCCAGCTCCTTCAGTTCGAGGATGGGTTTGCTCATAGCACCACTTCCTCTTCATCGGCGCCCAGGTAGGCCGCAATCACTTTCGGATCGTGTCGGATGGCCTCGGGGCCGCCCTCGGCGATGACGATGCCGTGGTCCAGCACCACAATATGGTCGGAAATGCTCATTACCATGCCCATGTCGTGTTCGATCAGCACCACGGTCAGATCGTGCTCGTCGCGCAGCAGCCGGATCATCGCGCTCAGCGCTTCGGTTTCCTGAGGGTTGAGGCCAGCGGCCGGTTCGTCGAGGCAGATGATCTGCGGCCGGGTGCACATGGCCCGGGCAATTTCCAGACGGCGTTGCTGGCCGTAGGACAGCTCACCGGCCAGACGGTTGGCGCAGTCCACCAGGTCCACCACTTCCAGCCAGTAGAACGCGTGGTCCAGCGCATCGCTTTCGGCTTTGCGATAACCCTTGGTGTTGAGGATCCCGGCCAGCATGCTGCGGTTGACCCACATGTGTTGGGCCACCAGCAGGTTTTCCAGCACCGACATTTCCTTGAACAGGCGAATGTTCTGGAACGTCCGCGCCAGGCCGGCACGGTTCACCAGGTGAGTGCCGCCGAACATCTTGTAATGCAGCCGGCTGATGAAGTTTTTTGGCGATACAAAATCTGTCGCCTTGAACGGTTCGCCCAGCATTTTGATGACATCGGTGCGCTCGCCACGCACGTTGAGTTCAATCTTGCCGCCCGAGGCCTTGTAGAACCCAGTCAGGCAGTTGAACACGGTGGTCTTGCCGGCGCCATTGGGGCCGATCAGGGCGAAGATCGAGTTGCGTTTGACCTTCAGGCTGACATCGTTCAACGCCTTGATGCCGCCGAAGTGCATCATCAGCTTCTCGACCGAGAGTACGACTTCGCTCATGGCGCTACTCCTTTACGCGGGGTCACACCGGTACGACTGATCCGAATCAGGCCGCGCGGTCGCCAGATCATCATCAACACCATCAGGATACCGAACAGCAGCACGCGATATTCCGCGAAGCCCCGCAGCAGTTCCGGGGCGACGGTCAGCACGAAGGCCGCAATCACCACGCCGATGGTCGAGCCCATGCCACCGAGTACCACGATGGCAAGGATCAAGGCCGATTCGAAGAAGGTGAACGAGGTCGGGTTGACGAAGCCCTGGTAGGTGGCGAAGAACACGCCGGCCAGACCGGCCGTCGATGCACCGATGGTGAACGCCGAGAGCTTGACCAGTACGTGGTTCAGGCCCATGGAGCGGCAAGCGATTTCGTCTTCACGCAAGGCTTCCCAGGCGCGACCGACCGGCATGCGGGTCAAGCGGTGCTTGATGTGCAATACGGCCAATACCACCAGGAACAACACCGTGTAGATGAAGTAGTACTTCACGTCCGGGTTGTAGGCGATGCCAAAGAACTCGTGGAACGGCACCCCGCCCTCTTTCGCCCGCTTGCCGAACTCGATGCCGAAGAAGGTTGGCAACGGAGCGGCCATGCCATTCGGGCCGCCGGTCAGGGACAGCCAGTTATTGAGGATCAACCGGATGATCTCACCGAAGCCCAGGGTCACGATCGCCAGGTAGTCACCGTGCAGGCGCAGTACCGGGAAACCGAGGATGCAACCGGCCAGGCCGGCGGTGATCGCCGCCAGCGGCAGTACCGTCCAGAAGCCCAGACCGAGATATTGGTAACCGAGCGCCAAGCCGTAGGCACCGATGGCGTAGAACGCCACGTAACCCAGGTCGAGCAGACCGGCCAGGCCGACCACGATGTTCAGCCCCAGGCCCAGCAGTACGTAGATCAGCCCGAGGATGACCACGCCCAGCAAGTAGGAGTTGGAGAAAAACGGGAACACCACGGCAACGACAATCAACACCGGAATGATCCAGCGCAACCGGCTTTTGTAGTCCGGCGGCAGTACATGAACCCCGGAGCCGGTGCTTTCAAAGCCTTCGAGAATTCTCAGGCCCTTGGGGGTTTGCAGGAACAGGCTCAAGGCAAAGCGGCCGGCCATGACGATGGCGACAATCCACGCCACCCGGGTCGTTTCCAGGTTGAAGCCGTAGCCGTCGAGGACCACGCCGACAATCGGGCCAAACACAATCAGGGCTACCAGGCCGGCAAGAATCGCGTCAACCAGGCTTCTTTTGAGATCAATGGTTTTTTTAGTGGTTGAAGACATCGCTTACACCTTCGACACAAGAGGACGGCCGAGCAGGCCTTGAGGCCGAAAGACCAGAACAAGAACGAGCAGCGAGAAGCTGAAAACGTCTTTGTAGTCCGAGTTCACCAGACCTGAGAACAGTGATTCGGAGATCCCCAGAATAATCCCGCCAAGCATGGCCCCAGGCAGCGAACCGATCCCGCCGAGTACCGCGGCGGTGAACGCTTTGATCCCGATGACGAAGCCTGCGTAAAAGTCGAACGTGCCGTAGTTCATGGTGATCAGCACGCCGGCCAGGGCCGCCATCGCTGCACCGATGATGAACACATAGGAAATCACGCGGTCGGTGTTGATCCCCAGGATCGAAGCCATCTTGCGGTCTTGCTGGGTGGCACGGCACATGCGGCCGAGCTTGGTGTACTTGATGACGTAGGTCAGCAGGGCCATCCCGGCAAATGCGGCGATCAGAATGAAGATCTTGGTGTAGGTGAGCTGAACGAAGCCGCTCCCGACTTCAACTCGCCATGCACCGGTCAGCAGTGTGGGTACACCTTGTTGGCGGGCACCCTGGGCGATCTGTGCATAGTTTTGCAGGATCAGGGAAATACCGATGGCGCTGATCAGCGGTGCCAGTCGTGTGGAGTTGCGCAACGGTTTGTAGGCGACGCGCTCGATGACCCAGCCATACACCGCCGTGACGATGATGGTGAAGACCAGTGTGCCGAGCATCAGCAGAGGGAAGGATTCAATACCGAAGTAAGCCAGCAGAGCCAGACTGATTGCCGCGAGGTAAGCGGAAATCATGTAAACCTCGCCGTGGGCGAAGTTGATCATGCCGATGATGCCATAGACCATTGTGTAGCCGATGGCGATCAGGCCATAGACC
Source organism: Pseudomonas fluorescens (assembly GCF_000968015.1). GTDB lineage: Bacteria > Pseudomonadota > Gammaproteobacteria > Pseudomonadales > Pseudomonadaceae > Aquipseudomonas > Aquipseudomonas fluorescens_W. Next base: position 52,798 of record NZ_LACH01000038.1, read on the forward strand.
GACCCGAGGGTCAGGCCGTTGACCAGTTGCTGCAGGAAAATACCATCCATAACGCAATCTCACGCATTTGAGAGACTGCACAGAAGCCGTGTACGACGGACCGGGGTTCAGCCACCGACGCAACACGGTTGTGTGCAGCTCTACGAGAAAAGACAGGTACTGCACGGACATGTTGATTGATGGCCCGGCGCACAAGGCGCCGGGCCATCAGCAGTTCATATCACTTCTGTTTTTCCAGTTGGTGGTATTTGCCGTCCTTGTCCCACTGGTAAACCACGTAGTCGGAGACTTTCAGGTCGCCCTTGGCGTCCCAGGTCTTCTCGCCCATCACGGTTTGGACCTTGTTGGCTTTCAGCCATTTGGCAGCGTCGTCGCCCTTGTTGGACTTGGCGCCATTGAAGGCAGCTGCGAGGGTCTGGACCGAAGCGTAGGCGTACAGGGTGTAGCCTTCAGGCTCGGTGCCTTTTTTGCGGAACTCATCCACTACCGTCTTGCTGTCTGGCAGCAGGCGCGGGTCGGCGCCGAAGGTCATGTACACGCCGTCAACGTTCTGCGGGCCACCAGCGGTGGTCACCAGTTCATCGGTCACGATGCCGTCATCGGACATGAACTTGACGTCTTTGAGGCCTTGTTCACGCAGTTGGCGAACCAGTGGACCGGCTTCCGGGTGCAAGCCGCCGAAGTAGACCACGTCGGCACCGGCCGCACGGATCTTGGTCACCACGGCGCTGAAGTCTTTCTCGCCGCGGGTCAGGCCTTCGTACAGCACCGGCGTTACGCCGCGCTTGACCAATTGCGCCTTGGTGGCATCCGCCAGACCTTGGCCGTAGGTGTCTTTGTCGTGCAGGACCACGACTTTCTTGCCTTTGAGCACGTCGACGATGTAGTCGCCGGCCACAATGCCTTGCTGGTCGTCACGACCGCACATACGGAACATAGCAGCCAGGCCGCGTTCGGTAACCTGTGGGTTGGTGGAGCCTGGAGTGATCGCGATGATGCCCGCTTCGTCGTAGATCTCCGAAGCCGGGATCGTCGAGGATGAGCAGAAGTGACCGACTACGCCAGCGACTTTCTGGTTGGTCAGGTCCTTGGCGACCGTCACAGCCTGTTTCGGTTCGCAGGCGTCATCGCCTTTGACCAGTACGATTTTTTCCCCGTTTACGCCGCCCGCTGCGTTGACCGCATCGGCCGCAGCCTGTGCACCCTTCATGTACTGCTCGCCAAATGCCGCGTTGGCGCCTGTCATCGGTCCCGCCACACCGATTTTCACATCAGCCTGTGCAAACGCAGAAACACCCAACGCAGTTGCCACTGCGAGGGCCAGAAAGCCTTTCTTGTAAAACGTCTGGGACATGAGGTGGTGCTCCAAGGTTTTTTTTTAGTTGGCACTGCGACTTCCTGAATGCTCAGAGCAAGGGCCGTGCCATCGGTTTTTTATTCTGAAAAAAGTCGCTGCTTTATTATTATTTCGACTGTTTTGATCCCATTTTCATTGGGTGTGCAACCGTCTAAACCGCGGGAGGTGAAACCATTTATTTTTAAAGGCGCAACCCGCATGCGCCATCATTGCAACCGCGGCGCCAAACGACGTGCAACCAGCCTGTAACAACGTGCGTCACCGAAGTGCACACTGCTGGTGCGGAACTGCTACAACCCGCACCTTTTACAGGCTAGTCGCTGCGCGAAAAAGCGCCGCTTCCAGCAACAAATTTCAACAATCAAATAACGATCCGCAGGCACTGGCCTGCGTGATACAGCGAGAATCCGGCCTCGTACAGACAGCTGCGCAATCCCACACCCGCCAATGGCTGCATAGGCGCAAAGGGAATCGGCAACGCTTGAGGATTTCCGTTACACAGATAATCGGCAAAGGCTTTGCCGACAACAGTGCCAGTAGTGACGCCCCGGCCGTTGTAACCGGTGACTGCCACTAAACCGGGCGCCGGTTCGAACAAACGCATCAAATGATCGGGGGTGAAAGCGATGCAACCGGTCCAGGTGCATTCCCATTCCACCGGTTTGAGATAAGGAAAATAGTGCTGCTGAACGCGGTCGGCCCAGGCCTTGAGAAACCAGGTCGGTTTCTGATTGCCATTACCGAGACTGCCGAGCAGCAGACGGCCGTCCTTATCCCGACGAACACTGCTGAGGACCTGGCGGGTGTCCCAGGAACCCTGGCCACCCGGGAGAATTTGTTGCGCGGCCTCTTCGGTCAGCGGGACCGAGGCCACCTGATAGTAATAACCGGGGAAGAAATTGCGCCGCAATTCCGTCCAGTCACCTTCGGTGTAGGCGTTAGAGGCAATCACGACTTGCTCGGCAAGCACCGAACCCTGAGCGGTTTGTACCGACCAGCGCTGGCCCTGACGTTCGAGTCGGGTCACCGGAGAATGATCGAACAACTGACCGCCGAGACCGATGGCCGCTTTGGCCAGCCCCGTCGTGTAAGCCATGGGGTTGATCGTGCCGGCACGTCGATCGAGCAACGCGGCGGCGATCTTTTTGGTACCCGTCGCTTGTTCGCAGGCTTGACCGGTCAGCAGTTCCACCGGCGCGCCACGACGTTTCCATTGTTCTTCACGACTGCGCAAGTCCGCTTCGCCACGGGCGTTGTGCGCCATATGCAACGTGCCTTCGCGACGAAGCTGGCAATCGATGTTGTATTTGTCGACCAGGCTGAACACCAGGGACGGTGCCGCACCGAGCATGCGATTAAGCTGACTGCCGACCGCCTCGCCGAAACCGGCTTCGATCTCGTCCGGTGGAATCCACATCCCGGCATTGACCAGCCCGACGTTGCGCCCCGATCCGCCATGACCGGCGCGATGGGCTTCCAGTACACAGACGCTTTTGCCTTTTTCCAGCAGATGCACCGCCGCCGACAGACCGGTGAAACCGGCGCCGATAACGCAGACATCCACCGTCACCTCGCCCTTGAGCGCCGCGTTGTCAGGCCTTTGCGGCGTCAGTTTTTCCCACAGACACTCTTCGCGTAACGGCATTGCCAGACTCCAACAGAAACCTAACCAACACACAGTTCAAAATGTAGGAGTGAGCCTGCTCGCGATTGCGGTCTATCAGTCAACATAGATATTGAATGTTAAATCGCTATCGCGAGCAGGCTCACTCCTACAGGGGATCTTTGTTCGACTTGAGGTATTAGTCGAACGTGATGCCCTGCGCCAACGGCAATTCCAGCGAATAGTTCACGGTGTTGGTCTGACGGCGCATGTAGCCGCGCCATGCATCGGAACCGGATTCACGACCGCCACCCGTTTCTTTCTCACCGCCAAACGCACCGCCGATTTCCGCGCCACTCGGGCCGATGTTGACGTTGGCGATACCGCAATCACTGCCCACCGCCGACATGAACTGCTCGGCTTCACGCACGTCAGTGGTGAAAATGCATGACGACAAGCCTTGTGGCACGGCGTTGTTCAGGCGCAGCGCTTCGTCGAAATCCTTGTAACCGACCACGTACAGAATCGGCGCGAAGGTTTCGTGGCAAACCACATCGCTCTGCTCCGGCATTTCAACGATGGCCGGCGAGACGTAATAAGCGTTAGGGAATTTGTCTTCCAGTTGGCGCTTGCCACCGAACACCCGGCCGCCTTCGCTCAAGGCCTGCTCAAGCGCATCCTGCATGTTTTCGAAGCTGTGCTTGTCGATCAGCGGACCAATCAGATTGCCTTCCAGTGGATTGCCGATACGCACTTTGGAGTAAGCGGCTTTCAGGCGGGTGACGATTTCTTCTTTCACCGATTCATGGGCAATCAGGCGACGCAACGTGGTGCAACGCTGACCGGCAGTGCCGACGGCGCTGAAGAGGATGGCTCGTACGGCCATGTCCAGGTCGGCGCTTGGGCCCAGGATCATTGCGTTGTTGCCGCCCAGTTCCAGAATGCTGCGAGCGAAACGTGCGGCGATTTTCGGTGCCACTTCGCGACCCATGCGGGTGCTGCCGGTGGCGCTGATCAGCGCGACACGCGGGTCATCGACCAGAGCTTCGCCGGCATCGCGGCCGCCGATGATCACTTGGCTCAGGTGCGGCGGCGCGTCGCTGAAGTTCTTCAGTACGCGGTCGAACAGCGCCTGGCAGGCCAGTGCGGTCAGCGGGGTTTTCTCCGATGGCTTCCAGATCACCGGGTTGCCGCAGACCAGCGCCAGCGCGGTGTTCCAGGCCCAGACCGCAACCGGGAAGTTGAATGCACTGATGACGCCGACGACGCCCAGCGGGTGCCAGGTTTCGCGCATGTGGTGGCCAGGACGCTCGGAGGCGATGGTCAAACCGTACAGCTGACGGGACAGGCCGACGGCGAAATCGCAGATGTCGATCATTTCCTGAACTTCACCCAGACCTTCCTGAGTGATCTTGCCGGCTTCCCAGGACACCAGCTCGCCGAGGTCGGCCTTGTATTCACGCAGGATGTCGCCCAGTTGGCGGACCAGTTCGCCACGGCGCGGGGCCGGGACCTTGCGCCACAATTCGAACGCATGATCTGCACGACTGATGTGCTGCTCGACTTCAGCCGCGCCTTCCCAGTTCACGGCGGCGATCTGGCTGCCATCGATCGGCGAATGCACCGGCACTTTGCCGTTCTGGTACAGGGCCGGGTTCACACCAAGACGATCAAGCAATGCGGCAACCATGGGTTACTCCTCAAGCGAAAAACAGAAAACGTGCAGCCGGATTGATTCGGCTGGTGAGGCCTGTAGTTTTAGCGCTCCCGACGTTACCCAACAAACGACCTTTAAGAGAGATATCATTCCGTTTATTCATGCTGCGAATTGCTGGTAAGAAAGAAACAAGAAAAAGGACAACCAATGCTGAATAAACGCTACTTGCCGTCGATCACCGCGCTGCAGTGTTTTGAGGCCGTGACCCGGCATTTGAGCTTCACCCGGGCGGCTGAAGAGCTGAACCTGACCCAGAGCGCTGTCAGCAAACAGGTCGCGCAACTCGAAGAGTTGCTGCAGCACCTGTTGTTCCGCCGGGTACGCCGTCGCCTGCAAATGACCCCGGCCGGTGATTTGTACCTGGTTGAGGTAAGAAAAATCCTCACGCAGGTCGAGATGTCGACCCACTACCTGCGCTCCTACGGCGGTGAAACCGAAGTCCTGCGCGTCTCGACGCCTCCGACCTTCGGCGCGCGCTGGCTAGTGCCACGCTTGAAAGGCTGGCGTCTGCGCCATCCCTCGATCCATCTGGACCTGTGCAGCGAACAGGAGGCCGACGATCTGCTGCAAGGTCGCAGCGACCTGGCGTTCTACTTCGGCCAGGGCTCACGCCCCGGCACTGAATGCCTGAAGCTGTTCGGCGAAGAGCTGGTGCCGGTCTGCGCACCAGGCAGCCTGCCAGACACGCCGTTCACCGATCCTACGCAACTCACCGACCTGGTCCTGCTGCAAAACGCCTCCCGGCCCCAGGCCTGGCACGACTGGTTCGACAGTCAGGGCTACCACACCGAACACAGCTACCACGGCCCACGTTTCGAAACCTTTTACATGTGCATCCGCGCAGCTCAGGTCGGCTGCGGTGTAGCACTGTTGCCGCGCTTTTTGGTGGAAGAGGAATTGGCCGACGGCAAACTGGTCATACCCTGGCAGCACGCGATGCCCAGCACCGATGCCTATTACCTGGCGTATCCGGAGCATTCGGCGGAAGTGCCCAAGGTGCGGGATTTTGTGAAGTGGATGCTGGAGCAGATCGACAGTCCGGACACGTCCCCTATCTAGGGTTGTCCCCAATACCTGTGGGAGCGAGCTTGCTCCCACAGGGATCTCCTGCGATTAAAAAAATGCTGGCAATCCTTACTGCTGATATGCGCCACTAGCCCCATTCATTGAAACAGCTGCAACGTCGCTGCCACGGGCCGCGGCACGCCTGGAGAACCCCGTTATGAGCGAGAGTGTGTTTGCCGATCGCATCGTGCAGAACCTGCTCGACACCGACTTCTACAAACTGACGATGATGCAGGCGGTGCTGCACAACTACCCGAACGTAGAAGTCGAATGGGAGTTTCGTTGCCGTAACAGTGAAGATTTGCGCCCATACCTGGCGGAGATTCGTTTCCAGATCGAACGCCTCGCCGAGTTGAGCCTGAGCGCCGACCAGTTGAGTTTCATGGAGCGCATCAGCTTCATGAAGCCGGATTTCCTGCGCTTTCTCGGGTTGTTCCGCTTCAACCTGCGCTACGTCTACACCGGTATCGAAAACGGCGAGCTGTTCATCCGCCTGCGCGGGCCATGGCTGCACGTGATCCTGTTCGAAGTGCCGCTGCTGTCCATCGTCAGCGAAGTGCGCAACCGCTATCGCTACCGTGAGATCGTCCTGGAACAGGCGCGCGAACAGCTCTATCGCAAGTTCGACTGGTTGACTGCCAATGCCAGCGCAGACGAATTGTCTGAACTGCAGGTAGCCGATTTCGGTACTCGTCGTCGCTTCTCATACCGCGTGCAGGAAGAAGTGGTGAACGTGCTCAAGCACGATTTCCCCGGTCGTTTTGTCGGCACCAGCAACGTGCACCTTTCACGGGAGCTGGACATGAAACCGTTGGGCACCATGGCCCACGAATGGATCATGGCCCATCAGCAACTCGGCCCGCGGCTGATCGACAGTCAGATTGCCGCCCTCGATTGCTGGGTCCGCGAGTACCGTGGCCTGTTGGGGATCGCCCTCACCGACTGCATCACCACGGATGCCTTTCTCAGCGATTTCGACCTGTACTTCGCCAAGCTGTTTGACGGTTTACGTCACGATTCCGGTGATCCGGTGCTCTGGGCGGAAAAGGCCATTGCGCACTATCACAAGCTGGGCATCGACCCGATGAGCAAGACGCTGGTGTTCTCCGACAGTCTGACGCTGCCCAAGTCCCTGGAGATTTTTCGGGCGCTGCGCGGTCGGATCAATGTGAGCTTTGGCATCGGCACCAATCTGACGTGCGATATTCCGGGTGTTGAACCGATGAGCATCGTGCTTAAAATGGCCGCCTGCAACGGCCAGCCCGTAGCAAAGATTTCCGATGAGCCTGGCAAGACTCACTGCAAAGACCCGAATTTCGTCGCCTATTTGCGACACGTTTTCAAAGTTCCTGCCGCCCTTTCCAGCACATCAAGCACATCTAGCAAGGAGTGAATTCATGCAAGCCGAACAGCGTGAGATTGCTGAACAGCTCAAGGTCCAGCCGCCGTTCGCCGACCAGGTCGCCCTCGAGGCTGAAGTCACCCGGCGGATTACCTTCATCCAGGATTGCCTGGTCAATTCCGGGCTCAAGACCCTGGTTCTCGGCATCAGCGGTGGTGTCGATTCCCTGACCGCCGGCCTCCTGGCCCAGCGTGCCATGCGCGAACTGCGCACACGCACAGGCGACGACAGCTACAAGTTCATCGCCGTGCGTCTGCCGTACGAAACCCAGTTCGACGAACACGACGCCCAGGCTTCGGTGGACTTCATCGCCCCGGACGAGCGCCACACCGTGAACATCGGCCCGGCGGTCAAAGCCCTGGCCAGTGAAGTAGCGGCCTTTGAAGGCAAGCACGCAGTCTCGGTGGATTTCGTGCTCGGCAACACCAAGGCGCGGATGCGCATGGTCGCCCAATACACCATCGCCGGCGCGGCCCACGGCCTGGTGATCGGTACCGACCACGCTGCCGAAGCAGTGATGGGTTTCTTTACCAAATTCGGTGATGGCGCGTGCGACCTGGCGCCACTGAGCGGTCTGGTGAAAAACCAGGTCCGGAATATCGCCCGCAGCTTCGGTGCGCCGGAATCGCTGGTGGAAAAAATCCCGACGGCCGACCTTGAAGACCTGTCGCCCGGCAAACCGGACGAAGCGTCCCACGGCGTGACCTACGCCGAGATCGATGCGTTTTTGCACGGCGAGCCGGTGCGTGAGGAAGCGTTCAAGATTATTTGTGACACGTATAAAAAGACTCATCACAAGCGTGTGATGCCGTTCGCACCTTGACTCTGCCCCTGTAGAAACCTGTAGGAGCTGTCGAGTGAAACGAGGCTGCGATCTTTAAAAGCAAGATCAAAAGATCGCAGCCTCGTTTCACTCGACAGCTCCTACAAGGATTCGGGCAGGCCCAAAAATTAGCAAAAAAAAAAGCGTCCCTAGTGGACGCTTTTTTTATGAGAACGATTCGATTACTTCAGGACCACAGTGCCTTTCATCATCGAGATGTGGCCAGGGAACGAGCAGAAGAAACCGTATTTCTCGGCAGCATCGAGCTTCGACACGTCGAAGGTCACCGAGTCGGTTTCCTTGGCGCCGATGATTTTGGTGTGGGCGATGATGCGCGCGTCACCTTCCGGCAGGTAGTTCTTTTCGATGCCTGCGGCCAGGCCCGCGGTGGCGATCGGCTGCATATCAGCCTCTTTGCTCAGCACCCAGTTATGACCCATGACGTTTTTCGGCAGGTTGCCGGAGTGTTTCAGCTCCACGGTGAACGTCTTGCAGCTCTTGTCGATGCTGATTTCCTTGGTATCGAAGGACATCTGGTCAGTCGAGTCGACAGTGACCTTGCACTCGGCAGCCATCAATTGGCTGCTGGCCAGCGTCAGCAGGGATACCGCAACAAGTTTGGCAAACATGGTGAATCTCCAAGGCAGGGTTAACAAAAGTGCGAATGGACAGAAGACTGCCTGAAAACTTCGCAAGTTCCTATGACCTGAATCAAAAATTGTATACAACTTTCGGGCTATGACACCTATCGAAACAATCTACCAGCCAGACGTCTAGGGCGGCCCTATCATCAAGCCGTCATCACGCATCTGGAGCGTCAGTCATGTCCCTTAATAGCCTGTTGCGCAGTTTGCTCACCGCCTACGCCTGTGGCGCCAGCGGAACCTTTGAAACACCTGAACGCGAAGTGTAGACCTTGGAACACCGCGTGCGTGCCTTTACTCTGTGGCCATCCTGACCATGGAGTAAGGCATGTCTTTAGCGTCCGTTTGTGTATTTTGCGGTGCCAGCACTGGCACCAACCCGGCTTATCGTGATGCGGCTGTCGCCCTGGGGCGAGCATTGGCTGAGCGTAAGTTGACGCTGGTCTATGGCGGCGGCGCCGTCGGACTGATGGGTATCGTTGCCGACGCAGCGCTGGCGGCCGGCGGCGAAGTGATCGGGATCATCCCGCAAAGCCTCAAAGACAAAGAAATCGGTCACAGCGGCCTGACTCGCCTGGAAGTGGTCGACGGCATGCATGCGCGCAAGGCGCGGATGGCCGAGCTCAGTGACGCCTTTATCGCCCTGCCCGGCGGCTTGGGCACGCTGGAAGAACTGTTCGAAGTCTGGACCTGGGGCCAGCTCGGCTACCACGGCAAACCGCTGGGGCTGCTGGAAGTGAACGGTTTCTACAGCAAATTGACGTCTTTTCTCGATCATATCGTCGGCGAAGGCTTCGTTCGCGAACCGCACCGTGACATGCTGCAAGTGAGCGAATCGCCGCAAACCCTGCTCGATGCGCTGGACGCCTGGCAGCCGACAGCGGTGCCAAAGTGGCTCGAGCAAAAACCCAGCTAACGGCTGGGCATCGATACAGGGCAGAATACGCGCCGCTCAACCTCACCTTCGACCCCAGAGGATCGCCCATGGCTAAACCCAATTATTCCTTCGCCAAACGTCAGAGAGACTTGGCCAAGGAGCAGAAGAAAGAGGAAAAGCTTCAGCGCAAGAAAGCTACAGCTGAAGAAGAAGCCGCCGCACTGAACCCGGATGCAGAAGGTGAAGTGACCGCAGAAGACGATGTTGAAGCACCGAAAGATCAGGCGCCCGACGCCTGAGACCCTCAGGGCCCGATGATCTGATCAGGCCCACCGGATCTGTGTCCAGGGTCAGCAGTTACTTTGCTGACCCTCACAGCCCCCTCTGAAATACCCCTTCCCGGAAGAACTGCACAGCCCCCTGTAGGAGCGAGCCTGCTCGCGAAAGCGTTGGCACATTCAACTTCTTGGTGGCTGAAAGATCGCTTTCGCGAGCAGGCTCACTCCTACAGGGGGCCGTGTATTACTCCAGTGGCATCACGGTGACGCGGACTTCCGGGTCGTGATTACCGCCCCCAAGAATCACCCCACGCAACGGCGAAACATCGGAAAAATCCCGGCCCCAGGCCAAGGTGATGTGTTCCAGCGCCGGCTGCACGTTGTTGGTCGGGTCGAAATCCACCCAACCGAGCACCGGGCAAAACACTGAAACCCAGGCATGAGACGCATCGGCGCCGATCAGTCGCGGCTGGCCCGGTGGTGGCTGGGTCAGCAGGTAGCCACTGATGTACCGTGCTGCCAACCCACGGGAGCGCACACACGCGAGCATCAGATGCGCGAAGTCCTGACAAACACCGCGCCGGCGCTCCAGCACTTCCACCAGCGGCGTCGCCACTTGGGTCGCTTCAGCGTCGAAGGTGAATTCGCTGAAAATCTTCTCCATCAGCGCCTGAACACCCAACAGCAGCGGCCGACCCGGTGGAAAACAGCTTTCGGAAAACTCGACGAAGTTGCGCTTCAAATGCACGTAGGGCGATTCGAACCGGTAACGACACGCTTCCAGCAATTCGGGGGAAAGCGGCTGACTGCTGTAGGTCAGCGCGTTGCGGGTTTCTTCCCACGCGGGGGATTGATTGAAATCCAGCGCAGGCCGGGGCAGCACTTCGACGGTGAGCCGGGCATTGACCAGCAATTCATCGTGCGGCCGCTCGAACGCCAGCCGGGTCAGCGGATTACCGAACACATCCAGTTCATCGCGGCGCGAAGTCGGGTCGGGACTGATCTGCAGTTGCTGCTCGGTGCAGCGCTGCCAGGCACACGACCGCGGCCACAGGTGCGCGAGCTGCTGAGCCAAAGAGACCGGGCTGTCGTAGTGATAATGGGTGTCGTGGAGAATCTGGTAATGGGCGCTCATCAGACGGACACCGTGCGCTGGCTGACGTCATCGACGTGGGCAAAATGGCGCAAGGCCAGACGATCCGATACTTGCCCGCTGGCGTCGGCGATCTCTTGCAACAGGTCGGCCAGCCCCTCAATGGCTGCCCGAACGCTGGCTTCGCCGAACAGCGAGTTCTCCAGGCATCCCAGATCGAACTGTGCCAAGCGTTCCACCAACTGCGGCAAGCCCGCTTCGCGAGGCACGCCGAAGTCGTCATTCAAGCGTTTCAAGGTACGCGTCACCAGTTTCAACTGAAACAGCACCGCGTGGGGGTTCTGCTCGTCGAGCAGCAACAGGTCGAGCACCGGGATCAGTTGCGCCACCGCCAGATACCGCGAACGGTAAGTGATGCTGCTGTTGCCCAGTTCCAGCAGCCATTCCAGTCCGGCCTGATCGAAAGCACCGGCACCGCGCAGAAATGCCGCCAGGCTGGCGCTGAGAAATTGCAGGCGTTCGATCCGGCGGCCGATCATCAGGAAGCGCCAGCCTTCGTCCCGGGTCATGTCGTCGAGGGCGAAACCGGATAACGCCGCCAGGGACATCACCAGACGGTTGAGGAAATCCAGCAATTCGCCGAAATCCGGCTCTTCGGCTTCCAGTTCCATAGCCTCGCGCTGCAGCTCCACCAGCGCTTGCCAGTTTTCCCGCGAGAGCTTGCCGCGCACTTGCGAGGCCGCCCACTGCAAACGTTGCAGGTTGGAGCGCAGACTGAACGACCAGTCATCGCCGAGCAATGCCGCCAGCAAACGCTCCGGCAACTCGCCTTCATCGGGCAACAACATCAATCGTTCGCCCAGATCGACCGCCGCCTCCAGGGCTTGCGGATCATCGCCATCGACATAACGCGCCAGCATGATTCGCAGCAGCCGCGCGCTGTCATCACAACGCTCGCAATAACGCCCGAACCAGAACAAGTTTTCCACCACTCGCGATGGCAGATACGGATCGCGTCTTACCAGGTCGTGCACACCGATCGTGCGCTGGGTTTTCCATTGCTCGCCGCTCGGCGGGCGATCGCCCAACACCCAGGTGTCTTTGCTCGCGCCACCGCGCTGCATCGACACCACTTCGGCGTCAGCCTCGGCGGCAACCCGGGTGAGACCGCCGGGCAGAACCCGATAACCCTCACGGCTGGCCACGGCGTACACGCGCATGCCAATAGCCCGAGGTTGCAGATGACCGTCTTCAGCCTGCCAGATCGGGGCTTGAGAGAGCTGAGCCAATTCTTGCGCGACATAGGCATAAGGCCGGGCCTGCATGCGCTCAGCCAGTTCATGACGCTGTTTTTCACTCAAATCACGCCAAAATACTGGAGTGAAGCTCTGTGACGGGAACGCCGGTTTGATCAACAACTCCGGCAATTTTTCCAGGGCCTGAGCCAGCACCGGTGCTTCACCGCACCACCAGGTCGCGATGGAGGGCAGAATCAGTTCTTCGCCGAACAGGAATTGATTGATCCTCGGCAGGAAGCCCAACAATCCCGGCGACTCCAGTACGCCGCTGCCGAGGGCGTTGGCCACCAGAACCCGGCCTCGGCGTACCGCTTCCAGCAATCCCGGCACGCCAAGGGCCGAGTCGGTGCGCAGCTCCAGCGGATCGCAGAAGTCATCGTCGAGCCGGCGCATGATCGCGTGGACCCGGCGCAGTCCGCTCAAGGTTTTCAGGTAGACCGTGGCATCCCGGACGGTCAGGTCGCCGCCCTCTACCAGTGGATAACCGAGCTGGCGAGCCAAGTACAAATGTTCGAAATAGCTTTCGTTGAAACGCCCCGGTGTGAGCAGCACGATCAGCGGCGCTTCGTCATCACTCGGCGCCTGGCGGGCCAGGGTTTCCTGAAGCGTGCGGAAGAACCCGGCCAGGTGCTGCACTTTCAAATCGCGGTACAACTCGGGAAAGGCCCGGGACACGATGGTGCGGTTTTCCAGCGCATAACCGGCACCGGACGGTGCTTGCGTCCGATCCGCCGTGACCCACCAGCGACCGTCAGGCGTACGCGCCAGATCCACGGCATACAGATGCAGAAAAGCCCCGTCGGGCGGTGTGATGCCCTGACAGGGCCAGAGGAAGTTGTTGTGGCCGAAGACCAGCTCAGCAGGCAGCAGGCCCTCAGCGATCAACCGTTGCGGGCCGTACAAATCTGCCAGCACAGCATTCAGCAAGCGTGCCCGCTGGGCGATCCCGGCTGACAACTGCTGCCATTCATCCGCAGCAATCACATGCGGTAGCAGATCGAGTTCCCACGGCCGATCGGCCCCCTTAGGGTCGGCGTAGACATTGTAAGTCACGCCGTTTTCCTGGATCTGCCGGGTCAGCAGCGCCTGACGCTGCACCAATTGCGTTGGTGTGCTGCGTTGCAATTGGTCGAACAACCGACGCCAGTGCGGGCGCACCGCGCCGCTGTCGTCGAGCAGTTCATGATAAGTGCCCGCCGTCAGCGGGTAGCGGTCAAGCAGGTCAGGCATGGAAAGCTCGGCAGACAGCAAAGAACGGTCAGACTAACGCAGGCTCATGACACCCGGATATACGAAAAATCCGAGCGTCGCGTACGGTTTAGAAGCGTCGTAAATCGAGAGTCATCGGCAGCTCGTCGTTAATTTCCATATTGGGTATAGGAAGTTTCCCCGGCGTATGTCCGATGCGGAAAAAACGCGCCATTCGCCGGCTCTCTGCTTCATTGGCGTTCACCGGCAAGCTGTCGTAGTTGCGCCCGCCCGGGTGGGCGACGTGGTACTGACAGCCACCCAGCGAATGCTGCATCCAGGTGTCGAGCAGGTCGAACACCAACGGCGCGTGGACCGGGATGGTCGGTTGCAGGCAGTTGGCCGGTTGCCAGGCACGGAAACGCACGCCGGCAACAAATTCGCCGACCCGCCCGGTGGGTTGCAATGGCACCGGGATGCCGTTACACGTCAGCAGATAACGCTGCGGCGGTAGGCCCGTGAGTTTGACCTGCAAGCGTTCCAGCGACGAGTCCACGTAACGTACCGTGCCGCCGACTGCGCCCTCTTCGCCCAGCACATGCCAGGGTTCCAGTGCCTGACGCAATTCCAGCTCGATCCCACTGACGGCGTAATCGCCGACCTTGGGAAAACGGAACTCCAGATGCGCCGCAAACCACTCGGCGCGCACGGGATAACCGGCGGCATTCAGGTCGACGATGACGTCGGCGAAATCCTGTTCGATAAAGTGCGGCAACAGGAAACGATCGTGCAGCTCTGTGCCCCAGCGCGCCAGTTTCGGCGGCGCATAAGGCTCGCGCCAGAACCGCGCCACCAGCGCCCGCAGCAACAACTGCTGCGCCAGACTCATGCGTGCATGGGGCGGCATTTCAAAGGCGCGCAACTCGAGCAACCCAAGGCGACCGGTAGCGCCGTCCGGGGAATACAGTTTGTCGATGCAGAACTCGGCGCGGTGAGTGTTGCCGGTCACGTCGATCAGCAGGTTGCGCAGCAGCCGATCCACCAGCCACGGTGCGCACTCCTCACCCGGCTCAGGCATCTGGGCGAAGGCGATTTCCAGTTCATACAACGCATCGTTGCGTGCTTCATCAACCCGTGGCGCCTGAGACGTCGGGCCGATGAATAATCCCGAAAACAGGTAGGACAAGGACGGGTGGTTATGCCAGTAACTGATCAGGCTGCGCAGCAAATCCGGGCGGCGTAGAAACGGTGAGTCAGCCGGTGTCGCGCCGCCCAGCACGAAATGGTTACCGCCGCCAGTGCCGGTGTGCCGGCCGTCGATCATGAACTTCTCGGTGGTCAGTCGGGTCTGGCGTGCCTCTTCGTAAAGAAATTCGGTGCGTTCGACCAGCTCATCCCACGTGGCAGACGGCTGCACGTTGACCTCGATCACGCCCGGGTCAGGCGTGATCCGGAAGTTGCTCAGGCGCGGATCGCTCGGCGGCTCATAGCCTTCCAGCAACACCGGGCAATGCAATTCCTCGGCGGTGGCTTCGATGGCACTGACCAGTTCCAGATAATCCTCGACCCGCTCCAGCGGCGGCATGAACAGGTACAACCGCCCTTCTCGCGCTTCGGCGCAGAACGCCGTGCGGGTCAGCCAGTCGGCGGATTCGTCGATCTTCGGCGCGCGGTCATCAGCAACCGCGGGCTCGCCTTGGCTCTGAAGTTGTGCAGTGTCGGGCAGTGCAGGGAAATCCTGATTCGGGTCCACAGGATGAATGAACGGGTACTCCGCCGCTTTCACCCAAGGCTGCGAGCCGAGCGGTAAGCGATAGCCCAGCGGCGAATCCCCCGGCACCAGTCGGCAATGCTCATCGCGCAGATACCAGCGGCCGCTTTGCCACTGATCACCTTTGGCGGTGCGCGCCAGCGGCAGGACCTGGCCGATGACTTTGTCCAGCCCCTGGCTGAAGACTTTACGCAGGCGCGCACGCTCCAGAGGCTCTTCAAGACGCGAGTCTTCGGGGCTGACGTTCTGCGGCAAAGTGCCTTCGCGCCAGAGGTAATAGAAATTGTCTTCGTAGGCCGGAAATACAAAGCGTGTCGGAATTTTCAGGCGTTCGGCGACGCTGGCCAGAAAACGTCCGGCCAACTCGCCATCGGCACCGTAGTCTTGCTGCTCATCGGCAATCAACGCGCTGTTGTGCCAGATCGGTACATCGTCGCGGCGCCAGTAGCAGTTCAGCGACCAGCGCGGCAATTGCTCGCCGGGATACCACTTGCCCTGACCGAAATGCACCAGGCCTTGGGGCGCGTAGTGCTTGCGCATGCGCTGGAACAGTTCGGCGGACAGCCGTCGTTTGTCTGGCCCGAGTGCCGCCGTGTTCCATTCGGCCCCGTCCGGGTCATCGATGGAAACGAAGGTCGGCTCGCCGCCCATGGTCAGGCGTACGTCACCCTCCAGCAGGTCGGCATCGATCTGCCAACCCAACGCCTGGATCGCCAGCCATTGGTCTTCGGTGTAGGGCTTCGTTACCCGTGGCGCTTCCCAAATCCGCTCCACGGACATTTCATGGGTGAATTCGCACTCGCACGGTTCAACCAAGCCACTGATCGGTGCCGCAGAGCCCGGATCGGGGCTACAGGCCAACGGAATGTGTCCTTCACCGGCAAACAGCCCTGACGTCGCGTCCAGGCCGATCCAGCCGGCACCGGGTAAATAGACCTCGCACCAGGCGTGCAGGTCGGTGAAGTCCACGTCAGTGCCCGACGGGCCGTCGAGGCTTTTGACGTCGGCGGTCAGTTGAATCAGGTAGCCGGAGACGAAACGCGCCGCCAGACCGAGGTTGCGCAACAGCTGCACCAGCAACCACGCGGAGTCGCGGCAAGATCCGGAGGCATGTTCGAGGGTATGTTCGGGCGTCTGCACGCCCGGCTCCATGCGAATCAGGTAGCCAATGTCTTCACTCAGGCGCTGGTTGAGTGCAACGAGGAAATCCACACTGGGTAGCGGCGTGCGGTCGATGCCATCCAGGTACGCCTTGAACTTCGGCGTCAGGGGCAAGGTTTCCAGGTATGGCGCCAGCTCCTTGCGCTCATCCGCGGCGTAGGCGAACGGAATCTTTTCCGCGTAGGGCTCAAGGAAGAAGTCGAACGGATTGAAGACCGCCATCTCTGCCAGCAGATCGACTTCGATCCGCAGCTCATCGGTTTTCTCCGGGAACACCAACCGCGCCAGGTAATTGCCCTGGGGATCCTGCTGCCAGTTGATGAAGTGCTGCTCGGGCGACACTTTCAGCGCGTAGGACAGTATCCGCGTGCGACTGTGGGCGGCCGGGCGCAGGCGAACGATCTGCGGACCGAGTTCGACGGCGCGGTCGTAGCGGTAATGCGTGACGTGGTGCAATGCGACATGAATCGACACGGCGTGCCTCCTGCGAGCCTTAAGCGTATTGGAAAGCGCGCAAGACTTATGCCATCCAGCAGCGCTGGCGCTTTCTCCGATTGCTTGAGGCAGTACAGCACCAAAATCGGGCGATGCGGAAAATTGCTTGGGGAGAATTGCACGTAAATGTGGCGACCGGGAGCCGTCAGCCGGTTTTTGCAGCGGCTGTTCCGGCCTCATCGCGAGCAAGCTCGCTCCCACACTTTGTCCGAGCCGTCCGCAAAATTTGTAACCGACAACTATCCCCTGTGGGAGCGAGCTTGCTCGCGATGGGGCCAGTCGCCACAACCCACCTTCTGACTTCGATACACGTTTTCACTCTGCCAGAAACGCAAAACGCCAACCCGAAGCAGACTGTGTGAAA
>NZ_LACH01000039.1 GCF_000968015.1 Pseudomonas fluorescens
CAAGACGGTATCTACAAAGTATGCGCGGCAACTGAAATTGCTTAACTGACTGGCATTAGGCCGGGCGGGTTATTTCAAGCTCCCGGCAAGAAATTGCTGGAGGCGTTCGGACTGCGGGTTGACCAGCACTTCGCGCGGGTCGCCACGTTCTTCGACCTGCCCCTTGTGCAGGAACACCAGTTGATTGGAGACTTCGCGGGCAAAGCCCATTTCGTGAGTCACGACCACCATGGTGCGGCCTTCGAGGGCGAGGTCCTGCATGACTTTCAGCACTTCGCCGACCAGTTCGGGGTCGAGTGCCGAGGTCGGCTCATCGAACAGCATCACTTCCGGCTCCATGGCCAGTGCCCGGGCAATCGCCACACGTTGCTGCTCGCCGCCCGACATATGGGCCGGCCAGGCGTCCATGCGGTGTGCCACGCCGACTTTGTTCAGGTAGTGCTCGGCCTTTTCCCGTGCCTCTTTTTTGCTGATGCCAAGCACATGCACCGGGGCTTCCATGACGTTTTCAAGGGCGCTCATGTGCGACCACAGGTTGAAGTGCTGAAACACCATCGACAGCCGCGAACGCATGCGTTGTAACTGTTTGGGTTCGGCCGCCTTGAGCCCACCGAGTTTGTTGGTCACCAGTTTCAATTGTTCGCCGTTGAGCACGATGTTGCCGGCGTTGGGCTGCTCCAGCAGGTTGATGCAGCGCAAGAAGGTACTTTTGCCCGAGCCGCTGGAGCCGATGATGCTGATTACGTCACCGGCTTTCGCTTCCAGGGACACGCCCTTGAGCACTTCGTGGCTGCCGTAGCTTTTGTGTAGATCCTGAACTTCAAGTTTGTACATGGTTTTTATTCTCTGAAATCAGTCGCTGAGCAAGCGACCTTGGCGAATAAGGCGGGTGCCGGCGACTTTGGCCAGCCACAAACCGGGCTGGGCAAATCGCAGGCGTTCTCGGGCATAGAGGATGCCATCGGTGCTGGCGCGCACGATGCTGTGGCGATCGGTCAGCGGATCCAGCACTTCGAACAGCGGATCGCCCACCCTGACCCGGGCACCCAGCGGTTGCAGAAAACTCACCACACCCGGATGCGGCGCATAGGCGTACTGCGCGCCGGCGAACGGCGTCGCTTCACAACAGATCGTTGGCGCTGCTGGCCAGTCACCGCTGATCAGGCCTTGCTCGGCGAGATAGCCAAGAATGGCCTCCGCGCTATCGACACATTGTTCGCGTTCGGTGTCGGCCATGCCGCGCAACTCGATGGTGGTGGCCACACAGGCCAGCGGAATGTCGGCTTCAGGAAAGAGCTCGCTCAACCGCAACCAAGGGATCGCACAGGCTTCATCGAAGGCACTGCCGCCCGCACCCTCGGCCAGCAGCGTGGCGCCGGCACCGAGTCGAGCGGCCAACGAACGCAATCGCGGCCAGTTTTGCGGCATGGCGTAAAGCAGCATGATCGACTCGAAATCGCAGTGCAGGTCCAGCACCACATCGGCGTCACAGGCATGTTGCAGCAACAGGCGGCGCAAGCCATCGAGTTCCGACGTCGGTGGTGGCATGTCGGCGAGGGCATCGGCCATGGCCCGGCGGATCAGAGCGGTGTTGGCGTCGGCATTGTCGCCCAAGAGGTCTTTCACCAGCGCCGCCACGGCGTCGGTCAGCTCCGGGAAATCCCGATTGAAATTCTTCCCGCTGGAGAACTCGAAGCGCCCCTGATGGGTGGCCTGGAACATCTGGGCGATGCCAATCGGATTGGCCATCGGCACCAGCTCGATCACTCCGTTCAGGCGACCTTGTTCTTCCAGCACCCGCAGACGTCGTTTGAGTTCAACCGCCACGCGCATCCCCGGCAGCTCATCAGCGTGCAAGGACGCCTGGAGGTAAGCCTTGCGCGGTCCGCTGCCAAAGCGAAACAGCGACAGTTTCCGTTCAGTGCCCGAAGCACTCCACGGCAGCAGGTATTCAATGTGCTCCATAACAGCTCCTTAGTGCTTGCGCGGTGCGAGATACGCCAGCCAGCGACGCTCGGCCAGCTTGAACAGGCGAACCAGGATGAAGGTCAGGGCCAGGTAGATGAGGCCGGCAGTGATGAATGCCTCGAAGGGCAGATAGAACCGCGAACTGACCGTACGCGCGGCGCCGGTGATGTCTACTAACGTGACGATTGATGCCAGGCTGGTGGTTTGCAGCATCATCAGCACTTCGTTGCTGTACTGCGGCAACGCCCGGCGCAAGGCTGATGGCAGCAGAATGCGGCGGTACAGGGTGAAGCGCGACATGCCCATGGCCTTGGCGGCTTCGATCTCGCCATGAGCCGTGGCCTTCAAACTGCCGGCCAGCAGTTCCGCGCTATAGGCACTGGTATTGATCGCAAACGCCAGGCAGGCGCAAAAGGTTGCGCTGGACAGGTATGGCCAGAGCGCGCTTTCACGTACCGCTGCGAACTGCGCCAAGCCGTAATAGATCAGGAACAATTGCACCAGCATCGGCGTGCCGCGAATCACGTAGGTGTAGAGCCAGGCCGGGAAGTTGATCAGGGGCGATCGGGACACCCGCATCAATGCCAACGGAATCGCCAGCACCAGGCCGAAGACCAGGGAAATCAGCAGGACTTTGAGGGTCAACAAGGCGCCATTGAAATACAGCGGCAGGTTTTCCCAGATCAGGTTGTAGTCGAGAATCATGGGGTTGCTCCCAATCACAATTCGGCGGCTTTGATGCCGACCGAGTAGTGTTTTTCCAGGTAACGCAGCACCAGCAATGACACGCTGGTCAGCATCAGATAAAGCGCCGCCACCGCGAGGAAAAACGTAAACGGCTCATGGGTGGCGTCCGCTGCGTTCTTGGCTTTGAACATCATGTCCTGCAAGCCGATCACCGAAATCAGCGCGGTGGATTTGGTCAGCACCAACCAGTTGTTGGTGAACCCCGGGATGGCGAAACGAATCATCTGCGGCACCAGAATCCGCCAGAACACCTGGCCGCCGCTCATGCCATACGCCACGCCGGCCTCGGCCTGACCTTTAGGGATCGCCATAAACGCGCCGCGAAAGGTTTCTGACAGATAGGCGCCAAAAATGAAGCCCATGGTGCAGACGCCGGCGATAAAGGGGTTGATGTCGATGTAGCGGGTGTAACCGAGCGCCAGGGCGATGCGGTTCACCAGGTCCTGGCCGCCGTAGAAGATCAGCAGGATCAACACCAGGTCAGGAATACCGCGAATCAGGGTGGTGTACCCTTCGCCCAGCATCGCCAGCCATTTGAGTGGCGACAAGCGAAAGGCTGCGCCGATCAGACCCAAAGCAATCGCCATGCTCATGGAAGTCAGGGCCAGGTTAATGGTCAGCCAGGCGCCATCGAGAATGCTCGATCCGTAGCCGTGAAGCATGATGAAGTTCCTCAAACGAGCGCCGCAAGGCGCGCGAGACAAGCCCAACGCGGCGCCCGCAAAGGCCGGCGCCGGGGTTGGGGCAAAGGCTTATTCGCCGTAGATATCGAACGCGAAGTACTTGGCCATCACTTGCTGGTACTTGCCATTGGCGCGGATGGCGTCGATCGCTGTACTCAGACGAGCAACGTTCACGCTGTCGCCTTTACGCACCGCGATCCCTGCGCCTCGGCCGAAATATTTCGGGTCGCTGATGTCCGGTCCAACCAGCGCGAAGCCTTTGCCTGCCGGCGTTTTGATGAAGCTCTCATCGGTGTTGACGATGTCGGCGAGCGTGGCGTCCAGACGACCCGACGCCAGATCGAGGAAGGCTTCATTTTGTGAGCCGTAGCGCACCACTTCGACCCCGGCTTTTTCCAGCTGCTCGGTGGCAAAACGGTCGTAGGTCGATGAGCGCTGCACTCCGACTTTTTTGCCCTTGAGATCAACCAGTGGGTCGTTGATCACATTGCCGGCCTTCATCGCGAACTTGCCGGGTGTGTGGTAGTACTTTTTGCTGAAGTCGACCGACTTCATGCGGTCTTCAGTGATCGACATAGACGACAGCACGGCATCGATCTTGCGCACTTTCAGCGACGGAATCATGCCGTCGAATTCCTGGATGACCCACTCGCATTTGACCTTCATTTCTTCGCACAGGGCGTTGCCGATGTCGTAATCGAAACCACTGACGTTGCCCTCCGGCGTCTTGAAAGAGAAGGGTGGGTAGGCGGCTTCGATACCGATACGCAGGCTGTCTTCGTCGGCGTGAGCCAGCAGGCTTGCGGCGCACAGTGCCAGAGCACCTAGAAGTTCTGTCTTGTTCATATTGTTGACTCCTTGGAGGGGCGTTGGGGTGGTACAGGCCATCCGATCTGGCGCGGTGGATCAGTCCTGATGATTTTGCGTGGCTATAAATGACATGTTTTATTTCACAATGCAATGATATGAAAATAAACGTATCATGCGAGAGTGCACAAATTCACAGTGATCCCGTGTGATCACGAGCACTTCAGGCGCCAGGAAGGCTATTGATGGGCGTTACGCGGGGGGAACAGGCTTGGCCAATTCGATGCCGGCCGCACTCAGTCGCTTCAGGATTTCAAAGAGCAGATCGCTCTTGGTCGCACTGACAATCCTTGGGCTGCTGACATAGCCGGTGATGGTCAATGTGATGCCTTCAGGGCTCAGATTGCTGAATCGGACAACGGGGGCGGGTTTTTCGAGGATGGTTTCATGTTCGTAATAGGTGGTGTACAGCAGGGTTTTGACTTGTTCGGGGTCGATATCCAGAGGGAACACCAGCTCGAGTGTGGCCACTCCTTGGGCACTGCCGCCCATGGTCACATTGCGCAGGTTCTGGGAAATAAGCTGCGAGTTGGGCACGATCACGATCGAACGGTCACTGAGTTGTATCTCGGTGGCCCTGACATTGATCCGCCGGATATCGCCTTCGACCCCGCTGATGCTGATCAGGTCGCCGACCTTGACCGGACGCTCGGTGAGCAGGATTAAGCCGGATACGAAGTTCTTGACGATTTCCTGCAAGCCGAAGCCGATCCCCACCGACAACGCACTGACGATCCAGGCCAGATTCGTCCATTTGACGCCCAAGGAAGACAACGCCAGCAGAATGACCAGCGCGTACCCGATATTACTGAACAGGGTGCTCAGCGACGCCCCCATGCCGGGGTCCATATCGGTTTTCGGCAGGAACTCGTTATCCAGCCATCTGCGCAGCGAGCGAATCAGGTAAATACCGATCAACAGTGCGAGGACCGCATTCAACAGATTGCCCGGAATGATGTTCAGCTTGCGCAAACCATCGCCGCCGAGGATCGCTGAAACCCTGTCAGTCAGCTGTCCAAAGGTCGCTCCAACCCCCCCCACAAACGTTGTAATCGCGGCAATCAACAGTAAGGCCGCTCTGCCAATACCCGTCACAACAACCTCGATTTGTTCAAGCCGTACGTCGCCGATCCCCAGCAACTGTTTGATCGCCTTGCCGCTGGCGTGCCTGGGCGAAAACAGGTAATCACACAGGTCCCTGAACAACTGCGTCAGCAAATAGAAGCTGGCAATAACGATATAGAGCCAGACAATTTCGTAAGTGATGAACCGGGCCAGGGAGATGTATCCGACCAGCAGGCCAAAAACCGAGATCAACATGGCGATACTGACGCCGGTATAAATCACTCCCGCCAGCGTAGTACCTGACTCCGGGTGTTCTCCGGCAATGACCATCGCTCGGCGGGTTTTACTGACGCGTAGCAATAGCGCACCCATAATCATGATGACGACTAATGACACGACACCCCGGCTGAAGAGAACCATCTGCGAACTCATACCTGTCGCATTGGTGACTTGTACCAGCGAGATGAGGATCAGCATTGATCCGGCCAGCAGCGCCGGGAAAGGGCTTATTGCAAGTGCCACTTCATCGGCGATGCCAGGCAACCGCCATGAGGGATTGCGTTTAGACAGCAGGGCCCGACTCAGGCCGATGATCAGGGCGCAGGCATAAGCGACTTTCTCGACATCCTCGAAGTAACCTTCCAGTGGCTGCGGCAATGGTTGAAGGCGGGTAGCCGCAGCGGAGATGAGCTGTATTGCACAACCTGCACTCAGCATCGTGGCAACTACCGTCGCTATCGCCAATGAACTTCTGCGCAGGCGACCTTCCGGTACTCGATGGATGCAGATCCAGGTTAAACCACGTTCAGCCAGTCTTCGCCCTGCCGTCCAGAAGGCCAGGGCCAATACTAACAACGTGACGGTCACGGCACGCCGGCCGGGTTGCCAGACGGACTGAATGATACTGTTGGACTGGTCGATCAAAAACCTCAGACGGTGTTTATCCTCCTCCAGTGGAGAAAACAGCGGCAACCAAAAGCGAGGGTTGAGGAAGCTGGCGGTGCGCTGGGCCAGTTCGGTTTCCAGTTGCGTGCGCCGAATGCTGGCAATCTGAGTGATGAGGTTGGTAGCGCCTTCTTTGATGGCCAGCAGTATGTTGAGATCGGCATCCACCTTGTCTTTTTGTTCGGTGAGATAGGACCTCTGTTTCACGAGATCGGACTTTTCCACGGCAAGGCTGGTGGCGGATGCCGTCCCGAGCACACTAAGTTGTGCTTGCAATTGCGCCTGTTCGGGAAGTAACAGGGCCGCCAACTTGTCCGCATCACTGAAGAGCAACTGAACGTTGTCCTGAAAGCCTACCAACTGGGTGTAGTTACTGGTCAGTGACACCTGTTGTTTAAGTTCATCCAGCCTTAATTGCAGGGCTTCCAGATCGCTTTTTGACACAGTCGCGGTAGCGCTGGCCTGACTGTTGCCTGGCGTATTGGGTAGTTCGTCCGCCGACAGTGCGCCGATGTTCGCCCCCATCAGCGCAAACACAACGAATATGAGTAATTTCAATGCGGGACGCATAGGCATGCCTCCAGCGGCTTTAGCCATTCAGGTTAGGTCATGGCGTGTGCTGGCGCGAAAAATAGTTCCGCACGCTGACCACGAATAGGGAAGGGGGCGGGTGAGAAGGGGTGATCTACAATCTTTTATGCTGAATCACGCTCAGGATCACAAGGTGTGACGTATTGAGCTGTCGGAGGTCATTATGAAAAGGTTGTCATCCATTAGCCTGTGCATCGCACTGTCGGTTTCCTGGACCCAGGGGTGGGCGGAAACGGTCGTGCCGATGAAAGGGCAGAGTTCGCAACAAACCCAGGCGGACATGACCGAATGCCACAACATCGCGGCCAGTCAGAGCGCCTCGACTGCATCGACGCCTTCCGGTGGAAGGCTGAAGGGGGCCGCTGTGGGCGCTGCCGCCGGTGCCGCAGGGGCGCAGGTACGCGGACGTCAGCATGACGAGTTTTATGATCGCGTCGACGATGACGTCAAGCAGGACTATCGCCAGAATCGCGCCAAGGAAACCGCCGCGGCAGGAGCGGTCGTCGGGGGCTCGCGTCAGCGTCAGGAGCGCCGGGCGCAAGAGAAAACCAGCGCTGCGACCAGTTCAACGGCCTATACCAGTTGCCTGCAAGGGAAGGGGTATCAGGTTAACCCTTGAACGTCATTTTGCCGCCGTTGATCGAGCAGATGAACCATCAGGCAGGCATACAGTGTCACGAGGATGAACAAGCCCATGCGGATGGCGAACGCGGTGTAAACGTCCTTGCCTGCTGCGCTGTCCTGTACCGACTGACCCAACAGGATGATCAGCGTGATCAGGGTATTGAGCCAAAACCCCGGGGTAAACCGCGTCGGGCTCAGGGCGTAGAGTTTGCGCGCCAGCACCAGGCCGAACAGCAGCATCCACAGAAAGAACATCCACAGATGCACAAACAGACTGAGGGCACTCCAGAAGAGGATCGCCAACAGGCCGGCGAGCAAGGTTGAGCCGAGCAGCTCGCGACCGGCGATGCGGGCATTCGTCGTGGAGCTTTGCTGACCCAGGCCGACGGACTTCAGGATGATCGGCAGATAACTGGCCGGGTCGATCAGCGCCAGCAGGAATGCCGGCAGCACGATCAGGGTGGCACGCAACGCAATCCGACTGACTTCTTCTGCCGGCAGGGGTGGTGCGGGCGGGGGAGAAGGGGCATTGGGTGGATCCGGGAAAAACCCATGACTGAACGCCACGACGACAACGGCGAGCAGCAAACCCTTGACCAGTGCGCCGATGACCGTCGCCGCCAGATCGAAGTCGGCGATACCGGCCGAGGAAATCATGGTCAGGCCAATCACCACGAAGGTCATGATCAATGCGTTGCCGCCCCGCAGACCAAAGCGAAACGCCAGGAACAGACCGACGCTGATCAATAGCACGCCGCTAATGGGGTAATAACGCAGGATCGGGATCAAAAGCAGGCCGATGCCGGTGGTCAACATGGCGGCCAGTGCGAGCACCAGTCCGGCCTTGAACGGCAGCGGGCGATTGACCGAGGCCAGCAACAGCAGGCAAAGCACCGGCGCCAAAAAAGGAATCGGCAAGCCCAGGCCGAAACTGGCAGCGAGGCTCAACGCTGTACCGGTGGCCAGGCGCAGTGCGCGTTGATCCCGCGGCGTGCGCCGAGTCGACATACCCTTAATAGGCATAGCTCAGCCAACTCATGAACCCCACAAACACATGGCCGAGTGGGTTTAGCGGATTGCCCTCGGTGGGGAAGGCCATGACTTCGGCCTGCCCACCGGCACGGATCCCCCGACTGTCACGTAACGTGCTCAACGAATCTGGCGAAAACTCGATAATGACCGGGAAACGCTGGGCCGGACGCAACCAATCGCGGCTGTTCTGCACGCTGGGCAAGGTGCCAGGCGCGGGTGTCTGCCCCACGCTGACGCCGTAACCGACGCTGCGCACGCGCCCCTCGAAGACTTCTCCCGGCAGAGCATCCAGAACAATCGAAACCGGCGTGTCGAGCTTCACCAGACCGAGGTTGTTCTCGGTCATGTCCGCACTGATCCACACATCGTGAATGGCGATCAGGGTCATGACCGGGCTACCGGCAGCGGCGAATTGCCCAGCGTCAGTACGCAGATCCGTAATCAATCCGGCCGAGCGAGCGCGAATCTGCGTGTTGGACAGATCCAGTTCGGCTTTGGACAACGCCGTGGCGGCACTGCGCAGCAAGGCGTTGTCTTCCTCGCTGCCACCTTCCTGCTCACGCGCGCGCTGTACTTCGGCGCGGGCAGCGGCGACCTTACTCACAGCCTGTTCGCGGTTGGCGCGAGACACTTCGAGCAGACGTACGGAAATAGTGCCGGGGTCTTCGCGATACAAACCCTCAAGACGCTGATTGTCCTGGCGCGCCTTGAGCTCATTGGCCTGGGCGGCCCGCAAGTTGGCTTGCGCCGAGGCAATGCCGGCGGTGCTCGCGCCGATCTGTCGGCGGGTCGATTCAAGGTCGGCGCGCGCGCGGTCGACGGCAATCTGGTACGGCTGCGGGTCCACCTCGAAAAGAATTTCGCCGGCCTTGACGTCCTGGTTATTACGCACGTTCACCCGGACCACGCGGCCCGCCACTTCAGAGGCGACCGGAATCACAAAGGCACCCACCCGGGCCTGCTGCGTATAGGGGGTGAAACGATCCGCCAGCAGGTACCAGGCCAGGCTCACGAGGATCAGTAGCAGCACCCACTTGATGCCTTTTTTTGCCGGGTCGGCGGCCGGTTCTGGCGCCTGGGTGACAGGTGTCTCGGGCGTGGGCTGGGCGGCTTCACTCATTGGTCTTTTACCTTGTAAGACATTGGAATGGCAGGCTGTTCAGTGGTGGGTTCTTCCAGTAGATCGCCCCAGTCGGTGCGTTTTTCCATTTGCTGGCGGGTGGCTGGATCAACTTTCGGCTGGGCGCTGTACCAGCCACCGCCCACGGCTTTGTACAACGCAATGACATTACTCACGGCATTGCTGCGGGCGACCAGATAATTGTCCTGTTGTTCGAGCAAGGCACGCTGCGCATCCAGCACCCGCTGGAAGTCCGAATAACCTTCGCGATACTGCGCGCTGGCCAGCACCAGCGAACGCTTGGCGGCCACTTCAGCCTGACGCAGGATGCCTTCGCGCTCCAGGGATTTGATCAGGCCATAGGCCGCATCGTCTGCCTCACGTGCCGCCTGGCGAACCTTGTCGCGGTAAGCCTCGATCAGCTGCTGCAACCGCGCATCCTGCACGCGCACGTTGTTGCTGATCTGGCCGTGATCGAACAGATTCCAGCGCAGGCTGGGGCCGCCGATCAAATCCAGATTCCGGGGCGTGCCACTGAGCGTGTCGGTGGACCAGACGATGCTGCCTAGCAAGGTCAGCGACGGATAGAAATCGCTCTCGGCCACACCGATCAGCGCTGACTGGGCGGCGACATTGAGCTCGGCGGCGCGCACGTCGGGCCGACGCAGCAACAGGTTGGCCGGTACATCCTGCAACACGGCACGGTCGACCAGCGGGATCAGTCCCATGTTCTCGACCAGTTGCGGCAGCGCGCCGGGCGGTTGACCAATCAACACCGCTAACGCATTGCGGGTCCGTTGCAACTGGTCTTCGAAATTGGGGATGGTGCTCAACGTACCCAGGTACTGGGTCCGGGCTTGTTGCAGGTCGAGCTCGGCAGTTTGGCCACTGTTGAAGAGCTTTTCGGTGATCTCGAAGTTGCGCTTTTGCTGTTTGGCGTTTTCCCGGGCGACACGCAAACGGGCTTCGGTGGTGCGCAGCGAAAAATAGGTATCGGCCACTTGCGCGCGCAGCAGTACGAGTACGTCTTCATAGTTGGCCTGGGCGGCGAAGTAGCTGGCATCGGACGACTCGATGGCGCGACTGAAGCGGCCCCAGAAGTCCAGTTCCCAACCTATGTCGAACCCCACACTGTGTTGCCAGAAATGGCTGTCTCGCGGGTTGGTCCCACCGGATTGCCTGCGGTTGAAGTAAAGACTGTCGACACTGGCTTGCTGCAGCTGCGGGTAAAGACCACTTTGAGCAATGCCGAGTTGGGCGCGGGCTTCCATGACGCGCAGGCCGGCGATTTTGAGGCTGGAGTTGTGTGTATCCGACTCGGCAATCAAACGATCGAGGACCGGATCGGCGAAGACTTGCCACCACTGACGAATGTCCGGGTTCGGGCTGCGTTGGCTGGATTGCTCGAGGGCAGGGGTGCTCCAGTGTTTGACCCATTCTTCGCCGGGCGGCTGGAAATCCGGCCCAAGCCGTACGCAGCCACTGAGGCCGAGTACGCCAAGCAGCACGAACCGGCCAGGCCAATTCAGCAGGGTTGTACCTGGATGCATCACGCATTTCCCGACCAACAAAGATCACTGGAGCATAGCCGTCCAATTGGGCACACGGCTGCTACGCTTTTTAAGCGCCATCAAATCTACTGTGATCCGTTAGAAAGGTACGACGATTATGAATACCACCCCGGGTGTTGCTGAACCCCATTCAGCCGGTTGGCGCTTCAAGTTGGGAATAGTCATTATCTGCGTGATGCTGGGTTCCTGGCTGTTGGTACCACTCGCAGCAGCAGCCGATATGCCGGGTTCAAAGATCGCTGCACTGACCGGCGTACTGTTCATCAGCAACAAAATCCTGCTGATTCTCGCCATTGCCATCATGGGCAAGTCCGGATTCCAACAGTTAAAGCGCAGTCTGTTCGGTTATGTGTCCAAACTTGCACCCAGCACGGACGTCGAAGTGGGCCCATTGCGTCATAGAATTGGCCTCGTGATGTTCTTTGTGCCGCTGATTTCCTCCTTTCTTGAACCCTACGTCGACAGCATTTGGCCGGGGCTCAGACCCAACCTGTGGCAAGTTCAAGCGCTGGGTGACCTCATGCTGATCGGTAGCTTTTTTGTATTGGGGGGGAATTTCTGGGAGAAAGTGCGCGCCTTGTTTATTCGCACCGCCCGTGTCGCAAACACAAGTGCGGCGTGAATAACATTAGTGGGCGAGGGTAGTGAGCACTCGTGTGTTCAAGCTCTAATGGCTAGCTCTACTAAAGAGCTATTTAGCATAGTTATTATTAATTGCATTGACGATATCGATAGGGTGCATGCATGAATGGTCGCTATTTCAAAGGCTGGAGGCTCAATCAACATGACGACCAACACCTTTGATGAACACATTCCCAGCGCTGAGTCTGTGATCGCAGCATTGAGCCTGGAACCCCACATGGAAGGCGGTTTCTACCGCAGAACCTTCCAAACCGATCACCACGCGATGGTCGAGACCGCTGGGGGCCGGCGCTACCTGATGACATCCATTTACTACTTTCTGACCAAGGATTCACCGATAGGCCATTTTCATCTGAACCAATCGGACATCGTGCATTACTACCATGTGGGAGACGCGATTCAGTACAGCCTGATTTTTCCGGACGGCACATTAAAAACGGTTGTGATGGGCAGCGACATAATCGCCGGACAATGTTTGCAGCTGCATGTACCGGGTGGCGTCTGGAAAGCTTCGCAGCTTACAAGTGGACTGGCGGGATACGGTCTGATCAGTGAAGCGGTTTCACCAGGATTTGATTTTGCAGATATGGAGATGGGCAGTCAGCAAAAGCTTAGCGATCAATTTCCCGAACACACGGAGCTGTTTGAGAAGCTGATGGGAGAATGAGTAGCTGAGGCGATTTGAGCGCTGCCAAATCTGCGTGCAACCGGGCTAATCTCGAAACACCTTGTTACGTGTAATGTATATTATGTTAAATGATGTGTCTGAGTGGAACTTCTTCGAAGGGCCTCTCAGCCAACTTCGCCTACTGCTCCAATCGCGAAATCACCGGAAACGGCCTCTTTTTCCTATTAACTAATTGATTCATAACGTTAATTGTCCTTCGTGATCCCTGCGAGCCATCGTTTTTTTAACGATATCAGCGGACTCCTTGATCTTCGCCACATTCGATAACGTACTGATATTCATAGCTTTTTTATCTTAACGGCGTTCGGGAACAGCACTCTCGAGGTGTCGTCAATGAGCGGACTCGTTCACTTTTATCTCTAGCGTCTTCTTCGGTTAAAACGCAATGAAATCAAAGGCTAACGGGCTTTTTTAACGGATTGAGCGGACGTTCCCGGTGCTGCTTTTCTATGACGAAATCAGCGGACATTCCCGGCGCCGGCGTCCTGGTAAGAGCCGGTTGCTTTGCGATGGCAAGCTGGCCCTAATCTCATGGAAGCCCCGCAAATCAAGCCTTTCGCCTCTTCATAGGGCGATGGCAGGTGCCATTAGCCAGTGACCGCGTCCGAATGGGCCCCGCCTTGAAGCTGCGTCGGAAAGCACCGAGATTTGCCTTAATCAGCGGACATTCCCGAACGCAATTTTGAGTGGAGCCCCCTGCAGGCCAATAAAATCGGGGGCTTTAGCTTTTTTGCTTTAATCACCGGACTTTCCAGCGCGCTTATTCATTTAACGAAATCAGCGGATTTTCCCGATCGATCATGAAGGTTTAAGGCGTTGCTTGAAATGGCGTCATTAAAAGCCTTTTAAATCAATGAATTGAGGCGGTTTGACAATATCAGCGGACATTCCCCACGTGCCGTTTTGACGAAATGAGCGGACATTCCCTGTGCCTTTGTTGGAGCAAAAATGCCGTACAGGTCGCACAATTCGTGGGGCTCACGGTTTTTGATCAATGCACGGACATTACCGGCGCCTATGGCGATCATGATTCCAAGTCCTGATCCGCTCGATAGATACCTGCGACAAAATTTCCAGGGCGGCTAACACGATCGTCCCAAGGAAGCGCGCAACAATCGTTTAAAGACAATCCACGTGTATTAATTCAGCAGCTCCCGACAACGTCACGGTCTAGTGTCGCGCCAAGCCCTATCAAAGCGGAAAGTCTAAAACACCACATCAATACACTCCGCTCACGTTATTTCTCAATTAACTGTTAAATACGTTAATTGACCTGAAAGCCCACATTCCGGTTTAGTAAATTCGTATTTCCAATATTCAATTAAATCGGCAAGTTTTAAGTATTTGAGCAGCACGATTGACAATCTAAAATTTTGAAGTAACACTTTCGATTACTTCAGAACACTGAGGATAGTCTAATGACCAATAACTTTGAAGATGAAAGAAATTCAGCGCACCAATTGACCGTCAGATCACCCTCCAAAGACATGAGGGCACACGCCTTGGCATTTTTGGCGAAACAGAATGGTCAGGTCTGGATGGAGGATGAACAGTACACATATAACCGACTAAAGATTTCCGACATCATCACTGAGTGCAGTATGGAAGCGGGCTTTAAAATCGGAAACATAAAGTCGATTGGAAAGAGAGTGGCAAAACTAATGAGGGCATCTGGTGGGCGCATTAAGCTGTCCGCCGCTCATGATTTGATTGCTAATGCATTGGGCTACAAGAATTACGCTAGGGCTTTGGAGCTTAGAGGTGTTGATGATTTTGTCCCAAACCTTTGGCCGCTAGAAGCACCCCGGGGTCTGCAGCTACTAAGCGTTGACAGTGGCTGGCCTTCAGAGGTGCCATGTGCAGAATTTGCGCAACGTCAGGCCTTTAACGAGAGACGCGCACCCGCACGCAAGCTTACTGCAATCCAGGAAAAGCGGAAAAAGACCATCGCCAGGATTACGAGGCGCGCCGCTGGTGAGCTATCCGACTGAGCAGGATTGTAGAAACAAACTGAGTCTAAGACATGAGCTGGCAACGCGATGCTCAATCAGTTAGACCGGCATTGTGGGCAGAATCAATTTATCTATAAAGCATAATAAAAATTATCGATCGCTATAACTGCTCAATATACGCTTAAGTATATTGCAGTTTTGTCGCTTAGTGCCAAACGCTACACATGTCAAGAATAAAGTGATTGGCGGCGAAGCCATGTCGTGCAGTTGCATGCGAGACAATGGGGGGCTACTATCTGGCGACATCAATCCGTTATGTGAACAATAAGGAGAAAGCAGTGGAACACATCTCCCCTACTTCCGATTACTGCTATAACTGGAAGTTTCTTTTCAACGTTTAAAGTGTCCGGTGGTTCGAATGCTCAGCGCGCCCAAACCCATTTTTGAAACCTACGAGGCCTTTATTGATCAAGACTTCAGTTTCAGCAAGCCCGCACTTAACTGCGTCAAAGACTTTTTAGATTCATTTCCCGAGGAACTGGAGGCCGGCCGTGGTTATATGGCCGTGCGTACCTTCCTACGAGCCTTTTCCGACAATGCTCAGACCTTCAGTTCATACCGCACTCAGGCCGAGCGTCTGTTTCTGTGGGCGCTACTGGTTAAGAAGAAGCCGCTGCAACTGTTAAAACGTCAGGATGCCCAGGACTACTTGGATTTTTGTCGCAAACCTTCCCAGGACTGGGTGGGCCCTGTGACGCGCAGCCGCTTTGTCCCTAACGATGAGGGGCATGTCACGGAGGCGGATGCGCTGATTCCGAATCCAAAGTGGTTCCCGTTCAATTCAAAAACGGCGAAAGCGGTTGGAACGACTTCAGAACCGAGCTCCACGAGCCCGGTTTATACGACCACTGAAAGCAGCCTCAAACAGGTGTTTACGGTGTGCAGTCGATTTTATGAATTTCTGATCGAGGATGGCGGCGCGGCCGCCAACCCATTCAGAATGCTGAAAAAATCGAACCGCTTTACCGACGACACGTTCGACGTGACCTCGGGACGGGCCTTGACGCCCCTGCAATGGGATTACGTATTGGAAACCGCCGAAAAGCTGGCAGAGGATGATCCCGTTCGTTTTGAACGTACCCTCTTCATTCTGGCGACTCTTTTCGCGATGTACCTGCGTGTCTCTGATGTGGTGGGCCGGAAGAACTGGAAGCCCACCATGGGCGACTTCCGCCAAGACGCTGAGGGCTTTTGGTGGTACCACGCGGTGGGAAAAGGCAATAAAGCCGGCAAGATCGCTGTTCGCGACGAATACATCGAAAGTTACCTCAAGCGTTACCGCAAATTTCTAGGGCTCAGTGATCTTCCTGAGCGCAATGAGTCCACGCCTTTAATCTCGACTCTCAGAGGTCGATCGGGGCTGTCAGATCGACAGGTTCGCGCCCTCCTCCAAATCGTCTTCGACAAAGCGCTGGAAAGAATGCGCGGTGAGGGGCGTGAGAAGCATGAAATGGACAGCTTGTTGGTGGCGTCTGCGCATTGGTTGCGCCATACCTCGGCGACGTTCGACGCACCGCTGCGTGACGCCAAAGACCTCCAGGTCGATTTACGGCACAGCAACCTCAGTACCACACAGGACACGTATTACCATTCTCACGATCAAGCGCGCGGGTATTCAGTCAAACGGATCGGAATGCGCGATCGCGGTTGAACTCAGGCAACGTCTGCCCTAATCCGAGGGATGGGTATGACGTCCACCAGGTTGCTGGACTCCCTTAATCTCGGGAGTGATGGAAACCACTTCGTCGTAGTCTGGTACGCCGTAGAAGTTATCTGCTGTCTGCTGTCTGCTGTCCGCCGGCCAAGGCTCTTAAAGCAATCAATAGGCTGTTGGATTCTCCATAGTGTCACAAGTCACTCTCCATCAGATAAGCCGTGGCAACACTGCGTAATAACTCCCCTCCTCCTTGCTATATAACTGCAAACAGAAAAATGTCAACCCAAAAACAATTGCGGGCCAAAAAACTGCATGTTAGATTGAATTATAAAAATAAAAACAGGAATAACGATAATGGCCGGCTACATCATTCATATTGAATATCGAGAAGGACAAGAGCTTGCGTGGGTTGAAATTAATGGATTAAGTGAAGAGTCCCGATCGGCACGCAAGTGCCGATTTCAAACGATCGGTTGGATATTGGATGTTGTCGACACCGCTCACAACAAAACACATCCAGACAACCTCTTGAATGAGAGCTTTGCACTCGATGCGCTGATCAAGTATGCAAAAATGGACGCGAAGTCTGCCGAACAGCTTTTGGTTGCTAAAAACTGGAGAAAGCGTTTTGAAGTTGTCTGGGAGCATCTCGATGACTTTGAGCGTGAAGAAGCGGTAACGCTTAACTATGATTATTGGGATAATTATTGGCCAGGGTTTGATACCTACAACGTCACCCTGCGTAAATTTCTAATGAATTATAAACCGCAGATTTCTGATGTCCGCCATTATGATCCGGACGCCTTGGACCTCACACCATAAAAGCGACTGGTCATTTGAATCTGAAAATCGCGCTCAATCAAGGTTGTAGGCAATGAACCATTGTTCAAAATCCCGGCAAGACAGCTGCTTGCGGTCCCGATATGTCGGGCGATAGCGGAAACGCAAGTGTGTTGGCACGGTCGAGCCAGAGCCAGTATTGCGACGCCCATCTTATTGTCATTTTTTTGGATTGCTCTCGATACCGATTTCACGGGGTTTCGAGCAGCGAAGTCCAGTGTTCGTTTTTAGGGGAATCTAATGGAAGCTCTGGGGCAGCAACTTCGGCCGGTCGCTACGCGGATCAGTCAGTATTTCCGCGACTTTTTAGACTCGGATTTCAAGCGTCAACAAGCTCCGCGCCGCCGAATCGTGCTGACCACCGACACCGGATTCAGATCGGGGATGCGTACCTCGCCCTACCCCTCCTTGGATCGCGACCTATGGAATCTTTTGGGGCGCCCATCTAGCGAGGACCTGTCACTGACGATTGACCCACGGCGTTATACGCGCCCGATCAGTGCTGTGCTTCGCAAAGTGATCCACGAGCAAGTAAATGCCATTCCGGCGTCATCCCTAGAAACTGTACATACGGCGGTGGAAGAGTTAGCCGCAAACTCCTACGCAAAAGCGATTGATGACCCGGAACTATGGGTTGAGTCAGTCCAAAACCACTTGGGTAGCAAAGTCGCCGAACACATCATCAAGCCTCTGATCGCTCACTTGGATGGCCCGCTGCGCAATCAGGCGTACTGGGTAATGGACTCATTATTCGCCGCGGAGAAGGACCTTGTTGATCGTGTCTGCGGTGACCTATCCCGAGTCCTCCCAGAGCTGCTGGCCAAGCTGCTCGCCACCCAGGACTCAGCCCCGCTCAAGGAGGCGATCCCACAGTTCCTGACTCTTGAAGGAACTCGCCAGGCGCTGATGGCGTTCTTTGAAGGGTTTGTGGCGGCTGACGCCTACCACGAATTCCGCGATCTAGAGACCTACGTTGCCACCAGTGACGGGATGCAGCTCTACCTATACATCGGTGCAGTGAAGTACGGTGGAAACCAATACCCACTCTTCTTTCTTCCCATTGAGGTACAGAGGGAGGAAAAAGGGGCCGGCTATAAGTTAAAGCTGCTTAACCAGCTTTATACCAACCGCAAGGCTATCGACTTCGTTCTGCAGGAGCTGGCTGCTGGGCTTGAGCGCGCATGGGTTTCTCCGATCCCCGAACGAATCCATTACATCAAACCCGAGCAGTCCTTATACGAAGAGGCACGCGTCCTTTTCCAGCGTGTAGCCAAACCATATTCAGTCTCAGGCTCAAGGCTTGGCAAACAAAGAGCTCAAACCGTGCTCGAAATGCGGCCAAATTAGGGAAAAGACGGATTATTACGATCCAGCACTAGGCGGTGGTGCTGGCGGTTTCGGCCGCGTGTGCATGATCTGCAAGGGCAGCAAGGCCAGTTCCCAGACTGGGAAAACAACACAACGCCGTTTTCGCAAAAGTCGTCGCTGGGGATAACGTTTACAGGGCGGCCACAAACGGCTGCCCTGCAGCTGCTCTGTTCTTTCGTCCGCATGCGCTACGGCGTAAACACCGCCACAGCGGCACACGGGACTGCAATATTGCTCATCGCCGTGCCCATGTAATTGCTCTAGTGCGTCAATTGAATAGTCGGCAAGTTTCAATTTACTACCTCTCTTTCACGCCATGAGCCCACAGCTTTCGGGCGTCGTGGCAATTGAGCTTGTACGGGTTAAGCCTTCAATACCAGGTGAATGACGAAATCCTTCAGGGTGAAGGCGGACGTCGCCAGGTTGGTGTGGGCGCCAATATCGGGTAGTGGAAGACCGAGATTGTGGCCGGGCTGCAGCAGATTGGCCATGACCAGTCCCAGCACCAGCGACACCAGCGAGGCGGTCACAAACCAGCCCAGGGACTTGGCAAATACGCGCCCGACCGAATCGGCATCCCCCATATGCGCAATGCCAACCACCAGGGTCGAGAACACCAGCGGTCCGATCAGCATTTTGATCAAGCGTAAAAACACATCCGAGACAATGGAGATGTACCCCGCCACTTTGGTCGCCGATTCCTTGTCAGGGAAGTTGATGAACACCATGTAACCAATCACGATCCCCAGCGCCATGGCGATCAGAATCCATGCTGCTGCCGGTAGTTTACGTTTCATAAAACACCTCTGATTCAATCCAGTGCTGATTGCCTCGATGGCAGCCGCTCAGACGTTCCAACCTAGCGACACTGGAAGTACGCGGAATCGTGCGCCGCACTTGGCGATAGAGAACGCTTCGTCGGGCGCAGTGTTAGCCGAACCAACGCCGCAACTTTCGCCGGGCTATTTCGAGCAGAATCGTCACCAGCCCTGACGGGACCAACGGTTCGCTGCACTCCTCAACCTGTACGCCGAACGACGGCTCGTCCACTACAAGCTCGTCTCCAAATCGTTCCAGTCGCCACGCGGTCAGATGCGTGTTAATCGCGGCTGACCAAGTCCTACCGTCCGGATGCGCGCACACGTGCCGCCAATTGCCCGGCAATCGCGCAACGCACGCGCCGCCGGGACTGTGCAGGACGTTTAGTTCCCCGTTGACTTCCACAGCGAACATCGCGATAGCCATCGGGTCGCGCGCGAAAGCGGAAGGATCCGTCATGCGGGGATATTCATGCACGCACTCGCCGGTCTGAATATTCCACACACGGAGGACGTCACGGTGTGCCGAAGTCAGCCACTGCTCGTCGTCGGAAATACCGAGGAACCGAACGTGCTTGTCGCCGCCAAGACGTCGCAGTTCCTTCAACGACGCACTGTCGCGAACCATGATGACGGAGTTGTCACTGTGGACCAGTACGTCACCTGTCGCTGAAAAACACGCATGCTCAAATCGGCCCTTTTCATGAATCGATGCGGTTTCTCCGAGCATAGTGAGCGTCTGTGCGTTCAACACACACAGCTTGCCACTACCGTCCGATACGACTGCGACTCGACCGTCGCGGGAGAAGGCCAGGGGTTCGCCGGGAACATCGCGCATCCGCTTACCCGAGGGAAGGGCGTGCTCGTAGCGACCGAACAGTTGCGACTTGCTGTTATGCCGCAGCCAGAAGCTGCAGCTGTCTGCCGCAACGTCCACCCCAGCCCAGCCAGCGAACCTGTACGTTGCTACGGTACGCATGCACGGCCAATGCCAGATGCGCAAGCCGGTCGCATCCTGCTCGTTGGCGAGGTTACATCCGCCCCAAGTGATGGCAAGCGGCCGCTCAGGCACACGGATCAGCCGATCGATCGACTCGGTGACCTGGCGTGTTGCCCGCAAGACCATCGTGTGCGCATCCCAAATGCGCACCGCGCATGGCTCGTTCTTGTACGACATCGTCGGCGTCTTGGCCGTCGACACCAGCACCGTTCCGTCATCGGAGTAGACAAGCGCGGAAATCATGTTCTCGTGGTCTACGGGGCTAGCCTCTGTGCGTGCTTCGTCAACGCGAATGAAGTGCACTTCGAACTGGTTCTCGCCGTGCTCGCTGTCGAGTCCGAGGTCGTTGCCTGACGCAGTCGCGAGCAACGACCCGTCGGGCGAGAACGCCATCGTGTTGATCTTGCTCAGCTGTGCCCGTACGTCGCCGACGTGCCGTCCACTCGCGGCGTGCCAGATTCGCACATTCAATGCATTGCTGTCCGCCATCGCCAGCAGCTCACTGTCGGGCGACCACGCGAGGGGGCCGCCGTAGCCGTTGTTCTTGTCCAGCCGCGCCACGGGGTTTCCGTCTGGCAATCGGTAGATCCACAGCCCGCGGCCTTGGTCGTAGCCGCAATGGAAGGCAACCAACAATCCGTCTGGCGAAACGAGCAAACTGTTGACTGCATACGCGCTGACGCGAAATTGCTTGACTGCGCACTTCACCTCGCAATCCCACACGTTGATGGCGTTGCTCCTTGAACACCATGCGAAACGCGACGTACCCGGAATGAAGTCGAAGTACGCGTTCGCTGAGACTGCGTGAGCTTGCGACACCGGGTCACCAATTCGATCCAGTAGTTCACCCTGCGGTACGGACCAGATAGTGATCGAACCATCCCCGGAGCATGCGACGAGCAGCTTTCCGTCACTGCTGTATTGCAGCTTGTGAACGCCTGAGCGGTGCCCCTTGTGCGTAGCGATGTGCTCGCCCGTGAGCAGCGAGAACTCCATGATGGTCTGTTGCGTCACGGTGGGCGCCATTCCTAGGGCAAACCGCTGCGAGTCGGGCGATATCGTTACCGATAAAACCTTGTGGCCGATGCGGTGCAGCCGCAAACATTCCTGCCCGCTCGCGATGTCGAACACGCGCACGGCAGGATTTGTCGACACAGCAACAAAGAAGCGCCCATCGGGCGACCACGCAATATCGACCACTGCGTGGGAGAAGCCAGTGATGCGCCGGTCGACGGTTGAGCCGAGACGCAACAGCGGTGGGCGCAATTCACGCAACCAAAAACCACCGGGGTACAAGCGCTCCGCAACCTGCCTACCCGCCTCGGCCCAGCGCGCCATGGTGCTATCTCGCGATAGGTGCCTGCCTCCATCTGCGTAATGCGCGCCAGCAATGCGATGGTCGTACCACCAGCAGCTGTTCCACATGCATTGCAACAGCGCTTGTGGATAGTCGTCGCGGTGAGCGTCGATGAAATCAATGTCGCGGCGCAAGGCTTCCTCGGCCAACAGAAGCTGCCAGCCTAACGGGTCGTCCTTGCCGAGCAGGTCGCCCGCATCCTGGAGGTCGCCGGCCAGTTCGTAGAGCATGCCGGCGCGATGCCTCGCGTGCCACAGCTCCCACTCGAGCATCAGCGACGCGAGCGCATATTTTGCCTCGAGTGTCGGTTCGTCGGCCGCGATCGATCCGCGCAGGAAAGGCAGTTCAGTGGCCTTGCCCAGATCGGGTTGGCCATCGTCCAAAAACCACGCGCGGTGCTCGAAGAATATCGCCAGCGTATTTCTGCGCGCGGCACGCGTGGCGGCATCGGGCAGATAGCGTGTGGTGACCTGCTCGGCAAGCGAGCGGTGAAAAAAACCGATGAGCGCCCCGTCCGGCGCTTGCCGGCGTTGCAGATACGGCCGCATTTGCCGCAGCACAACCTGCAACGTCGCGTTGCGTGCGGCGGCGGCTATGTCCGGGTGTACCTGCGCAATGAACTCCGACAAGCCCGGTTCGCTCAGTCCGCGTCGAGAAGCTCCTATTGCAGCGAACGTAGTACGAACGATCTCACGAGTTGCGTGCGGCTCGTCGGCCTCCAACCTCGCCAGCATCGCGTCGAACATGCGATGCAGCGCGTCGTGCGACGACTCGCCTCTCGCAGGCCTGGGCAAGCGAGCGATCGCGTCGTCCAGCTTGTCGAAGGAGCCGAACAGCTTCAGCTCGCGCAGCGCCAGCGTCAGGAACAGCGGGTTGCGGCTGGCCGGGTTAGCGAGCAGCACCGCCACTTGGCTCTCGTCGAGCGACTTCGCGTACAAGTTGGGCAACAAGCGAATTAGAGCACGGCTACGAGCTTCGTCCATCAGCGGAACGGCAATTTCGAGCGCGTGGCGCTGGCGCAGCGCCGTTAACAGTTCGTCTGCGTCGCTCGCGGCGCTGACGAGTATGCGCACGCCAGGCGGCAGCTTCAGTGGGATCCAGTTCGCGGGCGATGCGGTGCGTTCGAGTTGGTCGATGCCGTCTACCACCACCACGACGTTACGCTGCGCCGCCACTGCGACGTGCTGCAAGAACGCGGGCCACGCCTTCATGATGTCTGCGGGGTCGCGCGGCACCGGCGGTAATGCGGCGCCTGCGTCCGAACCGAGCTTTGAGATCAACTCGAACCACATGCTCGCGAGCAGGTCGGGCACGCGCGTGCTCGATGGGCTGGCACCTGCCGCGCGAAACACCACAAGCGCTTGCGCATCGTCGCGCCGTGCAAACCAATAGCACAGTGCCGCGCTCTTACCACTGCCCGCCGCGCCCCAGACGAAACATGCTGTGGGTGTATCGCCGGCGATGTAGTCATCGATTCTCTCTTGCAATTCAAGATCTGGAACGTGCAACTCAACCCGGCTCGCGACGAACGCGTCCTGCCGGTCGACTTCCGCGGCGACCGCATGCATCGGACGCTCTTGCTGGGCTATGTGATCGGCATAGCGCACTTCGATGGCTCGCTTCAAATCTGCTTCGAACTGCTCGCTAAAGTCGTCGAGCAAGACAAGCCGCCCAGGCACGCCAGGCGTTGCGGGGTCGATAGTATGGCTGTCCCACCGTCCGGTGTATGTGCGCACGCGGTCCAGTGGTGCAAAGACGTCACGAATGCGTTGTTTCAACGCTTCCAACCGCTGCTGCAAGTCGACTTGGCCGGAAGCAGGCGCAGATTGAAAAAACGTGGACGCATAGGCCTCGCGCTCATCCTCACCGCAATCAAGATCGCTTGGAGGCGGCAACGAAGCCGAGTCACGGATGTAGAAAAATGCCTCCGGCGCGCGCCCCTGCTCTTGCGAACGCAGCGCGGCGGTTTCGATTTCCAAATGAGTCACTGAGTACGGTCCTGGTGATTCCACACCTGCAAGCACCGCGGATGCATCCTGCGCAAGCGAGCCGTACTGCGCTCCAAGCAGGCAAACGAAGAACGGGCGGCAGCTGTCGATGTGTTGCAGGCAGACTTCAAGCACCTTGCCATCCTCTGCCTCCTCGCGCGGAATGCCCCAGCGCAAGTCCACGTCGATCAGATGCAGGCGCCGGTCTTCGCACCATTGGCGCAGGCGCGGGAAGGTAACCTTGACTAGATGGTCGCGCTCCGCGTGCATATCGCGAAAGGTTGACGAGATGAAGACGCGAACGGTCTTCCACCGGCCTTGAACTGAGAGAGCGGACGTACAGTTGTTCATCGTCTTCAACCGCTAACGACTGCAATTAGGCAGATCCAAGAACCGCATCTTCGATCTGGCTGGGTGATTTGTAAACCAGGACCTCAAGGAGGATTTGTGGGCTGTCGCTCGAGCAGCAGCACGCCGCATTCGACGCCGGGTCGTACCATGCACATGGACTTGCGCCACGACTGCTTTGAGCGCCACATAGCGACGACAGCGTAATGCAGGTGTCGCCTTCCCGTGGTGATCGCTTAGGTGTTCGGCCATTTCTCCCAACAGCAGGCGCTACTCGCTGAGATCCTCGCCGCGGAGGCGGCAGTGCGCAAAGCGGCGCATCAACAGCACCGCCGAATAAAGCTGTGCCTCACTTAGACCGCGATGCGTTATTGGCCCGCAATCAATCGCCTAGTGCGCCAACCCCTGGAAGTAGTTGCGCGTTACCTTGTGGGACGAGGTAGTGTAACAAGCCTCTGGCATTGACCTGTAGTGAGACAGAGCGGCAAACGCCATCTCCGGCGCCCAGCTGGGGCTGACGGCCGATGGCTTGCACGTGACGCTCCCGAGGGTGATCTCAAATGGCGCGCTGCGACTCTATCGCTCGGAGTGCTGCTGCCAGTGTAAGCCCAACGATGCGGACCCACCGAGATGACTTCGTTCTGCCCGTACGCTTTGATGATACCGATTTAGATGGCCTTCAGCCCACGTTAACTTATCTCAGTGCGAATGCTATGCGGCCTTTTCAGCTTGCTGAAAAAATTCTTAAAAAGCTGTCTTTACCGTCGGTTGTTCAGGAACAAGAACTACAAATATGGAAGATTATTTCTCCCAAATACGCCTCCGAGGCTTTCTCGAGTATGCCGGCCTCACGTTTTGGTGGTCGACTGAACTACCAAGGAACCAACGCAGTCTACTGCGCAAGCTCACGCTGTGTGGCAATTTTGGAGACTATGGTTCATTTGGAGCCTACTGGAACGCGTAATTTGATCGCCGTAGGAGCGAAGCTGAATTTATCTCTACCCGCAACGGTATTGTCACAAGCAGATATGCCGGAA
Organism: Pseudomonas fluorescens; assembly: GCF_000968015.1. Classification (GTDB taxonomy): domain Bacteria; phylum Pseudomonadota; class Gammaproteobacteria; order Pseudomonadales; family Pseudomonadaceae; genus Aquipseudomonas; species Aquipseudomonas fluorescens_W. The sequence continues at coordinate 24,969 of NZ_LACH01000039.1, forward strand.
AATTGGGCGCAGCTCCCTCCATCGGAATCAATGAAGGAATTCGGAAGTCGGTGGTTGAAGTCAAATATCAGTGTAGCTCTCAAAATCCCGTCGATAGTGCTGCCCGCTGAACAAATCATATTATTAAATCCGATGCATCCGGACTTCCAAACCCTTACCATATTTACGGAAGAGCCTGTAGATACCTCAGGTCTTCACTTGGTGCACAGCTAAATAACGACGTGTTTCGAGTCTCATTGATTCAAGTTGCTCAGATCACCTTTCCAACCTCGACGGATAGAATCCAGTGTGATTCCCTCGTTCGCTTCATAGAAGCCTGATCCAGCCAGTCGAGGACAGGTCTGTGATCCCGCATGGTGCACAGCAATAACCTCCCAGCTTTTGTTAAAAACGGGGCTTCCGGAGCTGCCGGGATCAGTGGGCGTTCGGTAATGCATGAGACGTTCTTTAGTACAAACGTCAAGCAAAACACTGTCCTGCAATGAGAACTGCAATTCTCCCGATCGAGGGTGACCTACGACGAAAGCCTTGGTCCTGGGTGATGGCCAGGGAACAGTCTCGGCCATGGGAAGTCCTTGCGCGCCGTCCGGAACACGACTCAATCGACAGATCGTGACATCCAACTTGCCCGGCGCTTCCTCCACGCTACCGAGCTGGCCCGGCTCCGAGCTGAACAATATTTCCTGCACGAGACAGGGCGACGCACCGCTGTCAGCTTCCACCTCAAAGGTGATCCGTGCATCAGCGCAGAGAATGGCTCTCGGCACCGTGTCACTGATCACATGGGCGTTGGTGAGAAATAACAAACCTTCTTCTCCGAAAACCGAGCCCTTAATCAGGAATCCAGTTCCTAGCCGCACGCCCTCCTTGCTCGTCACACACCCGATATTGGGAACAAGGTCGAACATTTTGCGAATGTCACTGACAGTGAATGCCTTTTCCCCGGAAAAGTTCTTTTCCAATTCTTCAGGGTTTTGTTGCAGTCGGCGCAAATGTTGAACGTCCACAGACCAACGGCGCTGCGTGTGCAACACGTGGCGTTCGAAGATTCGAGCTAGGCGCCCGGCGCCCGTCGTTTCTTCGAGTGGTGAAGCGTTCCAAATTTCGCGTAATTGGCGGGAGTAACTTTCCATCTCGAACGGACCGCATTTCGGATGGAATAGGAACCGGTATAACCATAGTTCCGCCCAGTCGCACCATCCTTGCTCAGGCTGAAACCGATGCAACGCTAAACTGGCCTCTGACGCCGCTGCTAACGCCCATGGATCGGCGGGATTGTTTCTAACGGCCGACGTTGCTTGGCTCAGTACGTCGAGCGCCAGATCGATCAGCTCCTGGACAGGTTGAGCGATCTGATCGTGAAGGCGTGTGCGCAGTGCCAGTACGTTACCGCCCAAAAAGAAACTTGGCGCTATCCGCCACTGCCGTTGATAGCATTCGATTGATTCCACAAGGGCATTCAGATCGCTATTCAGCACAAACCGTTGTTTTCGAATACGCCCACGCAAGGCATACAGATCATTCTCCTGGGCTTTGTACTCTACATTTATCGCAAGAGTCGCTGCTGCGCTTTCAACTTCGTCCAAAAGCTCATCAGCACGCTCAAGAGCGCCCAGCTCTACCATTGCTTGTGCGAGCAATCGCTGAATGACGGGATCACAGCCCCGGGTGTCGTGCCAGGCTATACCTATTTCATGGACGTGTTCGAATTGGCGGTGCTTGCGCAGCACATCCATGGCACTGCGAATGCCGTGATGAGGCACTGTATTGCCAACGTGAGCGAGTTCGTCTGCGAGAAAGTGCACTGCGCCAGCCAAGAGCGCCACTGACGCTTCAGGATATTCACTGCAGGTGAGCGCTTGGGCAAGTTGAGATTCGGTCTGAGCGATCATGGGTGTTTTAAGCCAAGTGCTTGCGCCAGCAACGCGCGAAACTGCCTGCCGGCAAAATAGTGGGTGATGGTATGGCGCCAAGTTCCCCAGTTGCTCTCACGCACGTCCTCCACTTTTTGACCTTCGAACGGGGCGTAATCTTCCATCTTTGGGTCTGCTCCACAAATTGGATCGAGTGGATCATAAACGTTGATCCAGCGCCCGAGCGCCGGTGGAAAATCGACACGCTTGGTGCCGTCAATGGACAGTTGTTCCTGTACTTCAGTGATGCCCAGCGGCGAACCGACGGTGAATAGGACGTCTACCCGTGGACAATCTTTGCAATTGCGTATGACGTCATACGCGATCATCGTCCCCATGCTGTGTGTTACCAGAACGATCTTTTCCGCGTTTTTCTTGGCTGCTTCCAGATCTTCGATCAGGCGTTTACGCAGTTCATCACGTACCTTGAAGGTGACACCATCGGAGGGGCGTGTGTAATCCTTGTTAAACAGAAAGTAATAGGCTTCCATAGCCATCTTCTTGATGATGGCCTGCTTGACTCGCTGTGGAAGCCAAGATGCGATTTCGAGTTGCGCAGCCTCTTGCGCCGCTGGCAGCGACTCAAGGTCAAGCTGTGCGTCGGGAGACGGCGCCGCTTGCATTTTGCGCTCAAACTCTTCGAGAAACTTTGCTTCCTCGGCATCGGTGGGTACCGGCGTTATGAGTTCTCCGGCCACCTCGCCTAGGTTTTGTTCCTGAACTACGGCGTCGCTTTCCGATTCGTAGTAGGAGTCGAATTCCGTTTCATAGTCGATGCCGTAAAAAACATCAGCGTAGTAATTGAAGGTGTTTGGCACACCTTTATCCTCAAGATCGATACCCGGGTTGTTACCTTTGAAAGGTTCCGGTGTGTCGGCACGCTCCAGGCCCCAGCGCCAAATTTCTTCAAGCTTTTCTTTTGGAGGCTTTTTAGCTAGTCCATGCACAAAAACGACAGCGTATTTCCTCATTACCTTTACTCCTTGTATCAATCCTGGAACAACGTTTGAGCCGCGCCACCAAAATCACGGGGAGCAGGTTTTCCAGCCTTGGCTGCGCTGACTCTTGCTCGCGCGTGGTTCATGTCTGCCTTGTGGAAGCGAACAATTTTGCCCTTCTCGCGCCCCTTATCGAGCTCGACCTTGGCAATCGCGTCACCGCCTACACCAATCATCACATCGCTTGCGTTCACCATGGCTTGCGATGTGGAAGACAGTCGGCCGTCGGCTCGTCTTCCGCCCCACAAATTATCGTCGACTACGAATACGTTCTCGCATTCCGGGGAGAACTCCACTCCCTCGTCTACGGCGACGGATGAAACAATGCCTGCTGTGCGAAAGCCCATCAGCACGGCGAGCCGATAGACCATGCCAATGCCTTCGGCGGTAGCACCAGCACACACGATAGTGTCCGCTGGATCAAATTTTTTCAGCTCAGCCAAAAGCGTCTTTCGGGTCTGGGCGGTGTTTTCATACCCCGCCCCGGAAAAACCCAGGAAGGTCACCACGCGTGCGCGACCCTGAGACCGAATTCCATCGACGGCTGCCTTAACGTTCATGAAGCCTCCTTTGTAAGAGGTAACTATAATTGTGACCTACCGTGATAAATAGATGATAACTCTTCGCTTTATCTGAAATGTAGTTCCTTCACGCCGCCTTGTCGCCTGTTAGCTTTTTTTTTGCGAGATGAAACCACGGATCTCAATCATCATTGAGCCGGATGAGAGAGTCGTTCCGCAAGCACGTGTTTAACTGACGGCACTCCCGTTTCAAACTTGTATTGTGAAAACATTCCCTCGTTACCATGGAACTGGATGAGCGAGCCACATCGATCATAGAGCGGCAGCATTATTCCCATGGCTTGAAGATATATTCTGACGTCCTCCCATTCCTTCGAGTAGTCGTGCTCAGTGGGATCGTGATCTGTCGTGAGTGCCGAGAAAGACCTATCGGACATTCGGAGCAGGGTCTTTGGCGGCATCAAAAATGTTGTTTTGCCGAGAAGTCCTCGGCTGAGGATGTATTTAATTTCATAAAAAGATCCACCACTGATCCCCGGAACAACGATGATGGATTTTGCTGCTTCCGATAACTGAAAAAACATCTCCTTCCAGTCGTCATCGGAGCAACAAAGTTTACCTGCTCCTACCGCATCTCCTTCGCGCCCGAGTCCAAGAAGCAGCCCCCAAGGTCTGCACGCATTCGCGATGAGACTCTCCAAATCAACACCACCCCATTTTGCCGACACACCGGAAAAATTTAAGCGATCCGTGACTTTGAAGGGCCTCAGGTAAAGCGCAAACGGGATCGCCAGCCCGGAATTAAAAACTTCGGCCGCGTTTTGGTCTCGTAGGCTTTGCGCAACAGCCAAATCTATCCGGTTCAGTACAGGATGGAGTGGATTGCACACCAGTTGAGGAAGTGCGAAAGCTACGAATAGCCCCCAAAAGCTCGAGCTGTTGAAGTAAATCCAGTAGGCGCTGCACAAATAGAGCACGCTGATCACAAGAGGCGCAAAGAACGGCGTCAGTAGCAAATAGTGGCGAGACTTGTATATCCAGAAACCAATGCAGCTCGCCACAATAGATAGCGCAGCCAGAGTACGCAGTGTCTCCATTCCTCTCGCTCCTGCCTCTGTACCGCAACGCAGAGTGTTCGAGAACCGACGCATGCAACAAGATTTCTTCTCTTACACCACCCTACTCTCGCAGAGATTTTGCGGTCACCACACCGCATGGAAGGAAAAATGAAGTGGCCTCAGTATGAGCTACATTATGGCCAATCGCTGGGTAGCGACGGTTCGGCCCACCACCAGTCCAGCATTCTTGCCTATTGAGCCTTCGGTGCATCGTGCGATGGACGAGTAGCCATGCGATGACATACCGAGGTGTTGAAAGAATATGCAAAGTAAGAGGTTCCTGCCACACACCGAAGCTGAACGTTGGTTGAGTAATTGTTCTCGTCTCGGAATTCAGTTCGAAAATTTGCTTCCTGCTTACCATCTCACGGACTGTTATGCAGATTCCGAGTACAACAGAAAGCGAGGCGGACAAATTAAAACCATCATTTCGGGCGATACGGAGGTGATCAGGTTGACCTGTGATCTCATCGTGCATAGCCGTGGGAAAAGAACGAGATAATCTGATTGCCATAGAAATGGGTAAGCCAGATAAAATTCTCAGCAAATATGCTCGGATAGACTTCGTCTTAGGGCGCTCACCAAGAGGAGCTTTCATGACGTTTGGTCGGGTGACGGTGTCACTCACCCTGAGCACGTATGTGGGTATCTGATGGGGGTGTTCATCATGGTCGATTGCATCAACTAGGTTGTGTCGGTTGAATATTTTGAAGACGGACTGCCTAAAGTCGACGGCCAAAGGTTTGCTTTGTAAATTTTCCGGCTTGGCTTGCGCCGCCCTTCCACTCCTTTTTTGGCTAGATAGACAGCCTGCACAGAAGGCGGGTGAAATGCACCACAGATGCCATGGAGATGGAAAACGTCTCAAAGGAATAACTTGGCCGTCCAACTCGGTCTAAAAAATTGCTGCAATTATTTGCTGTGGCAGAGAGTTTGCTGTGGCAGAGCATTTGCTGATAGCGAAGGTCAAAATGTGTCTGAGCGTCCAACTCGACCAAAACCAGACCTAATCTTGTTACTGTGCTTACCAATCAATGAATCTGCGGCGTAGCGATATTGCAGCTTGAATTTGGAGGCGACCGTCACACAAAACTGATAGCCTATAGCCATTAATGGCGTCAATTGTTTGAATTGAAGAGGCTTCATGGACGACCGCAACGCACGTTACTTTCTTGCCCTTCTGGGCGATTTTCCATCAGACGTCGCTGACGCTATCAAAGCTCAACTGCGCGACCGTATTGCTGAGCTTGGCTTGGAACTCGGTAAGGACGTCACGTTGTTCGAGGGTAGTCCAAGAGGCTTCAACCCAAGAGCTGATCGGTGTTGCGCGGCCTTATGCGCCGCTATCGACACAAGCGATGAGGCGGTGATCGAGCGGTTGATTCACAAGCGAGTTCCTATGATTCCTGTCGGATCGTGTCAGGATAATTTCTCAACGGAGTTCCCTGGAAAACTAGGCTTGCTTAACGGTCTATTGCTCAGTGAAAGCCCCAGCATATTAGCTCTTTCTCTCTTAGAAGCTGCTGCGCTCATACCTCGGCAAAGGCGAGTGTTTTTAAGCTACCGACGTAAGGAGTCTACCGACGCTGCCCTCCAGGTATACGCGGCGCTATGTGCTCGCCAGTATGATGTTTTCTTGGACACCCACGGTATTCTACCTGGAGAGCATTTTCAGGAGGTGCTATGGCAGCGACTCTGTGATTCAGATGTGCTCATCTACCTCGACACGCCGGAATACTTCGAAAGCCGCTGGACAGAAGCAGAATTCCACAGGGCATCGCTAAGAGACCTGGCAATACTGCGTGTCGGTTGGCCAAGCGTAACCGCAACCAATACCGCTGTTATCACTGGCGAAGTACAGTTGTCGGAGACCAATTTTATCGACAATCGTCATCTTACACAGGATGTCCTCGCAAGCATTCTCGACAAGGTGGAATTGCTTCGCACCAAAAGCGTTGCACTGAGGTATTCAAAGCTAATTGGCACACTGGCCAAATCGCTCGAGGGCGGCGATGGAAAAATTGTAGGCTATTCGTCTCGTCGAGGGTTGATGGTGGCCATGAATGGCAAAAGCATTGCGGTGTATCCAGAATTGGGTGTGCCAACCAGCCAAACCCTTTACGAGGCCACGCTGGAAGATCACGTGCCGCCCGTCGCCGTCATTTATAACGATATTGGAATTCAGGATCGAAAATGGCGTGCTCAAATGGATTGGCTCTCAGAGAAGCTGGATAGACATGTACGCCTCGTAAAAGCGAATGAAGCGGGTTTTCAGTTTATCGACTGGCTATGAGGAATCTGGGCCAAGCGTTTCAAACTCTATTGACCCGCACTCGTCTCCTGCAGCAACCATAGTGAATGACCCAGAGAGACCACCACACAGGCTAACGACATGAACAGTGTTTTCCTTTCCGCAAGCGTGCCTCGTACCGACAGCGAATACTACGATCAGTGTGACCCAATGTTGATTCAGGCTGCATTACGTACATTTTTGTTCACGGTCTTAGGGCGTAAGCATCTGGTTTTTGGCGGGCACCCATCAATCTCACCTCTCATCCTTGCCGCATGCAAGGAAGTGGGTGTAGCAAATAAGGCTGCTGTCACCATCTATCAATCAAATTACTTTAAAACGGTGCAACCAAAAGAAAACACCGAGTTTGCCAATTTTATTGTTACGCAAGCCACAAGCGATCGCACTTCAAGCTTGGAAAAGATGAGGAGTTTTATGCTTCGTCGCCATCGTTTTGAAGCCGCCGTATTTATTGGCGGAGAAGATGGCGTTCTTCAAGAACATGCTTTATTCAGACAGCGACACCCTAATGCAAAAATTCTTGCACTCAAGAGCCCCGGTGGCGCCGCAGCAAGTATTGAATCCTCCATCAGTGATGATTATGACGAACTTATTGATTATGTAGGGCTTTTTACAACAGATCTTCAAATTGGTCTGAACAGCGAAAGAAACTTAAGCTTGAATACGCCAGGGCAAACTCCCTCTAGCTCTTTTGATCTAGGATAGATGCAAATGGATTATGGTTTTAATATTGATCTGAATCGAAGTATGTATCGGATAGATGATGCGGCAGTAAAAAAATTCAGAAAAAATTTGGACAGTATTGCAATTGATCTTCGAGACTACTTGCTTAGTGACAACATTACGATTGATGCAAAAACGGTTGCTAAACACCTCTTCCCTTTGGATCGGTGTGACGTTTTCATTTCACATTCTTATGCAGATCAGGATTTGGCGATCCAGTTGGCATTGGACCTGAAGAAAAAAGGTATCCATGCTTTCATCGATTCAACTGCTTGGGGGTCAGCCTACGACCTCCTAAAGGCCATAGATGAGAAACATTGCGAAATTAAAGGCACGAGTCGGTACCACTATGACAAGCGCAATCGTTCTACAGCGCATGTTTATATGATATTGGCCACTGCTCTTCAGCAAATGATCGCAAAGTCGTCAGCTCTTTTCTTCTTGAATACGGATCGTTCGCTTTCAACGAAGCACTCCATTGCAGGCGAAGATAAAACGCATTCGCCCTGGATACATATGGAATTGATGTTTAGTTACCTCATCTGGCAAGCAAAACAAGACAGCAAGCAGCTCGTTGTAGCCAATGAGTCCTATACATTGGACTCTGTACCTGTAGTCCACGAGGCATACACCGAGCACTTGAAAGATATCAAGCATTCTCGGCTACAGCAGTGGATCAATGGTTGTAAAGATAACGGTTCATCAGAAGATACCTACGCGTCGCTGTACAGGCTCCATCTGAGTCCTAATCAAGTTTTATAGTAGAACTGCGCGGTTCTGGATTATCGATGCCCGCAGACAAGCTTTGTCGTAAATGACTGTGCAACAGGCTTGTCTGGAAGGTTGGTAATTCCACCAGATCGGATCGCAATCGATCGGTCTATGAGGGAGGCGTCGGATCCACCGTTCGGAATGCCCAGCGCCCGCAAGCTAGACTGTTATGGGCAGCTGATGAGTCGAGGGCGTACGGCGTACGCAGCCATATAGCCAGCGTGTTCGATCTCCTCGACGCCCTCAACGCTTATCATTGAATTTCCAAGTAGCTGTTCATTCAAGGCATGCAGGGCGGAGTCTATGAAGCAATTCCCCTACGATATTTTCTTGTCCCACCGAATTGGCGACAGCGCGCATGAACTACGCGATCAATTGGTATCCTGCGGTTGCAGTGTGTGGTTTGACGAGAATCGACCATTAGTGGACCGCCAGCTATTCGCCTCGATTCGCAAGGCTCACGCCGAATCGCGAGTGACGATCGCCTATCTTTCACCTAGCCATTCTCCCTCGCCTTGGACTCTCTTGGAGATGCTGACAGCTTTGCGGCGTGAGCAACAGTTTGCTATCAGGTGTCTCTTCTTCTACGGGTCTGCGGAAGCGTTCGAATGTTCGCACGCCTGGTCTTTGCCCGACGAACTCAGTTCAGCGTTCGCCGACCTTGACCGGCGCCTCGAGACGCAGGTAACGCTTTTCGCCAGTCGAATGAGCAGGCTCAATAGGGAGATGATGGTTCACGGCTCGCGCACGCCTTTATCTCGAGCGCGCTGCATTGCCCGACTGCGTCGCTCCATTGATGGCTATCGGTGTTCTGCCAATGGTTTCGCGGACCTGCCCCTATCACCCAAGCTTGCGGGAGACATCACTGCACGCTTTTTAGACTGCCATCGACTTCGTGTCGCATCGGTTGCACTTGATTGGATGGAAGGTGATGTATTGGAACAAGGCTTTGAGTTCTTGTGCTTTAACTTGCGTGAATTGGAGCGGTTTCTTTCTGAAGCAGCGGTGGATCGTACACCCAAAGACATCGCTCTGCTGTGTGCGTTAAGCAGTTGTCTTATCGGAGCCGAACGGGTTGATATGAGAGCTGAGGGTATGTATTTGCTGACGACGCTATCGTCAGGTGCCGGACAGCGACGATCAAACCGATTGCTCAAATGGGGTTTAAGGCGAGAGCCGGATTGGTCGCTGATACGGCTCTTCGCTCCGCAAAGCGATAGTCCAGACTCTGAGGCGTGGCCAGAAGAACTGCCAGGGTTGGAATCTGCGATGCTGCAGTTCGACGAAACTCCTCCACGGGAGGCACTTGCATATGTCGGTCCCGATGTTCGGATGCGCCTCGATACCCACCGCCAGATGGATTCTGACGATCTCCCTTTCGAGTATCAGCTTGAACTTGAATTGCATTGGCTCAGTATGTTGGTCTCCCAGGTGCGCGACGCAGGTGAGAAGCATACTAAGCTAAACACATTTGCCGCCCGGAACAGGCTGAAGATGATCGACGCCGAGCTGGCTCATCGGAAGTTGAATGCATTGCTTGTTCAGGGAACGGCGACAGCAACTCCCTCCGAGTTGGAGGATCTGCTAGAACGAATCATGCGCGTCGAGCACGACCTTATCGAGACCAGTGAGTGTTATGACGGTGCACCTTTGTCCAGCTTTGCGAGTTATTTCCTCAATCATCTACTACCAATCCTGGCCCTTGGAATTCTCGCTGGGAGGCAACCTCAGGAATTCAAACAGCTCGGGAAACGCTGCTGTCAGATCCTCTCCTCCTACGCTGAGCTAAGCCCGCAAGAGTTCAAGGCATATGAGGCCTACTGGTCAGCCTGCGTCCAATGGCGAGACACTCACGGACCGGGCGTAGCGAAGCACCTTCTGCATACTTCGAGCAATGGATTTAGCGCCGAGTTGCGCGGCTTTTAGACTGCTGGATAAGGGTTACAAAGTAAGCGAGCTTTGCCGGTAAAAACCAAACCCACAGCTCGGCCCCGTCGGGCCTATGCGCAGTACTTGCGTGCGAAAAAAAAGACGCCTGAAACGGGATATAGTAACATTCAAACACCTATAATTTGCGATGGCCTTGACGAATGCGTCCGCGATCAACATTCGGGCATGGGTATCCAGAGGGCTGACGTCTCGAATGACAATCGACCCGACACAATGGAGTTTGAGATGAGGCTACGGGCGCGTTTCTCTAATCTGCCCATCACGAATTTCAAAGACGAGAACAGCATGGGTGCTAATGATGTTGCCTGGGTGGCGCGGGTCATCGATTTCAGACGATCAGAAAGGGTTGTGCCAAGGCAGATGGAATTTTGCTTTTCAACAGCGCAATACGCCTTTTAGCCTCAGGTACATTGCAGATATTTGACGCAGTACAAAAAAAAGCCGGAGGCAAAGGATGCATATCGTCGGGGGACTGTATCGAGAACTGTGCGAGGTACCGTCGTGGGATAGCACAATGGGATCAGGCGTCAGGGCAGCTCTGGCAGCCATGACGTTGTCGCCCGACGTAGAACTGTCTACCTTTGCGTCGCTCGCTGATCAACCAGCCGTCACTGAGATTCGATCCAGAGGGATTGTCGTCAATGTGCAGCCCCGTGCTTCGGCTATTGTTTTTGCGTACTTTCACCCCCTTTCCTTTCCCCACATCGAACCACCGCGTGGCGATATTGAAGTCAAAGGTTCGATCCTGGTCACAGGCGATGCGGTGTTGCGATTCGGTTTTATCGAAGGCGACGCTGTTGTAACGGCAAATCGAGCCGTGTATGACCCTCAAACCTGGCGCAATCCTCCGTCTTTTTGGGCAAATGGCTCGACGGCCAACGAACTTGCCTTGGTGATGAATGAGCTGGAATTGAGACACATCGCCGGCATCGACGAATTGGCGACAGCCGCACAACTCGTCTTACAGAGAGAAAGGGCCTGTGCGATTGTCGTCAAGCGCGGAACACGTGGCGCCTCAATTTACGAAGCCACAGGGAAGGTAACGCATGTCCCGGCTTACCGTTCAAATAGAGTTTTCAAACTCGGAACCGGTGACGTATTTAGCGCTGTTTTCGCTGTTTATTGGGCAGAGAAAAACCTGTCTCCCGCAGAGGCCGCGGATCTAGCATCGCGGTCTGTGTCCGTCTATTGTGACACCCTCACATTCGAATTTGATGAGCCGTCCCTACGACTGCGCCAGCCTGTGTCACCTGGGGAAGGTGGCAAAGTGCGGCTTGAAGGGGCCATCCGTTCGCTGGGGCAACGTTATCTGATGGAAGAAACCAGGTGCGCGTTGCGTGAACTGGGGATAGAAGTGCTTGCACCAGAGTTAAACCCTGCTTCTTTAGAAGAGAGCGCGGATGCAACGCTCATCATCAACAACGAACTGTCAGCGCAGGCGTGGACCCGAATCACCCAGGATGCTGCTAATGCTGTGCCTGTCATTATCCTTAATGAGCACTCCATGGACGCGTTCGATCTGCATTACGCGACACTCATCACCGAAGATTTTACAACGGCAATTTACTTCGCTGCATGGGCTGCTGAAGAAGCCGTAGCGCCACGTTGAAATAAAACAATAATTGGCATCACCTGCGGGTCATGCAACGGAATGTAACCAGCTGAGGCCGGATTGATTCATGGCAGACGTCTACATCATTTATGCCAAAGAAAACCGTGAAACCGCGGTGAAGGTACGAGATTTTCTTGTTACCTCCTGGACCGTGTGGATGGACGATTTGATCGTTGGCGACTTCAACCTTGCGATCAAGGAAAACATCCAGGAAGCCAAATGTGTGGTCGCATTATACTCGTCTTTTGCGAGCAAGCCGGCCGTCACAGGGGAGCTCAGCCTGGCGGAAAAATATCAGAAGAAGATCATCCCGCTCATTTTGGATGACAGCGACCCGCCCTACCCTTACGGGCACTTCAGCAGTGTTGATTTTCGCTTATGGCCAGGTGCTGCTGATCATCCGACCTTTCAACTGCTGCAGAAAAAAATAGGACTCGTCGTCCCTCCTCGTGCCAAACCTGCTCGGTTGACTGGCTTAGCCGGCGGCGCGCTGCCATTGCCCAATGTTTTCATGTCCGTTTCGTCGCATGAGACCCAGTTCGACCCACTGGACGCATTGTCCGCACTGAGAGTTCACGCCACCTCCTCCATGCTTGTATCGGCGTATGACTTGATTCATTCGGAATCAAAGTCCTCGATGATCGAGGAAATACGCGCTTACCGGGAAAACGGCGGGTTTGTGCTGATCGATTCGGGCAATTACGAAGCTCACCGCCTAGATGACACGCAGTGGAAACCCTCCCACCTAAAACAGGTATTGCTGAGCACGCCTCATGATTGGGCATTCTGCTTCGACAATATGAAGCCCAGTGACAATTTCGATATCGCGGTCAGGCAGGTGGTCAAGGCCGTGGAGCGTGATGCGAAGCACACCGCAGCGCAAATGCTCCCGATCATTCACGTAAAGCAGAATGAAAAAGGGCTTGCGCGGCTTCCTCGCATCGTCAAAGCAATATCAGAGCATCTGCGCCCGCCGATCATTGCCATTCCAGAGCGAGAGCTTGGTGCAGGGCTGGCTCAGCGAGCTTTGACTGTCAGGCAAATCAGGGATGAGCTGGACAAGCTGCCCTACTACCAGTCCATTCACTTGCTCGGCACGGGGAATCCTTGGAGCATCGCGGTGCTGGCCGCAGCGGGGGCCGACACGTTTGACGGTCTTGAATGGTGTCGATTTGCCGTAGACCCCGAATCAGAGCGGCTTCATCATTTTCAACATTACGATTTTTTCAGAACGAAAAGAATTCGAAGTGACTTTATGGATGTGGTCGATGCCGACGAAGATATCGGATACGCAGGCAAGGTAGCCTTCCACAATCTAGAGTACTATGGGGAGTTTGGTCGAGTCATGCGAGACATGTATTCGAGAGGCCGCGAAGAAGCATTCGCCATGGGCGTAACCGGCATAAAAAGTGCCGAGCTTCGAAAGCTATTCCCAGGAATATTTCTATGACCCCTTACAGCGCTGAAGCACTTTCCCGGGCCGTCGCTGCCGTCTGTCCGGACATTCGCACGCGCATCCAGACGGGCATGGTGTCCGACGAGCGCCACCTTTGGTGGGAACTTTCGTGCTGCATTTTAAGCAGTCAGGTCCCTTATTCTCTGGCCATGGCTGCTGCCGATGCTATTGATGAGCAAGGCTACTTGCACTGCGATGAGCAAAGCTCAGAACGTTTGGCTGAACAGTTGTTCGTCTTGCTAAGCACCCCGCTTGAAGTTGAAGGCAAAAAGCGAAGCTACAGGTTTCCACGAGCAAAAGCCCGTTACCTAGCTTCAACTTGGGTCGCCGTGACAAACGCCGGCGGATCGCTGAGCGCCTTGATCAGCGGTGATGTCAATGACGTTCGCGCGTGGTTGGTTGCACACGCGTCCGGCATGGGACCCAAGCAAGCCAGCATGTTCTTGCGCAATTGTGGGGTGACCTATGATTTGGCAATTCTTGATCGCCATGTACTGAATTATATGACGGCCCAAGGCATTTATTCGGGTGCGCAAGCGTCCATATCCGGACTGAATCAGTACGGCAGGCACGAAAACAAGCTTCGTGAACATGCGCAGGAACTGGATTGTCCAGTCGGCTTACTCGATTGGGCGATATGGATCGTGATGCGCGTTGCAAACCAAAAGCAGGAGGCAATTTTAGGATGAGCATCGTAACACTCGTTTCTGGAGGGCTGGACTCCACGCTGGTTGCTCAATTGGCGAAGGAACAAGGACTGCAGATTTTTCCGTTGTTCGTGAATTACGGTCAGCGTGCACTCAACCGTGAGCTCGCCGCCTGCAAGCTCGCCATGCATAAGCTCGGTCTTGTGGAACCTGAAATTGCTGACCTGTCCGGTTATGGCCGCTTGATACGCTCAGGCCTTACAGACCCTAGCCTGCATATCATTGACGATGCTTTCACCCCAGGCAGAAACATGCTGTTTTTGCTGACAGCCGCCGCTTATGCCCAACAGAAAAACGCAGATGCAATCTCCATTGGATTGCTCCACGAAAGCACCAGCCTGTTTCCAGACCAAACCTCTGGATTCCTTGCCGAAGCAGAGCGCATGATAACTTTATGCATGGGTCGAACGATCAAGGTACTCGCCCCGCTCTCATCCTTTACAAAGCCTGATGTAGTTGCGCTTGCGGCTGAAAAAGGCATCGATCAGACCTATTCCTGTCATTTGGGTGAAGAGCAGCCCTGCGGCAATTGCATTGCCTGCAACGAATTCAAATTTGAGGAACTTAGCAATGGGCGGTAGCAGCACGGGTGGATGGAGCCGGCTCGGTGATGTGAAGGCGTTGGAACAGAAAGCCAAGGCCGCGCTGAATGAGGGTAAGCGCAACGTTTTCATCAGCTTTGCCACAGAAGACATGGATGAGGTCAATCTGCTGCGTGGTCAGGCAAAAAATGAAAACAATGACATTGAGTTCAATGACCACTCGGTACGCGAGCCTTACGATAGTGAACAGGCGGAATACATCAAGCGCAAAATTACCGAGCGCATCAATCGCGCGTCCATCACGGTCGTTTTTGTTTCCAAAGAAACCGCCCAAAGCAAATGGGTGAAATGGGAGGTTGAGAAAAGCCTGGAGCTTGGCAAGAAGGTTGTTGCCGTGCATTCCGGCAAACAACTTCAAGGTGCGGCGCCAGTCTGGGTATCTGATCACAAGATCAAAATGGTTCCCTGGTCAGACCTTTCTGGTGAGTTAAAATAGCAATTCGTCAAGCAAGGCGTCTGCGAAAAAGCATGGCGCCCTGCTCTTCTAGTGACCGTTTAATGCTTGGACGGCATCACTTGTCCTTCCTGGCTTCCCATTGAGTGTGCTCGCGGGAGAACGCATTCTCCGCGTCCCCTACGAATGTGGATAAATGCCCGTCGTTACTTAGCCCCTCAGCTTGTTCTCGTATAAGCGTGATTTCATGGGCGGTAAGCGTGTACGACGCTGACAGCTCGGTGAAGCGCTTCGCCTGCATCCAGGTAAGAAGGGCCGCTGCGATCGCAATCAGTAAATCCGTGGGAAAATAGGCGTAGCCAACATTTGCAATTTTGGCGAGCGCACAGAGAAGCGCTGTGGCATTTACGATGATGAGTGCAATGAAAAAAACCTTCGCCGCGAGGGCATTGGAGTTGGCTTTGCTCGAATACCAACTCAACTGATCGTTGATTCGATGCGTCACGTACGTGTTGAGCCGTGTTTCGAACCCGTCAGCTCTCAACGATTTCATTTTGTTTGTAATCTGCTGCGCCGAAATGTGGCTGATCAACTTGTCCGATACCGCGGAGTTTTGACGAATCACCTGCGTTAACCTCTCCAGCAAATGCCTTTTCGCCGTGTCGTCATCCTCATGAAAGGGCTCTGCTCGGGACACATAGCGCCACGTTACGGTCTTAATCGACTCGGCCACCGCGCGAGCTGAATACCAAAGTCGTTCGGGCCTTTGTGTTGCCAGGTAAACCGAACTGGCCAACGCACCGGCCAGCAATGCAGCCTGTAACGCTGCAACGCTCCAGTGTGGATAGTTGATAACAGACATCGCAGCGGCAGCTACCAATAGCGTGAGATTCGCCAACAGTGCTGTCAGAAAGTGCTTTTGAGCTTCATCTGATATTTTATCAGCGGCTTGGTACAGACCTGGAAAATCAGAATGCTGCATTACCGCGCCTCATAGCCCAGTTGCCGGTAAATTTCTGGACGAAAGAAATAATCGCCTCGATCGCTGTTCGTTGGGTTGGCAAGGGCATAAGCGATGATATCCGGCGAGAATGGGACGAATACGGCCCCTACACCCTGCATGATGGGCGGACAAAGGTCGGTATTTAATTCGCGTCTCCCATCAATATTAATGCCGATGAGGTTGCAGCCCTTTTCGATCGCAACCTGTATTTCCCAGCGCACATACTTATGTTTCGATCGAGTGTCCTTGCCGATCAACAATGCAAAGGTCCCAGCCATGTCGATTCTTTCTCGACACTTGCGCTTGATGTAATCTTCATCCTCCGAGTTGATCGCCATGTTCAGTTGAAAGTCTGCAAAATTGAACTCGAACCGGCTATTTTTTCTCCATGCCCCCATCAACTCATACATATTGCGATCAGTGCTACTAAATCCCACAAATGTTCTTGGTAACCCCATCAAGCTGAACCTCATCTGATTGCGTAAAAATGATCATTCTGAAAACGCCTTCTAGCTTATTCCTGAACCGGTGCCAAGGCGGCCTGTCGAGCCGGCTCAATCGCCAACAAGTCGTTTTTGCCTGCCTCATAGGTCTCAATTTCCCAAGCCGCGGAAGCCGCTCCTTTGAAATGGAGCTCAAACGTGCTGCCTTGTACGGTGTCACCTGTGGCGAAATAACAATTGGCAAGCGTTGCATACACCCAGCGCTTATCTCTGCGCTCGATAAAGTCGGGAGACTCCAACGCAGGTAGCAAAATCCTCAAAATCGCCTCTCGGATTTTTCTCGCACACATGAAATC
The DNA here is from genome assembly GCF_000968015.1 of Pseudomonas fluorescens. Classification (GTDB taxonomy): domain Bacteria; phylum Pseudomonadota; class Gammaproteobacteria; order Pseudomonadales; family Pseudomonadaceae; genus Aquipseudomonas; species Aquipseudomonas fluorescens_W. Next base: position 41,847 of record NZ_LACH01000039.1, read on the forward strand.
GAATACTTTTTCGGCCTCTTCCGTTTGAATCTGAGCGCGAAACTCGAAGCAAAGCGCAAGGTTTTCACCGTTGTAATAGTCGCGCTTGACCTCGAACCCTCGCCGGTAATACGCAATGGCAGCATCCAGTGAAGCTCTGTCCTGCTCAAGCAGCCAAATGCGTTTGGCGATAGCGCCTGCAATTCCAACGGTTTCTGGGTCGTTCGAGTTTTCAGGATTCAGAGGACGCAACACATCCATGGCTGCCCGTAGCGCTGCAATTTTGGTGGGTAGCCCCGCTTTATAAGTACTGAGTGCAAGCTTTTGCAGAATGTCCGGCTCACCAGGCTTCATGTCGCGCGCCGCGGCAAACTGAATACTCGCCAAATGTTGTTGGCTCTGCCCCATCAATCGCTCGCCTTTACGCATGTGCTGGGAGAGCTTTTGCTGGGCCGCTTCGGCTTCTTCAATCAATTCTTCAAATTGCTCATCCGTCATACGGGGCCGCTGAAGCTTGGGCAGGAAGGTGTAGACCGGGCTATCGACGGCTTGGGCAGCCATGACCGTTTCAATAAGATCACCAAGATCCTGCACTGCACGTTTAGCCTCGCGAGCCAGGATGTCTTCGCCAAAGTGAGAGTACTGAAATGTGCTGATGTGATTAAGGTCAAAGTACAGCTTGCCCTTGTCCTCGCTCATGACAATCGTCGAATTGGGTCTCAGTGCATGGCGCACGCCTAGTTCGTAAACCGCATTGACATTTCCGGTTGAAATATCTGCGATGACTAAGTCAGCCCTGAGCAGCATATCGTACATCTGCACGTCAATGAGGCCAGATTGCATAACCTCATCCGCTCTGACACATCGCAAGCCACGGCTGGTTACAGCAGGCTCGATGATCGTCTCGTACGTTGCATTGAGATCAAGCGTACGCCCGGTTTCGTACTCGGTTTTTTTGCCATAACCCATTACGACAAAGCATAACTTCATCACAAATTCCCCTCCCAGAAAACATTGCTCGACCGGAGCCATCGCTGCTCCCGGATGAAGCCTACACTTCACACGACCTCGTACATGCCAGGCGTCTGGTTAGGCGGCGTCGGTGGTAGCACTGGCGACCCTCATGCTCATCACGTCACCGTTCGATGAGAGCTCGCTTAACGCCTGAATTAAGCCATTGCAAAGCTATGTCCAAAAAATGGTGTTTACTGTACTGCCCTTGTCGAACCCAGTCCCTGCGCTAACAGGTCGAGAAAAAGCAACTGTTCATTTGAGTTAGTTTCCCGCGCATACAGCTTCGTAGAAGGCGCCATCGCGCATGCCAGAAGGTATCGAATCGCGCTATGGTCTCATTTGAAGAATAATGACACACCCACGCAAGGCGAATGAAAGTCTATGGTGATTACGTTGTGTCTTCAGTGCCATAGCTGGAGTGTAGCCATCATTGGCACCCACACGGTCTCACAGGTGTGCTGAAAATTTCAGGCGACGGCGGTGAAGCGCTTGATTTATCCGCTCCAATTGCGATGTTGAATGATTAGCCAGGAGCCACGACTGCGGAAAACGCTCAGACATAATCGTCTGACAAAGTGAGGCGCCTGAGCATACTCGTCATTGGTCAGATAGCTGGTGTCAACCTCAAGCACAGCGACTTCTCGACTATGGCCTCTAACCTTATTCTGTAGATCCGTGGTGTCCGCAAAGGCTCCAAGCAATGTCCCCGGTTAAGCCACCGTTGTTTTTTGGCATGCAGGACTACTTGAGGTGATTAAAGCGTGAGGCAACTTGCCTAATCGTCAGCCTGCATCTGACCAGGCTCTCCTGAGTCAGTGCAGGCAACCAAAAACGTGTTTGCCGACAGGTTATCTGTGTACCTGCTTGAACCGTAGTGGGTGATGTGAGCTTTTGACCGTTGTCCGCGTTCGAGTGCCAGTAATGCCTTGAGTGCCTGCACGACACTCATGCCGTCCCCGCTCTCTCTGGATGATAAATTCCACAGACATCACTGGCTGAAAGCTAGCCGTTCAGCTAAATCGAGAACTTGATTTCGGTCGTCTTTTTTCAGGCAGTGAAAGCACTGGAGCAGATGCGCCATCTCGTCATCTTCGCAGTAAAAATAGGCTGGCGGCAGATTCAGCACCGCCGCAATCTGCTGCACGGTGCTTTCCCCTGGTTGGTGAACACCTTTTTCGTACTGATTCATTCGGGCAGACGCTGACGCCGGCTCAATACCAGCGTCGATGCCCAAACGCTCCTGTGAAAAACCTCTCGCCTTGCGCGCCTCTTTCAGACGTTTACTAAACGTAGACATTTTCTCTTGGTCCAAAGACTAAGAGAGTCTTAGATTTTGTTTGACCGCTTACTAAGAGTTACTTAGGATTCCGTCGATGGCGTCGTTTTGATATCACGCCCAACTACTCACAAGGGGATCTTCTCAATGCAGGAAATGAAAATCGTCGATGGCCGGCTGAACGAAAAGTCGAGAGGATTGGGAGGCGATATGGTCAGCTACCATTATTGGAAAATAGACGGTAAGAAACTGGAGTCTCTCGAAATTCCCGATGTCCTGGACGCGCACATTGATGTGGGAAAGCCCATTCGGGTGACGTACCAGCCTGGCAAAGATAACGTCAACAGGATTTGGGCCATGCAAATCGAAGGTGAACCGGTTCGCTCGGTTGTCACGACACCCTTCGTCATCGTGTCCATGGGGCGGCTCAGTATTCTTCCTTTGGCGGTCGCCATTTTTACAATCTTCGTCGCCTACGGCTTCTGGCAAAACAGCGTGCACCACGGCGGTTTTCATGGCTCTCTGTATCAAATGCTCTGGCTCGCATTGAATCTGTTCGTCGCCTACCGGTACATGATTAAACCCATATTGATTATCAAACGGGGCATCACGGCTTTCCGTGAATATTGCGCCAGCACGCCTGTGGCTACGCCAGGGACACGGTAAAGAGAAAGTCGTGAGCGCGATCCATGAGAGCCGGATATGAATTTTATTGAACAGATTCAGCTTCATGCCGAGCAAGTATTTGGCGACAAAGCCAAGGCTGAGAATTGGCTGAATCAGCCGAAATCAGAATTCGGTGGATTCACCCCGCTGGAGCACGCTCACAGCGAAGCTGGATATCTAGTGGCCAAAGAGGCGCTTGAGCGAATCCGCCACGGGTACGCCTTCTGATCGTGAACACCCATCGGCCAGTTCACCGGCCAATGCCAGAGGACTCAACATGTTCGACTTTGGCCTCTGTCAAAACAGCAGCGATACGCTGCTCGAACAACACGGGAGGAAGAGCGTATGAACCGATGTCTCCTCGGTAGCATCGATACCCACGCCCGCCTTGTGGCCCGGTCAGCCGCCCAAAGCATGAATTTTCATCCCGTCTGGATGAGGCTGGCCGGTATGGAGGGTGAAAAATCCGGGTCTAGAAATTTTCGCCATTTAGATTGCATACACCATCTATAGGTGCTAATTTCACTTTCGCCACGAGAAATCGAGGCATCTCCTGAAATCACGCGTTATTTTGATTACCCTGTGGGCCGCCCTGCTTCTATGCCGTACTTTGGCAGGGCGGTTTTTTTAAAGATTGACGCGACGCAGTCGGACTTTCAGAGAGGCATCACAGCTCCTCCACAGAAGGAGCAAATCAGTCACCTCCTCCTTCAACCCATCCCCTACATCAAGCGAAGTCAGCTTCTGATCTAAGCCGTCAGAACAATGGGTATACGAGAGCATGGATTGCGTCTGCAGACGGGTCATGATCTTTTGATCGCCCCACTTCGAGTGACGTCGGAGCCTGAGGAGCTTGGAACTCAAGACTTGGTCATATTCGCCGTCAAGGCACCCTCATTACCTATCGCCGTCAAAAGCGCAAAGGCCCTGATCGGCCCGCATACGGTGATCATACCCGCGATAAATGGGTTGCCTTGGTGGTACTTCTTAAAGTCCTCTGCTGCGTTATCAGGAACGCGTTTGAAGGCTGTCGATCCTGAGGGCGTGATCGAAGCAAATCTTCCTACGGACGCTGTCCTCGGTTGCGTGGTGTTTCCGTCGTGTACGGTTCTGAGTCCTGGCGTGATCAAGCATATGTCCGGGAGCAAGATCGCTTTTGGAGAGCCTGCTGGGAACACCAGCAGGCGACTTTCAGACATCGCGAATATGTTTCACCATGCGGGTTTTGATGCCCACATCTGCGAAAACATACGTGAGGAAATATGGTTAAAGCTGCTCGGAAATGCGTGTTTCAATCCAGTCAGTCTCCTGGTCGGCAGCTCTACTGATGAGTTGATCGATGATCCACTGCTCAACGATTTGTTCATCGAAATGATGGATGAGGTGTTGGAGCTTGGACATCGGTTAAATATCTCACCCGAGATTGATTCACGGCAACGCATTGCCATTACTCGCAAGCTCGGAACGGTCAAGACATCGATGCTGCAAGACGTCGAAGGGTATAAACCCGTCGAAATCGAGGCTATTTTGGGTACTCTGGTTTCTGTCGCCGACCTGGCCGGAGCACCGATGCCACGTGTGCGTGCGGTGTACGCTTTGGCTCGTATGAGAGCGAAAAAGCTCGGTTTGTTACCGGGTTATTTGCTCAATTGATCAAGACAGCCCGGCCCGTTTGAGGTCGAAAGCTGTACGCAATGACCTCAACCCAGTGGAAGGCATCACCCTGCGCAAAGTTTCGTCCAACTCGAGGCAAAACTCGGCTGGTTCCCGATCATATAATCGTCTTCCATGACCACTGTCTTTAAGGGCGACACATACAAGATGAACCGGCTGGGCAGTTGCCGGCGACCATTTCCCAGATCGTAGAATGCGGTGCCACACACACCCTCGAAGGTCTTGGGTTTCGTGGTAGACAGATCTGACACTCTCAACGTTTTGACATCGCCTATGCCAGGAAATAAAGCTGCGTGAAACACCACTTTTTTCTCAAGTTCGCCCTGAGAATCACTACAAGCGGCGAGCAGGCAGAAACCAATATTTATCATCAAAAATTGCAGCTGGCGAGATCTGTTCAAGGTCCCCTACTCCATGGTGATGTGAAAAGCGTAACGCCACACATTTCGACTGGCGACACCCCTGATCCGCTCACCCAACAGACCAAAACGGACATAGCGCGAATCTACAGCATTTGGACTTCTCTGTTCGAGCGCAGTGGCTCTACCGAATTTCTATGCGGCTCTTTCGGCATCGTGGATGCAATGTACGCTCCGGTCCTCCTTCGCTTACGGCGCTACGGTATCTCTATTCCTGCCGAACTCCAGGCTTACGCGCACAATGCCTTCAATTATCCGCCCGTGTTGAAATGGATCGAGCTCGCTGAGTAAAACTAATCGTCGGCAACCGTCTGACTCCGCTTGGGGTTGCCAACGGGGCAGTTGAGCAACTTTGAAGATACTGCACACAAGAGATCCTCTACCTTGTGCGCTTGATTTGCACCGCGCGTATCACGATTTTATTGAAGTATTGGCCTAGGGAAACTGCCGCCCCGCCCTTGATGGTTCGTGCGATTGATTTCTGAAGTATGCGTTGCGGGGCAAAGCGCTTTTCTTCACCCGTATTTCACAACAACCCGCCTATCTCGACGATGCATTGCGTGCGTTGTACCATCGCATCATCGAACGCAGTGATAGCTAATAGCTACCGTATGTTTACCTAGCAGGGACAGCTTATGCGCAAAGTTTTGCGACCCGTTTCGCCCCCCGAATTCCTGACTTCGCCCCGCGTACACGAAGAAAAAGCAAAGATTCTTGCGTATCTGCGTCGAGATCAAAGGGATCGCTTGCAGCGTCGAGACAATTTGAACGAGGAGCTGTTCTTTGACACATCCTTGATTAACGACCTGCGGCGCTTGTTTCAGAATAAGTGCGCGTTCTGTGAGACACGTACAGTGTCCTACGGTCGTGTCCTGCACATGCGCCCTTTACGTTCGGTCTACGACTCGACGAAGGTGAATTCAGATTATTACCTCTGGCTAGCATTTGAATGGCGTAACTTGTTTTACACCTGTGAATATTGCGCAAAAGCCAAGCTGGATCAGTTTCCGGTCGTCGGCGTCAGGGCTCCCTATCTGGCATCTTTTGAGGACGTTCAAAAATACGAAGTGCCGTTACTGCTCGATCCTACCTATGATGAGCCCAGTAAAGACCTCGACTTTCATTCCAACGGCCTAGTCGTTGGGAACTCAAAAAAAGGGTTGGCAACCATCGAAGTCTTCGGTCTAAATCGAGACGAATTGGTGTCTGCCCGCAGGCTGCGCATTCAGGAGTTCTTTGACTCGCTGGTTTTCGAAGGTAAGGAAGCCCCTCTGAGCGTGATGCTTGATCCTGATTCAGAACATTTGGGCGCTCTGCTAAGTGTTATCAAGAAAATTTCCAAGGCGTGGTCATTTAACGGCCCCCCCATACGAGGGAACGGCTCCAGCCTCAGTCGAGGCTTTATCGATGCTTGGACGAGAGCTTCTGAACAAGAACGGATGCAGTTGCCGGGTGTGCTGGATGAGCTTCAACGCGAGGCTCAGCGAGTGCTCACGTCTCCCCCTAAGTTCGATATCACGGAAGATGACGGACTCGACGATGTCTACCAACCCAAAATGAAGGAAGGTGAGATCTCGACGATAAAGATCTCAAATTTCAAAGCGCTCGAAAACCTCACCCTCACGATGGCCTCCAGCCGGCGGGCTAGCACCGGATGGCCCTCACTGATGATTCTGGGCGAGAACTCCACTGGAAAATCCAGCGTCTTGTGCGCAATTGCCCTTGCGCTTATAGGTCGCAAGGAAGCTGCAAAGCTTCGAAAATATATTCCCGACCTCGTGCACAGCGTCGACACCAGCCGCCATGATCAGCTTGAAAACAGACTGGTCGATGTGAGTATCGGTTTTCACTACTCAGAGCACGTGGCGTCGTTTAGCTACGCGCCCGAGCTGCGTGAGATCCGAGGCTCTGATAGCCCTGCAACAGTAGTTATTGGCTATGGTCCTCGACGTTTTTTTGATTACAAGAAGCAACATTTGCCCGACGGGGCTGCGGCGCGCGTCAGAACGCTGTTCAATCCCTTAGCAACAATCCCCTACCCCGGCGCCTGGCTTGCAGAACAGACCGGCTCAACATTCAATACGATTGCCGCCGCGCTGCGAATCGTACTTGCTCTGGATGAAAAGGATGAGTTGATACGTTATGGCGATGACCTGGCGGTACGTGCCAATGGCCGTACTACGACGATCAACTCGCTCAGCGAGGGCTACCGTTCCGTCTTCGTCATGACCGTCGATATCATCCGGGAGTTGTTGGACCACTGGGACGACATTGAACAGGCCCAAGCCGTTGTACTGATTGACGAGTTGGAGACCCATCTGCACCCTCGATGGAAAATGCAGGTGATGACTGCGCTACGGCGGGTATTTCCGCGTGTTCAGTTTATCGTTACGACACATGATCCGTTGTGTCTTCGCGGCATGGATGATCCGGAAGTGATCGTATTGCGCCGGGATTCGGATAGCTTTATCAAGCCCGTGGAAGATTTACCAAGCTTTAAGAGCATGACCGCTGAACAGCTTTTTACCTCAGATTACTTTGGCCTTAACAGCACAACTGATCCCTCTACCTCCATTGAGTTTGCTCGGTTAGCAGGGGACGTCGTCCGGAGATCGCCTGAGGGAAACTTGGAAGTCGCGCCGGCGAAGGAAACAGAAGAGTTGATCAATCGATTGGTCCTAGGCGACAGCGTCAGCGAACAGGTCGTCCAGGAGGCTCTCATGAAATATCTTGAGCAACGAGAGGCCAAAAAAGGCGATGTGCTTCCCGAGCTTCGGGAAGAGGCCGTCGATGCGGTCATTAAGGCGCTTACCGAAGAATGGGAAGGCTAAAATGCGCTTTATAGATCGTAGTTCGGTGCCAGAACCCTCTTCATTGAAAGATCCAAGCGATGCCGTAAGAAGAGAAAAAGAAGCGGCGTTGCGGTACTACACCGCATCAGCGAGGGTGGCCGGAGAGAAGCTCACAAGCTATACATTCACTGAGTATAGTGCTGGGGATGTAACCACCACGTTACGTCGTCTGTTCAACAATAAGTGTGCCTACTGTGAGGGTTACCTTTCTGACGATGTAGACATTGAGCATTTTCGGCCCAAGGGTGGGATTACCGAAGATGGTACACACGATGGATATTGGTGGTTAACCCATTCCTGGACCAACCTTCTCGCATCCTGCAAGCACTGCAATCAGAGCAGGTACAACCACCTTGTTGCGCAACATGCAACGGTTGCTGATGTTTTAAAGCTTCAGGCTACTACTGCTAGAACAGCTTATGGAAAGGCAAACCAGTTCCCCATCCAGGGGCTGCGTGCTACCTATACGGCTTCGGATCTTGACGCGGAACAGGCTTTGCTTATTGATCCCACCGCTGAGAACCCCGCACCTTATTTTGAATGGTCGCGAGAGGGGCACTATAGCGTCGTACTCCCTCGGCCCACTGACGACCGGACGCAGGCCAGAGGCTTGGCGGCGATCAACGTCTTTGCCCTAAATAGGCTTTATCTCGTGAAGGATCGCACGGAACGGCTAAACGAACTTCGAACGCATGCCCAATCGATCGTTCAGTCGCTTGAAAAAGACATGCGAGTAGGTGGCAGCCAAGAATGCCTTGATGAGGCTTTGGAGCGCGTTCGTATTCTCCGGACCTACCATAATCCGTCAAAGAGACACACGGCGATGGTGGAAGCCTTTGTAGATGAATTTGTCGCCGCACTCAGAGATCGGGTTGCATCGAACGCTCAGCCCGTTGCAATGAACAGTTTTATGCCGCATCCATCCGATGAGGACGAAATCGATGAAGACACCTAATGCAGGTGAGCGACCTCACAAAAGTTGAACTCGGTCGTGAGCGCGAATTATGGTGGTGTCGACTCGGGGAGACCCGTATGAGCAACACCACCGATCAGCTCCTGGCCTCCCATACCGAATTCAAGGCGCCAATCAAAGCGCTTTGCCGTCTCAATCCGATATGACTGGATCTGGCAACACCTTTGCATCCACGCACGCGATACGCGAGACAGCGCCAATCTTTCTGGTGCCCTCCTCACGATGACTCCGTCGTGGAAAACAAAGGTCTTCACCCAAACGCTCCCACTCGCTCTCAACCGTCTGCCAAATCCTGATCGACATCGTCGGATGGTCCATGATCTGGGTCACGTCCGTCCATCATCGCCGCGAGACGACGGACCGAGGTTGTGAGCCATTCAATTCCAGCCGATCTATTGTCATTGAGCATAGCTGCGATCACAGGTGAAAAAATCTCTAAGTCCAACATCTCTTCAAGATTGCTGCGAGACGTTCTTACGCCTGGAGGAGTGATCAGGGCGGCAAAGGTACTGACCGCTTCCCAACTATTCAGCTGGGAAGTCAGACTTGACCTCAGGGTTTCATCCCACTGCCTGCTGTTAATCAAGCAATAAAACGTCTCGGTATCCGGCAGTCGTCGCAAAACAATTCCATCAACCACTGCCGCGCGGTAGCGGGGAATTTCCCGTTGCTGAAGAGCGACAGTCTCACTCTGGTTGTAGATCTCGTCGTTATTGCTTTGTACAGGGTATGGCGTCAGCCCGTGGGCAAACAAGTGCTTGCGGAGGATCCAGGGGGCGATCAACAAATCCCCCGCCTGTATCAGCGACTCGACGACAGCTCTAACGTGACGACGGCCATCTGGCACTGCTCGCGCTAGTCGCCAAAGCAATGTGCTCGAATCATCAACCAACCTTCCCGTTGAGTCTTGGTCGGTGATCCAGTCATGAGTGCGGGTTAGCGCGTGAGACATGGCCACCCAAAAATTGCAGTCGCCGGAACGTGGCAGCGCGGGCAATAGATCTTCGATTCGATCCAGTAAATCGTCGATCCGATCTCCCTGGATGAGCTGACGCAGCTCATGGGCCAAAGTGGCGGGGTCTTCAAGCGACCAAAGCGCCTCTATATCCCTCCTGGACAACGTCCCGGGAGGGTTGCCAAGGTAGAGCAACCGGATGAGATTTCTACGTTTAGCAATTCTGTTGCCATCTGAATGATCTTCGGACAGCTGACGATCAGCTTGAAAGCGCGGAAACATGAGAGAAATGATCGCCAGATGAGCGCTGGCAACGTTGCCTAGAATTCCGACTAACGTCTCCGCAGAGTCATCGCTCTCTCTGCGATAGGCCATTCGCCGGCTAAGCTCCTCAAGACCTGGATCATCGACTAATTCCTGCACGTTGTCTGCGATCAGCTGGCGCAAGCCTGGCGACTTCGCCACTAGCCAGCAGTATCCGAGGAGATCGTAGGGGCAGATTTCGTCACGCAGCATTTCCTCCAGCACCGAGAACGCGCCAATCAGCCGCTTAATTTCACGCGGCGTGCGAACGACACGAAGCAGCTCATCGAATATTTCGGTCTGGTGCCGCGCAGTGGCTACTGGCAGGACAACTCCATTGTTGCGCAACGATACTTGCAGTAATGCCCTTGCATCGTCATTGAATAGAGGTCGCAGCGGAATGGCGAATTGGATGATTTTTTCCAAATAGCTTTCCCCCGTCCGTCGTCTATCCTCTGCGCTATCTCCCCTTCCTAGGGCTTGAGTCACGCGCTCTGGATCGTAAGCCACAAGGTAAGAAATACCCTTGATATCTCCCACTGCTTTGACGAGTTGGGCCACCGCGCGCACCTCTTCATCCTCTACGCGGTCAAGCTCGTCAATCAACACAACCACAGCCACATTCTCTTGTCCGAGCTTCGTCTCCAATGCTTTTCGCTCTTGGTTTACTGAAAGATCCTTTGGCTTCAAAAGGCCCTTCAATCCTTGGACGATCCATCTCTTCCAGAAGACCGTGGTCACCCCTCCTCCAATAAAGATGTCGACGATCCCCGCGGCGGTTGATCCCGCCACCTCGATGGCGGTTTTATAACGTTCCAGCTGTCCCTGAAGCGCTTTCGCCTTCTCACTTGTACTTTGGCCCAGTGCATCCCTGAGGCTGTTGAAGTACGCCTGCATGAGTTCGTCTCGCCCCTTGAATAGCCAGGGGTTCAACGTCGCCACGACGACTTCGTCCATCGTTCGGAACTCTTCGCTTAGCATGTTGAGCACACTGGACTTACCCAGCCCCCACTCCCCCGTGAGGCCAACGACGAAACCTGTCGCCCTTCGAGTGGTGACCTTGCCGTCAGCATCGAGCTCCGTATGCACCAGAGTTCTCACGAGACTGGCGACGAAAGGCTTGCGCTCCAAAGCATCGGCCTGGGAGTCTTCAATGGCTCGGTCTTGGCGGGCCGTGTGATTGATGCTTTCCATACGTTGGGCAAATTCCATTATCGAGAGAAACATCGGTCGCCTTCAGGTCGTGAGAGCGTCCGCACTGCGTTCTGAGTATTGAAGATGGCTTAAGCCGCTGGTGCCAGCAATTTCCAGCTCTTAGTGCGTGAAAGGCGGAACGTGCAGGCCAGTGTCCGTCACAGCAGGCATTCGTCAGGTGTGGAAATGCATGGACGTGACCATCCTTTTGCATTGTCGCTGACCGTTCAATTGAATCTGTGCTGACCAATCGTTTGTATTCGTTTTGGCTAGCACAATCTGTAGTGAAGACAGGCAGAGGACGGCCCGAAGCAGACATTCAGTTTTGCTTAGGAAATGCGAGCCGATTCATCGGTATTAAACTCGGCTAGCCTGAATACCCGAGTTATTTAGCAGTGGTCAGATCAAAGAGGTGTTGGTCAACGCTTTTGCTGCTTTCGGGTAACTTCATTGAAAGCTCTTGGAGCAATGCCGAACAGTGGATAAGGAAGAACTCGCCAGCAATATCGTCTAGGTCGCCGCCGACAGCTTGGACATGCACGTCGACCAGTGAGCGTCGGGCTGACAGCAAGATCACAGGGCCATTTCCTGTGCGCGGGTAGAGATTTAACTCCCACCGTATTGCAGAGCGGAGGTTCAAGTTGCCGAGTAGCTCATTTAGGAAGGTCACATCTTCTTCGGTGATGGGTTCGACGCACCATGCTCCGATACCGACTGAAAGGTCTGGAATGCCAGCAGTAGCGGGTTTTACGTGGTCATAAATCTCGCCTGCTACGATCCCGCTCCAAAGCGTAAGATAGGCTTCATGCAGTTTATTGCCACCGTTACTTAACGCCCAACCAAAGAACTCGGGCGCGGCAAAGTAGCCGATGCCAGCCCCGTGCGGAGCTTTAAGCTGTTGCAAATCCACTTTCTGGAGTGAGACTTTCAGGCGGTTATCGGCGATTCTGCCAAGCCCAAATAGTCCATCAATGAGCCGTTGGTAGGCGGGATAGGCGGTAATGTCTTCAAGTGCGATGCGGGTGCCGCTCATGCCATTCTCTCCAAGGAACGAAGCCAATTGCTGGGTCAGATAGTCCAACGCGGTGGGCTTTACAGTCGGGCAGTTGCCCGCGAATGCTCGCAGGTAACGTTCAACGCTACGCCAGTAGATCGTCTCACGGTTCCACTGGGCGGGCGGCAGTGTAGAGTGTGTAATCAGGACAAGACCGCCGTAGGGCTCTGTCCGATCCTCTCTGTAAGATTCGTATAGGGATAGTTGATCGGCATCACCCAAAGTGTCTTGGTACTGAGTGAAGCCGGCTGCAATCTTGTTCTCGACGATTAGGAAAAAATCCTGGCCGCGCCCGATAAGGTCCGGTCGTTTCCCTGTTGCCCGGTGTCCGGGGCCAATGACATGCTGCGTTTCCCAGACGAGGTCATTAAGGTCGACTTGGTTACCTAACTGACCCGGTTTCAGCTTGAATAAGCCGGTCAGCACCTCGGTGATTCTGCCAGACAGGGTCACCTGACGCAGCCATTCGGCTAGCAGCTCAGTGAGAAAATCCTCGAAAGGCGAGCGTACATCGTTCTGGCGAAATGCGAACAGACGATCGAAAAAACTCATACCTATCCCTGGTGAATGGGGTCAATTTGCACATTCTGTCATAACGTTACCTTCGTCGAGGGCATTCTGCTTTTTTCGCTTTAATTAGCTGAACACGCGTGTCTCGAAGTAGGCCTCCCCCTTAGTGTCGCGCTTAAGGTGTGGCGCCAGTACACCCGGTGATGAGAAAGACTCTATTCTTCCCTGGTTTATGTGATCGATCCCGTACCTAGTCGCGATCGAAGATCCAGGACCTTCACAAGAATCCTGACTTCGTGCCCCATTTCTTCCATAATTTTATCGGCTTCTTCCTCCAGCAAGGTTCTCAATTGCTCAAGGTTCATCATGGCGTGTGTGTCGGGGTGCTGCCATTGACGCGAAGACGCCACGGTGACCATCAGACAACCGGTTTTGCAACGGTCAGCTGCCATGTATTTGGTTAACAGCTGATCGCGCAACGTGCTCCGCAACACTGCACCGGACCAGCCTTGTTCACCGACCTTTAACTCAATAGTCGCTTCCTGGCCAGACGTTGAACGCATTCGGATGTCCGTCTCCTTTTCGTCGGCGGTCGCGCCCTCTTGATCAATGGTGTAAAGCCCGTTCGCAGTGTCCTTCAACCGCCGCGCAATTTCCCTGCGCATGAGTTTTTCGAGAGTGATATTCGCCCAAGCTTCACGCGGCGACGCATCCTGCAGCAGGAGATCATCAATATCGTCCAACCTGTCCTGCATCAAGGCAAACATTTCATCTCGCGTCTTGGGAGGGGTTTCGCCGATGTTATCCAAAAGCGAAATTTCGTCCTCAGTCATCTCAGCCTTGTCCATTTCCTCCGCTGCCTTCTGCTTGGCCAAGAGTGCAAGCCTGTCTCTGAAATGCGCAAAGAGCGGATCGACCACCAATTCCATTTTAGCGGCCCAGGCCTCGGGGCCTGTTAGCGTGAGCACAGCACTTAGGAGCGTATTACGCGCCTGCTGCGCATCGTCTCGCGGTGTAGGCGTGTACGACCCCTCTCTCCGCAAATCATCGCTGGGACGGACATGCTGATAGGCAAGTCTCAATAACCGTACGCGTTGACTGATGGTGAAACGCTCGAAACCCAGATCAAAAGGCCATCCGCTCCATCGGCCTCCAAACACACTGGAAAAAAAGTCGACCCCGGGTCCCTCGGCCGCCGGGACTATTTGTAGAAGAAGTCGTGTCAATTCGAGGGTAGCCGCTTCAGGGTCCAAGGCGAAAAGTGCAGACAGCCACAGGTGAACGAACACTGGTACGGTGGCCAACTGCAGTTTTTCCAAAACAGTAGCGCGAAGCACGTCTCGGTCGTTGCCGATGCTGTGGTCCATGAGTATCGTCAAGACCGTCTTTGGCCGCCCCCAAACACCAAGACCACTGTCGTCGGTCTCGGTTGGCTGTGTATAGGTGCTCAACCAGATTTGCAAATCAGGAATGAAGAGCTGAGTGACACCAGTCGATGAGTTTTTGATGACGTTTAATGACCAGGGATAATCACCAAGATCGGCAGTTCTATCGAGCTCCCACCGCAACTGCACGCGAATAATGCTCTGGACGACATCAGGAAACGAGTGTGCGAGTTGCTCTATCCAGCCGGGACAGCCCTGATATTCCAGTGGAATATAATGTGCAGCAATTCGTGCCTGTGCTTCGCTGATTCTTACTGCCCAATTCGGATCTTCGGCATCCGCCCACAACGCCGTCAGTCCAAGTTGCCAACGAACCTGAACAACTTGGACTTCGTCTTGCGGTCGATCCATGGGTAAGGTCGGACATTGTGTCGGCCATAGCGTACGCATCCTGGCGTGCAAATGATTGGTAACCGAGGTGCCAAAGTGCTGTTCCAGAAAACGTCTGTCCCAGCCAGACGTCTGGTTTGATCCAGAGGCTCTCTCCATGAGGTCCCACAGCTCTTTCAACGTACGCGCGCCGATAGAGGAGTCCAACACCTCCTCTGGATCGTTGATCAGTCGCTGCCAAAAGTCTATCCAGTACTGACGGTCGACTTCGGCACGTTGTTCTGCAGCGCGCTTGCGTTGCGCATCGCGCGCCTCAAACGTCATTTCTTGTACCGATTTCGGTCGTGGCAGTAATGCTTCATCTATCTGTGCCAACAGTATCGAGTTGTCACCTACCCTGGGTCTCAGCGTTTCTACATGGTTCGCCCATTCCAGAGTGGGGTCAGCTGCGTATCGAATGGACGCTTCTAACATCAGTTGGCGCTTGTCGAGAGCTCGCGTGCTATCAGATAGGGCTTCAAGAATCCAGGCCGAGTCCTGAGCGTGATTGAGGTATATGGCACCAAACGAATTCAAGGCGAATAGCCGCTGCCACGGATCGTTTTGAAATTTCAGTCGTTGCCGCAGGTTGTCTTCGCAGGAAAAAACAAGCGCTCTTATTTGCGAGGGAGCACTGGCAAACAGCGATCCGATCGTTTTGAAGTACTCGCCACGAAGATGAAGCGATGAGGCTAACGCCATGGCGAGAACGAGTCCTTCGACCACCTCTTGAGTACCCTGCCCCAAGGTAGAGAGCCGCAGGCCTGTAATCGCAAGCATTGGAATCAGATCAGGACGGGACACGTAGATGTGGTGTTTTTCTTCTGACCAAGCCACGCTTTCATCGAGCAGTGCCGAGATCGCATCAAACAGCCGCCGGAGTTCATCGTCGCTGAGGCTGGCGTCCTGTATCGTTCGTGTCAAATAGCCCATTCGCCCTCTTTCCGGATTCGTCGGCACCGGTAGGCTGGCTAGCAATTGCACCAGCACTTCGGGCCCCACATAGACAGGGAAAAGCTCGATTACGGCTCCACGAATGAGCCGTTCTGGCCAGCGTTCAGAGTGTGCCTGCATCTCTTGCACGAGCGTTGATAACTGAGGATCAGCCAACTGCACGAGGGCATCGATCGCTGTCAGGCGTTCGTCGTCTTCAACAGAAGGATCCATGGCGATCGCAAACACGTGGTCACTGCACTCATGCATACCTGCGTACGCAACGAGCTGAAGTAGCAACTGCCGAACTTCCGGATTCTCAATCCTCCGTTCCAGCATCTCCTTGACGGTTGAAGATAAATCTAGCGAAGCGAAACGGCTGATCTGTAGCGACGGTATTTTCAGCCCGCGCCAGCCCCCATCGCCGAACCGAGAGACAAATGCTCGAAGCGCCTCAACTCGCTGTCTCGGGCTTAGAGATTCTGGATCACCCTCAGAGAGCAGAACTTCCGGCTCTCGATTTCGGACTTCTTCGAAAATGCTGGAGCTTGAATGTGCTAACCACCCGGCTATTGGTCGCATGGATGGTTTGATAATTTTGATCGTCTGCGCTGTCTCAGCGAACAACAGGCGCTTCACGGCCTTGATCGACATGCCTTTGGATAAGCGATCTGCGAGACGATAAGCCGCCAGGTACTCAACCACTGATCGGTGGTGAAACCGAACGCGGCCATAGCTCGCAAACCCAAAAATGCTGCGCTCCAAAAGTGTCTGAATTTCTTTGGCGCTCCAGTCGCTCAGTACGCGCCCAGGGTCTAATGCAATTGACTGCGGGTTGGCCTCTAAATCGGATTCCGTGTTGTGACGAATCGTCAACTTACGAGCCAGGAGCGCTGCGAGAGCAAGTCGGCTAGCGCCCTCCAATGCACGCTCAGGCGATATTTCACCAAGTTCAGAACGACCCGTGCGTGCTTTTAGTTTCACCTCGACGTTCTGCTGAACCTGCTCCCGGTGGGTTCGGATGCTTTTTGAGGCCCGCCAGTCAGCGCAGAGCTCGATCAGGTCTTGCGGACGCCTGGCAAAATCCTGAGCATTTTTATTGCGAATTGAAGCGACAAAATTATCGATATCCGTCACGTGCCGAGTGGCGGCCATCTCTCGAATTTGCGAGTCAGAAAGTGGTAGTAACCTGACGACGAGAAGCTCTGCTGCGCTCTCTTCTTCATCTGTCGACTCTGTCTGCTTACCTTGGCCTGATGCGATCTCAGCAAATCGTTCGGCGCTTGGCGCATCCGCCACTTCGGGGCTGCCCTGGTACGGGAAATATTGACGGATGAGATGCTGATCCACGGGAATCGGCCGAGTCGTAACGACGACACGTACCCTCTCCAGATTCCCTTGGAACTCTTTGCTCAGCTTGTTCAATGCCTGCTTGAAAGTACCCAGCGTGAGCTGAAGCTCGTCAATCGAGTCCAAAAAAAATGTCGCGACGTCCGACTGGCTGGTCTGCCAAGCATGAAGTCGGGTTTCTTCTTCGCGGGACAGGAGATCCACAAACGGTGACACCGCCAGAACTGATAATTCCAGGAAAAACGCCGGCTCGCCTCGCTCCCAGAGCAGCCGATGTTGAGCCTGGCACTCGAACGTTTTGCCTGTTCCGGCCTCAGAGACAATCAAAACACGCATCGACTTCAGCAGCTCATTCCAGTCGATGGCTGAAGCAAAGCCAAGCTGGTCGCGCTCCATCAGACTCTCAAGATCTAAGGCTTTTTCTTGAGAGAGGGGGCCAAAGGAGCGTTTGATGCGTGAGGATCGCGTGGTGGTTGAGCTCATGAGGAAAGCGCCGAGGGACGAAGTAGCGCTTTTGTAATCCATTTTTCAAGCGGTGTCTGCAAAGTTGTAGGCGTTATTACAGCCTCAGGCACTTCCCATTCTCTTAGCTATGCGGTGTAAGCGTCGCGCGCCTCAGGCCCTCTCCGGATTAGGCTCCGAAGCGTCATCGGCAACATCCATTTGCAAGATTATAGATGACTAGTTTAAGCCATATGGATGCCGCAAGCCAATACGCGGATGCCAATATTGTCCCTCCAGGAGCCCGTCATGGATACGTTTCAAACGATTCGCGAACGCCGTTCAGTCAAGCACTATGATCCAACACACCGCCTCTCTCCCGAAGAAGGGAATCTGTTGATCGATCTGGCACTCGAATCACCATCATCCTTCAACGCACAGCATTGGCGCTTGGTGGATGTGAAAGACCCAGCCATTCGCGCAAAAATCCGTGTCGCAGCTTTTGACCAAGAGCAGGTGACAGATGCATCGCTGCTCTACGTCATCTGCGCAGACATCAAAGCGTGGGATAAAGACCCGTCCCGATACTGGGAAAAAGCACCTGCCAACGTTCGGGATGTCATAGTTCCAATGACGAGATCCTTCTATGAAGGACGTGAGCAACTGCAACGCGATGAGGCGATTCGCTCTGCAACTTTCCTTGCTCAAACGCTGCTGCTCGCGTCCACGGCGATGGGCTATGACTCCTGCGTACTGATCGGCTTTGATGCGGACGAAGTGGCCAAAATCATCAGCTTGCCGGAAGATAACCTGATCTCCATTTTGCTCGTGGTTGGCAAAGGCACCAAGGCGCCCTGGCCAAAACCTAGCGCAATCCCAAAATCTGAATTCATTTTCAGAGACGGATTTTCAGTCACCAAAGCGGCGTCTGAAGTAGCCGAAAGCCCAAGTGAAGTGGGTATCGGAGCAGGTTTTTGGACAAGTATGTGAATACGTTGAGGTACCGCCCGTAACCTCCCAGCGCACACTGCCCCCTATCAGATTCAACTCAACGACTAGCCGCTCTCGAATAGGAAAGGCTCGATGTAAGTCGTTACTGTTTGAGCAATATCGTGTCGAGAAAAAGGTACTGGGCTGCAGGTGGTGGGCGGGTACCGGATGAAGAACCACCAGGAGATTAGGTGCGACAGCACCAAACGGGGCATCAACACAGCGCTTCAAACATTAGCTTGGAATGACGAGGTACCACGCTCATGATCCAATGCTTTTTGTGACTGACCATCAGGCGATGAAATCGTACAAGGATGAAAAACATGTTTGAAAGGCTAAAATCAGACGACTCTGAGGTCGTCGACTTGCTCCTCACCCAAGCCTTGGTTGAAAGAGAACTTGATCGGGCAACGTTTCTGCAAACCAATGGCGTACTTGAACATTTCTCGCCTGGCAACGACCTGATCACGCTCGGAGATACCGCAACCGACGTCTATTTCCTGCTCACCGGCAAGGTAAGAATCAGCATCGGTAAGCGCGTCATTGTGGAATCGTATGCGGCCGGAAATCATATCGGCGAACTGGCAGCGCTCCAGGTCACCAACCGATCGACAACCGTCACGGCCCTGGATGACGTAGTCGCGTTAAAGATCACCAAATCCATCTTCAAGCAGTTCTTAAGAGACTTTCCGACCGCCGCCAACGCCCTGGCTCAAGAGCTGGCCAAACGATTGGTGATACGCAACGCCAATATTGCCAAGCCGAATCCTAAGCATCGTATTTTCGCCATCTCGTCGGCAGAGGCACTCAAGGTCGCGTTGGGTGGGACGGCTTACTTTCTTCACGACAACCAGTTTGAGTATGCGCCCTGGCCTTCTGCTGATGTCTTCCAGATCTCAAGCTACCCCCTGGATGACCTCGAAGATGAGTTGGAACGCGCCGACTTTGCTATTGCGATTGCTCAGGCTGATGACATCGTGCACTCGCGAGACCAGCAAGCCATGGTGCCGAGAGACAATGTCCTTTTTGAATTGGGCCTGTTCATGGGACGCCTGGGACGCAAACGAACAATTTTGATGGTGCCGAAAGGCAAGAATGTAAAGCTCCCCAGTGACCTTGGCGGCCTAACGATCATTTACTACCCGAGTGAGATGACGAAACCTGAAGAACTCGCTATTTGGGAGCAAATCAAAAGTCATTTCAGGACGTTGATTCAATGAATGCCGACGAACAGAAAAAAGTGCGTGACGCGGCAATCGCCGGACTTGATCAAGCTATCAAGACTTGGGGCAAGGTTAGGCAGGTGATGTTGGAGAACTACGGCATGGAGAGCCGGGGCATTCCTGTGATGGACTCGGCCACAGCGAGCAACATCCCTGGGCATCCCTTCGTCGATTATGGCAAACCCGAGGCTACGGAGTTCGTGGCCATGGTTGTCGACATGCGTAACTCCACAGACAGACTGCAGAATCTTCAGCGCTTTGAGGGCATAGAAGATGGCTTTCAGCGGGTGTACTACGAAACCTCTGCCCTCCTCCCAGCGCTCGCGACAACTGCACTGCTTAAGGGAGGCCATGTGACCGAATACCTTGGCGATGGCGCCTTGATCTTATTCAAGGTGGACACCGACGATCGCGGACAAACTGTCAAGGATGCCTACCGAGCTGCTTCGGATTGCGTGACCACTTCTCGCGGCATCGTCAACGAACTGTTGAGCAACCGATTCAGGCTGCCTGCGCTAAACATTGGGGCTGGTCTTTCGATGAGCCACGCAATTGTCACACTGGTAGGTACGCGCGACTTCATGCAGGCAAAAGCGATTGGCACCTGCGTTTGGGAGGCGACCAAGCTGAGTTCAGGGGTCAATGCGGTTCATGTTTCACAGAAAATGCGGGACGGTTGGCCTACTGGGAAAGTGGGTACTATTTCCTTCTCAAAATTAAATAATTTGCCTCCGAAGCTGACTGGATTTTCGGTATCGGAGCGTTAATTACATCGCTGTGCCGGATCGAGCACTCAGGCCTTGGGCGCGAAATGGGCAAATGGGGCATGAGTGCTTTTCTGGAACCGAAGACATTGATCACATACGACCCGTTGAAATGACCGGGCCCAAATCGCTCCTGATATTCAGGAGCGATTCGAATGATTGCTCGGGTTTGAAGTTGGCCGTCCATGTTGTCGAACGCCATGCGTGGAAACCGCTCAATGCTCGCCCTGCTTCAAGTGATTGTGATCAAAGACCCAGATCCTTACTCAAGTGGTCCTCTTTCATTTCATCAATGGCATGACCGTTTTTCATAAGGTGCCACTGCAGATGGTAAGCAATGTGCGTTTTCAAACGAGATCTTATTTCCACGTAATTGTCAGTGAGTCCCACGTCGGCGTCGTGATGACGCAGCACTTTTCGTAAAATCTGGGCGCCCAGTAACCCTATATGCGAAGCATGCAGCCGCACGAGAGGATCCAGGCCAGGTGCACTCTTGTAGCTGTCGACTGCCTCTTGAATCAACCGCTCGAATGCAGGCGCATCGAAGAGTTTTTGTACCAATCGCCAGACTTGAAACTCGAGTTCACTGCGCATTTTCACCCCAATCGCCTGCGTCCAGTCGCGACCGCAAATGGGCTATCGCCAGACGGAAATGAATTCACGTGGGCTTGCCTTGCTTAACCTGATCGTTCAAACAGCACGAGACGAATCGGCATCAGTTTGAATCTTGACTAAGAGCACCGTACGTACTTTTCGTTTCCCCTATCCAGCGTTCAACCTCAGCTTTTGCGTCAAATATTTCCGAGTCAAATGGCATCAGTCCTTGGAGAAGCTTGAGCGCAGACCATGCCTCGAAATCGTGAAAGGGGTTCAGGCCGATTACGTTGCCTAAACTCAAATCCACAGCGGACACGTCTGACGCAATCTTGGCAAACAGGTTGCTCGCCCGGTTCAAATCCCATTCTGAAATAAATAGAAGCAGCGATGAGAATGCCAGGAGCGGTCGAGCCCCCTTCACGGATACGCCTGCATCGCTTTTCGATGTGGCCGAAGCTACTGGAGCGTAATTCCTGCAGATGAACGTCGCCAAGACTTGGGCGCGTTGATATTCATGCTGTAACGATGACGGATCGAAAACTGCCTTACCTTGATACTCAACCGCCAGTTTCTCAATTCTTGGCGCGGTTCCATGCATCCAGACACGCTTTTCCAGAAGCGCATCCAACAGTGCATGATGTCGACGCGTTACCGCTTCTCGCGCTGTAGTGGCTAGATCGAATCCAGGAATTTCGATGATTGCCTTGCTCAAAACGATGGCTTCGGAAGCTTTATTCCAGGGGCCCGCGCGCATTCTTTGAAGTGATTCGATCCATTTGGGAGCACGAGGATCCAGGATGACAACAAAGCGCGAGGTCACTTTCCTTTGGAAATACCACTCTCGCATCGCACGAATGTCACGCTGCCCTAAAACGCCCAGCTGAATCCCTCGACAAACTAGTTCGCGGATCGCCTTGGAGACACCGTCTTTAGCTGACGAAAACTGAACCAGGTTTTCTGGTATGTGGTCCGCAGGAACGTTGCCGGCAAAGTCGCAAAATGGGTGGTGGCCATCAGCACCGCTGCTTTTTTGAAAACGAAAATAGGCTTGGCGGATCTCCTGACCTGTCTCTTTGGAATTTGAGGCTCTCACCACCTCAGCGCCGCGGCAAAAACACGCGGGGCATTCAATATCATCCCAAATGAAGGTTTTCCAATCATCCGGAATGGGTGTGGACTTGCCTGGAGTTGGTTGCTGTGTACGCTGTGCCAGGTCTTCCAACAATTGGTTAACATCCAGTTCGATTTCGCGTGACGCTGAGAATGCAGTGATTGGCACGAATAACCCCGTCGGTGTAAAGGGAAGACTTAGTGGAGAAACAGGGCCAAGTCCCTGTTGATTGAAAACATGACGACCCACGCCGGAAACGAATGATGATGCAGTTGAACGTCAAGCCGGTGTGGGTAGGCTCTCGGGCGCGCTTGCGTCCGGTGAAGCAATCGTGCCGACAGCGTTCATGCGGGAAGCTGTACGCCACACTGTCGACTGTTCTTGATCAATCGCGACGTTATCGAACACCCCCAGACTCACCATGTGTTCATGCCATTGAATTTCTCACCTTCGGACTCCAGGGGCACACATCAAACTATCCGCAATTCAACGGACTGGTCAGTTGATCACGGGCCAAAGCCTCTATAAGGCTTCGGCTTAGGCCGAGGCGGTGGTGGGGCAAGCGTTGTGTGATCCAACCATTGTTTCAGCCCTCCTACCGACTGGAATTCTAAAAACTCTAACGTATTGCTATCTGGGTTATCGATCAGCAGTTCGATATCACCGCCCTCCTGTCCTTCAAGTTCAAGCAGCCAGTTGGTGTACTGCTCGAAAGCGTCGAACTCTGCACCTACTGTCCCTTGTAGAAATGCTTTAGCTAACAACTCCGCCCTTACCCGTGTTTCAAGGTCCGGAACGTCCCAATGAAGCCCACTGCTCATGCCAAAAATCTCACAATTACAGATTTCTGGATAATACTGATTGAAGTTCAAAATCCTTTGCTCGTGCATTTCCGACCAGGCGACAAAATGGCATTCCAAACTCAATTGGCGCCACAGCTCCGCCGTGTCCAGCGCTTGGCACAAATGCAGGCGTCGATTCTTTTTGCACTCGTCCTTCAGGTGGATTTTTTCATACTTAAATTCGACCAGAACAAATCTCGTGCTATTGGTGAAAATGTAATCTGCACCAAGAATTGAGTCCTGACCGTCCATCGAACATCGGGTTACCGCTCGCCCATTGTCGACAGCCACCCTGTTCAAATAGTTGAAAAAAGCATCAATCAACGATTGTTCTTTCCGCCTTCTCATACACCCCTCAATACACAACCAATATCATCTGATTTCAAAAAATGGAGGCCTAAAGCGGGCCATCCCAACCTTCTGTTCGGGCCAATTCGGTAGAAACGCGCCCTGGTTCATAACTCCTGGAACGACCAACCCGCCGAAGTCAAAATCTGCCGTCTCGTCTCGCTGGGAGACCCCTCCCCCAAAGTGCTCCGTCGCATGGCCAGACACAGCATATGATACAACGCGCTTTTAGCCAGTTCTGACGCTTCACCAAACCGCTTCAGCGCGATCTTTTGTTGCAAGCCAGCAGCAACGTCACCCAGTTGTTCCTCGCTCAATCCCATCTTGCCGTAAAACGGCGTGGCGATCGCACCCGGGCTGATTGCATTGACGCGAATACCACGAGGAGCGAGTTCGGCACCCAGGGTACGTACCAGTGAACGTGCTGCCGCTTTTGTAGCGGCGAGAATCGACAACCCGGGCATGCCTATGGTGTTCAGGAAGGACGTGGTTACGATGATGCTGCCGCCAGCAGGAATGAGCGGAGCGGTTTTTTGGATCGTGAAAAAAGTGCCGTTGAAATTTAAAGCCAGGTTGTCTTCGACGTACTCTGGAGTAATCGCCTCCAACGGAGCAACTGTGCTGGCGCCGCATTGGCAAATACGATATCGATATGGCCGAATTTTAAACGCGCTTCTTCGACTGCACGTTCAATGTCCGCCACTTTGCGCACATCAGCCTGGATAAGCGTTGCTTGGCCATCCAGTTCACGACCTGCTGCCTCCAGTCGATCAGCGTTAGAGCGGACGATCACCACCTCTGCGCCTTCAGCTCGAAAAAGCTTGGCCGTTTCCAAACCGATACCCGATGTAACACCCGTGATGAAAGCCACTTTGTTTTTCAGTTTCATTTCGTATCTCCTGTCGAGTAACCAACGCACGGATGCGCGCCCAATGTTGCAATCATCGCCTTCCAAATCTGCTAGAAGCGGAGCAGCGATGTTGCTGTGGGGAAATCATTCTTGCGGCAAGGGATTTGGATAATCCGGCAAGCACGGGTTACACCTTCCCGAAAATCGATTAAATGACAATCGCGTCGTAGCTCTCGACAGCCGCGCATAGGTGATCAAGCTAGAGGTGGTAGCAGCGAATCGTGTCGAATGGCAGTGCAAGCGCTATCGGCACTCAGTCTTGCTGGTCATCGGAGATCCGACAAAACGCATATAGATGATGAGATGAGACCGAATGTCCGTTTTAAGTGTGTGGATTAGATTAATTTGATAAGCTTTAATCATTATGGTCTGTTGCTGCCGCGCGGAGCCGCAGCGCCAGGTTGATAGGAGAGACTGTTGAAATGAGGAAATCGAAAGCAGAGACGGCAGAAACACGGAAGCGGATCGTGAACGTCGCGTCCCAAGTGTTCAAATGCAACGGCATCAATGCCACCGGTGTGTCAGAAATAATGGCCGCAGCAGGACTGACGCATGGCGGTTTTTATCGCCATTTTGAGTCGAAAGAGCAACTCGTTGCCGAAGCCTGTGCTGTGAGTATGGAAGAACTGGTGGGTGCCGCGGAAATCGCCGTTGATGGCGGCGATGAGACGTTCTTGCAGCACATCCAAGACTTTCTTTCTGCGGAATATCGTGACGATCGTTTGGGCGGTTGCCCTTTGGTTGCCATGGGTAGCGAACTGGCACGCGCAGACGCAGATACTCGTCGCGCCGCGTCATCGGGGTTTGAGGGTTTGATCGAACTCATGGCTAAACGTAGCCGTTACAAAGATCCTGAGTCGGCAAAGGCTGATGCGATTTTTACGCTTTCGTCCATGATTGGGGCCGTCACAATGTCGCGAATTGTCGATGATCCGGAGCTTTCCAATCTCATCCTTGAATCGACAAAGACACGTCTACTTGAACTGTCATCAGGTCCTAAAATCAAACGTGTCAAAGCAAAGGCAGCATGATCGGTTTAGCGCTTGGGGTATCAGATCGCGATCCTGCCAGTGCGGGTGTTCAACCTGCCCTTTGCTTACCTCTATAGGCTCCAAAACAAGGTTTTTTTGCTGGTTCTCTCCTTTTGTCGGCCCTGTACAGTTGAGGGCGCGGTCAAGCCGGGCATAAGCCCGAAGGAACGATGGCTGCAACCAACCTCAACAACCTTCGAAGCCTAAGCGAGGACCCCTCTCTCCAATCGACCGATTAAATCCAGGACTGCTGCTGTTTCGACTCTCGTCCCCAACATCTCAAGAGGACGTTTCGAATCAAGCCCTGGCACCAGTGAATCCATCCATTTGTTGGCCGCTTCGGCGTCGTCCTCGAATAAGGCAATGGCCTCCTGATAGACGATGACCAATGCAATCAATCGATCGCTTTCCGAGGCGTTAAAACGGCCAGCTTTCGCTCGGTTACGCAACTTTGCCGTCGATACCTGGATTGCTTTTGTCACACTCTCGCTATCCACCTGGAGCTCATTCGCTATCCGGTCGAGAATTGTGAACGGTAGCCCGCGGTGAATGTGGGCAAACAATTCGGTGCCCCGAGAGGGCAGCTTGAGGCTTGTCCAAATGTCTTCAGATGTTTGCGATCCAGGTTGGTAATCTCTAATTGATGAAAGCACCTACGTCTCCTTATCGGTCCAATTGCAAACACAACGACCTAGTAGCTGGACACTCGATAGGAGTATCAAGCAAATGCCTCGTCTGGCCCAGTCTGATGGCTAGCGAGCCCTATGCCGGACTGCGCGTGGATTCACTTTGATCCTGGTGATATAGACTTCATTGTTTGCAGCTCTCAACCAAAGAAGAAGGCATCCAATAAAGGCACTGAAAATCATGCTCAATGAACTGGAACTGACAGGACGCACACGAACACACATACCCCTGAAGAAAGACGACAAATGCCGTAGATAGCCCGGCGTGAGATTTCTTTGATCACCATCAATGTAAAACCGTCTACCGCGAGCAGATCAGTCAGCACCGGCACCAGGGTCTTCTGCTCGACGTCGGTTCGACACTCGGGAGAAAGGACGTAGGCAATCAGGTCGATGAAGCGCTGTCGTGAGCACATCATTGCCCCACAGTGCTTGAGTACGGTGGAGTTTGCGTAGTCGTTGTTCCGAACGAAATGTTGCTCAACGTCGCGGTAAAGCGTGTTGAAGAAGTGGCCTTCAGGCCCGGACATGCCCCCAATTTGGACGCAGTATTTCAAGCCCATCCAAAGGTGGAATCTCGCCAAAAAGCGGATTTACCGAGTCCAGGGCTCCGAGAATTGCACGTCTGGTGATATCAGAGATGCGATGATCTTCAGGAGTCATCAGCTCGCTGACAAAGTCCTGCAAGTCGGCGTCACCGATTTCAGCCAGGACATTTTTTGCCACAGCGATCAGGTCATTGAGGCTGTGATCTCGTAAACGAGAGCGAACGCATGTCCGCTTACTACGATAGGCCTCTTCCTCGGTGCCAGACTCAAGACCAAGCTTGGCGCATAGCGCGGGTAGGTCGTACGCTTTAACGCTGTGAAGAGAGGCGGCAATTGAGTCCCGGATCTCCTCCAAACTTATGTTTTTTGCGTACGCCACTGTTCACCCTCACAGATAATCAATTACGCGGCAACGCCCTTAAGGCTAGCCCCATTGGGGTAAATTTTTACCTTTAAAGCCATCCAGGTACCTCAGGTCGTTCGCCGAAAAAACCGAAAATAGCTTACCTACACGCAATCGGATGCATCAGATCGGGGTTACTGACTCCACCGTGATGTATTTGTACTTCTTCTTAAAGGTCTTTTTGGCATCCATTTCTGCGACGATTTTGCTGAGGCTACTGGTGTCGTAGTGGACGACTTCATAATCGCCCTCAAATACATTCGACACATGCAGGGTAACCCGCAGCTTCGAAGATACAGCTTTTGCAGAGGCCGCAGGCTTGCGTTCGGGATTCACCTTGGGTACAGCGGTAGGATCAGGGTGGCCCGACGGCGTAGAGATTTGAATAGTATTCGTTGCTCCGAAGAGCGCCCGACGCATCTCCTCTTCACTCAACTGTGTAGTCATTCTTTTTTAACTCCTCATTACGGCAGTTGGATGGAGCCTTCTCCACAGTAAGTACTCCATTGCAAGCATGCCCTTGATAGAAGCTTACTCGAATTCAAAATGCCGAATCAAAAATATTAATGAGCTCCTCATTTTCCGCGACGACCGAATTCATATTAATTCGCTCGATAGCAGCCATTATTACCATTAACAAAAACAACACCACTGCGAAAAACGGGATGGGCTTATCCATATAAAATGGCGCTTTATCACTAAATGTAGTCAGCCCCAACAGTGAGATTATGCTAACCATGATTACGAGAAAATCACTTCTCTGCTTGTATTTCACATTTGCGCCCTTTAGCGCCGCCTTGTATTTTTTTATATCGGTTTTAGATATAACTTTAGCATCAAAATCGTTTTTTACGATGCTGGAATATTTATTAATCATTACTTGTTCGGCCATAATGATACCCGACAAATATTTCTTGCTTCGTATTAGTCGGCTCCATAATCCGTAGAGGGTCATCAGAATGGTCTCAAGGTGAGATTTGCGTTCTACCAAGTAATCACTCCGAAGCTTATTAAAATAATTGACTGTCCCGTTCCCGGTTGTTTTGTTACTCACGAAATTATCCTTTATTTTAGATCAATCTATACACAACATCAGGCCCCGCCCCGCCCCTCATCATGAAGGTCTGGTACATCAATGATGCGACATTCCTAGACAAGATCAATGATGACTGCGCGAAGCCTTCGATATTCAATGCCTATTGTCCGCAGCCAGCACAACGATCACTTAGTTACTAGCCTACGACTGAGCAGCTGCAGATAGGTTATCGATGGAGCCTTTGTTTAAGCCTTGTTCATGAGGCTGGGGCAAGAGTTGCTCAAGCCCTACGCCTTCTTGTGGCAGACAGTTGCCCTCATTCCACAGATCGTGGACTTCCTGGTGGAGTTCAGGTAACCACGAAGTCACCGCCTGGTTGTCACCTGCGTAAAGGATCGGCAATGGCCTGTGGCGACCGATAGTTAGCAGCTTTCGGTAGAGCCAGATCGCCGGGTACAGCTGGGTCTTATGCTTCGAGTTGTAACGCAGCGGTATTGAAACACCCTCGGGGTCCAGATCTCCGAAGTATTCCGCTCCGTCACCGTCAACCTCCCTGATGACTTCATCCAGCGCGGTTCCAGTCGACGTGATGGCGCTACCCGCGCCATATACGACGGCCGCGTAACGATGTGCGGTGTCGTTCCATTCGCCAAGGCTGAAGAATGTGTGATGGTTCTCTACGACCAACACCGGCCGCCCAGGTTTACCAGGCTGCTGTCGGTAGGGCAAGGGAAGGTCCACCCCTCTGGCACCAATTGCTGACAAAGCAAGCCTGCCGCCAAAAAGTGAATTGGATCGCACCCTGCCATCGAGGTATTTCTCATCCCCAAACATCTCAAGCGATCGCTCGCGCAACGGCACCATCATAAAGCGCCCCTTGCGGCGGATGAGCCATTCGTTGATGACCTTGGCAGTGACCTTTTCGCTTTCCGTCAGTTGCATCCAGAACCCCAGTACCGGCATCCAGGAAACGGCTGTCCAGTTTGGCTTCATCACCGAGATCGTTTCAACGATGACGGTGATAAACATGGGCATGGCCGGATTGCCAATACGCTCGAAACTGCGGGGAGAAGGAAGTCTCAGGATGCCTTGCTCATCGCCAGCCCTAAGGGCCTCCATGAGTAACCTATCGCGATTGGGATGCTGTTGGAGTTCTGGATGGTGTTCTATCCAGAGGCTCCTTAATTTCAGCAGCTCTATGCGCTTCTTACGGCTACCGCGCAGCGCTTCAAAAAAAGCAATGTTCATCAATTTGTACCTGCTCTTTGCACCGCCGTGTTAAAGGTTGCAGTCGCCATCTGAATGTGAGACCGGCCACTTTTCACGCCCTCCTTGCGCAGTCGGATCACCCGCTGAAAACCGGCAAGAATATTCACATCTTTCATGGCTGTGAAAAAAATCAACTGCACACCAATGGCCTCGGCCAGCATGATCTGGACATCAATCAACGCCCGAGTCTGTACCTTGGCAAACGGGTTATCAAGAATGAGGGGACAACCGCCTCCGCGTTTAGTGACGGCCTGATGGGTACGTCGCAACTGGCTCATCATCAGGTACATGAACATGGCGATGACCACCCCTTGGCCGCCGGACTTTTTCAGCCGCCCGGCATCCTGGTACTGGTGATCGGCATTCTGTTCCATTTGCAGTAATTGCAAGCCGAACGCGCGTTGTGGGGAAAGATTGATCATGCCAGCCGCGACCAAATCCGCGCCATGTTCAGGAATGACCTTAGTCTCGATCAGCGTGTTCAAGTAATGCCGAATAGAAGCCTTCCCAATTTCCGTCGAAACACCTGTAATCGGGTGGCGCATCTTCATGATGACTTTTCCACCGACATAGGGGGCACCTTTTGGCACCATGACCTCGCAAGCTTTCTTCAGGACACTCATGCCCTCTTCTACCAACTGATGCACTTCGCCCACGCAATTTTCAAAATCAGGCAGCATGCCGTCCAGCTCAGACTGAGAGGCTTCCGTACGCTCAACTATGAGCAGCATCAGTCGCTCAAAATCGCTGCAGGTGGTTTCAAAGGAGTTGCTCGACAGCTCGTGCGCAAGACCCGGATCAACGTCCTGCACCGCCTTTGACTTCACCACATCCGTAAACCCATCGAAGTGCGACTGAGCCAATTTTCGGGCTTCTTCCAGACCGACGCTTTGCTGCTTATAGCGGTCGAGCACCGCCATCACTTGCGCTTCACCGTCACCTTCAAGCTCAATAAAGTCAGGAGCGGCAGCTTCATGAGGAACCGCAGAAGTGAGCATTTTCTTATGCTTGTTCAGCACATCGACGTTCTTCTTGCTTTGAGCACGCCCCTGCGATGCTCTCTCGGCTTCTTGCTGATCGGAAACCAGAGTTTTCTCAAGCTGATCCGTATTGTCCTGGACCATCACGATGTGATGCGCAAGTTCATCATCGCTGAGTGATAGGACATCGTCAGAGGGTTGAGGGGGTTCAACCTTGGCGAAGAAGGCATCTCTGTCGCTGCTGGCCACCGCATGTGCATTCGATGATGATACAAATGCCTGTTCGTACAAACCGACTTGCGTTATCTGGGCCGTGCGTTCATGTGCCAGATCGAGGCTTAGCAGGTTGATCACGGCCTCTTCGCGCAGATCGGAAAATTCAAACCTGTACTCCTCGCGGGACGTGGCTTCCGCTTTACGCAACTGCTCAAGGGCTATCCGGCGAACGCCCAATCGCTGAGATTCCTCAGTATCAAATACGGCTTTGTCGGAATCGTAAGTCTTGATCAATGCCTGCAGATCGAAACCAGATTCAAGAGCTGTTCGATAATCGAAGCTGGGATCGAAAATCTCGGTGAGGTCTTTGCGATTCAGCAACTGCTGGGCGCTTCCCGCAAGATCGAACTGCAATTGCCTCGAGTGGGCGATGATCTTTGCTTTCGAATCGATCAGTTGCTCAAGGCCTTCATTTTCTGTATCCGCTTCTTCCAGAGACGCTTGCACTGATGCCAACTGTTGCTTCCATTGCGCAAGCGGCTGTTCATACTCGCGCAAATAACGCTCCAGTCGCTGGACCCTGCTGGCCTGGTTGGCGATTTCACTTGGAATTGGATCTATCTCTTTCTCAAGTCCCTTCGCACGCTCTAGCACTTCAGCAGCTTCTTCCAGGCACCCTGCCTGCATTCTCGTGAACGCCTGTTCTTCCTCGTAGTGAGTCTGAATGCTTCGCTCAAGCTCCGCGATTCGCACGGCGCCGAAGCGCTCTTGATAGTCCTTGAGTTTGTTGGCCGCATCACGAGCGTCGTTGCGGCGCTGAATGTGTGCGTCGCGCGTACCTGAGATTTCAGCGATTCGTCGTTCAAAACCGATCAGCGCGGCAGCCGCGGCCTCCTGGTTATAGGCAGAGTCGTCTTCCGCCGATATCACGACCCGATCGAATGCCGCGACGGCCGCATCAACGGTGGCGAGGGCGACAGTTACCGGGGCACTCAGGGAGAAGTCAGCACCCGCAACAATCTTGCATGATTTCTCCCACTCTTCGGAGCCCACGCAGACGCCGAGAAACCGGGCGGGGTCGGAGTCGACCAGTCGACGGGCCTCTTCAGCATCGGGGACAACATTGGCAATGTAGGAATTGGTTGCTCGCGCAGAATGAATGCCGGCAGTCCGAAGTAACCGGACAACTTGATCGACGTCATCACTTTGGCCCGCAAGTTCGGATTCTTCGATGGACTGCTTAGCGCGCTCGAGGTTGGCTAGGCGAATGTCCCGCTCCAGCACTTCACGGTCCATGGATTGGATAAATTCGTAAACGGTGCCCAGCAGAGTCAGGGAATCAGGGTCACATAGCTCAGCTTCGACCACCGAACACAGCAACCGATTTTGCTGAAGGTCTTCTTGAAGGGTTCTGACATCACCGACTTCTCTGTTCAGATTTTCTCGGATGTGCGCTTCCGCTTGAGCCCGCAATCCATGCTGCGTCGCCTGGTCACGAAGAAGGTCGACGTGTTGTAGGTAGCCCGTTCGTTCAGCGCGCAAGGTGTCGAGGCGATTTTGCGCCTGGGCAATGGCCGCCGTGATTCTTTCGATCGCAGCAGCGGCATCATGATCGAACGCACCAAGTACCCCGTCGTCCAGCAAGCTGGTGCGTTGTATCTCGGCATTATCGATGCCGGCCCCGACTTTTGCCTCCTCTTGCTGAAGCGCCCTGATGGATAAGCTCAACGTTTTAATGTGGGCCTTGGCTTGCGTTACTGCCTCAGCAGCCGCCAGCTCAACATTTTTCTCCGCCAAGCGTTTGTCGTCGTTCTGCTTCAGTAAAATATCGATAGCGCCACGAAGCAGCGCGCCCTGTCTTTCGAGTGCTTCTTTGATAGGGCGCAAGCCCTCAACTTCTTCTGCCAGCGACCGCTCCTCAATGAGAACCTGCTCATGAGCGCTGGTGATCTTCTTGTACGAAATGGCACCATTGAGATGCCTCAGACGCAATTGAGCCGCGTCCTTACCAGCCGTGGCCTCTTCAAACGCCGCTGCAGTGCGATCCACACGGCGCGTGTGCTGCAAAGCACGCATTGAAAGCGTGGACGCGCGCTGATGTACCAGTTGCGCCTGGTTTTCCAAAATGCGTGAGTTGAGGGTGTCGATCAAGTCACCAAAATTAGTGACCTGCTTTTCTTCACTTAAACGAACCAGCTCCATGGCGGCGGCCAGTCCCGAGGCACGGCGTAATAACCCGGTTCGCGCTTCAAGTGCAAGCTCAAAAGCTTTAGAAGATTCACCCAGGGGCTTCATGGACGACAGGATTCTGGCCAACTGTACAAGCCGCGCCTCAAGGCGAGGCTTATTCTGGTATTTGTCCGCCACATTCACCACGGTGTTGCGCACCGTTTGAGCGCGCTCGGGATCCATCGTAAGTGCCATGAGCTTACGAACCAGATCCTCTTCATCCTTGAAAGTCAGGAAGCCGCTTTCCAGGCCACCCTCCTGCCCATTGAATTGACGCTGCATGACCAGAAGATCGAGATCCAGCAGTCGTGTGGTGGCAAGATGGGTGGTCCAATCGTGTTGATGGCGAGTGTGGTAAAAGTCTTCAGGACACTTCCTGTACATTTGAGTCAGCCATTGGTTGAGCTCCGCCATCGTGCTCACCCCCGGCACACCCAGCGTGTTGATGCCGGGTGCCGGGATATCTTCAAAGGTGATGCCGTGGTGGGATTCGAACGCGAAAAATACCCGATCGATGTCGTTACCACGTTCAATGACATCGCGCGTTGCAACAGCTTGACCAATAACCAACTTGTAGTCCTTGCCCCCCGGCAAACGTGATGGCATTGACCACTCGATGATGATGAAAGATGGCTTGCCGTCTTTGTAGAAATAATCATTGAACTGATGGTTGGGGTTCTGCATGTGCTGAATGAACAGATCCCGCCGCGGCTCAAAAATGCTGAACACGTACGACAGTAATGAGGTTTTGCCGCCGGTGTTCTCCAGGTTGACGATGGCATTAACCGCCTCGTGCGTATCCGGCGCAGTGAAGTCGAGCAAGGTCTGGTCGTACCAGGCCGTGGCGGTACCGTAGCGGCAAACATGCATTCGGGTGATTTTTTGCATACAAAATCCTCAGGCCGTTGCGCCGGAACGCACATAGTCAAATAGTCGCGGTAGCGTCCGTTCACGCAACTGAATACGCAGTCGATGGGTGGCGGTAAATTCAACCGCTTCGCCCTCATCCTGAGCCCCCACGTTATTCACCAGCCCGTACTCAATCAGGTAGTTGAGTGCCATGCGCACCAGTCCTTCAATCGAGTTGGGTGACGCGCGATCGGCTTGGGGGATCGAAACCGGCAGGCTGTGAATGTAGCTCCAGCCTGGTCGCAGCTCCTCTCGGGAATAATCATTGGAATCTTCGAGTGCACTCATGCGCCCGGACAAACCCGTCAAGGTGTCCCTGAACATGGCCAGCGTCGCCGGCATTGGAAACCGACTGTCATCTTCAATCAGAGCGGTCGTTGGATAAAACACCGCGCAGATGGCCAAGAAGCTCAGCGCCAGCGCCACGCGTTGGTCTTCAGACAGGATTTTGCGAAGATCGCCAAGTCGTATGGAAAAGCGGCTTTCCTTACGTGCCGGGGCGATGATCAAGCCTCGCTCGCTGACATCCAGCACCATCAATTCCATTCCTTCAGCAATTTCCGCGAGGACCTGCTGCAGTTCTGGGCTGGCGCGGTACCGAGCCAATAGCTCGCGATACTCCACGTCATTGGCCGGGGTCGCACTTAGATTGAGTGCCCGATAAATCAGACGTGCAGCGGCGCTGTTCTGGTTATCCAATTGAACCTCCTAGACCTTTGTCTTGACGTCGAACCTGAGGTTATCGCCTCGGACCACCCGGGTTTCATATTCACCATCGAGCACGGCATGGTGGTTTTCAAATTCTGATTCGCTGTCGGGGAAGCTGCGATAAAGGCAGAACGCAATGCACTGTTGTTCAATCGCACTGAAGCCTTCGTGTGTTCCCGCATCGATCAGTTCATCAATCCGCCAAGAGCGGTTTTCTTCAAATTTTGCGGATAGCCATTGAGAAATTTTGACGACCAACTGATCTGGAAACGGATCTGGCCAGATCTGGAACGGCTCGAACTCGTCGTCATCCTCGTCATCCTCGTCATCATTTGCGTCTTTGGTTAACTGACGTCGCTCCATCAGGATGCTGAGCAGGTTCGATAAATCAGGTGTTTTGGGAAACACGGCCGGGAACAAACTGACAATGAGATCTTCGGCCGCCTGAGCCAACTGCGCTCCTGGGCGGATCATTGCTTGCGGAAGAAGATGTGTCTCAAGATCAGGAATGCCGGAAGATTTTCGGGCTCGAAACGCGGCTGTCTGAGCCTCGATGAAACGCCCTTCGGCGCTGCTAACTTCAAGCTGCAGCCGGGCTCTTACGGTGCCGGCCTTCGACAACAAGTCATGCAGGCTTGAAAGCTCTTGCTTGCTCTTGATGTTTTCGACTTCACCCATCTTGTTGCGAATCGCCATGAGCAACCGCCCCTCTTCTTCTTGACGGGCTTTGACGTGTTGGCGAGAGTCGTCTAACTGAGGCTTGATGTCCGTACTCCACCTCACCGTTCCCGGCGCGCGGATTGCCTGAACGATTTGCCCATGAATGTGTTGCCGATGCTCAATGGACAGCACCATGGCGCGCCTGGCGAACTCCGCGGCCTGCTCAAAACGCCCCCTTTCGATCAGGATCTGCATCATCTTTTCCATAAGAATCTGCTGATCTTCAACATCCACATTCAGCATGCCGATCAGAAGCAGATAACCCTCTGGTGAGGGGCGATACCGATAGACATCATCAAGATCCGGCTCAAGAGTCACCAGGCGAAAGCGGTACACGAGGGTTTGCAGTGTGGGCGCGTGAAAGTAGGTGAATTCGAATTCTTTGTAGTTCTCCGCTTTATTGCTCAAACAGCCAATCACGACATCGGCTGCCTTTGCACACGCTGAGCTGGATTTTTCTGGCCGGATCCGACAGATCAGTGAATTCACATAGGTGTGCACATCCGCCATGCTGTACCCCGCGCCGACAGCAGATCCCTCCATCATGAAATTGAGGGTGGCCATGCACAGGTAGTGGGTGTCCAGCCCATCAAACAGAGGCTCTCCATCCTCGTCTTGATGGAAATTACGAGTCGCATGAAGCTGATTCATTGGTTCCAGCAACCGCTGATTTCGCAGCTGAGGCGATAAGTCGATCAACTCGCTCTTGGGCTCGCCCAGCGAATCGGATGCATCGGGCAGCTGTTCGTTTGGCATGGAGTTCTAATCTGCTCAGCAATGAGATCAATATTATTCCTAATGCTCATCATTTTGATAGCAATGCCAGAATTCTATTGATGATCGTGTAACATGACAATCCCCTTCATCACAAAAAGTTCGACCATGCTTGAACACCTCAGTCAGCCACAACGAGACCGCCTCGCCTTCATAGATCTCAGACTGCGTATGCTAGGTGAGCTCAAACGTCAGCATTTAATCGAGCGCTTTGAAATTCAGGAAGCGGCTGCTAGTCGGGACATCGCGCTGTACAAAACGCTCCGTTCGCACAACCTGGTGTATGACGCGAGTTCGCGTATCTACAAAGCCAGTGAGTCCTTCGAGAGCCTGTTCGATTCCACCGCGGAACAAGCGCTAATTTGGGTCACCAAAGGGTTAGGCGATGGGGAACCCCGAAACACCACACCTGGGATCACGGTCGATTTTCCTGATCAACTGTCGTGGCCGAAACTCGATATCCTGGCTCACGTCACCCAGGCAATTCATCAGAAATGCCCACTGCAGATTGATTACGAGTCGTTGAACGGTTCCAGCCAACGCGTCATCGTGCCTTTTTCTCTGATCGACAATGGACTTCGCTGGCATGTTCGTGGGTTTGACAGGAAGTCGGGAGAGTTCCGAGATTTCGTCATCACCCGGATCCGCAAGGCGAGCCCTCTTCCCGATGATCCCGTTGCTGTTCACGAGACGAGCGATCGAGACATCCAGTGGACGAGAATCGTTGAACTGACACTTATCCCTCACCCAGATCAACTGCGACCGGAAGTCACGCTCATGGATTACGCAATGGTTGATGGAATGCTGTCGCTGAAACTTCGGGCGGCTACGGCGGGCTACACCCTACGCAAGTGGAGTGTGGACTGTTCACCAGATCACAGCCTCAGGGGTCCAGAATTTAGGTTGTGGTTGTCCGACCCCTTGGCACTGTACGGCGTCAAGAACGCGATCCTTGCCCCTGGTTATGTCGCACCTGACGCGCGCTAATTTTGAATGGATGGTAGGTGGCACTGGCGATGGTTTTCTCGTTTGGATAATCAATCGACAGCGTTGACCTCGGACTAATCACCTTAAGGCTCGCCGGTAAAAGCTATTGACGATTGATCAGTTGCGCGAACTCGTCCCAGAGACACCGTTTCAAGGAAGCGATGGCTACCCTTTCGTCATCGTGTTGGACCAACACATCCCTCAACCTTGGCGGATGAGGTTTGAAGCTGCGAGCGCAGGATCCACTCGATTGCACGAGGGTAGCTACGCGAGCGATTGGCGGCGTTTTTTACGGCTGTGGATGCGAGAGATGGAGCACCTTGCCGCACACAGGAAAGGTGGATTTCATGATTGAACTTGATTTGAATACAAACGATGCAGAAGCGCTTTTGAGGCATTGCGAAAGCTATGTGCCTACGGATGATGACCCGCGGGAAAAACGACGCTTGCAGGCTGCTCTAGAGGCTCTTCGAGAGGCATTGATTCAGCATCTTCACTCGGATTAAATATCGCCACACACTGAAGCAACCACGTGCAATGCAAATTACTCCAGCCGCTTGAGCTCCACAGTCCCAACCAGAAAATCGAGGAAAACGCGAACACGAACCGGCTGCGCACCATTGCCAAGAAACACAGCGTGGATGGGATCTGTGTCCCCAGGGTTGAAAGCTTGCAGTACTAGCACCAGTGCTCCTGATGCAACTTTGGCGGGAAATTGCTGAGCGCCACAATTTGGTCCAGCCTGATCTGGCAAAGCTGGTCGGCTGGGGGTTCGGGGATGCCATCTTTCATGTTGAGACGGACATCATTTCGGATCTGAACAAGATCTACCTATACGGTTTCACCGAAAGGGTCGACTCAAAAGCTTCGCTGTTCGAGGCACTGGACAGCTTGAAGAGAAAGCGCGTGCTCCCTTAGTCACCTGGATTGCCGCTGGAGGACAGACTTCACCAGCGCCCTTCTCGAGGGCATGCTTCAGAAGATTGGCGGTTCCCAACCTTCAAATTGTTTCAGCGCATTCAACTCACCAATCAACTCTTTCGCCTGGGCCAATCGCTCCAAGACAGCGTTTCGTTCCACATCACTGAGGCTCTGTGCAGATTGCTCGATGTCGTCAAAGAACGCGCGAATACTGTTCACTTTCGCCCAAGTCTGAATCACAGACTCAAGCCGATCTCGGCTATCCTGAATCACCTTGAATCGGCGCTTTTCCTCGTCTTGTCTGCGCCTCTCCTCACACGCTAATAAAAACTGTTGATGCTCGCGCTCGCTCCGCTCACGCTCGATTTCGACTTTATTGGCCAGCACCGGTGCCTCGGTAATCAGCAGCTTAATGATGCCGGAAATTTTACTGACCAAGTCGCCAGGCTTATCCTCGATCCAACGCTGTATCCATTCTGCGCGGTAGTAGGGAGAGTAAGCTTGTAGACAAAGGCGTCCGGTGGGCATGTCATCGCTCATTACCCAGCCATCATGAAACGGAGATCGCCGTTGACTGGCAGGAAGTAAGTTGAGTCGAACGTATTGCTTGCCAACACTCTTCACAGGCACATACTCACTGATCTCGTAGACTGTTAATCCGAGTTTGACGCTTCCCATGTAAACCACGGTGGGGCGCTGCGGATGCCAGAGTGCAGGATGAAAGTACCTCTTGGACTCCTTTTCACGGTGATCCACAGGCGCACGACTCATGTGCGTGGTGGAATCAGCGAGCGTTACGGAAAAGCCTTTTTTCATCAGTGCCAAGTACAACTGGTTGGCAAAATCCACGGCGTGGGCGAGTCCGGTGCGGCTCACGATGAGATCTGCCATGGCGCGTTTTGTCGGTCGCAAATAACCGTTTTCGCCTTCCCGAGCTTTTCCAAAATGCTCTTCGATACCCAGCAACAATGGGTGTCTTCGAGGCAATGTTGCATTGGTGTTTGCTGGTTGGCGGCCCAATTTCTGTGGCGCCTTAGGCAATGTCTGTGAAACCTTGATAGGGGCACCATTACGACTCCAGACGATCAGGGCGCCTGGTAGCGCTACTGGCAGAGCCGGGCGAACTTTTGCTTTTCCCGCCGCAACTTGAGCCCAGTACCCCACTGGCGGTCGAGGGATATTCAAGCTTGTATAGACCCGAGCCAAATAACTGGAGGAGACACCATATCGTTCTCCGATTTTGGTCATTGGCGTCGACCAAGCTTGTTCGAACAGTGACTCTCTTGTCACGACGTCTTCGGACGAGTCATCGGCTGGAACGGGAGCGTCCGGCGTGTCTTCCATGGATAATCGCTTCGATGAAAGTGATCGTTGAAATCAGCTACAGCTACATCATACTAGCCTAAGCGTCATGACGATCCGAGGCGATTGCAGACCAAGATTGTCATCTCAGCCGCCCTCCCCTTGATTCAACACTATCGAACTGGTAGTGAGCGCGGACAACGATTCGTGACTTGTTTCAGAGTATTCATTGACGCCCCTTTTTCATGGACATAACTCACGGAAGTATGGCCCTAAAGACGCTTCGTCATGATTTCCATACTTAAGCGGCGCCACATCATTGAGTGTGATTTCCTACCTCATTTCTGCACCTACACTACGAACCCGGACGGTTCGCTGATGTTCAAGGAGTTCGACTCTTCAACTGATCGCGTCGATAAACACCCTTAGCAGACGTTAGCGTTTGGCATGAGTAACTTGACTCGACTTGCCGTGGCTAGCCCTTTCGATGAAAGGGTTAGGCGTCACCGGCCCGCCGCTTCTTGAATTGTTCAAAACGATCCCTGTACGAGAACATGTAATCGAGGATCGCGTTCGTGAACTCAATGGTGTCCCTGGCATCTGGCTGTGCGATGGAAACGCCAACGCCATGAGCAGCTTCATTGCCAACAATTCGCAGCGCATCAGACCATTCGAATAGACGCTCGTCGATGAGGCCAACCTCTTTCATTTTCTTCAACGAGAGGCTGAGGTTTCGCTCCGCAACGCCATGCTCTGCGCATACACCTTCAATAGTCTTGCGGCACATGATTGCGGATGCTGTATAGGCCTGAGACCGATAGCATGCGCAGGCTTCTTCGAAGGCGGCGCGAATCTCCTTGGGGGCATTTGGATTGACTCGGACATCGGTTTGGGGGAAGACCACAAATGGGGTATCCCATTTATCGCCTTCAGCCATGTTTCCGACATTTGTCTGTCGTACCAGTATGGGAGAGCTGCAAGCCGTGCATGACAGCAGCGTGTAGCGGCAAGAGGGTTCTTTGCCATCAAATTGGCGCCCGTATCCGCCGGTCTCTTCGGCGTCAACGTACTGCCGGCATTCTGTGCATTGGATGATCATGTTGTTTTGGGACACTGAACGATTAGTAGGCGACCTAAGCGGAGTAACGCTATCGTCGTTTGCGTTGCATAAGGCCCTTGTCCACGTAGATCCCTGAATGATTGGAATGTCGCGCCAGAAATCCAACATGAGCCAATGAGATGAGAAACGTGACAACGCCCGCACGCAGATTACGAGGCCATTAGCAGCGTGTCTATGGCCTGCCTTTTTCGCCGATCGCAGTCCGCCGCAAAAGGCCGCAAGCGCTCCAAAGCCGACCGTGACAGCAGGTAGAATTGATCAATTATTATCCGCACCAATATGCAGCGTTGAGTCGAGGGAGTAATTTTCAGTTGGCGCAATCGTTGCGCATTACACATCCGGCCAATGTTATCGGCTAGGATGCTGATTTCCCGCAGACAGGCGTCTATCCGCTGTGTTTTTAGCCGCCTTGATGCCCCCTACTTATTCAGCTTCAGCCCAAAACACATAGTAGATGCCACTTTGCTATCATGCGGTAATTGTATATAGTCAAAATTGAAATTACTGATATCAGATTTTTAAACAACAATCAGCCTCGCAACTATGATGGAGACGTCCATATGATAAAATTTGGTAACCAGGCTTACGACAGCTTGATAACGGAGCTACTAAATGATGCTGTTTATTTGGAAGGCAGATCAAACAGAGGCATAATATCAACCGTGCGACAATACACTGAAGTTGTCGTGCGAAGAATTCTGGATCTAGAACCTAATGCAAGCATGACCTTGGGTAAAAGTGATGTCAGCTCAGCTCTGAAAGCGATAAGCAATAATAATGAATTGTTATTAAGTGCAGTTGAAAATATTAGAGTCCTTGGCAATAAATGCACTCACACTCAAGAACTAGGACCTATTACAGATGAAGACGTATCGAATATATTTGATTGCCTATTCGATCTTTATGCTTATTTGTTTGTGAATTTTTTTACCAAGCATAGATTTGGGCAAAATGGAGAAATATTGTCCTCGTTCTCTATTTTGCCTCCGATTATTCGATACAAAACACTAAAAAATCTATACGAGTTGGACCCGAAAAATCTCAATGTAATAGATAAATACACGCTGGCTATTCTTAAGGCTTTCGATGAACACGAAGCAAAGGCTTGGATTATAGAGCGAAAAGAAGAATTAGTTGCAATGTCGACCCTCACTGAACAAAACATTGAAGACATAAAAAATAAATACGGACAAGCATTTGCGCTAGAAAACAAGCTCAAAGCGCCCAATATGTTTGATTGTTGCATGGATCGAATTGATAAGGTTGCGTTAACTATTTCAAAAAACGGCTTGCTTTATAATGACTTCGAAAGTGCTATGGAACTTTTCAAGAGCAAAGGCTTCGTCAACGGCGACACGGCTGAAACCAACGAATTTAATGCCACAATGCAATTTGTATATCTAGGCAGAAAACCCAAGCCTAATGATCGGCTAGATGATAAGGAAAGATACTTAACCTTCTTATGACATCCTACGTAGAATTTTGTGCGGGTGTGAGTTGCCAGTCACGATTGGCCAATTTCGGCTAATCGTGGCCGGATGCTTTTCGCAGATAGCCGTCTATCGTGCACAGTGATTTTCTCGTTCGAGTGAATTTTCACAATTTACTATTAGGCTTGCCCGCATGAAGCGAGCGAGTAGAATCAGAAATTAGGTGCTGCTCCGCAGAGCCTCCAACTCCTCTGGAGCAAGCCTCTTCGTCTGGGCATAGCCTTGTATATACCTAGAAAGAATGGACGTCGCTTCTCTGAAACAATCCAAAATTTCCACCCAACTGAACTCAGGAAACTTCAAATCAGACGCAGATATATGGAATTCAATGGTACGGTCTTCTTCCTCGAAGTTAGAAATTGCATCGCTGATATGTGAGCCAGAAAAATGAACATAACCAGAGAGGTTCGCATAAACATCAGGAAGCCAAGGATGGTCTTCCTTGTGCGTTTCAACAAGGTATGCGTCCATGAGTCTATTGCCATTTCTGTCTTTCAACTTATCGATGCGGACGCCCTCTAACACGCTTGTGGCAAAGGCGTGCGGTTCTGAGACTAGCCACGCTGCCGAGAATCGTAGCGCAGTGTCAATATGCATTCGAAGCAACGATCGTGCACAGACCATGTTCCATGCTCGGACCATCGCAGTGACCGCACTCGCTGTACTAACGCTCCTTTTAATGGCCGCAAACACCATCCAGTCAAGTGGGAACATCGGGCTGCCATTGGGACCGACAACCTGCATGCCCAATTTGAGTAATGCGTCGCTGTCTTGATCGAGCGCCTGTAACAGTGCTTCGACGTGCTCGCTCGGTAGAGGGTGGTCATTGCTCATTCCAGAGGCTCCTAACGTTCAGATTCAGGGGGATATCCAATAGCCTGTAACTGCTTTCTCGATATCGAATACCAAGGCGTTCAATCATCATCAGACAACAGCGGTGAATCGATGTCTATCTCAACACCTTTGACTAGCCCATCGATCCGAG
Source organism: Pseudomonas fluorescens (assembly GCF_000968015.1). GTDB lineage: Bacteria > Pseudomonadota > Gammaproteobacteria > Pseudomonadales > Pseudomonadaceae > Aquipseudomonas > Aquipseudomonas fluorescens_W. The sequence goes on from NZ_LACH01000039.1 coordinate 84,353, forward strand.
AAATGAGCGCTGGGGATATCACTTCCAGTCGGTTTGGGCAGACCGCAATGTCATGTTCAAGAAAATCCAGAAACCGGCTTAAAACGGATTCCTCGACACCTGTCGGCTCGCCGTCCTCCTCCCTGTCAGTAAGAGGCAAGCTTGGGTTAATGGGTATGAGATCTACCATCGCTCAGGCGTCTTCTGCTCCGAACCTTGAGCACCTAAGCCTTCAAATCTCGATGACCAAATCAGCCCTGAATCCTGTTTGTTCACCTGGATAACCTCTTGGGTTCGAAATCAACCGGCAGCCATTTTCAATGAAGTCAGCAGAGGCGTGGGTATGGCCATATACCCACACATCCGCCTGACTCACCAATTCAGGCCAGTCATTCGCATACGCCGCCTCCAGGTGCATGCCGAGCTTTTCGGAAAGCCCTGACGGGGTCGGAGCATGATGAGTGATGACCACCGTTTTCCCATCGAATGGTTTTTCGAGTTCCGCTGATAACCAGGCGTACGTCGTCGTTGATTCACTAACCAGATCATCGGGCCTGAGGCGTCTAAAGTTGTTCGCCGTGCGAATGACGGCATAGTCGTTCATGCATTCCAATGCCGCTTTTTTTGCAGCGAACACATCGCCCATAAGTGAAAAGTCAGTCCAGGCGGTGGCGCACAAAAAGCGCGTCTGATTGAACACGAATGCCTCATTGTTCAGCACATGAACGTGCGACCGAGCACTTCCCTTCATTTTTATCAGGGTGAGCTCCAGGTGGCCTCTGTAGAATTCATGGTTCCCGCACACGTAAAGCACGGGGCAATCGAATGCGTCATTGGCCCAATCCACCCCGCGTGCTTTCGTGTGAATATCACCGGCAAGAATGACGATGTCGGCATCAGCCGGACCGGGATCAAACGACGCAAACTCGAGATGCAGATCAGAATAGATTCTAACTTTCATTAAGAAATACCATTTCAGGGTGATCAGAAGTAGCAAGCAGTACACAGCATCAGCTTTGGCTAGCGGCTCTCAACGACTTGATAACCGGCCAAGATGCGTGCGTTCTCGAGCCTTGGCCGGCCAGGACGTACAGCTTGTTTTTACTTTCAAAAAAGCAACTGTTGAGCGGAACAATCACATCAACTTCCACCGGCGAAACGCATCTTCGAGACGCCTGAGCGGAATCATCGGCGAGCGCCAGGCTCCCTGGGGCAGTCTTAGATCCTGTAACAAATCCGGCATCGCCAGCAGCAACCGAGCATCTGCCTGTAAGCGTTCGAACAACCATTCCGGGTCTGCCCTATGCGCGAAGTTAGTACACACAGCCCCCCAATCGACTGAACCTAATCGTTCAATATTTGTTGGCCACCGTGTGATCCGCACAATGCCCTCGATATCCATCACCATGGGCGCAACATCGTAGATGGGTGCAAAGCTCACTCGCTCCTTGCCCCGAAGGATCGAGAGATTTCCGCCATGGTTGTCGGTGTTCCCGGCAATCTGATTAATCAAATCCCGTCGCAAGTATTCGCTAACCATGTCAGGTATTTCAGATTCTTGGCCGGCAGCAATCCATGTTTCCGCTAGCCGATCCACGACATCGAAATGATTCAAACAACCACCTCGATTGCTGACGCCACATAATGAATACATGGATTCGACTGCGATGCGCTCCACTCCCCCCAGAGAGACCTTCCGATCGAATCTTTGCATCCAAATGCTAGGCATCTTCGCTGCTTCGTGGGTCAGACCATCGGCGGCGATCGTGTCGATCCCCAGCTCGCCCAGCGCGCGGTAAAAGCAATATTCGCTATGCAGGATGTCGCGGTCTAATTGAGTGGCGGTGTTACGCGGGAACTTAACAAACCAATGTCGGCACACATCAGCGTCGCGTAGCGCCCCCTCAGGATAAAGCTGCCCCCAAGCATCTTCGACCAGCAGCATTTTTGGAGCTTCGCCGCCAGCGCCAAGGGCACCGCTTATCGCCATTCCCGATTCCCTGGCCTGGTCGAGAAAGCCCGTACCTTCCTGAACAACCTCGTCTCGATTAAACCCACCAGTTAATTTCTGTGCGGAACACAGCGCTCCGGCCGCACTTTTTATACGCATATGCCCAATGGGAGCAGCAGCGAATTGCTGCAGCAGAAAGAGATCAATCGACATCCCTGGTGGTACTACCACTCTCGACAACAAGTGCCGACGTCCGGCACCGGCCGGGATGATATCGCGCAGAAAAGCTGGGGCAGATTCACGCCAAATATCCCATTCCAGAGGGAGGTTCGCACTGACGGCCGGCGCTTTAACCGTACCCAGTTGAATGTGCTGATCCACAAGATATTCGGGCTGGTAGTTGATCGTGCACCGGCTTCGCAGGCTCTCTCTAGGTGAATCGAAGCTGACCACCAGTGCATCGCGCCAACAGCCATCCGAGTGAATTTGAAGCGTGATGGATTCCATACGTCTCGGCCAATTGCCGAAGCCTCACTGTGCCTTGATCAATATCAGTCCGCCGGGCTTTTGGGGGGCTGACGGTCCCCCTGAACAGCGGGGAATAGTTTCTCGATCAGCGTCGCCGAATCACTCCAATCGCGAGCAAGGCGTTCCGCCCAAGCAGGGAGCTTTTTCCAATCTCGCACTACTTGACGAGCCCTAACAAATATTCGTGTAGCGCTGCAACAGCAGGCACACTTACGTGCTTTCTCGCGCCACGGCCGGCCAGGATGTACAGCGTGTCTTTGCTTTCAAAAATGCATCCATCAAGATCCCGTTGGTAGCCACTTAACACGCTTTCGCCAGGGCGGTGCTTATTCTGGCTATCGAACACCATCAACTGGGCAAACAGGATGGTTGTCTCAAGACCCTGCGCTTTGATGTCTTGCTCTATGGATGGCGGAGGCAGCACATCCAGCAACATCCAATGTCGAACGACGCAAAAATGCCTTTCCTTGAACGTATCGCTGGCGACGCTGATCAGTTCATCATCGGCGAGCCTTGAGCCTCCCACTATGTGTGCTGCCCCGTAAAACAAATCGCCAAGTAACTCGGTGTCAGTAACGTTCGATTTTTTCATTGCTACCCAAACCTGCTTTCCCCCCGTGATCGCCATGTAAGGAGCCGTCTTCACGATGTCCATTACGATGACAACTCGAAAGTTCCAGTGAGCTTTCTTCGTTGCACGCTCACCATTCCCGGGTAAGTCAGTGATAAATGCGATTCATATAAATATTGCTGCCGGGCGGAATCCAGCTCACCACGACGTAAAGACTCCCGCCGACAGTGCGGAACAAAGAGTACCCGTCGATGAAAAACACCTTCAGAATACTTGATGTTCTGATACTCGCACCTTCTCTGAAACGGCCAGTGGTATCGCCATACACCGTCCCCATGAGTATTGGGGGGCTGTCAACAGCCGCCAGCAAATAGGCAGTCACTGGCATACCGAAATCCACTTCCATTGCCGCGGCAACAGCTGCAGGTACGGACGGAGCTAGCTTTTCTTCACCCATGTCGCGATGCACCTGAGGAGTGAACCAGAGTCAAAAAACGCCTTTCTCGATGCTTCATGAAATTCCCCGCATTCATCAAATTCAAACGCCAACAGTCACGCTCACAACGCAGTGGTAAGCACTCAGCGTCGTCTCTGTCTCGATTTCGATTTACTTCTAAATTGAAAGAGCGCACACATGGGCGAAACTGGATTTATGTGCGTTGTGAATTCTACAAACGCGCCATGGCCGCCACTCACATTAATATATAGATTTGAGTGACGGATAGCAAACGCGGCATACAACTCTGTTTTTACGGAACGGAAAAATGTCTGTGCGAATCGCATTCGCCGCGGCGCTGAAGCTTCTGAGAACAGGACGCGGTCTTAAGCAACAGGATCTGAGTGCAAGCCTCACTCAATCGCACGTGAGCCAAATTGAAAGTGGAAAGACATCGCCCAGCCTTGAGGCAATCATCGACCTGAGCAATGCACTGCAGCTGCATCCTGTTGCGCTGATGGCTCTTGTTTGTGCAGCGCATGAAGAACTGACTCCCGGCGATATCCTGGAGCTCGCAAAAGAAGACCTTCAGTCACAATCGCTGCTCGGGATTACCATTGCACTGGAATCCGAAGAAAAGCCGCATCCTCGCGTTGCAGCAGCAGCGCTAGCACGAGAGCAAGTCCAAGCGTTGAAAGATCAGGGTTATTCGCAAGCTGACATCGCGCGGGAGTTGGGGATGGCGGAATCAACGGTTCGACGTCATTGGCACCGTGTAAGTTAAGGTTGGCTCGCAGGGTTTGAGTATTTCCACCAATCGCTCAAGGTCGCCAGCAACGGCACTGCTATGCTTGGTTCTCCATTCGAACGGAGTCGAGTCATGGCTGAGCAATATTCCCTTCCTGATGTGCTGGCAAGAATGTACGAGAACCAGCTTGCGGTCGAAGCCGCACTCATGGAGCTTGTGCTCCTGGAGGAGCAGCGCGGGTCTTCAGAGGCGTGTGAAAACGCTCGAGGAGCGCTTGAAAATATCGGTGAAAATGCTGGACATATCAAGCAGGGCATCGCCCGATTGAGGGGAGCTGCGGGCACTTCTGAATATTAAGCTTTTTTTCCTGTGGCTTTGTCGCTCGAACGAAGCCGTACTCTGCAACTGTGTGGCGCGTCCCTGTGTAACCTACCGACCAGCTCCCTCCCCTGTTGGGCACTGCTCACTAGGCGACAGAGCCGTGGCTGTTAGGACTAAGACCCGAACACCTGACCGTTGGCCTACCCAGGCTCTTCATTTTCTCGCCATGACCTGTGTCATTGGGACGAAAACATGAGCCGCTTTGATGATCACCGTGGGTCACGGTGTCCTGGTTCAATGGCGCCGATCAGATGACTCTCCAGATCGAATGAAGGGGGTACTTTCACGCTGTAGGCCTCAGCCCCCTTAAGCTTGATGTCTGCCAAATCACAGTCGCTGAAATCACATCCGTTGAGCACGCTGCTTCGTAAATCTGCTCCCTTGAACGACCCGTGACGAAAATTGCTAGTCATCATCATCGCTCCCCGGAGTGAGCAGCCATCAAAGCGTCCATGATCAGCTGTCACTTGAAGCAAGTCCGCGCTTGTCAGGTTGCTCCGGCTAAATTGCGCCCAACTCAATTTGGAACCCTGAAATCTGGCTTTCGTCAAATTACACAAATGAAAACTGGCAAAGCTGAGATCGGAATGCGTCAACGAAACCCGTTCCAGGCGCTCCTCGCACAAATCCAATCCTCGCAAGTCGTCCAAAGCTTCGGGATATGGAGCGGCAACCCCAACGTTGGGCAGCTGCGAAAGCAGATTGGGCCAACTGTCGTCTGCATTACGCAGGGCCAGTAAAAGCTGCTTCTTTACGCGCAAACCGGCCTCGGTTTTCCACCGATCTCGAAGCTCAGCTATCTCTTGAACTGATAGTTTTTGTTCTTCTGCCATTCTTCCAACTCCAAAAAGCGTCTGCCCTTCTTCACTCGGGCTCCCCTGCGAATCATCGAGGGCAATATTCTTGCATCGACTGAGCACTCGAGTTCACCGGGATAAGGTGTCCCCGTATAACCATTGATCGTCGAAACGCGCCCCTCCAAAAGGCGCTCCAGATCCCAGCCGATCATTTCACCCAACTCATAAACCCAGCCACCCGCTTCGGCCCAATAGATAGCGCCTTGCCCCATGGGGTGAGACACCACCGAGGTTAGCGTGGTGCCGCGAAAGCGCGTGCCCCGTCCTCGGCTTGCGTGCCTTAGAAGATCAATGCAGGTGCCTTTGAGCGGGATTCCGGCGCTGAAAGCTTCAGCAGGATCGATTAGCGAAGTCCCATAAAACCTGTCACCAATTCCTACCGGCCTCACCAACTCACCACTGGGTAATTTGGCCTTTAAATCTATCATTGGATTGGAGCTGTCACAGGTGCAACAGGTATCGTCACAATATTGTTTTTTTCGTAGATCCATTACTAGCTCTTGAATTGGAAACTGCGCTTCATCTGCGATCTGTGCCTAGGGGCCGATCGCGTCAACAGAACTGACAGACGTTGCTTGACATCTCGCTCAGCTAATTTAGGTTGTAGCCGTTAATCCTGGTGAGCAGCACTGCTTTCCAATGGCTTTCACGAGCTGAAATTTCGCTTTTCATTGCATGAATATCGGCAATTTCCAGGATGGAAAATCGCAGGTCGTATTTACGATCAGGCGATGCCTCGATGCCGAATTCCTTTTTCAGTGCAACGTTACCGCCGTGCCCGGTCGCAGCGTAGGTTCGCCATCGCCCCCAGATACCCTCCTCACCATCGGCCTTGCCCACATAAAGCTTGCCTGTGGCACTGTCAGTGATCAGATAGACCCCCTTCACGTTAGCGAGCGCCGCGCGCCAACTTTTTACGTCGTGACGAACCACAATATCCAAGTGTTCCTTGGTCAGGTTCACGGCTTTGTAGCCTGGAAAGTCGCCGACACTCAAACGCTTAGGTAGTAACTCCCTCACAACGAGATCTGCGGCCATTGTTGTGCCCAGCGGGTACGAATGTCGCTTCTTGTACGCGCTGGTGAGATAAAGTCTGCCCACCCACTCCTCTGCCGCGTCAATACGTTGCAGCTCGTAGATGTAATGCTTGCGTGGTGTGCTGTGCTTGGTGCAGCTCACCTTTCGGAAAAGCCCTGCGAAAAGCCAGCTATTTGGGCGTCCTGCCTGAATGAGCGACACCACAAATTCTTTTTTGAAGTTTTGATTGGCTTGCCAGGATTGCCACCGATCAAACCGGCCTTCAAGGAACACGTCCAATGGATGTTCCTCGCCGTTGTGCCTCGCGAGATGGACCTTCGCGGTTGTGGGAGTGAACGTGGGCTCCCACATTTTGAGTAGATCGAATAGCAGCATTTTTGCTCTCTTATGCAGCTTGGAAAGAACGTGCGCGCGAGCATACGGCGTCGCTGTCTCACCTAATCCAAATGTGCACTAAGTGCCGAGGTGCTCCGAGAGAACCAGATGGAGGCGGAGTTGATTGAATGAACAACTTCGTGGGGTGAATCCAGCATTCGTGACAACAGCGGGTAGCGCGCTCATTCCACTGCAAGGTCATGGAAGACCTCTGCTTGCCGCCGTTTGTAGCGTCCTGCTGCCCAAAATATAAAATCGAGGGCCTTATGGTCGGAAACGTATCCCTCAGTGTCTCGAAATTTTGATCGGAACTGAACTCTGACTTGCTTGAATGTGCCCTCCTCTATGATCTGATCATAGAGCTTCTGCAGACCTGAATAGAAGAGAAGATACATCTCTAATCGGACCTCAAAAGGTTTGTAGGGAGGCGGCCTTTGGAAGCCGAAGATCGAGGCAACCTCAGTATCGTAGATCGGTTTGTGGGGGCAGACGGTCGCCGCCATTTTGGTGGCAAATGAAAACTGGAGAGAGGACTGACCTTTGAAATTTGGAAAGTCTCCCAGCTCTCTTGCGATCTCACATAGATCGACGGTGCCGGCCGATTTCGCGATGCTCATGAGCTCAAAATAACGCTCCTTGAATTCAGCGCTCAGGCCTGCACTGTCCAACCGATAAAATGACCTATATACGAATTTGAAACAGCCTGTCTTGCGCGGGATCTTCAACAGCAAAACGGTCACTGAGGAAACGATAAACCGCGATTGATTCGGCTCCAAGCTCACCCAGCACCTCAGTGGCCTGTCCTTCAACCCAGATAGGTGACTCCAATATCATTGCTGTTCCTTGCACCATTGAGGTCTTCCTGCCAAGGCCCCTGGAAGCGCCCTGTATCAGCGGCGCCTGACGTGTAACGTTCAATGTGATATTCGCACATCGAAGCGCGCTTTCAGAGCCTTAAATAGCTTCGCTTTTGACCTATCGGCTCGCAGCATTTAGTCCAGGTCTTCCTTGGAGTGACGTTCTCAAATGAGCCCAGGCACATCATCGCTTGTGCGGTTGACTCGGATGCCACGCTGCACCGCAGGGCGTTGCTCAATCGCTTTGGCCCAGCGCTCGACATTGGGGTACTCGGAGTTGTTTAGGAATTCAGCGTGGCCATAACCCCAATCGAGAAACACCCCGCCGTACCAAGGAAAAATGGCAATGTCCGCAATCGAGTAGTCTTCGCCAAGGATGAAGGTTCGCCCCTCAAGGCGTTGATTCAACACATCGAGCTGCCGTTTCACCTCCATCGCATAGCGGTTGATCGCATATTCAATTTTTACCGGGGCGTATTTGTAGAAATGAGCCAGGCCTCCCGGGAGATAGGGTGTGCTGCCAACCTGCCAGAAAAGCCAAGACAGGCACTGAGCGCGCCCAACCGGATCCTGTGGAATAAATCGACCGAATTTTTCCGCCAGGTGCAACAGAATGGCGCCCGCTTCGAAGAGCTTGATGGGCTGCGCACCGCTGTAGTCGATCATGGCAGCAATCTTGGAGTTCGGGTTCAACTCAACGAATCCAGAGCCAAACTGATCGCCTGCGAAGATGTCGATCATCCAGGCGTCGTACTCGGCATCATGCTCGCCAGCTGCCAGGAGCTCTTCAAGCATGATCGTTATCTTGCGCCCGTTTCCTGTCCCCATAGAGTAGAGCTGAAGTGGATGCTTACCACGGGGCAGCGGTTTCTCGTGCGTAGCGCCCGCTGTCGGCTTGTTGATGTTTGCGAAGGTGCCGCCATTGGGCTGATCCCATACCCAAACTGCTGGTGGGACGTATGGATTGGACTCGTTCATCGCCTACTCCTATTCATGGATACGCAGCTAGCGTCTATCCGGTGCGCAACACGGATCGGGCTGAGATCGCCCGGGACAAGCCGAGAGGTAATCAAACACAGGAGATTTTATAGATGACAAAACCAATCTAATCAACCTTGCAGCCGACTCATTGGTCAGGTACCCACCTTGACCACCTTGCAGGAGGATGATCGTCAATATCGGATTGTTGATCCCATTCCCTCAAAAGCGGCATTGCTAATGAGCAGGTGGCAGGTTCTGATCACAATGAACCCGCCCTTCGCGACGGCGATGCCCGAATAGCCAAATGACAGGAGGACAACCGCCGTATTGCTCTCCTCCACGTTTTCCAAGACATTAGAGGAACACAGTGCCATGCCCGGCCTATTGGCAGATGGCTGTAATCGGTTCGTGAGCCAGCGCCATGAAACTGAGTCTTCAACTCGATCCAGTCTTCGACCTGCTTGACCTTCAGTTGGCTCTCATAAATTCCACGTGGACTTCAGTTGAATCATCGTCGAGCATCCATTTTTCAACCTCGGCTGACCATCCAGGCTTGCAGAACTCAAGGGTTGTCCAGAAGTTTTGATAGCTTTTATAGTCAAGTTCTTGGGCGATGGTCTGATGGTTTTTATTCAAGAGATACCATGCGGAGCGCATCCTGGTGCCCCAGTTGTGCGCACTCAATAATATCTGACCGGTTTCTTCTTGAAAGCCGAGCATGGGCAGACGGGAGATGAAAAAAACAGCGGCAACCTGGCCATATTGCGGCTGTTGATATACAAGTTCGTCAACCAGTTGATACAGCAGCCCGACACCTTGGAATATGCAAATATTGGCAGATTCTTTCTTCTGCGTAACATGTGCAACCTTAAGCGTTGGCCCTCTAAGAGAAGGCGTTACGTTGACGTTGATACTGAAGTCTTTCAAAGTGAATCCTCAATTGTTTTTATTATTGGAGTCAATTTAATGACTGCAGATCATTTGATGCAAACTATTTGCGCTTGACAGCAATGCCTTTAAAGGTAGGAATACGACCTTACTTCTTCGATTTCGCGCAATAACCACGCTGAAGGCGTCGGCGTACGCCTCTCAGCAATTTATGTGATTTTATCTGTTTGCGACCGACAGGCTATAGATTGCTCCAGCTCTGTCGGTCTGGCTTTCAGCAGGTCAATGCTGGGTAAGATTAAAAATCTTCATCGATGTCATCGCCGAGAATCCACCTTTCAACTTTCTCTTGCCACTCGGGATTACAGAATTTATCGGTAGGCCAATAATTCTGGTAAATTTCGTAGTCAAGCTCTTGGGCTTTGGTCTTGTGAGCGTTGTCCAAGATGTACCATGCACAACGTATCCTGAGATTCCAGGTGTCCGCGTTCAGCAGTATTTGGACAGTTTCTTCTAGAAAGCCGAAAAGGCGCAGACGAGACGTGAAGTAATCAGTGACGACCTGAGCGAGTTGTGGTTGCTGCTCAACAAGCGCGTCCGACATGCGGTATAACAAGCCGATGACTTGAAATGCTGAAACGTCCGCCGACTCTTTTTTGTGTGGTGAGTGTGAAACTTCAAGCTTCGTTCCATTAGGCGTGGACGTAACAATGGCATCCATAGTAAAGGTGTTCATAGGCGTCTCTTTTTATTGTAATTGTTATATCAATATAATACTCGCCATCCAAGCAATGCAAACTATTTGCGATTGACGCTGTTCTGTTTTGACGTATAAAAGATCGTGTACCTAAACAATAATGACCTAAAATCATTGTTACAGTCATTGATGTAATTTAAGTGCTAAGCTAGCGACACACCCTCGTTATCACCCTGAGCGCAAGCAATATTGTGACTCATATGTTCCACAGTGTGCCAAATCATTTAGATTAGAGCAGTCGTTGAAACAACATCGTGGCTGTGAAGTCCGCTATCGAGTGGGTGTCAATCAGAAAGACAATGCGGGAGTCGTTTTCCAAACTGCCTCTTTTCAATGAGGGTAAGTCTTCACTTTTTCCGAAGCTCAAGCAAAAATGACAAGTAACTCTCGTCAAGAAGCATTCCAGAGCGCTTATGGTATTCCCCCTCGCCACTACGTCAGTGAAAAGCAACGGTGATACGACACACCGTGTTGGCCTCACAAGGCGATCATGACAGCTCGGCATTATCTGCGCTCTGAACCACGATTCTTGCGCGCTGAAGACGCGTCGTTACCCGGAGTAAACGGTACCTGTCCTGCAAATCGGGACTTTGCTTCTAGGGATAATTGTTCGTGAGCTGGAAACGTTGATAACGTCTTTTGACGAGATTCGGAGGGGGGGCTCGCCAAACAATGCGGCGGCATTTGAAACGAAGATAGGTGAAAGTGCAGCTACCACATCGGCACATCATTTACCGGCGCGGTAGGGAGCGCGTGTGCTGGCACACGGTCTCCCATTGCCCAAGCCGGAAACGGTCATACTGGCGAACCAGAACAACTTTTCCATCTTTCATGGCATTTTCTCCATCTGATCTCAGCGGGCCGCTGACAGCCTTTGCACTTCATGAGCAAAGCGAGCCAATGAGCGCGGGCGAGAGGGAGAGTGCTTCGGTGGTAGCTGCGGCGGCAATGCTACCAAGGGTTGTCGAGCTTTTCCAGGGTTATCCTTCACCGCCGGTTGCGACCCAAAAAAGAATTGAAAAACCGCCTTGAATCAAGAAATCCGAACACGAAAAAAAGCCCGGAGAGCATGCGCTTCCGGGCTTCGTAGGTTGCCAGTCAACTCATCATTTTGTCGAAATGCGACTCGAAATTCGTTTTCACAAACACGTCCCTGAAGCGCGCAACGTATTGTGCGGGATCAATTTCACCGAAATCGGTCAGGTTGACAGCATCCGAATGGGATTGGCGACTGATATACCGGTACAGCGCTCGGAACTCCGGATTCTCATCGGCCAGGTCTGCGAGTGCCGCTCCAAGTGAATCCTGACGGTGCACAAACGAGAAATAATACTCCAGGATATTTCTCATCATGTTCGGGATCACGTTGGTGGATGTGCGCCCGGCCAAAGCGTCCTTGATGGCCTGCCAGAACGATTGATAGTCGTTCTGCACTTCCTTCTCCAGCATGGTGGTGACCGAGCTGAACTGCGACTTGGTGATCCTGAACAATGCGAAAGGCGGTTCCTCATTCTTGGCTGCCGGCATCAGCTTGATCATTTCGTGAAAGAAAAACAGGTTATGCGTGAGAATGATGACTTGTTTGAATCTCGTTTTGGGGGTCAAGACCTGTCGTCTGATCAGCGAGGCAATGTCGTAGATGTAGTTGTGGGACAGGCTGGAGATTGGGTCATCGATCACGATAATCCGATTGCTTTTGAGCTTGCTGGTTTTGTCATCCAGGTCGCCGTTGCAAACCTCCAAAAAATACAAAAACGAAATCAGCGTTTTCTCACCTTCGCTCAGTGTCTTGAACACGTCATCTTTTTGGTCAGGTCGGTGTAGTCGATACTGTGGAACCTCACCCTCCTCCCTCAGTAGCTCAAAGCCCTTCAGACCCAGCACGCCGAGCCATCGGTTGATACTCCCAATTGCCTGGTCGATATTCGTGATTTTGGCTCGGCTTTCGACGATCGTTTCCTGATGCGTCTTGATTTTGCCCAGTATCAGCCTTACTGCATCTCGCTTCGCGGCCAATTTGTCATCGTATTCACGATGCTCCTTGGTAGCTTTAATGATCATGGCATCGCAGCTGCCACGCAAAACATTCCAAAAACGCTCCTTGATCTGCTCAAGGTGAGTTTTCTTGTCCCTGATCTTCAGGTTTATGGCATCGATTTTGTCCTGCTCGACCTGGACGGCAGCGTTTAGATCGGCGATCAATGTGACGGTCACCGTGAGGCTGACGGGGGCCGAAGGGCTAGCCATTTTGGCTTCAATACGCTGAATATTCTGCAGCAGTGCAGATTTCAAAGTGACCACGTGCGCGATAAACGACTTGCCCTGGTATTGAGGTTTATCAAGCTGAAGAAGCAGCTGATCAACACCGCTTTTATAGCGGGTTTCCAGCGCTGCCAGCTCCGCGATGCGAAGCTCGTACGTCTTATCGAATACCTTTTCAAGCTGCGCGTAGAAGTCATTCGGCAGTGCTTGCTGGCAGAATGGGCAATGCTCGTCATTTTTGTCGACAAACTTGAAGGATTGCTTGATCCAGTCCGAGTTGCCCAATTCCTGAATCAGAGCCGACAGATAAGAGTCGCCAGAGCCCGCAATGGTCTCTTGGAAAATAGGCTTCGTTTCTATGTCGCCTGCAGGGAATGCGAAAGAAGCAATGCCCTCAAGCTCCGTATCACTGGCGGACTGCAGCTCAGAGGCTTCTGCTGCCAATGATTCAGCAGTATCGGCCGTCGACTTGAACTTCAGCGGCACGAGTTTATCGTGTAACCGATCCTTGGTATTGATTCCGCCAAGGCAGTAGCTCAGCGGGCCACTGTCATACGGCTTTTTTTGCAGCCACATCTGGTCTTTAAGCGCAGCGGAAAGCGCTTCCTGCGCCGTTTTCAATTCCTTCCCGTCAGCAATTTCCGTCTGCTGCTCCTCGCTAAGGACTTTGATCGCGTCCTCTGCTGCCTTCAACGCAGCTTCCGCCTCAATGTTGCCTTCATTCAAGGTGAAAACACCCGGCTGGACACTAGCGTGAAAGTTTTGCTCCATGAATGTGTGGTTGTAGACCAGTATTTCCCGTTCGGCGTCGACAGGGTCGATACGGCACGACGTGTGATCCGATGAGCTCGGATTTTGCAGAAAATTGCTGATGGTGGTTTTGCCCGTTCCATTCTGTCCGTAGAAGATGTTGACTCGAGTCAGCGGGCCAATGGACGTGTCTACGTTGGGGTCGTAGCTTGAAACGTTGCGCAGAACAATATTCTTGATCATTGTGCTGTCCCTGCGAGGCGGATTAGTTACAAGGCATCATGTTAATTCGCGTTTTCCTGTTTGAACAGCGCCGGTGATGAGAATGTGCCATCACGAATCGCCGGAGCGTTTATGCTGGGGCTTTGTGAATGCCGCACTGCACAAGCACAGCAGATACTCCTAGCGGCTTTATTAATTCAGGGGGCAAAATGAAAAAAATAATAACGGTTAATTACACCCACGCACGATCCATCGAGCTACGGTCGAAACGAGAAATCAGTTTGACTATTGTGGAGGGTGAATCGTCTATTGAAGACCTGATGCTTGGCGAATACGTATTGATCGTAAATGACCGTGGGATTCCTCACTGGGTCGCACAAATCAGCCGTTTCGTCATCACATCTGGCGATTATCCAAAGACCATAACTGCCTCGTTAGGTCGTATCGCTTCTCTATCGGAAGGCTGGCTTGAGGTCTCGAAAATCATTCGAGACAAATGGCTTCAGCACGCTAAGATTGAACTGCTGGACGTTGAGGCGCTGTTCCAGGTTGGAAATCTCCTTACGTCAAACGTAGAGAAGCCATTCGAGTCATTGACGGCCAAGGACGCTGCTACTCGGTTGGCATGGACGTATGGAGTTGAAACTAGCCAGGTCAAAATCTCGATCGAGTTCTAACCTGATTTCCTCATTGCCCCAGTTATTTGAAGCAACGCAACGCATCGCATCCATGCGTCGTATCTCAGTCACGGTTAACTACGAACGCTGCAAAGCCACTTCTGAGCAACCGCAAGCCAGCAATATGGACACCGAGGATGATTTGTGACATGTCGCCGTCATGACCATTCGCGGCTTTTTTTGCATCGAATTGGCCCGCAGGATTGAGGAAGTGAAGGCAGGTGTCGCCGCGGGCTTGGGCCCCCGGCGCATAAGAAAGACGCGGCCATCTCGGAGCTCAGTACCTAGGTTAACGCTTAAGCTGTCGATACATCTCCTGGGCGGTGCGAGAGTCAGCTTTCCTCTGCTGGCTTTTCAGCGGCTGGACGCTCCAGAACATGAATGAGGTACTCCAACATCTTCTGTATTGACTCGGGAGTCTCATTGATTTCGTCGAGTCGACCTGAAAGCTCTGCTGCAGCGGTCTTGGCTAGGGTAATCCAGCCTTGGCACAGGCGAGTCCACGTGTCGCAGCGTTTAATAAAGTTGAGAAGAAATTCCTTGGGATTAGGTAGTGTTCTGCCACCGTTGATCTTAGCTCGAGTCAGCCGCCAGTAATCGTGAGCAATCAGGTTCCGATCAATCACGAATCGCATCAATTCATCACCATCAAACTGAAACTGAGCCCCGTAGGTCTGAGCAATAGCCCCCAAAGTCTGTTTAGTTTTTGTGCCATCGCCCCGTAGAAACTCTTCAGCTGTCAGGTCTTTGAATCTACGATCGTGCGCCTTCAGATGTGATGCCATGCCATACAAAGCGAATTCAAACTTTTGTGCGCCCAGCATCGCCAGGCCCAGCAGTATCATCTCGTCAGAGAATTCTTCCAGTCCATCAGGTTGCAGGTTTTGGCCATCGCCGATTGACATAGCTTGCTCCTTGAGTTCGTCATGGTTGATCCCAGGAATGGGAAAAAAGCTTTGCACTATAGGATGCATACCCGTACAGGCGACGCCTTGAAATCTCATAACGCAACGCGCGTTAGCATCGCATGCTGGCGAGCGATGTGAAGGAAAACAACATCGGTCGCTAAGATTGGTATTATCATCTAAAACGATTCTACTTGCGGTCCAAATTGCACGATGATTGCTATCAAGCAGTCGGCGAACGCTCTCCAGGGCAGTGCCGATATCTTCGTCAAACTGTCATTGTCACTTGAGAACGGAGAACACCATGAAAGCAGCTACCCATCCGAACTATCGTCCAGTGCTGTTCCACGACACCGCTGCGGATGCATTTTTTCTCATCAGCTCTACCGCACACACCAGCAGCACGCAAAAGCACAGCGATGGCAACACCTACCCCTATGTCGCGTTGGATGTGTCGAGTGCTTCGCATCCCGTGTATACGCATCAGCAACGCAAAGCGACCAACGAGGGGCGAATTGCTGGCTTCAACAAACGCTTCGCAGGCTTTAGCGCACGCTAGGGCCCTTATGGATGACTTTCATCAACCGCCAATCAGCAATCTCTAGCAGCCCTTTGATTCAAGGGGCTGTTTTTTTTGACCGTCGACAGCGCTTGAGGCCAATAGCGGATTCCACGCTGGGATCCTGCTGGGATGTTCAGTTGTGCAGGATCCTTGAAACCAATTTTAAAGACATTGAAGCAGCCAATCGCCTGGCTCAAGGTCGTTGATGGCGCTGATACAAAGTGAGCCGCCAGAGTCGCCCGACTTTCGGTTGATTCCGTTAGCCGAAAACACACTTAGCGGTGGTTGTTCTTCACCATGCAGCAGGAATGTTCAATGCTCATTTGGCATTGATGAAAAGCCCTAAAGGGCCTGGGCTAGCGTCTCACTATTTATTCGACGAATAGCGCATTCCAACATCTGCTTCAGCGTACCCAGCATGATGTTATAGGGATCAGCCACCTGCTCCAGTTCATGTCGCTGCCAATCATAGAACATTCGCAACCATCTCCTTTCAAAATCCCCATTAAAATCCGTCCTGCTGAAACGAACAGGGCCTAACGAATTTCTGAGGGAGTCAGTTTCAAGCTTCAAAAGATGTTTCTTGTAGTCCATCCGTAACGCATTGGTCTTGGCGAATAGCTCGCCACTGTCATGTTTCACGAACGGTATCCGATGGACATTTGTGATCTGATCTCCGAAGGTAATCGAGTAGGACAATATTTCACCGGTGACTCCGTTCACTTGCAAACACACGATCATGGCATAGCTCGCATATTCGCCGGGTAAATGGACACGAAATGCCGGGCGCCAGTACCACGCAAACACATACTTCATTATGTTGGCCTCCAGCAGCGAGGAATGTCGGCAAGCAGTGAAATGTTAAGACTTATACTTTCGTAATGACGAAGCTCGTCGCCGAGCAACGTCAACAGGTTAAAATGCTCCTCCATTAGTTCCCAGATAACCCATGCTCGAGCTGGCGTAAAATAACCTTCTGAGTTGGTCGAGTTCCCCTCTTCTTCTGTGATCCACCCCAAAAGCAGTCCACACAGATAAAGCGCGCTTACTCTTGCAATAGACGATGCGCGATAAATCTCTTGGTAAAAATTGAGATAGAAAGCATCACGGCGATAGACGTTAGGTCCGCCCCAATCTGAAAACACAACTTTAGGAAAAGCATAGTGCAAGCAAGGCATCATGACCGCTCGCATTAGAGACAGTATGAATCCTTCAATCTGAGCTCGCTCCACATGATCTGTTGCCTTTTCACGAAGAGCATCAATGCGACGTTGCACATCGAAAGCGAATGCGTTTCGAAGCGGCCAAGCGTTACAAATACGCTCATGGTGCTCTTTGGCATGCAACGAATCCCAGTACCAAGTAAATGCACGCGCTGGGTGATCAAGTGTCAAGGCAAACGAAACAGGAGCGTCCAGAAGAGGAACGGCATGCACGCTACACATGGGTTGCGCAAGATGCCGCCAGTCTGACTTCCATGCAGGCAATCCCGTCGCTTGCATGCTCTGCGCAAGGCATTGGTAACAGAAGGCTCGTCGATACCGCAAAGGCGTGTAGGGACGCTCAAAAAAAGGAAACTGACATTCGAACCATTGGCGAGGAATGTCTAGGGTTTGGACGCAGTTGTCTACCCAATCGTTGGATGCCACCCCGTCGGGGTCAACGAATCTGATCCCGGATGAATCAGGGGCGTCACTTTGTACAATTCCGCGAGCATCCGAAACATACTTTGGATGATCGAAAATGGGCCCATTGATTTGTAGATTAATCCGATAACTCCAGGACGACAGGCATTCTCCAACAACGGGCTTGCTGATCCCCAACTGTTCCAGACGTCGCAAACCTTGGAGCAGGATCGCTGCTTCACCATCTTGCATCGATTCACCCGAACAAGACACGCTGCACCTCCCATTTCAGATCTTCCGTTGCCCTCGCCCCTGACATCGCAGTTGGCAGTTGATCGTGAAGAAGCTCTGTGCAATAGAGCACTTCGAGCAATGACATAGCTCGGTCAATTTCAAGCTCGTCCGCCGTTGTCGCAAATTGATCCCGGTCCTGCACTCGAATATTCAAACCGTATCGAGAGTTGGACCAGTGACAAAACTGAGCCTTCAGATCAGACCAGTTTTGACCCGTCAGCGCGCCACTTAGTGAAATATCTGATGTTTGAACCGTTTTGATTTTGCAGAATTCGTTTTGTAATGGAACGCGGCGTGTTGAAAATATCACCTGCATCCCTGCGGCACTCATAGCGAATTTGAGCATGTCGTCAATTATATTTCCCACTGAATCCCTTTCGTTAATGATGATTTCTGCGTCATCAATCACAATTGTCCTGCGGTTGGTCAGTTTTACGAATTCAACCAGACTCTTCGGAACCTGTTTAAGCCATCCAAACTCGCTGGTAGGGAAAACCATCTGTTGAACTCGATCTACCAGACTCACACGGCTTAAGAATATGTCGTGCCGAACAACAATCACCGTCGTTGAATGATTGGCGACAAACGCGTCCAACAAGCTGGTGATGCCTGCGCCGGCCGGTCCTCGCACCATGACGACAGCGCTTGCTGTTGATTTAGAGATGGAATCAAGCGCGTCATGCGCTTGGTTCCATGAGTCCCAGCGAAACTGGAAGCCATGACGGCCTTCCAGTACGCTGCGAGCGATATCGCGACGTGCATCCAGATTCACGCTGCGCCAGCCTCGTCTGCGGCTTCAGGATCAGAGATCGAAAGCGCGTAGTTGAAATTGGCCATGATCTCTTCGATGTTGTCGAGATGGCGATGATTGATGTGTTCCGAGCCATCCAGGATGCTGGCCATAGCGGAGGCCTGGATAATCTTGACGACATTGTCCATGAGGCCATCACCCTTTTCCATGATCTTCAAAAACAGCACTTGATCTTTGAAATTCGTCGGTTTCTTCAACGGCAAATGATGGATATAAGTCGCCACAAAACTGCGAAACTCGGGGCCGTTGTCCCAGCCGGACAGCGACACCACCGGATAACGCCGCTCCAATTGAAGATCGCGGCGAAGCACCTTTGCAGCATCCGGAATCCCAAAGGCAAAAACTGATAAGCCGTAGGTCGAGCCCGAAAGATTTTTCAGAAGCGACAAGTTGATTCGCTGCTGGACTTCAGTCAGTGTCAGCGCATCATGGACTTCGTCGATCACAATACCTCTGATGTTCTCAGTACGAATTTTGTACTGCATCTCAGGGGTGATGTTGTCGCCTTGTCGGGCCCTTCGCCCGACGCCAAGCCCCATCTCACTCAGGATGAGATCGCGAAGCGAGTACCCATTTGGGCTTTGGTGCATGGTGACGAATATCATCTTGTTTTCGGAAGTTTGATTATCCATTTTCATTTTATCGATCAGCGCCGATTTGCCTCCTCCTGGAGGCGCAATGATCAACATACTTGGCGCATTAATCTTGTTCCTTGTTTTCATTGCCATCTGCACCCTCAAGAGGATCTTTTGTGCATTCGGATGATGGACCCAAAAATCATTGGCACACGCCAAAAGCCTATCTTCATTAGACTTGTCGAAGTGTTGTAATGCCGAAATGTGGACGTGCGGGTACTTTGACATAAAAATGCCTCATGTTTTAACGTTAAGAATCTGTTCAGATGAACAGGGTTTGCAATCCATGCAAACATATATACAAATGCGTGATGTACCGCGTGTATCGAATGCTAATTAGATTCATGCAACAGATCGAATGAGAGGATGCCGCCCCATCGCTTGATGGATGAAAGGCGAATAATGCGACTAACGGGTGTTACTGTCATAGATGACCACTGGAGCATCATCGAAATCAACAATGGTTTCGGATTGAAACAATTTACTAATGTTGTACACGTTGGACGCCTCTTTTTTCTGGCCTTTCGGGTTTGATTTTGTCGTTGTGGTCGCTCCTGGTTTCAAGGACGTATTGATGTCTTTGTGAATGGGAGCTTTTTTATGAGTAGACGCTTGTTCTTTGTAGTCCTCCTTACCCTTTTCCGCTTTCCTTTTGCGTTTCTCCTGAGTGGTTAATTTCACCTCGGCCTTTTTAACCTTGTGCGCTTCACTGAATGACTGCGCCCCTGCCTTGCCCATCGTGCCGTCTCGAGCCCCTTTTTGTTGGCGTTGCCAACGGTACGTTTCAAAATCAGCGCTTTTATTAAAGTTGTTCCTCTTACACGGAATTTTCTTCCAAGTACCATCCAGGTTTACAAAAATAAAACTGAGATCGTACGGATCGTACTTAACCAGCACTTTTTCTCGGACTCTATTCTTGATCGCTGAATCGAAGTAAAACCTGCGAAACAGCTCAATGCCCTCAGGAACGATCTGCTTATCATGGATCTCGGGATAAAACCGGTACTTGAAGTCTTCGTGCTGCGCCGCATCGAGCATCTTAGGTCCCGGGTATTTCGCGTAATGCTCGTTCCATGCCTCCTCGGGTGATTTGCCCAGGGCAGAATGCTTGGAGTCGTGATAGGCATGGAAGTGATAGCAAAGGATTTCCCGCAGGCCTGTCAACGTAATGCCTGCACGCTTCGCGCTTCTCAGATGCTTGCGCTGGACAGTGTTCGATCCCGTACTGCCAGGTAGCCCGTGAACCGTGTTGAGCATCAACTTGCCAATCAGACTTTCAATGTGACCCCCTTGGTGCTTTTGGGGGATGTCCCTGTGCTGTACATCGATACCAAAATCCTTGGCGTTCAGCACAAAGACATCGGAGATGAACTCCTTTGCGTTGTCGGTGTGAATCACCTCGGGTAAGCCATGCATCGGCAGCAAATACCCAGGGAGTCCAAGTTTCGCGAGAAACGGGTCCTTGGGCAAAACGCAGCTTTCCATCAGCATGGCCACCGAGACGGCACTTGGCGGCAGGAACGACAGGTAAAACCCCAGAACCACACGGGTGTGTAGATCCACAGCGAGGCTGATCCAAGGTCGCCCGATGATGACGTTACGATCGTTTTCATCCACGACGAGTAGATCAACGACGGTATGGTCGAACTGCACCCATTCCAGAGGCCTTGTAGTGACCTTGTACCCTGCCCTTGCCTCATACTTTTGCTTGGTCTGGTCACTGGAGTGTGTCATGGCGTGAAGCAACCGCTCGCCTTTGGAATTAATCCAACGTTTGACCGTGTGATAGCTGGGTCGCAGCATCCTTCTGTTGTCTGCTTGTGCCTGACACGCTTTCCAAACGACTGAGATCTTCTTCGAATCCGGATAGTGCTCAAGAAACATCTCTTCGATGAGCTTTAGCACCTCTGAATTTGTCACCATGAGACCGTCTTTGCGTCCCGGGCTATCCGTTACGATTGTCCGGTAGCTGGTAGCGCCTTCCATGCGTTTAACCAGCTCGTAAAACACTGTTTTCTGTAAACCAAGCATGCTCATTGCTTTGTCGGCTTTCAGATGACCATCTTTGTAGTCCCTTAAAATGGCATACCGTGTTGCGGCCAACTTGTGTCGCCCTACTTCGCTAGCGGTACTCTTTGAGCTCAATGCAGTCTTGGCTCGTGAGATGCATTCCTTGGTTACTTTTTTCATTGATCATTGCCCATACAGAATGAAGTCCTTCTGGCGCAGTGCGTTTATTGCGCACACTGACGCCGCGATGATGGCCTTCGATCTATTGCATTAGTTTTTTAAAGAGCGGTAGTTACAGGCTTCGATTGCGTCGAAGCAAAATCAGTTAATCTCATCTGAACGAAGTTCGCAACTGGCCGGCCAAGAGCACTAAGAGCCGGAGAAATAAATAGTAAATTTGATTTGAAATTAGATTAATTTTAAATGGAAAGCCGTCTAGATCGCGGCCTCTAGAAATTCGAGAACACTATATTTTTAATTTTATTCACGCTTCAATTTTTGGCTTAATCGCTTACGATTGCAACTTCCGATTTGTCCAATCGAAGCATTCAATGCAAACTTGACTTGAAACAATCAATATTTTCGATCAAAAAACTTGAAATTTCATTTTGAAATCGAACTTGCCGAGCAAGATGCTTGGATAATATATATTGATGGTTGCAATGGTTATAATGAGTCGAATTATAGTTATATTGATGCGCATCTGATGAAGTTATCCATCCTCATCTCAGACACCCTCTCTGGCTTGCCACCGAACTGAGGCTGTTTACCTGCTGAAAGCTTGATTTGGAGTCAAAGAGCAGGCGACGGCTTTGCCGCCGAAAAGACGATGTTTCCTAGCCCACTCTTCGCTCAGTACGGCTGCACGTTCAACTCACTCTGCATGAATCCAGTAGGACGAGTTAGGCTGTCGTTGCTCCCTCGTTTCAAGGAAGCCCGCCTTCGTTTTTTTGCGATGAGGGTGGATGACCTCACCGAAGGGACTGATGGATTGCTTCGACCCCACCGGGAGGATGCACCGGGTCGTCTTGGGTATTTACCATCACGAGAATATCGATCCGGACTGGTTTGCCCGTCGGATCGCGTATTAGCCTTTCGTGCAGGCCTTCAGCCGCTCACCAGCCGATCCTGCCAGGTTGAATCATGTCTGCCAGCTGTACTGTAGTGCGGCTCTTTCTTTCATTAGCGCTCGGTACATTGCCGCGAGGTACAGGCAGTAGTTACCACCATGCCGAGGGCCTTAATGTTCACCGCCAGGATCATCTGGCTATCCTCGCGATCTAGCCAGTTGGCCGAGGGTGGAGCGCTTATCCATCCTGCAGTAAAGGGTTTATTGGCCCTTAGCTTAGCCAATGAACCCTCTGAATTAATCAGCGGACATTCCCGAAAACACGAAAATTAATCTACGGACATTCCCGTAACATTTGCTTTCTTCAGCGGAAATTCCCGGAAAAAGTCCGCTGATTGATCACAACAAATATGTTTAATCAACAAAATCATACACTTAGGAATGTCCGGTCATTTCGCGATTGGAGCACCTACGGCGCATCGAAGGACTCTATAAATCTCAGAAACTACCTGCATTGTTGCGTCTTCGATCGTTCCTTCATTACGGCATAAAACCCAGCCGTGATCTGCAATCGCTTGCTCGAACGCCTTGGTACAAGCGACATGTTCTTCCAGCTTATGGATCACAGTACTGCCCAGCCCACGCTGTCGTGCCGATGCCCTCGCCCATGAAATATCAGGCGCGGTGACAACCCCGACATGCAGGTCTGGCACTCGCACGTTTCGATCAATGTTCAACTGTAGTATCTCTGCAAACGGGACTATCCGGCGAAACGCGGCATCAGACGGATACCAGCGATCGATCAGGATGATGCTGTCTGGTGGCTGTTTAGCCAGCACGTGCCGGGAAATCCAGGTCCGGCTATCAGCAAAGCGTTCACAAATCCGCATCTCCAAATCCCGCGTGGGATTTCTGACGAGTTTGTTCACGAGGGTCATTGTTTCACCCCTGTAGGGATCGCTTTTTCTCTCGCAAAGTCGGATCACCTTTTTGTTGTCCGCCCTCAGTACTTTCGTAATAGCCTCCAACAGTGTGGTTTTGCCGGCTCCCTTGGGCCCATCTAGAGAAACAAACAGCGAACGATTCATTCTTCACATAACGGTTGATATACGGTTTTTTTTGCCCTGTTCATTCGCTGGAGCCGCTGGGCGCGACTACGCAAATCGAGTGGAGGGTCCTTATGAACAGACATTGATGAACACTCTAACCCGGTTTTTGGCTAACGGGTCCCAAAATCCAGGGTTACAGCCGCTTATGAACATCGGTACTTGATAGCTCTGCGTCTACTCAGTTTTTAGTGCGCCTTTGAACTATGATTTTCTCAGGCCTACCCGGAGGCAACAGCTCGCCCCCAGGCACGTTCGTCTAACACCCTGAAATGGAGAAGCCAACGTGAGCACCTTGAAACTTCACCCCGCACTGGACAACGGTATCCAACCCGCCGCCGCGAATTTCACAGGCGGCACCCTGCAATGCCTGTGTGCGACCGACAAGGTCGAGGTCAAGATCGACGCACAAACCCTTCATAACCACGCGTGCGGCTGCAGCAAATGCTGGAAACCGCAACACGCGACATTCGCCGTGATTGCCGTAGTACCTCGGGATAAGGTCAGCGTCATTGCCCACGGCGAAAAACTGGAAATTGTCGACGAAACCGCCACCATCCAGCGGCACGCCTGCAAGCAATGCCACGCCCATCTCTTCGGGCGCATCGAGAACAAGAACCATGCATTTTATGGTCTGGACTTCGTCCACACAGAACTTTCTCCCCAGAGCGGATGGGCTGCGCCGGGCTTCGCGGCGTTCGTGTCCTCGATCATCGAAACCGGCACACCGCCAGCGCAAATGAAGGCCATTCGTGAGCGCCTGCGCGAGATCGGCCTGGAGCCCTACGACTGCCTGTCCCCGGACTTGATGGACGCACTGGCGACTCATGTCGCCAAACAGAAAGGCTTGCTCCCCGCCGCCTGATCGATCGGCCGCCGCGGTGTCTTCGTCGGACCGCGGCGGCGCCATTTCTAACGGTGGTACATGGAGTGTTGCTTCACTGTTATGGATGACTCAAAGATCCCCTTCTTCCAGTCACCAGCCTAACCAATATAGGCGGAGGGCTTATCAATAAATGAAGGCGGAGGGAAAGTTCATTTATTACTTCGAAATAAACACTTATTTCGTCATGACAATATACAGGCGTCAGTTCAGTGACTATCATAACCCTCACGCTAGAAAGCCAGGCCGTAAACGCATAGTTCACGACCGTTATAATGATTGAATAATTCATTCAAGCTGACGAATGGATATGAAATAAATAATTTCGTTAAAAAACAATGAGTTGTCGGTGTAAAAATAACCTGTCTAAAACTTTTGAAAATCATCAAAACCTAAAAAAGACCGACCGCAACCACAAAAGTTTCAAACTTTAATTATTAAAATAAATTGCACGTATAACGCTTTAAAACATTTACCATCAATGCTAATAATCCGGCCGGTTCCGGGTTCTTAGGCGATGTGCCACCTCGTATGAAGTGAACATTAGACTCACGCTGATTACCCCGGTCTTACTAAATTCAAATAACGATGACGTGTTCAGGTATCAATAAAACCTGGGCCGTTGTTGTGCTGCGCACTAAAACTGCGCAAGGAAGACATCATCGCTCGCCATCATTCAAGGATTAAAATCCTTTCGATCTTCGGTACCCGTCCAGAAGCCATCAAGATGGCGCCTTTGGTCAAAGCCCTCGCTGCGGAACCTGGCATTCATTCGCAGATATGCATCACTGGCCAACATCAAAGCATGCTTAAACAGGTGCTGGATCTGTTCGACCTCAAGGCCGATTACACCCTTGATGTGATGACGCCGCACCAATCGCTCAACTCGTTGACCGCAGCGCTTTACGGGGCGATTGACCCCGTGCTGGAAATGACCCGCCCGGACCGGGTGCTGGTACACGGCGACACCACGTCAGCCATGGTTGCCTCGATGGCTGCGTTCCATCGACGCATCCCGGTCGGTCATGTCGAAGCCGGGCTGCGAACCGGCGATATCTACAGCCCGTGGCCAGAAGAAATGAACCGCCGCTGCATCGACCTCAGTGCAGACATGCTGTTTGCGCCGACCCAAGAATCGCGCCAAAACCTGCTCGGCGAACGCCTTCAAGGTCGCACCTTCGTGACCGGCAACACGGTGATTGACGCTTTGCAGATGACGGCGCGGCGCATTGAGCAAGACGCTGACCTGCGGGCAAGCCTGGACCAACAGTTCTCGTTCTTGCAAACCGGCCGCAAGGTTCTGCTGGTGACCGGGCATCGCCGGGAAAACTTTGGCGAAGGCTTCCTGGATATCTGCAAGGCCTTGAGCCATCTGGCGCGGCGCACAGATATCCAGATCGTCTATCCGGTGCACTTGAATCCCAATGTCATGGGCCCGGTCACCGAGCAGCTGGGCGATCTGCCCAACGTGCACCTGATCAAGCCGCTGGACTACCTGGCCTTCGTGCGCCTGATGCAACGTGCGCATGTGATCCTCACCGACTCTGGTGGCGTGCAGGAAGAAGCGCCGTCGCTGGGCAAACCGGTGCTGGTGATGCGCGATGTGACTGAACGCCCCGAAGCTGTCGCAGCGGGCACCGTGCGTCTGGTCGGCACCTCGCCGGACTCGATCATCGCTGGCGTCAACGCACTGTTCGATGACGACCTGCTGTGGCGCCGATGCTCCCAAACTGCCAACCCTTACGGCGATGGCAAGGCCAGTGCGCGCATCGTCGATGCCCTGATGGGCCGTCCGGTCGATGATTTCGTCGTGACGGGGGGGCGATTGCCCAAGTTCCAGCACTACCTGTCAGGGCTACCTGTACCCGAAAAAAGTCTCCCGGCTTTCACCTCTCTATAAACCAAACCGCTCCTCCCCTTATCAGCTCGAGATCTACCTGAATGAAGTCTTCCGTTGCCATCCATACGGGCACGCTTAGCGCCCTTGCCTGTGGTGTGAGCCTGCTCGCGCTCATGCCGACTTTTGCTCTGGCCGCGGACAGCCCGCTCACCCAGGCGATCAACCGACTCAACGCCGACACGCGACAAGAGCGTGAGATCCGCTTGAGCGATCTGGGGATCGATGCACCGATCATCCTCGGCTCCACCGACGCCCGGCGCGAGCTGTATCTTCCCGTGCCGGCGGGCGTGCCGCTGACGGATGCGACGCTGAATTTCGACGCCAGCTACCTCAATGGTGAAGGTGGACGCAACACCTTGCTGCTGTCGCTCGACGGCTATCCGGTGAGCGCTCAGGGACTCAGCGAACCAAAGGGTGACGCCAGCGCCACGCTGGGCGTGGACAAGAAAGCGCGGGACAGCGGCTCGCTGCGCCTGGGCATTGCCTGGTCGTCGATCGTGTCCCGTGTGTTGTGCGAAGACGAACGCGCCATCGGCAACGTCTTGCGAATCGAACCGGACACCCGCCTCACTTACAGCTACGACGCCAGCCAGTTGCAGGACGTCGGCGCTGCCTGGACGGCGCTGCCTGGCAAACCGGGAATCATGGTCGCGCCGGGCACCTTGTCCGCCGACAGCTACGATGCGGCCTGGCGTCTTGGTGTGGCACTGGAGCGGATTGGCAAACACAGCCAGATCCTGCCCTTCCCTGCCGTACAAGACAGCGTTGACCTGAACGGCCTGCGCATCCCGGCCGAACTGCAAGGCATTCCAGCGTTCGCCAGCCTCAACGGCAAAGGTCCGCACGTTCTCGCCAACCCGGCGGAAATCGGCGCATTGCTGATGTTGGGGCAGACAGCGAACGTCCAGGCGGATCTGGCCATCAACGACCCGCAACTGCTTAAAGCCGTCAACGAATCGCTGGACGCGCTGTTGAGCCAGATTCAAGGCCTCGATGCCACAGCCGCCAGCGCCTTCGCACAATGGCGTGAGCGGCATATCAATGCAGGTCTGGCCGCCACCGGTACTGACAACGTGCGCCTGGCATTGCTGGGCACCCGCCCGGTGCTGATGATCGCGCCGCAAGCAACCGGTAAGGCGCTGGCCCTGTTCAGCACGGCCTGGAACGCACTGGCACGCAGCCGCCAATTGACGATCAGCGAAGCACAAATGCCATTGAGCGCCGACGGTCGTGTGGCCTTGTCGCGCCTGGGCGGTAACCCCGGCGCCATCGACGTGCTGGCCAAGTCCGACTGGAGCACTTCGTTCCCTCTGGGCAGCGTGGCCTACGACGGGCGCCTGCCAGTGAAAGCGGTAGTCGATGTGTCTGCCGCACCCGGCGCATCGGACACCGCGCCGGTGGCCTCGCTGTTTCTCAACGATTACCTGATTGGCGCGCAACAGCTCGTGGCCAACGGTGAACAGCAACGCATCGAAGCTCGTATCCCGCGTTACGCCCTGGGTTCGAAGAACGTTTTGCGCGTGTCGTTCCAACGTCAGCCGGTCAGCGATCGTTGCCTGGAAACGCCACAGGCGTTCCCGGTCTCGGTGCTGCCGACCAGCCACATCGTGCTGGATAAAACTGCCCTGGGTGATGACTTCTCCGGCATGGCCGCGCGCTTTGCCATGGACACGCAAATCCTCGTGCCACAGGCCTACCTCGAGCATCCGGCGAGCAGTTTGCCGCAGGTGATTTCGGTGGCTGACGGCGCCGGTGTTTCGCCGCTGCGGGCGCAACTGAAGGTCAGTGCCGACCCGAAAGCCTCGGTCACACCGGACAAAGCCTTCCTCGCCTTCGAGCTGCCGATCAAGGACAGCAAAGAATCGGTGCAGGTTGATGAACAGGGTCGCCTGCGCATCAATCACAAGGATCAGATGTTGCTGGACGTGCATCCCCTCAACCACCTGGCCTCGTTGCAAGTGGTGGATGCCAGCGGCCAGCACGGTCTGGTCTATCGCACCTTGGGCAATGACGCCCCACGTTTCGCCAAGCAGATTCTGCTGACCCGCGGCGACGTGGCCATCCTCGGTGACAACGGTGCACTGACCACCTTCGACACCCAGGACCCAAGCGGCAGCCAATTGATCGACAACGAAGCACCCAAGGGCCTCGACGCCTGGCGCAAGCCGTCGCTGTTGTGGCTGATTCCGGGTGGCATCCTGTTGGTCCTCATCCTGTTGCTGGCCGGCCGTAACGCCCGTCGCAATCGCCAGTAACGGAACCTTTCGATGACGTCGCTTTATTGGCCCTATTGGCTGGCCCACTACTACAGCTTCC
This sequence comes from Pseudomonas fluorescens, assembly GCF_000968015.1. Taxonomy (GTDB): domain Bacteria; phylum Pseudomonadota; class Gammaproteobacteria; order Pseudomonadales; family Pseudomonadaceae; genus Aquipseudomonas; species Aquipseudomonas fluorescens_W. The sequence goes on from NZ_LACH01000039.1 coordinate 112,727, forward strand.
TGGAAATCTCGACCATCGTGATCGCGGTGCTGATCCTGATCTCCAGCCTGGACGATTTGTTCATTGACCTGTGGTACTGGTCTCGCCGCCTGTTTCGCAAGTTCACCGTGGATCGCAAATACCGGCCGCTGACCGCCGAGCAACTGATGGCCAGGGATGAGCAGCCGTTGGCGATCATGGTCCCGGCCTGGCTGGAATATGACGTCATCGCACCGATGATCGAGAACATGGTGTCGACCCTGGATTACCAGAACTATGTCGTCTTCGTCGGCACCTACATCAATGACCAGCGCACCATCGATGAAGTGGAACGCATGCGTCGGCGCTATAAGCAGCTGCATCGCGTGGAAGTCCCGCACGCCGGGCCGACCTGCAAGGCCGACTGCCTGAACTGGGTGATCCAGGCGATCTTCCTGCACGAGAAAACCCACGGCATGACCTTCGCCGGTGTCGTATTGCACGACAGCGAAGACGTTCTGCACCCGATGGAATTGCGCCTGTTCAACTACTTGCTGCCGCGCAAGGACATGATCCAGTTGCCCGTGGTTTCGCTGGAGCGCAACTGGTACGAATGGGTGGCCGGCACCTACATGGACGAATTCGCCGAATGGCATGGCAAGGATTTGGTGGTGCGTGAAAGCATGACCGACACCGTGCCGTCTGCCGGCGTCGGCACGTGCTTCTCGCACCGTGCGTTGCGCGTGCTGGCCGGGGAAACCGAGAACCAGCCGTTCAACACGGACAGCCTCACCGAGGACTACGACGTAGGCGCACGCCTGGCCAAGGTCGGCATGAACGCGATCTTCGTGTGCTTCCCGGTGCAGTTTCGCGTGTTGCGCAAATCCTGGTTCCGCAAGCCTTACGAATCGACCTTGAAGATGCCGTTGTGCGTGCGCGAATTCTTTCCCGATACCTTCCGTACCGCATTCCGCCAGAAAGCTCGCTGGACGCTGGGCATCGGCCTGCAAGGCTGGGAGCAAATGGGCTGGAGCGGTTCTCTGGCCAACCGTTATCTGCTGTTTCGCGACCGCAAGGGCGTGGTGACGGCGTTTGTCAGCATCATTGCCTATGTGATTCTGGCGCAGCTGTTGGGCCTGATCGTCCTTCGCCAGAGTGGCCTGTGGGATGTGAGTTTCCCGACGCCGTTTGAAACCAACGGCTTCATCAAATACCTGCTGCTGGCCAACGGTATCGCGCTGGCCTGGCGTATCGCGCACCGCTGCTATTTCACCACCGTGCTGTACGGCTGGCAGCATGGTTTGCTGTCACTTCCGCGCATGGTAGTGGGCAACTTTGTCAACTTCATGGCCGCATCACGCGCCTGGCGCATGTTCATCGTCGGCAAGGTCATGAACCGCAAACTGGTGTGGGATAAGACCATGCACGACTTCCCGTCCACCGACCTGGTTGCCTTCGCACCACGCAAGCTGGGCAGTGTGTTGCTGTCCTGGCAGGCGATCAACGAAACCGACCTGCAAAGCGCCCTCGACGAACAGAAAACCCGACACATGCCCTTGGGGCGGATCTTGCTCAGCAATGGCTGGCTGGACGACGAGACACTGGCGGAAGCCATCGCCTTCCAGAACGATCTGCCGCGGGTGTTCGATGTGGTCAACAAGGCGCAGGCGTCGACCCTTACCCTGGACGATGAATTTGCTCTGCGCTGGCGCGTGGTGCCGATTGGCTTGAATGCCGACGGCCGAGCACAACTTGCCGTGGCCAGCCCGTTGCCGGCCGATGGTCTGCAACAGGTCAGCGAGGTACTGGGCAGTGAACCGGTGCAGCTGATTGCCCGGGAAAGCGAAATCGTCGCGCAGTTGCGTCAATTGAACGTGCGCGATGGCCAAGCCGTACCGGATGCCCGTGCGCCACTGTTGGGTGATTTGCTGATCGAAATGGGCCTGCTGAATCGCGACGAGTTCAACCGCGCCATGTTGCAGTACCGCCCGCAGCGTCACGGACGCATCGGCGACTATCTGGTCGACAGCAGCGTGCTGCCCCGCTCCACCATCGAAAAGGCCGTGGCGCGTCAGCACAGCCACTACCCTGCGGAGCTTCCGGCATGAACCGCCCCTTCCTCACGCTCATGGCCACGGGGCTAAGCCTGTTGCCCGGGCTGGCTCATGCCGAGACGTTGCCGCTGCCGTTGACCGGCCCGGCCTATGTCACCGCCAACGAGGCCTACAGCGCCTACGAGCGCAAAGATTATGACCTGGCCATCGCCAAGGCCCGCGAAGCCTTGCGTCAGCGGGCTGACATCACCCGCTTGAACACCTTGATTGTGCTGGCTCAGCGCGACAAGGAACTGCGTGATCATCCCAAACGCTACCCGCAGTCGCGTCAGGCCCCAGGCTTCGGCGCCGCGGCCCAGGCGTTCAAGGCCTACGATCGCGATGACTTTGGCACGGCTGCCCAGGCGTCACGCAAAGCCATCGCTCAGGCACCCAAACGCATGGATTATCGATTGCTGCTGATCGAGTCCTTGCAGCGCCAACAGCACTTGCAGGAAGCGGATCAAGCCACCACCCAGGCGCTTGCCGTGTTCCCGGACGACGATACCTTGCTGATGCGTCGCGAAGCGATTCGTCGTCAATTGGCCGCCCCGCTGGCGGTTGAGGGTTATCGTGCCCTGGAGCACGGCAATGTGCCTCTGGCCGTGGACCAGGCCAAAAAGGCCGTGGCGTGGGCTCCAGAAATCGGCGCCAATCAGCAACTGCTGATCAGTGCCCTCCTCGCTGCCAAGGATTACCCAGCTGCTGAACAGGCCGCGTCAGGCGCACTGGCTCAGGACGACGGTGAAATCGCACCGTGGATTCTGCGCAGCTACGCCCGCGATCGTCAGGGCAAAACTCAAGCAGCCCAGGCTGACCTGAATCACGCCCTGGCCATCGATGGCCTGCTGGAAGCGGAAAGCCGTGACCTTCGTTTCTTCGCCGCCGACGCCGCACTGGCCCATGACGAGCCTCAACAAGCGCTCGATCATCTGCAGCCATTGGCCGACGATGAAGCCGGCGAAGTGGCCCGTCGACGTACCGCCGCGCGAATGGCGTTGCGGCAGAAAAACAATGGCCTGAACGCTGTTGCACACTTCCCTGCCCCGGCACTGAACTGTCAGGAAACGGCCTTCGGCCTGGTCTGTGATATCTGGCCGGGCAACCAGCGCGACGGCGGAACCGACATGGCCGGCCAAGCCTACGCGGCCCTGTCCCGCAAAGATCCTGCGACGGCGGTTGCCCTGGCGAACGAAGCCATTGCCCGAGCGCCACAGAATCCGGCGTACCGCCGACTGCTGGTCAGCGCCCTGACTGATCAGAAACGTGTGCCCGAAGCCATCGCGGCAGCCAGCGACGGTCTAAAAGTCACCGGCGATGACGCGCGGCTGCTGGCCCAACGTGGTCGTCTGCGCCAGCAATCGGGCGACGATGCCGGCGCTCGCAAGGACTTCACCCAGGCCTTGGCGCTCGGCAGCCTGCCCGCCTACGAGGAAGCCAGTCTGTATGCCGCCATCGGTCAGCGCCGAACCGCGCGCGAACGGCTGCAACAAGCGCGGGACACGGGTGAACTTGAATCGATGAGCGAACTGCAAATCGCCTATCTGTCAGTCCAGGCCGGCGACGATGACAGCGCCCACGCCTCGTTCCGCAAGGCCGATGCCGACACCCGCCTCACGCCGACAGCCACGCAGGATGCGGCCTATAACGCCATGCGGGTCAATGACGACGAGCAAGCTGTCACCTATTTCAAGCGAGTCATCGACGCGAAAAATGCCGGTGAACTCGACATGTCCGAGCAGCAGCTGTTCGACACCCGCCGCGCCGTGGCCGATGTTTCGCGCACGTGGGGCTTGACCAACACCACCAGTTATCGCGGCAACAGCACCAGCAGCGGCCTGAGCTCAGCGCCGAGCGGCGGCAGTAGCAGCAATGACAATGTGCAAAACAGCACCGAGCTTTCCTGGCGTCCCTTGGGCTACCGCAACGCACGGTTTGTCGAACTCTACGGACGGGTCACCGACACCTTGTGGAGCAAGAACAGCGAGTCGGATACCGGTTTCGACGCCTTGCAAGGCGCCGTGGGTGTGCGAGTCAAACCGTTCACCTCGCTGAACGTGATGGCCGCCGTCGAGCGCACCTTCCCATTGGGTTCGTCGGACGTTGACGGTGACTGGTTGCTGCGCCTGGGCTACGGCTCCAGCATCGGCACCGATCTGCGAGTCGATGCTTCCAGCTGGTGGACCTCGCAGTTGTTCGCTGAAGCCGGTCATTACGTCAACGACTCGCGTGACTACTTCAACAGCGAATGGCAGGTGGGCCGCAGCTACGCCATCGGCGGCGCGGGCTCGCGCTGGGTGACGTTCCCTCATGTGGTGGCCGCGTTCGACTACGACTCGAAGATGAACAGCGAAACCGCTGCCGACGGCAGCACGGAATCATCATCGGGCAAGGCAGGCGGCGTTGGTATCGGTAACAACGTCCGGTACTGGTTTCGCGAAGACGCGTACAACGCGCCCCGCTCCTATGTGGATTTTTCCCTGCAATACCGCGTGAAGGTGCTGGGCGAAGACAACGCTGAAGGCGTGTTCGCTCGCCTGACCTATTCCTATTGAGGACTTGCATGAACGTTCGAATGTGTTTGTGGCTGGGGCTTGGCCTGGCCTCAATGGGGGCACAAGCGGCCCCTGAAATCGCCCAGCTGTACGCGCCGAAACTGCCCGAGGGTTCGGCCTGGGTGCGGGTGGTCAATCCGTCCGATACCGCCATGCAGGTCCGGGTCGGCCAAGGCGCAAGTTTTGCCCTTGGCGCCTCAACCGCCGTGGCCAGCCCGTTTCAGGTCGTGGACTCGCTGCAGCCGCTACAGGTGAGCATCAACGGTCGCGAGATAAAAGGCCTCAGCGCACCCAAAAGTGCCTGGGTCACGCTGATTCTCGACAGCGACCCGGCACGGGCGCCACGCTTGGTCATCGACCCGCCGCTGCGCGGTAAAGACCTGCGCGCCGAACTCAATGTCTACAACCTGGCCAACGGTTGCGAAAAGGCCGAGGTCAAACTCGCCAACGGTGCTCCTGTATTCAACCAGCTGCCGTTCAACGGACAAGCCCAGCGCACGATCAACCCGGTGCAGGCGACGTTGGTTGCCAGTTGCAATGAGAACGCGAGCCTGCCGATGAAGCTCGCGCCCTTCAAGGCCGGCGATCGTTATAGCCTGTTCCTGATCGGCTCCCGCCAGGCCCCACGCCTGATCGGCCTCGTCGACCAGACCGCGCCATGACCCTTCAATTGAAATGTCGCCTACCGGTTACCGCCCTGATCACCGGCCTGTTGTTGAGCTTGTCGGGGACTTACGTTCAAGCCGCCTCAGCGGTGATCGCCGGCAACGGCGGCTGGTTATTCCCGGCATGGGAGAGCCTGAGCAAGGTCGACAACACCGGCACTGCCCGCAGCATTGCACTGGTCAAAGAACTCCAGCAGCAACTTCAACGCGAACACATCGGGCTGGTCGTGTTGGTGGTGCCGATGAAAGCACCGTTTTATGCCCAGCGGCTGCCCGCCGATCAACCCTTGAGCGTGGCCGTGATGCAGCGTTACGACCACCTGCAAAACGACTTGACCCAAGCAGGTCTGACCACGCTGAACATCAAGCCGATCCTGCAACGGACGGAGCAAGGCAAACAGACCGCGTTTTACCGCGCCGACTACCACTGGACAGCCTGGAGCGCCGAAAATACCGCCGACTCGACGGCGCAACTGATTACCGAGCGCTACCGCCTGCAAGGTGACCCCGGTGGTGGCGCGGTGTTGGGCCAATGGTTCGACAGACGCGCGTTCGGCGACCTGGCCAGTAATTTTCTGCCCGCGATCAAGCGCAAGGCGATTGGTCGCGACATCTACACCGTTCGCCATCAGGCCGAAAACGACTTGCTGATCGACGATGCGCCGGCACCGGTCCAGGTGATCGGCAACAGCTTCGTCCAGCCTTACCTGGGTTTTACCCAGAAACTCTCAAATGCCCTGGACCGTCCCGTCGCACTGACCTGGAACCCCGGCGATGTCGGTCCTTGGGCTACGCTGCTGCAATACCTGGAGTCGGCGGATTTTGCCGAACACAAGCCGCAAGTGATTGTCTGGCAATTCAACGAGGGCCAGTTCCACCTTGGCCCTGATGCGGCAGCCAACTGGAACGCCAAAGGCGTCACCTCGCTGAGCCAATGGCATCAACGCATTCAAAAGGCACTTCCGTGAACATCTTCGGCTACACCGCCAGTCGTGCGACCGTTGCTGCTTTATTGATTGCCGTCACCATCAGCGCAGGTACCAGCATGCTCTACGTAACGAAGACCAAGGCCCTGGCTCCGGGGATTGTCGGCATCGTCTGGCAGCCGGACAACAAGACCGTCGGTATCCGCGGACACTGGGAAAAACTGGGAGCGCGTGAGCTACTGGTGCAATGGACTGTCGTCGACGATCAGGCCTTCGTTCCCGGTACCGGCCTGCCCGCCGTACCGGTGCTGCCCGATTGGGCACGCATCGCCAAGGCACCCTGGGCGCAGGATGTGATCCTGGGACTGGCGGGTTATTTCAGCGAAAACCGCTCACGGGACAACATCGAACAGTTGGCCGCTGTCTCGGAACGGATCGCCAAACTGCCTACGCCGTTACACGTGACCGGCTGGTATTTCCCGGCTGAAGTCGACCCCAGCTGGACCCGCGCCAAAGAACTGCCCGCGCTGCTGGCCAAGCTGCCGCGACCGTTATGGATCAGCGTTTATGACGGTGCCAATATCGGCCCCGTCGCCACCGCCGAATGGCTCAAGCAGTGGCTACCGAATGACATCGGCGTGTTTTTCCAGGACGGTGTTGGCGTCTACGCCCGCACTGCACCGGTCGCCCGAACCTACGCCGACGCCTTGCGCCAGCGTCTGGGCAAAGACCGTGTGCGGATCATCGTTGAAGCCTTCCGACCCAACTTTGGGGGCGGCTTTCGCTCCGCGACCGCTGCCGAGCTCAAACCGCAACTGGCGGCCTATGACGGATATCCGCTCTACCTGTTCGACGGGCCGCACTACGTGACGCCAGAGTTGGTCGAGCAACTGGTGCAGTAAAGCGTGCGCAGCTGACGTGTCAACTTTCAGCGTGAGCGCTTTCGGCCAGCACTCGCAGCCCTGAATGCTTCGCGTGGACGCCAATCAAGTGTCCAATCGCCTGCGCATCTATAGGCCGGCTCAAGAAATACCCTTGAACCTCATCGCACCGCGCATCCTGCAACGCCTGGAGTTGCTCGATCGTTTCCACCCCCTCCGCCGTGACTGTCAGGGACAGTGCCCTACCCAGCCCGACGATGGCCTCGATGATCGACTGATCATCACCGCTGGCGGCCAGCCCGGAAATAAAGCTGCGATCGATCTTCAACCCATCGAAAGGAAATGAACGCAGGTAGCTCAATGACGAGTACCCGGTGCCGAAATCGTCCATTGCCAGGCGAACACCCAACGCTTTCAAGTCGTGCATGATCTGCAGTGCGCCCTTGGCGTCGTCCAGCATGACATTCTCGGTCAGTTCCAATTCCAGCCGGGCCGGATTCAAACCGGTTTGCGCCAACACCGCCTGAACCCTGGACACCAGCTGCCCGCGCTGAAACTCTGTCGGCGACAGGTTCACCGAGACAAAGAGCTCTTCGGGCCAGGTCGACGCGGCCCTGCAAGCGGTGTGCAGCACCCAGTTGCTCAGCGGCAGAATCAACCCGGTTTCTTCCGCAATGGGAATGAAAACGTCGGGGGCCAACAGCCCTCTCACCGGGTGCTCCCACCGTACCAGCGCTTCGGCACCGGCCATGACCCGGCCTGCAATCTGATAGCGCGGCTGAAAGTGCAGACGCAACTCATCATGTTTGATCGCATGACGCAGATCGCTTTCCAACTGACGACGATCGAGGATTCGAGCATTCATGTCGCCCGCGTAAAAACGCCAGGTATTGCGTCCCGCGTCCTTGGCTTCATACAACGCGATGTCGGCATAGTGCAGCAATTCGTCGGCCAGGGTGGCGTCAGCCGGTGCCATGGCAATGCCGATGCTGGCACTGATAAACACCTCATGCTCATCAATCTGGAACGGCTGTTCGATGCAGTCGATCAGACGCTGGCACAGGTGCTCGACCTCATCCTGAGAAACCATATTCGCTACTACCAGCACAAACTCATCGCCACCGATGCGCGCGACCAGGTCATCGGAGCGCAAGCACTGCCCCAGCCTTTTGGAGACCTCGTTGAGCACTTGATCGCCTGCGGCATGCCCGAGTAAATCATTCACCGGTTTGAAGCGATCCAGGTCGACGCTGAGCATGACCAACGGATCACTCAGGGTCGGCGCAGCCTTGAGTTTGCCATCGAGGAATTCCTGCATACGGGCGCGATTCGCCAGGCCCGTCAGTGCATCGTGTTGCGACAGGTATTCGATCCGTCGGCGGGCCGCCACTTCTTCGGTGATATCGCTGGCCGTGCCGCGATAGCCCAGCCCCTCCATTTCTCGCACGGAAAGGCGGAAAATCCTGGCTTGCCCGTCCCCTGCCAGATAACTGCATTGCAAGATGGCGTTGGCCCGTCGCGAGTGGTTTTTCAACCACTGGGAAAGCGGGCCCTGATCAGACACCAGCAAGTCATCGATAGGACGACCAAGACATTCGGCCCTGCGCAGTCCCGTCACGGTTTCGAAGCGCTCTGACAGGTAGGTGAAGTGCAACCCGGTATCGATTTCCCAAATCCAGTCGGAGGACGCTTCGGCGACATCACGAAACCGCGCCTCACTGGCCGCCAACGCCGTGCGACTGACCTGCAGGGAGGTGTAACTGGCATCCATCACTTTCGCAGCCGCCGTGGTACGCCGCTGAAAAAACCAGGTCATTAGTCCGATAATCAACCCCGCTATACCGATCAGCGGCAACACCACGGTCATCAACCGATGCCCCGGCTGCGCCGGTGTCCACTGCAGGGTGCCCGCCGTACCGTTTTCCCCCAGACGCAAAAATGATGTGCCGAGCGCTGCACTATCACCTGAGGCCACGCGCAATTGAGCAATCCCGAAATCACTGGCCAGGGTGCTCAATCGGGCAGCATCGAGCCTGGAGACGAACAACAGTATTGAGGCTGGCCTGTCATCCGTTTCGACCTGGGGGCTGGTGCCTGGCGTCAGGGGCGCGGCAGCGACCAACACCGGGGTGCCGTCGACATCGAGAAATGCCTCGATGGGTTTTTCGCTTTCGACATCGATACGTGCACGTTCGATGAGCGCGGTGATGGGTTGTTTCAACCAGTCTTCTGCGGTGACCGATTCCAGCTGCCCATTGATGACCGAGTACACCGTTCGATCGGTCGGATCGATCACAAACACGCCCTCGAACCCGAAATCCTCAAACAGCGTCGAGCCGGCATTCTGGCGGACAAATGCCCAGTCGGTATCCACCTTACTGTGCAGGTGCTCGTACGCATCACCCCAGAATGCGTAGTCCTTGATCGTCAAAAGAACCGACTTCTCCAAGGATCGCACGGCCTTTTCCGTATAGAAGCGACTGCGGGTCTCGGCGTCCTGGTTTTGCTCGAAAGCGATGTAAACAATCAAGGTGCTGGCCAACAGGAAGATCGACAACAACAGACAAGAGAAGCCCATCAAAGACATGCGGGTCAGGGAAAGATTGGAGGTTTGCATCTGCGGCAGAGGGTCGAGCGACTTGCTTTTCATAGGGCTTCCAGGCGGTACAACGGCTACAGGCCAGCACAGGAGACGACGCAGGCTTTAAAAAACATGCGTTGAAAAATGCTCCCTGACTCGAAGTGATTCCTCGCCTTCAGCTCCGGACTGTTGGTAGGATCAGTCCGTCATGTACTTGTTGAACTTATCGGCCCGACGGTCGATGCCTTGACCCGCAAGCGCCTTCAGCCGCTCAACGGTCGAGTTTTGCGAGATAAGCCCATCCTGCTCAACGCTTTAGCGTCAACAGAACGTTGTTTTTTCGAACAGCCTCACAACCGCTGATCAGTTAGTGCGATTTTTTGACACTTCCCCGATATGCGGTCACAACTTTCGCGCTCCGCTGGGCCCTAACACGTTGGTCGTCGATGGAATATTGGCAGTTTCCGACGTTTTAGCCTGATACGGAGATAAGCTCATGATTTTTAACGTACAAAATTTTGGCGCCAAAGGAGATGGCATCACTGATGACACCGCGGCGATACAAAGTGCAATTGATGCCGCGGCCGCCGCAGGTGGGGGGCAAGTGTATGTGCCGACCGGAACTTACATCGTTTCGGGAGGTGAGGAACCCTCCGACGGTTGCCTGATGCTCAAGAGCAACGTCTATTTGTACGGCGACGGCATGGGCGAAACCACCGTCAAGGTGGCTGACGGCTCCGACACCAAGATCACGGGTGTCATCCGCTCGGCCTATGGCGAGGAAACCCACGACTTTGGCGTCAGCAACCTCACCATCGACGGCAACCGCGACCACACCACCGGCAAGGTCGACGGTTGGTTCAACGGCTTCATTCCCGGCCAGGAAGGCTACGACTCCAACGTCACCCTCGACAGCGTCGAGATCAAGGATTGCTCCGGGTACGGTTTCGACCCCCACGAGCAGACCGTCAACATGGTCATCAAGAACAGCGTGTCCCACGGCAATGGCCTGGACGGCTTCGTCGCTGACTTCCTGAGCAACAGCACTTTCGAAAACAACGTCGCCTACGACAATGACCGCCACGGTTTCAACGTCGTCACCAGTACCCACGACTTCACCCTCACCAACAACGTTGCCTACAACAACGGCGGCAACGGCATCGTGGTGCAGCGTGGCAGCGAGAACATCCCCTCCCCCAGCAACATCACCATCACCGGTGGCGAGGTGTACGGCAACGGCGCCGAAGGGGTGCTGATCAAGCTGTCCAGCGAGGTGACCGTCAGCGGCGTCGACATTCACGACAACGCCAGCGCCGGCGTCCGCGTCTACGGCAGCAACCACGTCGAAATCATCGACAACACGCTCAACAACAATTCCCTGGGCAACCCCGTACCGGAAATCATCATCCAGTCCTACGACGACACCCTGGGCGTGTCCGGCAAATACTTCAACGGCAGTGACAACACGATCCAGGGCAACATCATCAGCGGCAGCAACCTGTCGACCTACGGTGTTGCAGAGCGCAATGAAGACGGCACCGATCGCAACGCCATTATTGGCAACACCATCAGCCACACCAGCAAGGGTGCCACGCTGGTCTATGGCGACGGCAGCTACGTCAGCGACACGGTGCCGATGATCACTGTGCAAGGCACGGCTGGTAACGACACCCTGCTGGGCAGCGCCGAAAGCGAGATTTTCTACGGTGGTGCCGGCAACGACACCATCAATGGCGGGGCCGGTAGCGACATTCTGGTGGGCGGTGCAGGCATCGACAAACTCACCGGCGGCACCGGCGCCGATACGTTCCGTTTCGTCGCTCAGTCCGACAGTTCCCGCAACGCAACCGCAAGCTTCGATGACACCATCACCGACTTCGACGTCACCCAGGACAAGATCGACCTCGCCGGCCTCGGCTTCACGGGCCTGGGCAATGGCCGTGGCGGCACCCTGCAGGTCAGCTACAGCGCCAGCAACGACCGCACCTACATCAAGGACTACGATGCCGACGCCAGCGGCAATCGCTTCGAGTTGATTCTCTCGGGCAACCTTGCCAGCACCCTGACTGCCAGTAACTTCATCTTCAATCGGGTGGTCACCGGCACCAGTGGCAGCGACTCGCTGCTGGGTACCGATTCGGCCGACACCCTGCTCGGCCTGGCGGGTAACGACAGCCTCGGTGGCGGCGCAGGCGACGACAAGCTCGACGGCGGTGTCGGCATGGACACCCTCACCGGTGGCGCCGGAGCGGACACCTTTGTGTTCTCCAGTCGCATGGACAGCTACCGCAACTACAACACCGGCGGTGCCAACCTTAGCGACGTGATCACCGATTTCGATATCAGCGCCGACAAGATCGACCTCTCGGCCATAGGTTTCACCGGCTTGGGTGATGGCAAGAACAACACCGTGTACCTGTCGCTCAACAGTGCCGGCACCAAGACTTACATCAAGTCCCTGACCGCCGACGCCGATGGCAACCGCTTTGAAGTCACGCTGAACGGCAACTACGTCGACAAGCTGACCAGCGCCAATTTCGTCTTTGCCACTTCGCCAGCGGTCAACCATGCGCCGGTGGTGGCAACGGCGTTGCTGGATCAAAACGCGACCGAAAACACGCCGTTCAGCTACGTCGTGCCGGCCACCAGCTTCACCGATTCGGATAACGACAGCCTCAGCTACACCGCCAAACTGGCCGATGGCAGCGCCCTGCCCAACTGGCTGACATTCGATGCCGCGACTCGTACGTTCAGCGGCACACCCAGCGACACCGCCTCGGGCACTTACTCCGTACAGGTCACCGCGGCCGACGGCAGCAACGCCACCGTCAGCGACAGCTTTACCCTCGCCGTGCAGGACGTGCCCGCCTCACCCACTGTGATCAACGGCACGCCCAACAACGACACCCTGACCGGCACCGCTGCCAACGAACAACTGTTCGGTGGCGCTGGTAACGACACCCTTAATGGCGGCGCCGGTAATGACATCCTGGTCGGTGGCACCGGCGTGGACAAACTCACCGGCGGTGCGGGCGCCGATGTGTTCCGCTACACCTCGACACTCGACAGTTACCGCACCAGCTCCACCAGCGTCAGTGACCAGATCCTCGATTTCGACGTGGCCGCCGACAGGATCGATGTCTCGGCGCTCGGCTACACGGCCCTGGGTAATGGCCTGAACGGCACGCTGCAATTGACCTACAGCGCTTCGAGCAACCGCACCTACCTCAAGGATCTCACCGTCGACGCCAACGGCAACCGCTTCGAAGTGTCGATGGCGGGCAACCTGGTGAGCAGCCTGACGGCGAGTCATTTTGTTTTCGCCGGCCAGAACGCGCCCAGCAATGTAGCGCCGGTGGTGGCCATTCCCCTCCTCGACCAGAGCGCCACTGAAAGCACGCCGTTCAATTACACCGTCACCCATGACAGCTTCACCGACGCCGACCAGGATGCGTTGACCTACACCGCGACCCTCGCCGACGGTAGCGCCCTGCCCGCGTGGCTGAGTTTCAACGCCACCAGCCTGACGTTCAGCGGCACGCCGATCAGCACGGCTTCGGGCAATTACAGCGTACTGGTCAAGGCCACCGATCCCTCCGGTGCGTCGGTCAGCGACAGCTTCGCCCTGGCGGTAGCCGATGCGCCTGCCAACACCATCACCGGCACCAATAATGCCGAAACACTCAACGGCACGGCGGGCGCGGACCTGATCCTCGGCCTCGGTGGCAACGACACAATCAAGGCTGGCACCGGAGCGGACATCGTCGACGGCGGCGCCGGACGCGACTCAATGTACGGCGGTGACGGGGCCGACACCTTCCGCTACACCAACGTGCTCGACAGTTACCGCGATTACGACGCCGGGGGCATCACGGCCACCGATACGATTTATGACTTCACCGCGGGCGTCGACAAGATCGATGTGTCGGGCCTGGGCTTTGTCGGCCTCGGCGATGGCAGCAATCACACGTTGTACATGACCCTCAACACGGCCGGCGACAAGACCTACATCAAATCCGCCGACGCGGATGCCGATGGCAACCGTTTTGAAATCGCCCTCAACGGCAACTACCTCAACACCCTGACCGCCAGCGACTTCGTGTTCGGCGAGCGCGCCCAACAGGACATCCTCTACCTGCCCACCCTCGGCCAATCCAATGCGCGCCTGTTGCGCATGACGGAGGACGACGATCAGTCCGGCACCTCGATGCTGGTCAACGATCTGGACCGCTACACCCCTTATGACGTGCGTAGCCAGTTCACCGATGCCGATGGCAATGGCATTGACCTCGCGGTGGGCGGCAGCACGGTCAACGGCCTGTCGACCATGAGTGCCGAGGAACTCAAGTTGTGTTGGTGGTTGACCGACACCAACCAGCCCGGGGCTGCGCTGTTGCGTGCCGTCGCGTTGCTGGGCGACCAGCTCAGCGAACTGCAATCGATCGATAACGTCACCATGGGCATCATTTGGGGCCAGGGCGAGGAAGCCGCCCAAGAGATCGGCCGTGCCACGGACAAAACAGCGGCGGCGGCTGCCTACAAGGACGCGACCCTGAAGGTGTTTGATTACCTGCATGCCCAGTTCGGCAACTTCAGCGTGTACATGATGGAAACCGGTCACTACCAGGAGGATGCGGCGCGTGCCCGGGGTTATTCCGAAGAGAAGATTGCCTCCATCGTCGAGGGCGTAGGCTATGTCCGCACCGTCCAGGAAGCCATCGCCACCGAGCGCACCGATGTCAAGCTGGCGGTGGACTACACCGACCTGCCCTTGCGCTACGAAGTCGATCCGCTGGTGTATCCCGACGACGTCTGGCACCTGCACGAGGAGTCGGCGGAAATCGTCGGCCAGCGCCTGGCCGACTACATCGCCGGTGACCTTGGCTTTCAAGGCGACCCCAGCGATAACAACAGCGTACAGGCGATTTTCGACAACGCTCAAAACCAGGGCGGGATGATTTCCGGCACTGACCAGGACGATACCCTGGTGGGCAGCTCGGGCAACGACACACTGGATGGTGACCTGGGTGCCGACTCCATGACCGGTGGCGACGGCAACGACATCTATGTGGTCGATAACGCGTCCGACAGCGTGACGGAAACCAACACGTCACCCTCGCAGATCGATACGGTGCAGGCCTCGGTCAGCTGGACCCTGGGTGCCAATCTCGAAAATCTGGTGCTCACCGGCGTGTCCGACATCGACGGCACCGGCAATGAGCTGCGCAACTTCATCACCGGCAATGCCGCCGCCAACGTGCTCGATGGTGCCGCAGGGGCCGACAGCATGAGCGGCGGCGATGGCAACGACACCTACTATGTCGACAACGCCGACGACACTGTGATCGAGACCAACAGCAATGCGGTGCCTGGGGGGATCGACAGTGTGCACAGCAAACTGGCGGCCTATACCCTCGGCAACAACGTCGAGCGTCTTTATATCGATAGCACTGGCGCCGCCAATGGCACGGGCAACGCGCTGGACAACACGCTGTTCGCCGGAGCCGGCAACAACGTGCTGGACGGGCGCGATGGCATTGACACGGTGTCTTTTGAACGCGCCCCGTCCGGCGTTACCGTAAACCTCTCGACGTCAGCACAACAAAACACCGGAGGTTCCGGGCTCGACACCTTGAAGTTCTTCGAAAACCTGACGGGAAGCGCCTACGGCGACACTCTGTCGGGCAACAGCGCGGCGAACGTTCTGAGCGGTGGTGCGGGCAACGACACGCTGGTGGGCGGTTCGGGCGATGACCGGCTGATCGGCGGCGCAGGCACCGACAACCTCACCGGTGGCACTGGCGCGGATACCTACGCGTTTGGTGCGCTGTCGGACATGGGCGTCGGGGCTTTGCACGATGTGGTCAACGGCTTCAAGACCACCGAGGGTGATCATCTGGATTTCACCGGCCTGGACGCCAACCCGCTGACCGCCAACATGGACGCCTTCACCTTCATCGGCAGCAACGCCTTTGACCCCACCAACGCTACCGGCCAACTGCGCTTTGCCGACGGCATTCTCTCCGGCAGTGTCAACGCCGACGCCACCCCCGAGTTCGAAGTCCAAATGGTGGGCGTCAAGGAGCTGCACGCCAGCGACTTTACAGCCTGAGTTGCACTTTGCTCGCGAAGCGGCGGTACATTCAGCATGGAGGCTGACTGATCGACCGCCATCGCGAGCAAGCTCGCTCCCACAAGGGATGTGCAGTGCCTGAAAAATTAAAGGCCACCTCAGACCCTAATGCCAGTCAGTTAAGCAGTTTCAGGAGCACACATACCCTGTAGCAGCTGGCGAAGCCTGCGTTCGGCTGCGCAGCAGTCGTAAAACCAGTCACCGCGGTGTGTCAGTTAAACCGCGGGTTCAGGATTTACGACTGCTACGCAGCCGAACGCAGGCTTCGCCAGCTGCTACAAGGATCGAGTTTCGGCGTAACTGACAGGCATTAACCACAGATCCAATGTGCTGAGGGGATAAATCCCTCGCTACAAACGACCGTGTGCCGATTGCACGGTTGGGTCATTGAAGCGCGAGGCGTCTTACGCAGCAATCATGCTCACTCCTCTTTAAAGGCCGCAAGCAAGCGTTCACGCAAAGGTTTCATCAGGTAATTCATCAAGGTGCGTTCCCCCGTCACCACCGTGACATCGGCGAGCATGCCAGGACGCACCAGTAGTCCTGCGGCCTGCAACGAGGCGACGGTGTCGGCGGGAATTTCGACCTTGGCGGAAAAGTACGGCTGGTGCGTCTGTTCATTGATCAACTGGTCCGCCGACACCGTAGTCACCGTGCCGGTGACCGTCGGCGTATCCACCCGTTGCAGCGCGGTGAAATGCACATGCACCGGCAGCCCCGGGCGCAGCTTATTGGCCATCAGCGGCTCGAAATGCGCGGTGATCGCCATCGGCGCATCCAGTGGCACCACCTGCATCAGGGTTTGGCCGGCCTGCGCAACACCCCCGACCGTATGAATGTTCACGTCCATGACCTGCCCGGACACCGGCGCACGGATCGCACCATTGTCGACTTCAAACTGCAAGGCCCGAATCTGATCGGCATAACCTGCCGCCTCGGCAGAGACCTCGCTGAGTTGGGTTTCGGCATCGCGGCGAAATTCCTGCTGCGCCTGCAAGGCCTTGAGCCGGCTTTCATTGATCGCCTGGCGGGTCCTGCCGACATCGCCCACTCCGGAGGAAATCTGCCCGGCCAATTGGGCTGCGTTGCGCTCGGCCTCGAAGAGTTTGTTGCGCGGAATGTAGCCTTCACGGGCCAATTCGCGCAGGCCTTCCAGCTCTTGCTGCTGGAAGCTCATCTGCGTGTCGTAGTTGCGCTTGACGCCTTCGTAGCCGTGCAATTGCTGCTGCAATGCCGCGGCTTCGTGTTCGATGATCTGCAAGCGGCTGCCCAGTTCTGCGCGGCGGGTCAAAAACAACTGGCTCTGCAAGGCCATGGACGCCTTGACCCGCGGTTCGTTGGCGCGTTCCAGCAGTTCAGCGGGCCATTGGATCTCGGCTGAGCCCAGGCGCTCGGCAATCAACCGCGCCTCGACGCTGCGATCGTTGAGCAACTTGCCCAGGGTCACGTCCCGTTGCGACTGTGCCTGCACCGTATTGAGCTGCACCAGCAACTGCCCCTGGGTGACGCGGTCGCCATCGCTGACCAGCAACTTTTCCACCACCCCACCGACCAACGACTGCACAGCCTTGCGTTCGCCCGCCACCACCACTGTGCCGCTGCCGACGACACCCTGGTCGAGCGGCGCCAGGCAGGCCCAAAGCAGAAAGCCACCCAGCGTCAGGACCAGGAAACCCACGCCATAGCGTGCCGCACCTCCAGCGTCGGTACTGGCGCAGGGCAGCGCTGTGGCGCCGCGCACGCTCGGGGCCTGCTCGCTGTACGTTTGTGCCCCAGGGGTAAGATCACGCATCTTCGCCAGTCTCCCTTACCGCGGCCGGTCTTGGCCCCGGCATCAATGCCTTGAGCACCTGATCCCTCGGACCAAATGCTTGTTGAGTACCGTCCTTAAGCACCAGGATGTGATCGACCACCGCCAGCACATTAGGCCGGTGGGTAATCAGCACCACGGTGCTGCCAGCAGCCTTGAGCGCACTGATGGCCTGCACCAGCGCCCGCTCTCCGGCGTCATCGAGGTTGGAGTTGGGCTCATCGAGCACAATCAACGACGGACGCCCATAGAGCGCGCGAGCCAGGCCGAGGCGTTGCTTTTGTCCACCGGACAAGCCAAGCCCGCCGGGGCCCAGCGGCGTGTCGTAACCCTTGGGGAACCTCAGGATCATCTCGTGAATGCCGGCGTGACGCCCGGCGGCGATGATCTTGTCGGCGTCCTGCTCGCCGAAGCGGGCAATGTTGTCGGCCACACTGCCGTCGAACAGCTCGATGTCCTGCGGCAGGTATCCAAGGTGCGGGCCCAGGGCGTCGTGGGACCATTGACTGATCTCGGCGTCGTCCAGGCGCACCGAACCGCCCAAGGCCGGCCATACGCCGACCATCGCCCTGGCCAGGGTTGATTTACCACTGGCGCTGGGGCCGACGACGGCGAGCACATCACCTTTGGCCAGGCTGAAATTGATGCCCCGCAGGATCGGTTGCGAGGCGCCGGGCGGGCCGACATACAACTGCTCCAGGCGCACTGCGCCGGTGGGCGGTGGCAAAGGCATGCGCAGGCGCTCGCGCGGATGCTGGGCAAGCAGTTGGCTCAGGCGCTGGTAACTCTGGCGGCCGGAGTTGAATTGTTTCCACGAACCAATGGCGATTTCCACGGGCGCCAGGGCACGCCCCAGCAGCAACGACATCGCAATCATCATGCCCGCCGACAATTGACCTTCAAGCACCAACAACGCCCCCAGGCCGAGGGCCAAAGACTGTCCGGAGATGCGCACGAACCGGGTCATCGAAGTGATACGCGCGCCGCGGTCGCTGGCATGGGCCTGGGCGGCAATGATGCGTTGCTGCAGCAGGCTCCAGCGCTGGCGCAACGGCCCGAGCATGCCCAGGGCCTGGATGACTTCGGCATTGTGAAACGTGCTGTTGACATAGATCGACGACTGCACACCCAGGCGATTGGCTTCGCCCAAGCGTGTGCGAGTCGACAACTCGCCCCACAGCGCCAGGCCAATCAGTACCAGAGCCAGAACCAACGTCAGCACGCCGAACCAGGGATGAAAGATGAACGCCACCAGCAGGAAAATTGGCAACCACGGCGCATCGAGCAAGGCGATCAGGCCCTGGCCGGTGATCAACTGCCGCAGCGTCGCCAGATCGGTAAGTACCTGCGCCGGGTTGGCGTTGTGCTCGCGCAGGCTGCGGGCGAAGGCGGCGTCGAAAATCCGCTCGCCCAAGGCATCGTCCAGCCCCGCGCTCATGCGAATCATCACCTCGCCGCGTGCCCACTCGATCAGGCCGCTGAACATGAACAGTCCCAGGGCGATCAAGGTGAGCATGAACAAGGTGGTTTCGTTGCGGCTGGTGAGAACCCGGTCGTACACCTGCATCATGTAGAGCGACGGCACCAGCACCAGCAGGTTGATCACCCCACTGAACAACGCCAGCGACCAGAACACCCGGCGATAGCTTAATAAAGCGGCATCAATGTCATGACGAGGATCGAGAAGCAAACCCATAGAGTGTCGCCCGCAAAAGGAAAAGTCGGTCCAGGCCGCAATCCTTCGCGAGCGTTTGCCCTAAGGCATGGAGAAAGCACTAAACGTAGCCTGACGTG
Source organism: Pseudomonas fluorescens (assembly GCF_000968015.1). GTDB lineage: Bacteria > Pseudomonadota > Gammaproteobacteria > Pseudomonadales > Pseudomonadaceae > Aquipseudomonas > Aquipseudomonas fluorescens_W. Next base: position 132,123 of record NZ_LACH01000039.1, read on the forward strand.
CCGCTATCAAAGACGACACTCGCCACTACAAGCGCCAATTACTGACCACGCCACCACGGGTTAGTGCCAGTTCGACGGGCAGGGTTTGCATGTGGGTGACGGGCGGGAATGTTGCACAGCGCCACGATCGTTTGTCGCTCGACCTCGCTCGGTGCATTGCGCAGCCAGGGTCAAGCTACGATCTCGAATCAGAATCACTGCACCGGTAAGCCCCGGGAGTGCTACCTGTCCATCCCCGAAACGCGCGATGGAAGACTGCGTTGGAGTCAAAGCCTAACCCCATGGCAATCTGGGTAATCGACAGTGTCGTGTGAATCAGTTGCTGCACGGCGATATCTCGACGTAAGGCGTCCTTGACCAGCTGGTAGCTAGTACCTTCATCCTTGAGCCTGCGGGTCAATGTGCGAGTGGACATGAGCAGCGCGACGGCAGCGCCCTGCAAACTGTCGTCATGCTTGAGGTTCGACATTAAGTATTGGCGCACCTGCTGAGCCACCAATCGCTCCTTCAGCGTGGTAAATAACCAGTAGCGCGGGGCGACCTCAAGAAAGGGCAGTAGCTCGGCCTTGTTTCGGCGAAATTTCCGAGCCCCCCATTCAGCGTCAAAACAGAGTGTTGTGCAGGGTTGCTGGAAGCTGATCGGTGCCGAGAACATGTGCATGTATTCCGAGGCGTACACGGGCCGTGGAAAGGAAAACATTACGCTGCACAGAGGAATTTCCTGCCCGATCAACCATGACGCCACACCATGAGCCAGCTTCATCATTAACTCATGGCCGAAGCGTTGAAGCTTGGCGGAACTGTCACGTGCCTCCAGGGAAATCACAATCTTGCCCGAGTCTTCGGCGTAACCGAGCTCGTAGTCATCAAGCAACAAGTTCCAGAATCGAGTGAAACGGTACATGGCGTTGGAAAGGGAGCTGGCGTCAAGAAGGCTCAAGCACAAGTACTTGAGTGTGCCACTGCGAATACGCCTGGACCATAACCCCATCATTTCGTCGCCACTGCCCACGGCCACTTGCTGGTACAAGCGCACGAACTGATCGTAGGTCACCCGCGCGTCAGGCGTTCCAAGCAAGTGTTCGGCTATGCCTGCTGCCGTGACAAAGCCCTGTATCTCGGTTCGGCTACAGATATTGGTAGCCCCCTGTAACAGTCCCTGGACGAAGGTCATAGACAAGGTGTTATCCACCGAATGATCCACGCGTCGCCACTCCTCTGCGCATCGCCAGACTGGCGTGATATGCAATTAATTCGGCGTATCGGGCTATTTCAAGCCCGATAACTAGCTCGTTAAGCTAAGGCTCAATCAATACCGAGCACAGCCCCGCCCCAGAGCCATATCAAAACACAAGTGAGACGTAATACAAGTCGATCACGAACAACAGCACCCCATTAGGGGCCATCCAAAAAGCAGTCCTTAGCAATTCGTCAGGTAGTCAGCATTTGCCAGTTTCACGACTGCTTTCGCAGCCGAACTGGAGCAAACGCTCTCGCCCAAATTTCCGCACCCGACGCGTCTTTTTCAAGCACTACCCCGAACATCGAGCCGTGAAGCCCGATGCGGGAACCCATTAATCCAGAATAATAATCAAGGGGTTTCACCATGGACCGTCACACCTCCAAACTCGCTACCCGACTGCTGCTGGCTGGCGGCGTCATCAGCCTCTCGGCCACCGCCTCTGCTGACTTTGTCAAAGACAGCAAGGCCAGTCTCGAGCTGCGCAACTTCTATTTCAATCGTGACTTTCGCCAGGACAACGCCGCCCAATCCAAACAAGAGGAATGGGCTCAGGGCTTCCTGCTGCGCTATGAATCGGGCTTCACCGACGGTTTGATCGGTGTCGGTTTCGATGCCATCGGCCTGGTCGGCGTCAAGCTCGACTCCAGCCCGGATCGCGCCGGTTCCGGCCTGCTCAAACGTCACCGCGACACGAGCAAAGGGGCGCAGGACGAGTACGGCGAACTGGGTCTGACCGCCAAAGTGCGCGCCTCCAAAAGCACGCTGAAACTCGGCACGCTGCTGCCGAAAGTGCCGACGGTGCAGGCCAACGATTCACGGCTGTTGCCGCAAACCTTCAAGGGCGGTCAGTTGACGTCGCTGGAAATCGAAGGCCTGACCGTGGATGCCGGGCGACTGACGCAGGTCAATCAGCGCGACTCTTCGGACTACGAGGACATGGGCATCACCCGCACCGGTGCCAAGCGCATCACCACACGTCATGTCGACAGCGACAGCTTCGATTTCGCCAGCCTGAACTACAAATGGACCAGCAACCTCGCCACCGGCTACAGCTACGGCCATCTCGACAACTTCTACAGCCAGCACTTGGTGAACCTGACTTATGTATTGCCGGTGACGACGGGCCAGTCGCTGAAGACGGATCTGCGCTTCGCCCGCTCCACGGACGATGGCGGTAGCAATGTCGATAACAACGCGATTGGCGCGATGTTCACCTACAACCTCGGCGGGCATGCGTTAGGCCTGGGTTATCAAGGCATGAGCGGTGACACCGGCTACGCCTACGTCAACGGCAGCGATGCGTTCCTGGTGAACTTCGTACAGATCGGCGACTTCGCCAGCAAGGACGAAAAGTCCTGGCAGGCGCGTTACGACTACAACTTTGCGGCCATCGGCGTTCCCGGCTTGACCTTCATGACCCGCTACATCAGCGGGTCCGATATCGACCTGGGCAACAACCGCCCCGAAGGCAAGGAATGGGAGCGCGATACCGACATCGGCTACGTGGTGCAGAGCGGGCCGCTGAAAAATGTCGGGGTGAAATGGCGCAATGCAACAGTGCGCTCCACCAACTTCGGTAGCGACCTCGACGAGAACCGCCTGATCGTCAGCTACACCCTGGCGCTCTGGTAAATATCTCGGCAAGGAGGGTGCAGCAGCGCCCTCCCCCTCGCCGAACGACCGATCCGTATCCGCTATTCGCCCAAATCATCACCACAATCGATGGAAGACTCCAATGAAGAACAACTGCCAACCCTTCCTCGCGGCTCGGGACTTCTGCGCCAGCATCAAACTGTTCCGTGGGGAAGCCTGAGCATGAGCGAGCAACAAGCCCCGGTGCTGGCCAGTGTGCGCAACCGCGTCGGCCACCTGACGCTGAATCGACCGAGCGCGTTGAACACCCTGGACCTGCCCATGGTGACACTGCTTTGCCGGCACCTGTGGGTCTGGGAACAGGACCCGGAGATTGTCGCCGTGACCCTCCGTGGTACCGGGGAAAAGGCCTTCTGCGCCGGTGGCGACATCCGCATGCTGTACGACAGCCACAAGGCCGGCGACGACCTGCACGAGGTGTTCCTCGAGGAGGAATACGCCCTTGACGAGTACCTGCATCGCTACTCCAAACCGGTGCTGGCGCTGCTGGATGGTTATGTGTTGGGCGGCGGTATGGGCCTGGCCCAGGCCGCCTCGTTGCGGGTGATCACCGAGCGCACGCGGATGGGGATGCCGGAAGTCGGCATCGGTTTTTTCCCCGATGTCGGCGGCAGTTATTTCCTGCCGCGCCTTCCGGGTGAGCTGGGTATCTATCTGGGCGTCACAGGTTGCCAGATAGGTGCCGCCGACGCCCTCTATGCCAACCTGGCTGACTACTGCCTGCCCAGTGAGCAACTGGCCGAACTGGATGCCGCGCTGGATCAGTTGAACTGGACCGGTGCGCCCGACGAAGACCTGCAAGACCTGCTCGCCAGCATGGCCACCGAACGTATTGGAGGATCGGAACTCAAGGCCTACCGCCAGGTGATCGATGAGTATTTCTCCCTGCCCGATGTGCCGGCCATTCGCACCGCCCTGCAGCGCGAGCAGCGTCCCGAGCTGCGCAGTTGGGCCGAGCAGACGGCCAAGCTGCTCGACAGCCGTTCGCCACTGGCGATGGCCGTGACCCTGGAGCTGCTGAGCCGCGGCCGTTACCTGAGCCTGGCCGACTGCTTTGCCCTGGAGCTGCACCTCGACTATCAGTGGTTCGACAAAGGTGACCTGATGGAGGGCGTGCGCGCCCTGATCATCGACAAGGACAAAGCTCCGCGCTGGAACCCGCCCACTCTGGCGGAACTGACACCACCGCGGGTGCGATCCTTTTTCAGCGGCTTCCGTCCGTCGAACTTACCGAAGAACAACACATGAGCCGCGTCATGGTGCGCGACTTCGCCCGCAGCGATCGAGGTCAAGCGCCCTCTACGTCCGGCTGTCCCCTTTTTGCCACACCTTGTGGAGTCGCCCATGCTCGGTCTGCGTAATATCCCCATCAACCGCCGCCTGTGGTTGATCCTGCTGATGTCTATCCTGATGCTGCTGATTCTGGCCGGCCTGATGCTCAAGCAGAGCTATGACGACCTCTATGCCGCCAAGGCGCTGAAAACCCGCCACGTGGTCGAGACCACCAGCGGCATCCTGCGCCACTTCCAAAACCTGGAAGCTCAGGGGCTCAGTCGAGAGCAGGCGCAGCAACAGGCCAGCGCGGTGATACGTGACCTGCGCT